>OZ253460.1:0-1212500 GCA_965261565.1 Amylibacter sp.
GAACACTCAGGGCATTTTGAAACAGATGGTGCATGCCCGTTACCGGATCACAAACGCTCATCGCTTTCCATGTATCGCCATGATAACCGGATCGCACCGTGACAAACTGGGTTTTATCGGGGCGCCCTGTAGCATGTTGGTATTGCACGGCCATTTTCATGGCCACTTCAACGGCAACCGATCCTGAATCCGAATAGAAAATACGCTGCATGGATGGCGGTGTAATGGCCAGCAGCTTTTGCCCCAATGATATTGCCGGATCATGGGTTAACCCGCCAAACATAACATGAGGCATACAGTCAGCCTGATCCTTGACCGCCTGAATGATTGAGGTTTGGCCATACCCGTGAATTGCACTCCACCAAGATGACATTGCATCGATCATTCTGGTGCCATCATCCAGCGTTAGATGAACACCTTTGGCTGAAGCTATCTTATAGGTTGGCCCGGGTTTGACCACATTGGTATAAGGGTGCCATAAGTGTTTGGCATCAAATGCACTTGCGGTCATATGAAGCTCCCAAGGTCAAATTCTTTGGCAAAACTCGTTCTCAAGGTTTCGGGTGTCAGGTGTTCCATCATCGGTAAGCGTCCAAGGTGCCGGGTCTTGCCAAAATTACAAATAGTTTGCTCCACCTCTGGTTCTGCATCCCCGATAAAAGCAACTCCGATCGTAGGGCACCCCGCGTGTTGCAAGGCGCGCAGTGATAAAAGCGTGTGGTTTATGGTGCCTAATTGAGTGCGGGCGCATAAAATGACGGGAGCCTGCCAATCTGCGAAAACATCCAGAAACAATGCTTTACGATTGATCGGCACCATCAACCCGCCAGCCCCTTCAATCACCAGAGGCCCGGAAATATTCGGTATTTTCAAATGACTCGGATCAATGATCATGCCTTCGGCTTCGGCAGATAAATGTGGCGAGGCTGGGAGATTTAAGCGGTATGTCTCATGCAGGGTTGGTTGTCCGGACAGGCGTGCAACCACCTCACTGTCGGTTTCATCAGATAAACCTGCCTGAATGGGTTTCCAATATGTTGCGCCCAAGGCCTGGGTCAACCCGGCTGCAAAAATGGTTTTGCCGATGCCGGTATCCGTGCCCGTGACAATGATGGCATTGGGGGTTGCATTAGACATCGGCGCGCCTTTCCAATTCTTCGGCAAGAGCGGAAAACATAGCGCTGATTTCTGCGGATGATGTGTTGAGCGTAATGGAAATTCTGAGCCGTGCAGTACCACGCGGCACCGTGGGCGGGCGAATGCCACGCACGTCAAACCCTCGGGCCTGCATCCGGCTGGCCACGGCCATGGTATGTTTGTCATCCCCGATAACAACGGGAATGATTTGTGATTGCGGTGTGGCAAGGCCGCATTTTTGAACGGCTTCTGCGCTTGCATGTGCGATATGTTTTGCAAGTGCATTACTGGGTGACGGTTTCTGTTGCAAGGCGTGCAGTGCTGCGCGAACCAATGCTGCCGTCAAAGGCGAAGGGGCGGTGGCAAAAATAAACCCGCGCGCCTTGTTAATCAATGTGTCAATCAAGGGTGTTGCACCACAAACCAACGCACCGGAAACGCCCAATGCCTTGCCGCATGTATGCAATGTGATGATATCAGCCTGTCTTTCATATGCATGTAACAACCCACGACCTTGTGGGCCAAAAACCC
Source organism: Amylibacter sp. (assembly GCA_965261565.1). GTDB lineage: Bacteria > Pseudomonadota > Alphaproteobacteria > Rhodobacterales > Rhodobacteraceae > Amylibacter. Next base: position 1,669 of record OZ253460.1, read on the forward strand.
CTGTCGCATGGGCCTCATCAGCCACCAGAACAGCATCATGAGACTGTGCCAATGCAACAAGATCCTTGATCGGTGCAAGATCGCCATCCATACTGTAAACGGTCTCTAAGGCCAACCAGATGCGGCCAGTCCCGCCTTGAGCACGCCATGCAGTGATCACAGCTTCGGCATGGATCACGTCATTATGGTTAAAAGCGACAGTTTGTGCCCGCCCCAAGCGCATGCCGTCATGGGCGCTGGCGTGGATTAATGCATCGTGGACAATCAAGTCCCCGTGTCTGGGCAGAGTGCTGAAAATCGCGGTATTTGCGACGAAGCCACCACCGAAAAACAATGCCTTCTCCGTGCCAAAAAACGCAGCGGCCTCAACTTCCAACATTTCATGTTCGGGATCATTGCCACGCAACAAACGCGACGCGCCCGCGCCCAAGCCAATCCCGCGTTCAAGCGCTGCGATTGTGGCCTTTCGCAAAATATCTGAATTGGCCAGCCCGAGATAATCGTTCGAGGCAAAATCATACCCCATACGGGGTGCCAAAGCCCGATACCGCCCTCTGGTTTTAAGCGCCTCAAGCGCATTTTCATGTGCGCCAAACCCGATCACCTTGCGCCATCACATCCAACTGCCATGGCCGTAATACCCAAGCGGCTGAATAAAGCGGCATCCTTGTCTTCATCTGGGTTATCGGCGGTCAGTAAAGTATCACCAACAAAAATCGAATTGGCTCCGGCAAAGAAACACATCGCCTGCATTTCGTCGCTCATCTCCGTGCGTCCGGCAGACAGGCGCACATGGGTTTTGGGCATCAAGATACGCGCAAGGGCCACTGTGCGGACAAATTCAATCGGATCCAGCGGTGTCACATTTGCCAGCGGTGTATCAGCAATCGGGATCAGCATATTCACCGGTACGCTATCGGGATGCGCTTCCAGTGTTGCCAATGTGACCAGCATATCGACGCGATCCATCTGCTGTTCGCCCATACCGACAATACCGCCTGCACAAACCTTGATGCCTGCCTCGCGGACACGGTTCAGCGTGTCAATCCGATCTGCGAATGTTCGGGTTGTGATAATCTCGGAGTAATAGCGTTCGGAGGTATCAATGTTGTGGTTATAATAGTCCAGCCCGACATCTTTCAGGCGCAACACCTGATCGTCTTCCAGCATACCCAAAGTCATGCAGGTTTCCATTCCCATGGCTTTGACACCTTCAACCATCGCTTCAAGGGCCGCCATGTCGCGATCTTTCGGTCCCCGCCAAGCGGCTCCCATGCAATAGCGTGTCGCACCGTTTTCCTTGGCTTTGCGGGCCTCGGACAAAACCCGTTCCACTTCGATCATCTTGCTTGCGGAAAGCTGTGCGCCGTTTCGTGCGGATTGGCTGCAATAAGCACAATCTTCGACACAGCCCCCGGTTTTAATGCTCAGCAGTTTGCTGCGTTGCACTTGATTGGGGTCAAAATATTTACGGTGAATGGTATGAGCTAGAAATAACAGATCATTCAAAGGTTGGCGATATAACGCATCAGCTTCTACGCGTGTCCAATTATTGCGTATTTCCAGATTGTCCAGCATCGATCCACCTTTTGTTTTGTTGACCGCGATGAGTGGCATTTATCGCAGGTTATTATTTTATAGATTGTTTATGGGAAATTATTAGCAAATGTCAAATAATTATAGATAATATTATATAGCCGTGATTTGTTCCAAATAATGGCCGGAATTTACAGCAACGTGGGCATAGGGCCATTAGGATGTTTGATCAGTTTGCGCTGCCTTCAGTTGAGCTACTGCACCATAGTAGTCGTCACATTTCGGCAAATCAGGTTAGAAAAATTATTACGTCTAATACCAACGAGCGTGGCCTACAACCTATGCGCCCAATCTCGCATACCGATTGATCGAATGCGCGAAGGTTGGTTCATGAGCTTGTTCCAAGCCTCACAGCAATGGGTGACAATGTCGTCGTAGTCTTTGAATACACGGTTGGAGAGCCAGTTATCGCGCATGAATTGCCAAATATTTTCATGGGGGTTCAGTTCCGGGGATCGGGGCGGCAGCGGCAGGAGGGTGATGTTCTCGGGAACGTCGAGATTGGGCGTTGTATGCCACCCGGCCTGATCGACGAGAATTACAGCGTGGGCACCGGGGCCGACTTCACCACTGATGATGGCGAGATGGGCGTCCATTGCATGTGTGTCGCAGTACGGCATGACGAGTCCGGCACCCTTGCCTTTTGCTGGACAGATCGCGCCAAAAATATAGGCCCATTGGGTTCGCTGATCGTGCGGCGCACTGGGTCGGGTTCCACGTTTGGCCCACCGTCGCGTGATCTTGTTTTTTTGACCTATCCTGGCTTCGTCCTGCCACCAGAGCTCGATTTCTACGCCTGGGGCCAGACCGGCCCTGATCTTTTCCACCTCGGCGGGAAAGTTTTTTTAAACGCAACAATCGCGTCCCCGTCCTGCGCGTAGTGGCGCGGACGGGCGGAGAGCTTCCGGTAACCCATCTCGCGCAGAACCCGCCCCACCGTGCCCTCGGCGATTGAAACGCCAAACTCTTCGCAGAGCCAGCGCGCCAGATCGCAGCGCCGCCACCGCACCACGCCGTGGATCGCGGGGGTTGGGCCGCGCTCCACCATCTCCGCAAGCGCCCGGCGGTGTTCTGCTGTCAGCTTTGGTTTTGGCCCGACAGACCGGCGCGTGATCAACCCGTCTGCTCCGTCCACGTTGAACCGCATCACCCAGTCACGAATAATCTGTAGTGTCACGTCGCCGATCCGCGCCGCTGCGGTCCGCCGACCGCCGTCATAAATTGACGCCAGTGCCAGAAGGCGGCGCGTCTGATCGCTGTCACGGCTCGACCGCGCCAGTCTGCGAAGTCTGTCGCCGTCAAAGTCATCTCGAAGTGGTATCGCTGCACCCATAATATCCCCCATGTTTGTCGGGACATTGATTCACATATTCCGCGCCAAGGGAACCCTGAAAATGAGTCAGATACTATGTTCATTGGTATAATTTCCCGGAAAATCGTCGAACGGCAGTGCTTCAAAACACGTGCCATCTCATTCACAGGGATTTTTACCAGTCTCAAAGTTCCCAACAAGCACATCTCTACGCCACACAAAGTTGGCGCCACTCAGTCAAAGCAGTTCTTTTATCACGGCACTTAGATACATAGCATTCCAAAACTTCACCTTCATGATCGATAGCGCGCCACAAATAAAATGTTTGGCCATTAACTTTTACAAAAACTTCGCCGATATGCCAACGCCAATTGGAATGAAGTCCTATCCTTTTCTTGCGAATACCTTTTGCAAACTCAGGCCCAAACTTATTCCACCAGAAACGGATAGTCTCATGGCTGATATCGATGCTCCACTCAGGAAAAATGTCTTCGACTTGCCGTAATATCAGCGGATAGCGCACATAATACATAACAGCCAAGCGGATGATTTCGGGTGATGTTTTGAAATATTTGAATGGGTTTTTAATCGTCATTTTGCAAAATTATGATGCGATCTCGAAATCGTCAAGTTCCTCTGACTACACCTGCGTTTCCAATAGGACAGCTGTAGCTCCGGTTAATACCAAAACCACGCTTTTCCCATGGAATGCGATGGACCTTTCCGAATGGCGCCTGCGGACCATGCCCAGCACTTTCGTTCTACAACTGACAGCGGCAGCTAAGCATGCAAAACTAGCGCTGACCGTTTAAGGCAGCTATCAATTAATGTGTAGAGATCAGTGAGGCAAATATTTTTACACGAACAAACCGCAACATGTTGTGAAAAGGTATCAGTAGCTGCACAAGTATTGAAGAGTGCCGCAATTAACATAACCCCAAATTATGTATATTTTGTATGTACGCGCAAAGTTAGAATGTCATCCAATTAAAGAAGCGGACATTTACACGAAGTGGATCAACGACGATCAGTTGGCAAGAAACAGACTTTCATGGCATGCACTTTGTATCGATAACCTAGTCAATCAATTGCTGTAAGTTCATGATCTTATCTTTTTGTCTGTATTCATTGTAATTATATCGGCAGATCAAGCCCCGCCTTGCGTAGGCCCTGTTTAATTTGATTTTCAAGATCTTCTTCCAACTGCCAAATACTAATAATACCTGCCGCTTTCTTACTGAAATCAGACTTCAGTCCAAGTAATTTCTCAATGGCTGTACGTGCTTGTTCTTCATTTCCCAGTTGCCCATGAATTGCAGCCTGCCATAATTGTACCCAAAAGAAGTTTGGCATGTCTATCTTGTTTAATACGACCAAAGCTTGATTATATTCCCCTTTGGAATATCTATAAAAAACTTCAGGAAAAAAATACCAATATGGGTGGATAGGGTTGAGCGCAATAGCCTTATCCATCAACAACAACCCCTCTTCCCATGAGCCACTAAATGCCAAACGCATACCATAATGCGCCAAGGTCGTGCTATTGTTAGGGTTTAACATCAATGCCGTTTCCCCGTCGGTTTTGAATCCTGTTATATCACCGGATGCAAACAAGAGGTTTGATCGCATCAGATAGACTTCAGAGGACTGCGGATCAAGTTCGATTGCACGCTTTACAGCATTTTTAGCTAGGCTTAAAGATTTTGCCTTATCATCTTCAAGATCAAAACGAATTTCCTGCATTAGTAAATTTGAGAGAACAGCCCAAGCTTCTGCGTAGTTTGGATCAAGAACTGTGGCCCGCTCGATACAGGATTTTATGATACTGTGCTGATCCAGTCTGATTGCAATTTGATAGCTGTAGTACCGTAATACACAATCATAGGCATCGCGGTGTTCAGGTGCTTTTCGTTTGGCATTCTCCACCGCATCTTTTGCAAGAATGCCGTATTTACCAGCTAAGTTCCCGACAACATCGTGGATAATCTTATCTTGGGCAGCATAAATACTGGTAGGCGTTACATCCGCACTATAGCTGCGAACCCAGATATAACGCGCGGCCTTCAAGTCGATCAATCGTGCGGTAAAGTTAACAATTCCGTTCTGCTCAAGAATACTACCCTCAAGTACAAAATCCGCCCCAAGTTCTTCGGCCTGCGTTTGCGGGTTGAGAGCATTGGGTTGTAGCTGCTGTATAGCACCAAGCGGTAGTACCCACAGGTCGCGAAATCTGATTAACTCGGTTGTGATCTGCTGGGTAATGCCAACTGAAATATATTGGCGTTCAGGATCATCACCATTATACTGGAACGGCAGAACGGCAATTATCGGCCCTTTTGGAAGGTCTAGCTCTGCTGCACCCTGCCGCAGGGGAAACCCACTTCCAGATTGATCTGGTGATATGATGTACCAAGACATTGCAAGTACTAAGGCAAGGCAGGTTATTATAGCTGTGTATATCAACGAAGCGCGTCGCTTAGTATGAGGTAGTAAAGTGGGTCGAGATGATTCAGAAGATTGTGTATCTTGATCGGCAGGTTGCGAATTTTCCTGCAAATCAAACTGGGGGGTGTACCCACCCTTCGGTATTGAGATACGAATTTTGTCCCACCGGCCAGGGCCTGCATAGTAGCTATCTAAATCTTTACGTAGGCGACGAGCTTCAAGACGGACAACGGGATCGGTTTGTTGGTCAAAACTTGCGTCACGCCCGAAGACAGACAATGCAATAGTCACACCTTTCAGAAACTTACTCCGACCTTCAAGCGTCTCATCAACTACGAATCGAAGAAAGTCACGCCGCTGATCTGTAGACTGATAATCCTGGCTTCGCAGTATACGATCCAACTGCGCTCGGATTGCATCTGGGAGAAGTGGATCAGCAAGATATTGCCCTGATGGTGAGTTGTTCACTAAGCATTGGCTCCGAATGGTTCATTGGCAGGCAATGCTACCCGCAATGCTTGCAACAATAACATGCAAAACAACCAGTTACAATGTTGTACAAACATGTTCGTACTTCCTGCGGATAATCAACACTGTATTTATGCGCCTATGTGGAATCGTGTAGTAAGGATTAGGAGAATTCAAAAGATATTCTGAAGTTAACAGGCCTTGGCCAACAACATAATTTGCGCTGTTGTTTTATAGAAGATAATTTCTGAACCCGCGCGAAAGATGTCTCTATCCCCAATGCTGCTTCCGCTAGAGCTTAATTTTATAACATAAATAGGAGTACCCCTTTAAATGGTACAACAACAAACACTGATCCCAATATTAAAAACAGCCCTGTTCGGGTCGTTGCTTGCGCTGACCGCCAGCGTTGCGTTTGCACAAGATCATTTCGATCCGAAGGGCAAGCAACCCTCACAATTCACCATAGAATTTCAAGATAAAATGCGAAATTCACTACCGTTTGAAGACAAACGTGACTTTGAGGAAAGCCAACGTGGGCTGCTTGCCGTCCCGGATTACAAACAGATATTGAAAGAAGACGGTGCCGTTGCGTGGGATATGGAAAGCTATGAATTTCTGCTGAAAGATCAGCAATTCGACAGTATTCACCCATCACTGCAACGTCAGGCTGTCTTGAATATGAACTACGGCCTATATGAAATATTGGAAGGCCAAATTTATCAGGTGCGTGGCTTCGATCTGTCAAACATCAGTTTCATCAAAGGCGATACAGGTTGGATTATTTTTGATCCGCTTGCTTCAAAAGAAACAGCGGCAGCAGCGTTAAAGCTCGTAAATGATACCGTTGGCGAACGCCCTGTCAAAGCCGTCATCTATTCACATTCCCATGCGGATCATTATGGCGGAGTTCGCGGTGTTATCAGTGATGAAGATGTAGCCAATGGGGTGCAAGTTATTGCACCGGCAGGCTTTATGGAGCATGCCGTATCCGAAAACGTCTATGCAGGCAACGCGATGAACCGGCGTCTATTTTTTCAATATGGCGTTTTGCTGCCGCGCGGCCCTGAAGGCCATGTTGATCAATCCATCGGCAAAAATATCTCCTCTGGAACTACCGGCTTAATCGAGCCAACTAAATATGTCGTTGATGACTTTGAAGAGATCACTGTCGACGGTGTTAAGATGATTTTCCAGAACACTCCGGGTACTGAAGCGCCTGCCGAGATGAACACATATTTCCCCGACCTCAAGGCTTTTTGGGCTGCGGAAAACGTCACCGGCACCATTCACAATATCTACACTCTTCGTGGCGCACTTGTACGCGACGCCTTAAGCTGGTCAAAACACATCAACAAAGCTCTTTATAAATTTGGTCAAGATGCCGATGTGATGTTCGCATCTCACTCGTGGCCACGTTGGGGTAATGAACGCATTCAGGAAGTTATGCGCTCACAGCGTGACACTTACGCAAACTTGAATAACGGTGTTTTGAATCTTGCCAACAAGGGCGTCACTGTCAACGAAGTACATAATGTCTATGATGTACCAAAGAGCCTACAAAACCAATGGTCAGCCCGCAGCTACCATGGTTCGGTCGAACACAATTCTCGTGCGGTAATTAACCGATATCTGGGATACTGGGATGGAAACCCCACAACCTTGGTGCCGTTATCTCCTAAAGATTCTGCACCGCTTTATGTTGAAATGATGGGTGGAGCAGACCCTATCCTGAAAAAAGGTCAGGAGCTTTACGACACTGGTAAATATCTGGAAGCAACAGAAATTCTGAACAAACTGGTCTATGCGGAAACACAGAATCAGGCTGCCAAGGATTTGTTGGCTGATGCGTTCGAACAGATCGGCTATCAGAAAGAAAGCCCATCAGTGCGGAATTCGTTTTTGGCTGCGGCTTATGAGCTGCGCAATGGTATACCAGAAGGAGCCACACTTGAAACCACTGGCCCAGACACAATCAAAGCTATGCCTACCTCTATGTGGCTCGACTTTCTGGGTATTCGTGTGAACAGCGAAAAAGCTGCTGAAATGAACTTTACCGTCAATCTGAGCATCCCTGACCGGGACGAAAAGATTGTGATCGAGATGAGCAACGCGACTTTGACTTATATTGTGGGTTACTTGGACGAAGACCCGACCCTAAGCGTTGAAATCAACCGTTCCGATTTGGAAAAAGTCATGGTAGGCGAAGTCCGGCTTCTAGACTTGATCAAGGATGGTACAGCCAAGTCTGAAGGCGATGTCAGCGTTCTAGATCAGTTGGCATCGGTTCTTGATCAGTTTGACCTTGGATTTGAGTTGATGCCGGGAACTGGCGCAAAGGATTTGACTAAGGAAGCCAATCCGTTCGCACAACCGGCACTGGCCAACACAAACGGCGGCTAATAAATACTCTTTACATGATGGCTATCCTTCAGGGTGGTCGTCAAACAAACTAATACTATCCATTGCAGAGTAAAAAAGGGTCATTAAAAACCCAGTCAAACTCCTCTGACAGTTCATTTCAAAAAATGGTTCTGTTCCTATCGGTACTTCATTTTTACAAATAATGCGCCCAACCCATTGCGCCCTGAGTACATCAAAGTGTAGCGGGTTATTAAAAAACAAACTCAATCAATGACCCCGCCCACCTCGCCGTTCCAATTCTTTCCGGATTAGGGATACCTCGATATCTACCAAAAGCTTATTGGATTTAATCGATAGTGCTGCGGCGATGCCAACTGCTGAAAAACAATTCAGTCATCACTGATAGTGATATAGTGCGCCGTTTGAAAGCAATATTATCGGAGATAAAGCTTTGCAAACTCAACGTTAGGGTCGAAAAGCAGGCAACCCAAGTTTTGGTCGGTTTAAATAGAACAACTAAAGCCATTTCAGGGCTACTTGCACACGGATCAGGATTATCCTAAACAACACATGAAACCGTTGGGGAGCCTGAACGACAGGCTGAGACATGCAATTGCATAAACCCATCGAACCTGATCCGGGATAATCGGCGTAGGGAACGGTCATGACGCAAAGCAAAGTCACCCGCTCCCCATTTCAAACAACCTTGGTCACGTAGCTAGGGGAATATGCAGTGACAGCCATTGCACTCACAATTGCAGGATCAGACAGCGGCGGTGGCGCCGGCATTCAGGCCGACCTGAAAACCTTCAGTGCTTTGGGGGTCTATGGCGCAAGTGTCATCACCGCAGTCACCGCACAAAACACACGAACCGTAACGGCTATTCAAGAGATTGATGCTGATATAATCAGCGCACAAATTAAAGCGGTTCTGGATGATCTGACAGTGAACGCGATCAAGATCGGCATGCTGTCATCACCTGAAATCATCAGAGCAGTCGCAGCGCACTTACAAGATTTCAACGGCCCGATTGTTTTGGATCCCGTGATGGTAGCTAAATCCGGTGATGCCCTGTTGCAGCCCAAAGCAGTTTCATCCCTTATTAAAAATCTATTACCCATGGCCACGCTGCTAACTCCAAACTTGCCCGAAGCCGCCATTTTACTGGATCAACCGGAAACCGATAATCCAGACGCTATGCAAACCCAAGGCGATGCCCTTCTTGCTTTGGGGTCAAAGGCTGTTTTGATGAAAGGCGGGCATGCAAAGGGGGACATTTGTACAGACCTTTTGGTCACCTCAACGGGCACCGTTATCTTTAATGCTCCACGAATTCCGACGCAAAACACCCATGGCACTGGTTGCACATTATCATCAGCCATTGCGGCCAATATGGCGAAAGGGTGTAATTTGGAAACTTCCGTACGCAAAGCCCATCGCTACTTGCAAGACGCGATTGCTGCAGCGGATGACTTGCACATTGGATCTGGTCACGGCCCTGTGCATCATTTTCACGCGGTTTGGGGCTAGATCATGGAGGTATCCATCATAGGCGCGGGCGTCATGGGGCTTTGCATGGCCACAGAAATCACTGCGCGCGGTGGTAAGGTACAGCTTTATGACCGCGAACCTGCTATCGGTGAACACGCCTGTTCATGGTGGGCCGGTGGCATGCTTGCACCGTATTGCGAAGGTGAAACAGCAGAAGAACCTGTGGTGCGTTTGGGGCAAGAAGCAGCCAACTGGTGGGACAAACACGCCAGTGGCGTGAGCCGCAATGGCTCTTTAGTGCTGGCACTGGATCGTGACGGGGGCGAATTAAAACGCTTCGCGCGCCGCACAGATGGTTCTCGGCAAGTAGATGCGGATAAAATCGCACAACTAGAACCCGATCTGGAACACCGCTTTAACACAGGGTTATTCTTTGCAAATGAGGCCCATTTATCCCCACGCGATGCATTGACCTCATTATCCCAAAACCTGCAAAAGAACGGTGTTTCCGTTCAGACGACACTTCCCGACCAAGGTGCAAAAACGATTGACTGTCGCGGCTTGTCTGCCTCGGACGCGCTAACTGATTTGCGCGGGGTCAAGGGTGAGATGCTAATCCTGAAATGCCCCGATGTCTCCCTATCGCGCCCAATCAGACTGTTGCACCCGCGCATACCGATTTACATCGTGCCGCGCGACAACGGGGTTTTCATGCTGGGGGCCACAATGATCGAAAGCGTGGATCGGTATCGCATCACGGCGCGTTCCATGCTTGAACTTTTGTCCACCGCCTATGCACTGCACCCAGCTTTTGGCGAGGCAGAAATTCTGGAAATCGGCGTCGATGCCCGCCCCGCTTTCCCCGATAACCTGCCGCACATCCGCAAGCGCGGCCCTGTAGTTTACGCCAACGGATTATATCGTCACGGCTTTCTTTTGGCTCCCGCTGTGGCCCGCATGACGGCAGATTTTATTCTTAATGGCACACGTTCGGAGCTGATGGATGAAGATTGATGTAAATATAAATGGCGCAACGCAGAAACTCGCTGCGACCAATTTGTTTGACGCTTTGATAGAGCTGGGATTTGTTGATGCCACAGTCGCAACCGCCCTGAACGAAGAATTCGTTCCCACCACCCAGCGCAAGACCTGCACCTTGTCCAACGGCGACAGGCTTGAAATTCTTGCGCCGATGCAAGGGGGTTAACTGCATGCGAGTATTTTACGGCAAAACACTTGAAACCCCTTTGATGCTCGGAACCGCACAATATCCCTCACCTAAGATTCTGGCCGAGGCTTTCAAAATCTCGGGTGCAAGTGTTGCCACCGTGTCTTTGCGCCGTGAAAGCGGGTGCGATCAGGCCGGGCAGGATTTTTGGTCATTAATCCGCAACTTAGGCGTTCACATCCTGCCCAACACCGCTGGGTGCTATACCGTAAAAGAGGCCGTCACCACCGCCCATATGGCCCGCGAGGTTTTCAACACACCTTGGATCAAGCTAGAGGTCATCGGCCACACCGACACCTTGCAACCCGATGTGTTTGCACTGGTGGAAGCCGCTAAAATCCTTATGCAAGATGGATTTGAAGTCTTTCCCTATACCACCGAGGATTTGGTTGTAGCCGATAAGCTGTTGCACGCAGGCTGCAAAGTTCTCATGCCGTGGGGTGCTCCGATCGGATCAGGTCAAGGCCTGAACAATCTGCAAGGGCTACGCAGTCTGCGGGCATATTTCCCCGATACCCCCCTTGTGGTTGATGCAGGCATCGGCCTGCCGTCCCATGCCGCAGAAGCGATGGAATTGGGCTATGATGCCGTGCTATTGAATACCGCTGTTGCCAAAGCGGGTGATCCGGTCCAGATGGCCAAGGCCATGGCATTAGCCGTCGACGCAGGGCAAACCGCTGCTGCTGCCGACCCGATGGAACCGCGCGACATGGCAACACCTTCCACCCCTGTCATTGGAAAGGCGTTTTTGACATGACACTTGACCCCTTCTACCCGATTTTTGACCGCGCCCATTGGCTGCCCCGTATGCTGCCATTAGGTGTAAAGCTGGTGCAATTACGCATCAAAGATCAAACCGAAGATGTGGTACGCGCCGATATTCGCACTGCCAAGAAGCTTTGTGCGGATGCAGGCTGCACGCTTGTGATTAATGATTACTGGCAAATCGCGCTGGATGAAGGGTGCGATTTTATCCATCTGGGGCAAGAGGATTTGGATGCCGCAGACATGGCTGCAATCAAACGGGCAGGCCTGCGCATCGGTTTAAGTACTCATGATGAAGCAGAACTTGACCGCGCCCTGTCCCACACCCCCGATTACATCGCTCTTGGTCCAGTATACCCAACTATCCTGAAGAAAATGAAATGGCATGAACAGGGCTTGGAGCGGGTTACCGAATGGAAACAGCACATCGGAGATATACCACTTGTGGGGATTGGCGGCATGTCGGTTGACCGCGCCAAAGGCGTGCTTAAAGCAGGCGCGGACATCGTTTCCGTTGTCACTGACATCACCTTGAACTCCGCACCCGAAATACGGGCAATCGAATGGATCAAGGTAACCCGATGAACCGATATGAGCGTCAAATGATATTGCCGCAAGTTGGCGAAGCAGGGCAAAAAGCATTGCACGATGCACATGTGCTGGTCATCGGTGCTGGCGGTTTGGCGTCACCCGTTTTGCAGTATCTTGTAGGGGCAGGCATCGGGCAGATCACGCTGGTTGATCCCGACATTGTGGATGAAAGCAATCTACACCGCCAAACCCTGTTCGGCCAGAGTAGCATCGGCCTGCCCAAGGTAAAAGTCGCTGCAAAAGCCCTGCAAAACCTGAACCCCGAAAGCCGTATCACACCCATTGTCGACACGCTTGATCCCACAAACGTAAGTACCCTTGTCGGGCCTGCTGGTCTGGTTCTGGATTGCGCCGATAGCTTTGCCGCCTCCTACATCCTGTCGGACACTTGCCTTGCCCTGAACACCCCGCTGGTCAGCGCCTCTGTTCTGGGCCTTGCAGGTTATGTAGGTGGGTTTTGTGCAAACGCACCCAGCTTACGCGCCGTCTTTCCTGATCTACCTGGTCGCGCAGCAAGTTGTGCCACCGCAGGCGTCTTGGGCCCTGTCGTTGGCATCATCGGGGCGATGCAGGCACAAATGGCCTTATCGGTTTTACTGCAACTTACGCCCTCACCTTTGGGACAAATCTCTCAATTCGACGCGCAAGGTTTTCGATCCTCCGGTTTTCGCTTTGACACAGCCCCTGAACCATCGGGTGCACAATTTCACTTCATAGCAGCCTCAGACATCACATCCAATGATTTTGTGGTGGAATTGCGCGGCATAGACGAGGCCCCCGCTCCTGTTACACCAACAGCCTTGCGTCAAACCGTCAACGATTTTGGCCCGAACGGCCCAAAACCTGGCTCCGACCAACGTGCGGTACTGTGCTGCAAAAGCGGTTTGCGCGCATGGCAGGCAGCCACCTTATTAAATCAAACATGGGACGGTCAGATTGTTCTGGCCGCCTTGGGAAACACTTAACGCAAAGGAAAAACACATGCGTATATTTGCAACTTTACTGATGCTCAGCATCGCGGCCCCCACATATGCAGCCGATAAAATGACCCTGCTTTTGGACTGGTTCATCAATCCCGATCACGGGCCGATTATTGTCGCGCAGGAAAACGGTTATTTCGCAGACCAAAATTTGGAAGTTGAAATCATAGCCCCCGCCGATCCTGCCGACCCACCAAAACTGGTTGCCGCAGGCAAAGGCGATCTGGCGGTTTCCTACCAGCCATCATTGCATCTTCAAGTCGCTGAAGGCCTGCCCCTGAAACGTGTCGGCACATTAGTTGCGACCCCGTTGAACTGTTTGCTGGTCCTCAAAGACGGCCCCATCAAAACCATCGCAGACCTTAAGGGCCGCAAAGTAGGCTTTTCGGTTGCAGGCGTCGAAGAGGCCCTACTCGGAACCATCCTGAAGACCAACGGCCTGACCTTAAGCGATGTTGAATTGGTCAATGTAAACTGGTCATTGTCGCCTGCTTTGATGTCAAAACAGGTTGACGCCGTGATCGGGGCATACCGTAATTTCGAACTAAACCAGATGGAAATCGAAGGCCATGAAGGCAAATGTTTCTACATCGAAGAAGAAGGGATCCCCTCATATGACGAATTGATTTATGTCGCCAACCCGGCAACGATGGACGCGGATAAAATCAAGCGTTTCCTAGCCGCCACGGAAAAAGCCACACAGTTCATCGTGAACCACCCGGTTGAAAGCTGGGAGATATTTTCCGCAACATCAAAAGAGTTGCAAGACGCTTTGAACGAAAAAGCATGGGCCGACACAATCGCGCGTTTCGCCTTGCGCCCATCTGCTTTGGATGAAGGTCGTTATGCCCGTTATGAGGCCTTTCTGGCAGAAACAGGTATGATAAAATCCGTGCGCCCCGTGTCGGACATGGCGATTGATCTGAACGCTCAATAATGTCGGAAAACCATACATACGGTAATGCTTTCGCCCTTTGGCGTAAGGCGGCTAAAACCCCGTGGCAGGCTTATACCCGCCATGGGTTCGTGCAAGGTCTGGGCGATGGCACATTGCCAAAATCAGCATATCTTCATTATCTGAAGCAAGATTATATATTAGACCTGCTTCACAATAGGTTATTTTTATGCGAGGAAGTGCCTGGAGGTATCATTTTATGAAAGCTTTGAAGATTTTAAGTGCACAACCTGCATTGTTTTTTCGACTATCGGGCATCCGCCTTACAGATTTCAACGCCCTGGTTGCGACACTTCATCCGATCTGGTTGAAAAGTGAGGAGAAACGCCTGTCCCGCAAAGACAGGCAACGTGCGATTGGGGGTGGGATGAACTATCGCCTGGAGTTCGCAGAACAGCTTCTGCTCTGCCTGATGTATTACCGAACCTATACCAGCCATGCTTTTATGGGGCTTGTATTCAATGTATCCTCTCCGACAGTTTGCCGCCGCATTCAAGCCATGACAGAGTTGATGGCAGGCCATTTTCGGATGCCTGAACGTAAAGTAAAGTTGTCGGAAGTGGAAAAGGCTGATCTGCTTTACCTGATGATTGATGGTACTGAGCGTCCAGTTCAACGGCCCGGGAAGCCCTCGGCTCGAAAAGCAAAATATTCTGGCAAGAAAAAGAAGCACACGGCGTCCCACCAGATCATCACAGATGACAAGAAGTGTATACTGGCTGTTGGATGCGCCCATGACGGGCGCAAACATGACAAGCGTATTTATGATGAGACCCGCGTGGATAGGCCCCCTGATATACTTACCCTTGGGGATTTAGGATATCTGGGGACATCACTGGAAATCCCCCTGAAAACATCAAAGAAAAAACCACTTACGAAAGAAGAACAAGAATACAATACATGGCATTCAAAACTACGCATTGGCGTAGAGCACGGTATTGGCCGCATGAAAAAGTTCAATATATTTTCGGATATTCACCGCAACAACCAACAACAAAACATGATTGCCAAGAATGTCGGAGCACTCGCAAATATGAATTTGAAAACAGTTTGACAAAACGGGTGGGGATACTTGTGTCTAAAAATATTCGACCCTATTGTGAATCGGGTCTATTTCTTATCCACTTTGCCCGCGCATGGGGTTTGGCCGCAGCCAAAGCCGATACACTTGATGAAATGAAAATCTGTGCGGCCACTTTAAACACACTGGTGAATGATGAAATGCAGCTGCATGTGCAAACTTGTGCGCAATTCGGCATATCCGAAGAACAGCTGTCCAACACAGCAGAAGAAACCGAAAATCTGGCATACACACGCTATGTGCTGGATGCTGGATATTCAGGCGATTTTCTTGATCTGCTCGCCGCACTTGCGCCATGCGTTTTAGGTTACGGTGAAATCGGAGCATGGTTGGCTGATAAAAAAACATCTCCAATTTATGACGATTGGATTACGGCTTATGCAGGAAAAGATTACCAACAGGCATGCGCCAAAATCGGGCGCCTGATTGATCACGCTATCCTGTCCCGATTGGGAACGGATTATACATCCACGCCGCGTTGGGCAAAGCTGACCGAAAGGTTTGAAACCGCCACACGGTTAGAGATCGGATTTTGGGATATGGGTATGCGCGGCACATGACAGCATCGCTTGGCATAAAACTGGAAGGGACAGCAACGATTGATGGTCTCACACTTTTCGCGCCAATTACCTTGGATATTCGCCCAAACCAATGGACATGTTTGCTTGGCCCCTCAGGGGTTGGCAAATCAACTGTCTTGCGACTGATCGCTGGCCTAAAGACTTATGTTGATTTTGACGGCACAATCACAACAAGCGACAACCGCCCCCTAACTGATCGCGTCGCTTATATGGCGCAAAGCGATTTGTTGTTCCCCTGGTTAAGTGTGGCTGAAAATGTCGGCATCGGAGCACGGTTGCGCGGCGAAAAACCAAACGATAAACGCATCTTTGACATGATTTCGCGCGTCGGTTTGTCAGGTCACGACACCAAAAAACCTGCATCCTTGTCCGGTGGCCAACGCCAACGCGTAGCCCTTGCGCGTACTTTGATGGAAAACCGCCCCGTGATCCTGCTGGATGAACCGTTTTCAGCCCTTGACGCCAAAACACGCGCCGAGATGCAAGAACTAACCTTCGCGTTACTCAAAGAGCGCACGGTTTTACTGGTCACCCACGACCCGGCCGAGGCCGCACGTCTAGCCCATAAAGGCTATATCATGCAGCCCCAGGGCCTGATCCCAATGGAAATGCCCAAAACGCTTCCTGTCAGGGCATTCGACGCCCCCTTAACCATAGCTTGCCAAACGGCCCTGTTTCGCGTTTTGCGCAAGGGGGCGGCATGACTTGGAAACACGGGATTCTTTCCGCCATCGTTCTTGTGGCCGTATGGCAATTACTGGTCATCATCACGGGCGTGCCATCCTTTATTCTGCCACCACCCTTAAAAGTCGCCAAAGCAATGTGGTTCTACCATGCGCTGATCGCCGAAAATGCATGGGTCACAATACAGGAAGTTCTTTTAGGAATGATCATCGGATCGGTGCTTGGTATCCTGACCGCGCTGCATTTGGCCTCCTCTAAATCGGCGCGTGCTATTCTGCGCCCTATTCTGGTGTTTTCCCAAGCGGTTCCGGTTTTTGCACTTGCTCCCATTCTCGTGCTTTGGTTCGGCTACGGCATCTGGTCAAAAATCGTCATGGCGGTTCTGATCATCTATTTCCCTGTCACATCCGCATTTTTTGACGGGTTGATGAAAACCCCTGTAGGCTATCTTGATTTGGCAAAAACTATGGGTGCAACACACATGCGCACCTTATGGCACATACGCTTCAAATCGGCTCTACCATCTTTAGGTTCAGGCCTGCGGCTGGCCGCAGTATACGCCCCCATCGGTGCGGTGATCGGCGAATGGGTCGGCGCGTCCAAAGGTTTGGGATATTTGATGCTACTGGCCAACGGGCGGGTAAAGATCGACCTGATGTTCGCCGCTCTGATCGTACTCGCTGTACTCACAGTTTGCCTGCATTTGGCTGTCGATATATTGGCACGCAAACTGGCAAAAGATCATTAGACAGGTCATATAAAAGATATATAAAACGGCATTGTCAGAAGAACCCTGAGTTTATAACTTTAGTAACGTAGATTTTGTAAATGGCGATACAAAACCCATTCCGGTGTGAACGCCGCCCCAAAATGAGGGGCGGCGAAAATGCATTGTAGATCAGTGCGCACCACCGCGTTTGGCGTTGATCACCGTCTGTTCAAGCGGGTTATACCCATCCGGCACCGGAACAAGATTTACCTCTTCGGCGTAGGACACGTAGAAAGCTTTGAGTTCCTCCACGAGTTCCGGCATCTGATCAGCTAGATCGGTCAGTTCCGACGGATCGGCGACGATGTCATAGAGTTCCCAATCGCCATTGCCTTTGGGCGCCAAGTTTTGCATCAACTTGTAGTTCCCTTGGAACACAGCACTGGACCCTGCCAGTTCGTAACCGACGGGATTGTCGTCACCGCGCACGCTTTCGGCCTCTTTTTTGAGAACCGGTACCATGCTGATCCCGTCCGGCACATAGATTTCGCGATTATCGTAAACCGGACCCGGAATATCAACGCCTGCGATCTCAAGGACGGTTGGCAAGATGTCACGCACATAGGCGAACGTATCAACCCGTGACCCGGGTTCTACGACGCCCGGAAAACGCACGATCAAAGGAACACGCAAGCCGCCTTCGGTTGAGAAGGTCTTGTAATAGCTCCCCGGAACTGCAGAGGCCGCCGCCCAACCCGGACCATAATCAGCGTAAACGCCCTTTTGACCCATGCTTGAGAAATCACCGTTGAAGTCTTCCATATAGACCTTGTCGTAGTTGGTATTGTACCATTCACGATAGGCATCAGACAGTGGAAGTTGGTTCGGATCTGGGCCATTATCAGCCATAAAGATCACGATGGTATTGTCCGCAACACCACGTTTTTCGAGGTGCGCAAGCAGCTTGGTGATATTCACATCCATGTTGTCGAGCATACCGGCATAGGTCTGCATCTCACGGGCGCGGAAGGCTTTTTCTTCATCCGTAAGCGCTTCCCAGTCGGGCATCTGCCACGGTTCATAGGAGGTTTTCTTCATCTCAAGGTCGAGTTCAACATCGGCCGAAACAAGGCCAAGTTCTTTCTGACGGGCCAGACGTGTTTCGCGCAACGCCTCAAAACCATCGTCATAAACGCCGTCATATTTGTCAATGAATTCCTTGGGTGCCTGATGCGGATAATGCATCGCCTGATAGCCAACCCACGCAAGGAAGGGCTTGCCATCGTCAATATTGCTGTCGATGTATTCAATCATCCGATCTGTGTAGAAGTTGGACGAGAAGTAGTCTTCCTTGGGTAGGCTCGCAAGTTTGTCGTCCTCGTAATAATGCACACGGTCATAGAAGGGTGCGTAGGGTTGTTCGACCCAGTTGTCGGCTCCGCTTTCGCCCAGCATGAACGATTTCTCGAAACCGCGATCAAACGGGATAGAACCGCGCTCGTGGCCAAGATGCCATTTGCCGGTCATGTAAGTGTGATAACCTGCGTCCTTTAAAAGGCGCGGCATGGTGACAACTTTATCGTTCAGGTGGCCTTCGTAACCAGGCTTGCCAAACTGATTATCAGCTTGGATTTCGAGCATATTGCCCAGACCCGCGAGGTGGTTGTCGACACCAGAAATCAGCATCGTGCGCGTGGGCGAGCAGGACGCGCCGACGTGGAAATTGGTAAATGTCATGCCGTCTTGGGCAAGCTGGTCGATTGCGGGGGTTTCGATTTCGCTGCCAAAGGCACCAACATCGGCATAGCCCATATCATCTGCGATGAGGATCAGGATATTGGGGCGGGCATCTTCTGCCTGCGCCCCGATCCCGGCTACCGAAAGCGCCAGAACGCTTAACATCGTTTGAAATTTAATTCTCTGAACCATATAATAGCCCTTTATCAATAAATAGACCTGCTTCACAATAGGTTATTTTTATGCGAGGAAGTGCCTGGAGGTATCATTTTATGAAAGCTTTGAAGATTTTAAGTGCACAACCTGCATTGTTTTTTCGACTATCGGGCATCCGCCTTACAGATTTCAACGCCCTGGTTGCGACACTTCATCCGATCTGGTTGAAAAGTGAGGAGAAACGCCTGTCCCGCAAAGACAGGCAACGTGCGATTGGGGGTGGGATGAACTATCGCCTGGAGTTCGCAGAACAGCTTCTGCTCTGCCTGATGTATTACCGAACCTATACCAGCCATGCTTTTATGGGGCTTGTATTCAATGTATCCTCTCCGACAGTTTGCCGCCGCATTCAAGCCATGACAGAGTTGATGGCAGGCCATTTTCGGATGCCTGAACGTAAAGTAAAGTTGTCGGAAGTGGAAAAGGCTGATCTGCTTTACCTGATGATTGATGGTACTGAGCGTCCAGTTCAACGGCCCGGGAAGCCCTCGGCTCGAAAAGCAAAATATTCTGGCAAGAAAAAGAAGCACACGGCGTCCCACCAGATCATCACAGATGACAAGAAGTGTATACTGGCTGTTGGATGCGCCCATGACGGGCGCAAACATGACAAGCGTATTTATGATGAGACCCGCGTGGATAGGCCCCCTGATATACTTACCCTTGGGGATTTAGGATATCTGGGGACATCACTGGAAATCCCCCTGAAAACATCAAAGAAAAAACCACTTACGAAAGAAGAACAAGAATACAATACATGGCATTCAAAACTACGCATTGGCGTAGAGCACGGTATTGGCCGCATGAAAAAGTTCAATATATTTTCGGATATTCACCGCAACAACCAACAACAAAACATGATTGCCAAGAATGTCGGAGCACTCGCAAATATGAATTTGAAAACAGTTTGACAAAACGGGTGGGGATACTTGTGTCTAAAAATATTCGACCCTATTGTGAATCGGGTCTATTATAAAAAGCACCTTGGATACCGCAAACAGGTTTATCGCGTAAATCTTCCCATTCTTTGAAACCAAACTTTTTAGGGGTCATTATATTGGTGCCCGAAGAGTAATAGTTTGGATCAGCAATTGAAACGACTTTACGGCGATCAGGCTTGTCAGTCATCGTGGCGATCATAAGATCAACTTTGCCTTGCTCTAGGAACTGCATGCGGTTGGAACTAACAACTGGTACATACTCGACGCTCACGCCTAGCTTGTCGGCGACGTCTTTGGCAAGGTCAGGCTCGATGCCGATAATCGCGCCTGATGTGTCACGAAACCCATATGGTTTGTAATCAGCCTTCACACCAACGATCAATGTACCACGTGCTTTGATGTCATCAATAACATCAGCTAGCGCAGGTAGAGAAGTCAGAGCAAATGCTCCTAAAGCAACGGCAGTTGTTATCTTTTTTGATAGTATATTTAACATATTTTTCTCCTTTGTTGGGCCACCAGATTGTTATTTTAAATCGTAAGTGGCAATTTTAATTTTATTTTGGTCGGTTTTTCGTAAGTAGTTACTTTTATAAACTTTAGATACAGGCACCTCCTCTGGAAATTGCATGTACTGCTGGATATTCTACTTCTTTACCGTATAGGCTTGCTGCTAAGCGAAGTACCTCTTGTCCAAAAATATCTTCCGCAACTTCTGGACAGCCTGCAAATTCTAGGCAATCTTGGAATTTCCCCTGAAAATCCACGTCACTCAGCGGACGGGTGGGCATTCCATAAGCCTCGCCACAAAAACCTGATCGTTTGGACCCGTCATTCAATATAATCTCAGCGCGTGCGCTTTCAGGAAACCGCTTGCGCATTGCATCTGTTGATAAATCTTCGGCGACGCTAATCCGAACTTTCCGCATCAAGGACTGCTGATCCAAAGAGTGCAAAAAGTCTAGATTCAAATCACACAGGCGCACAGCACCATACCTTATTGCACAAGCGACCACAAATGGCAGACTGAACTGGGCTTCTGACGGTGTCTTGGGTGTGTCATGAACAAGACTGATCCGAACGAGTTTGGGTATCTCCATATGGATAACGTCAATATCGTCTGGAGTTAAACCAGACTCGAAAGTTAGGCGCGCAATTTCATCTATGGCAGCATGTGCGGCCGAACAAACTGGATACCGTTTCACCAACAAGCCAGGGTCGATCAAACGCCAGCGTTGACCCAATGTTTCTGCCTCATTTAAATCTGCCACATCGTTGTTCAGCAGGTGTAAAAAACCAGTTTCCCCGTCAAAAGCCGAAGCCGGCCCCGTTAGGCCGCTGGTTATGAAACGCGCAAATGTTATCGCCCGCTGTGCGGCTTCGCCCACTAGAAACGGTTTTGCCTGCGTGCCGAACACAGATTTTCCACCGCCTGCACCAGCGGCTGCAAGCCCGATTGCCTGCGCTGTTTCTTCTATAGCACACCCAAACAACCGTGCGGCCGCCGCAGTAGCCCCTACAAGACCGAAAGTTGTCGTACTCCACCAGCCGTCGAAATAATGCTGATGAGTGCAAATATCCGCAAGCACATATGTAATTTCCGAACCAATGATGAAGGCAATACGAGCCTCCTCCTCGGTTGAACCCAGTTCTTGTGCTAGTGCGAGAATGGTGGGAAAAACAACGGCGGATCCATGCATAATGCCAGTATAACTTGTATCGTCAAAATCCCAGAAGTGGGCAGCAGCGCCGTTTATGAGTGCTGCAGTTTCTGCACTCCCCGAACCGCCTGTGGCAAACCCGCAGTCACCACCATAGGTTGGCCATGTTTCGGCAAGATTTTTGATGTCAGAATGGGCGGCGCCGGTAAGTGTAACTGCTAGGGTATCAAGCATAGCGCGGTGTGCCGTTATTTGAACACCATTGGGTATATCTGATGGTTTCAATCCCTCGGCCCAATGGGCAAAGTGATATGCCAATCCACGCTCATCCATCAGTATTGCATCCCCTACAGTAAAGAATCCCTAGTATTTCAAAATGTATCGAATGTTACATATTGTCAACTATAATTTCATTTGATACATTAAGGCACGCTTTGCAATTGTATTTGCCCTTCGTAAAATGTATCAATTGCTACAAAAAAGGGATGGGGATGATATGCATGATATTTCCGAACGCCTGACCAAAGCACTGCCTACGCTGCCCAAGAAACTTGGAATTGCTGCCCGCTATGCCCTTGATTGCCCTGAACGAATTGCACTTGATTCCATGCGAACCGTTGCAACTTCTTGTAATGTCGCGTCACCTACAATGTTGCGATTAGCACGTATTGTGGGATATAATAGTTACGAGGATTTTCGCGCTGAATTCCAACAAAACTTCGTAGCCCAAGGATTCGGAACACGTGCTGACGCACTTAAAAGCGCCGCCACACTAGGCGAAGGTGACCAGCTGATTGATAGGATCGCGCAGGCTGCAACAAGAAATACGGCCCATGCGATACAACTTCTAGACGCATCTGTCGTTGAAGAATTCGCCCAAAGTGTAAAGAAATCCAGACGCACATATATCCTCGGCTCTGGCTCCTCCATGCACTGGATGGCCGCGATGATGGCGTCAGTCGGAGAGATGGCTCTGACAGGGATACGTTCTAACCTTCTAGGCTTGCCAACATCACTTGAAACAATAGCCTCGATTGACAGTAATGACACGCTGTTGGTGATGTCGGTATCGCCTTACTCGAGAAATTCAATCGAGGCTGCGGCCTTTGCTAAAGCCCGAAAGGCAAAAGTCTTTGCCCTCACTGACAAACGCAGCTCACCGCTTCTGGAACATGCAGACCGCGTTTTCTTCGCACCCACCGAAAGCCCACATTATTACCCTTCGGTTGTTTCAACTGTTTTGATGGTAGAAATATTACTATCGGCTGCTGTTGCAGCATCTGATACACTCGACCGCATTAAACAGATTGAATTGGTCCAAAACAAAAGTGGGGCTTACTTGTGACCAATTTGCTGGGGTTGCCAAGCGCCTGACTGCCGAGAAAGTCGTCTCACTCGTTGCGCCAAGACAAACCGTTTGTCTGGATACTGAATCAACCACTTTAATTTGTGCCGAAGCATGGCGCGCATCAAAAAATCGACCATGATCACCAATTCGACACGCATTGCCGCCACCTTTGCCAAAGGCACAGCGGGTGCCGATGTGTATTTTCTAGATGGCCACGATCGGGCCGATATGGCAATCATTACGGTTGCGGTTATACTTGCAAGTTAAGCTCGTAGTGTTAACCGAAGAAGTGGTGGCACAAGTAGCAGAGTCAGGATTGCACTCAAAGACAACCCACCCACAACAACAGAACCAAGCCCGCGATACAATTCTGATCCTGCACCGGGGAAGATCACCAGTGGCAGCATTCCGAAAACAGATGTTAACGTCGACATAAAAATAGGCCGAATTCTATTGCGTGTCGCTTCCTTGATTGCCGCGGTCACACTCATGTTGTCTTCACGCAGATGATGTTGTGACTGATGCACCAGCAAAATAGCATTGTTGACCACAATACCGATTAAAATCACGAAGCCCAACAAGGTCAGCATATCCAGTGGCTGCGGATAGATCAGATTAATCGCGGCCAACCCGACAACACCGCCCGCCCCGGCTACAGGCACTGATACCAATATAACCAATGGCAAGATAAAGCTTTCAAACAAAACAGCCATGACAAGGAATACGATCACCAGTGCCAGCATAAGGTTTACCTGCAAAGCGTTCCATGTCTGTGTTAACTGATCCGCGGCCCCGGATATGGTCATGCGTGTATCCCCCGGCAAGCCATCTTTCAATAAAGGTGCCATCACTTTTTCCTGCATAACATCCAAAGCAGTTTCCAAGGGAATGTTTGCAGACGGTCTGATTTCAAGTGTTATTGTTCTAAGACGTTCGCGGTGGCGTATTTCGGTTGGGCCTGCAGTCAAAACCACATCACTAAGCTCAGAGATCGGGATAACCCGACCATTCGGTGCGATTACCGGAAAATTGCCGATATCCTGTGTGCGCTGGTTGTCGGCAAAAGCACTGTCACCTTTCAGGGTCAAGTCCATCCGTTCTGCACCAACGGTAATTTCCTCAATCCGCAGGCCGTCATTATAAGCGTCAAGGGTAAGCGCAAGATTTCTGGCAGATATGCCCGCATCCGCAAGGCGCAACCTGTTCGGGATCAGCCTGATTTCAGGCGAGCCAAGCTCAAGCCCGGGCTTAGGTCTGAATTGATTGCCCTCTCCTCTTGGAAAGTTCAAAGCAATCAACCCTGCGGCACGTTGCGCGACACCAAGAATATCTTCCAGACGGTTACCTGATATATTCAACTCGATTGCCCGCGCACCGCCGATACCACGACCGAACAGTGATCTTTGATTAATAAAACCAAAGGTTCCCGGTTCGGAAAAGATTGGCCCCGACAATACAGGTATAAGGTCTTTCACCCGTTCAGGGTTTTTTGCGGCCCCGCCTAGAAATGTGGCCCCGTTGGTTGCAACAAAGAAGAAGTGCCGCATCGCGGGCGGGTCCTCCGGATTGTCAGTATCTTCGCGCAACCACAAAGGTTCGGCCACAGCTTCAATGCGCTCGGCAATGTCTGTGGTGGTACCCAGATTGTACCCAGGCGGCGGCAGAATAATACCAAAGACCAGATTGCGGTTTCCTTCCGGTAAATACTCCAGTTTTGGCAGATAGGTGGTGGTACCCCAAATCGCAAGCGCAGTAATAGCACTGACGCTGATTATACCAAGCATCCAAAAGCGGGTGGTAAGAGTTGTGTAACCTGACATTGCCCATATGAAAAGTCGTCCGAAATGGTCAATGACCGGTAAATGCAAAATCGTCAGATGGCTTTTGCCCCCTGCCAAAAGGCGTGCTGACAAGGCAGGAATAACCGTAACTGCGACAATCAGGGACAGCACCACGCTTACGGAAATGGCAACGGCTATATCACGAAATAGCTGCCCTGCTTCCAAATCCATCACAAGAATGGGAATGAACACCATAACAGTTGTCAAAGCTGAAACCAGAATGGCGCCCCAGACTTGGTGCGCTCCTTCATACGCCGCCTTTCTGGGTTCCATACCTTCTTGCCGTAACCGGTAGATATTTTCCAGCACGACAATTGCAGCATCAACCACCATACCAACAGCAAAAGCGATACCTGCAAGCGAGATAACGTTCAGTGTCCGGCCTAAAGCCGCCATAGCCACAAAACTTGCCACAATGGAAACCGGTATCGCCAACGAGATAACCAGTGTTGCCCTCAGCGACCGCAAAAACAGCAACAGCACCACAGCCGCCAATAAGCCGCCGATCCAGATATTGGAAATCACCAGATCAATGGCCCCGTCGATATAAACAGTTTCATCATAAACTTGCTCTATCGTCAGACCAGCTGCAGGCAGATCTGCCTGTCTGAGATCATCAAGGGCGGCGCGGATACCCTCCATCGTCTTAATGACATTAGCCCCGTTTTCACGTACTGCATTGATCGCGATCGATGCCTCACCTCTTTGCCTGATATGGGCTCTTGGTTCCTTGTAGCCAAACGCAACATCCGCCACATCACGCACGAATACCCGCCCTAACGTTGTGCCCGTACCCGCAGCACCAGAGCGCAAAATAACGCCGTTCACGGCTTCAATTGTATTCAGTTCGCCCTCAACCCGAACGATATAGCGACGTTTACCTTCTTCCACATCTCCAGCAGATACGGAAATACCTTCATTGCGCAACCGTTGTACAATTTCGGGAATAGTCAGACGAAAGGCCGCCAATCTTGCCGGGTTTATAACGATTTGCAGTTCGCGTTCCACACCACCGAATACATTTACGGCAGCAACCCCTTCAACCCGCTCAAGGCGTTCCGCGATAACATCATTGGCAAAATCACCGAATTGTTCCATCGGTTGGGTTTGCCCCGCAACACGTTGCAAAATAAGCCAGGCAATCGGGTTGTCATCAGCCCCCGAGGTATCCAGTGTAGGCTCATCGGCCTCTAAAGGGTAGCCAGTGACACGGTCCAACCGGTTTGCCACAAGCAGCAGCGCGCGATCCATATTTGTGCCTATAGCGAATTCAAGATTGATACGTGCACGTCCTGTTTGTGCCCGGGAAATCATCGTTTCCAACCCTTCAAGACCACGCAACTCGTCTTCTTGCGGATTGATGATCTCGCGCTCGACTTCTACAGGGGCAGCACCAGCCCAACGGGTCTGCACCTCAATCACAGGCTTACGTACGTCCGGTGTCAACTGAATTGGTATGCGAGTTAACGCCAAAACGCCAAACATCACCGCCATCAGGACAACCGCAAGAACAGCCATAGGGCGATCTATTGCACTACGGATCGGGTTCATAAAGCGCAATCCGGATTTTCATTGGTATGCATATCTAGATTAAACGGCGCGGCCAGAAGAAGCAATTGACCAGACATCACCCCTCACTCTTTGCCGGGGAAATAGATGTTATCGGTGTGCCATCTTCATCTTGCGCATTAATCAACTGATTTGGCCGCAACCGTTCATTTCCGCGAGTGACAACGTAATCACCTTCTGCAATGCCGGTTAAAATTTCCATACCACCCTGGCTTGCACGACCAACCGTAATCGACTTGGGAATGGCTTTCCCGTCTTCAGCCGCAAACACCATCCAGCCACCATCTAGACCTTGAACAAGAGCGTCTTTGGGGACGATTGTAATTTTTTTCACCGCGCCAACAGGCACTAATACTGTGACAGTCTCGCCGTTTGCAATCATGTATGTTTCCACATCCGGTAGGCTGAAAGACAAACGTACAGGCCGTGTTCTGGTCGATACTGTTTCAATTGGCAGCATGGTGCGGACTGTGGCTTTCACCCGCGTACCATCATGAAGTACAGCACCTAGTTCGCGCCCGATTTCAAGGCCTTTTAATAAGCTTACCGGAACATCGGCCTCTATTTCCAGACTGCTTAATTCAAGCAACATCGCAACAGAACCACCAAGCGATATATATTGGCCAGGTTGGACATTTCGCGTGATTATGACTCCATCAAAAGGTGCTACAATAACAGAATATTCGCGGTCGTATTTTGCCCGTTCAAGTGCCGCTTCGGCAATGGCGACCTGAGCCTCTGAACGGGCCAATTCGCCAAATGCCTGGGCCGCTTCCTGTTGCAAGTCTTCAAAACGTGCCTTTGAAAACGCCACGCTGCCCCTTAAGCCCGATTGTCGGCTGAACGCATTCTCCGTCAGCTTTACACGTGCTTTTGAAATCGCAATGCCTGTTCTTGCGGATAAAAGTGCAGCTTCGGCGTTTTGCGACTGAATGCGTGCCAATTGGTCGTCCATACGGACAAGCTCCTGACCTTTTTTCACCGTATCCCCGACTTGAAACAAAACAGTGTCGACAACGCCGTTACGTCGCGCGGCAACATCAGAATCAACCGTAGCAATCAGTTGTGCAATCAAAGGCGTCGTATCGCTTATTTGTGCCAGCTTAACTTTTTCAACAACCACCGTCACCGCAGAACTCTGTGCAGTTGCATAAACGGGTATCTGCAACAGCGATAAGGCAAGCGATATAAAACTGAGAAAACGCACTATTACGCACCTTATGTGTATGTTTACTTTCGAAGCGACACTAGCCCCTTCAACTTAAAAGGCAACGGGTGCACTCTAGAATGTGATCATAATTAAAAGTCATAGCGTTGTAGATATAAGCGTATTTGTGAGACATCTTTTAAAAATACGGTTCGGTTTCGGAATTGTCAGATTCCTCAGACAACACCCCCACAAATACATTATAATATGAGTTTCAACATGTCACACAACTTAAGAAACAGTAATGTGGTACCCGCGGCCGGACTCGAACCGGCACGGCCTAAGGCCCAGAGATTTTAAGTCTCTTATGTCTACCATTCCATCACGCGGGCACGTGTGAACTTCGGCGCACAATCGCTTTTTCGGGGGCGATTGTAAACAAAGCAAATGCGAAAATGCGAAATTTTTATTGTACCAATTTTTGCCTTCTGCGTTGCCAATCCCAAATCACAGGTCTACGACTTTAATCAAAACGAGACTTTCAACATGCCCACCCCGTTAGACACCCCGTTAGACAGCATAAAAGGCCCGACCGATGCGGTTGATGAACGCGATAATATGCGCGGGATTATGTGGATGCTGGTGTCTGTTGTGGTTGCCAGTATTATGACGCTGGCAGTGCGCAAGGTATCTCTGGAACTTAGCAGTGTGCAGGTGGTGCTTTACCGTTCCGCTATAGCGATTGTTTTGGTGGGAAGTGCACTTTTACTGGTGACACCTCTGCGCCAAAAACTGTCATTCACCAAACCGATGCAACATATTGTGCGCGGTACTTTGGTGGCTGTTGCCACGCATTTCGGATTTTACACGATTGCGACCATTCCGCTGGCTACGGCTACGGTTTTGTTTTTCACAGCCCCTATTTTTGCTACTCTTTTAGCGGTGATCATCCATAAAGAAACCATCGGCATGCGCCGTGTTCTGGCGATTGTAGCGGGGTTTATCGGGGCTGTTGTTGTGCTGCGCCCGGGGTTCGGTGAGCTAAACTTGGGGATGGTAACGGCCATTGGCAGTTCACTGTGTTTTGCCTGTGCTTTAACGATGTCACGCAATCTGGCCAAGGCGGATGGGCCGTTGAGTACCTATTATTCATCTATCGTGATCACGGCGTTGATTAGCGTGCCAATTGTCGGCACTGATCTGACGGTGCCGCAACTGAGTGTGACGTGGATTGCCCTTATTCTGGTGGCTTTGGCCAGCATGGTGCGCGGGGTGGCGGATATTCAGGCTTATAGCTATGCCGAGGCCAGTATTCTAGCACCTGTCGCTTATCTGCGGCTGGTTTTCATCGGCATCGGGGCTTATCTGATGTTTCAGGAAACACCTGACTGGCAGACCCTGTTGGGGGCGGTGATTATCGTCGGATCAACGCTTTACATAGCCCAGCGTGAGGCGGCTTTGAAGAAGCGAGCTAAAGTGAGTAATAAGAGTATTTGATCAGCTCAAAACTTGATGTCCCAGATGGGACACATAGTTAACTCATTGAAATAATTTGTTTACCCAAAAAACCAAGAGTTTTTAAAGCGATTTGCGCGCGGCCAACGCCGCCGTAATCGTACCATCATCCAGATAATCCAGCTCACCGCCGATGGGTACGCCTTGGGCCAACAGACTTAGGTCGACTTCCATATCTTCCAGTTGGTCTGCAATATAATGTGCGGTGGTTTGACCATCGACCGTGGCGTTTAATGCCAGCACCACCTCTTGCACGTTTTCATCTTTGACGCGGTTCACCAACAGAGGAATGCGCAATTCTTCGGGGCCAACCCCGTCAAGGGCGGACAGGCAGCCGCCCAGCACGTGATAGCGGCCTTTGAAGGCCGCGGCCCGTTCCATTGCCCACAGGTCTGCGACATCTTCGACCACGCAAATCTGACCGTTTTGGCGTTTGCCGTTGGTGCATATATCGCACAGATCTTGCGTGCCTATATTGCCGCAAAGCGTGCATTCACGCGCGGTTTGCGCGACATTGAATAGGGCATCCGCCAAGGGGTTCAGCAGGATCGAGCGTTTCTTGATCAGATGCAAAACCGCGCGGCGCGCAGACCGAGGCCCCAGCCCCGGCAGCTTGGCCATCAGGGCGATCAGATTATCTATGTCGGTGTTTTTACTGCTCACAAGTGCCCTGCCCGACTGCCGTTAAAACGGCAGCTTCATGCCCGCAGGCAGGTTCAGGCCTTCGGTGATTTTGGCCATTTCTTCTTTTGACGCAACAGCCGCTTTATCTTGTGCATCTTTAATTGCCGCCACAATCAAGTCTTCAACGACTTCTTTTTCGCTGGGAACCAGAATTGACGGATCAATATCCAACCGCCGCAACGTACCCTTTGCCGTCACGGTTGCCGAAACCAGCCCAGCCCCTGCGCCACCTGTGACTTCTATCTCATCCAGCTTTGCCTGGGCATCTTCCATTTTGCCCTGCATTTCCTGCGCTTGTTTCATCAGCTTTGCCATATCGCCCAGCTGACCCATTCCTTTTAGCATTTTGCGTTCCTTTTAAACTGCTTAATCATCTTCAAACGGATCCCAATCGTCCGCTTCTTCTTCTAGATACTGCACGCCCGCGTCACTGTCTGCGGTAATTTGTGCAAGGGTTTTCACGTCGCGGATTTCCGCCCCCGGAAACGCCAGTAATACCGCCTGCACCATATCGTGCTGCAAGGCTTGGCCTTGCAGATCATCACGGTGGGCTGCACGTTCTTCGGCGAGTGTGGCCCCGCCGCCGTCGGATACAACGGTTACACCCCAGCGCGCACCCGTCCAGCTTTGTAAGCGATTAGCAAAGCGGGAGACAAAATCTTGCGGGGCATCTTCGGTTAGTTGAAATTCTATGCGTCCGGGTGAATATTTGACCAGCCGTAGGAAATTTTCCACTTCGACCAGCAGTTTTACATCACGGCGCGATTTGATCAGTTCAATCACATGGGTGAATTCGGTGAAACGCGTCAATGCGGTTTCGGCTTGTTCTTGCGGTTGGGTTACTTGCCCACCGCCTGCGATCATTGCTGTAGGGCCGGATGAAATGGTGCCCGTAACCGCGACCGATGATGTGGCTTGGGTACTGCCATTGCCGTTGGATGCAGCACCGCCACCACCACCATCTGTTGGCGGGGCGGGTGGCATGTCTTGTAATTTACGCACCAGTTCTTCGGGGCTGGGCAGTTCAGCCACATGGGTTAGGCGTATGATCGCCATTTCAGCGGCCATCATGGCGTTGGGGGCAGCACTCACTTCTTCCAATGCTTTCAGCAGCATTTGCCACATACGGGTAAGCGCACGCATCGGCAAATCCGTTGCCGCCTGTTTACCACGTTCCCGTTCATCGGGGGAAACCGTTGGGTCATCAGCCGCATCAGGCGAGAGTTTGATCACCGATATCCAATGGGTAATCTCGGCCATATCGCGCAGCACCGCCATCGGGTCTGCCCCTTCGGCATATTGCGATGACAGTTCGTTCAATGCCCCTGCCGCATCACCCTTCATGATCAAGTCGAACAGGTCTAAAACCCGCCCGCGATCCGCAAGGCCAAGCATGGCGCGAACTTGGTCAACTGTGGTTTCACCGGCACCGTGGGCGATGGCTTGATCCAACAGGGAAAGTGCGTCACGAACCGAGCCTTCAGCCGCCCGTGTGATCAGGGCCATGGCATCTTCGGCAACTTCGGCCTTTTCCAGCCCGGCGATTTTTTGCAGATGCACCATCATCACTTCGGGTTCAATGCGGCGCAGATCGAAACGCTGGCAACGCGAGAGTACCGTTACGGGGATTTTGCGGATTTCGGTGGTGGCGAAGATAAACTTCACATGCTCAGGCGGCTCTTCCAGCGTTTTTAGCAGCGCGTTGAACGCGCTCGTGGAAAGCATATGCACCTCATCGATAATATATATTTTGTAGCGTGCAGAGGCGGCGCGGTAGTGGACGCTGTCAATCAACTCACGGATATCACCCACGCCCGTACGGCTGGCGGCATCCATTTCCATCACATCAACATGGCGGCCTTCGGCGATTGTGGTGCAGTTGTCGCACTCACCGCAAGGTTCAATCGTCGGGCCACCTTTGCCGTCAGCCCCGACACAGTTCATGCCCTTGGCAATGATCCGCGCCGTGGTGGTCTTACCCACGCCGCGCACCCCTGTCATCACGAAAGCATGTGCAATGCGATCCGCCTCAAACGCATTTTTCAAGGTTTGCACCATCGCGTCCTGACCAATCAAATCCTTAAAGGTTGCAGGGCGATATTTACGCGCAAGCACTTGATAGGCTGTATCAGTTGTGTTGGACATTAAGACCTTGCTCCCATGATCTCACAGACACTACTAAGAGTTCGCACGGATTGCCAGTTCAACATCACGCAAATTCACGGGAAAGTTGGATAATTGAATAAGGCCCACATTGGGTCACGTCAGAACTGCGACGGTTTATGTGTGTGCGAGGTTCAATTACTGCAGCAATGGCAGCTATGCGGACAAAGCTGCCGTTGGGTAGGTTGGATACATAGTCTTATTTCGTCGCGACGAAGACATGTCCCTGTATCTTTGCAGAAATTGGCCCCGGGCCGAATGATTGTTTGATATCCTCAGCCGCAGCGATGGTAATTTTATCCAATAAACCAATTTCCCGTTCTTCCAGTTCATTTCTCAAAGGAGTACCCTGACAATAGGCCTTAGCGGGAATTTGTGGGCTGTCAGCATGACTTAGCTCAGTGATTGTGTGTACATCAATATTCTTGAATCCAGCATTTTTCAGGTCAAGTTTGATAGCCTCTATATCGTAGTATCCATGTGGAGTTCGCGATAAAAAAACTGGTGGGTTGTTGGGGAAAAACCTTGTTGCCGTTGCAGTAACACTCTGCGCGAATTCATTGTGTTCAATCCTATCCCAGACGTTGAATATGAAGTGGCCGCCATCACGAAGTACTCGTAAAGCTTCACGATACCCCTCAGTTTTATCAGGCAGAAACATCACCCCGAACTGGCAACAAACAACGTCAAAAAGTTCATCTACGAATGGCAATGCCATAGCATCTGCTTGTTCCCACTCGATCCTGTTATCGGCAGGCTGTTGACGAACTGCACGGTCTAACATTGGAGGGTTCAGGTCTGTTACGACATAGCGCACATCTTCTGCCAAAAGGGGAGCTAAAGCTCGTGTAACGACGCCACTTCCTGCAGCAGTTTCAAGGACAGTTTTGGGTGCGTTGCATGCAACCCTTTGCGCCATATCATGTGCGTAAGGTTCAAAAATTAAGGGTACGAGAAATTCGTCGTATATATCGGGTATAGATCCAGTGAAGTTCTTATCTTTGTCAGACATTAAACAAATACTCCTAAATAAAGACTATATTGAACGTGGTTTTCGTTCATATCACGGATTGAACGTTGTGTCAGGGAGTTTGCCGTTGGCACCGGCCAAAATTCTCTGGACGTCCAGCCAAGGTTAAGTTCTACTTTGTGTCAAATGATAAGTGGGAGGACACATCTTGGCAAACAAAAGAGAATTGATTTCAAACGGAAATCCGATGGAGGTAATTGTTGGTTTCAGTCGTGCTGTTCGAGTTGGCGCATTTATTGCAGTTGGCGGAACTGCACCAGTTGATCAAGACGGCAAAACTGTGGGTGTTGGCGATGTCTTTGTTCAAACGAAACAGTGCTTTGAAATCATTAAAGCTGCCTTGGAAGAAGCGGGTTCAGGCCTGCAAGATATAGTGCGTACGCGTGTAATCTTGACAGACATCGACAACTGGAAACAGGCCATCGAAGCACGGAAAGAATACTGCCAAGATGCACGTCCTGTGGACACGATCATGGCGATTGATCGATTTGTTAATCCAGAGTGGCTTGTTGAGATTGAAGTAGATGCAGTGGTCGCGGATTGACCGATGATTATATGCAATATGGGCTCATAGCTGTCATTCAACGAATTAATTAGAACGATAGCTGGTGGTATCATTTAGTTGTAATAATCAGGTATTTCACGAACAAAAAATTTAATTACCAAATAATAACAAGTACTTGACCCCCTGTCCCAACTGGGACATTTCCAAAAACGCCGATATCTCGGGAAAAGTGAGAGGCTGGACAGCGACCCAAACGGGGCTCGTTGCGGCTGCTTCCTTCCGGATCTGACCGGGTTGGCGAGGCGTTCACCCGCGCCAACCTCTCGGCTTTCTATTTATAGGCTTCTATTCCGGGCTTCAAGATGTTCTAACATAAAAAATACAATTGATTAGACAGAGCAAAATCTTATGCGAAACGCTGAAAACGTTACATTTGGGGCTGCAAGCCTTGATCGGGCCGCAGATTTGCGCAAAACAGCGTCCGATCTGGCAAAAGATACGTCAGCCACAACTATAGTGCTTTGGCGTGGCAAACCGCTTGTGAACACAAAAAACACCGAAATATCCAAAGTGCCCCTAAACCATCCGATTCTCAGTAGCCCCGGTTCGCGGATTTTCCTAGGTATGGCCGCAAACGCCCCAATTTTTGCTTACGACATTTCCAGTTGGGAACCTGATCCGGAACAACAGGCAGATGAAGCCGCGTTCTTAGACCAGACGATGCAACATCACCCCAAAGCCCCCAAAGGCAATGCTTTTCAAGAACTACGCGCAATCATGTCGCAGCTATCGCGCGATGACGCCGAACTTTCTGCCGCTGCAAAAGGCGTGTTTGGGTGGCATCTGAACCACCATTTTTGCGCCAAATGCGGGGCGGCAACGGAAATAGCGGACGCAGGCTGGCAACGCAACTGTCCCGCTTGCAATACTTCGCATTTCCCACGCACCGACCCGGTGGTCATCATGCTGATTACGCACGGCAACAAGGTTCTTCTGGGGCGTTCGCCTGCTTGGCCTGAAAAAATGTATTCACTGTTGGCAGGTTTTATGGAGCCGGGCGAAACCATTGAGGCCGCAGTCAGACGTGAAGTGTTTGAAGAAAGCGGTATCACTGTCGGCAAGGTCGGATATATGACCAGCCAGCCCTGGCCATTTCCCTCATCCCTGATGATTGGTTGTTATGGCACAGCAACGTCCACCGTGATTAATTTGGATGAAAATGAGTTGGAAGATGCGTTATGGGTTTCCAAGGAAGAGATCATAGACGCACTTTGCGGCAACAGTAATGATATTCTGCCATCCCGAAAAGGATCAATTGCGCAGTTTTTATTAGAAAACTGGATAAAAGACAGTATAGCATAGCACCAACGAAGCAGTATTGAAAACAGGCAGCAGATGAGATTTGAAAGCAGGCAGGACATCAACGCACCCGTTGAACATGTGTTTCAACAACTGTCGGATTTTGACTTCTTCGAATCCTACGCAATGCGAATGGGTGCGCAAGTAGAACGCATGGATGTATTTACGCAACCGCAACCCGGAATGTGCTGGGATATTAAAGGTCATTTTCGGGGCAAGGACCGCGAGTTGGAACTGACGCTGGACAACTATTATCCACCCGATACGCTGTCATATATCTGTACGACAAAAGCCCTAAACGCAACGATTAGCTTTGATATAATACCGCTAAGCCGCGCCGAGAGCCGTTTAAAGGTTTCGGTAGATGTCAAAGCCAAGGGGATATCAGCGCGAGTCGCGTTACAATCCGCAAAGTTGGCCAAAAAATCCTTGGATCGCAAATTTGATACACGCATGCACAGTTTCGCGGCCGCTATTGGTGATAAGTATAACGGTTAACCGATTACTGAAAAGCTAGAGTTTTCATTGATCTTGCGTCTGCGAGAAAACGCGCCAAGCGAAATGTCCTTGTCGATATAATCCAGGTGAAACTGAAGCGGGTTGGTATCATGGTCATGGCCCGCTTCGCAGGCTTCAATGATTGCAGTCATGATCTTGCCCGCAACGGGTGCGTTTTTGAACTGGTTCCCGCTGGTGCCGACCGCCATGTAAAATCCATCCAGATCACTTTTATCGTAAATCGGCATCCAGTCATCGGATACATCATAAAGGGCGACAACCCCTTTCGCATGTTCGGGAATGCCCAATTCGGGCAGGCGTTGCGCTAGGCGCATCACCATGATTTTCCACTGATCCGAAAAATCGGCGTTGAACACATCCGGGTTTTCCACCCATTCTTTCGAGTCACACGCGGGATCTTCCGATCCGATCAGGATATTATTGCCAACCTCGGGGCGTGCATAAGTATGAATATCACTGTCGGAATAAACCATGCCGTCGCGTTCGAAATTCATACCCTTCGGGGCAGGTACGTGCGCCACTTCGTGCCGCAACGCGCGGGTTTTGATGTTCATCCCGTCGCTGACGCCTGCCATATCATTGATCACAAATGAATGCGGGCCAGCGACGTTGATCACAACAGGCGCGTTGATTTCTGTGCCGTCCGATAAGGTAACACCTTGAACGCGCCCGTTCTTTTGGCGAATTTCAGACACTTGCCTGTTGAACATGAATGCGGCACCCGCCGCTTCTGCCGCCTGTTGCGCATTGCGTGCGCTTAATTTCGGATCACTGACGTAACCGCCGCGCGGGAAAAACACCGCCCCGTTGACCGCATCACCGGTTGCTTCCCCGAAACCATCATCATCAGGGCGCTTGGCAGGTTCAAAGCTTCGGGTATCAGCCCCTTGCAGATGTGACGGAATATCTTCAACCGCAACATTGTTGTATGGGCATCCGATCTGATCCATCACCGCACAGACATTGGCAAGGTCA
This sequence comes from Amylibacter sp., assembly GCA_965261565.1. Taxonomy (GTDB): domain Bacteria; phylum Pseudomonadota; class Alphaproteobacteria; order Rhodobacterales; family Rhodobacteraceae; genus Amylibacter. The sequence continues at coordinate 38,130 of OZ253460.1, forward strand.
TTATTGTGCGGCGTCTTGATCACCAAACAACCCGTATCATGATACTTGATCAGATCATCGGCCACACCTGACCCGATATAGCCTTCCCAGTCTTTCCAGTAATGCCAGCCCTCGAATGCCATCGCACAGGTCTCAAAGGCAGAATAATAAGTCCGAATGATCGCACATGATCCGGAAGTCGAGCCGTATCCCGCTTCTGGCAGCTTATCGATTGACAGGGTTTTCCAACCATTTTTAGCCAGCTCATACGCAGTACAAGCCCCGATTACGCCCGCCCCGATGATAATTGCGTCATAGGTTTTCGCCATGGAACTTCTCTCCCCATTCATTGATATGTCGTACACTAGATATATGCACCATATATGCACCGCCTTTTTTGTTAGGCAGTCTGCCGGAATATATCCGTTTTATAAACACCAAGAATGTCCAGATGCGTCGTGAAATATCCCAATTCTTCCAATGCACGTTTCAATGCAGGATCATCAGGGTGGCCAATCACATCTGCATAAAACTGCGTCGCGGTAAACGAGCCTTCAATCATATAGCTTTCCAGCTTGACCATATTGACCCCGTTGGTCGCAAACCCGCCCATTGCCTTGTACAAAGCAGCAGGAATGTTGCGCACACGAAACACGAATGTTGTCATAAACTCGCCGCTACCGTTTTCTGGAAAATTCTGCTCTGGCGACATTACCAGAAACCGCGTGGTGTTATGATGATTATCCTCGATATGATGCGCAAGAATATCCAGATCGTAAATATCCGCGGCCATTTCGGACGCCAATGCGCCCATACTCATATCATCTGATGCCGCAACAGCTTGCGCGGATCCGGCCGTATCCGGCCCTGCAACCGGGGCAATATCGTGGTCTTTCAGGTATTTACGGACTTGCCCCAGCAATACAGTGTGACTCATTGCCGATTTGATATCTTCCAGTTTCGCCCCTTTTTTGGCCATCAGGTTAATATGTACGCGTACGAAATGTTCACCGACTATATGCAATCCCGATTCCGGTAACAGGCTATGGATATCGGCAACCCGTCCATAAGTGGAATTTTCCACAGGCAACATTGCAATATCCGCCTTGCCGTTTTTCACGGCGGCAATCACACCTTCAAACGTGTTACAGGCAACCGCTTTGGCATCAGGAAACGCTTCCCGGCACGCTTGGTGCGAATACGCCCCCAAAACTCCTTGAAATGCGACAGTGGCTGGTAATGTGTTCATTTTATTGTTTCCTGACGGTATGGGCATTTGTCGCGATTCTACACCTTGATTGCAGTCAAGGGAAGGCTTAGAAGGTTTGCAATGAATCGCGTCTATGACGCCCTGCAGAGAAGGTAAACAAGCCATGGATACAATGAAGCTAACAAAAATAGTCGGCGGCGTCTGTGGCGCGCTTTTGGTTTACCTGATGATAAACTGGGCTGCGGAAAGCATGTATCACGTCGGTGGCGGTCACGCAGAAGGTGAACACAAAGCAGGTTATGAGATCGAAGTTGCAGAAGCAGGCACATCGGAATCAACTGAAGAAGGCCCGTCGTTCGAAGACATGATGGCATCTGCCGAAGCTGAAAAAGGCAAGAAAGTTTTCTCGAAATGTAAAGCGTGTCATAAAGTTGAAGACGGCGCTAACAGTACGGGGCCGCATTTGTTTGGTGTCGTAGATCGCGGTGTTGGATCAGTATCAGGATTTAGTTATTCTGCGGGCATGTCTGGACTAGGCGGGACATGGGACGTTGAAACGCTCAATGCATTCCTGACAAAGCCAAAAGCTTACATCTCTGACACGAAAATGAGTTTTGCCGGTCTAAAAAAAGAAATGGATCGCGCAAACCTGATTACATATCTGATGACAATCAAATAAGTTTATACCCAGAATTTTGAAAAGCCGCTCATTTCGGGCGGCTTTTTGCTGCCTACCATATCAATTTGCTTACACAATTACGTATTTCGGTTTACCCCAAGCATATTTTACCTGAATATCAGGTAAACTAAACAAGGCTGAAATCATGCAGAAACCCGTGAAACTGATCCTAATATTCCTTGGCGCATTATGGTTGGCCTTGAGTGGGGCAACTGCACAAGAGGTAATCATCAAATCACATGGCATTTCAACCTTTGGCGATCTGAAATACGGCCCCGATTTCAAACATTTCGATTATGTGAATCCCAACGCACCAAAGGGTGGTGAATTTTCGACCTCTGGTTTTGGCACATTCGACAGCATGTCACCATATATTCTAAAAGGTCAGGCGGCCGCCCTTTCTGGGGTTTTCTTTGAAACCCTAATGTCAGGCAGTGCGGATGAACCAGACAGCATGTACGGTCTATTAGCTGAAACCGTCGAATACCCCGAAAGCCGCCAATGGATCATATTCAACTTGCGGCCCGAAGCGAAGTTCTCAGACGATACAAGCGTTACTGCTGACGACGTGGTATTTTCATACAACATTCTATATGAAAAAGGCCGCCCGATATTTAAAGCGCTATTGCGTGATGTCGAAACCGCTGAAGCCCTTGACCTGCTAACAGTAAAATTCACATTTAAACAAGGCGCCAACACACGCGAACTACCTGCACTTGTTGCCGGCTTGCCCGTATTTTCAAAAGCTTACTATGCAGACCGCGACTTTGCCGAAAGCACGTTGGAACCGCCCCTTGGGTCAGGCCAGTATATACTGGATAAGGTCGTCCCGGGGAAAACTGTATCCTATGTCAGACGCGACAATTATTGGGGTAATAATTTACCTGTAAACATCGGTCATAACAATTTTGACCGTTTAATAATTGAGTATTATTCGGACACAACTGCTGCATTTGAGGGATTTAAGGGAGGTGTTTATAATTTCCGCGCCGAGAATTATTCGAAACTTTGGTCAACAGCCTATAATTTTCCCTCGCTGGAAAAAGGATGGGTCGTGAAAAAGACATTGCCCGATGGCAACCCGTCTGGCACCCAAGGGTACTGGATAAATGCACGTAAAGAAAAATTCCAAGATCCGCGCGTGCGTCAGGCTATAGGTTTGATGTTCAACTTTGAGTGGTCTAACAAAACACTTTTTTACGGCCAATACACACGTACAATCAGTTTTTGGGGCAACTCGCCAATGCAGGCCACAGGTCTGCCAAATGCCGCCGAACTGGCATTACTGGAACCACTTAAGGAGTATTTACCCGCATCGGTTTTTACGGAAGAAGTTTTCACCCCCAACAGATCGAAAACCAAACAGCTTGATCGTTCAGCTTTGCGCGAAGCTGGTAAGTTACTGGATGCGGCAGGATGGGAAATCGTAAAAGGCAAACGTACGAATGCCAAGGGCAAGGTTTTGTCGATTGATTTCCTGAACGACAGCCCCGCATTTGAGCGTATCACAAACCCCTATATCGCCAATCTGATACGGTTGGGTATTGATGCAAAATTGGAAACCGTAGATCCCTCACAAGCCACGGAACGGCAAAAAGCCTTTGATTATGACATCGTTATACAGCGTTTTGTCATGCAAAAGACCCCTGGTCTTGAATTACGCGGAATGTTCAGCGGTCAATCAGCCACAACCGATGGTTCCAACAATCTAAGCGGTTTGAACAACCCGGCAATTGACGCCCTGATAGAAAAGGTCGAACAAGCCAAAAGCCGTGACGCGTTGAACACGGCTGTGCGTGCACTGGATCGCAGTCTGCGTGCCTTGCACATCTGGATACCGCAATGGTTCAATTCCACCTATCGGGTAGCTTATCTGGATATTTATGAGCACCCAGAAAATATACCACCCTATGCTCTGGGCCAAATGGATTTCTGGTGGTACAACGCCGACAAAGCAAAGAAACTACAGGCCGAAGGCGCATTCTAAAGTATGGGAGCCTATATTCTAAGACGGTTGCTGTTGATGATCCCGACATTGCTGGGGATCATGCTGATTAACTTTGTCCTGATCCAGTTTGTACCGGGCGGCCCGATTGAAACCATCATCGCCCAAATCGAAAGCGATTCTAGTGCAACCGACCGCATTTCCGGCGGCGGCAGCGAGGTGGGCGGCGGTGGCTCGGAAGGCAAATATCAAGGTGCGCGCGGCCTGCCCGAAGATTTCATCAAGGATCTGGAAAAGCAGTTCGGTTTCGACAAGCCTGCTTATCAGCGCTTCTATATCATGATGACCAATTACCTACAGTTCGACTTTGGCGAAAGTTATTTCCGGTCAATCAGTGTCAAAGACCTGATCTTGGAAAAAATGCCGGTTTCCATAACCCTAGGCCTGTGGTCGACCTTGCTTGCCTATCTGATATCCATCCCGCTAGGTATTCGAAAGGCCGTGAATGACGGCAGCAGGTTCGATACATGGTCATCAGGCATCATCATTGCAGCCTACGCCATTCCGGGCTTTTTGTTTGCAATCATGTTGATGGTGTTTTTCGCAGGCGGATCGTATTGGAAAATTTTTCCCTTGCGCGGACTGACCTCGGAAGGTTTTGCCGATTTCAGCACATTCGGGCAAATCAAAGATTATCTGTGGCATATCATTCTGCCTGTCACAGCCGCTACAATCGGCGCGTTTGCAACGCTTACTTTACTAACGAAAAATTCGTTTCTGGACGAGATCAACAAACAATATGTCACCACGGCACGCGCCAAGGGCCTGAGTGAAAATGCGGTTTTTTATGGCCATGTGTTTCGCAACGCGATGCTGATCGTCATTGCAGGGTTTCCCAGCGCATTTGTTGGCGTTTTCTTTGGCTCATCCCTGATCATCGAGATTGTTTTTTCATTGGATGGTTTGGGGCGCTTAGGTTTTGAAGCGGCCGTGAACCGCGATTACCCCGTTTTCTTCGGCACGCTATATGTTTTTGGTCTGATCTCACTGGTCATCGGTCTAGTGTCGGATTTAATGTATGTCTGGATCGACCCGCGCATCGATTTTGAAAGCAGGGAAACGTAAATGGCCCTGTTAAAGTCCCCACTGTCAAAACGCAGGTGGTCGAATTTCAAAGTCAACCGGCGCGCCTATTGGTCTTTGATGATTTTCAGCGTTCTGTTAGTCATTTGTCTGCTGGCCGAGCTGGTGGCGAACGACAAACCTCTGCTGGTCGGTTACAAAGGGTCACTTTATACCCCTGCGTTCAGTTTTTATACCGAGGTCGATTTTGGTGGCGAGTTCGAAACCGAGGCCGAATACCCCTCCCCTGAAGTACAGTGCCTGATCAAATCCGGCGGTCTTGAGACTTGTCTGGATGACCCCGAAACAACCATAACAGAGATTGCTGACGGGACGTTTGAAGGCGCGGATATTCAGGCAGGTTGGATAATATGGGCCCCGGTTCCCTATAGCTTCAACACCATCAACTACGATGTTGCCACGGCCCCTTCCCCACCGGATGCGAAGCATATACTGGGGACTGACGACCAGACCCGCGATGTGTTAGCGCGAATAATTTACGGCTTTCGCATTTCCATCCTGTTTGCGTTTATTGTTGTGGGTATTTCATCCGCGCTTGGCGTTGCTGCAGGTGCCGCACAAGGTTACTTCGGCGGAATGGTCGATCTGTTGTTCCAGCGATTTGTCGAAATATGGATCAGCATGCCCCTGCTATATGTAATCATCATCCTGTCGGCAATTTTCAATATGAACTTCGCGATCCTGACCTTTATCGTGATCCTTTTCGCCTGGACCGGTCTGGTCGGTTTAGTCCGCGCCGAATTCTTGCGGGCGCGTAATTTCGAATATGTCCGCGCCGCACGCGCGATGGGCGTGCCTGACCGCGTTATAATGTGGCGGCACTTGTTGCCCAATGCAATGGTTGCCACACTGACCTTTTTACCTTTCGCGGTCACAGGGGCTATCGGCACATTAACCTCACTGGATTTTCTGGGTTTCGGGTTACCACCTTCTTATCCGTCCCTTGGCGAGCTGGCTTTGCAGGCCAAGAACAACCTGCAAGCCCCCTGGCTTGCCTTGGCGGCTTTTTTCACAATCTCGACTATGCTGTCCCTTCTGGTATTCATCTTTGAAGGTGTGCGTGATGCATTCGATCCACGGAAAACATTTAGATGAGTACACCTATTCTGGAAATTTCCGATCTGGCTATTCGCTTTGGCAACGGCCCAAATGCAATCGAAAATGTCAGTTTTACAATCAATCCCGGTGAAACCGTTGCTCTGGTTGGCGAAAGCGGGTCAGGTAAATCCATTACAGCATTGTCGACGATCGATTTGCTGCCCGGCACAGCCACCGTAACCGGCTCGGTCAAATACCGTGGCACAGAAATGATCGGGGCGGATCAAGCAACCTTGCGCCGTGTGCGCGGCAACGACATCAGCTTTATTTTTCAGGAACCTATGACCTCGCTGAACCCGTTGCATACCATCGAGCGGCAATTGGCTGAAAGCCTAGCGCTGCACCAAGGCGTCAGAGGCAAAGAAGCCCGCCGGCGCATTCTGGAACTGCTGCACAAGGTCGGCATCCGTGACCCTGAAACACGGCTGAACGATTACCCCCATACCCTGTCAGGCGGCCAGCGCCAACGTGTCGTTATTGCCATGGCCTTGGCCAACAAGCCCGATCTTTTAATCGCGGATGAACCGACTACTGCACTGGATGTCACTATTCAGGCCCAAATTCTGGAACTGCTGGCCGAGTTGCAAAAATCAGAAGGTATGGCCCTTTTGTTCATCACCCACGATCTGGGCGTTGTACACAAGATATCCGATCGCGTCTGCGTCATGCAGGGCGGCCATATCGTAGAGACCGGGCCGACCAAGGATATCTTTGACAACCCGCAAGACGCGTATACTAAAATGCTGTTGTCAGCCGAACCAACCGGTGAGCCGCAGCCGATCAAAAAAGATGCACCGGTTATTGTCAGTGCCGAAAATCTACGGGTCTGGTTCCCGATCAAACGCGGGTTGATGCGCAAGACTATAGGCTACATCAAGGCGGTGAACGACGCCACGTTTTCAATACATGCTGGTGAAACGCTGGGGATTGTCGGAGAAAGCGGTTCGGGCAAGACAACATTGGCACTGGCCGTCATGCGGCTGATTTCATCAACAGGTAAAATTGTTTTTCTGGGCAACAACATTGACCAACTTAAATCTAAAAACCTGCAACCCCTGCGCCGCGATATGCAAATGGTATTCCAAGACCCCTATGGCTCGCTTAGTCCGCGTATGACGGTAGAACAGATCATAGCCGAGGGGCTGGGTGTGCACGGTTTAGAGTCGGGGCAAGACCGGCGTAAACTGGTCGAGGATATTATGGTCGAGGTCGGTTTGGAAACCAATATGATCGATCGCTACCCGCATGAATTCTCGGGTGGGCAGCGACAACGCATCGCGATTGCGCGCGCGATGATCCTTAAACCTAAATTGATCATATTGGATGAACCAACATCAGCACTGGATATGACTGTACAAGTCCAGATCGTAGATTTGCTACGCGATTTGCAACAAAAATACGGGCTGGCGTTCATGTTTATCAGCCATGACCTAAAAGTCGTGCGCACTGTCAGCCACAAGGTGATCGTGATGCGTCATGGTGATGTTGTGGAAATCGGCACCGGCGAGCAGATATTCAATGCACCAACCACCGATTATACCCGCGCATTGATCGCGGCCGCTATTGATCTTGAAGTTAAATCAGGTGCTTCTGAATAGTTATCACCCTATCGCATTTGCCCCTTGCCAAACCAGGATATGCAGGATAAATCCGCACTCGTGCACCGATAGCTCAGCTGGATAGAGTACCTGACTACGAATCAGGGGGCCAGGGGTTCGAATCCCTTTCGGTGCACCACTACACCCATCTATTAAATTGATATATAATAAGTAAATGTATATTCACCTTTACCGCTTAACCTCTATAAGTTGATTTATTCCGATTAGATATGGTACATACCCCCGTACCCTCAAGCTCCTTCAAAACCATTAAACCAATGGAATAATCAAATCAGCCCCATCATCGCTGACCCCGAATGAAGCAATAGCGTGGTGCTTAAAACCAGACTGCAACCCAAACTCGCCATTCTCACATGCCAGCCAGCTTTCGATCTGATCCGCTAGTAAAATAACTGGCATACGATAATGTAACTCTGCAATCTCTGGCGCGGCGTCTTTGGTCATTATTGTGGCGGTTTGTATCCCGTCCCCAAGTGTTGAATAAAGCCCCGCAAAGAAGAACACTGGCACATTCTGTCCAATGGTAATGTAATGCGGTTGCTTTTTACCTTTCAGCCCTATCCATTCGTAATACCCCGTTGCAGGAATTACACATCTATTGTGTCGCCATGCGGTGCGAAATGTAGGCTTCTCATAGGCTGTTTCAATCTTGGCATTGAAGGTGGTTGCCTTCCAGTCTTTCACGCTACCTTTGTGCCAATGAGGGACAAACCACCAACGGGCGGGCGAAGTCACCATTTCCCCATCATTCAGATAGGCCATAGCAATGTCTTGGGTTGGCTTGACGTTGAAGCTTACGGGAATGTCAGGCAGTTCAATATCGCCGAACAGTTCAAAGTAACTGAGCCAGTCCAGTTTCGCTTGGGCAAATCTTCCACACATCGGGTTAACTTCACAGGATGTGGGAAAATGTCAATAACAGGCAACACATGCTGTTGTCTAACGTCAGCGCTTGTGGAAAGAATTAAGTATTTGAATAGGTTTGGTGCTGTCATTATGCAAAAATTTGGTGCGGTTTCTATATCGTCCAATTCCTATGACAACACCTTAGTAGTTGCCTTTGACCCGTTCTTTGGTTGGATCGAAATGCGGGAATGTAGTCACCTTGGCCTTCAGGCGTTTCTGCTCGCCATCCAACTGCCCGATTTCGATATCGGTTCCGGGTTCGCAATAAGCGATGTCAACACGGGCCAATGCAATGGTCTTGCCCAGATAAGGCGATTTCATTGCAGAGGTCACAACACCTACCTGCGCCTTACCGATGCGCAGACAATCGCCATGTTGCGGAACAAGGCCGCCTTCGATCTCCAACCCAATCAGTTTGCGATGTGGGTGCGCTTTACGTTCTTCAATTGCTTTGCGACCGATGAAATTGTCTTCCTGAGTTTTCAGCGGCACAGTGAAACCGATGCCTGCTTCAAAAGGATCAGTTTCGTCAGAAAATTCATACCCTGCAAAGACAAGGCCAGCCTCGATCCGAAGCATATCCAGTGCCGCCAGTCCAAGAGGTACCATACCCTTGGGTTCGCCTGCCGCCCAGATCGTATTGAACACTTCTTCGGCATCTTTGGGATGACAGAATATTTCATAACCCAGCTCTCCTGAATAGCCGGTACGGCTGAGCACGATTGGTGTGCCCTGAATATCGCCAAGACGCGCGGTTGTGAACCGGAACCAAGCGAGATCTTCGACCGTGGAATGCGTTGGCGGTGTCCACAGAACCTCGGCCAAAATTTCCCGGCTAAGCGGGCCCTGAACGGCGATATTGTGGTGCTGATCGGTCGAGGACTTGACCCATGCGTTCAGGCCATGTTTTTCCGCCTGATCTCGCATCCATTTTCCAGAACTGTCGCAACCGCCAATCCAGCGGAAATTGTTATCGCCCAACCGGAAAACGGTGCCATCGTCGATCATACCACCGTGGTCGTAACACATTGCAGTGTAGACAATGCCGCCAACGCTGAGCTTTTTGATGTTACGGGTGACACACATCTGCATCAACGCCTCGGCATCCGGGCCTGTCACTTCGTATTTACGTAAGGGGCTTAGATCCATCACCACAGCTTTTTCACGGGCAGCCCAATATTCGGCAATAGCCCCGTGGTTGCTCATCTGATTGGCCAGCCAATAGCCATTATATTCTACAAATTCACGTGTGTGCTTAGCAAAGCACTTGTGAAAACCGGTTTCTTTTGTTGGTTCCACGTCCGCCTCCGGTGTCTTGCGCCAGCCAATTGAGCGCTTAAAGTCTTCGTTTTCCTTGTACACCCGCACCTGAATATCGGTGGGGTTCCAAGCGTTAGTCGGGTCTATGTCACAAGGACACGCTGTTGAAACTGCGACAAGATCTGTCATTGCGCGCAGCAATACAAAATCTCCGGGCCGTGACCAAGGATCATCAATACTGAGAACATGATGATCGTCGATCATTGTATTGAAAAAGTAGTTGATCGACGGCCACCCGACACGGGGTTTAATGTCCCACGCCGCTAATTCAGCATTGATATTGTCCGAGCAATTTATGTGCCCTGGGTAACCAGCGTCATCATAGTAGCGTGGATAACAAGATAGCCCGTAGGCATCATGACGTCCGCAAGTATCTTGCACGATCTCGAACAGTGGTTCTTGATCAACGCTCCAGTACTTCGACATAATGCCAGGCATCGGATAGATACAACTGGTCAGCGACCGAGTGGTTGTCATGTTGATATCGCGTTCAATACCGCGATCCAATTCGGCCATCGAAAAACACTGAAAATCAGTACATTCGCGCCCCTGCACATCCATGATCTGAATAAATTGACCGCTGCGCACTTCGTATGCTTTTGCTTTGCCGGGCTGAATATTATAATCTTGCACAGGATCTGCCAGTGGGTCCGCCGGTTTGTGCCCGCCTTTTCCTTGGGCAGGTTTGGCGCGGCGCACATATAGAGTAATCTCGGTCGGTGCGTTTTGTTCCCATGCGTTCATCAAACCACCTACAGCGCATACAATGAGCAAACCATCGGTAGATGAATGAAAATTTGCGGTGTTACCCGCCTTGGAGGCCTCACAGAACAAGCGTACCCCATCAGCGCGACCAATATCAAATCTGGATTTTTTCAATGCAGCCAAAATGCGTTTACCAGAAGGATCGCCACTCGACAGGGCAGCTTGCAAGCCAGCAGGTGTGTGCCCGCCAATGGCACCAATCATCGATGCGTCTGATGTCCCGTCTGGTGCAAAAAACACCAGTTCAACCGGTTGCAAACCCTCACGATCAATAATTGAGATTTCATCGCCAACTTCGATTGACACTGCGCGCGAGCCACCGCCAGGGATGACATAGCGCTCCATCCCATGTGGCAATATCGGCAAGCCGGGGGTGCTGATGCCATTACGCTCAAAAGGCGTCTCAAAAACTGTTCTGATATTCATTAGCGTATCCCTAATGCCGCTTTACGTTCTGCTGCCCAGGTGTTGATTATGTGGTCAACAGCCAAACCGATAAATGCCACGCACAAGCCAAGCATCAGGCCATTTCCGATGCCCTGCTTGTCTGACAGTGATTTGAGAATGAACTGCCCAAGATCGTCAGTGCCGATCATTGCGCCGATAATCACCATGAAAAGCGCAAAAATGACAGTTTGATTGATGCCAAGCATGATGTGTGGAAATGCCAGCGGCAGGTCAATCTTGACCCAGCCTTGCAGCTTTGTGACCCCAGACATCATGCCTGCTTCGCGCAGGTTCGGTGGCACGTTGCGAATGCCTTCGATGGTATAGCGCGTAGCTGGGATCGTTGCGTAAATTATGACTGCCAGCAAGACAGACGTATCCGTCACGCCAAACAACATAATCACTGGGATCAGATAGATAAACGACGGAAACGTCTGGAACGTATCGCACACAACTAGCATAAACTTTGAGGCAAATTGATATTGCGCGCATATCGATCCGACCAACACTCCAATCGTGACCGAAACGACCACCGAAAACGACGTCATATACATGGTGATCAGCGCGCGGTCCCACCACTCAGTCAGAGCGATGAACAGCAGGAAACCACCGACGATCAGCGCGGATCTGATACCGCCAACCAGGTAACCAATGCCCATCATCAACAGGAACGTCGCGCTGACTGGCATGCTCAGGAAGCCATTTTTCATCGGTTGTAAAACGTTAATGATTAGGCCTCGGTTGAAGACCTGCAGGCCCGAATACCAATTTTCCACCATCCAATCGACGCCGCCTTGCCAAAGCCATTCGGTGGTAACGCCTTTGCTATGCGGGATCAGATACAGGTAGTTGATGCCCTCGCCGAAGATGAACTTGCCGAGGAATGCCAGAACGATACAGACCACAAATACGGCTAAGAATAACATCAGGTGTTTGTTTCGCTCAGTAAAGCTGAGATCGGCAAAATAGTCGGTTTGCTTGTCCGCCCAGGCCAGAGATAATTTATCAAGAACCAGAGCGATCAGGACGATGCAAATACCCAATTCCAGGGCGAGCCCAATTCGAAGGCCATTCAACGCAAGCAATAGATTGAACCCAAGCCCCTTGGCGCCGATGAACGAGGCGATGACCGCCATTGCAAGACATTGCATAATGACCTGGTTTACCCCGATCAGAATATCTCGGCGCGCGGTGGGAACCATGACGTTCAACAGGATTTGGCGATTTGTACAACCGTTCATCAAACCCGCCTCGTAAACTTCGAGCGGAACTTTCTTTAGGCCCAGCAGCGTCAGGCGAATCATAGGTGGGGTCGCAAAGATAACGGTGGCAATGGCACCTGCGTGGTCGCCGACACCGAAAAACACAGTGACCGGAACCAGATAGGAAAAGTGCGGCATTGTTTGCGCAATATTAAGAAGCGGCATCAATGCCGATTCCAATGCGCGACTTTTGAACGAAAGCACACCCAGCAGCAATCCAAGAAGAATTGAAATCGGCGCGGCAACCAAAACGAACGAAAGCGTTTCCATTGCTGGTTCCCACTGTCCGAACGCCGAAATATAGGTCAAGGCGAGCCCGGCCAAAAGCGCGAGCCCCCTGCCCTTCAGCGCATAACCCAGAATAACTGCACCAGCTGTTACCACGGTCCAAGGCATGGCGGGCCAAACCGCCCAACTATTTTGACGAATGAACTCGTAGCCGACAAACGTTGCTATCGTTTTAACCCCACCCACGAGTAGTTCGCGGATCAGCTCGATCAGAAACAATATGCCCCGGGAAAATCCGCGAGTGATCTCGCGGATCAGGGCCGATTGCTCATACTCTTCCAGGTCCGAATCCCAAACCTGGACGGGAAGTGCGTCGAACATCACGTATTCGGCGAAGTTGTTGATGGCGCCCGGCCATGAAGCCAACAAAGAAGGCAGCCGCCACAGGACGTTGCCTTCGTTTTGCGGGACCAGTGCGATCAAAAGAAAAAACACGAGCAGCAAGATCACGAACTGCACAAGCTTTGGATGTTTTTCCAACAGTGAGGTCATGTTCATATCAACCACTCACCTCGGCGTCTTCTTTTCCAAACAGCAAGTGGATCATTTTCGAGCTGGTGACGGAACCCACCACATTGTCGTTGACATCCAGCACTCGCACGGGTCGCCGTTTGGCAAGCACAGCTTCGGCAACTGTTTCAATAATCGCATCCTGTGATATTTTCAGAGGGCTGTGAGCCACCGAGCTATCGTATGGATCCATAACGGATTTGATCTTCAGCACCTTCTCGCGCGGCACTTCTTCGGTAAACTTCCGGACATATTCGGTGGCTGGGTTAAGCACAATCTTGGCCGGTGTATCCAGTTGCTCGATCACACCGTCCTTCATGATAGCGATACGGTCGGCCAAGCGAAGTGCTTCGGCGAAATCGTGCGTCACAAACAGGATCGTCTTATGCAAAACGTCCTGCAGGCGCAGGAATTCATCCTGCATTTCTTTTCGGATTAGCGGGTCAAGCGCGGAAAACGGTTCGTCAAGAAACCAGATATCTGGCTCTACCGCCAAGGATCGCGCGATCCCGACGCGTTGCTGCTGTCCGCCGGACAGTTGCCGGGGAAAATAATTCTCGCGGCCGGTCAGACTGGTCAGATCGACCATTTCCTTGGCCCGCGCCATGCTGTCTGCAGTGCTATGGCCTTTGACCTGCAGGGGGAAAGCTATGTTTTCAAGCACAGTTTTGTGCGGCAAAAGCGCAAAGCTTTGAAACACCATACCCATCTTATTGCGGCGTAGCTGGATAAGCTCCTTGCTGTTCATCGCCACCAGATCTTCGCCGTCGATGTGGATGTCGCCAGCTGTGGCTTCGGTTAAGCGGGAAATGCATCGCAACAAGGTGGATTTCCCTGAGCCCGACAGGCCCATGATCATCAATATTTCGCCCTTGTAGACCTCAAACGATGCGTCATTGACGCCAACGACACAGCCAGCGTCTTGAAACTTCTTTGCGTCTACATTGCCTTTAGCTTCTCTAAGCATCTTATCGGCGTTCTCGCCAAATATTTTGTAGACCGAGCGACACTTGATTACTGGTTCTTGTTGAGTGGTTTCATTATCAAGTGGCATTTTTGATATCCCTGTCTATGTAATTTTTGTTGGTAATTTTCGACGTCTTTTTGTCCGCTGCTTTTCTAACAAATTTATGGCAGTTAGCTAAGTCTCATCTCAAGATAATTTTGTTTTCTCTCCCCGCGCATTAGGACGCGCGGGGAGGGATGTTTGTTTCATGCTTATTCTGTGAAAGGCTTCCACACATCTTCATGGTCAGCCAACCACTTGGTAGCAGCGTCCTGGTGACTCATCTTGTCGATGTCTACCAGAGCAGCCATTTGGCCGATGTCCGTCGAAGAGAAGTCAAGTTTGGAAAAAGCTGAATACGCAGCCGGATGCGTTTTCGGGAACTTGTAGTTCGCCGCTTTCTTCAGCCAGCCTTTTGGCGATCCACAAGCACCGTCACCACCATCTGCAACTCGGCATCCATCGGTGTATGCTGGGAATTCGATGAAGGCAAAACCCTCAGCATCCGTGAAGTTCGGTGTCCAGTTGAAAGTGATGATACCGCGGCCTTCCTTCTTGGCCGATGCCAGTTCCGCCCAGATTGCGTCTGCGCCACCGGCAAATTTCACGACATATTGATCGCCAAGCCCAAGTGCGGCCAGCCGTGTCGGCATCAAGTCGCCGTGCCAGCTTTGTGGACCTTCAAGCCAACGGCCTTTGCCATCGGAATCGGCAGTTGCAAAGACGTCCTGACAATCTTTCAAAGCCTCCCAGTTAGGCAAACCAGGGCATAGATTGTCATCGATCACATACTGAGGAACGCCCATTTCTTCAAGCGTTGCAGCAGAGTGTGTACCGGCATCGATGATGCCTCCTTTAGCCATGGCATTGTAAAAAGCTGCGCCAAAGGTTGATTGCCAGACTTCATGAGAAATTGTGACATCGCCGATGCGGATGGCTTCGTAGACTGCTTGGGAATCTGCCGGAACATATTCAACATTGTCTCCTAGGCTTTCAAAAATGCCGCCAATCACATAAGCCATAACGACCTGACTGGACCAGTTATGTGTCGGAATAACGATCGGTTCTGCCGAGTCCGCCGCCATTGCGTGGCTCCCGATTGATGCTAGGCCAATTGCGGCCGCCGAAAGTGTGTTTCTAAGTTTCATGATAACTCCCCGTTGATTTCTGAATTGGTTGCTCGAAAGCTACATCCCAAAAGCCCATCGGAACTTAACAATCGAAGTAGAAACATCATGTCAGGGGTCGTCGATTCCTCTGCACATAATTTTGATAGGCAAAGCCCTTGTATTTTGATGGCAAATTTGATTAAACATGGATAAATCAATGTGTTAATCACTGGTTCATTTTTGAACAGTAAAAAAGTTGATAGGAATTCATGCGCATACGATGCGTTTAGCCACACCAGCAACTGCGAAAGGGAACATGGATACAAATTACAAGTCTCTTCCACCGCTTGATCACTTACTTGCATTTGAGGCAGCAGCACATTTTGAAAGTTTTGCCGCGGCTTCTAGGATTCTGAATATCAGCGAGAGTGCAATCAGCCGGAAAACGCGCTTGGTGGAGCTGCACTTTGGTGTGCCGCTATTCTTACGTGGCCACAAGTCGATCTCGCTTACACCGCAAGGGAAGCATCTTTTGGACCGTATTTCACCTGCCATGCAAAGCCTACGGGATGCATCTAGTGATCTCATGTCGAAACAAAATAGAAATGAAGTTTCGCTGGCTGCGACGAATTCAGTTGCAGCATTGTGGTTGATGCCCCGGCTTCGTAAGTTCAACACTCGGAATAAACAATTAAAGATAATGCTATTCGCGTCCGATAGCGACACCGAGTGCCTGGGCGAGAGCAATGATCTTGTTATACTTCGCGGCGAAGGTGAATGGCCTGGTTACAAGGCAAAGTTATTGTTCGGCGAAAGCATCTTCCCGATCTGCTCTCCAGCCTTTTTGAGCCGCCATCCGAATTCTGACGACTTGGCCGAGCTGCCATTACTTCCCCTCATTGAAGTTTCCAGCGATCACACTGAGTGGATGAATTGGGAAACCTGGCTTTCTGAACAAGATATTCAGGCTGATCAACCTGATGGTGTGGCTACATTCAATACCTATCCTCTGGCGGTGCAAGCTGCGGTGGACGGGCTTGGAATTGCGCTGGGTTGGGGTCATCTGGTTGATCATCTGTTGGAAACCGGGGCATTGGTACGTCCATTAAAATCGTACCAGACACGGACAACCAGCGGCTATTACCTGTTGTGCCCTGAAAAACAGCGTGCGTTCCCCGAACGCCGCGTGGTCGAAGACTGGCTGCTAAAAGAAAGTGCTGCGCGCAAACGTTATGGCTGATCCAGTCTATTTCTTGAGGTAAGCGGCCAAGGTTTCATCCTATATTATCAGAGCAGCTTGACGATTCCGAGACCGCACCACATTTTCCCTGTAAATGCTCTGTTTTGAGGCCGAGGGTAATTTTGTTGTGTCAGTCAGCACTTCTAACATCGACAAAGGTTTCGTGATAGCAAGCGCCCCCCTCGATATCAGTACGGATATCAGCAGGTATCAATGCGTTTACGGTTAGACCCGTTTCGCTAGTGACACGCCATGTCCCTTTCGGGCTATATACCACACCACGCCGGGTTGCATCAGTCACAACCAATTGTAGCACCACTTCGGCGCGGCCGTTCCAAACCAAGACTTTATCGCTACCCTTCAGTCCGCGTTCTACTGCATCTGCCGGATGCATTTCGACAATTTCGATACCTTGTGAAGCATCACTACCACCAAATGTTGCATTGGTCCGCTTGGCTGAACTAGGAGATATCAACACAAAAGGAAGGTCTTGGTTCACGGGTTCAAATCGTGGTGTCCCATATCCGAAACGATCTTCCAGATCTTGGCAAAACAATTCGATTTTCCCTGAAGGTGTTGCAGGTTTAATATTTTTGCACATAATCAGGGACTCGCCATTCTGGGCCTTCATTTCGATTGCTTTATCCAATGCAATCCGACTGGGGCGCACACCTTTAAACTGTGGGTGGGTTCCATCCATAGCATCGTCCATCATCTGCTCATCGCTATCCTTGAATATAGGGTCGTCATATCCAAATCTTGCTGCAAGCCGTCGAAAAATTTCAGTGTTAGGTAGACTTTCCCCCACACACGGAATTACGGGTGCCGCCCTCTGCACATAATTATGCCCGTAAGAACCATAGATGTCATTATACTCAAAGTGACTGGCCGCTGGCAGTATTACGTCACAAAGAGCCATACTATCCGTCATCACCACGTCACAACCCGCAACAAATAAATCTTCACGCATTAGGGCTTTGATCATGTTCTTTTGATCCGGATGTGTTGCAACCGGATTATGGTTGAAAATCATTGTCGCCATAACTGGTGGATCAAGGGTTTTATCCAGTAACTTTTCGGGCACATCTACAATATTGAACGTGCGTGTATTATCTTTCATCAGATGATTACAGTGCAGGCGGGCTTGTGTTTTGGGGGCTGAAACCCCTGACTTGGCAATCACGCCAGCACCCAACCGGCCATGGTTACCAGTTAATGCCTGCAAGGACATTGCCGCACGGATGCCGGAACCGCCAGAACGCCCGCGTTCAATCCCGTTGCCAAAATTCGCCGCCACATTTTTAGCCGCGATAAACCAATCGGCAAGTTGTATAAACTGTTCCTCTGATATACCACAAGTTTCGACAACATCTTCAACAGAATATTGCCGCGCCTGCGCCATAAAACTATCAACACCAACAACCCATTCGGTAATGAATTCTTGATCTAACGCATTACGTCGTTCAAACTCCGCTGCCAGTGCCATCGCGAATATAACATCCGTACCCGGGCGGATTTGAACATGCATATCGCTTTGCTCTGCTACTTTAGTCCGTTTGGGATCAATGACGACAAGTTTTGCACCCTTTGCCTTGGCGCGTTTTAGCACTTTCATTAAGTGCAAGTTCGACACGGTGACGTTATTGCTCCACACTAAGATCAGATTTGCGTGTTCCGCTTGCTCTGGTGGCATACCTGGCGCATTGCCAAATACACTGGAATAAGCCGTACCGCGCACAGCACCACACAGCGGCCCACGATTTAGAAACGTCGCCCCCATATGATAAAAAAACCGCCGATCCATTGACCCGCCTGCCAACTCGCCATGCGGGCCTGCATAATTGAACGGCATAACTGATTGTGGGCCATGTGTATCAATCGCTTTGCTAAAACCATCATGAATTATATCCAGTGCCTCATCCCAAGAAATGCGTTCAAACTGCCCCGAGCCGCGCGGTCCTACCCGCTTTAACGGGTGGGTCAACCTTGCTTTTCCGTGTACAAAATCAGGATAATACCTTGCCACCTTATTACAGATCACATTGTCCGTATACTTGTTTGCACGTGATCCTTTGACTTCAAGAAGTGTTCCATCATGTACTTTTGCACTTAAGCTACAGGTGTCAGGGCAGTCCAATGGGCAGACGCTAGGTAAAATTGTTTCTGAATGATGCTTATTCATATCGCACTCACTTTTTATACGTTCAACCAAGTTGATAAACCGCAAGTAGTTACCTTGAAAGGTCCAAAAACTTACAAAGTGAGTAAACCAATTTAGCAAATGCACATGGGTCTGTGCCGTATTCACCGCAACACTATGGCCTATTATTGTCTGCGCTTGCGTGAATGTTATACTATGAACTCTCGGATTTGCTTTGCGCGGTTGTATGGTAGTCCAGATATATGCGTTGCGTGGAAATATGATCCGCCAGATGCTTGGCATCATGCCAGACACCCCATATGAATGTAGACCCCCGACGCGATTGCCAAGGCAAACCCAGAAAGTATATCCCGGGTTCTGCAGAAACGCCGCGTTGATGTGCAGGCTTACCCTTTTCATCGAACGCATCAACGCCTAACCAACTGAAATCTTGCGAAAACCCTGTTGCCCAGATAATCGAGGTTACTTTGGCCTCTGCCAAATTCAATTCCAGAATGGGATCTGCCACGCATTGCGGGATCGGGCTGATTTTGCGGGCTTCAGGTTCTTCAGGAAGATCAAGACCATTGCGCACGGTATAAGCGTCAGCGGCATCCAACATAGACAGATAGTTGGCATCCCCATGTCCAATATTCTTGCCCAGATCCGTCGCGAAAGACAAGGTGCCATCTTTGAAGGTTTCCGTCCGTCCAACAAGCGTCATCCCCTGCGCTGCAAGGTCCCTGAAGTCAATTGTAAGGCCGCCATAGGCACCGCTTACTGCTATGGTGACATGTTCTGCACCCGGTTTCAAAGCCGCAACATCCCACAGTCCAAGAACCCCCAGCCACCAGACAAAGTCACGCCCGCGATAGGCCCGCGGAGGGCGGTCATGCGGGCCAACCGAAAGGTAAACCTGCTTGCCCGCGCGCATAAGCTCATCCGCGATCTGTACGCCCGAAGACCCGGCACCAACCACCATCACAGCACCATTAGGCAATTGGTCAGGATTGCGGTAATCGTAGGAATGTATCTGTAAAACATCTGCATCTTCAGGAACAACAGGCGGGATGACAGGACATTGGAAAGCACCAGTTGCGGCAACCACATTCCTGGCCTCGATCACACCTGCGGATGTGTCGACACGAAAGCCCGACCTGCCAGTATTCTTTTGTACTTTATTGACCTCAACACCGCAACGGATAGGAGCATTGATCTTTTCTGCGTAATCAACGAAATAATCCGCAACCTTCTCTTTCGGGGCAAAGGCTTCGGGATCAATATCTGAAAACTCCATGCCGGGAAATCGGTCATGCCAAGCCGGGCCATTGGCAACTAAAGAATCCCATCTTCCCGTACGCCAGCGTTCAGCAATGCGGTCCCGCTCCAGAACAAGATGAGGCACGCCGTTATTGCTTAGGTGTTCACTCATGGCGACACCGGCTTGACCGGCACCGACGACAAGCGTATCTACTTTTTCAATTGAAGTTTCTGGGTGTTTTTCGCCAGTTTGTATCATAAGTTTTCCAGTGCCTGCTCAGGTATTAATCACCAATAAAAGAAGTGTTTAAAGCTGTGAGTATATTCACATACAAATTAGTGCCTTAAAAAGAATTATTTTTCACCCCATGGCTTAGATAAAAGCTAATCTAGAATCTGCATTGACTGGTTAACGACTTTTATCAATCATATTAACTGCAACTAACCAGGGGAAAACGTAGATAATACTGACGGTTCCACACTAAAAAGTTGCAATAGAAATCATTTACTGTCAGTTCCAATCCTTGCTACAATATACCTGCAATTAAAAAGACCAAAAATATATGAACCATCGATTTTCAAGCAAAACCAATTTACAAGTCGTCAGCCAAATTTTTACAAGGCTGATCGCCTTATACATTCTTGTGGTTTTTACTTATCTCTTCCCTACCGTTACCTATGCTCAAGGGAAAGTCGATCACCCCAAATATGTTACAAGTGAAACCTGTGTAGAATGCCATCAAGAACAAAAAACACTTTGGGACATGTCTGATCATAGCTGGGCATGGCTGCCTGCAACCAGTAAAAATGTTCTGGGTGATTTCAATAACGTTACTTTTGAACATAACGGTGTCAGCACACGTTTTTTCACCGAAAGCAGCAAGTTCTGGATTGAAACCAATGATACGGCGAGTGCGCTGCAAAAATATGAAATTCGACATATCGTAGGCGTTAAGCCACTGCAACAATATCTGATTGAACAAGATGGCGGGCGTCTGCAGGTGCTCGATATAGCTTGGGATACAGAGGCCAAAAAATGGTTCATGGTGTTTCCGCAGCAACAGGATAATATTCCCGGGAATGCTTTGCACTGGACAGGGGTGTATAAAAACTGGAACGGCCGTTGCGCAGAATGCCATGCCACTGATTTCAAGAAAAACTATGACATGCCCACCCGTTCATTTGCCAGCACCTGGAGTGAACCCGGCGTAACTTGCGAAGCCTGTCACGGTCCCGGGAAAGCGCACACCCAATGGGCAGAGCAACCGGATATATTCGAACTTAAAGCGTATCTTGGAATTACCGAAAACGGCTTGCGCAAAGTACAGGGACAAAGCAAGGCAGAGCGCGAAATACAACTTTGCTCCGGTTGCCATTCACGCCGCGCTACATTGACCGGCGACAGCCCTTTGCCCGGTTCTGCATTTTCTGACGGTTACGATCTAGCGCTTTTACGTCCGGATTTATACCACCCTGACGGCCAGATCAAAGACGAAGTCTATGTTCTGGGTTCATTCATGCAAAGTAAAATGTATGCTGCCGGTGTTACATGTTCCGATTGTCACAATCCACATTCAGGCAAGGTTAAAACCATTGATAACGGGTTGTGCGCGCAGTGTCATAATATAGATGGAAATGCGCGTTTCCCATCCTTAACAAAAAAGGATTACGACAATCCATCCCATCACAACCACCCGGCAGATACCAAAGGCGCACAGTGCGTATCATGCCATATGCCTGAAACAACATATATGCAGGTCGATGCGCGCCGTGATCATCGTTTTGGCATCCCCAACCCGCATGACAGTCAGGCAATAGGAACACCAAATGCTTGTACCGGTTGCCATGTCGAAAAAGATGCTGACTGGGCAATCAATATCTTAGATGACTGGTTTCCGGAATCCACGCGAAAAACCACCAATTTTGCCATTACTTTCAACAGAGTTGACCAGTTTCCGGCACTGGGAACAAATATCACCGATTTAATGGCCATCGTAGGAAGCTCTGAGCTTCCTGCAATTATCCGCGCTACTGCATTAGAAAAACTACTGCCATACGGGGCCGCATTATCATGGCCGAACCTGAAACCTTATCTGACCCATGAAAACACTTTGATAAGGACAGCGGCCAGCCGTCTGTTTCAGCAATCACCACCCGGTATTGCTGTCGAAAACCTAATCCCGCGTTTGAGTGATAAATCTAAAATCGTACGAATTACCGCTGCAAGAAGTTTAATTTCAACACCTTCCACATTCTTTACATCTGATCAAAGGGAATTATTTTCAGGGGCATTCATTGCATTTCAGAAATCCCTTCTTGCAGGTGCAGACCACCCCAGCACCCAAATGGGGCTTGCAGGTCTGGCACTATCATTCAGGAATATAAGAGCCGCAAAAGCTGCCATTCAAGAAGCCATAAATATTGATCCCCAACTATCAGATGCATGGATAATGAAAGCCAGAGTGGAAACCGCAGAAAAACGCCCGGATTTGGTAGAACAGACTATGAAGGCAGCAAAAAAAGCGTTGCCAAATTCAACTGTGATATTCCAGTTTTTTGGAAATTATCTGGCAGGCCAGCGCCAATACGACCGTGCAATAAGCAGCCTTGAGAAAGCCGCAGCATTGTCCGGGAATGATCCAACGGTCTTAACTGATTATGCAGCTGTTCTGGGTCAGGCTAGGAAATATCAGGAAGCTCTTGATGTCTTGAATACACTCTTGATTGAACAGCCCGATAACGTCACAGTCCTATTTCTAAAGGCAAATGCGCAATTGGAATTAGGCCAGACAGAACCATCCAAACAAACGGTCAAACGTCTGCTGGCTATAAATCCTGATTTTCCATTACCTGAATCAATGATGAAATAAACCATGACGGGCTTAATGCCCGAAACCTCTTTTTTGATTTGGCAAAAAGCACTATTGCAGCAGCTGTCTTTTTCATTAGGTTCTTAATTCGTTTATTCCTCCCAACAGAATGTCAGCTGCAACATCGACATAATCCTCACGGGTCAGCTCTTTACCTGGTTGGTGCCAAAGATAGAACCAATAATGCGATTCCAACCTTGCCCATCACCATCGGCGCACGGCTCATGCGTGAGTTGCCTCTAAATGCAACTATACCCTCGCCTACCACATTTCAGCGGTACTATTGTTGACACTTTCCTGATCAAACAATGCGATTAATCGCTTCTCCCGAAAACCAAATGTTAATAAGTATTTGCATAGTCCGACCTGTTGGTAATAATAATTTTTCAGACATTCAGGGAATAACCGCCTATGACACAGGTAGTATCAACCAGCATCCAAAAAGATATTGCACTTGTTTGTGTTAATAACCCCCCTGTTAACGCAACTTCAACTGCATTGCGTCAAGACCTATTGAACGCAGTTACCAAATGCGAAAACATGGCCGTAAAAGCTGTTATTTTGCACTGCAAAGGTCCGACCTTTATCGCAGGTGGTGACATGACAGAGTTTGATGCACCACCCGCCCTACCTCATTTGCCTGATCTTGTTCAGGCGATTGAAGACAGTGCAGTCCCCTGGGTTGCCGCACTGCATGGCACTGTTCTGGGTGGCGGGTTTGAGATTGCTATGGGGTGTGCATATCGTGTGGCTTTACACAAAACCCGCTTTGGCATGCCTGAGGTCAGTGTCGGCCTGATCCCGGGTGCAGGTGGCACACAGCGCCTACCGCGTTTGATCGGTATAGAGGCAGCAATTGATATGATCGCCTCTGGCCGGATGGTTGGAGCCGATGAAATATACAATTTAGGTGGTTTGGATATTGTTTCACACGCGGCCACCGCGCTGGATGCAGCAAAAGAGTTTTGCACGTCTCTTCCCGACCGACCGGCTGCAATCAGCCAACGCCTATGTAGTACCTTGTCCGAAAGTGCGATAGAAAAGATAAGAGCAGAAATTAGAAAAAAGGCCAAAGATCAACAATCCCCTCTGCATTGCCTTGAAGCCACGCTGATGGCGACGCACATGCCTTTTGAGGAAGGCCAACCAAAGGAACGCGCGTTTCATATAGCTTTACGCGACAGCGCGGAATCGCGGGCATTACGCCATGCCTTCTTCGCAGAACGCGCAGTGTCAAAACCGGTGATATTAGGTCAATCAAACCCTCGGGATATAAAAAGAATTGTCGTTGTCGGCGGGGGCTTGATGGGTGCGGGTATTGCCTTTTCCTGTCTTCAGGCAGGATTGAAAGTTATTTTGCTGGAACGGGATCAGGATGCGGCCAATGCCGGATCTAACCGTATTTCAGAATTAATTAATGGAGGGGTTAAACGCGCGAAATTGTCCCCTGAAAAAGCCGACGACTTACGAAAAAACCTGCAAACCGGCACCGACTACAGGTTGGCGGAAAATGCAGATATGGCAATTGAGGCTGTGTTTGAGGATCTAGCCGTAAAGCAGGCTGTTTTCCAGCAGCTTCAAAACGTAATGCGCTCTGATGCTATTTTAGCAACCAACACATCCTATATTGATCCTGTTGAGATTATGCGCGGGATCAGCAATCCATCACGGTGTATCGGATTGCACTTTTTTTCACCTGCACACATCATGAAGCTACTGGAAATTGTGCATCTACCAACCACTGACCCCGAAGTAATCGCCACGGGGTTTGCTCTGGCCAAGCGTTTACGTAAGATTGCGGTTTTATCAGGTATTTGTGATGGGTTCATCGGCAATCGCATTTTAGCCGCTTACCGTCGCGAAGCGGATTATCTGTTGATGGATGGCGCCAAACCCGAAGACATTGATACCGCGATGCGCACCTTTGGGATGCCAATGGGCCCTTATGAGTTGCAAGATTTAACCGGCCTGCAAATTGCCTGGGCCAATCGCAAACGGCAGGCGGCCAAACGCCCGCCCAAAGAGCGGTATGTAAAAGTCGCAGACATGTTATGCGAAGCGGGTCGCCTAGGCCAACGCAGCGGTGCAGGATGGTACCGTTATAACCAGAGCAGCACAACACCGATCTCCGATCAGTATGTCACCGACTTGATCAAGTCTTTGGATGCTGGGCAGCAAAATTTCAACCAAGACGACATTATAAACCGCATCCTTGCCGCTATCATTAATGAAGGCGGACGTATTCTAGAAGAAGGTATCGCTGAGCGTGCTATTGATGTCGATATGGTAATGATCCACGGCTACGGTTTTCCCCGTTGGCGCGGTGGGCCTATGCACTACGCCAACGAAACGGGGTTAGCGCAGATCAAGGAAGCTATGGCGCAAGTCGCATTGCAAAGCCCCAATAGTTGGGTCGTATCGGATATGTTGAAACAGCCCTGACGATTAGGGATATTCCCCTGCGTAACTCTTGACCAAATTTACACAATCTAGATACTGACGTGAAAGGGGTTTTACCATGTATAAAGTTGCAATCACCGGCACGGGTGTCTTTACCCCCGAACAAATCATCACCAACGATGAGCTTATCGCCGCTTTCAATGCTTATGCAGATAAATTCAACTTTGAAAACAACGACGCGATTGAACGTGGTGAGGTCGCAACCAAAGAGCATTCATCATCCGATTTCATTTTCGCCGCCTCGGGTATAAAGCAGCGATATGTTATGGATAAATCCGGAATTTTGGATCCTGACATTATGTACCCATCCTTACGCAAACGCAGCGATGACGAGCCTGGCATTATGGCCGAAATGGCCGTTGACGCATGCGCTACGGCGTTGAAACAAAGCGGAAAAACATCATCGGATATAGATTGTATCATCGTCGCTGCCTCCAACCACGAACGCCCTTACCCCGCTATAGCGGTAGAAGTACAAGAATTGTTAGGTGCTAGCGGTTTCGGCTTTGACATGAATGTCGCCTGCTCGTCAGCAACATTCGGTATTCAGGCCGCTTCCGATATGATCCGCGCAGGCTCTATCCGCTCGGCTCTGGTGGTCAACCCCGAAATTTGTTCAGGCCATCTGGAATGGCGTGACCGCGATTGCCATTTTATTTTCGGTGACGTCTGTACCGCTACTTTTCTGGAACGTCTGGACGATGCAAATGGGCCGCATTTTGAAATCTTATCCACTAAATGCGCCACGCAGTTTTCCAATAACATACGCAATAACAACGGCTTTTTACGCCGCTCACTACCCGAAAGTTTGACAGACCAGCGCGATATGCAATTCATGCAAGAGGGCCGCAAAGTCTTTAAACAAGTGGTGCCGATGGTATCAAAACACATCCTTGATCACCTTGAGTCCGAGAGCATTGACCCATCCGAATTAAAGCGGCTTTGGCTGCATCAAGCCAATAAATCGATGAACGATTTTATCGGGCGTAAGGTTTTGGGACGCGTACCGGAAGAGGATGAACAACCAAATATCCTACAAGATTACGCGAACACATCTTCCGCAGGTTCGATCATCGCGTTTTCACAACATTCAGATAACCTTAACACAGGTGATTTGGGGTTGATCTGCTCTTTTGGCGCAGGTTATTCCGTTGGCAGCGTATTGGTGAAACGCGTTGGCTGATGTTTTAGAAGTACAACTCCGCTACACCAATTCCTCCATTTTCCGCAGCACCGCAGTATAACAGATAGGTTTTTCCCTCGTCTTCAAAAACACATGGATCACATAATGACCTCTGTCGGGAATGCGAGGCCCCGATCTTGGATCGCGCCAATGGCATATCGGCCCCCTCCCAATCCAGTTTGGGTTCCAGAACCAGTTTGGGCTCACTTGCTTTCCAGTTTTGCCAATCAGGAAACAATAGACCTGCTTCACAATAGGTTATTTTTATGCGAGGAAGTGCCTGGAGGTATCATTTTATGAAAGCTTTGAAGATTTTAAGTGCACAACCTGCATTGTTTTTTCGACTATCGGGCATCCGCCTTACAGATTTCAACGCCCTGGTTGCGACACTTCATCCGATCTGGTTGAAAAGTGAGGAGAAACGCCTGTCCCGCAAAGACAGGCAACGTGCGATTGGGGGTGGGATGAACTATCGCCTGGAGTTCGCAGAACAGCTTCTGCTCTGCCTGATGTATTACCGAACCTATACCAGCCATGCTTTTATGGGGCTTGTATTCAATGTATCCTCTCCGACAGTTTGCCGCCGCATTCAAGCCATGACAGAGTTGATGGCAGGCCATTTTCGGATGCCTGAACGTAAAGTAAAGTTGTCGGAAGTGGAAAAGGCTGATCTGCTTTACCTGATGATTGATGGTACTGAGCGTCCAGTTCAACGGCCCGGGAAGCCCTCGGCTCGAAAAGCAAAATATTCTGGCAAGAAAAAGAAGCACACGGCGTCCCACCAGATCATCACAGATGACAAGAAGTGTATACTGGCTGTTGGATGCGCCCATGACGGGCGCAAACATGACAAGCGTATTTATGATGAGACCCGCGTGGATAGGCCCCCTGATATACTTACCCTTGGGGATTTAGGATATCTGGGGACATCACTGGAAATCCCCCTGAAAACATCAAAGAAAAAACCACTTACGAAAGAAGAACAAGAATACAATACATGGCATTCAAAACTACGCATTGGCGTAGAGCACGGTATTGGCCGCATGAAAAAGTTCAATATATTTTCGGATATTCACCGCAACAACCAACAACAAAACATGATTGCCAAGAATGTCGGAGCACTCGCAAATATGAATTTGAAAACAGTTTGACAAAACGGGTGGGGATACTTGTGTCTAAAAATATTCGACCCTATTGTGAATCGGGTCTAATAAGATATGGGAATGAAAAATGCGTTCGGGGCAATCGTCAATACAGCTATAAAAGATATGTAGGAATTCGCCCTTTATATAGGCCTCGGCATGACGAATTGCTCGTTTAGGCTGATCGGGTATTTTTATATTCGGCAAGGCTGGCCCAACCTCAAACGGCCCGTCCCAAGAACTTGACCGTAAAAACACTCCTGCCCAACTTATCACATACACATGGCTTTCATAAATAAATGCGCGAAAATAGGGCGGGCCTAACAGAGGTGAACGTGGTGTGAATGCCAAACCGTCGTCAGAATAAGCAATGCGTGTTTGCTGATCCCCATTTGGCAAAAGCCCATGGTAATACATGCGTATTTGGGTGTTTTGGTCATCCACATGCACATCCGGTGAGGCAATATGTGCATATAAATAACTGCCTTCCAATCCAATCGCCCATTCGGGACGTTCAGCAATGGGTGGTTCAGGTGGATCCGTTGGCACAAATAATGAATGCGCGACATCAAAAACCCCCGGGACATACATTGTCCACGGCCCAAGCACAGCATCTGCATAAGCCATTCGTATATATCGCCCCATATGGTCGGCAAAGTACAAATAATAACGCCCAAGAGGATTTATCACCCAGTCTGGCACCCGAATGATTGAAGGCCCGTTAATATTGCCCCCCATCCTGTCGTCCATATGCGGATAAATGATAGGTGTATCCAATAACCGTTCAGCTTTAACGGACATGTTGTTTTATATACATAATTACGAGGAAGAGCATTTAGAACAACCGCCCGCCAATGGGCACGTCCAGATCAGGTTTCAACAATACGACCTCACCATCCGTATCAGGTACACCTAAGACCAATATCTCTGACATTACAGGGCCGATTTGACGTGGTGGAAAATTGACAACCGCCATCACTTTGCGCCCGACCAGCGTGTCAATTTCATAATGCACAGTGATTTGCGCAGATGATTTTTTTACACCCAATCCAGGGCCCATATCGACCCAAAGTTTGATCGCAGGTTTGCGTGCTTCAGGAAATGGCTCCGCACGGGTGATCTGGCCCACACGAATATCGACGGCCATAAAGTCGTCAAAAGTTATTTCACTCATCTATTTCCCCAATTCACGGCTACGATCTGCGGCAGCTTTTATACCATCCCCGACAATTTTCGGAAAACCCGTATTCGCATCCATCAACACTTCCAACGCAGCCGCTGTCGTGCCAGCTGGTGAAGTTACGTTGATACGCAATTGTGCCGGATCCTCATTCGATTGTTCGGCCAACTCACCAGCACCTGCCACCGTTGCTTTTGCCAGTTTCATTGACAATTCCAGTGGTAGTCCCTGCGCGACACCAGCAGCCGCCATTGTTTCTATCAAGTGAAAGACATATGCAGGGCCAGAACCCGAAACGGCTGTGACCGCATCCATCTGCCCTTCATCATTCAACCGCACCGTCTGGCCAACTGCCGCCAACAGGGCTTCTGCCATATCCATTTGTGCGTCATTGGTGTGGGCGTTTCCAATCAACGCTGTTATTCCACGCCCGACAGCAGCAGGTGTATTTGGCATGGCGCGAATAATCGGGGACTTTCCTCCAAGAATTGTTTCAAGATTGGCAATAGAAGTACCCGCCGCAATAGATACAAACAAAGTTTTCCCATTGCCCAGCGCCTGAAGTCGTGGCAAAGCTTCGCCCATCATTTGTGGCTTAACTGCAAGAATGCAAACGGCTGGGCTTGCAGGTAAACTCGCGTTCAATAACACACCGTCTGACACAAGACTTTGTACCCAGTCAGACGGATAAGGATCGATAATAGTTACCGACGCAGGCATAATTCCTTGCGCCAACCAACCTTGCAGCATCGCAGACCCCATTTTACCGCACCCCAGTAAAACCAGACCGTTTTGATTTATTTTATAAAAATCCATGGTATTTCACCCCTCTATAAGGGCGACAATCGTTCAAAAATCAATGAAGATCAAGCGCGGCCATAGGCTTGTGCCATTGCGATTTTCATCGCTTCTTTAACGGGGCTGTTTCCCCAACAGACCAATTGGAATGCAGGATAAAATCGTTCACAGGCCGCAACTGCCGCAGACAGCATCTGATCAATTTGTTCTGGCTGCGCTGTGGCTTCCCCACCTAACAATAAACCGTACCTATAAACCATCAACCGTTGTTCATGCCACAGTGAAAACGCCCCCGCCCACGATGCATCATTTGCTTCATTTAAGGCATGATAAAGTGACGGAAGCGTATCCTCTGGAGGGTCCATTTCGAATGTGCAAACCATACGCAGGGTTTCGTCATACGCAGACCATGCAAGTGTTATTGAATAGCTGCGCCAAGAACCCTCGACAACCATTGCAATTTGATCTTCCGCAACACGATCAAAGTCCCATTCGTAATGCTCGGCCAGCGTTTCAACGACATCAATTGGATGTAAATCATCTGCGCCCAGATAGTGTTCTGTGTTTGCCATATTCCTGCCCCTCAAATTTTTTGTTTTAGTGAGGGCGAAGCCCAACCTTTAGAGAGCCTCGCAAGGTATCGCGGTTTTTCTCGCGTTCCTTACTACATATGGTGTTATACAAAAGTCTTTCTGTAAAGCTAAAACTTCAACAAATCAGAAATTACCCACAGAAAAGATTAAGCTATCCACAGAGTTATTGGGTTATCCACGGCCCAAAGCATCCAGAATTGGGCAATCAGGGCGATCATCCCCGTTGCAGCTGTTTACCAGCATAGACAATTCTTTTTGCAATTTTTTCAGCTCGTCAAGCTTCGCGTCAATTTCGACAAGATGTTGTTTGGCAATGCTGCGCACTTCTGAACTCGCACGGCTTTGATCTTCAAAAAGCCCAAGTAGCTTGCGACATTCTTCAATCGAAAAACCCATGGCACGGGATCGGCGCACAAATATCAACTTACGCAGCGTTTTATCATCATAAGTACGATAACCCGCATCTGTACGCCCTGTTGGCTTCACCAAACCTACATCTGCATAGTAGCGTACGGTTTTTACCGGCAGATCAGCCCGCTTTGCAATCGTTCCAATATTCATTATCAAATCTTCCTGAGTATCTAGTTACAGGAAGGTTATAACATTGAAAGCATGTTCGTCACATCTTTTAAATAAGGCAGCCGTTCTTGCGCCGCTGTAACTGCACCAGCATCTATTTCAGCCAACAAAACCTCTTCTGCCGATCCTGCACGTGCCGCATCAATCCCGGTTGGTGTCACAATGCAACTATGGCCGTAATATTCTAATCCACCCTCAACACCGGCATGATTGGCATAAGCCAGCCACACCCCGTTTTCAAACGCCCGCGTCGGCATGACCTTATCAGCGACAACAGGCCAGTTTACATTCAACGCCGTTGGTACAATAACCAACTGCGCGCCCATCTGTGCTGCATTACGTAAAGTTTCGGGAAACTCCGCATCATAGCAAATAAGGATAGCGCATTTTAGCCCCATATAATTACACATAGTCATCGCATTTCCCGCAACGAAGTGATCTTCTTCAAAGCCCGGCGGAATTGCAAGTTTCCGGTGATTGGCAAGAGGTTGGCCCGAAGCATCCATAAACAAAGCAGAATTGTATAACTCCCCGCCATCCAGTTCAGGATAGCCAAAAACCAGTGCAGTATTCGTAGATTTTGCCAAATCTGAAGCCTGCTCAATAAAGCTTTGGTTTTCGGTTTTGGCGATATGCGCCACTGCATCACCAACATTATAACCTGACAGGAACAGCTCAGGACAGACCATCAAATCGCAACCGGTTTGCGCTAGTGCATAGGTTAATTTGTTCAAGCGTTCCTGAACGCTCAACCCGCCACCTGCTGATTGAAAAACCGCCAACTTCATCCTAATTGTCCCGCAATCAGAATATCACGGCGATAATTAGTCAGGTATTCACACCCTGTATCCGTCACAACAATGCTGTCACCAATACGCCCGCCCAGTTCACCGTCCACCGAGATACCGCCATCGACGGCAAAGGTCATACCCGGTTGCAAAATGGTTTTGTCACCCGCCTTCAACTCTGGCGCTTCAAGATATGACATGCCGATAGAACGCCCTGTGCGGTACCCCGTTTCATAACCCCGCTCGGCATAGACAACATTGGCTGCTTCAGCCACACTTTCAGCCGTAACACCAGGGCGAATTGCGGCAATCGCGGCTTGTTGCGCATCCAGTGCAGCCTGTTGCACCAATGCGGCCTCATCCGATACCGCTTCAACAAAGAACATACGATCAAAGCCCAGCTTATACAGCTTGAACTACGCCATATTGCAAAAACAAAAATAAACCGGGTCAAATTTTTCCAGTTTTTTTACGCTGGCGCGGCGATGTACCATGGATGTGTCTTTGCCCGACTGCATAATCTGCAAATTATGGATCATCGGCGACACAAATGCTTCCCAGCCTTTATCGGTCAAAAATCCTGCGGCCTTGCGCGTGCCTGCATTGATCACCGCCAATGCAGCCTCATATTCGGGCACGCCTGTCGCCAACGCGCCTTCGGCGGCGGCCATCATATCACCAGCAATAGCACCTGCCTGTTTCATCACCTCAATTTCCCCGGGGGATTTGATCATACGCATTTCGCCCAAGATCGAGGCGATATCCGCGACACCCACATTGGCCAGCGCATCATCCATCCAGTTGCGCACAATCGCAGGCATCAGGTTAATCTCAACACCAACTCGTGTCGGGTTTGGTCCCAATGTTGCAAATAGCACATTTTGCCAACTGTTGGGCCCGAAATCTTCCCAAGTGTGAATATCTTTGACCCATGTCATCGCTTCGACCATTTCGCTTTCCATCAAGGGGGTGATGATCGCGGGTGGCTTGTCGGGCCAGACCACTAGCATACTCGGGCGGCCAAATTCGACAGAAAGATAGCCCCAGAAACCTGCAAGATAAGCGATCGAGCTTTCATCGGTGAAAATCGCGACATCAATGTCATTCGCGGCCATTTTACGTTGCAACGTAGCGGTTCTAGACTTCGCTTGCTCTAACATTTCATCTCTCCTGATCGTGTGATGTATGCATCTATTTCATTAACGATGCATATTATTGACTGATTCTTAATTATTTCCTATAGGTGTATACATCTATTGCTAGGAATGCACCTGATGCCCACGACAAAGCCTGTTCAATCAGCGACATATAATATTGAATTTGATCAAGGGCGCCATGATCGCGCTAAGATTGGATTCATTTTGTTGGCTACCGAACAAACCATTCAGGATGATGTGATGGCCCTGCGTCCTGATGGGGTAGGCATGCACTTTGCGCGTATCGCCACCCCTGACAATATCAGCGAAAAAAACCTGCTGGCCGCAGGTGATTTGCTGGCCCCTGCGGCAGCAAGCCTGTTACCAGATGGTACGCTTAATGTGGTGTCTTACGCCTGCACATCAGGCTCGCTTGTTCTGGGCGGTGATCGGGTTGATGCAGAACTGCGTAAGGGTGCGCCAAACGCAAAACCCACGTCCCTGATCAAGGGTGTGATAAGGGCATTGCGGGCAGTTGGAGCAAATAAGATTGTGGTCGGAACACCTTATCTGGATGAGGTGAATACGGTCGAGAAAAAATACCTTGAGAACGAGGGCTTTCAGGTGCAAACGATAGAGGGTCTGAACCTGCGCAAAGACAGCGATATGGTGCGTGTCACCCCCGCTTTCATCCGTGATTTTGCCCTGTCCTTGAACCGCGTGGATGCGGATGCAATCTTTATTTCCTGCGGTGCCTTGCGCACATTGGATGTGATCAATGACATTGAAAAAGCAGCAGGCATACCCGTGATCTGTTCCAATCAGGCGATGATCTGGGATGTGCTGCGACTGGCGGGCATTACAGACCAGATTACTGGTTACGGGCAATTATTGGAGCGGCATTGATGGGCGCAGATAAACACACAGCAGCCGGTATTTTTGGAATACTCCGAGACCGTATATGCCTGCTAGATTATCCACCCGACACTGTGTTACGAGAGGCCACGCTGGCCAAAGAATTCGGCATCAGCCGCACACCCATTCGGGCGGTTTTACAACGGCTTGAACATGGGGGACTGGTTATAGTGCGCGACGGGGTTGGCACGATTGTCACCGATCTGGATACCACTGCACTGCGTGACATTTATGAAATGCGCCAAAAAACCGCAGAGCTGATCGGCACCTTGTCACCACGCGAAATTACAGCTCATGATGAACAGATCGCATCTGACCTGTTGGATCGTGCCAAACAACTGGTTAAGGATTATAATGCGCCCGAATATTGGCGTATTAACCACGAACAACACGCCCTGATAGCAGATTTGATCGGCAACTCAGTTCTGCGCGAGACATGGGATCAACTGTATTATCGCTCTGCAAGATTTTGGTACCGCGAGGCCAGCCGCGCGCCCGAAGGGATTGCACAGGACTTGGTCGCGGAATTAACCGAGGTTGCCCGTGCATTACGCGCACAAGACGCGATTGCGGTGGGTTATACTCAACGTAATTTCATTGCTTGCGGTTTTGCACGGCTGCAATCAGCCCTAAAAGCTAAGTGAGGTTACTTCTTAGCTGTCGTTTTCTTGGTGGCAGGTTTTTTCTTTACCTCAAGCACCTCAATGCGTGCCAACAAAGCCGCATTTTCCTCACGCGCTTTTTGCGCCATCAAGCGCACCGCATCAAACTCTTCACGGGTGACAAAATCGCGATCTGCCAGCCAGCGGTCAACAAGTGATTTAGCCGCATTTTCCGCCTCATCCTTGGCCCCTTGGGCAACACCCATGGCGTTGGTCATCAATTTGCTGACATCTTCGAATATTTTGCTGCGGGTTTGCATGATATTTGCTCCGTAAAAAACTGTTATTCACTATATGGTGTCTATTGGACAAAAAGCCAAGAGCAGCTTGACAATGCGCGTATTCACGCCATTCATGCCGCTCATGACATTTACACAGCTTATACCGTTTCCTGACATCGACCCGATCCTATTCTCTTTTGATGTATTCGGATTTACATTGGCAATTCGCTGGTACGCACTGGCCTATATTGCCGCATTTTTACTGGCGTCATGGTGGATCAACCGCTTGGTAGTAAACTCAAGCCTTTGGAAAGACGGGAAAGCCCCGCTAACACGACAACAGGTTGAAGATATGCTGACCTGGATGATTATCGGCACCATTTTGGGTGGGCGACTGGGTTATGTTCTGTTTTATGATTTCAGCTATTTTATGCAAAACCCCGCCCAGATCATCCAAGTCTGGCAAGGCGGATTATCATTTCACGGCGGATTTCTGGGCGTTATCACCGCAGGGTTGATATTCTGCTGGAAAAACGAACTGAACCCCTGGTCAGTGGGCGATGCTATCGGCTGTTCGGTTACAATCGGTCTGTTTCTGGGTCGCCTTGCCAATTTCATCAACGCGGAATTATGGGGCCGCCCAACAGATATGCCTTGGGCCATGGAATTTCCCGGGGCGGACTGCCCGATCTGGTGGATCAGCGATGTCTGTGGTCGCCATCCCTCACAGCTTTATGAAGCCACCTTAGAAGGGTTGGTTCTATTCCTGATCATCACTTATCTTGTGTTCAAACGTGGTTGGCTGAAAATACCCGGGCAAATCATTGGTGTGTTCTTCATCGGTTACGGCACGGCACGCACCATTGTCGAGGGCTTTCGCCAAGGTGACGCGCAATTCACGGGGCCAACAAACCCTTGGGGCCATGTTATTCGTTTCGGTCAGGAATTCGATAGTATAGGCCTTTCCATGGGTCAAATTCTATCGATCCCGATGATCGTGGTCGGGTTGGCAATATTATTCTTCGTGCGCAATAGGGCATGACTGAACTCGCCGATATATTACTGACGCAGATTAAACGCTCTGGCCCGATCACCGTTGCAGAATATATGACACAGTGTCTGCTGCATCCCAAATACGGATATTACACAACGCACCAACCGCTTGGATCAGCCGGTGATTTTGTGACAGCACCCGAGATCAGCCAGATGTTTGGTGAGATGCTCGGGCTTTGTCTGGCACAGGCTTGGATGGATCAAGGTGCACCGGCCCGCTTTACTCTGGCAGAGCTTGGGCCGGGCCGCGGGACATTGATGGCAGATATACTGCGTGCCACAAAGGGTATTGCAGGCTTTCATGATGCAGCAGAAATCGTGTTGGTGGAAGTCAGCCCGCGACTGCGCGATATACAGATGCAAACGCTGGGCAATTACGATGTGAAATGGTTCGACAGTGTGACCAAACTGCCCGAACAGCCTTTATACCTAGTGGCAAACGAGTTTTTCGATTGCTTGCCGATCAGGCAGTTTATTCGCACAGAACATGGCTGGCAGGAACATATGATCGGGGCAGAGGATGGAACCTTGGGCTTTATCCTTGCTGCCCGCAACCCAGTTGAACTGTTCAAGGATGCACCATTGGGTACAGTCATGGAACTTTGTCCGGGTGCCGTCGCGATCATGGCAGATATAGCACAAATTATCGGGGCAAATAACGGTGTTGCCCTTGTATTGGATTATGGCGACTGGCAGCCTACGCGCGACACGTTTCAAGCGGTTCGGAACCATGCGAAAGTTGACCCATTACAGGATTGCGGCATTTCAGATTTGACTGCACATGTGAATTTCAGCTCTTTGGCACAAGCAGCTGAACCCTTTGCACACGTCAGCGGACTAACGCCTCAAGGGGTTTTGCTTGAACGGCTTGGCATCACTGCGCGGGCGCAATCTCTGTCACAAAAATTGCAAAGTGATGCGCTGAAAAATCATATTGCTGCACATCGCCGCTTGACCCACCCCGATGAAATGGGGCAGCTTTTCAAGACATTGGCAATCATCCCCAAAGGGGCCGCCCTTCCGCCTGGATTTGACACATGACACTGGAAATACTGACTTCAGACGATTTAACTGCCCAGCACGGGTTCTTCACACGCAAGGGCGGAGCATCAACCGGTATTTATCAGGGGCTGAATTGTGGTTTGGGATCAAACGATACACGCGAAACCGTTTTGACAAACCGCACAAATGTCGCGAATGCCATGCAGATTAATCCCAAGGCTTTGCAATCGGTTCACCAGATACATTCCGCAAATGTAATAACACTAACCGAGCCTGTTGATCATAACACCATGAAAGCCGATGCAATGGCCACGGCGACCAAAGGCATCGCATTGGGCATTTTGACTGCCGATTGCGCACCGATCTTATTTTCAGACCCTGACGCCAACGTCATCGGGGCGGCCCACTCCGGCTGGAAAGGTGCTATTGGCGGGGTATCAGAAGCGACATTGTCTGCAATGGAAACCCTGGGTGCAAAGCGGGAAAACATCACGGCTGTGGTGGGCCCGACAATCAGCCAGCGCGCCTATGAGGTTGGGCCGGAGTTCTTTGAGGAGTTCATTGCACATGACATCGATTATTCCCGTTTCTTCGCACAGGGTACAGATGACCGCATGCAATTCGATCTGCCTTCGTTTTGCTTGCACAAGCTTCGCAGTGCAGGTGTAAGTCATGCCACATGGACGGGGCATTGCACATATAGCGATCAGGATCGGTTCTATTCATACAGGCGCACATGCCATGCAAAACAACCCGATTATGGAAGGTTAATTTCAGTTATTCGGCTGTAGCTTCATCTAAACGGTCAAACGGCGAACAGATGCAGGCCTAAATCCTGCCCTATAATCAAGCGGCAAGGATAATAAATTCGTTCCTTTGACACAGAATTTCTTGTTTTTATCGTTTAGTTACAATTCAGTAATCGATTGTTTCCATTTTAGACACAATTGGATGAATTTTCACAGCAAAAGATTGAAACCTTTTTTCATATCGCCCTTTTACCGCCTAATACCAACGAGCGTGGCCTACAACCTATGCGCCCAATCTCGCATACCGATTGATCGAATGCGCGAAGGTTGGTTCATGAGCTTGTTCCAAGCCTCACAGCAATGGGTGACAATGTCGTCGTAGTCTTTGAATACACGGTTGGAGAGCCAGTTATCGCGCATGAATTGCCAAATATTTTCATGGGGGTTCAGTTCCGGGGATCGGGGCGGCAGCGGCAGGAGGGTGATGTTCTCGGGAACGTCGAGATTGGGCGTTGTATGCCACCCGGCCTGATCGACGAGAATTACAGCGTGGGCACCGGGGCCGACTTCACCACTGATGATGGCGAGATGGGCGTCCATTGCATGTGTGTCGCAGTACGGCATGACGAGTCCGGCACCCTTGCCTTTTGCTGGACAGATCGCGCCAAAAATATAGGCCCATTGGGTTCGCTGATCGTGCGGCGCACTGGGTCGGGTTCCACGTTTGGCCCACCGTCGCGTGATCTTGTTTTTTTGACCTATCCTGGCTTCGTCCTGCCACCAGAGCTCGATTTCTACGCCTGGGGCCAGACCGGCCCTGATCTTTTCCACCTCGGCGGGAAAGTTTTTTTAAACGCAACAATCGCGTCCCCGTCCTGCGCGTAGTGGCGCGGACGGGCGGAGAGCTTCCGGTAACCCATCTCGCGCAGAACCCGCCCCACCGTGCCCTCGGCGATTGAAACGCCAAACTCTTCGCAGAGCCAGCGCGCCAGATCGCAGCGCCGCCACCGCACCACGCCGTGGATCGCGGGGGTTGGGCCGCGCTCCACCATCTCCGCAAGCGCCCGGCGGTGTTCTGCTGTCAGCTTTGGTTTTGGCCCGACAGACCGGCGCGTGATCAACCCGTCTGCTCCGTCCACGTTGAACCGCATCACCCAGTCACGAATAATCTGTAGTGTCACGTCGCCGATCCGCGCCGCTGCGGTCCGCCGACCGCCGTCATAAATTGACGCCAGTGCCAGAAGGCGGCGCGTCTGATCGCTGTCACGGCTCGACCGCGCCAGTCTGCGAAGTCTGTCGCCGTCAAAGTCATCTCGAAGTGGTATCGCTGCACCCATAATATCCCCCATGTTTGTCGGGACATTGATTCACATATTCCGCGCCAAGGGAACCCTGAAAATGAGTCAGATACTATGTTCATTGGTATAAATAATCATTAGATTAGATATCAAGGGCAAGCAAAGAATTTAACTGCTTGGTAAACAGTTGTAATCGGTATCGTTAGTAACCAGTTGTAAAGAGTGGCATATTAGCGGTTAGATAAACAGAAAGTGGAGTAGCGTGATGCGTAGTAAAAAAAGATGGATGAATTGGTTTCTGAACGAAGCCGCAGATATACGCATTAAAATGCCTTGGGAATACAAAACACGTCCTGTCGCATTCGCTAATCTCGACACCAAAACTGCTGAAATCAAAGCCGCCTAGGGCTTTGGTTTCAGTTTTTTATCACTGAAAACGGAACACCGGGCTTGTCTTTTGCACCGCGTATTACAAGTGATGTTTTCACACTTGCCACATTATCCGCCGATGTCAGTTCTTCCGTTATAAAACTTTGAAAACTGGACAGGTCAGGCGACAAACACTTCAGGATAAAATCAATCTCGCCGTTCAACATATGGCACTCACGTACCAGCGGCCAGTTACGACAACGTTCTTCAAAGGCACTTAGATCAACCTCGGCCTGTGAATGCAGACCAACCATGGCGAACGCTTTGACCTCGAAGCCCAGTTCCTTTTCATTCACATTCGCATGAAATCCCAGAATATACCCCTGATCCTGCAAGGCCCGGATACGGCGCAGACAAGGTGGTGCTGAAATGCCCACCGCTTTGGCCAGATCAACATTGGTCATACGCCCGTCTTCTTGTAGCAAGGACAGAAGCTTTAGATCAATTGCATCCAGTTTAGACGATACCATTGGCGAATCTTTTCATTTATTTCTTATTTATGTAATTTTATTACATATTTCAGACAAAAGAAAAAGCATTACGCAACAATAAACACAAAATCAACGTGTGTTCGACACGGCTTTCCCTTTCTAAAATGTCTGCGTATACAGATCACAAAAGCAAATTTAAGTGAGTCCACACCCATGTCTGATACCCGCCACACAAAACTACTGATCATCGGTTCCGGCCCAGCTGGATATACCGCTGGCGTTTACGGCTCTCGCGCCATGTTGGAACCTATTTTAGTGCAGGGTATCGAGCCAGGCGGGCAATTGACCACGACTACAGAGGTTGAAAACTGGCCGGGTGATACCGAGGTGCAGGGACCCGACCTGATGCTGCGGATGGAAGCCCACGCCAAAGCGGTAGGAACCGAGATTATCGGCGACATTATCAGCGGCCTTGACCTGTCAAAACGCCCGTTTACCGCCATTGGTGACAGTGGCACCACCTATACGGCCGATGCGGTCATTCTGGCCACAGGTGCACGGGCCAAATGGCTGGGGCTGGAGACAGAAGAAAAGTTCAAGGGCTTTGGTGTATCAGCTTGTGCCACGTGCGACGGGTTCTTTTACCGTAATCAGGAAATCGTTGTCATCGGTGGTGGCAACACAGCTGTGGAAGAGGCTTTGTTCCTGACCAACTTTGCCTCCAAAGTCACATTGATCCATCGTCGTGATGAGCTGCGCGCCGAAAAAATTCTGATCGACCGCTTAATGAAGAACGACAAGATCGAGCCTCTGTGGTTCCACGAGCTGGTCGAGGTCACGGGCACTGACATGCCGCTGGGCGTTGAAGGCATTAAAGTGAAGCACACTAAAACGGGTGAAATCACCGAAATGGCCTGTAAGGGTGTCTTTGTCGCCATTGGCCACTCCCCCGCGAATGAACTGGTAATAGACCAGTTGGAAACCCATATGGGCGGCTATGTAGTGACCCAGCCGGATAGCACCGCCACCTCTATCCCTGGAGTATTTGCAGCAGGTGATTTGACTGATCATCTGTACCGACAGGCGGTTACATCTGCGGGCATGGGCTGTATGGCAGCACTGGAAGCGGAACGATTTTTGGCCGAACAAGAGTAAACGGTTCTATCCATCAACCTTACTGTAAACCCTCGTTCCTACAGGGGCATTTTCACCACGATTCCGTCCTATTTTAGTCGACAAAACTTGTATTATTCACGCGTGCGTGTATGTGACACGTAATATTCGTATTGATGATCAAATTTGGAAGCCACAATGACTGCTGAAAACCTCCTGCCCGTACCAGAACTTTATGCCCCGTTTAACGAGGCGACCGCCCTGAAAGAACAAGCAGCAGAGCTGCCATCATGGGATCTGACACCGCGCCAGATCTGTGATCTTGA
Organism: Amylibacter sp.; assembly: GCA_965261565.1. Taxonomy (GTDB): domain Bacteria; phylum Pseudomonadota; class Alphaproteobacteria; order Rhodobacterales; family Rhodobacteraceae; genus Amylibacter. The sequence goes on from OZ253460.1 coordinate 78,984, forward strand.
ACTTCTGATGAACGGCGGGTTTTATCCGCTGACAGGGTTCTTGGGGCAGGATGATTATAATTCGGTTGTGGAAAACCTGCGTCTTGCAGACGGCACGCTTTGGCCAATGCCGATTACGCTGGATGTGGGGCAGGATTTTGCCGACAAACTGGAAGCGGGCCAAAAAATAGCTCTGCGTGATCTGGAAGGTGTGATTTTGGCTATTCTGGATGTATCCGACATCTACACACCCGATAAAGCTAAAGAGGCCGAAATGGTTTTCGGTGCCGATGACATCGCGCATCCTGCAGTGAACTATCTGCACAATACTGCAGGTGCCGTGTATCTGGGCGGTAAAATCACTGGTATCAACACTATCACCCACTATGATTTCCGCGCACGCCGCGATAGCCCTAACGAATTGCGCTCGTACTTTCGCAAAGTCGGCTGGCGGCGCATTGTAGCGTTTCAAACCCGTAACCCGTTGCACCGCGCGCATCAGGAACTGACCTTCCGCGCCGCAAAAGAGACACAAGCCAACCTGTTGATCCACCCCATCGTCGGCCTGACCAAACCCGGCGACATCGACCACTTCACCCGTGTCCGCTGTTATGAAGCGGTACTGGATCAATACCCATCATCCACCACATCCATGAGCCTGTTGAACCTTGCCATGCGCATGGCCGGACCACGTGAAGCAGTTTGGCACGGTCTGATCCGTCGCAACCACGGCTGCACCCACTTTATTGTGGGTCGCGATCATGCGGGGCCGGGTAAGAATAGCGCAGGCGAAGATTTCTACGGGCCTTATGATGCGCAGGATTTGTTCCGCGAACATCAAGAAGAAATGGGCATAGAAATGGTTGATTTCAAACATATGGTCTATGTGCAGGAACGCGCCCAGTACGAAGCGATTGACGAGATTGAGGATAAGGACAATGTCACTATCCTGAACATCTCGGGCACTGAATTACGCCGCCGCCTGTCTGAAGGTCTGGAGATTCCGGAATGGTTCTCATTCCCTGCTGTGGTTAATGAGCTACGCAAATCCAAACCAGCCCGCTCAAAGCAGGGCTTCACGGTATTTTTCACCGGCTTCTCTGGCTCTGGCAAATCCACCGTTGCGAATGCACTGATGGTCAAGCTAATGGAGATGGGCGGGCGACCCGTGACATTGCTGGACGGCGACATTGTACGTAAAAATCTGTCGTCCGAGTTGGGCTTTTCCAAAGAACATCGCGATCTAAACATCCGACGTATCGGTTATGTGGCTTCCGAGATCACCAAGAACGGCGGCATCGCAATTTGTGCGCCGATTGCACCTTATGCCACCACACGACGTGCTGTGCGTGAAGAAATTGAAGAGTTCGGAGCCTTTATTGAAGTGCATGTTGCAACATCCATCGAAGAATGTGAACGCCGTGATCGCAAGGGGCTTTATAAACTGGCCCGTGAAGGTAAAATTAAGGAATTCACAGGAATTTCAGATCCTTATGATGTACCTGAACATCCGGAAATCAGCCTGGAAACCGAAAATATCGAGGTAGACAACTGTGCGCATCAAGTCATTTTGACGCTTGAAAGCATGGGGTTGATCAAGGGGTAAGATTACCACAAGAAGCATTTAATAACGGGCCGCTCTTTACAGTGTGGCCTGTTTTTTTATGGTAGCGCCAAATGAGGAAGATACGATGGCAAATCAAGGCGATATAAAAACAGCAACCGAGGCCAACCGCAAGGCATGGGATATTTCAGCCAAAAATCATCGCGATACAGATAAGTGGCATGACATGGTAAGTACAATCGCCCAACCCGATTTTTCTTGTTTCGACCCCACAATGACATCAGCCCTGAACCAGATGCAACTGGCTGGTAAATCTGTGGTTCAGGTGGGATGCAACAACGGGCGCGAAGTTTTGTCCCTGCCCACTTTCGGGGTGAAAAATGCACTTGGGATTGACCAGTCAGGCAGCTTTATCGAACAGGCACAAGAACTGGGCGCAATCGCTAAAAAGCCAGTCGATTTTCTATGCGCGAACATCTACGACCTTCCAGCCCATACACCCCGTGATTTTGACCTGGTCATCATCACGATAGGGGTGCTGAACTGGATGCCCGATTTGCCCAAGTTCTTTGCCAATGTAGCAAAATTATTAAACCATGAGGGGCAGTTGATCATCTACGAAACGCACCCGGTTCTGGAAATGTTCAACCCAAACGGTAAAAACCCGTTTCATCCGGAATTTTCCTATTTCGAAACCGAACCTTCGGTAGAGGCCGAGATTATCACTTATGACGGTTCTACCCCCGAAGGTGGGGCTGAAAGTTATTGGTTCAGCCACAGCTTAAGTCATATTATTACCAGCATATTAGATGCCGATTTGTGCATAGCGCGCTTTGAAGAATTTGCACACAGTAACCGCGAAGTCGATTATGCAATCTATGAAAACCAAACCGCGCAATTACCGATGTGTTATATCCTGCAAGCCGCCAAGGGTTAATGCACGCTTACAGGCGTGAAATCATTGGTACGTGCCACGGCAAAGGCCAAATCGCGATCTTTAACCAGTGCCAAGCGTTCACCATCTTCTGAGTAAATTGCATAAACCGTTTCATAACCTTCGGTTTCCGCACGCATATCTTCGGGCAAATCAGCCTGTGCTACCGTACGGACATAAACCTTACGCTCATCTCGATACTTTGCGAAATCGAATTTCGTATCCATTTCTGACCTCTTATTTCTTTTCAATATTGATGGTTTGAACAACCGTATCAGGCACGCTTCGCTGCAAATCAACATGCAACAAACCGTTTTCCATTGATGCACCACCAACCTCTACCCCGTCTGCCAGAACGAAACTGCGTTGAAACTGACGTGCCGCTATTCCGCGATGCAGAAACATGCGCCCGTCACTGTCATCAACCTGTCGTCCGCGTATCACCAATTGCGCATTTTCCAGCGTGATTGACAAGTCTTCTTCACGAAAACCGGCAACCGCCAGCGTAATGCGATAAGTGTTATCGGCACTTTGTTCGATATTGTAAGGGGGGTAGCCTTCGTTGCCGGTTTTCGCCGTGCGTTCCACAAGGCGATCCAACTGTTCAAATCCCAATAGGAAGGGATGCGAGGCAAAAGATATCTTCGTCATAAGTTTAGCCCTTTAAAAGCGACTGTTTTCGGCCCCGGATTTGGCAACCTTATGGTTAATATGGGGGCTTTGCAGAGGATTCTCAAGACCCTTTGTAAATCTGCACTTTGTGCTTGCCGAATTTAGCGTTATAATCGGCTGCAAAACAGATTTCGGACAATTCACCGCTATGACTGACAAATTGGGCAGAATGAATCATAATGAAGTATTGCGTGCTGAGCTTCTGCAAATGCAGCAGGAACACCGTGACCTTGATGATGCGATTGAGGCGCTACACGAGCGTGTCAGCCCCGATTTATTACTGTTACAACGGCTAAAACGGAAAAAACTGTTACTAAAAGACAAAATCCAGCGTCTAGAGGATGAGATTTTGCCGGATATTATTGCGTAAAGCCCCGTTTTCAGTCTATACCCCCGCCTTCTGGTACAAGAAAGTTTAAAGCAATGGCAGATGTAAAAATAGGTATTATCATGGGCAGCCAGTCTGACTGGCCAACAATGAAAGAAGCCGCCACTATTCTGGATGAATTGGGCGTTGCTTATGAAACCAAGATTGTATCCGCGCATCGCACACCCGACCGGTTGTGGGAATATGGCAAGTCTGCTGCTTCGCGTGGCTTGCAGGTTATAATTGCAGGCGCGGGCGGTGCGGCACACTTGCCCGGTATGATGGCGTCAAAAACCCGCGTACCTGTTTTAGGCGTGCCAATTCAGACAAAAGCCTTGTCAGGCGTGGATAGTCTCTATTCCATCGTGCAAATGCCCAAGGGTTTTCCAGTGGGAACAATGGCCATTGGTGCGGCGGGAGCAGCGAACGCGGGCCTAATGGCCGCGGCAATTCTGGCTAATAATGATACTGATCTGGCTCAGCGGCTGGATGATTGGCGCACAGCTCTTTCTGCCTCTATAGCGGATGCGCCGAAAGATGACTAAAGTTCTATCCCAAGGCGCAACCATTGGCATTTTAGGTGGTGGTCAGTTAGGCCGTATGCTGTCAGTGGCCGCATCGCGTCTGGGGTTTAAAAGTCATATCTTTGAGCCAGGCGCCAACCCACCTGCGGGCCAAGTAGCCGATGCGGTGACAACGGCCCCCTATTCCGATCTGAATGCTCTTGCATCTTTCGCAAGCAGTGTGGATGTGATCACTTTCGAGTTTGAAAACATCCCCGCAGAAGCACTGGATGCTGTTGAAAAAAAGCGTCCTGTACTACCTGCGCGCAATGCACTGGCAACAAGCCAAGACCGCATTATAGAAAAAGAATTTTTATCAGGTCTGGGCCTGAAAGTAGCCCCCTTTGCCAATGTGGAAACAGCTGGTGATTTAATGCTAGCGGTTGCATCCGTTGGCACGCCTTCCATCCTGAAAACCCGCCGTTTCGGCTATGATGGCAAGGGTCAGGCACGTTTGAAAACCGATGCAGATGCCCAGGCCGCGTGGGATGATTTGGGCAATACACCATGTGTGCTGGAAGGTTTCATAGATTTCAGCCATGAAGTTTCGGTGATCGGTGCAAGGTCTCAATCGGGCGAAGTGGTGTGTTATGATCCCGGCGAAAACGTACACCGCGATGGCATTCTACACACAACCACCCTGCCCGCAAACCTGACCAGTGCCCAACGTATGGATGCGGTTATTCTGACAGGGCAAATCCTGAATGCGCTGAATTATGTCGGCGTGATGGGTGTGGAACTGTTCGTCACACCAAGTGGTTTGATCGTGAACGAGATCGCACCACGCGTACATAATTCCGGCCACTGGACCCAAAATGGTTGCGTCATAGATCAGTTTGAACAACATATCCGCGCGGTTGCCGGCTGGCCTCTGGGTGACGGCAAGCGTCATTCCAACGTCGTAATGACCAACCTCATCGGCGATGAAGTGCTGGGTGTGGCAACCCTGTCAAAAGACGCGGGTGTTGGCTTGCACCTGTATGGTAAGGCAGATGCCAAAGCAGGCCGTAAAATGGGGCATGTGAATAAGATCACAGGAGCTGCGTAAAGGACATACGATTTTCTAAAAACAAACGGTCTGCGCAAAAGATTGATATGTTATAATTCAATCGTTGAATGTCCACTGTGCGGGGCAAAGCCGCCGTTCGATAGTTGGCATTTTTTCACAATTGGTAAAGGGCGCCTGCAACATTTAAGCGCGGAAATCCTTAACAAAGCGCAGGAAGCAAAAGGTAGTCAGTATTGAGGGTGATGAGGTCGGGATTCGAGATTAAACCATAACTCTAAATTGGGTGGGTGACATTCCGGTGCGATGACGGAAAAAGCGGGCAAAATCACCTGCATTGGCGTACCCAAGGTCTAGTGAAATTTCCAACACCGACTTTCGGCTATCGCGTAGCAGGCTTGTAGCTGCGGTGATGCGGACATAATTTATCAGCTCCGAGTGGGTGACATGCATCTTTGCGAGTCGTCGCTGATAAGTGCGTACACTCATTCCAAAGGCGTGGGCTGCTCGGCCTACCAGATTATCTGTCACTCCACTGCTCAAAAATTGCGACAGGCAAGCCGCCATTTCTTCCGGACCTGTTTCATTTAAAGGTTCGCACTTTCGTGTGTTGGAAAAGGTCGAAGTCCGATTTGGCAACCCAGTTCGAGCAACAATATCCGCAACGTCAAAACCCAAGCCAGTTTGGTCAATACAGGATTGAATTGGAATGTCACTCAAAGCATTAGGTAAAACGCTTGGCGAGGCCAGTGTTCCGGTGCGTGCCGCAACAGGACGTAAAGTGTGCCCAAATAAATGCTGCATACCATTTAGCAAAACAGATAAGTTGTATTGGACGACCGCCCACATGTCAGAAAAATCTGTAGTGCGGGTTGTGCGCAACATCCAGAAAGTGCTTCCTTCGAGTTGCGTGTAAAAATGCGTTCCAGTCAAAATTTGGTCAATCTGGTTGACGAAATCACGGGCCGCGTCTAGTCCAGTTTGCCCGCTATATAGAGGAATATTGGCAACATGTCCCGCGGTGCTGTCCAATTGTGCAGATATTGAATTGTAGTTAAAATTCAAATCGTTTGTTTCGACGGCGATACGGCAAAGCAATTTCTCCGCAGAGTATAATGGCAATAATCCACTCTGAGATTCAAGAATTATTGGTGGCAGTCCAGATTGTTCTAGCATTAGCTCAATCTTCGACTGACTGAAAGGAAGAGCTCCGAAAAGAGGTTCGATGACACTTGCATTTACCACATTCAATAGGGTCATATCGACTATTTTTCCCCGAAAAGCAGCAGTTTCGGGCGTCAAGTGAATACTGTCAATGAAGAAGTGGCATGAAATGCTGAGCAGAGAGCACCGATAGAAGTAATAAGATTCAGACGAATAGCATGTTTCTGGCGTGCAGATACTTGAAATTATGTTTGAGGAGAACGCAATGAATCACATATCGCACATTCAAAAAGGATGTCGAAACGCGGCATTGGCAATGATTGCTGGGCTTAGCCTAACGTCGTCTGCCTTTGCACAGACTGATCAACCAAATGTTCTCGTTATTTGGGGTGACGACATCGGGCTATGGAATGTCAGCGCCTATAATCAGGGTATGATGGGCTATGAAACCCCTAACATCGACCGGATTGCCAATGAGGGCATGTTGTTTACCCATGGTTATGGTGAGCAATCTTGTACAGCAGGACGCGCGTCATTTGTCACGGGACAGTCAGGGTTTCGCACAGGGTTGCTGAAAGTCGGTCTGCCGGGCGCCAAAGAAGGCATGAGCGTCAAAGACCCGACCATTGCCGAATATATGAAGTCCAAAGGATACATGACTGCGCAATATGGTAAGAACCATCTAGGGGATCTGGATGAAATGCTCCCAACCAACCACGGTTTTGACGAATTCTTCGGCAACCTCTACCACCTAAATGCTGAGGAAGAGCCAGAGAATGTCGATTATCCTAAAGATCCGGAGTTTCTTAAGAAATTCGGGCCGCGCGGTGTAATCAGATCGTCATCGGATGGCAGTATTGAGGATACCGGTCCGCTAACTAAAAAGCGTATGGAAACCATCGATGAGGAAGTTACCGCCGGAGCGTTGGATTTTATGGATCGCGCTGTAGAAAAGGGAGAGCCGTTTTTCCTTTGGTATAACTCTACCCGAATGCACATTAACACACATCTGAAACCTGAAAGCCAGGGTGTTACAGGTCTTGGTGTATACCCAGACGGTATGGTCGAACATGACGGTATGGTCGGTGAACTACTTGATAAAGTGGACGAATTGGGTATCGCCGATAACACGATTGTAATGTATTCCACCGACAATGGAGCAGAGGTTTTTAGTTGGCCGGATGGCGGCACTACGCCGTTCAAAGGTGAAAAGAATGACAACTGGGAAGGTGGATATCGCGTTCCGATGATGATCAAATGGCCAGGCGTCATTGAACCGGGCCGCAAGTCACACGAGATTATCAGCCACCTCGACTGGTTCCCTACATTCATGTCCGCACTAGGCGATGCTGATATGAAAGAAAAGATGCTGGAAGGGCCACAGTTTGGTGAGGAAAATACCAAAGTGCATCTGGATGGCTATGACTTCATGCCATATTTCCGGGGCGAAACCGAAGAAGGGCCGCGCAAAGAGTTCATGTATTTCTCGGATGGCGGCGATCTAGTGAACATGCGCTATGGCCGCTGGAAAGTGGTGTTTGCCGAACAGCGGGCAGAAGGTTTTGATGTTTGGGAAGAACCATTTACCTTCCTTCGCCTACCAAAGATCATAGATCTTTACAGCGATCCGTTTGAACGCGCCCAAGACGAAGCTCCCGGTTACACTCAGTGGCGGTTTGACCGGTTATATCTGTTGGTTCCGGCACAGGCGTTTGTTGGACAGTTTCTGTCAAGCTTCAATGACTATCCACCGCGCTCTAAACCAGCCAGCTTCGGGATTGATCAAGTGCTTGAAAGCCTGCAACGCAATCAAGGCGGCTGACAAACTTTGTTGCCAAAACACCAAAGGGCGCTCTTGTTGGGGGCGCCCTTTTTTTATGCTGATTACCCTACTTTTGTTGCAGCACAAGGTGAACGGGCCTTCCGGCATGAATATCTTAAAAGAGCTGTCAGTAACAAAATTATAGGCGGCCAATATCACTTATCTAGATGGCCCTTACTCTTCACGTTTAAACGTCCCTTCACGCAAAAAATATGCAACCTGCATGAAAACCGAAGGGCTATTCGTCATAAACGTATGGGTCACATCAATCGTGATATGATCGGCCATGCCTTCAACTTTCGTGCTTTCCACAGAAACCTTGCCGTCATCATCACCGTCAATCAGCGTGGAAAAAATCGGCGATACACTGTTTTTTCCGGCAATCACCCCCAATGAAAAATCAACGGGGCCCAGCATATTCGGCACGCTTGTTGGCTCCGTGCCCAACTGACTGCCGGCAATGCCGTTCCACAACCCAAACCCCGGAACAGCACCTAACTTATCCACGACCGGAGAACCTTTGTTTGGCGGGGCCAACATCACAACATGACCCAGATTATCCGGCCTATTAGCGGTATGTTTCATATAATAACGCACCAGAATACCGCCCAGAGAATGGGTTACAAAATGGATTTTTTTAGCATTTTTACACGATTCAACAACATCTGGCAGCACTGACATACTCAACTCTTCAATACTGTTTTTCCGGGACGGGTACTTAACGTTGACCACATCATACCCGATGCCTTCCAAAGCGGTTTTCATCACGACGAATGAATTAGAGCTGCGTGCTAGCCCATGTATCAGCACAACACAATCAGAAGAGGCGGGGGTTCCAGTTAGCAAAATTAAAATCCACAGAATATATTTCATATATGCAACTTAGGCGGTGGCAATGCACATTTCTAGCCCCTTTGCCCTGCCCAGACCGAAAGACCGATACCGCCCAGCACAAGCGCCGATGCGATTGTGAAATCAAGCGTCCAAACCTCGCCCAGAAAAACCATACCACCTGTCATTGCAATCAGCGGCACAGTCAGTTGTGCTACCGCCGCTGTGCTGGTTTGCAAGCGTGGCAGAACGTAGAACCATAAGATATAGCCTAGGGCCGAAGTGACACCGCCCGAAAGGCAGGCCAAGACGATGCCTTTGAAGCTGTACATTTCCGTACTTGTCATTAACCAAACCAAAAGTGCAATCGGCGTCGCGCAAACAAAGCTGGCAGCGGTTGCAATCAGGGCCTGTTCCACCTTTTGCCCTGCCAGCGAATAGATACCCCAGCCAAAGCCCGCCGCGATCATAATTGCTGCCCCGTGCAGATCAATCGCAACCGTGCTGGGGTTCAACACATACGCAAGGCCTGACAAGCCAATAGCGGCCCCAACCCATTGCAACGGTTTTGGCTGGTTGCCCTGTACCACGGCACCCGCAAACATGGTGATTTGCACCATACCGAATAGCAACAACGCACCGAGCCCCGCTTGCAGTACCGAATACGCAAAGGAAAAACCGATAGCATATAGTGCTAGCCCCAGAACTGCATCCATACGCGGCTTGATCCTAACGCCATCCTTAAACACACCTTGCGCCCATAAAATAAGAAGCAAAACAACCGCCCCCGATGTCAGCCGCAACACGGCAAAAGACGCAGGGCCAATGGCACCCTCTGCAAGGGCCGCGCGGTTGATCACTGAGTTCGCCGCAAAGGCGATCATGGTCAGGGTGGTTAGAAGGGCTATGCGCATAGGCTTACTTCAAAGCTGCATCCAGCGCCTGATTTAGGTCAGCAATCAGATCTTCGGCGTTTTCAATCCCGATCGACACCCGCACCATGTCAGGTGATGCACCCGATGCCGCTTGCTGTTCCGCCGTCAGTTGCCGGTGCGTGGTCGAAGCCGAATGGATGATCAGTGATCGAGTATCACCCAGATTGGCCACATGGCTGAACAGATTGACGGCACCGACCAGTTTGACACAAGCCTCATATCCGCCTTTTACCGCGAATGTGAACAACGCTCCTGCCCCTTTTGGGTACACACTTTGATGCCGCGCATAATAGGGTGAACTTTCAAGCCCCGCGTAAGTAACAGAGACAATCCTTGGATCATTTTCCAACCAATTCGCCACAACCTTTGCGTTGTGAACATGGCGTTCCATACGCAGGCTTAGGGTTTCGATCCCCATCAAAGTATAATGTGCCGCTTGCGGGTTCAAGGTCATTCCCAGATCGCGCAAACCCACGGCGATACCGTGTAATGTGAAAGCCAGATTGCCGAAAGTCTCATGGAATTTCAGCCCGTGATAGGCAGGTTCGGGTTGCGACAGTGATGGAAATTTATCGCTTTGCGACCAGTCAAAATTACCGCTATCCACCACACAACCACCCATAACCGTGCCGTTACCCGTCAGGTATTTGGTGGTGGAATGCACGACTAATGTGGCCCCCATTTCAATCGGGCGACATAAGTAAGGTGTGGCTGATGTGTTATCAACGATCAGCGGCAGCCCCGCTGCATCGGCGACTTTTGCGACTGTGGGAATATCGGTGACATAACCACCCGGGTTGGAAATACTTTCACAAAACACAGCCCGGGTATCGTCATCTATTGCCGCTTTCAATGCATCCAGATCATCGAAATCGACAAATTTCACCGACCAGCCAAAACGTTTGATGGTTTGGCCAAGCTGTGTGACGCTGCCACCATAAAGCCGTGTGGACGCAACAACGTTGCATCCCGGCTGCATTAGCGGGAAGAGGGCCATAATTTGGGCGGCATGTCCTGAAGAACAACACACTGCACCCACGCCGCCTTCCAGCGTTGCAATACGTTCCTGCAAGGCCGAAACTGTTGGGTTGGTCAGGCGCGAATAGATATAACCGACCTCTTGTAGATTGAACAAAGCGGCTGCGTGATCGGCATCGCGAAACACATAGGCAGTTGTCTGATAGATAGGCACTTGGCGTGCCCCCGTTGCCGGATCAGGGCGCGCACCTGCGTGAACCTGTAATGTGTCAAAGCCGTATTTTGGTGTATCTGTCATGTCTTTGTTTCCCCTAAAGTTTTGATGAAATTATACCGGTGTTAAATCCTGCGCGGCGCAGTTCACCGTTCAGACGTTGATATTCTATTTTCGGGCAGCGGTTTTGGATCACCTGCAAGCCTGCATTGGTTGCGTGTTTGGCCGCTTGCGCATGTTCTACACCCACCTGCATCCAGATAGTTTTTAATCTGTCGCCCAGATGTTCAATCGCCGTATCCACCAATTCGGGCACAAATTCAGGGCGGCGGAATATGTCCAGCATATCTACGGGTGTACCTTTGGGGATGTCTGCGATGCTTTCCAGCACGGTTTCACCAAACAAAGTTTGGCCTGCCGCGACAGGGTTGATGGGGATCACGCGGTAATTGCGCATACTCAGGTAGCGCATCACAAAATAGGATGGCCGCACAGGGTTGGTTGAGACGCCAACAGCGGCGATGACCTTGGTTTCATACAGAATTTTATGCAATAGCGCGTCTGTTGGTGTGGTGGTCATCGATGTGCCTTTTTCAGTTATGGCGACGGTAAACAGTCAGCTATTTCACCGCAAGCGAAACCGATAAGAAAAGGGGCCGCCCACAGGCAGCCCCAGATTTATTTTTGCGTTAGGTGTAGTAGACTTACTGCTCTCGCGTTTCGTAACCGAAACGCTGCCGCAGAGAGTTGTTTTGGCCCAAAAGGGCCAAAGCCAACTCTTACATCATACCACCCATGCCGCCCATGTCAGGCATACCGCCACCAGCACCGCCGCCAGCAGGGGCAGGCTTGTCGGCGATCATAGCTTCTGTTGTGATCAACAGACCAGCAATAGAGGCTGCATCTTCCAACGCAGTACGTACAACTTTAGCCGGGTCAATCACGCCAAACTTGAACATGTCGCCATATTCTTCTGTTTGAGCGTTAAAACCGAATGTTGCGTCGTCGCTTTCGCGCACTTTGCCTGCAACAACCGCACCGTCAACACCAGCGTTTTCAGCGATCTGACGCATCGGTGCTTCTAAAGCACGACGCACAATTGCGATACCTGCAGACTGGTCAGCATTTTCGCCTTTCATGCCTTCCAAGCCTTTAGCACCTTGGATCAAAGAAACACCACCACCAACAACAACACCTTCTTGTACGGCCGCACGGGTCGCGTTCAAGGCATCATCAACGCGGTCTTTGCGTTCTTTCACTTCAGTTTCAGTTGCACCACCAACGCGGATCACTGCAACACCGCCAGCCAGTTTGGCCAGACGCTCTTGTAGTTTTTCACGGTCGTAATCAGAAGAAGTATCTTCGATTTGAGATTTGATCTGTGCAACACGTGCTTCGATTTCAGCTTTCTCGCCAGCACCCTCAATGATTGTTGTCTCATCTTTAGTGATGGCAACTTTCTTGGCTGTACCCAGCATTTCCATGCCAACGCTTTCAAGCTTCATACCCAAATCTTCAGAAATTACCTGACCACCTGTCAAAACAGCGATGTCTTGCAACATGGCTTTACGACGATCGCCGAAACCAGGTGCTTTAACAGCTGCAATTTTCAATCCGCCGCGCAATTTGTTCACAACCAAAGTAGCCAGTGCTTCGCCGTCTACATCTTCAGCAATAATCAGCAAAGGTTTGCCTGATTGGATAACTGTTTCCAACAAAGGCACCATTGGCTGCAATGAAGATAGTTTTTTCTCGTGCAACAAGATCAGGCAATCTTCCAGATCAGCTGTCATCTTGTCAGGGTTAGTTACGAAATATGGTGACAAGTAACCACGGTCAAACTGCATACCTTCAACAACAACAGTTTCTGTTTCCAGACCTTTGTTTTCTTCAACAGTGATAACGCCTTCGTTGCCAACCTTTTGCATCGCATCTGCGATTTGGTCGCCAATAGCGTTTTCGCCATTTGCAGAGATCGTGCCTACTTGGGCTACTTCTGCACTGTCTTTTACTTCACGTGACATGTCTTTGATGGCTTGAACAACAGAAGAAACAGCAGTGTCGATACCGCGTTTCAGGTCCATTGGGTTCATGCCCGCGGCTACTGATTTCAGGCCTTCTTTAACGATGGCTTGTGCCAGAACTGTGGCAGTTGTTGTACCGTCACCAGCTGTGTCATTGGTGCGAGAGGCCACTTCTTTGACCATCTGTGCGCCCATGTTTTGGAACTTGCCTTCAAGTTCGATCTCTTTGGCAACTGTCACACCGTCTTTGGTGATGCGCGGTGCGCCAAAAGATTTGTCCAGAACAACATTACGGCCTTTCGGGCCCAATGTTACTTTAACAGCATCCGCCAAAATATTAACGCCATCAAGCATCAAGTTACGGGCGTCTGTGCCGAATTTTACGTCTTTACCAGCCATTATAGCTACTCCTAATTCAATTTCTTAAGCGATTAAAGCAGACCAAGAATGTCTGACTCTTTCATGATCAACAGCTCTTCGCCGTCGATTGTGACTTCAGTGCCGGACCATTTGCCGAACAGAACTTTGTCACCGGCTTTAACAGCCATAGGGATCAGCTCGCCGCTGTCTTTGCGTGCGCCTTCGCCAGCAGAGATAATCTCGCCTTCAGCCGGTTTTTCTTTTGCTGAATCAGGGATGATCAAGCCGCCTGAGGTTTTTTCTTCGCCTTCAAGACGACGAACCAGTACACGGTCGTGCAGAGGTGTAAATGCCATTAGGATTGCTCCGTTGTTGTTAAAAATTTAAATTTAAGAGATGGTTACCAGTTATTAGCACTCACCTCTTACGAGTGCTAACGGCAGTTATTTATGTAGGATGGCAGGTAGAGTCAAGAAGATGGTTCAAAAAAAATCCAACTTCGCATCCGTTGGATTACCCAAACAAGCCCGATCAATTCAACCGCTTCTTGTAGCAGGCACGGTTCATGTCTCGCACATCAATGGAAATACTTTGAATATTTGGGAACTGCTTGTCCAAATCATCACGCAGGGCAATCGATAACATTTCCTTAAGTGCATCGGGGCGCCCATCAAGCAGGTAAACCGTGACATGTAGAAAACTTGTCCTGCCATCACCTCCCAGAATATGCGTGTATGGCAGTAGCCGTACCTTGATATCGTCTTTATTGATGAAATCCATACGCCCGCCACAATCAAGCGTGATCTGCAACACATCCTGAATGTCCACATCAGTGATCAGGGCATTGGCATGTTCTATAATAAAATGTGGCATCGTAAATTGGCAAGGCTTTACCCGCCGCTCCATTGGCATCAATTGCATGTGGTCTAGGGGGCGGCTTGAGCGTTGTAAAGCCTACAATTAGGCCCCGAATATGCGTTCAAATTCAGCCTCGCCATCGGTGGAAAACTTCACGATTCGGGTTTTTTGATCGCGTTTTGCCCAACCCAGCGCTTCAAACCTGCTTAAAAACGCGCGCCCAAGGCTACCGGCTAAATGTGATCGCCTTTCACTCCAATCCAGACATTGGCGGCAAAGTGGTGCGGGTTTTGTGCGCAGTTCATCAATATCAATGCCAAAATCCTGCGCCAACTTGATGCCATCATCCGTCAATTTCAGCTCTTTACCATCCAAGTAAATATATCCGCTTGCCACTAAACTATCATACAGCCGTATGCCCATATGCCCCGCCAAATGGCTGTAACAAACCCGCGCATGACGCAGGGCCATATCTTTGGGCCCCGTGCGAATACGCAAATGCCCAGCCCCTGCAGCCAAGCCCATGATGCCTTCCAGCACATGGGCAACATCATCATTGGTCAGCGAAAAATACTTATGCCGCCCTTGCTTCAATACGCGCAACAAATCGCCAGCCACAAGTTTTGACAAATGCGAACTAGCGGTTTGCAGGGTCACCCCTGCCTCGGCGGCCAGTTCCGTCGCGGTCAGGGCTTTACCGCTAAGCAGCGCGGTCAAGATATTTGCACGCGCGGGGTCGCCTATCAAGGCAGCGATATAAGCTATGTCAGGGCCTTCCTTCATAGTTCGACCTTAATCGAAGCATTAGCCTTGCACAATGGTTTATTCAGTTGCAAACAAATATGAGGTAAAAAAATGTTGTTGAATTATCTATTTGAAGCTTTCTACGAAGAGTCCACGTTACTTGAAAAAAACCAAATCACTGCGCGTACTCTAAATCGCCTGATAAAGAATAACGTGATGCCCAAACCCTCTTATATTCTACACAACCAGGGCCAGTCACAATCATTTGTATCCAATTATCCTGAAGTGCAAACATATCGGTTTCACCTTAAAGGGCATATCACATGGTTAAATGCGACGAAAAGCTTAGGGATAAATACTGACAAGGCTGCCAAAGCTTATTTCCTGTCTCGATATGATATTGCTGCGCAGTTATTTTTTTCGGGTTCAATGGGTAAATCATTAGACCTGCTTCACAATAGGTTATTTTTATGCGAGGAAGTGCCTGGAGGTATCATTTTATGAAAGCTTTGAAGATTTTAAGTGCACAACCTGCATTGTTTTTTCGACTATCGGGCATCCGCCTTACAGATTTCAACGCCCTGGTTGCGACACTTCATCCGATCTGGTTGAAAAGTGAGGAGAAACGCCTGTCCCGCAAAGACAGGCAACGTGCGATTGGGGGTGGGATGAACTATCGCCTGGAGTTCGCAGAACAGCTTCTGCTCTGCCTGATGTATTACCGAACCTATACCAGCCATGCTTTTATGGGGCTTGTATTCAATGTATCCTCTCCGACAGTTTGCCGCCGCATTCAAGCCATGACAGAGTTGATGGCAGGCCATTTTCGGATGCCTGAACGTAAAGTAAAGTTGTCGGAAGTGGAAAAGGCTGATCTGCTTTACCTGATGATTGATGGTACTGAGCGTCCAGTTCAACGGCCCGGGAAGCCCTCGGCTCGAAAAGCAAAATATTCTGGCAAGAAAAAGAAGCACACGGCGTCCCACCAGATCATCACAGATGACAAGAAGTGTATACTGGCTGTTGGATGCGCCCATGACGGGCGCAAACATGACAAGCGTATTTATGATGAGACCCGCGTGGATAGGCCCCCTGAAAACATCAAAGAAAAAACCACTTACGAAAGAAGAACAAGAATACAATACATGGCATTCAAAACTACGCATTGGCGTAGAGCACGGTATTGGCCGCATGAAAAAGTTCAATATATTTTCGGATATTCACCGCAACAACCAACAACAAAACATGATTGCCAAGAATGTCGGAGCACTCGCAAATATGAATTTGAAAACAGTTTGACAAAACGGGTGGGGATACTTGTGTCTAAAAATATTCGACCCTATTGTGAATCGGGTCTATTAACCGAAGTAATGCCGCACCTGTCAAAAACCTTTGACGAAGCGCATTTTAACGCTACATGGCAAAATTTTACAGATGGGGTTTACGGGGTATGCACCCGCAATGGTGCGCCCGAAAGTATATTCTTAAAGCAGATGTATGTGCGATTTATTGACCATTGTGTAGCGATCTACCCTGTTTGCAAGATCACAAAAAATCATAAGAACACTTTACTTACAGCTGTAAGCCTTCTCGACGAAGTGGAATCCGATTTTGCCCCACATGAGGTTTCTAACACATCTCGGCAACGCTGCATTATTGATGTGCGCAAGCAATATAAATCAGATCAAAAAACTAAGGAACCAGCATGTTAACCTGCATCATCCGTTATCACATCGACCCCACCAAGAAGGAACAGTTCACCCAATACGCCCGCAACTGGGGCCAAGCCATTCCTCGTTGTGGCGCTGATCTGATCGGTTATTACGCCCCGCATGAAGGTTCCAGCACCTTGGCCTACGGGATTTACAATATTGAAAACCTTGCAGAGTATGAAGCCTATCGTGCCCGCCTTGCAGCTGACCCGTTGGGGCGTGAAAACTACGCATTTGCGAAAAAAGAAAAGTTCTTATTGCGCGAAGATCGCACATTTCTGAAATGTGTTTCACTACCACATGGAAAATAGGAACCCCTGATGATAGCCGTTATCTTTGAAGTTGAAATCGCCGAAGGGCGCAAAGACGATTACCTTGATATAGCCGCGCAAATGCGCCCGGAGCTGGAACAGGTCGAAGGATTTATTTCGGTTGAACGGTTCCAAAGCCTGACAAACCCCACGAAGCTTTTGTCATTATCATTTTTTGAAGATGAGGTCGCCGTTGAACGTTGGCGCACCCTTAGCCAACATCGCGGCGCACAAACCAAAGGCCGGGACGGTGTTTTTTCGGATTATCACTTGCGCATTGCAGGTGTCATTCGCGATTACGGTATGTATGACCGTGATCAGGCCCCAGATGACAGCAAAGCTGTGCATTCATGACCCTATGCTAGATTATCCAAAAAATCTGACAAAGCTGCATTCACCGCACCCGGCGCGTCAATCGTTGATACATGGCCACCTTTTGGGATGATCTGAAATTCAGAGCCCGCAATGGCCTTGTGCATCCGCTCGGATTTAGCGGGAACCGTGGCGGTATCTTCATCGCCCACCATAATCAGACATGGTGCCTTGATCTGACCCAAACGCTCATCAACACCATTTCGCGTGATCACACCGCTCACAGCTTTCGACATCGCCTTTTTATCTGCCACCTGCCCCAAAAACCGTCGCCACTTGTCTCGCAGTTGTTTTCGCGCAGGGTCTTTCAGAAAACTTTGCCCAAACATGATAGGCATAACCGAGCCCACAACCGGCTTTGGCCCAAACCAACGCAGAATAAAATTTAGCATGTTATACCTGCCGTGATTTTCCTGCGGTTCCGCATCCGCACTACTGTCCAGAACTGAAATAGACAACACACGATCAGGATAATTCAACGCCATACGCAGTGCCACGAAACCACCCATCGACAAGCCGACAAAATGGCACTTTTCAACTTTCAACGCCGTCAACAAAGCTGCCGCATCATCCGCCAGCGTATCCATATCATAGCCGCCATCCGTGGCCCCGCTTTGCCCCTGACCACGATGATCATACGCGATACAGCGGTATTTCCCCTTCAGATGCGCGATTTGGTCGTCAAACATCTCGGTACTGAACAACAGCCCATGTGAAAACATCACAACAGGCCCGTTGCCACCCGTATCTGTGTAAAACAAGCGCGCGCCGTTCACTTCAATATAAGCCATTTTTATCCCCAAAGTGAATATTAAACATAACTGCTAAATCCACCAAATGAAATCTTTATGGCTGGTAAGACTCCGTGCGCCCTGATACGCATCAGACATGACACAAATTATTGAAAATTTCGCCGAAATATCTGGCAAATACGATGCCGCATTGGTTGACCTGTGGGGATGTTTGCACAACGGTGTAAAACCCTTTGCGGCCGCCGTTGCCGCCCTTGAAACATTCCGCGACAATGGCGGCACTGTTTTGTTGTTAACCAACAGCCCAAAGCCATCTAACATGGTGTTACTTCAACTTGACGACACCGGGGTAACACGCGATTTATATCAGGGTTGTGTATCCAGCGGTGACGCCGCACGCACAGCACTGGCATCGGGTGCTTATGGCAAAAAGATATTTGCGCTTGGCCCTGAACGCGATGCCCCGTTCTATAAAGGCATTGACGTGGAACATGTCGCTTTAGATCAGGCGACAGGCATTGTTTGCACAGGCTTGTTCGACGACAACATCGAGACCCCTGACGATTATCGCGCTATATTTCTGCAAGCAAAAAACAACGGCTTGAAAATGCTTTGCGCCAACCCTGACATAATGGTTGATCGTGGTGATAAACGGATTTATTGCGCAGGAGCCTTGGCGCAAGCTTATGCACATATGGGCGGTGAGGCACATTATTTCGGCAAACCCCACCCGCCGATTTACGATCTTGCCTACCAAAAACTGATCGAAATCACAGGCCGCGAAGTGCTGCCCAAGAAAATCATCGCCATTGGTGACGGTATCAACACCGATATTCGCGGTGCCATTGGTGAAGACATCGACAGCCTGTTTATCACAGGTGGTCTAGCGGCAGGGGAAACAGCAACGGATGGGCAGCCAAACCCTGATCGTTTGCATGCATTCCTGTCAAATGCCCAGTTGACGCCGACCTATTCTATGGGTCATCTGCGTTAACCGGATTTGAAGGGCCTCGTGATGCATATCGTGCGCGACTATCAATTTGCCAACATCGACGACATCGGTGCTGTTGTGGCTATCGGTAATTTCGACGGTGTTCATTTGGGTCATCAAGCGGTTCTGGACGTGGTCCGCGAACAAGCCAAGCGCCTGAATTGCCCCATTGGTGTGATGACGTTTGAACCCCACCCGCGCGAATATTTCGCCCCAGACGCACCGGCATTCCGTTTGATGAGCGCTGAAGCCAAAGCACACCGTTTGGAAAAGCTTGGGGTTACACATCTATACCAGCTGAATTTCAATGCCGCATTGTCCGGCTTGACCCCACGCGAATTTTGCCACGATGTAATACACGAAGCTTTGGGTCTGCAACATGTGGTTGTCGGGGCCGATTTCCAGTTTGGTAAAGGCCGTAAAGGCAATGCCGACATGTTACGTGACATGGGGACGGAAATGGGCTTTGGCGTCACCATTTTACCGCTTGTCTCGGATAAAAAAGGTATTATTTCTTCAACCGCTATTCGCACCTCTCTTAGTGAAGGGCGGCCAGAGGATGCTGCGCGTATGTTAGGTCATTGGCACCGGATTGATGCGCGTGTGGAACATGGCGATGCACGCGGACGCGATCTGGGTTACCCCACAGCAAACCTGTCACTGGACGGGTTGCATCTGCCTAAATTCGGCGTTTATGCCGTTCTGGTTGATGTATTGGAAGGCCCGCACAAAGGCTCATACAAAGGTGCCGCCTCTATCGGTGACAGACCCACATTCGGGGTAAATGTTCCAAATCTGGAAGTATTCATATTTGATTTTACCGGTGATATATACGACACTCAGATATCAGTGGCACTAGCACATTTCCAAAGACCCGAACTGAAGTTCGATAGCCTTGATGAGTTGATAATTCAAATTAAAGCGGATTGCGTGGAAAGCCGCGCTATCCTTGCAAAGATTTGACAATATCCGCATAGGTTTCCAACGCTTCATGGCCTGCTGGACGCAATTCATAAACCCCGCGTTCCACCCTTTCAAACCAACCATAATGATCCGCTTGCAAAATCCCGGCGGCTTTTTTTACACCCAAATTTTCCGCCAAAACCCGTGGTTTATTTGGCCCTGAGGTCAGTGCAACTGCAAGCCGCAACGCATCTTGACGGTAAGCCGTGATAATCTTGCGCTTATTTTGCCCGCCTGTGTTGGGGTCGCCTACCCGTCGTTCAAATTCCTTCAGTAACGCAGCTTTGCGCGCCTTTACTTTACGCGGCCTATAAGGCCCGGCATCGCAATGTACCAAGACTGATGGTGTAGCCGCATCAAAGCGCACAGAAATCAGACCTAGCCCCAAACGGCGGCAAAGCTTCACGGCGTCTTTAACTTGTGCAGCCCAGCGTTTGCCTTTACCTGCAGGCACGGCCACATAAACTGCGTCCGTCATTGTTTGGCGGTCAATACCCTGCATCAAAAGCGCAATAGACAAAGACAGTTTCA
Source organism: Amylibacter sp. (assembly GCA_965261565.1). Lineage (GTDB taxonomy): Bacteria > Pseudomonadota > Alphaproteobacteria > Rhodobacterales > Rhodobacteraceae > Amylibacter. The sequence continues at coordinate 99,631 of OZ253460.1, forward strand.
GCTCAATAATCACAGGCTCTTCGGCACCACGAATAGCCACAAGATCGCAATCCTTGACCTCGGCCTTCACATCATACCCCTGCCCTTCAAGATAGGCTTTGATCGGTGCGTATAGTTCAGTTTCCTTCATCAGGGATAATGCTATGGCATGGGCGCAAACCCTACAAGCTTTCTTGCTTTCCTTTCATGTATTTTTACGACAGAAATGGCCGCATGACCAATCTGCGCAAAAAATTCTGGGAAACAACTGACCTTGCGGATATGACCCGCAATGAATGGGAGGCCCTGTGTGATGGCTGCGGTAAATGTTGCCTGTTGAAGTTGGAAGATGACGACACGGGGCTTGTGCATTACACCAATGTCGCATGCCGCCTGTTTGATGGAAAAACATGCCGGTGCGGCAATTATCCTTTGCGCAAACAATTGGTGAAGGGCTGCGTGGTTCTGACCCCAGAGAACATCGAGCGCAACGCCCATTGGATGCCGTCCACTTGTGCGTACCGTTTACTGGAAGAAGGCAACACTCTACCCGCGTGGCACCCTTTGGTTTCGGGTGATCCGCACTCGGTTCAAGATGCCGATATAAGCATGCACGGGAAAACCCTTGCAGAATACGAAGTTAATGATGATGATCTGGAAGATTACATAATAGAAGGTTTACAATAATGTATTTCGCGTCCGACAACAGTGCCCCTGTTCACCCGAAAATCATGGAAGGTCTGGCGCGCGCCAATGAAGGCTATGCCAGTGGTTACGGCAATGATGCGGTTACCAGACAGGCTGAGGCAATGATCCGCGACCTGTTTGAAGCACCCAAAGCCGCCGTGTATTTCGTATCAACCGGAACGGCTGCCAACGCGTTGGCTTTGGCCAGCCACATTGACCCATGGCAGGGAATTTATTGCCATCCGGTAGCGCACATCGAAGAAGACGAATGCGGAGCGCCAGAATTTTATGCTGGCGGGGCCAAACTAGTTCTGATTGATGGCAAGGATGGTAAAATGGATCCTGCCAAACTGCGCCACCGGATTGAAAATACCGGCAATGTGGGGGTCCACAACATCCAACGGGGGGCAGTTTCCATAACCAATGTCACCGAGGTGGGTACGGTTTACAGTTTAAGCGAAATTCAAGCACTGACCGCGATTGCCAAAGAATACAACCTGCCTGCCCATCTGGACGGCGCACGGTTTACCAATGCGATGGTGGCACTGGGCTGCACACCTGCGGAAATGACATGGAAATCTGGTATTGATGTGGTCAGTTTCGGTGGCACTAAAAACGGCTGCATGGGTGTAGAGGCGGTTATCATTTTTGACCCCGCTAAAGCCTGGGAATTTGAGTTGCGCCGTAAACGTGGCGGGCATCTAAGTTCCAAGAACCGCTATCTGGCAGCGCAAATGCAGGCTTATCTCACCGACGATTTGTGGCTCAAACTGGCCAAACATGCCAATGCAATGGGCAGTTTGCTGTCCGAAGGGTTGAAGCAAATCAAAGGCGTTAAATTCCAACACCCGCAACAAGCCAACATGTTGTTTTGCGGCTGGCCGCGTTCGGGACATGAACTGGCACAGGCCGCAGGCGCCATGTATTACCCGTGGCCCGCTGACCACCCCGAAAACGGCCCAGACGATGAGTTGCTCACCGCGCGGCTGGTCACAAGCTGGTCAACTACACCGCAGGATATTGAACGCTTTCTAAAACTGATCGTGGGCTAAGTAATCTCTGCCAGATAAGCATCCAGATGCGGCAGGCGGTCTTGGCCCCAGAACACCTGGCCGCCAACTACATAGGTCGGTGTGCCAAAAACACCCGCAGCTAATGCTTCTTCAGTATTGCGCGCAAAGGTTTCGGCGCCTGACAGCATACCGCTATCTGCCAGACCTGTATTAAAACCGTTCGCACTTAGGCAGGCTTTCACCACATCATCCTCGGCAATGTTTTTATCTTCCAACCAACAGGCGCGAAAGAATGCATGAACCAAACCACTTAAATCACCGCCACCAGCCTCTTGTGCCGCAATAATCGCATAACATGCAGGGGCCGGGTTGGTTGGCCAGAATGCTGGTTTTGCGCTAATCTCCATGCCGTTTACTTTCGCCACACGCGCCAAATCTTGTGCGCGGTAATTGGATTTATTGACATGGCGTTCAGCAGGGGGTTGTGTGCCAACCTCGGCGAACACTTGCATCAGATTAAAAGGTTTATAATTGATCGCGGCACCATGTTTTGCAGCAACCTTTTCCAGCCCCAACCGCGCCAAATAACCAAACGGGGATAGCGGAAACATATAATAGTCGATTTTTTGCATTTTTACCTCTTAGATTTCATTTAATTCTTCGTAACACTCCCAGGGCAATCGCATGAATAAATTAGCAGGCGACAAATGAGGTAAAGGTTGATTCAATAAGTGATCTTTCAGATTTTAATGAGGTCACCTTCCATGTCAAATACTGACGCACCCGACAGCCACTCCCTTGATTTTCTTACGCATTTTTCAACTTTATCTGACCCACGACAACAAACAAAGCTGCTTTACCCTTTGGCCGAGATTTTGCTTTTGACGTTATGTGCCGTGTTGTCCGGGGCGAATGACTGGGTCGCTATTTCTGCGTTTGGGACAAAGAAACTGGCTTTTTTACGGAAATTCTTGCCATTTTCGGGCGGAACACCCTCACATGATCAACTGGGAAACATCTATGCCGCACTGGATGCCAATCATTTTCAGGCCTGCTTTATGGATTGGGTCGCTTCCTTAAGCAGCACCCTTAGCGGGGTCGTGGCGATAGATGGTAAAACCTCACGTCGCAGCTTGGATAAGGCTGGCAGCAAGGCTGCAATTCACATGATCTCGGCATGGAGTTCAGAGTTGAACCTGACGCTTGCCCAACGGCAGGTGGACGGCAAATCCAACGAGATCACGGCCATACCAGAACTGTTAGACCTCCTGACGCTCAAGGGGGCCATTGTCACTATAGATGCTATGGGATGTCAGCGTGATATTGCCGATAAAATCATCACCAAACAAGCGGATTATGTTTTGGCTTTAAAGGGTAATCAAGGGGCCCTTCGCAAAGACACAGAATTGTTTATGAAAGAACAGGACGCTGTATATTTTGCAAACACAACAGTAACTTACCATGAAACCGTAGAAAAATCTCATGGCCGTATTGAGATAAGAAAAGTCACTGTTTGCTCGGATATTGAGTGGTTGAAGGCGCGGCACAATTGGCCAGGATTGGAAAGCATCGTGATGGTCCAATACAGCGCAACACTTCAAGATAAGACCCGTTCAGAGACACGCTTTTACATCTCATCCATGACCTGTGACGCCGAAACCCACGCAAAAGCTATCCGCGATCACTGGGGTATTGAAAACGGGCTGCACTGGGTCATGGATATGGTGTTTCGTGATGATGAGTGTCGTATCCGTAAAGGAAACGCACCTGCTAATTTTACAACGATCAAGCACGCCGCCAGCAACATGCTGCGCTCCGTAAAAGGAAATCAAAGCCTCAGGCTAAAACGACACTTGGCCGCTTGGGACGAGGTTTTTCTTTTCCAGATAATAGATGGATAAAACTCATGCGATTGCCCTAGTAACACTCCCGTAACGGCTAGGCAAAATCAATTTGCAGTGTTATGCGAAAGCAATGCCAACGCGCTGCTGCCAACAGCCCTGAAATTGGGAAAATTACCGATGATCACGATGGTCGAGCCAAAGCTCATCTCTGGAAACTCCAACCGTACATTAAGTAAAGCCATCGCCAAGCGCATGTCGCTGTTACGCGGAAGTCCTGTAAATCTGATTGATGCCCGTATCGAGCGGTTCAACGATCAGGAGATTTTTATCGAAGTCTATGACAATGTGCGCGGCGAGGACATGTTCATCCTGCAATCCACTTCGAACCCGGCCAACGATAATCTAATGGAACTGCTGATTATGGCCGACGCTTTACGCCGTTCATCAGCACAACGCATCACTGCCGTGATCCCGTATTTCGGTTATGCCCGCCAAGACCGCCGCACCAAGGCACGCACACCTATTTCGGCCAAGCTGGTGGCGAACATGATTGTGGAAGCGGGTGTTGAGCGGATTTTGACTATGGATTTGCACGCAACCCAAATTCAGGGCTTTTTCGACATTCCCGTGGATAACCTTTATGCAGCGCCGATTTTCGCGCTGGATGTGATGCATAATTTTGAAAAACTGGATGATGTCATGGTAATCTCGCCTGATGTGGGCGGTGTGGCGCGTGCGCGTGAACTGGCCAAACGCATCGGTGCCGATATGGCGATCGTGGATAAACGCCGTGGTGCCCCCGGTGAAGTGGCAGAAATGACCGTGATCGGGGATGTGACTGGGCGCAAGTGTATCATCGTGGATGATATTTGCGACACAGCAGGTACTTTGTGTAAAGCCGCTGACACGCTGATTGAGAAAGGGGCGACGGAAGTTCACAGCTACATCACCCACGGTGTTCTATCCGGCCCTGCCGTTGAACGCATCACCAAATCCAGCATGAAACAGTTGGTGATCACAGACTCGATTGAAGCCACACCCGAAGTTGCCGCCTGCAATAAAATCCGCATCGTACCAACAGCGCCTTTGTTGGCGCAAGCGACGCTGAACATTGCTAATGGTACTTCCGTGTCATCGTTGTTTGATGAGGGTACACTGGGACCGATTTATGATGGGTATTATAAGGGATGATTAGGGGTAACGCCACCCTACCCGCCACCTAAAAGGCCCCACCCAGACCCCACGGGGGTTAAGCTGCCCATTCTTTGAATGCACCCGATGGGTGCAACAATACGAAATCTTTCAAACTTGATGATTAAGGCTGGGTTGCAAGTGTGCGAACGCATCCATAACAAACCCTTCACCCTTCGAAGTATATAACACCCCTGCTAGCAAAAAGTAGTACACGGGCTTTCAAAGGGCGTATAGCAACGCCAAATGCGAAAGCCACCGAAACTTAACAGTTAAGAACAGGTACAAGGGTCACCACCCCTTGTTCGGCCATAAGCTACAAACGGCAGGCCTGCCTTTCTATACAAGCATACCCTATAATACGCAAAACCCCGCCAGCCGAATAACTGCGACGGGTCAACGCCTGTAGCTAATACATTTCATCCCAGTTATCATCCGCATCCACCCCGCCGATGGCCATCCATGATGCACGTGCGCGTGCAATTTTAGTGTCACCCCAAGTACGGAACAAAATGTCAAAACCAGCCTTGGTGATGTTTTCAACCACCGTTTCCGCACGTTGATTGGTGCCGCTATCCATATCGAACATCTCTAATGTCACCATAACATTGGGTTTGCTTTTGAAACTTTCGGAAAATGCAACGGCAACACGACGTTCGCGCGCGCCTTTTCCTGTCCACATATCGCCACCGGTATCAAAGTCCGAGAAAAGCATCTCTGTCCCCTGATCAATCCCGATTGTACTAGCGTAGACGCGTTTCATACTCATTACCTTTAAAAGCTTACTTAAAGTAAGTTCTTTAAAAAATACAATAAAAAAGCCCCGCGGCGATGCAGGGCTTTATTAAGAATTCGGTAAGCTATTGACTAGATTTGTTCTAATAAAGCCTTGGTATCTGCAACATTTTTTTCGGCCACATCTTTTTCAGGACCGGATGTGTCTGCTACTGCAGCTTCCGCTTCTGAGACCAGATTGTTGATAATTTCTACGGTCGCCTCTGATTTCAACATTGCATGCTCTGCCAGAACAGCAGCAGATGTTCCTGAAATCTCCACAAAACCACCGGTAACCACATATTCGGTCACATCATTACCAGCTTTCACTTTCAACACACCCGGCCGCAAAGTTGTCAGCAAAGGCGCGTGATCGGCCATTGCGGTAAAGTCGCCTTCAGAACCCGGGATATTGATCTCGGATGCTTCCAAAGACGCCAGTTTGCGTTCCGGTGACACAAGGTCGAATTGAATAGTAGCCATTTGTTGGCCCCTTCTTTCAATTAAGCGGCGTCAGCCGCCATTTTTTCAGCTTTCGCAATCACATCGTCGATACCACCAACCATGTAGAACGCGGCTTCTGGTAAATGATCGTATTCACCTGCAACAACTGCTTTGAACGATGCAATAGTTTCAGCCAAAGGCACCTGAATACCGTCTGAACCTGTAAATACTTTTGCAACATCAAATGGTTGAGATAAGAAACGTTCAAGTTTACGCGCCCGTGTCACGGCCAGTTTGTCATCCTCTGACAGCTCATCCATGCCCAAAATCGCGATGATATCTTGCAAAGATTTATAACGCTGCAACACTTGTTGCACGTCTGTCGCCACAGTGTAATGCTCTTCGCCGATGATCAGCGGATCCAGCAAACGTGATGTTGAACCCAATGGATCCACCGCAGGATAGATACCTTTTTCCGAAATCGCACGATCCAGAACGGTTGTCGCATCCAGGTGGGCAAATGATGTCGCAGGCGCAGGGTCAGTCAAGTCATCCGCAGGCACGTAAACCGCTTGTACAGATGTAATTGAACCGGCTTTGGTAGATGTAATACGTTCTTGCATCGTACCCATGTCAGTTGCCAATGTTGGCTGGTAGCCCACAGCGGACGGGATACGACCCAACAACGCTGACACTTCGGCACCTGCTTGAGTAAAGCGGAAGATGTTGTCGACGAAGAACAGAACGTCTGTACCTGATTGGTCGCGGAATTGTTCAGCCAAGGTCAGACCTGTCAACGCCACACGCATACGCGCACCGGGAGGTTCATTCATTTGGCCGTAAACCAGCGCCACTTTTGATTTTTCCAGATCGTCAGGAACGATAACGCCACTTTCGATCATCTCGTGATAAAGGTCATTACCTTCACGTGTCCGCTCTCCTACGCCCGCAAAAACAGAAAAACCCGCGTGCACTTTGGCGATGTTGTTGATCAGTTCCATGATCAAAACAGTTTTACCAACACCGGCACCACCGAACAGGCCGATTTTACCGCCTTTTGAATATGGCGCAAGAAGATCAACAACTTTGATACCTGTTTCCAGAATTAGACTTTCTGTAGCCTGTTCTGCAAACTCTGGGGCGTCTTGGTGGATCGAACGACGCTCAGTGGATTTAACTGGACCTTTTTCGTCAACGGGTTCACCCACAACATTCATGATACGGCCCAGTGTGGCATTGCCCACCGGGACCATAATAGGTTCATCTGAATCTGTTACAGCTTGGCCGCGGACCAAACCTTCGGTCGCGTCCATCGCAATAGTGCGCACAGTGTTTTCACCCAAATGCTGGGCCACTTCCAACACCAGATTGTTGCCGTTGTTGTCTGTAGTCAGTGCGTTCAAAATCGCTGGCAGGTCGCCATCGAACTGCACATCCACAACCGCGCCAATGATCTGCGTGATCTTGCCAGTTGCGCTTTTTGCTTTAGCTTTCGCCATTTTGGTTTCTCCAGTTTCTTAAAGCGCTTCCGCGCCCGAGATAATCTCGATCAATTCATTTGTAATCGCAGCTTGACGTGAACGGTTGTACACGATGGTCAGCTTGTCGATCATTTCGCCAGCGTTACGGGTCGCATTGTCCATTGCAGACATCCGCGCACCTTGCTCTGATGCGCCGTTTTCCAGCAGGGCTGTGAATACTTGAGTGGTCAGGGCGCGTGGCAATAATTCCGCCAGTAACTCTTCTTCACCCGGTTCGTAATCGTAAAACGCAGCTTCTTCTTTTTCATCAGCTTCGAAAGATGCCGGGATCAGTTGCAATTCAGTTGGTATCTGACTCATCACAGTTTCGAATTTGTTGTAGAAAATCGTCGCGACATCAAATTCACCGGCTTTGAAACGGGTCATTACATCCGTAGCAATGGTTTGGGCATTGACGTAACCGATACGCTTCACTTCAGACAGATCAACATGTTCGATCATAATGTCTTCATAATCGCGTCTCAGTTGTTCGCGGCCTTTTTTGCCGACTGTCAGCATTTTAACTGTCTTACCTTCAGCCAACAATTCTTCTGCTTTGGCACGTGCCAATTTCACAATAGAAGAGTTGAAACCGCCACAAAGCCCGCGTTCCGATGTTGCAACAACTAAAAGGTGTACTTTGTCATTGCCGTTACCGGCTAGCAATTCAGGCGCGTCACCCGCCCCTGCAGCCGCAGAAGCCAGATTGGCCATGACCGCATTCATACGGTCTGCATAGGGGCGGCCCGCTTCGGCCGCCTCTTGTGCACGGCGCAGCTTAGCGGCTGCCACCATCTGCATGGCCTTGGTGATCTTACGCGTATTCTTTACGCTTCCGATCCGTGTTTTTAGGTCCTTGAGGTTTGGCATCTATCCAAACTCCTATTCCATAAAGGCCTCGGGTTTACGCAAAATCTTTAGTAAAAGATTCTACAACGGCTTTGATCTTATCTTCGGCATCGCCTTTGATTTTTGGATCTTCTTTAGAAATCCAATCCAATAGATCAGCGTGATTGTTACGCAAATGCGCCAACAGATCAGCTTCGTAACGACCAACAGATTTCACATCTACTTTATCCAAGAACCCTTTGGTACCTGCATATAGCACAACAACCTGCTCAGCAGTTGTCAGCGGTGAATACTGTGGTTGTTTCAGCAATTCTGTCAAACGCGCACCACGGGCCAATAGGGCCTGAGTGGATGCATCCAAGTCAGAACCAAACTGGGCAAATGCCGCCATTTCGCGGTATTGAGCCAATTCCAGTTTGATCGAACCCGCAACAGATTTCATCGCATTGGTTTGCGCAGAAGACCCCACACGAGACACAGACAGACCTGTGTTCAACGCTGGGCGAATACCTTGGTAGAACAATTCAGTTTCCAAGAAGATTTGACCGTCGGTGATGGAAATCACGTTTGTCGGAATAAATGCAGAAACGTCACCGCCTTGTGTTTCAATCACAGGCAAAGCTGTCAATGAACCCGAACCGTTATCTTCGTTCAGTTTAGAAGAGCGTTCCAGCAAGCGAGAGTGAAGATAGAAAACGTCACCAGGGTAAGCTTCACGTCCGGGTGGGCGACGCAATAGCAATGACATCTGACGATACGCAACCGCTTGTTTGGTCAAGTCATCGTAGATCATCAAGGCATGCATGCCGTTGTCACGGAAATATTCACCCATGGAAGTCGCGGCATAAGGTGCCAAAAACTGCATCGGTGCAGGGTCAGAAGCGGTTGCAGCAACAATGATAGAGAATTCCATCGCGCCGGTTTCTTCAAGTTTCTTCACCAACTGTGCAACAGTAGACCGCTTTTGGCCGATCGCTACATAGATGCAGAACAATTTTTTCTTGTCATCTTTGCCAGCGGCATCGTTGTATGATTTCTGGTTCAAAATGGTATCCAGCGCAATCGCTGTTTTACCTGTTTGACGGTCACCAATGATCAATTCGCGCTGGCCACGACCAACAGGGATCAAAGCATCAACGGTTTTCAGACCTGTCGCCATAGGCTCGTGTACTGATTTACGCGGGATAATGCCCGGCGCTTTCACATCTGCAGTAGACCGCAATTTGGTTTTGATCGGGCCTTTGCCATCAATCGGGTTACCCAGACCGTCCACAACGCGGCCCAGCAATTCGGGGCCAACAGGTACGTCCACAATCGCGTTGGTACGCTTGACTGTGTCGCCTTCTTTAATGTCACGGTCAGAACCGAAGATAACAACACCAACGTTGTCGGCTTCAAGGTTCAGCGCCATTCCGCGGATACCGCCCGGGAATTCAACCATCTCACCAGCTTGGACGTTGTCCAACCCGTGTACACGTGCGATACCATCACCGACAGATAGAACACGGCCAACTTCGGCCACTTCGGCTTCTTTACCGAAATTCTTAATCTGATCTTTGAGGATCGCAGAAATTTCTGCAGCTTGGATACCCATTACCCGACCTCTTTCATTGCATTTTGAAGATTGGAGAGTTTCGAACGGATTGAGCTATCAATCATTTTCGAACCCACTTTAACGATCAAACCGCCGATGAGCGTTTCATCGACGGAGACAGTCACTTTTACATCCTTACCCACAGTCGCGGCTAGCGTCTTGGCAAGTTTGTCTTGTTGCGCTTTGGTCAAGGCCTTGGCTGCGGTTACTTCCGCAGTCACTTCGCCCTTTTCCTCAGCGATCATCGCTTTCACTGATGCGATCAGCGAAGGCAGAACGAACAAGCGGCGTTTTGCGGCCATCAGGCCCAACGTGCTTGCCACATCCTTTGATAATTTCATTTTCTTTGCGATCGCGGCAATGGCCGAAACCATGTCTTCACGCGCATAAACCGGGGATGAGATCAAATCGCTTAGCGCGTCACTTTCATCCAGTGCAACTGCAAGTGCATCAAAATCTTTTTCCACAGCGGGCAGTTTTTTGGCATCTTTTGCCAATTCAAAAATCGCGGTCGCATAACGCGCGGCAATTCCTGATGATATAGAACCAGTGTCAGACACTTAGAACCTTTCGAAGTTATTAACCCTTGAGGGCAGCGCATATCGAGGAAAGCAAAATCCCCCGAAATCTTGGGCGGTATTAACAAAGCGGCCCTGTTTCTGCAACCATTATGCTTACGTTAGCGCAAAAGCTGTTATTGTTTAAAAACAATATCTTACGCTATTTCTGCGACAATCTGCGTCAAATAAAGTTAGTTTATTGCACATGAATAACCCAAAAGGGTGACGATTCATGCCAAAATTTGTCGGTTTTAATCTAAATTTCAGAATTTCGCACACTACGGCTTGATACCGGCTTATTGGCCGGTTTGGTTATGCCTTCTAATGCCTCCAGGGGGCGCCGCACAGCTTCACCCAAACCAGATTGCGTTGGTGCATAGACTTGTTTTGTTGCCTCAACCATCACCACACCTGCAGCAAACGGCATCGCGACTTTCAAACTGAAGCCTTCCAGAATCTGAGCGATTTTCAACCCTAGTGGGCGATGTGATGGAATGGCATATAGAGCCGCAATATGGCGCTCGGGTAGGAATTTATGTTTTTGCAACTGCGTTTCAAGCTGTTTCAAACTGTAAGGCCGACCATAGCCAAACGGGGTTGCATCAGAACGCGCCCATAGGCCTGACCGATTGGGTACGATAAACAAAACCCGCCCGCCAGGGCCCAACACACGCCAAATCTCATCCAATAAGGCCGCTGAATCTTCGCTGGTTTCCAACCCGTGTAAGATAATCAACCGATCAATATGCCCTGTCGCTACGGGCCACTTGGTTTCAGACGTCAGAACCGAATGATTGTCTTTACCCTCAGGCCATGCCATCACCCCTTGCGGGCCGGGCATAAAGCAGGTCACCCGGCGTGCTGTTTTCAAAAACGGGCGCAGCATGGGCGCGGCAAAACCGAAACCCGCGACGGTTTGACCTTTAACATCAGGCCATAGCCGCACAATTTCTTCGCGCAAGGCACGTTGAACAATACGGCCCAATTTTGTCCGGTAATAAAACGCCCGTAATTTAATCACATCTAAATGCATTGCATCCCACAAACAGATCAGTCAGAATCATGTAAAGCTAACAATTACTGAATGAGAATTCTATGCCCTTACAGATTATAACCATCCCGTGTCTTGCAGATAACTACGCCTATGTAATCCGCGAAACTGATACCGGCTCGGTCGCAGTGATCGATGTCCCTGAAGTTGGCCCTATCATGGCGGCCATAAAAGACATGGGGCTACAAGTGGATCAAATTCTGATCACACACCACCATAACGATCATATTGACGGTTTGGAAGAGTTGCGCCGTGCAACTGGAGCCAAGGTATACGGTGCTGCAGCCGACAGTCATCGGTTGCCACAACTGGATGTTGCATTGGCTGAGGGTGACACTTTCAAGTTGGGTAATGAGGTTTGTGACGTATTAGATGTATCAGGCCATACAATCGGCCACATTGCGTTTCTCTTCAAACAGGCAAATGCCGTCTTTTCCGCGGACAGCCTGATGGCTTTGGGCTGTGGGCGCGTTTTTGAGGGCGATTTCCCGATGATGTGGGGAACAATGTTGCAATTCAAAGCCCTGCCTGACGACACACTTGTGTACTCAGGTCATGAATACACAATGAGCAATGCCAAGTTCGCTCTGACAATCGAACCTGATAATCCCGATCTGAAAGCACGCATAAAAGATATCGAAGAGAAACGTGCGAACGACATTCCAACAGTTCCTGCCAGCATTGGCCTGGAAAAAGCCACCAACCCGTTCATGCGGGCCGATTTACCAGCAGTTAAAGCATTGTTGGGCATGCAAGGCGCCGGCGACACAGAGGTCTTTGGCGCAATCCGCACGCGTAAGGATAATTTTTAGAGAGGAAATTTCACATTATATTACTTTTGACCGGATCATTAAATTTGGCAAAACTGCTGCAATTATTGACATCCCAAGTTCAAATATTGGAAAATACCAGTAATTTTCAGGTAAATTTCAATTATTTGACAGAAAGTGAGCAAAAAAGCCTTGAAGCTTCCTAAATATAGACGAAGTTAGAAGGTATAAGTGGCAGAGTAACAACAATGGAACTCTGCAAGATCAAAAAGGAGCAAACAATGCCCTCATTCTCGAGCAGCCTAGAAACCGCCATTCATACCGCTTTGGCACTTGCCACGGCGCGCAAGCACGAACTTGCCACATTGGAACACTTGTTACTTGCCCTTGTGGAAGAAGATGATGCCGCGCGCGTCATGCGCGCTTGTGAGGTTGATATAAACACTTTGCGCAAGAACCTGATTGATTTCCTGGATACGCAACTGGATAGCCTGGTTACGGATGTGGAAGACGTTGATGCGTCACCAACCACTGCGTTTCAACGTGTCATTCAACGCGCAGCTATCCATGTACAAAGCTCTGGACGCAATGAAGTGACGGGGGCCAATGTGCTGGTCGCCATTTTTGCCGAACGCGAAAGCCATGCGGCCTATTTCCTGCAGGAGCAGGATATGACTCGTTATGACGCGGTGAATTTCATCTCGCACGGGATTGCAAAAGATACCGCCTTCGGTGAAGCCCGCGAAGTAACTGGTGCCGATGAACAGATTGAACACGACCCGAACATGAGCAATGCCCCTGAAGAAGAAACTGCGCTTGGCAAGTATTGTGTTGATTTAAACGCAAAATCTTTTACCGGCGATATCGATCCGTTGATCGGACGTGACCATGAGGTTGAACGCTGCATACAGGTGCTATGCCGACGCCGCAAAAACAACCCGATTTTGGTTGGCGATCCCGGCGTCGGGAAAACAGCCATTGCCGAAGGGCTGGCCCATAAAATCGTGCTTGGCGATATTCCGAAAGTTCTGTCGGAAACAACAATATATTCGCTGGATATGGGCGCACTTCTGGCTGGCACACGTTATCGCGGCGACTTCGAAGAACGCTTGAAAGCGGTGATGAGTGAGCTGGAAGACCACCCCGATGCAGTTCTGTTTATCGACGAGATTCACACTGTTATCGGTGCCGGGGCCACTTCGGGCGGTGCTATGGACGCATCCAACTTGCTGAAACCCGCATTGCAGGGCGGCAAATTACGCTGCATGGGATCTACTACTTATAAAGAATTCCGCCAGCACTTTGAAAAAGACCATGCTTTGGCACGACGGTTCCAGAAAATCGACGTAAACGAACCCACAATCGAGGATGCAATTAAAATCCTGAAAGGGTTAAAGCCCTATTTTGAGGAACATCACGATGTGAAGTACACATTCGATGCGCTGAAAACCGCGGTAGAATTGTCTGCGCGTTATATACACGGGCGCAAACTGCCCGACAAAGCCATCGATGTGATTGATGAAGCTGGCGCCTATCAACATGTGATCCCCGAAAGCAAACGGCGCAAATCAATTGGCGTGAAAGAAATCGAAACCGTGGTCGCAAAGATCGCGCGCATTCCACCGAAAAACGTATCCAAAGACGATACCGAATTGTTGAAAGATTTGGAAAAATCCCTGAAACGCGTGGTATTCGGCCAAGACACTGCGATTGAGGCTTTGGCCTCTGCCATCAAATTGTCACGCGCAGGATTGCGTGAACCAGAGAAACCTATCGGTAACTATCTGTTTGCGGGGCCCACAGGTGTCGGGAAAACCGAAGTGGCCAAACAACTCGCTGATACGTTGGGCGTGGAACTACTGCGCTTTGATATGTCCGAATACATGGAGAAACATGCAATCAGCCGTCTGATCGGGGCACCACCCGGTTATGTTGGGTTCGATCAAGGCGGGCAACTGACAGATCAGGTCGATCAAAACCCGCATTGTGTATTGTTGCTGGACGAAATCGAGAAAGCACACCCGGATGTGTTCAACATTCTGTTGCAGGTTATGGATCACGGTAAACTGACCGACCACAATGGCCGCACCACCGACTTTCGAAATGTGGTGCTGATCATGACAACCAACGCGGGTGCTGCAGAAATGGCGAAAGAAGCCATCGGGTTTGGCCGCAGCAGTCGCACAGGTGAAGATACAGCCGCAATTGAACGTATGTTCAGCCCGGAATTCCGCAACCGTTTGGACGCAACCATTAGCTTTGCGCCTTTGGGGCCGGAAACCATTATCAAAGTGGTTGATAAGTTTGTGGTACAACTGGAAGCGCAATTGATGGATCGCAACGTGTCTATTGAACTGACGCGCCGTGCCGCACAATGGTTAGCTGAAAAAGGCTACGATGATAAAATGGGCGCGCGGCCATTGGCACGCGTCATTCAAGAGCATATCAAAAAGCCGCTGGCTGAAGAATTGCTGTTTGGCAAGCTTTCCAAAGGCGGTATTGTCAAGGTTGATACAAAAGACAGTGAATTGGCTTTAGAAATTCTTGAACCGGAAAAACGGAAAATCTCAAGAAACAAACCACCTTTACTTACAGCAGAATAACGACAAAAACGCCCTGAAATTGCAACTTCAGGGCGTTTTTACTTGCATCATCAAGACAAACCACTAATGCCTTAGTACATGGGGTTAGCAAGCGATACAGAAGCTGTATATGCATCAGGTATGAAAACTGCGCTTTATGCGTGGTTGCATATTGGCTCTAAGGGTTATTCCAAAAGACAAACCCAGCGCATTGTCCTGACCAATGTCATGATTACAGTAACTGCGGTTTTATCATTTCTGCATGCCACCATGTTTGCATTATACGATTTTGACCAATTGAAGTGGCCTATCGCACTTTTACTGACTATTGGCATCGCAATTCTTGCCACTCCGTTTTTAAACAAGAGGCATCCATACCTTGGGTCAGTTTTCAACCTGACCCTTTGGCTGGGATACGGAAGTTCACTTACTCTCATTTTCGGTGTGGAAAGTGGTGTCTATTTTTATTTTCTTGCAGGGGCTGCAAGTGCTATTTTAATCATGGGTATTTACCAAAACACTCTGTCTATCTTATCATTTTCCCTACAAATTGGTTTGTTCATTTACTTTGAACATAGTTCCATACCACTTGCTGCGTTCCTACACTTGGATCATACTTTTTTGCATGCACTCCATTTCGCAGCCATTCTACTTACTATGTTGTTTATCTTTTGTATGATTTACTATGCATTTTACCAAGCGCAACTTGCAGAAGATGCATTGGAACGCGAATACGATTATTCCGAAAAACTGCTGGCTAATATGCTTCCCGCATCCATTGCTACCGAGCTCAAACGCAATCCGGGCAAAACCATAGCCGACAGCCATGACGACGTCACAATCCTTTTTGCTGATATCGTCGGATTTACCCCACGTGCGGAACACCAGAACGCCACTGAATTGGTCAATCTTCTTAATAATCTGTTCACGCGGTTTGACTTGCTTGCGCAAAAACATGGGCTGGAGAAAATCAAAACCATTGGGGACGCATTTATGGCAGCAGGCGGTTTGCCCGACCCGCAACCTGATCATGCAACACGCGTGGCCCATATGGCTTTGGATATGATGGAAGAAACACACGAATACGCCCATAAAACAGGTGGCGATTTAGAATTACGCATAGGCATACATACCGGCCCCGTTGTGGCGGGCGTTATTGGCACGCAAAAACCAGTGTATGATGTTTGGGGCGATACAGTAAACATAGCTTCGCGATTAGAAAGTACCGGAACCGATGGCGGAATTCAGGTTACCAACTGCACCAAAAGACTGTTGGAAAAAACCTTTAAATTCAAAAACCGAGGCAAGATCATGATCAAAGGTAAGGGTCAGTTGAACGTTTGGTATCTGACCGGGCTCAGATAACAGTTATTTCTCGGTAAATTTCAACTCGATCCGCCGGTTCGCCGCCAATGCCTCTGGGCTATCACCCTCTGCAATGGGCTGAAACTCTCCAAAACCATTTGCAGACAACCTGTTTTCTGGAATTCCCTGATCATTGACAAGATATTTCACAACAGCCAAAGCACGCGCTTGGCTAAGTTCCCAATTATCCTTGTAGCCGCCAAAGCCCCTGATCGGTGTGTTATCCGTATGCCCGTCCACCCGCAATATCCAGTCGATACCATCGGGAATTTGATCCGCAATATCCTTGATAATATTCGCAACTTTGCGGATTTCCTCTTTGCCCCGTTCCCCGAGTTCCGCAGAGCCTGTGGCATATAGAATTTCGGATGAGAATACAAAACGGTCACCGACAATGCGAACGCCGTCCTGCCCGCTCAACACCTCTCTAAGTCGGCCGAAAAACTCTGAACGGAATTTCTTTAGATCCTTGGCTTCAGCTTCCAATCGCTTACGCTCGTTTTCCTCTAAGGCCGCGCGGTGTTTTTGTTCAGAAGCAACACGTGCCAAAGCAGTATTCAGATTTGTGCCAAGACTTTCGATTTGAATTTTCGATGTAATATCTTTCGCATTAGATTCATCAAGCAGACCTTGAAGTGCATCCAATTGCCCACGCAATACGTTGGTTTGCTGATTTAACAAAGCCACTTTGCGTTGGCTTTCCGCCGATAATGCCTGTTCATCTTTTAACAGGTTATTGGCTTGCGCCAATAAAGCCGCTTCTTTTTCACTGTCACTCAAGCGTCGACCTGCAAGATCGTCAGCCGCAGTCTTTGCCGCTTGTGCAGCGGCCAACAAAGTCAATGTATTCTCTGCATCTTTGCGTTTTGCTTCCAGTGCCAAGGTCAAGGCTGTCAATTCATCCTGTGAATTTTCCAAGCGTTCCCTTAGCACTTTTGTCGCCGCCAGCTCTATCAATCGCAGTTTTTCTTCTTCGCTCAATGCCCCTTTTGCTTGCGCTAATTCAGTTTCCGTTGACGCAATATCTGTTTGAATACTATTCAACCGTTCTTGCAAAGCAAGCACAGCCGCAACTTCTGCCAGCCGTTGTTTTTCTTTTTCTTCAAGATTATCTGTTATGGCGGCAATCTGCGTATCTTTGGCCGATGCATCTTTGTTTAAATCTGCAATCAAAGCCTGCAATGCTTCACGTTTTGCGGCAGCCAGTCTTGCCTGCTCTGTTTGCAAATCAATCTCATCACGTGCTTTGGCCAATGCCAATTGTACGGCTTCCTTGTCCGACAGCGTTTTGGCCTGTGCTGCCTCAACTTCTGATAGTGTTGCTTGCGTATCCGCTAGTTGGTTTGTCAAATCATCCCGCTGCCCCAAAAGCCCTGCGACCTGTTCTTCAAAGGATGCTATCCGTGTTTTTTGTTGTTCTGCTGTTGCGGTAAGGTTTCCGATTAAAGTGGTTTGCTGTGCAATTCGGCTTTGCGCAGACTGCAAATCATCTTGCATACCGCTTAATTCACCTTCCAAACCCTTTGTCCGAGTTTGCTCTAAACCCAAAGCTTCGGCCAATCCCGCAATCTGGGCTGATAGGTTGTCTAGTGCAACATCTTTTACAACGATTTGCTCGGACAGATTATCCAGCTCTTCATCTTGTCCGGTAATAGTCTCACGCAACACAAATTGCACCACCATGAAAATCGTCAGAACGAACATCAGGATCATTAGAAGCGCCGTCATAGCATCAACAAACCCGGGCCAGATACTGCCCGAAACCTGACTGCCGTTACGTCGCAAAATGGCCAACGGTCAGCCCTTTCCGCGCAAGGTTTTCGCCAGAACCGCTAAGTCACCGCGCAATTCAGCTATTGAATCTCTTCGTCCTGCTTCGGTTTCATCGATCAGGCGCGTCATTTGATTGCTGATATCCTGTAGGTGCGCGGACATACGTTCAGAGATAGCAATCCCGTCATTATTAGGCTCTATCGCAAGTGCATCCGAGATCTTTTCGTGACTGACCGATATCTGTTCCAGTATTTGCCTTGTTCTTTCGGATGAAGACGCTTGCACTTCCACCATCTGCGACACGGAAACACCCAATGCCTCAATCCGCTGATCTGTCACTGTACGTCTTTCGTTCAATTGGCCCAAGATCGATTGCTGATTTTCTATTTGCAATGTGGTTTGTCCCAGCAACTCTGCAATCAACGCGTTTGGCGACCCGTCTTCACCGTCACCCCCTGCGGAAATACCAAGGCGGGTGATCGAAGATAGCCATTCTTCCAGTTCACGAAAAAACCTGTTTTGCCCGTGGCCTGCAAACAGATCAAGCAAACCCACCACCAATGAGCCCGCAAGCCCGATCAGGGATGACCCGAATGCAGTGCCCATGCCGCCCAGCTGGGTTTCCAGACCCGTCATCAGATTATCAAAGACACTCATCGCATCTTGCCCCTCTTTGGGGGCCAGATGCCGTATCGTATCAACCACTGCCGGTACTGTTGTAGCTAGACCGTAAAACGTACCCAACAGCCCAAGAAAAATCAGCAGATTAATGATGTAGCGGGTAATTTCACGCCCCTCATCCAGTCTTGTGGCCACCGAATCCAGTATCGTGCGCGTGGATGTTGATGTCAGCATCAGACGTGCCGTGCGTTTTTTCAACAATGCGGCCAATGATGCCAGCAGCCCGGGGGCTTTTTTAAACTCGTTGTCCGGTCGTTCCAGCGCAAAGCCTTCGATCCAGCTGACTGATTTCACCAATGCGACCATCTGCCAGAAACAAGACACCAATCCCAAAAAGAACACGAATAGAATAAACCCGTTCAGATATGGTGATGACAGAAATATCGGGGCAATGGCCGGATAGGCGACATAGCCGCCCAGAGTTGTTAAAATCACAAGGCATAGCATTAAAAATATCTGGTTTACCGGTTGTGTAAACTGCGGTGGTGTTTGAATTTCGGCCTGTGACATTAAACGCGCCTGCTTTTATGGCTTATGGATTTAACGCGAAGGATAGCTTGGCTATACAAATATTCCAATTGTTAAGTTTCCTGGCTGAATTTTAAGTAAAAATATTGAATGTTACTTATAAATACACATATATAACCTAGATATTTTTATAACTAGGAGGTTTCAAGTGGATCAATTATTTGACATTGGCGCAAGTGCAGGTTCATCATTATTTTTATTAGTCTTTGCCATCATCCTAATTTTGATGATGGTCAAGTCCGTGCCGCAAGGTGATGAATGGACTGTTGAACGTTTCGGGCGTTACACCCGCACCCTGAAACCGGGCTTGCGGTTTTTGATCCCGATCATGGATAAGGTCGGTGCCAAGATCAATATGATGGAAACCGTTCTGGATATTGAAACGCAAGAGGTGATCACCAGAGACAACGCCATTATCATGGCCGATGCGGTAACGTTTTATCAGGTTATTGATGCTGCAAAGGCGGCTTATGAGGTGCGCGATTTGCAACGTGCACTGTCAAACTTAAGCCAGACCAACATCCGGTCTGTTCTGGGCTCTATGGAACTTGACGAGTCGCTTTCTAACCGCGAAAAAATTAACGCCAGGCTGTTGCACGTGATTGATGACGCGGCCCATCCGTGGGGGCTGAAAGTCACGCGCGTCGAGATTAAAGACCTGTTGCCGCCGCCTGACATCAGCGAAGCTATGGCGCGCCAAATGAAGGCAGAACGCACCAAACGTGCTGAGATTTTGCAGGCTGAAGGTCATAAGCAGGCAGCCATTTTGAAAGCGGAAGGCGAACGTGAGGCACAAATCCGTGAAGCTGAAGGCCGTAAACAAGCGGCGTTTCTGGATGCCGAAGCCCGTGAACGGGGTGCTGAAGCGGAAGCAAAAGCCACGACAATGGTATCTGAAGCGATTGCCAAGGGTGACGTACAAGCTATTAACTATTTTGTGGCACAAAAATATACAGAGGCCCTGCGCGATATCGCCTCATCGCCATCGGCTAAAACTGTGATGATCCCGCTGGAAGCTTCCAGTTTGATCGGGTCTATTGGCGGTATTGCTGATATTGCCAAGGCCGTAGTAGGCAAAGATGGAAAGTAGCCAGTAAGAAAGGGTTTAAGTATGGATATTCTACAGATGTTAACGGGCATGTCGCCATGGTGGTGGGTCATTCTGGCCTTTGCTTTGGGATCAATAGAAATGGCAACTATGACATTTTTTCTGATTTGGCCCGGATTGGCGGCCCTTTGCATGGCCGGCATACTGGTATTGGCACCCAATATGTCAGGTACCATGCAAATCGCCCTGTTCGCCATTCTGTCAATCATCCTTACATTTGCTGGCCGGTATTTACTGAACAAATACGGTGATGGCGGTGAAGAAGGCGATAAGACGATCAACAATCGCGCGACACAATTGATCGGCCGAACGGCAAAAGTTCTGGAATTCGACAGCGGGAGTGGCGCGGTTGAAGTTGACGGCATGCGCTGGCGTGCTCAATGGGTTGCTGATCACACATCAAAACCCGGTCAAACCGTGCGGGTCACACAGGCCGATGCGATGGTTCTGTATGTGGAAAACCCTGCATAACTGTAAAAGGGCGCATTAAATAGAATGCGCCCTTTAGCATAAAGTTTAGGCAGCCCATTCATTCGCAATAAACGCATCATCAACGGGTGTGTGCGCCAAATGGTTGGTGTAGTTCGACAGCACCTTATAACTAACCCCCAGAACCACCTCTAGCATGGTTTGTTTGGTGTAGCCGGCTACCAGAAACGCATGCACGTCTTCATCAGACGGCCAACCGCGATTGTCATTCATCACAATCGTGAATTGGCGTAATGCTTCCAGTTTCGGGTCGGCAATGGCTGTGTTGGCACGCAAAGCTTCGACCACATCATCCGCAACACCGGTCATTTTAGAGATCGTTGAATGTGCGGCCATACAATATGTACACCCGTTCAGGCGGTTCACGGTCATCATGATCACCTGACGTTCGGTTGCAGATAAATCGGCTTTGTCGAAAATACCGGCCATGGTGATATAGGCTTCGGTGATTGCCGGAGATTCGGCCATTTTACCAAGAAGGTTCGGAACAAACGAATATTTGGCGTTCGCAGCTTCCAGAAGCTTTTTACTGCCTTCTGGGGCTGTCTCAATTGTGTATGTCTCAAATCGTGTCATCAGATTATCCTTATTTTTCTAGCCGGCCATGTTTAAACCGATCAGTATAAATCTTGCATAAATAGATTATACCGATCGGTCAATACTTAATCTTGAACGATCGGTATAAAACTGCTAGAAAGTAAAATATCCGAAGCCACAAGAGTACAAACCGATGCCCTGGGAAAAGACCTTTGATCTGGAAGATGTAACTGCAAATGCTATCGCCGTGTTCTGGGATAAAGGTTATGAAGCCGCGTCTATGGCTGATCTGACCAAAGCGATGGGGATCAACAAAGGCAGTCTTTACAATGCATTCGGGTCAAAAAGAAAGCTTTTCATCCGCGTGTTAAAACAATATGACCGCGACCGCACACAACGCACCCTGAATAGGATGAATGCCGCAGATACCCCGCTGGATGCCATAGTCGGTATGTTTGACCAAGCGATTGAACACAACTGCCTTAACCCCGATAAAAAGGGCTGTTTGTTGGTCAACACTGCACTTGAATTGCCGCATCACGACAAAGAGATACAAGAAATGGTGACTAAATCGCTGGATAATCTGAAAGATTTCTTCGAGCAAAACATCAAACGCGGCCAGTCGGATGGCACGATACCTGCGCATATAGACCCACAAACGACCGCCCTTGTACTGCGCTCACTTATCGTCGGATTACAGGTGCTTTCACGTGGGGCCAGTAAACCCGAAAGCCTGTCACCGATCAAAGCACAGGTGTTACAGTTATTACGCGGTTAACTCTGTCACCCGTCTTTGCAAAAATGCAAGATCGTCATCTTGCAAACCCAGCGCGTCAATGCCTTTGCAGGTGTTATACAGATACTCGGTGTTCGGACCACGGCCACCCACCGCCGTGGCGATAATCTGCGCCTGTTTTTCCAAACCCATTCCGCCGCAGTATTGCACATGATCAGGGTCGATCACGTAACAAAGCGCATCCACCTGATCGCCCGTATCCAGTTTCACGGGGCGCACCACTTCCAGATAGGCTGATGAAATCAGTTCACGTTCGCGCAAATCCGCAATTGCTTTTGGCGCATGATCAGGCCCGACATAAAACGCGACACCATCACAATGCACGCCCATATGTTCGTCCAGTGCCAGAACCAACCCGGGATCTTCTAACGTGCCGCGATGGTGGATCGACCACATGCAAAAGCTGCGGGCATAGCCATCCAATCGGGCAATATGTTTCTTGGCAAAGATTATATCCGGCTGCCATATCAGCGAACCGTATCCAAATACCCAAAATCCGTTTTCCACCATTGCGCTGGCCCTTGTTTTTATAGGTGCTATAACGCGGATGAAATTAGATGAAAACAGGACAATTTCATGCGTACTATTATCGGTATCCTATTAGTTGCAACATTGGCATGGTTCGGTTACTGGTTCATCGGCTCCAGTGCCCTTGAAACCGCCACCAAAGCATGGTTGCAAGACCGTCAGGACCATGGCTGGGTAGCAGAGTATTCAGAGCTGGGCGTGCACGGTTTTCCCAATCGGTTCGATACCACAGTCGTTGATTTCAATCTGGCTGATCCTAAATATGGCTGGGCATGGGAAGTCCCTGAATTTCAGGTTTCAACACTTAGTTACACCCCAAACCAATTCACAGCTGTTTGGCCTGATACGCAAACGATATCCACACCTTATAAAAAATATAACATCAGCAGCGAAGACATGCGGGCCAGTATTGTTTTTGTGCCAAATACAACATTGGCATTAGACCGGTTTCGGGTTTTCATAAAAGACTTAAAAATAACAACAAGTGCAGATGAACAAAGTTCTTTTGCCTCGGCTGATCTAAGCACACGACAATCCGAGAGTATTGCATACGCCCATGACATTGCTTTAAATGCAAAGGGTTTTGTCCCGTCAAAATCAATGAAATCTATAATCGACCCGCAATCTATATTGCCTGCGTCATTTGAAACTGTAACACTGCAATCTACAGCCACATTCGATGCGCCTTGGGATCGCACAGCAGTTGAAGATGTAAAACCCAATCTGACAAACTTAAGTATTGCAAATTTTGATGCGAAATGGGGTGAGGTACAGATACAAGCCGCAGGTGATGTAAGCGTTGATCTGGAAGGTTACCCCACTGGCAAGCTTTCAATAAGAGCAAAGAACTGGCGTGAAATGATCCAACTTGCGATTGCTTCGGGGGCAATAGATGCAAACACGGGCCAATCGCTTGAAACTGGCCTTGGCCTGATTGCAATGTTGTCGGGGAATAGTAATACTATTGATGTGCCGTTAAGTTTTTCCAACCGCATCATGAGCCTTGGGCCGATACCAATCGGTGCCGCCCCGCGTCTAAAACGATATTAACGGCAGTATGATCCGTTACGGTGTCTGGCAACATCAAGGTGGAAATGATCCTTATGATGTCGGTCCGCATTGGGGCCAAGCACTGTACCAAACGGCCCGCAAGCAGATTTATGAATTTTACGCAAAGGCTTTCGCCCGCGTCCGCGACGCCAATCGCGTTTTACACTGTAAATTGTACCATCGTTCAGCTTGAAACCTGCAATATCAACCGCATTGCCTTTCGCATGTTCCGAAAGCTTGGCACCGCGCCTGCTGTTGCGAGTACGGCACGAATAACCACCGATAATCTGGATTGAACGCAGACCGCCGCCTTTGCGCCCGATCGCTGGCTTCACAGATTTAGCCACCCATTTATCCAGTTTCTTGGCCGTTGTGCAATTCACCGTCAGCTCGCGGGTCAGGGAAACACCTGCGACTTCGGTAACCTTAACAGGATTAGCAATACCGCATGCACCCCGCCCTCTGATCCTTGGTGCAGTCGTACCTTTGATACTACGCACACCACAAACCGATCCTTTACGCGATTTGAAAAACCTTTTCTTCTTTTTGGTGGGTTGTGGGACTGTTGTGCGGGCAACAATGGTTTGGCCCGTATTCTTTTGTGAGATTTTGCGTGGCCTGACACGCGGCACAGGTGATCGTTGCAAGGATGCATAACCGATTGCAGTGTGCTCTGATTTCAGTGCTGCTTGGCGAAACCCATCTTTTTGGCGTTCGTGCTCTGCAATTTGAACAAGTGCGGAAATTTCCTGATTATTAACTTTGCCGACCGCACCGGATTTACTGCCTCGTAAATGTGGTATCGGTGATCTTTTCAGTCCGCTTATTGGATTGGGTGATATGACAGAGGGCTGTTTGCGCAATTTTGGTTCAGGTGAAGTGATTGGCGCAAAACCAGCCTGTGCTGTGGTTGCCAGCACCAATAAAACAGCCAAACCTACGCAAGCCTTGATCATTACGATCAGCTCTCCTTGGTTAGATTGCGCCCGAAATCCGGCGCGTCCGTATCTTGCCCTGCCTCAATAATACTACGTCTGATCGTGCGCGTCCGTGTGAAATAATCATGAAGATAGTCACCGTCACCGCCACGAATTGCACGTTGCAGGTCAAAAAGTTCTTCGGTGAAGCGACCAAGAATTTCCAATGTGGCTTCTTTATTATTCAAAAACACATCTCGCCACATAGTTGGATCGGATGCTGCAATGCGGGTGAAATCGCGAAAGCCCGCAGCCGAAAAGTTGATTACTTCTTTATCCGTAACACGACGCAGGTCATCAGCCACACCGACCATCGTGTAAGCAATCAGATGCGGCGCGTGTGAGGTTACTGCCAGCACGAGATCATGATGCTGCGCATCCATTACCTCTACGTTCGAACCAAGTGCTTCCCAGAATGAACGCAAATCGGCAAGCGCCGTTGCATCGGTATTTTCCACCGGCACAAGAATGCACCAGCGGTTGTCGAAAAGCTCTGCAAAACCAGAATGCGGCCCTGAGCGCTCAGAACCCGCAATCGGATGTGCCGGAATAAAATGAACCCCTTCGGGTACAAATGGTGATACGTTTTTAATCACTGCAGCTTTTACAGACCCCACATCACTTAGCGTGGCCCCGGTTTTTAAATGCGGACCAATCTCTTCGGCCACTGCCGCCATCGCACCTACGGGTACTGCAAGAATAACTAAATCGGCATCCTGCACCGCTTCTACGGCTGTATTGCAAACAACATCACACAGGTTTATCTCACGCGCAATATCACGGGTCTTGGCAGACCGTGCGTAGCCGCTGATGGTTTCGGCCAATCCCGCACGACGTATTGCATGTGCGACTGAACCCGCAATCAGCCCCAAACCGATCAAGGCCACTTTTTTGTAAACTATTGTCATCGACCCGCCTTAAATTCAGTAAGAGCCGCCACAAGCTGACGACACGCTCCGCCTTCTCCGATGGTGATGCGCAATGCTTCAGGCAAGTTATAATTCGCAACCATCCGCACGATCAAGCCATTGTCTTGCAAATGTGTATTCGCGGCTTGTGCTTCTTCGGCAGACCCGAACCGTATCAGGATGAAATTTGCAAAACTTGGGTCGGATGGAATTCCGATTTTGCCCAGTTCTGCGGCCAACCATCCGCGCCATTTTTCATTCTCGGCACGGCAATGCTCGGTATAAACCACATCTTCCAACGCGGCCTTTGCCGCCGCCAATGCAGGTGCGCTGACATTGAATGGCCCTTTAAGCCGGTTTAACACTTCCATCACCGCCGCAGGCCCATAGCCCCAACCGATGCGCAAGCCACCCAGTCCGAAGATTTTAGAAAACGTGCGTGTCATCACCACGTTATCGCGGGCCTCAACAAAGGATGCGCCACCATCAAAACCGTAAACATAATCGGCATAGGCACCGTCGAGTACCAACAAGCAACCCTCTGGCAGACCGTCCGCCAAACGCGCGATTTGCGCGTCAGGGGTCATGGTGCCCGTGGGATTGTTGGGGTTGGCGATAAACACCAGACGGGTGTTTTCATTCACCGCCCCAAGTAATGCATCAACATCCGTCACACGGTTTTTTTCCGGCACTGAAACCGGTGTCGCCCCCGAAAGCCGCGCGTTGATCGGGTACATACCAAACCCGTGTTCAGTATAAAGCACCTCATCGCCCACACCTGCAAAAGCGCGGCATAGAAAGCTTAGGATTTCGTCTGAACCGCAACCCATCAGAATGCGATCCACATCCAGCTTATAGGTTTGCGCGATCAGTTCGCGTAAAGCGGCGTGATCGACAGAAGGGTAACGATGCATATGGGTGGCTTGCGCCTGATAAGCGGCGACCGCTTTGGGGCTTGGCCCCAATGGATTTTCGTTCGAGCTAAGCTTGATGGCGTTTTCATTGCCGGCGATTTTGCTGGCACCACCGACATAGGGTTTCACGCCCATAATGCCCGGCTGCGTATTCAATTTTAGTCCCATTGCATCGTCCTTTCCAGAAACCTTCTATCGGGGGCGTTTCGGAATGGCTAGTGGTTAGTAAAAACTCTGCGGATCAATATCAATTTGCATCCGTACATCACGCGGCAGTTTAACCGACAAGCGCCATGCAGCCAGTGCGGGCTGGATATGAGTGCCCTTCGCCGCCTTCACCAGTAAGCGCACGCGGTGGCGCCCGCGCACACGGGCAATCGGTGCGGGGGCAGGCCCGAAAACTTCAGCCCCGATTTTATGCAGGCCCTTCGCATTGCGCGATAAATAAGACGCCACATCAAACACCGTTTTCAAATCAGGCCCGGACAGAACAATCCCGACCAAACGACCATAAGGTGGCACACCTGCCATGCGGCGCTGATCAGCCTCGGCCTGCCAGAATTTTTCCTCTTCACCGCGCAGTATCGCCTGTATCACGGGATGATCGGGCTGATGGGTTTGAATAAAGGCCACACCACGCTTTTGCGCACGCCCCGCACGCCCCGCCACCTGACGGATCAATTGAAACGTGCGTTCCGCCGCCCGTAAATCGCCACCTTGCAATCCAAGGTCGGCGTCGATCACGCCGACACAGGTTAGTAGCGGAAAGTTATGCCCTTTCGCCACCATTTGCGTGCCGATAATGATGTCGGCTTCACCACTCGCAATCGCATGGATACGCTCTTTTAGCGCCCGTGCAGTCATCGCCATATCTGATGACAGCACCGCAATACGAGCATCAGGAAACCGCCGTTTGGCTTCTTCTTCCAGACGCTCCACACCGGGGCCTACGGCGGCCATGCGGCCTTCGACATCGCAGTTGGGACATTTGACCGGCACTGGCTTTGTCTCACCGCATTGATGACAAATCAGCTGGCCGTGAAAACGGTGTTCCACCATCCGCGCATCGCAATCATCACAACCGACCTGATAACCGCAAGCGCGGCAGACAGTAACCGGCGCATAGCCGCGACGGTTGATAAAAAGCAACGATTGTTCACCTTTTTTCAAGCGTTTTTCGATCTCGTGCACCAAGGTCGGTGAAATCCAGCTTTGCGACTCCATATCCTCTGCGCGCAGATCAATCGCTTTCATATCCGGCAATTCAGCCGCCCCGAAGCGGCCATCCAGATCTATACGGGCATATTTACCGTTTTGAGCATTCACCCATGTTTCCAACGCAGGCGTAGCAGACGCCAGAACCACGGATGCGCCATTCAGAGACGCCCGCAGCACCGCCATATCGCGGGCCGAATAAAACACGCCTTCTTCCTGCTTGTAAGACGTATCATGTTCCTCATCGACCACGATCAGGCCAAGGTTTTGGAAAGGCAGATAAAGGGCAGAACGCGCGCCCACTACCAGTTGCGCTTTGCCCTCACCCACCATGCGCCAGCAACGGCGGCGTTCGGTCATCGTCACACCTGAATGCCACTCGGCAGGATGGGCCCCGAAGCGTTTTTCAACGCGGTCCAGAAACGCCACCGTCAGGGCAATTTCAGGCAGCAACACCAAGGCTTGGCGCCCTTGGGCCAAACATTCTGCAACCGCTTCCAGATAGACCTCGGTTTTACCTGACCCTGTGACGCCCTTTAGCAATGTTGTGGAATATTCCTGCGTGGAAACAGAAGCGCGCAGAGCTAAACCACCTGCCTGCTGACTGTCACTTAAGGTCAGTCCATCTTTCATCGGATCAAGCTTCGGGTAAGGCACATCGCGCGGTGTTTCCACTTCCATCACCGCGCCCAGTTTCACCAGACCATCCACGACAGATCCGGTAACCCCTGCAAAATCCGCCAGTTCTTTTTTAGTAAACCTTAAGCCGTTATGCCCCTGCAACACCTCTAGCACACGTGTCCGCGCAGCCGTGATCCGCTCTGGTTCAGTTTCACCCAAAGCATAGACTTTGCGCATTGAAGGTGGATTGGCCAGCCCTGGCGCACGGGTTGCCAAACGTAACATCGCATTCAGCGGTGTCAGTGTATAATCTGCAACGCGGGTTAAAAACTGCTGCATTTCATTGCGCATGGGCGGTAAATCCAAAACCCGTGAAATCGCGCGTGTCTTGGCCAGATCATAACCACCTTGCCCTTCACCCCAAACAACTCCGATCACCTTACGCGGCCCAAGTGGTACTTCAACAAAAGCACCCAGTAAAACCCCCCCCGCTGGGGCCTTATAATCCAGAACCCGGTCCAACGGTTGATCTGTCAGAACAGAAACCAGAGAATCGGCTTTAAAATAAGTTGGGTTACTTGATCGCGTCACTTTGTTCAGGTTTCTTTGCATTCTTTTGTTTCGCACAAGCCCAGCATACTGTAATACATTTTCAAACACAGTAAGAAACTTGAACAGGCAAGGAAACTTTCATGAAATTTTTCGTAGACACCGCAGAAGTTGATGCAATCGCCGAACTTAATGATCTGGGCATGTGTGACGGTGTCACAACCAACCCGTCCCTGATCCTGAAATCAGGCCGTGATATTCTTGAAGTGACTAAAGAAATTGCCGCCATGGTTAAAGGACCTGTCAGTGCCGAAGTTGTTGCCCTGAAAGCTGACGAAATGATCGCAGAGGGTCGTAAACTAGCCAAGATCGCTGATAATATTGCGGTAAAAGTACCCCTGACATGGGACGGTTTGAAAACCTGCAAAGTTCTTTCTGAGGAAGGTACGATGGTCAACGTCACCCTGTGCTTCTCGGCCAACCAAGCACTGCTGGCGGCAAAAGCCGGGGCTACGTTTATTTCGCCCTTCATCGGCCGCCTTGACGACCTTAATCTGGACGGTCTTGATGTGATCGACGAGATCCGCACCATCTATGACAACTACGGTTTCGACACACAAATACTTGCCGCATCCATTCGGTCCGTGAATCATGCAAAAGAATGTGCTATAATCGGGGCAGATGTTATGACCGCGCCACCTGAAGTGATCAAAAAGATGGCAAATCATGTACTGACAGATAAAGGTCTTGATACCTTTATGAAAGACTGGGCAAAAACGGGTCAAAAGATCCTGTAAGGGCAAGCAAATGACAGAAGCCATAGATACTACCGAAAAATTTGATCAGGTTCGGGATGAAATCATCTCTAATCCAAAAGCGTTTCTGGAAGATCATGACGTCATGCGCGCATTGATTGCAGCCGACCGGCAACAACAGGCCAGTAATGTGATAGATTTGCGGTCCATTGCAATGGACCGTATGGAAGATCGCCTGAACAAACTGGAAGATACCCATCGCACGGTTGTCGCAGCCGCTTACGATAATGTTTCGAGCATGAACCAGATACACCGTGTTGTTCTGTCGATACTTGAGCCAAAGGATTTCAACGGTTTTCTGCATTACGTGGAGCATGAGCTTGCCAATACCCTTGGCATTGAAGTCGCGAGCCTTTGTTTGGAAACGCAGGCTGTTACAGCGGGCCAAGGGCCGTCTTTATCTAAAGAATTCGGCACCGGCGTCACTTTCATGGCGATCGGTGAAGTAAATGATTATATTACAGGCGGGCGTGATATGAACAGCCGCCCTGTAACAATGCGTTCCGTGAAACCGGGTGCGGATTCTGCTCTCTTCGATGATAGCCCTGAACCTATCTTATCCGAAGCTCTGCTGAAACTTGATCTTGGCGATGGAAACCTGCCTGGCATGTTGGTGCTTGGGTCCAAAAATGCAGATCAATTCGCACCGGCTCAAGGCAGCGACTTACTGTTGTTTCTAGGCGGTATATTTTCGCGCATAATGTGCCGGTGGCTGGCTTAATCAATGGCCAAATCAGGCGCATATGACCTGATGGAACACTGGCTGACACATGTAACAGCCATTCGCGGACAATCCGGAAAAACCGTAAGTGCCTACCAGCGTGATGTTTCAGGCTATCTTGGCTTTCTAACCGGTCACCTTGGCGGGCAACTAGGCAAATCAGCATTGGCATCCATTACCATAACCGACATGCGCGCATGGATGGCACATGAGCGCAGGCGCGGCCTGACGGCGCGATCTTTAGCGCGGTCTTTATCTGCAGTAAAAAGCTTCTATCGCTGGTTGTCCGAGATACACGGGCTGGAGGTTTCACCGGTTCTTGCTACGCGTGCGCCAAAATACAAAGCTGGGTTGCCCCACCCGGTTGCCAAAACAGATGCAAAAGCACTGATCAAAACTGCCGAATTCCAATCACTGGAAGGGTGGGTTGGTGCGCGTGACACAGCCGTATTAACCTTACTATACGGTTGCGGGTTGCGCATATCCGAAGCACTTGGTTTGACTTTCAAACAAGCCCCCTTGCCCGAAGTGCTGAAAATTCGCGGCAAAGGCAACAAGGAACGTATCGTGCCCGTTCTTCCTGTTGCGCGTACAGCTGTGGATACATATTTAAAGCTTTGCCCCCATGCCCATGATCCCGAAACGCCGCTTTTCTTGGGCGTGCGCGGCAAGTGTTTAAACCCTCGCCATATTCAAAAAGTTGTGGAACAAGTGCGCTTACAGCTTGGCCTGCCATCTTCGGCCACACCACACGCATTGCGACATTCCTTTGCTACGCATTTACTTGAAGCCGGTGGAGATTTGCGCACCATTCAGGAACTGCTGGGCCATGCATCACTATCCACAACCCAGACCTACACCGCCGTAGATCAGGCCCGTTTGATGGAGGTATATAAAAAGGCGCATCCAAAGGGCAGCTAACAGTTGCTGCCCATACACTTGTTCCTGTAAAGGGAATATATGACACGTCGCATCAAAGCCCTATCCGTCCATTTCCTAACCGCCACAGGCGCTGTTTTTGCCATGTTGGCGATGCTGGCTGCGGTGGATGGAAAATGGAGCCTGATGTTTTTATGGCTTGTTGTAGCATTCGCGGTAGACGGCATTGATGGCCCATTGGCCCGCCACTACCACGTAAAGAAAAATGCCCCCGAATATGACGGTGTCCTGCTTGACCTGATCATCGATTATCTGACTTATGTGTTTATCCCGGCCTTTGCTTTATTCAAAAGCGGGCTGTTAAACGGCTGGACTGGATGGATATGTCTGATCGTTATCACGTTTGCGTCTGTCATCTATTTCGCCGATACGCGTATGAAGACCAAAGATAACAGCTTTGCCGGCTTCCCGGGTTGTTGGAACATGTTTGTTCTGGTGATGTTTGCCACCACACCGCATTGGTTGGTCATTTTTGCACTTGTTGTGATTATTGCCAGTGCGATGTTTTTTCCACTGAAATTCATCCATCCGGTACGCACGGTACGCTGGCGTATGATCAGCCTGCCCATTACCATCCTTTGGACGGTCCTTAGCGGTTATGCGGCATGGCATGATTTTGATATAAGCCACGCAACAATTACCCTGCTTGCGATCACAAGCATATACATAACATTCGCTGGTATCGCACAGCAGATCATTCCGGAAAAAACCACCTAAAATCGCATCAAAACAACACCGGATACAATCACCATTGCGGCAAAAACCTTGCCTCTGTCGGATTTTTCTTTCAGGAAGACAATTCCGATCAACACTGCGAACAGTACGGATGTTTCCCGTAACGTTGCGATCAAGGCGATCGGGGCCACAGTCATCGCCCACACCGCGATCCAGTAAGCCGCAACCGAAGCACTGCCTGCAATCAACCCCAACGCCCACACGCGGGGTTCCCGTGGTAGAACTTTGGTGCCTTTGAATGCCAATGCCCATGAGGTGAATAAAACCGCATCCAACACGAAAACCCAACCAACAAAGGCTGAAGGGTGTAATGATACGCGTGCGCCAATACCGTCTGCCAAAGTATAGCCCGCAGTTCCCATCGCAGCGACAAGGGCATAGGGCAGCAGATCGCGTCGTTCACCATGCGAAAATACGCCGCGTGCCATCATCAAAATACCAAAGCCAACCAAAACCACGCCAGCTATTTGCCATTTATTAAATTCATCGTTTAGAAACAACAGGCTAATAATCAAGACCATCACGGGGGCAGTGCCACGTGAAATCGGGTAAACCCTACTGAGATCACCCTTTTGATAGGCTAATGTCAGGAAAGTTTTGTAGATCAGGTGTAATACGACTGATACCGCTAGCCAGATAAGAGACGCGCGATCAGGCAAGGGAAAGGCGATAATCATCGCCAAACCAATGATCGCGTGTGCAAAAGACAACAGCACCATACCTTGCAGCTTGTTGGTGCCGGACTTGACGATTGCATTCCACGCGGCATGCAAAAATGCCGCGAACAAAACCGCGACAAAAACACCGAAACTCATCAGATCAATTGCGCGTTCGCGCCTTCATGGCGCAGAAGCTGTACTTTGGTTTCGACCCCGCCAAAACCTGAAAACCCGCCCAGATTACCTGTACCAACAATTCGATGGCAGGGAATAATCACTGGGATCGGGTTGCTGCCACAGGCCTGCCCTATCGGCTGCGCTGGCACACCCAGTTTTTTTGCCACTTCACCATAGGTCAGGACCTCACCGAACGGAATATCCTGCATTATGCGGTAAACCTGTTGCTGAAAGTCAGTACCTTTGGGGGCAAGCGGCAAATCAAACTGCGTGAGCTGCCCTGCAAAATATGCCTCCAGTTGGTTCAACCCTTCTTTCAGCACATCACTGCGGAACCCTTCCGTGCGCTCTTCCCACAACAATTGCGTGATCTGTCCGTCTTTCTCGACCAGAGAGAACCATCCAAATGTGTTATGAAGTGAAGCAATGTTCATAGGCCACAGCTTAAGCGTGGCCTATGAAAAATTACAAGCCTTAACCCAATGCATCCGAACAGCGGCCACATGTTTGTTCATGTGTATGGCTGCCCACATCGGGCAGGATCTTCCAGCAACGGGCACATTTGCCACCCTCTGCCTTGGCAAAGACTACAGCCACACCCGCGACATCTTCTAACGTAAATGCACCATTTGGTGCAGCATTGCCCGAGACTTCAATGGCCGAGGTGATGCAGGCATCTGCAAAATCTACCGACGCCAACAAGTCGCGCAATGCGGCATCCGCCACATATACCACGGGCGCCGCTTCTAGGGATGCTCCAATATTCTTTTCTTGCCGCTCAATCTCAATCGCGCCTGTCACCACTCGGCGCACATCACGGATTTTGCCCCATTTTGCAGCCAGTTCAGGGTTTAACCAAGTGGCAGGCGTTTCAGGGAAATCTTCCAGATGCACGGACGCATTATCGGTCAAATGCCGCTCTAGCCAAACGTCTTCCATGGTAAAGGTCAGCATCGGTGCCAACCATGTTGTCAGACGCGCAAACAGAATATCCAGAACCGTGCGCGCCGCACGCCGTGCAATACTGTCATCGGCATCACAATAAAGCACATCCTTGCGTATGTCGAAATAAACGCTGGATAGATCAATGGTACAAAACTGGAATAACTGTTGGAATACATTCTGGAAATCATACTCCGCATAGCCATCACGCACAGATTGATCCAGCTCGGCCAAACGGTGCAAGACCCATTGTTCCAGTTCCGGCATATCAGCCACGTCTATCCGTTCAGCATCGGTAAATCCGTTCAGATTACCAAGCAAAAACCGCATGGTATTGCGCAAACGACGGTAACTGTCGGCAACGTTTTTCAGGATTTCATCACTGATACGCAGATCAGACGTATAATCGGCCTGTGCCACCCAAAGTCGCAGAATATCCGCGCCGTATTGCTTGATCACCTTTTCAGGTGCGATGGTATTACCGACGGATTTCGACATTTTCATGCCCTTGCCATCCAGCGTAAACCCGTGGGTTAAAACACCTTTATAGGGTGCGCGACCTTTAGTACCGCAAGATTGCAACATAGATGAATGAAACCAGCCACGGTGTTGGTCGGTACCTTCCAGATACAAATCCGCAAGGCCGTCTTCAGGGCCATCCGCGCGGTCACGTAGAACGAACGCATGGGTCGAGCCACTATCGAACCAGACATCCAGAACATCCATGACCTGATCCCAATCGTCGGCGTTATAATAGCTGCCCAAAAAGCGTTCTTTGGCGCCATCTTCAAACCAGCAATCGGCGCTTTCCGCTTCAAACGCCGTCACGATGCGTGCATTCACGGCATCGTCGCGTAAAATGAAATCCGGATCGGTAGGCAAGGCGCTTTTTTTGGTAAAGCACGTCAACGGCACACCCCATGCACGTTGCCGCGACAACACCCAATCGGGCCGCGCTTCTATCATCGAATACAAGCGGTTGCGGCCGGTCTTCGGTGTCCATTTGACCAGCTTGTCGATTGAGGTCAGCGCGCGCGCGCGAATAGTTTTGCCATAATCGTCCATACCGTCGTTCAGGTCTTTGTCGATGGCTGCAAACCACTGCGGTGTATTGCGGAAAATCACCGGTGCTTTTGACCGCCACGAATGCGGATAGCTGTGTTTTACATGGCCCCGTGCAATGATCCCGCCGGCTTCCACCAACTTGGCGATGATCGCAGTATTGGCCTTGCTTTCTTTACCTTTGCGATCAAACACCTGCAATCCGGCAAACAGCGGTACATGCGGCAAGAACTCACTTTCCTCGCCGACATGATGGGTCAGACGATCCAGCCAGTTACGTTTCATGAAGACTTCATAGTCATCTGCGCCGTGGGATGGGGCGGTGTGGACGAAACCGGTACCCGCCTCATTGGTCACGTGATCACCGTCAAGCATTGGCACCTCATAGTCCCAATAACCGCCTGCATCCGCGATGCCTTTGAACGGGTGCGAGCAGACCATGCTGGCCAGCTCTTCATTGGTCACATCACCCAGATACTTAAATCCATCCTCTTCCACATTGGCAGCCGCAAAAGCGGCCAGTGCCAGTTTGTGTTCCATGATATACAGATCACCAACCTTGGCCCAGTTGCCGTCATGCGCATCCGTTACTTCATAAAGCGCATATTCCAGTTTCGGATTATAGCAGATCGCTTTGTTTTGCGGGATCGTCCAAGGCGTTGTTGTCCAGATCACCACACGCGCCTGTTTCAGCAGCTCTGTACGGTCATCACCAGCGGTAACGCTTTCCACCTGAAACGGCACCCAGATCGTGTGTGATTTTATATCGTGATACTCGATCTCGGCTTCGGCGAGAGCGGTTTTTTCCACCGGCGACCACATCACGGGTTTCGACCCTTGATAGACCGAACCGTTCATCACGAATTTTAAAAACTCGCCCGCAATCACTGCCTCGGCATGATAATCCATCGTCAGATATGGATCGGCCCAGTTACCTGTGATGCCAAGCCGTTTGAATTCATCGCGCTGAATATCGATCCAGCCCTCGGCGAACTTACGGCATTCCTGGCGCAACTCGACCACAGGCACATCATCCTTGTTCTTGCCCTTATTGCGGTATTGCTCTTCGATCTTCCATTCAATCGGCAGCCCGTGACAATCCCAACCCGGAACATAGCGGCTGTCCTTGCCCATCATTTGCTGGCTGCGCACAACCATGTCTTTCAGGATCTTGTTCAGCGCATGCCCAATATGCAAATGCCCGTTGGCGTAAGGAGGGCCGTCGTGAAGCACGAAGCTTTCGCGACCCTGCTTTTCGCGCAAACGATCATAGATGCCAATTTTTTCCCAGCGGTCCAGCCACTCAGGCTCACGTTTCGGCAGGCCTGCTCGCATCGGGAAATCAGTTTTCGGCAGGTTCAAAGTGTCTTTATATTCAGGCGTGTCAGCGCACATGTGTCTTTTCCAGTATCATTGAATTTCGGTGGCAATCTTTTGGTCAGCGCGGATAGCCCATACGCTTTTCCCCGGTCACTTAAGGTTTAAAGTGCCGGGCCAGTAATTCGTATAATAATGTTGAATACGGTAGCCATGTGCGCCTTATAGGTCAGGGTGTACGATACGTCCAGCCTAAGTGTGTGCGGATTTTAATGCCGTTAACTAAACTAGTAAACTAGTTTAGTATTTTCCCGTGTTATCGGTGGGGATTTTACACTATAAAGTGCAAAACTATATGCAGGCCTTGGAATGAAAATAGCAATCGTTGGGTGCGGTATCGGCGGCTTGGCCGTGGCGGGTTTTTTGAATGATAGTGATCATGAAATCACCCTCTACGATCAGTTTGACACCCCCGCCCCCGTCGGCTCTGGCCTTGTCATCCAACCCGTCGGCCTGCGTATTCTGGAAAAACTGGGGGCGGCGCAAGAGGTCCTTACGAAAGGTGCCAAAGGCTACCGGATGCTAGGCTATGAAGCGGCCACCAAACACAAAGTTCTGGATGTTTCATATGGCCCGATAAACGGCACTGATTTCGGTCTGGGCATTCACCGCGCCAGCCTGTTTGATGCACTTTTGAATACCTGCATTGCCAAAGGCGTGCAAATCACCAATGCGCATGAAATTACAGGCAGTAGATTGGCGGGCGGGCAGCGTATGCTTACATTCGCAAACGGCACAACATCCGCACCCTTTGATCTGATCGTAGACGCCTCTGGTGCCCGTTCCCCGCTTAGCCCGCTGACGTCAAAAACCCTACCTTACGGTGCCATATGGGGAACCGTCGATTGGCCCGATAAAACCGAGTTACGCTACGATCAGCTGCAACAACGCTACCGACACGCCTGCAATATGATTGGCATTTTACCCATCGGCAGCCTGCCCGGCAGCAGCACACCCAAAGCCGCGCTGTTTTGGTCGTTACCACAAGATCAATTTCAGAAATGGCAAGACACGTCACTGGATCACTGGAAGTCAGAGGCCAAAGCCCTGTGGCCCGCCCTTGCTCCTTTCGTGGATCAAATTCAAACGCACGATAAAATGACCATGGCCAGCTACACCCACGGCACCATGCGCAAACCCTATACGAATGCCCTTGCCCATATCGGCGACGCCGCCCACCGCGCCAGCCCGCAATTGGGCCAAGGTGCCAATATGGCTTTGCTTGATGCCTATGCGCTGGCTGAGTGCCTGAAAAAATACCCGTTGGATGTTGCCCTACCCGCTTACAAAAAAGCCCGCAAAACACATGTCACGCTTTATCAGGCCATGAGCTGGACATTTACACCGATGTATCAATCCGACAGTCGCATTTTACCACTTATTCGGAATTTACTACTTGCCCCCACCAGCACCATTTGGCCCGTATCAAGTATACTGACCAGCCTGGTCAAAGGCACCATGGTGGCCCCCTATCACGGGTTGGATTAACGCACGTCCAGCAGCTCTTTCATCAAATCCTGCCGCGCCACCACATCATCCAGTGTATATCCATCCAGAACCGCAAAAAACGCCTGTTGCGCCTCATAAAGTGGCCCGCGCAATCCGCATTGAGCCAAAGCACGGCAACTACAATCACCCGCTTTGAAACACTCTGCAACAGGCACATCACCCGACAATGACCGCACAACATCACCGATAATTATTTCGCTCGGGTCTTTGGCCAACCTCAATCCGCCTGCGCGCCCCCGCCCGGACAATATGAACCCGCCACGGACCAGATGCGATGCAACCTTGGCCACGTGATGCTCTGATATGCCGTATGTCCTGGCGACCCTGTGTACCGACACGCGATCAGGGGCAGATACCATCAATTGCATCAACACCCGTAATCCGTAATCTGTAAACTTGCTTAACTGCATAGGTTTTAATTAGCATTTACAATGCGGAATTAAAACCCTATATATTCCGTAAATGAAATACCAATTAAAGAATCACTATGTTAATCAAAATCGCAGATATAATTTTATGGCCCGGCACATTCCTATGTAAGCGGTTCGGCATGGACCCGAAAGCTGACATGGGCCTGATGCGGTCGTTCTTCAACTTTATGATATGGCTGCCCCTAAGCCTGATCGTGGTGCTGGCCTTTGTCTAACGTATTACCACCGCGCATTGATGTTAACCGCACCGATATAGAGCGTGTTGTAGCTGTATTTTACAAACGCATCCGCAACCACCCCGTCCTTGGCCCCGTGTTTGCCAAAAGTATTCCAACCACAACGGACGCATGGAACCCGCATGAAGCGAAAATCGCCGGTTTCTGGGCCAATGCCATTTTGCATGAACGCAGCTATTCGGGCAATCCCATGGCAGTTCACATGGCCACGCCGCATGTACATGCTGATCACTTCCCCATTTGGCTGGATCTGTTCGAAGCAAGCCTGCGCGATACATTACGCCCCGATCAAGCTGACAGTTTCAACGCCTTGGCGCGGCGTATCGGGCAGGGCCTGCAAATGGGCCTTACATATCGCAACCAAGACCCTGCACAACCACCAAGCCTGCGTTAAACGCCCTTCCCGACAAAACCAACCAAAGCCCGCTTCATCATTCCCGTTACCGACGGTTTTTTCACCGCATGAAACGGCATTGGACGGCATACTTCCATTGCCGCCACACCGACACGCGCGGTTAAAGCCCCGTTGATAATCCCTTCACCAAAACGGCGTGACAGTTTCGATATAACACTGCCCCCCGCTATCGAC
Organism: Amylibacter sp.; assembly: GCA_965261565.1. Lineage (GTDB taxonomy): Bacteria > Pseudomonadota > Alphaproteobacteria > Rhodobacterales > Rhodobacteraceae > Amylibacter. Next base: position 138,720 of record OZ253460.1, read on the forward strand.
CCAATCATATCGTCACCGATTGCGACAGCACCTGTTGCCACCAGATGCGCTGCAACGACACGCAACAAACGCCAGGAACCAAAGGCACCCGAACGCCCGCCATAGATCTGCGCAATGCGGCGGATCATGCGGATATTGGCGGTCAGGGCAATGGCCACATCCGCCAAAGCAAGCGGGATAAGGGCGGTAGCAGTGGCAACTTGACGTGCCGCAGCCTCAATCTGGTTTACGGCCATGCCATCCAGTTGCGCCATAACCGTATTTTCCACCACAGTCATATACGCCTCAGTATCCACTATATCCGCGCCCTGTTCCGATACGTTGGTAAACGCCCAGCGCAAGTCTTGCCGCCCGCGATATATACGTTTCAACTGCGCTGAAAACTCTTGTGCTTTTTGCAGATCACCACTGACATAAACCGTGGAAGCCAACCTGCGTAACCCATCCATACGCCGTAATCGTGCAAAGGCGGCCAGCTCACGCAAGATAAAGAACAGCAGCCCCAGTAACAACAGACCCGTCAGCGTTAATGCCGCACGTCCCATCCATAAATTGCGCTCCATCATACCCGCCACGAAATCCCAAAGCACCACAGAAATGATAAAACCTGCCAGCGCAATCAAAACCCATAGGAATAACCGCGTGATCCCAGCGTCTTTACGCCCCGCTTGCCGCGCAACAGTCTGCATTGCACTATTTTGTATGTCCTGCATTTCAGGTACGGGCGGCACCTGTGCGGGTGTAACGCGTTTCGCCTTCGGCGTCGGTTCAAGATCAATCACTACTGGTTTCTGCTTCATGACAACTTATCTCCCAATAGAAACTCCGCAGCTTTATCCAACCGGATATGCGGCGGCCCCATTCCTTGCTTCAAAGTGATTTTTGCAGGCGCAAAACCCATCACCGCATAATCCGCATCCAGCCATTTCTCTTCGCCGTTTTGCGCCGCATTCAATATTTCCGCAGGGTCTTCGGGCAGTTCGCCCGCATACATTGCCACCTCTTTGCCTGTATCAAGCAACGTGCCGCGCACACAATCCAGTAACGCCCCGTCATGCTTATGGCTTTCTTCAACCGTTGCACGCAAACTCGCCAGTGCCACACTGCCGGTATCCGCCCCGGAAAAATCCGCACAATCTTTTGCATCGCGTACAAGTGCCTGCATCAACGCCGTCAAATTATCATGCTGTGTATGATGCAAATGATCCACTTTTGTCGCGGCAAACAGAATTTTCTCAACACGCCGCTTTCCCAGAATTGAACCAATCCATGAATTTTTACCGGGTTTAAATGCTTTTAAAACATCCGCCATTGCAAGACGCAGATCCGCAACGGCCTGCGGCCCGTGATGCACAGCCCCCAGCGCGTCTATCAAAACAATCTGGCGGTCAATCCGCGCAAAATGATCGCGGAAAAACGGTCGGATCACTTTGGATTTATATGCTTCATATCGGCGGGCGAATTCGCGATAGAGCGACCCGCGCCCGGCAGCCCCTTCAGGTAGAGGGCAAAACGTCAACACGGGCGAGCCTTCCAAATCGCCAGGCATCAGAAACCGCCCCGGCGCACAGGCCGAATAGCCCGCATCCCGGCTGGCTGACAAATACCCGGAAAAGCTCTGTGCCAGTTTTTGCGCCAAAACCTCATCCAAACTTAAAGCTGCGTCAACATTCGCCAACAGCTTTTGAAAATCCTCCGCCTGCCTCTTGCGCCCTTCCGCCAAGCCCAAAGACTGTGCTGACCATTCGGCAAAGCTTAAATCCATAAACGGCAGGTCAAGCAACCATTCGCCTGGATAATCGACAATATCCAAATGCACCGTACGCGGCCCGCGCAGTCCCGATATGATCCCAGTGGGTTGTACCCTAAACGACAATCGCAACTGGCTGATCGAGCGGGTTGATTGCGGCCAATGCGGCTTTGCACCCGTCATTGCCGCCAAATGCGCCTCGTATTCAAAACGTGGCACGGTATCGTCGGGTTGCGGTTGCAAGAACGCAGAAACAATACGCCCCTCGGCCGCAGCCGATAATTGCGGCATCCGCCCTGAATCCAGCAAATTTGCCACCAATGAGGTGATAAACACCGTCTTGCCAGAACGTGACAGACCTGTCACACCCAAACGGATTACTGGCTCGAACAAGCTTTCAGAAACACTGTCCGCCGCCCGTTCCGCATTGCGCGTAATACCGTCAATAACCCTTCCAAGCACCAAATCCGCATCCTTTTTGTCTACGCAATCACTTAAGCATAAAACCTAAGCATTTACAGGGGGCCTTGGCAAATTCGCCCTGACAAGGTAACGCAACGATTATGCCCAGATACGCACTGAAAATCGAATACCATGGCAAGCCCTTTGCAGGCTGGCAAAAGCAACGGGATGTGCCGTCGGTTCAGCAGGCGATTGAACAAGCTTTACTGAAAATAGACCCGAATAACACCGGCATTCAGGGCGCAGGGCGAACGGATGCGGGGGTTCACGCCTTTGCCCAAGTGGCGCATGTTGATCTGGATAATGACTGGCAAGCGTTCCGTTTGTCAGAAGCTCTGAATTACCACCTGAAACCTCTGCCTGTCGCCATTTTGCAAGCGGCCCAAGTCGCCGATGATTTTCACGCCCGCTTTAGCGCCATTGAGCGCGAATACACATTCCGCCTTTTATCACGCCGTGCCCCTGCCACCCATGACGCGGGGCTGCTTTGGCAGATCAACCACCCGCTTGATGTGGATGCAATGCGCCTAGCGGCCGCCCATTTGATCGGCAAACACGACTTCACCACCTTCCGTTCAACCGTTTGCCAAGCCCTGTCTCCAGTCAAAACCCTTGATGTGCTGGACATCGCGGAACGGCCCGTGGAATACGGCACCGAATACCGCTTCACCATTCGCGCCCGTAGTTTTTTGCACAACCAAGTACGCAGCTTTGTCGGCACCTTGGAACGTGTGGGTGCTGGCCGTTGGGATCCCATTGATGTCAAACACGCATTAGAGGCCACCGACCGCGCGGCTTGTGGTACGGTTTGCCCACCGCATGGATTATATCTGGCGAAAGTGACATACCCAAACGATCCGTTTGCGTAATACAGATCAATTTCATGTGAATACCGGATCCCTTGCCTATATTTGCCGCATATTCTAGCCTAGCTATAAACGTTCCCAATCCAAGGAAATATCCGATGAAATCCTTATTCGCCGCACTCTCTATTGCCCTTACAATTCCAGGGGCTTCCACCGCACAAGAGCTTAATGTCACGACACTGACGGAAAACCTGCATATGCTTTCGGGCAAGGGCGGTAATATCGGCCTGTTCACGGGGCCGGATGGCACTTTTCTGATCGACGATCAAATGGCGCCCGTCGGCCCGCTTTTGAAACAAACCATAAAAGAGCTGGGCGGTGAGCAACCGCGCTTTTTGTTGAACACACATTATCATTTTGATCACACCGGCGGGAACGAGGCTATCGGCAATGCCGACACGGCCATCGTCAGCCACGATAACGTGCGCAAACGGCTGGCAAATGGCACTGCCATTTCTGCATTCGACGCCAAAACGCCACCTGCCCCCGCCAGTGCGCTGCCTATCGTCACTTTCTCGGAAACTATGCACTTTCATTTGAATGGCCAGACTTTACGCACGGTGCATTTCCCGCAGGCCCACACCGATGGTGACAGTGTGGTTTACTTTGAAGAAAGCAATATCGTGCATACGGGTGACATCTTTTTCAACGGGCTCTATCCGTTCATCGACACCGAAAACGGCGGCAGCTTGGCCGGCACCATCGCAGCCGTGCAAAAGCTGATTGATACAACCGACGAGAACACCAAAATCATCCCCGGTCACGGCCCGCTGGCCAGCCGTGCCGATCTGATCGCCTATCAGGACATGCTGACATCCGCCAACACAAGCATGCGCGATCTGAAAAAAGCGGGCAAAACCGTGGAGCAGGCAATCGCGGCAAATCCAATGGCCGATTATGATACGAAATGGAGTGATGGATTGTTCACCACCGAAAAATGGATCGGGTTGCTTTACGCATCGGTGAATTAGAACGGCCCACGCGTTGCAAAGGCCGCGAATCTCAATGTCCCAGTTGGGACACCATATTAACTATTTGAAATAATTTGTTTTTATTTATTAACGCTGGGAATTCCAATGGAGTCTCTTGAAGCAATCGCAAGGTGGGCTTAAGCCCACCCTACAACATCTTCGGCCAAGTGTCGGACAAACGATAGCCTTGCGGCCACGGGTCGTTTGGATCACACATGATTTCCGACGTCCCGCATATCCACGCCCGCCCTTCTAGGCTGGGAATAATCGCGGGGGTGCCGTTTAAATTGGCCCCGCTTTCAACCTTGCAATCAAACCGCGAGCCTATGATCGACCGACCGATATAGGTATCACCAACAGCCAGCTCCCCGCGTGACACAAGTGTTGCCATACGTGCCGAACAGCCCGTACCGCAAGGCGACCGATCCAGTTTTCCGGGGTCGATCACAACCGTGCTTTTGCCCGTCATAATTCCGTTTTCATGGGTTACAGGCAGGGTAAACTGGCAAAAAGACACGATAGACCAGTCGTTTGCGGGGTGACTGAATCCGATTTGTTCATTCGCAGCCCGCGTGATACGCGCCCCCGCTTCGGTCACTTCGCGCGCTTCATCAGGTACAATCGAAAACCCTAAATCGCGTGCAGGAATAATCACAAAACTGTCACCGCCAAAGGCAATATCAACGGTGAGCGTTCCCAGCCCCGCCACCTCCAGCGGTGCATCAAGACAGTGTACGAAAGAGGGCACATTGGTGATACGCACAGATGTCGCCTTGCCGTCTTTGCATTGCGCTCGCACATGCACCAGCCCTGCGGCGGCTTCCAGATAAAATTCCGTCACGGGTTCCAACATCGGCACACGGCCCGTATCCAACAACACGGTTGCCACGCACATTGAATTCGACCCCGACATTGGCGGCGTGTGTTCGGGTTCCATTGTCAGAAAGCCGTAGGCCGCACACGGGTTTACGGGTGGCACCAGCAGGTTGAAATGGTTAAACACCCCGCCGCGTGGCTCATTCAACAAAAGATTGCGCAAGCTTTGATCTTTGTGCAGCCATTCCATTTGCTGCCAAAGCGTATCGCCGGGCGGTGGCTCAACGCCTGCTACAACCACATTGCCAACCTCGCCTTCGGCATGCGCGTTGACGACGGAGATTGTCATGATTTCACCCAGCTTCGTGTCCAGAACCGATAGTTCAGCAACACCGCCGCCAGTGTCAAGCCGCCGACCAGTCCCGCCCAAATACCGACAGCACCGTACCCCCAGACAAACCCGAACAGATAACCCGCAGGAATGCCGACCACCCAATAGCTGATCACAGCCATAATCAGCGGCACGCGGGCATCCTGCACACCGCGCAACAGGCCAAGTGCAATCACTTGCGTACTATCAGCCACATTGAAAAGAGCGGCCATTGCCAGCAGGCTGACACCAATGGCCAAAATCCGGTCACGCGCAGGTTCCGCGCTGTCCAGAAAGACCCCGATCAACAAATCCGGAACACTTAGAAACACCAAAACCGTCATGCCGGAAAGCACCAAAGCCATAACAAGTGTGGTAATGCCGCCACGGCGTAAACTTGCCTCATCTGCACGCCCCACCGCGCGGCCCGCACGTACGGTAGCCGCGTTACTTAGGCCCACATGCACCATGAACGCCACTGCGGTCCATTGCAGTGCAATGCCGTGGGCGGCCAATTCCAGCGTACCCACCCAGCCCATCATAATAGCCGTGGCACTGAATAATGCGGTTTCAGCCAGATTGGTCAAACCGATGGGCCAGCCAAGGTGAAACACCTGCCCAAAGGCCTGCGCATCGAACCGCCATATGCGCTGAAACAAGGCATGTTGCGGCGTGTAGCGCGCAATATAAGCAAGCAACAACGGAATGCTTGCAATCGGCATCATCACCGATGCAATCGCCGCACCGCGTATACCCAATTCAGGCGCACCCCAATTGCCGAAAATCAACGCGTAATTCAAAAACCCGTTCACAACAGCCCCGGCGATCGTCACCCATAATACAATCTGTGTGCGTTCCAGTGCGGCCAGATAGCTTTTGATCACCATGACAAACAGGCTTGGAAGCAATCCAAAAGCGGTAATGCGCAGATAGTCCTGCGCAAGCCCCGCCACACCTGGTTCTTGCCCAAGCATCAGCAGCAACGCTTTAGACCACCACAAAATCGGCATAACAAAGATCGCGAAAAGTGCCGAGGCCCAGAACCCCATACGGGTCACACGGCGTACCTGCACATCATCATCGGCACCCGCTGCATTCGCCACCATCGGCATCACCGCAAAAGCAAACCCCGACCCGACAATGAACAACAGAAAAAACATCGAACTGGCCAGAACAATCGCCGCCAGATCTTCCACACCGTACCATCCCATCATCACCGTATCGGTCATACCAATGGCTATCTGTGCGATATGGCTGCCGATCAACGGCAGCCCCAGTACCAGCACTGCTTTCGCGTGCCCGTTATATGTCATTTGATGGGTCATTTCCTTGGCTTAGGCCAAAGATTTAGCCGCGGCAAGGGCGGTGTTATTATTCGCCCGTAATCAGCATGCTCGATATGGAATTGCTAATTACCAAAGCTTGCGTCCGGTTTTAGAACTTTATGTCAATTGAAAATGCGAACGGTGGCTTATAGGTTCCTTCGCGTGGGTATCTTAGCCACGATTTAACACCTCTTTTATAAACGCTGACGCGCCGTAACTGACGCCTTTCATCAGCCAAAGCCTGTGCCGTATTCACACCCTGCGCGCTTTTCATCTTCGCGATGGATTGTATCAGATCTTTTTCCATTTCAGCGACATGCCCCACTTCCGCAGCCAGCCGTTCTTTGCGGACACTTTTCGCGCTGATGTTTGCCATATCTTGCAGCAACTGGCGCGTGGAAGCGCGATCACTTAACGTCATCTTAACAACCTTGGACGCCATGGCATCCAAAAAACCATCTATCCTGTAGTTATATAAATAGGTCAGTTCCTTATGGCTTAGTTCAACAATGTCAGCCTGTGAATATTGTGTGGCATCCAGAAAATCGGTCAGTTGGTTACTGCCGCGCTCACTATCACTACCAACACGCGCCAAACTGGCACCAGCTGTGAGACCCAGGCCAAGAAAAGTACACCCTGACGTCAGAATGTTCCTGCGGGTAAGGCTGTTGCGGCTTTGTTTATTAATATCTGTCGACATGATAATATGATCCGTCCGTTATACATTTATGGGCAGTTTATCATAGGAACCAGACACCGTATATCCCGAATAACCAAATGTTTACCAAACATGAACACGCGACATTTGGGCCGGTTAGCCCGCACTTTTGGGTGCATATTGTGCAGGGTCAACCGCCGCAGGACGCCCCTTTAGCTCTAGTGTCGATATGCTTGCCGGCGTGCGCGAGATTACTTTTCCGGCACGGATCACAGCCAGTCGTGTGGCCCGCAAGCGTATGGCTTCAATCGGATCGGCTGCTTGCAAAAGCACCATATTGGCTTTGCAGCCTTTCTGAACGCCGTAGCCTTCCAGCCCCATGATATCGGCGGAATTACCGGTTACAGCGTCAAAACACCAAGCCATATCTTTCCGGCTTGAAAGTTGCGCTACATGCAGCCCCATGTTGGCCACATCCAGCATGTCCGCCCGCCCTAGCGAATACCACGGATCCATCACACAATCCGAACCAAAACCGATATTGATCCCTGCTGTACGCAGTTCAGGCACACGCGTCTGGCCGCGGCGTTTTGGATAGGTATCATGCCGCCCTTGCAGCATTATATTGATCAACGGATTGGGAATAGCATGTAGTTCGGCCTCGACCATCAGGGGAATAAGCTTGGAAACATAGTAGTTATCCATCGAATGCATCGAGGTAAGATGCGAGCCTGCAACCCGTCCCTGCAACCCAAGGCGCGTGGTTTCATAGGCCAGTGTTTCCACATGCCTGCTCATCGGGTCATCGCTTTCGTCGCAATGCATATCGACACGCAACCCGCGTTCTGCCGCTATTTCGCAAAGATAAGTAACCGACCGCGCACCATCTTGCATCGTGCACTCAAAGTGCGGAATACCGCCGACAACATCAACGCCCATATCAAGTGCGCGCAACAGATTTTCCTGCGCTGTAGGGTCACGGAACACGCCGTCTTGCGGAAAGGCCACAAGCTGTAGGTCAAGATATGGTGCAACCTGTTTGCGAACCTCCAAAAGGGCCGTAACCCCTTTCAATTCATCATCGCAAATATCCACATGCGACCGGATCGCCCCGATCCCCATCGATACCGCAAGGTCACAGTACCGCAATGCACGCGTAATGATTTCATCGACACTTTGCACCGGTTTCAATTCGCCCCAAAGCGCGATACCTTCAAGCAACGTCCCTGACACATTCATCCTTGGCGTACCCAACGAAAGCGTTGCGTCCATGTGGAAATGTGGATCAACAAACGGTGGCGAGACCAGATAACCGCCCGCGTCGATCACCTCTTTTGCATTCGCTTCAATCTCGCGCTCAACCGCAACAACCATGCCATCCGCACAGGCAATATCCATACCGGTTTGCCCGTCTGGAAGGGTTGCATTTTTCAATAGCAGATCAAAATCCATCAGCGTTGCCCCTTGAACCACGGCGTTAACAGTGCACGTGGATATTCCGCCCTGCGCGCAACGATTACAAGTGCGATAATCGACAACACATACGGAGCCATCAAAAACACCTGAGATGGCACGAACGCGCCCACTTCGGTTTGCAGACGCACCTGAAACGCATCAAACGCGCCAAACAGCACAGCACCCAAAAGCGCTTTGCCCGGCCGCCAGCTGGCGAAAATAACTAGGGCGATGCAAATCCATCCACGCCCGTTAACCATGCCGAAAAAGAATGCGTCGAACGCTGACATTGTCAAAAACGCGCCACCCAGTGCCATCAAAGCCGAGCCCACCACAATTGCCCCCATGCGCAACCCGTAAACCGACAGGCCCTGCGCATCGACCGCATCCGGATTGTCGCCAACAGCGCGGATCGCCATGCCAAGCGGCGTGCGGTTCAGCACCCACCAGACCAGTGCCACCATAAAGAATGCCAGCCACGTCATTGCGGTTTGCTGAAACAACACCTGCCCTACAAACGGCAAGTCCGAAAGCACCGGAATATCCAGTGGCTGAAACGGCACAATGCGTGGCGGCGAACTGACATTGGGCAAGGCTGTCCGGTAGGTAAAGTAACTTAACGAGGTCGCCAACATGGTTATTCCAAGTCCTGATACATGCTGTGACAGGCCCAGAGGCACGGTCAGTATCGCGTGCAACAGACCAAACGCGCCGCCTGTAAGTGCGGCAACCAGCAAACCGCCCCAAAGCCCCGCACCCAGCCAAACGGCCATCCATCCGGCCATGGCACCTGCGGCAAATATCCCTTCAATGCCAAGGTTTAAAACGCCGGACTTTTCACAGATCAAAGCCCCCAAAACACCAAAAATCAATGGCGTCGCAATACGAAGCGCTGCCGCCCAGAAGCTGTCGCTTATCAGGATTTGCAAAATATCCATCATGCAACCCCCTTGTTAACCCACGTGATGCGATAGCGTGCAATAAACCCGCCGATCAACACCGAAATCAAGCTCATCGCGACAACCAGATCGGCAAGATAACTTGATACACCCATGGCACGACTCATACTGTCGGCACCGACAAAAACCGAAGAAATAAACATCGCCGAGATCACCACACCTATTGGCGACAGCCCCGCCAACATCGCCACAACAATACCCGTGTAACCGAACCCCGGCGACAGATCTGCAGTCAGATACCCTTTAAGGCCGGCAACTTCGCTGACCCCCGCGAGCCCGGCCATAGCACCCGATACAATCGCGGCCCCCATCAAACTGCGCTTGACCCCGATCCCGGCATGAAGTGCGGCTGCGGCATTTTCACCAATGGCCCGAAGTTTGAAACCCCAAACGCTTTTCGACAGCATGATCTGCGCCACAACAGCTGCAAACAATGCAATGACCAATCCCCAATGCACCCGCATTCTTGGCAAAAGTTGTGGCAACATTCCATTGTCGACAATCGGTTCGGATTGCGGCCATCCCATACCCATCGGGTCTTTTAGTGGCCCTTCAAGCATCATTTGCAAGAATATCAGGATGATAAAGTTCAACAGCAATGTGGTCACAACCTCATCCGCACCAAAGCGGGTTTTCAGATATGCGGGGCCGGCCATACCTGCCGCACCTGCGGCCGCACCGGTCAAAAGAATGATCGGTATCAGAATAAAACCCGGCGCATTTATCAACCCCGTACCAACGGTTACAGCCGCCATCGCACCCAGATAAAACTGCCCTTCCGCCCCGATATTCCAAAGCTTGGCCCGAAACGCCAATGTGGCGGCAAGCCCTGTGAAAATAAGTGGTGTGGCGCGCGTTAACATCTCTGTAAAAGCAAACACAGAGCCAAAGATACCTTTCGCCATCTGCCCGTAAGCCTCGATAATATCAGCACCGGCAAATGCAAGTGGTATCGCCGCAAGCAAAAGCGCAATCAGTGCCGAAGCAACAGGCACCCCTATGGTCAAAGCGCGTGATGGTGCCTCGCGTGGCTCGATACGGATCATGCGTGTTCTCCTGCCATCATCAGGCCAATGCCTGCACGGTCTTTATTTCCGGCTTCGATTAACTGGCCATCATGGATCACAATAATCCGATCTGACAGTGCCAGAATTTCATCCAGATCTTCCGAAATCAACAAAATACCTGCACCGCGTTTACGTGCCTCTAATAAACGCCGTCCGACCTCGTTCGCGGCCCCCAGATCAAGCCCGCGTGTCGGCTGATTGGCAAGGATAAGACGGGGCGCACATTCAAACACCCGTGCAAGGATCAGTTTTTGGATATTGCCACCTGAAAGCAGGCGCGCATCTGCGTCAATTCCCGGGCCACGTACGTCATAATCCTGACAAAGCTCTTTCGCATGCTCACGAATAGCATCTTGCCGCAAAAATCCGTTTTTCTGCACATCCGGGTCACTTAACCGCTCGATAATCAGGTTCTCGGCCACGCTCATCGCACCGATTACCCCGTCATGGTGTCTATCTTCCGGAATGCGCCCAATGCCGAATTTAAGTAACGTCGGCGGATCAAATCGTTTGACGGCGACACCATCCACCAGCATCTCACCCTGATCCGGCTTTGCAAGGCCGGAAACCAGCCGCGCCAATGCGGTTTGACCATTCCCCGAGACCCCGGCAATACCGACCACTTCATGGCTATGTACCGTCAAATCAACCGCATGCAAACTGTTGCGCGCACTGTCACCACTAACCGCAAGTGAATTCAGTTGTAGAACCGGTGCCCCAACCGTTACTTTTTCACGTGGATTAACCGGGGTATCAGCCCCAACCATCATCCGGGCAATGGTTTTTTCATTCGCATCTTTGGTGGCGAGCTCTCCCACTTTCGTACCGTGCCGAAGCACTGCAATCCGGTTTGAAAAAGCCAAAACCTCGCGTAGTTTATGCGAAATGAATATCACCGACAGGCCATCTTTGGTCATCGCACCGATGTTCTTGAATAACGTGTCCGCCTCTTGCGGTGTCAGCACAGCGGTAGGTTCATCCAGTACCAGAATTCGTGCTTCGTGATAAAGTGCTTTCAGAATTTCAACGCGCTGGCGTTCACCGACTGAAAGCTTGCCTACCTTTTCATCAAGCGGTGCAGCCAGACCGGTGCGCTCAATAATGCCGGCAATTTTGTGACGCGCCGCGCGCCGGTCTTGCCGCCAACGCAACAGGCTTTCAGAGCCAAGCAGAATATTATCAAGTGCTGTAAGGTTTTCTGCCAATGTAAAATGCTGATGCACCATGCCGATGCCCGCTTCCAAAGCCGCTTGCGGATGGCCAAGTGTCAGGGCACGCATATTTCCATTCTCATCGGCCACATCAACCGAGCCGCTATCAGGCATGTAATGCCCAAAAAGCATGTTCATCAGCGTAGTTTTTCCTGCACCATTTTCACCAAGCAACGCCAAAACCTCGCCGCGATGAAGATCAATACTGATCGCATCATTAGCAATAACAGAGCCGAACCGCTTGGACAGGCTATTCAGGGAAAGAACCAGATCTTCTGTCATGGGAACAGGGGCCGGAAATACCGGCCCCTCCATTTCTTAATTATCTGAAACCGGGGCTTCATCATTGATTTCCACAGTAAAGCTGCCATCCATGATCGCCGCAGACTTTGCCTTAACCGCAGAAACAACATCTGCTGACACAAGTGCTTCATCCATTGCAAGTGATCCGCCACCCTGAGCCATAAAGCTATACTGACTATAGTCAGCCGCCGCATATGATCCATCTGCAACCGCAGCAATAGCGGTATCTATTGTTGTCTCCATATGCCAAATGGCTGATGCAAGTATAGTACCGGGATAATCGCTTGAGGTATCAATCACATTGCCAATCGCCAGTTTTTTGCGTTCAACGGCTGCATCCGACACACCATAGCGTTCAGCATACATAACATCCGCACCGGCATCCATCATCGCAAAGGCACTTTCCTTGGCTTTGGGCGGATCATACCAACTGTCGATAAAGTTCACCATAAACTTCACATCCGGATTGGTTTCGCGGGCACCGTTCATAAACGCATGCATCAACCGGTTCACTTCCGGGATCGCATAGCCCCCGACCATGCCGATCAGATTACTTTCACTCGCAGCCCCTGCAACCATTCCAGACAGATACGCAGGCTCGTGGATAAAGTTATCAAAGGTCGAAAAATTCGGTTCCTGTGGCTTGAAAGAAGATCCCATCAAAAACGCTGTTTCAGGATAGTCCGCAGCCACTTTACGTGCAGCACGCTCTAGCCCGAACACCTCGCCCACAACCAGCCCGACACCCGATTCTGCATATTCGCGCATAACCCGCTCGTAATCGGTATTGGAAACGTTCTCGGAATAGACATATTCAATATCCCCACGCTTCGCAGCGGCATTCAACGCAATATGAATACGGCTGATCCATTGTTGTTCCACCGGCAGGGTAAATATCCCCGCAACCTTTAACGTTTCGGCCATCGCAGCCGTTGATGAAAGCATTATGCCCAGCGCCGCCGCCCCGGCAACCACACCCCTTCTGGATAATTTCATGTTTTGTCCTCTCCCTGTTTGAAAATTCGTTGAAGTCATCCAAATGACACATTTTTTAACCAAATGGTCAAGGAATTTATCTTTTGAAGCGGCTTTGCACCCGAGAATCTTAAAACAGATTTAGACATGCACAAGCCTTTTCAGAAGGTTACCTTCACCAAAACGTGACAATTCTTTATTAAAATGTTATAGAGAATCACCAAATTAATTTTTTTAACACTAAGGGGTAATGTAATGAGGAAAATTTTGGCAATAATGGCATTCGCTTTTAGCACAACGGGTGCACTCGCGGCGACTGTCAATGTGGATCTGAGCGGAGCAAGTTCAGGCACCACAATCATCGCTCCTGGCGCAAGTTTCGCTGGGTTATTTGTCGGCCAATCTCAAGTGGGTAACACCGGAATTTCCGGCTCGCCCAGCAACCCTTTGGCGTTGCAAGCCGCAAATAACTTGACTGTCGGATTCTTTAACGGCAGCAATTCAATCCTTCCAGATAATGGAAACACTGGCCCATTGTCTGTTCTGCTGGATTCCGCAGCCAATTCAGTGACTTTCCGTATGGGTTTCGGCAATAATGGCTCGGTTGATTTGAACTTCTTCGACAGTGCCGGCAATGTGGTTCACTCCACGCAAGCAAGTGGGCTAAGCGGTTATGCAAACTTCACATATAATGGCTTTGGCACGTTTTCCGGTTTTAGCATCTTCAACAACACCGATGCGGCTGGCCTTCGCTATCAAGATTTCAGCTATGAATCGGTTGATGGTCCATCACCCGTGCCACTACCGGCAGGCGGGCTATTACTGATCTCAGCACTGGGTATAATGGCGTTAAGACGCCGCTCTAAAACCTGAACCATACCCAAAAAGAATAACAAAAGGCGCTATTTATAGCGCCTTTTTCTTTTTGCCCTTCGCCAATTTATAAACAAGCCTGAGCCTCTGGTAAATCAAGTTCCGATGAGATTATTCCACCTGATACCGGACAATATGAAGAATGGGCAATTATTGAAAGGGTAACTTAATTTTGCAGAAATGTAGATATGTACGGACTATCGGGACACTTCCATTATTGGGGGAAGGAAGTTTTCATGACGAACGAAGAGCGCGATATTCAACGCAAGCTATTTGGGTGATGCAAGTGAGCGCAGAGTTTCAGACATGCGCTTAACCAGTTTTGGTATGCGTCTTTCATTGACACCGGAGAACCCCAAAACGATGCCTGATCGTCCCAAGGGCTTACTGCAATATATGGATAGCGGAAGGGATTCGATGCCAGCTTCAAGCAGGGCATGATATGCTGCTTGATCGTCAATACCATTTTTCAGCCAAGCCAGCATATGCATTCCTGCATCCGTCGGCTGAGGCTCAAGACTATCAGCGCAATCATTTGTAAGGCAATCAAACAGCACATCCCGGCGCCCCCGGTAAACACGGCGCATTTTGCGGATATGTTCGACAAACCGACCATCATCCATGAACCGGGACAGGGCTGTTTCCACCACTGCGGATGAACTTTGACCAAGAAGGTTCCGAGCAGTTGCAAAGGTTTCAACCAGGCCGGACGGCACCACAATATACCCTATCCGTATGGCGGCAAACATGGATTTTGAAAACGTACCGACATAAAACACACGGCGTTCAACATCCAGCGCACTAAGGGCCGGTAAGGGCCGCCCGCGATAGCGAAACTCGCTGTCGTAATCATCCTCGATGATCCAGGCACTATTTTCCTGCGCGTAATTGAGCAGCGCCAATCGCCGCACAAGGCTCATGGTGGTACCCAATGGCTGCTGGTGTGATGGTGTGGTGAATATCAGTGTGGGTTTGGGATGATTTTTGGCGGCAAAACCCAGATCCATCCCCTCACTGTCGACCGGAACCGGTGCAACATTGGCCCCCATGATCTGCATAACATCGCGCCCTGCAATATGACCTGGATTTTCATACCAGACCGTATCGCCTTTGTTCAGCAGTACAAATGCGATAAGAACAAATGCCTGTTGCGCACCTGAGGTTATGACGATTTGACCCGGATCAACCTGCATACCGCGCGCATCGTTCAGATGCCGGGCAATAGAGGCTCGAAGCGCGTCACTGCCATTAAGTTCACCATAGCTCAGGTGACGGCGATCGGCAGATGTTGCGGCATCCAGCAGGTATTTATTCCAAAGCTTGACCGGAAATAAATCCAGCGCAGGCACACCAGGGCGAAACGGGTCGGTTTTGCCGTGGCGGGCGCTGGCCTTGGACGACATGATCGTTCTGGCACGCTCTGAAATCTCCACTTCGGGCGGCTTGGCCTTATTGCGCGACGGCCTGGTTTTCGGTGAGGCCTCAATGTCTAAACCATCGGAAACGAAGGTTCCGGCACCCGTCTTGGCCACGGCATAACCTTCGGCAACCAGCTGTTCATAAACCGATTTTACCGTGATGCGCGACACACCCAGCTCATGTGCTAGTTCACGGGTCGAGGGTAACTTTTGCCCCGGTGCCAACGTGCCTTCCAAGATCAAACGACGCAGCGAGGCATCCAACTGCCGGTAGATGGGAACGGGTGTGCCACGTGCGATGCTGAGCCTGTGAAGTAAGGCACCTCCGGGTGGTTTTGGCATAATAAACTCCAAATGGGCTTATAGTTTTTTCAATAATGGGTATATTCTATACATCCAATTTTGAATAGCCTGATTAGCAACAATATGTTTGGACGCGCCAAAACCTCGCGCAAATAAGAGAACTGCTAGGCCATGATCAAAATCGAAGACTATGCTTTCCCTGCGGGGTTACACTTGCTGACACGCTGGCAGGCAGGTGACAAAGATGCGAAACAAGAGATGGCAAACATCTTTGATGCAGCCATTGACGGGGCATTCGATGAAAACTTTGCAGTGTTGGCGCCACCCAGTAAGGTAAATTCAACCGCATCGGTGCATATGTTGGCGCTCGCCGTGCTACATGATCTTTATGGTGTTGAATCGTGGAACTATTACAACACCGATCCCTATCGCTATGTCCGTGCCAATCTGGCTGTAAGCCGCCTGTTGGGGATGAACAAATATTACAATACTTGGGCATTATACGCCTTTACCTGCGAACCCTTGGGGCAAAAAATGATGTACCCGGACAAATTCCCACCAGGGGCGGATCCGGATACGACGCTGATCAACCGCGACAACTGGCACCTGCTTGAAACGCCGGATTTCACCACCGGCGTCCCCAAGGTCGTTGATGACATCCTGCGCGTGGTTGAAGAGCTGACAGGCATGCCGCCGTTGCTGAATATATCGGCCCCATACAGCCTTGCCGCAGACATCTACGGGCAAGAGCCGCTGTTGGCGGATGTGGTGAACGACCCTGACAATGTGAACGCGCTGCTAGATCATCTTGGCGACACCGTGCTTGGGCCGTGGATGGATCACCATTTCGAAACCTTTCCGAACGGCTGGGTTGAATTGTCGGATGCGTCAGGCTCTCCGTTTTTCATCGGGCCGGAAAACTGCAAGAATATGTCGATCCGCTCAATCCGGCACATGCTGGAAGACAAGCCCTATGCTGCGCGTGTGTTTGACAACAATTATCGTGGTGATTTTGTGGCCGAGGCAAAGAAAAAGGTGCGCAGTTCACGCCGCAGAACTGCAAAAGTTGTGGAAACTGATGCGGATGCTGGTTCTGGCCGGAAAAACCTGCTGGAATTGACCGATGCAAAGGTCAGCGTCAACCCGGTTTTCATCATGCGTCTTGAAGCGGACAAGGTGGATATCTCATTCTACGAAGAACAGGCCATCTTGCGGAACTTGCCGCTGACAGCGGGCATTGGCTCGCCCCATATCGACATGAACAGCATTGAGGATCTGGACGCCAAAAAGATAGAGATCACCGCTGAAGCCCGGTCCTTTGTCGCTGCCATCAAACGCGTTTGTGAAACCATCGAATTGCCCGAAGACAATCACGTCGGGGCCCCATGGCCCAGCCATATCTATTTTGAAGACGTTAACGGGCAATCACAGTTCGAACTGGTTGAGATCATCCTGAACGAGGTTTATAAATGCGCACCAATTGAACGGCGGTTGTGAAAACTGTTGCAGCCCGAGCTCAAATCACGAGCTCCCAATATATGTTGAAGCCATTATTTACACATCAAAAGCAAAGAGCCTTTCTGCTCTGATATCGCACTAAGTAATGTCAATTGCTCGTTGCTTTGTTCTCACTCATCCAACGTGCTGCATCAGTTAGTAAGATTTTAAAAGGCATATTTTGTCTGTCTATCTCTGGGCAAAATCGGTTGATTTTCCAGAGACACATCCGCTAGTTTGTTCACTCCTTGGCGTGTGTATTCCCGATGTAGAATGACGGAAAAATTAAATGTGTTATAGATAAGCTATTTAAGAGGTATTCTGAAAAACACATCATCCATAACAATGATCACCTTTACCTTGAGGAGTATGTGAATATGAAGATTTTATGGATAACACTTGCAGCGCTTATGTTGAGCCTATCATTTGCGATAGCAGAAGATTCACCTCGAATTACCATTATTGACAGTGCTACACCTGCCGAAGCGTTAATGGCCAAGCCTGGTACTTATCTCGGAGAAACATTTACTTTTACAGAAAAGCATTCTGGAGATGTGCAAGTGCAGGTTGGTGTATGGGAGGCTGGTATGGGCAAGCTTATCATTGATAATTTCCCCTTTACAGAATACGTATTGATGACTAGCGGAAGCGTCATCGTTACTGAAAAAAATGGGGAAACAATGACTTTTAAAGTCGGTGATACCTTCGTTATCCCCAAAGGCTGGAGTGGGGTTTGGGATGTGCAGGAACGCATGAAGAAGCAGATAGTGCGAATTGGTAGCGCTGATCAGTAGGTAAAAGGCCTACCATTTTATTAAGTTTTAAACATTGCTTGATAGATTTTTTTACACGATTGTTCTCAGCGCTAATATTCACCCTGCCCTCAATCCCAAAAGATTTGAAGCTGTGAAACAGAATAGGTAATTATGTTTCATTTCCATGCAGATGTAGCTTCTCTGGTCAATCGAAAGCGCTGCCGTGAAAAATTGAGCTACGTGCCCGTTTCTCTCCCATTCGCGACACATCAACTTTGGCCACAATGAGCTCCAAGCAGTCATTGGAGTCTTAAAAAACCCACCAGAAACGCACTTTACCCGGGCTGGATAAGGTACATTCATGAACGGTTAGGGGGAATGCACGCGTTCCGTCAAGCGGTAGCAATTGGGGTTTCGGTTAAGGCAGCCTTCTGATCGGGCGTCAGATTTTCGCGTCTGATCTGATAGGTGTGGATTGAAAATACAATCGCATCCGACTTGGCCAGACGCAAGATGGTCTGACGTTCAGATCGCACAAAAGGTGCCCTTTGACCGCGCCTTTCGCGCAATTCACCAGCATGACGCGGTTGATGCAAGGTCGGGTCAACATAAAACAACACATTTGCCCGCCAAAGCAGCTGGTGGGGACGCACCATGTCAAACATCCGCTGCACCCGTTTGGCCATATCGCCGTCGTAGCTGTCCACCGGCGCATGGATCAGCGCCAGTGGCTGCATGAATTTTTCCGCCAAGGTCCAACTGGCCGGAAAACACAGCAAAGCGCCCGTCAAAACATGTTCCTCGCCCTGCTTTTGTAATATGCAGAAATCCTCTTGCACAAGCTGGCTAAGGGTTTGCAAAGGCTGCGTGATATCCAGCGGCACTACCACACCATCAGGGCGCGTGACCGCATTTTCACTGATAAAAAAACCATCATGGTCACGCAGGTCTTCAACCACCCGCCATAGCAATTCTTCGCTCGCAACCCGCGCCCCCGCATCCAGTGCCAGGACATCACAGGTCTTCGTGTCAATAAGGTGTTTTTTCTCGGCCAGTTGCGCCTCATAGGCATCATCAATCTGCAACCATTCCCCCGCCGCCACCGGCTGTATACCCGGCAGTCGGCGCAGGGCCGGATCAAGCCACGGGGTATAGGGCAGATGTGATTGCAGGATCGGTGTCATTGCGCACCAGTGGCGGCGTTTGTGTTTTCCACAAAAAGTTCAAAGTCAGCCCTACTCAACATATTCAACACCTGGCTAGCCCCCTTGATCTGCTGACCAAATTGTAGTGAGATCCACGCTGTGTCAACAAATCAAGCGTAAGCCTCCACCTAGAAACAAATCAAGCTGTTTTTAAGCTTTATCTGCAATCGCGTTGGTCATCGCTTGATAAGCTGCCGTTGGTCGACACAAAAACACCAAGGTCTGCTAAGCGGGACAAACCTGCCGTTCACTTGGCTCCAATTTGTTTAAGCATTGCGGCCACAATAGCCTCTGGGCAATCTTCCTGAAGGAGGTGTCCTGAATTTGCGATAGACTTGCACGGAGTACCCCCGATCAAAGCAGCCAGTTCATTTCCTTTCTCAATTGGAATCCACTGATCTTCTTCACCCCAGAGAACTCTGACTGGGCAATCTAGCAAACGATATTGGTTCTGTACCTCATCAGTATATACCTGATCCATCTGCGCGATCTGGCGATAAAATGCTGGTTGGCCAATATCGCCAATCCAAGGCGCCGCGTAGATATTCAGCGCATCTTCAGAAAGCTTCTGATGAGCAGCCGTTTGCAGATAGGCGTGTAAAAGTGCTAAATGCATATAGTCAGGCATCCCCGAAAACGCTTCTTCATACTGTCTTACATGTTGAACTAAGGGCGACCCCCATGGGGCGAGCGCGACCGCATCAAAGATTGTTAGTGAGGAATATTGAAGATCGTTCAAGAAGTATCCACGCAAAGCTGTTGCTCCTCCAAAATCATGTGCAAGAATATGCGGGCGATCCAATTTCCATTTTTCAAAAAGTGCAGCAAGAACATGGTTTTGCACGCCAAGCGATACATCCTGACCTGCACGCATCTCGGATAGGCCATAACCAACCATATCAAAGAAATAGATAGTCCATCGATCTTTGAGATGGGGCACGATATTGCGCCAGACCTGAGACGAAAATGGCGTTCCATGCATTGCGACAAGGGGAGGTCCATTTCCCTCTTTTCCCCATCTCACTGTGTTTCCGTTAATCTTTGATATGAATGGCAGTTCCAACATCTTTAAATCCTATATTGTATATTAGCTAAATGACTATATGATGATTCCCATGGAACGATCAACCCAAATTAAAGCCATGGCGAGTGAGGTAAGAATGGAGATTCTGCGTTTACTAGCTGAACCTGAAAAACACTTTGTAAAGCAATGGTCTGCTGACCCTGTTGAATTTGGGGTTTGTATGACCTTGATTGCCCAGGCACTGAATGTGGCACAACCAACTGCAAGCCGTCATTTAGACATCTTGAAACAAGCGCAGCTTATAAGTGTCCGAAAGCATCAAAAATGGTCGTATTGCCAGCGCAATGAAGTCGCTATCCGAGAATATCATCATTGGTTAGGGCAAGAACTTGCTGTTACCAAATAGGTAACTAAGGACTTATTGCCGCCATTCACCTGCCGGTACCATAAGTAGAATCAATCTCTTGCATCTTCGAAAATATCATTTGATAAGTGAACGCACTATGGCCATCACCGCGGCCATCAATAGCTAAAGAACAGATGCTCGCCGATAATTGCGGTCTTTTTCAATTTGCGCGACCAACCCGGGTTGACCGATTTCGTGTGGTAAAATGTGGCACCCTTGGTCAGATCACGAGAGGTACCGTCCAACATCAGTTGGGCCAGCTTCCCAACGCTTTCATAGGCCCTGCGTTCAGCAAAAACCTCTTTGTGACCATCGCATTTATAAGAAAACTGACACCCTGTCTTGCGCTTGGCGCCTTGGTTTATGACGCCACATACCGACTTGGGAAACCGTGTATGGGCCTTGCGGTTCAGGATCACTTCTGCCACCGCAACCTGCCCGATCAGGCTTTCACCCCGGGCTTCAAAATAAAGCGCCTCAGTCAGGCATTGCCATTCGGATCCGCCTTTCGCTACCGGCAGCCCCTCCAAAACCTCTTTGGTCGGAACGCCTGCCTTCTGCAAAGCTCCCAAAGACCTTTCAGATTTCCTGGCAAAGCTTACTTCGATGAATTTGGTTCGTTTTGGCGTTAGATCCACCTGCGCCAAAATCTCCGCCCATTCAGCGTTCATGGCCTGTTCCGTCTTGGGATTTACAATGTAGGGTTTTGTGCTTTCAAACTGACCTGAATAGACAAAAATCCCCATAATTCCGACCTGAATGGCACACACGCAAACGGCTAGGGTCTGCAACTGGGGCTTACGTTTCATATTCTGATGCACCTCGCATTGTCACATGCTGGCACAACAGTGTGGCTGAAACAAGATGGTTCCCGTCGGCAGGTTGTCCGACACAAACGTTAACAGCCTCCTACCCATGAGTTTGCCATACGCTTTCTATACACGCTGATTTCATCGAAACCCCGAAATCTTAACACCCCGAGGATGTATTTATGAGCAACACCACCACGTCAGAAGCACCAATTGGCTCAGGGAAGAGGCTTTGCTACCGAGCGAGATTAAAAGCTAATTTTATGGCAGCTATGTGGGATAAAGCTGCCGTTCTTTGCAACAAAATGAATGGCAAACTTTAGGTGTGCGTTCTCGATTTATGAGGGTCGTAAATAGGGCTTTGAACAACGATCGCTGTAGTATCGATCCCTTCTCCGGAAATTTGAAGAACGGTTCCTACTGCGATGTCTGGTTTGATATGGGCCAGAGCAAGCGATTTGTTCAATCGGTGAGAGAAGCACGGGCTGTTGACCACACCAACATCAGTGCCATCAAGAGACAAGGTCTCGCCGCCAGCAACCATGTCGGCGTGACTGATGTCCAGGCAAACATTTTTGACAGCTTCGTTGCCCTTGGCAGCCAAGGTGTCGTCTTTGCCACGGAAATCACCTTTATCTTTGCTGATGGTAAAGCCCAAGCCGACTTCCCAAGGGGTGTTGTTTTCTGTCATGTCGTAACCGTAGAACAGCAACCCTGCCTCGATGCGCACTTTGTCGAGCGCGGTGAAGGAACAAGGCATCACACCTGCATCCACAAGCCTGTCCCAGATGTCACCAATCACTGAGGCGTCTGCAAAGACCTCATAGCCGCGCTCGCCAGAATAACCTGTGCGGGACAAGCGACAGCTATGACCGAATAACTTTGCCGAGGCATGTTGAAAGTAACAAAGGGCGGGCAGGTCGATGTCACAATTTGCATTTAAAATGTCACAGGACATTGGACCCTGTACCGATAGATCGTGCAGGTCATCCGTAAATTCGATCTGCACGTCGCGCCCCTCGGCGGAGGTTTGAAGCAAAGCCATTGTATCGCCGGACCCATGAACGATCATCCATTCGTCACCGCCGTTGTTGGACACGATAGCATCATCCACAACGCCGCCCTTTTCCGTCAGTACGCAAAGATATGCAGCCGATCCCGTCGCGATCGCGCGTGGTCAGATGATCGAGCGTAGCAGCGGCATCTGGGCCACGCACGAACACCTTTTTAAGCGGGGACATATCAAACATGCCCGCGCTTTCGCGGACTGCGTCATGCTCATCGTTTGGGTCATTGTTGTAGGTCCATGCGGTTCCCATCCCGTTCCAGTCTTCAAGACCGGAGCCAAGGGCTGTGTGACGGGAAGCCAGTGCAGATGTACGGCTAAGTTCTTCAGTCATTTAAGTTCTCCAAGTTGTTTCACAAAAGCAATTTTCATGCTTAGTACCATTCGTCAGGCATGGAGGCTTTGCGTCCTGCCACAAATTCAGTGAGTGCCGCGTGGATGCCTTCGTCCATCGGTGGCGCAATGTAATCAGCGAGCATTTGCTTCCAACGCGGTGTTGCCCGCTGATCTGTAGTAGGGCTGCCATTCTCGCTCCAAGTCTCAAACGGACCTGCTTCAGGAATGTCAGGTTGGAAATTTGCCGTCGCGAAATGACGTAACGTATGCTGGGTGGACAGAAAGTTCTCGCCTGGCCCTGTTTCGTGATAAGCATCACGGCCAAAGGCTTCCTCATCAGTTCCAAACCCCTGCAATAGAGTCATCATTGCGCCACAATGATCAAGGTCCATGATGAATTTCTCGTATGACATGACAAGACCGCCTTCGAGCCAACCGGCAGAGTGCCAAACCTGATGCCCACCCGATAAAAGTGTCGCCCACATTGCACCAGCGCTGTCCTGCATGGCTTGTCCGTCAGGCGCATTCGATCCTGAAATTTGACCGCCGCCAGATCGCACAGGAACACCAAGCCGGTGACCAAGTTGGGACAGTGCCATTGTGGCTAAGTTGGCTTCGGGTGAGCCGAACGTCAGAGCACCCGTCTTGAGGTTCATAGTCGAATGGAAGCTGCCAAAGACAACGGGGCAACCCCGTCGCACCAATTGTGCCAACGCGATGCCAACCATGCCTTCGGCCAAAGTTTGCGCAGCGACGGCTGCAGGTGAAAGCGGACCCATAGCACCGGCAAAAATCGCGGGCGAAATACAGACGCATTGATTGGCAGCGGCATAAACCCGCAGCGCGCCCGACATCGTGTCATCGTAGATCAGTGGAGAGTTCGCGTTAATGTTACCCTGCATCACAGCGTTATTTTCCATGAATGCCCCGCCAAAAACGATGCGGGCCATGTCGATGCTGTCTTGTGCCCGTTCGGGGGCAGTCACCCCACCCATAAACGGTTTGGTTGAGAGGGTAAGATGGGCCAGCACCATATCAAGATGCCGTTTGTTGACCGGAACATCAGTTGGTTCGCATACAGTGCCGCCAGAATGGTGCAGCCATGGGCTGCTAAAGGTCAGTTTCACAAAGTTTTCGAAGTCTTTCAGTGTTGCGTAACGCCGCCCATTCTCCAGATCACTCACGAACGGCGAACCGTAACCGGGCATCAGGACGACGTTGTCGCCTCCCAGTGTAACTGTGTTGGCGGGATCACGAGCATGAAGCTTAAATTCTGCCGGGGCTGTCGCGCAGAGCTGTCGAGCGAGGCCGGGTTTAAACGTAACCCGCTCTCCTACGACGTCGGCACCAGCCGCTGCGAAAAGATCGAGAGCGATTTTGTCCCCGCGAAATTCAATACCGATGTTCTGTAATATCCAGTCGGCTTGTTCTTCAATGGCCCTCAAGTCGCGTTCGCTCAGAAGGGCGTAGGCTGGAACCTTTCGCGTACGCGGAGAAACGACCACGGATTCAACTGACTGACGAGCCGCTCGCCCCCGTCGTACCTTTTTACGCAGTTCGGGTTGTACTGATACGTCTAAATTTTCCAACCCAAGTCTCTCCGGATTTTTCACTTTCAAGTTATTTTGAACAAAAAATAAAGAACGACAATCGATTTTATCTATACGAAGCGTTCAAATTCTTTATACGCAGAGTTATGCAAATTTCCTTTAGACATCACGATTCTTTGCGCCTGTTCGTTGAAATTGCGCAGTACGGCAGCTTTTCAGATGCTGCTGACGCGCTGAACATGACGAAGGGGGCAATCAGCTATCAGATCAAAACGCTTGAAGCAAATCTGGGGATTCAGCTGTTTGAAAGGAAATCCAGAGGCGTTGCCTTGACCTTGGAGGCGCAACAACTCTTAATTACTTGTCGCCTTCAGTACAGAGCAATCGAAGCTGAACTTGCCAACCTCAAAGGTTCCGAAAATCAACCTCTTACAGTAGGAATGTCTAGTTATTTTGCGTCCCGATGGCTATCACCGCGATTGATGACCTTCATGCAAGAACATCCCGATATTCAACTCAGGATTCAACCAATGACGCAGTTGTTTGATTTGGAACATCAGGGGGTGGACCTTGCGATACGCTGGGGTAACGGTGACTGGAACGATGTAAGCATAGCTCCCTTCATGCCCTTGCCCGCGTGGCCAGTGGGCAACCCAGATGCAGCCAAAAAAGTACGACAGATCGGCCTAAAACGTGCCTTTTCAGAATTTACATTGTTGCGTGACAATGACGATAGCACTGCTTGGTCTGATTGGTTTGATGCAGCAGGATTACCTGCTCAAACCCGCAAGGACACTTTGATCATCCCTGATCCGAATGTCAGGGTGCAAGCTGTTATTGATGGCCAAGGCATTGCGTTAAATGACGCGCTGATTGCCCGTGAGCTTGAAGATGGACAACTGGTTCGCCTTTCGGATGTCGAACTTACATCCTACGGTTATTTTTTGGCCAGACCGCGGTCTGCAAACCGCGCCAATAGAGTTGATGCCTTTATTAACTGGCTGCAGCAGTTGTGAGGTTTTACACACACGTTTGAATAGCACCCCGAAGCCATGAGCCGACAATCGTTGCAAAGCAGAATACGTCACTAAGGGCTCATTGCAGCCACTCATAATATCTTATGAAGGATAGCAACCTTCCCACTAATTAAAGTTAATGATCTTGGTAAGCGTATATATCCTCGTAAACGCCAAGAACATTCCCCGAATCTTCAAAATTATCGCGGAGCGCACTTCGTAGTACAGTGGTTTGTCCCTCATCGAGAGCGAGGATGGCTTCAGGGCGTTGGGGGTCAGCGTTGGGCTGTCCGAAACAGCAAGCGTTCCACTACCGGCCGATCATCTTGTGGTGCGCTCGTAGTGCCATCATGGATTAGTACATGCGAACACGCGCCAAGAAGAACTTATATAACTTATTGATATCATTTGTTTAAAATGGTGCTGCAAGGGAGGATTGAACTCCCGACCTCACCCTTACCAAGGGTGTGCTCTACCACTGAGCTACTGCAGCACACTGGATGCGCTGCGTTTTATCGCAAAAAACACGAAACGCAAGCGGTATCTAGACCCCGCACACAGCTTATTGTATGGGGTTGCAATGAGCAAAGATGAACGCCCGATGACAGATAAAGAAAAGGCCGCAGCGGATCGCGCTGAACGGTTGCGCAAGCAGTTGCGTGAAAACCTGCGTCGTCGCAAGGCACAAGCGCGGTCGCGCAAAGCGGCTGACATCAAGAGGTAAGGCAAAATGGATTCAATTCTAGTACGGGGCAACGGCCCTTTAAGTGGTGAAATAGCAATCGCGGGAGCAAAGAATGCCGCCCTGACGCTGATGCCGGCAACCCTTTTGACAGATGAACCGCTAACGCTGACCAACGTGCCACGCCTGTCAGATATCAAAACCACCAATGAATTACTGTCATCCCTCGGCACTGAGATAGCCGTGATGCAGGACGGCCAGATCATCGTTCTGGACACGCATGATATCACCAACCACACGGCACATTATGACATCGTGCGCAAAATGCGTGCCTCAATCTTGGTTCTTGGCCCGATGTTGGCCCGCGATGGACAGGCCATTGTTTCACTGCCGGGCGGTTGCGCCATTGGTGCGCGACCCGTGGATTTGCACCTTACCGGACTGGAAGCAATGGGTGCAATAATCGAATTGAAAGAAGGCTATATCCACGCCACCGCCAAAAGCGGCTTGAAAGGTGCAACGATAGACTTTCCCTTCGCCTCGGTTGGGGCCACCGAGAATATCATGATGGCGGCGACACTGGCCAAAGGCACCACAGTGATCAACAACGCCGCACGTGAACCCGAAATCGTTGATCTAGCCGATTGCCTGCGCAAGATGGGTGCCCAAATAATCGGTGACGGCAGCCCGACGATTACCATCGAAGGTGTTGAAAAACTGCATGGTGCTACGCATTCCGTTGTCGCCGATCGTATAGAATTGGGCACTTACATGTTGGCCCCTGTGATTGCCGGTGGTGAAGTGGAGCTTTTAGGCGGGCGCGTTAACCTGCTGGCAACCTTTTGTGAGAAACTGGATCAGGCGGGTATTAATGTAACCGAAACCAAGCGTGGCCTGAAAGTGGCCAGCCGTAATGGCCGTATCAATGGTGTGAACGTTGTCACTGAACCATTTCCGGGCTTTCCGACAGACCTACAGGCCCAGATGATGGCCGCCCTTTGCATAGCTGACGGCACCTCTGTGTTGGAAGAAACCATCTTTGAGAACCGCTTCATGCACGCCCCAGAACTGATCCGTATGGGTGCCAGTATTGACGTGCACGGCGGCACCGCCACGGTTACAGGTATGGACAAGCTAAAAGGTGCCCCCGTTATGGCCACCGATCTGCGCGCATCCGTATCACTTATTCTGGCAGGGCTTGCAGCGGAAGGCGAAACCATTGTATCGCGTGTTTACCACCTTGACCGCGGATATGAGCAACTTGTCCGCAAACTATCCGCCTGCGGGGCCGACATCGAAAGGATTTCCGCGTAATGGTTGAAGATGCAAGATTTGAAGACGCCGAAGAGCTGCCCCTGCGCCTAAAGGTACAGGATACAGAGGATCTGGCTGTTGCCTCGACATTGTTACAAGACGCGGTACTACCGATGAAAGAAACGTCATGGCAACCCGAACTGAACCGTTTCGGCATGTTGGTTAACCGCTTCCGCTGGGAAGACAAAACACGCGCGGAAAACAGCAAACGTCCCTATGAGCGGGTGCAATCCATGCTGGTGATCGACTGCGTGCAAAACGTGTCTTCGATGGGAATTGACCATGCGAATAAAGACCAGATCATCTCAATTCTTTCGGTTTCCTTTGACGCGGGCCAAGTGATTTTCACGCTCGCGGGTGATGGGGCATTGGCACTGGACGTTGAATGTCTGGATATAACGTTCAAAGATGTCACCAAACCCTATACTGCAGTTTCCAAAACAGCCCCCAAGCACACTCTGGATTAACCAATGCCCGTTTTTCTAAACACCAAAGACGCCGGTTTTGATGCGTCATTCACCACGTTCTTGTCCAACAAACGCGAAACCACGGTTGAGGTTGACGACACGGTTGCCGTCATTATTGACGATGTGCGTAAACGCGGTGATGCTGCGGTAATCGACCTGACCGCAAAGTTCGACCACTTTGTTCTAACGCCAGAAACGCTGGCCTTCACCCCCGCCGAAATTGACGCCGCAATTGCAAAGGTGCCGATAAAAGAGGCTGAATCCCTTCAGTTATCAGCTGACCGCATCCGTGCCTATCACACAAAACAATTACCCGAAGATGCTTGGTGGCAAGATGCCACTGGCGCACATCTTGGCTGGCGCTGGTCTGCGGTGGAATCCGCCGGGCTTTATGTGCCGGGCGGTCTTGCTTCCTATCCATCGTCTGTTTTAATGAACGCCATCCCGGCCAAGGTAGCAGGCGTTGACCGCCTAACCATTTGCGCCCCGACACCGAACGGCCAATATAACCCGTTGGTACTACTGGCTGCACGCCTTGCCGGCGTTGAAACCATCTATCGTATTGGTGGCGCACAAGCGATTGCCGCTATGGCTTATGGCACTAAAACCATTGATAAAGTCGACACAATCACCGGCCCAGGCAACGCCTATGTGGCGGCAGCTAAACGCCGTGTTTACGGCACGGTTGGCATCGATATGATCGCGGGGCCATCTGAAATTCTGGTGATCGCCGACAAAGACAACAACCCTGACTGGATAGCACTTGATATGCTGTCTCAGGCGGAACACGATGAAAATGCACAAGCGATTTTGATCACCGATAACACGGCTTTCGCAAGCAAAGTCACAGCTGCTATAGAAGCACGACTTGAAACACTGGAACGTCGCGAAATCGCATCGAAAAGCTGGCAAAACTTCGGGGCCATCATCATTGTGGATGATCTGGATCAAGCCGCACAACTATCCGACCGCATCGCCCCCGAACACTTGGAGCTTTGCGTCTCTAACGCCGAAGAATACAGTAAAAAAACCCGCCACGCAGGGGCGATTTTCATTGGCGCATGGACACCAGAAGCCATTGGCGATTACGTTGGCGGCCCCAACCATGTGTTGCCGACAGCACGTTCTGCAAGATTTTCATCCGGTCTGTCGGTTTTGGACTTTATGAAACGCACAACTTTGGCCAAGATGACCCCGAATGCTCTGGCCGCCATTGGGCCTGCGGCGGAAACGCTGGCAAAATCGGAAAGCCTGCAAGCCCATGGCCTGTCGGTGCGGGCGCGGCTGGATCAACTGAATGAAGGTAAAAATGGCTGAAATTTCATACCTGACCCATATAGAACTGGATGATACCGGCTTGCCTGCGCCCACGCCGGAAGTTGATCAGGAACGCAAAATCGCAATTTACGACCTGCTGGAAGACAACGTTTTCGGCTTGCCAGACAAGACAGACGCACCGTCGCCTGCCGGCCCGTATAAACTGACTTTGTCTATTCTGGATAAACGACTGGTCTTTGACGTACTGACCGATACGGAGGAGAAAGCTGCGGAATTTCATTTGTCTTTGTCCCCGTTCCGCGAAACCATCAAAGATTACTTCCAGATATGTGAAGCATACTTCGACGCTGTCAAATCCATGCCGGCCACACAGATCGAGGCAATTGATATGGGCCGCCGCGGTATCCATGATGAGGGCGGCCGCTTGGTACAGGAACGGCTGGAAGGCAAAATAGAAACCGACAAAACCACAGCAAGGCGTTTATTCACCTTGATCTGTGTTTTGCATTTCAGGGGTTGAAGCATGACTGATACCCCAAGTGCAGTACTGTTTTGTTGTGATCATAATTCGATCCGCTCGCCCATGGCTGAAGCCTTGATGAAAAAACTGGTTGGCACCCAGATTTTCATACAATCCGCAGGTGTTAAAAGTGATCATGACATCGACGGTTTCGCAGTAGCTGTGTGTCAGGAACTAGATGTGGAATTGTCAAAACACAAAGTCCGGTCATTCGAAGACCTGGAAGATTGGGGCGAACGTCTGGACAGTTTTGATCTGGTCGTAGCCCTGTCACCCACATCACATCGGCGCATCACCGAACTGACCAAAGATCATGCCGTTGACGTGGAATACTGGGAAACTGCAGACCCCACAGGCAAAGGCGAAAACCGCGAAGATAAACTGGCATTATATCGCGCGGTGCGTGACGATATAATTGCGAATATCAAGCGGCGGTTTATGTAAAAAAGTTCCTTAGAAACTATCTTAACGAATTCCCCGACAAACCTGTTGCAACGCGCAGCTTATTCGTTCAGTTCTACCTGATGAAGATACAAAAAAAGCCTCGCTCTTTTGCAGAATTCGTAATCATGCTTGCTTTCATGATATCGATCGTTGCCATGGCAACTGATGTCATGTTGCCAGCGCTTGATGTCATCGCAATTGACCTTTCTATTACCGATAGAAATGACACCAATTTGTCATTTCATCTTTATTCTTTGGCTTTGCAGCAGGTCAGTTACTCGTTGGGCCACTGTCCGACAGCTTCGGCCGTAAACCGGTTGTTTATGTAAGCTACGTCATATTCATTATCGGTTGTTTACTTGCGCTATTTGCAACCAGCTTTTCCATTCTGTTGGCAGGGCGTGTGCTTCAGGGGCTTGGAATTGCTGGGCCACGTATAATCAGCGTTGCAATTGTACGTGACGACTATGAAGGACGCGCCATGGCACGCATTATGTCGTTTATAATGGCTGTTTTTATCATTGTACCGGCCATCGCTCCGGCCATCGGGCAAGCTGTTATCTATGTCTCAGGCTGGCGCGCCACTTTTGGGTTGCTGCTTATCATGGGCATCGTATCCTCTATATGGTTTGCCATCAGACAACCCGAGACACTTGCAAAACCCATGCGACGGGAATTTTCTATTAGTAATATCCGTATAGGTGTGGCCAGTTTTTTTAAGAACCGTTCAGCCGTCGGCTATACCATTGCTTCGGGGTTTGTTTTCGGTCCGTTTCTTGGTTATTTGAGCTCGGCACAAAAAATATTTCAGTATATCTATGACACGGGCAACTACTTTGCGCTTTATTTCGGCATTGCTGCCATTGCGCTTGGCGCAGCCTCATTACTTAATTCACAACTTGTTATGCGCTTAGGGATGCAGTTTCTTACGTTACGTGCCATGTTCGGTGTTATCATCACGTCTGCGCTGTTCATGATCATTGTAATGCTGTCTGCAAACGACCCACCATTTTGGGCGTTTATGATTTGGCTATTGATAACATTTTTTTGCATGGGCATTCTGTTTGGGAATCTGAACGCGCTGGCGATGGAACCGCTTGGCGATATGGCTGGGCTTGGGGCCGCTTTGGTCGGCGCAATTTCAACATTCATTGCATTACCCATTGGGTGGGTCGTGAGTGACAATATTTCTAATGGCATATCAGCACTAATACTGGGATTTCTTATCTTCGGTTTTATCGCTTTTGTTTCGACACTCTGGGCCAGAAAAAAAGCCTGACCATCTGTTCGGTTTTAGCAATCCGAGAACCCGTATCATTCACCGCCCTATTCAGGTCAGTGAATATCCTGTGCAGGTAACAATTGTGCTGTTCATTTATTATATTATCCCTCAACCACATGGCTTAAGTGTTATTCCTATTTATTGCTGATCATACTTGAAAATTGCGTCCCATCGATAAATGTTGCAGCTTCCCCCGCAATGACGTCATTATTAGCTATGGCTTGCATGCAATCAAAATTTGCACCTGCAACAATACAATCCAACACATCTTGGCTGTGGCCAATAACCAATGCTAATGCCTTAAAACACTGCCTTATATCCTTTTTACTTGTGTTTTCCCCCAAAGCGCATCATGTAAGCCCCGCATGGGCAAGAAATACCCCATAAAGTAATAAATTAGGAGCAAACATGGCTAAAGAAGAACTTCTCGAATTCGATGGTGTCGTTGTCGAGCTTTTGCCGAATGCGACATTTCGGGTAGAACTAGAGAACGGCCATGAAATTATCGCCCATACTGCGGGCAAAATGCGCAAAAACCGCATTCGCGTGCTGGCAGGCGACAAGGTCCAGGTGGAAATGACGCCTTATGACCTGTCCAAGGGCCGCATCAATTACCGCTACAAATAAGCTATGAAGCTGGTTCTGGGTTCCGCCAGTCCGCGCCGCCTTGAATTACTGGCGCAGATCGGTGTTGTGCCTGATGTCGTGCGGCCTGCTGACATAGACGAAACCCCGCTTAAGTCAGAACTGCCGTTGACCTATGCGCGGCGTTTGGCGGCCAATAAGGTCGGTGCGATCAGCCTTTCCAAAGATGAAATCGTTCTATGCGCAGATACTGTAGTTGCCGTTGGTCGCCGCATTCTGGGAAAACCCGAAAATGCCACCCAAGCCGTTGAGTATCTGAACCTTTTATCAGGACGCCGCCACCGCGTTATCACCGCTATAGCGATAAAATCAGATGACCGTTTGCTGGAAAAACAAGTAACAACAGCTGTGAAATTCAAACACTTGTCAGACCCGGAACTATCCGCCTATATCCGTTCAAACGAATGGCAAGGCAAGGCGGGCGGGTATGCCATACAAGGCATCGCCGCCGCCTTTATCCCGTGGATAAACGGCTCTTACAGCAATGTGGTTGGTCTGCCATTAACCGAAACTGTGGGCCTGTTAACTAGTTGCGGCTGTCCGCTGGATTATGAACTGGAAGCACCATGAAAAAGGGCCGTATCGTTGCAATAGACACCATTGACGGGCGCAAAGCCGCCGCGTTGCTACAGGACGGAAAATTGCATGACCTTTTAATCGATCCGCTTCATGACCGCCCCCGCCCGAACGCGATTTACCGCGCGAAAGCGACACAACCCATGAAAGGGCAAAACGGTATTATCGTGAATTTGGGGCGTGGTCAAAAGGGCTTTCTGAAAC
The DNA here is from genome assembly GCA_965261565.1 of Amylibacter sp. Taxonomy (GTDB): domain Bacteria; phylum Pseudomonadota; class Alphaproteobacteria; order Rhodobacterales; family Rhodobacteraceae; genus Amylibacter. The sequence goes on from OZ253460.1 coordinate 171,578, forward strand.
AAGCCAAGGGAATCGCTGCGGGGACTACTTTGCTGGTACAGATCAGCACACACGCAGAAATCGGCAAAGCCGCCCCTGTCGCTAACAAACTGTTATTCAAAAGCCGCTACGCTATCGTCACACCAAACGCACCTGGCATAAATATCGCACGAAGTATTCGGGATGAAGACGAACGCTTGCGACTGCATGAAATTGCGCATGAGGCATTTGACGATGCGCCCGATGGTTGCGGGCTGATCTTACGCTCTGCCTGTGAAGGTGCCAATGACGCGGACATCTCTGCCAATATCGCTACAATGCTGCAAGGTGCGGTCGCTGTATTAAGCGACGATGCAGGTGCGCCCGAACTGTTATTGGATGCTCCCGATGCCGCTGAACAGGCATGGGCAAACTGGGGTGACATCGATCAGGTGATTGATGAAGAAGAGTGCTTTGAAACCTTGGGCGTCTGGGATCACATCCACGCGCTGGAGCACCCCGAATGTCCACTGTCAGGTGGTGCATCCATGGTCATTGAACCCACCCGCGCATTGGTTGCCGTAGACGTGAACACCGGTACGGATTTTTCCCTTTCCGCAGGATTGAAAGCCAATATAGCAACTGCAAAAGATTTACCACGACAATTACGCCTGCGCGGCTTGGGTGGCCAGATCGTTATCGATTTCGCCCCCAGCCCCAAGGCCGAACGGCGTACGATTGAGACCCAACTGCGCCGTGCATTCAAGACCGACAGCATTGATACTATCCTTGTCGGATGGACGCCGTTAGGACATTATGAATTGCAACGAAAACGCGAACGCCTGCCCCTATCAGAAGTCATATAAATATGAGTTGCCCGATCTGTAAAAAACAACCCGGTGTCAATTACCGCCCGTTCTGTTCCAAACGCTGTGCCGACATCGATCTGGGAAAATGGTTAACTGGAAGCTATGCTATTCCAGCAGCAGAAACCGATGATGAAGATAGTATTCCAACAGAGTATTTACCACAGAATCATAAGTTACACTAACAAGGTTTTTTCAATGATCAGACATGCTGCAACCTAAAAAAGCTTTCACAAACATGTAGATACATGTTGCAGTAAAACTACATCACGACAATACAGATTATTGGGTTGTGAAATAGGCTTCTGATTTAGCGGTAAAACACATACTTCATGATTAAATAATATATAGTTAATAGATTCAAATACTTAAATAATATCCATAATATTATAAGCGCCAGAATAAAACTATGTATTTGTCAATTAAACGTAAATGAATCTTTGGCAAATCGGGAAACTCCAAAGCTGTTTTACTCTAACTACATGTATAATATGTAAAATATTGCAAAGCTCACGATTACGTAATATATTGTGTCTATTATGTGTTTTTAATAAGGAGTTCCAGTATGGATTTACGTAAAATTATACCAGCGGCGGTAATTGCTGCTTCACTTTCAGGTGTATCCGCAAGTGCTGCGGTTTTAACCTTCGAAGGTGTCAACAACACGATTTATAACGCGCCGATTACACGGTTGGGGTTTGACATCGGAAATGTGGTGGGTGACCAGCAACATTTTCATGAGATTACCAGTACGGGTTTCAGTTTGCCTAGCAATGGTACAGGGGTTATGTTGAATGACAGAAATACCCGTATCTTTATTGAAAAAAACGGCGGCGGTACATTTTCGCTTGGTAATTTTGATGCAGCGTCAGCAGGGAGTAGTAACCTAGGTGGTCTTGGGATTACCGTAGAGGGTTTCCTGGGCGGCTTCTCTGTAGGATCACTGGCCGTTGCAAATCTTGGGGCTGGCTACATGACATTGTTTAGTGGTTTGTTCGGCAATGTTGATCGCGTTGTTTTCGACGGCACCGGTTTAAATGGTGGTTTCATTCTGGACAATGTTTCACTTGATGAAGGCCAAGGTCCATCACCAGTGCCAATTCCGGCAGGTATGCCGCTTCTGGTTGCTGCTTTAGGCGCACTAGGCTTGCTTCGCCGCAAACGGACCTAATCGACAAACTAATACATTTAAAAACCTCCCTTATATTAAGGGGGGTTTTTTGTTGTGACTACACCTTCAAAGCTTGATAATCAGAAATTACATTAACAAAGCATATTCCCTCTTGCCAGCATGCCCCCCCTATCCTAAAACGCCCCGACCCAGCGTTGTTTTTGGCGAACGCAAACAAGTGCCCGAGTAGCTCAGGGGTAGAGCAGTGGACTGAAAATCCTCGTGTCGGTAGTTCAAATCTACCCTCGGGCACCATTTAAACTTTTCAGTATATGGAATTATTTACGGCATCAATTAAACGGCGCTGTCTATGATTTTATAATGGGGCCGTACCACAGATATTATTTAGCTATCACGCCATATCTGTTTTCGATCATACTTTAACTACGTTTTTTCTCAATAACGGCCAGTGCCGCGGCTATAGCCTGTGCGATCGACATTTTTGATGTATCAAGAACCAAAGCATCCGGTGCAGCAACCATTGGGGCTATGTCACGGCTTGTATCACGGGCATCGCGGGCATGAATATCAGCTAGGACCTGAATTTCAGTAATATCTTCATCCTTCTGCGACAATTCCATGAAACGACGATGTGCGCGAACTTCCGCATTGGCAGTCACAAACAGCTTTACCTCTGCATCGGGGCAGATAACGGTGCCAATATCACGCCCGTCTAAAACCGCTCCACCTTTTTGTTTTGCGAAAGTTTTCTGGTACTGGGTAAGAGCGGCTCGCACCTGTGGAATAGGTGCTATACGGCTTGCAGCTTCGGCCACAGCCGCGGATCGCAAATCATCAGCTACCAGATCATCAGCTGTAAGTTCTTGCGCCATTTCCACTGCATTTTCTAGATTGCCGCCACTGGCCATAACTTTTTTGCCAACGGCACGGTACAAAAGCCCTGTATCAAGATGGGCAAAACCGAAATGTGCTGCCACAGCACGTGAAATCGTACCTTTTCCAGAGGCCGCGGGGCCGTCTATTGCAACTGTGAAACTCACCGATTGCTCCGTGTGATACTGGCCCCTAAGCCTTTCATAAGCTCTTCGAAAATCGGAAAGCTGGTGGCAATAGCTGCCCCGTCATCAATGCTGACAGCCTGTTTTGTGGCCAATCCCATACACAGGAATGACATGCCAATGCGATGGTCAAAGAATGTCGCGGCTTTCCCGCCGCCTTTTACATCGCCATTCTGCCCATGCACGATTAGATAATCTTCGCCTTCTTCAATGGTCACGCCCATGGCTTCCAGCCCGCGTGCCATCGCATCTATGCGGTCGCATTCTTTGACGCGCAATTCCTTGATGCCGCGCATCACGGTTTTACCGCTGGCAAAAGATGCTACGGCGGACAGGATCGGGTATTCGTCGATCATACTGGGCGCGCGTTCAGGGGGAACTTCAATGCCCGTCAGTTTGCTGGCTTTTACCCGCAGGTCGGCCACAGGCTCACCGCCTTCTTCGCGAGCATTTTCAAAAGTGATGTCTGCGCCCATTTCTTTTAATGTGGTCAAAAGTCCTGCGCGTGTCGGGTTCAGCCCGATGTTGGGCACAAGGATGTCAGAGCCTTCCACGATCAGTGCGGCACAAACGGGAAAAGCGGCTGAGCTGGGGTCACGTGGCACCGCAATGGTTTGCGCTAGCAATTCAGGTTGGCCTGTCAGGGTGATTTCAAAACCCGCATCGGTTTCAACAGTTTCAATTTCCGCACCGAAACCGCGCAACATCCGTTCGGTATGATCGCGGGTTTTCTCTTTTTCGACCAACACGGTTTTACCGGGCGTGTTCAATCCTGCCAAAAGCACCGCAGATTTAATCTGAGCAGAAGCGTGCGGTGAGGTATAGCGCACCGGCATCGGTTCACGTGCGCCCACAAGTGTAAGCGGCAACAACCCGTTTTCGCGGCCAACAGTTTGCGCCCCGAACAAGGTTAACGGATCAGTGATCCGCCCCATCGGTCGCGAGCGTAAAGAGGCATCACCTGTGAAGGTCACTGTGATCGGGCTGGTCGCTACCGCGCCCATGATCAGGCGCACACCTGTGCCTGCATTGCCGCAGTCAATTACATCATCGGGTTCGGCAAAGCCGCCAACACCGACACCGTTTACCCGCCACTCACCATCGTCTACGCGTTTTACGTCTGCCCCAAGGGCTGACATAGCTTTGGCGGTGTCCAGAATATCGTCACCTTCCAACAAGCCGCTGATTTTGGTTTCACCTACGGCTAATGCGCCCAAGATCAGGGATCGGTGTGATACAGATTTGTCGCCCGGGATTTCTGCTGTGCCCTTTAAAGGGCCGCCTGCACGCGATTGCATTGGGATGGGGGTGCCGTGACCTGACATGGAGGTGTCCTATTCTTGCTTGTTCAAGGACTTACGCCAAATCCCACGGGTTGCCAAGCGGTCAGAGTTTGCGGAACGTCATGTAATGTGGTGTACGGTCTTCGCGCAGGGCCTTTTGTTCATATCGTGTTGAATGCCAATCAGGCCATGCCACGCGCCAATCATCCGGACCTTCTGCCAGCCATTCAAAATCGTTGCGCGCGAACATCTGTTCCATGGTTTGGCGCACGTAATCTTCGATGTCAGTAGCCACTCTGAATATCGCGCCTGCTTTCAGGCAACGCGCCAAAGGATCAAGATGTTCAGGCGTCACGAAACGCCGCCTGTGATGGCGTTTCTTGGGCCAAGGGTCGGGATATAAAAGAAACGCGCGGTCAATTGAACCTGTGGGCAAAATATCCATTACATCACGCGCATCACCTGCGTGCAGAGTGATGTTCTTTACGCCATCTTTGCGGATTTTACCCAACAGCATACCCACGCCGTTGATATATGGTTCGCACCCCAGAAACTGAACCTCAGGGTTTTCAACCGCCTGATGCACCATGTGTTCCCCGCCACCAAAGCCTACTTCCAACCAGACAGGATTGCCGCCAAACTGGGTTTTCATGTCCACTTGGGTGCGCTCTGGGTTATCTTCCCAAGTCACATTAGGCAAGGAAAGAGCGGCCAAATCTTCGACAACATAACCCTTTTGCGTATCTTTCATATGCTTACCCTTCAGGCGGCCATAAAAGTTACGCCACGGGGCACCAGATGGTGATTTATCTGTCATGTGATTAATCCAAAAAATAGGCCCCAAGGGGTCTTGGGGCCTCAATATCTTTTCATGTACAAGTGATCAAGGGGCGATCAAACCGCCTTTTTCAAAGCCTCCACTAAATCGGTTTTCTCCCAGGAAAACCCGCCGTCATTTGTGGGTTTGCGGCCAAAGTGGCCGTAAGCAGCAGTGCGTTCGTAAATCGGGCGGGTCAATTGCAGATGGTCTTTGATACCTGTCGGTGTCAGATCCATGATCTCTGCCACGGCTTTTTCAATTTCACTTTCATGCACTTGGCCAGAGCCATGTGTGTCACAATAGATCGACAACGGCTTGGCTACACCAATGGCGTATGACAACTGAATTGTGCAGCGCTCTGCCATGCCGGACGCCACAACATTTTTAGCCAGATAACGTGCTGCATATGCAGCAGATCGGTCAACTTTGGTTGGGTCTTTACCGGAAAATGCACCGCCACCGTGCGGGGCAGCACCACCATATGTATCGACAATAATTTTACGGCCTGTCAGGCCTGCGTCCCCATCAGGGCCACCGATCACGAAAGCGCCTGTCGGGTTCACGTGCCATTCGGTAGCAGCAGTAATCCAGCCTTCGGGCAGGGTTTTGCGGATGTAGGGTTCCACCACCGCGCGCACATCTTGTGATGTCATTGAGGCATCCAAGTGCTGTGTTGATAAAACGATGGACGATACACCAACGGGTTTACCGTCAACATAGTTTACCGAAAGCTGTGATTTGCTGTCTGGCCCAAGCACAGATGCTTCGCCCGATTTACGGGCCTCGGCCAATGTGCGCAAAATTGCGTGAGAATACTGAATGGGGGCCGGCATCAAATCGTCTGTTTCATTCACGGCATAGCCGAACATAATGCCCTGATCGCCAGCGCCCGCATTATCAACACCTTGTGCGATATGTGCGGATTGTGCGTGCAAGTAATTCTGTACTTTCAGGTTTTTCCAGTGAAAGCCCTCTTGCTCGTAGCCCACATCCTTAACAACATTGCGCACGATGCTATCAACACGCCCCATCATATCGTCTAGTTTCTCAGGTGATGACAGGCCAACTTCGCCGCCAACAATAACGCGGTCGGTTGTTGCAAATGTTTCGCAAGCCACGCGGGCTAGCTCTTCTTCTGCAAGGAATGCATCCAGTATGGCATCTGATACACGGTCACAGATTTTATCGGGATGGCCTTCTGATACAGATTCCGAGGTAAATAGGAAGTTTTTTCGGGACATTTATACGCTCCAGTATGATTAAACCGCCACGTCAGGAAGCCGTTGTAGCGATGGTTGTTAATGAAGTAGTAGGCCTGTTGCACAGCGTCAATGATATTAGACCCGATTCACAATAGGGTCGAATATTTTTAGACACAAGTATCCCCACCCGTTTTGTCAAACTGTTTTCAAATTCATATTTGCGAGTGCTCCGACATTCTTGGCAATCATGTTTTGTTGTTGGTTGTTGCGGTGAATATCCGAAAATATATTGAACTTTTTCATGCGGCCAATACCGTGCTCTACGCCAATGCGTAGTTTTGAATGCCATGTATTGTATTCTTGTTCTTCTTTCGTAAGTGGTTTTTTCTTTGATGTTTTCAGGGGGATTTCCAGTGATGTCCCCAGATATCCTAAATCCCCAAGGGTAAGTATATCAGGGGGCCTATCCACGCGGGTCTCATCATAAATACGCTTGTCATGTTTGCGCCCGTCATGGGCGCATCCAACAGCCAGTATACACTTCTTGTCATCTGTGATGATCTGGTGGGACGCCGTGTGCTTCTTTTTCTTGCCAGAATATTTTGCTTTTCGAGCCGAGGGCTTCCCGGGCCGTTGAACTGGACGCTCAGTACCATCAATCATCAGGTAAAGCAGATCAGCCTTTTCCACTTCCGACAACTTTACTTTACGTTCAGGCATCCGAAAATGGCCTGCCATCAACTCTGTCATGGCTTGAATGCGGCGGCAAACTGTCGGAGAGGATACATTGAATACAAGCCCCATAAAAGCATGGCTGGTATAGGTTCGGTAATACATCAGGCAGAGCAGAAGCTGTTCTGCGAACTCCAGGCGATAGTTCATCCCACCCCCAATCGCACGTTGCCTGTCTTTGCGGGACAGGCGTTTCTCCTCACTTTTCAACCAGATCGGATGAAGTGTCGCAACCAGGGCGTTGAAATCTGTAAGGCGGATGCCCGATAGTCGAAAAAACAATGCAGGTTGTGCACTTAAAATCTTCAAAGCTTTCATAAAATGATACCTCCAGGCACTTCCTCGCATAAAAATAACCTATTGTGAAGCAGGTCTATTATTGGGCTGAGCCAGATATCCTTGATCTAAATGTCACATATTTAGCCGTTAAAATCAAGAATAGCTGCAATAGCAGAAATGGTAAATCGCCCGTGAATGCATATATCGTCTTACGAATTGGAATTGGAAGGTCAGCATCCAGAAACCCTGCCTCATTCAGTTTTAAACGGCTGACAATGCGCCCGTATGGATCTATCACAGCCGAAACGCCGGTATTTGCCGCGCGTACAGCAGGCAATCCTTGTTCTATGGTACGGAAACGTACCTGAACCAAGTGTTGGAAAGGGCCTATCGTATTACCGAACCACGCATCATTGGTAATGTGCATCAGAAACTCTGGCCGGTTTGTAGCTATACGGGCAAATGACGGAAAAATTGCTTCATAACAAATCATTGCCAGATAAGATGGCAGGCCGAATGCCGAAATAACCTCTGGTCCGTTTCCCGCCGCAAAGCCTTGCAGGTTTGCAGCCAAGCCACGCAGGCCAAGGCCGGACAGGTATTGGGAAAACGGTATATACTCGCCGAATGGCACCAGATGAGATTTGTCGTAAACTGCCACTAATCCCCCCTTTTGATCCAGATGAACCATTGAATTATACAGCTTACCCCCTTCAAACCGTCTGATACCCGCAATTATCTGGGCACTGGGGCCTGCGGCATCTGACAGAATTTTCAGGTCTCCCGCATGATCCTGCAAGGCAAATGGCACCGAAGTTTCAGGCCAGATTATAAGATCAACAGGCCGTTTTGCAGGTGCGGTTGTCAGTTCCAGTCCGCGCCTGAAAAACACCCCTATCCATTCCGGATCCCATTTCTGATGTTGCGGTGCGTTTGGCTGAACCAAACGGACACGTATTTCGGTTTCCTGTTTGATTTGCGCATTCGGAATACGCCATGCGCCCCCTCCCCATAAAATACCGAAAAACAATAATGTCATAACGGGTCCGGCAATACGCTTCTTGGGGAAACTCAGCATCAACAGGCCGCCAAAGGTGGTTATAAATACCAACCCAAAAGGGCCGACAACAGATGCCCACTGCGCTATCGGCGTTTCAATCCATGTGTAGCCTAATAGCCCCCATGGAAAGCCCGTGAACAGAACCGACCGTAGGTATTCAGCAATGGCCCATGCAACAGAAAGCCCGACAATATATCGCCCCAGGCCCGCGTTAAATTGTTTGGAAAAGGCAAATGCGCCACCCCAAAACAGTGCGAGGCCAGATGCCATTCCAAACAGGGCAAAAGGTGCCAAAATTGCATGTTTTTCGGGTTCAACAAAAAACGGTTCTACCAGCCAGATCATACTTAAGCCAAAATATCCAAACCCCGCCCACCAGCCTACAGCAAAAGCCTGTTTCCGGGTTTTCACCCGAAATGCGCAATACCCCAGAATAGGAATAGAGAAAATGACACCTATTGGAAACGAAACAGGTGCTTGCCCCAAAGCCAGAATAAAGCCCAGCAGAACAGCCAATATCCACATGCGCCTTTGTCCGCGTTCCAGCCAGCTGATCAGCTTTTCCAATTGCGTGACAATCACCGTTTTAGTGACCTGCAAACGCGTATTTTTTTGATGCGACGCGGATCAGCGTCGACGACTTCAAATTCAAACCCATTGGGATGTTTAATAACCTCGCCACGCACCGGCACCCGGCCAATCATCATCGTGATAAGACCGCCAATTGTATCAATATCCTCATCGTCCACATCACTGGCAAAATCCGTTTTAAGCACTTTTTCAATTTCATCCAAAGGGGTGCGGGCCTGACATAGGTAAACGCCGGTTTTTTCTTCAACCCAAAGGTTTTCCCCTTCAATATCATGCTCATCTTCTATTTCACCGACAATTTGTTCAATCAAATCTTCAATAGTGACCAAACCGTCAACACCGCCATATTCATCTATGACCAATGCCATATGGATACGATCAGATTGCATTTTCTGAAGCAGAATATCTATTGTCATTGAAGGTGGTACAAACAACAACGGCCGCAACATGTGCTTGATGGAAAACCGTGTGACTTTCCCGTTAAAACCATATTTAAGCGCTAGGTCTTTTAAGTGCAGTAACCCTTGTGGGTTATCTAAAGCATCATTGTAAACGGGTAACCGTGAATGGCCGCTTTCCTTGAATACTTTCAGTAGTCCTTCAAGCTTCAAATCATTCGGTGCGGCAATAATATCGGCTCGCGGGATCGCAACATCATCAACCCGAATATCACTAAGGATTTTCAGGCTACTTGCGTGCAACATTTTATCTGTGTCAGAGGTGGTATCCTTATCCGCATCGCTTTTGCCTGCAAACAAGCGCTTTAAAAAACCCATCGGTTCTTTTTTATCTTCCGGCTGCGCGCTGTGCGCCGCACTAGAAGAACCTTCAATTGTGTCGTTCATAGCCTCTTTCCAATAATCACGATCAAATTACACATTTTTATAAGGATTTCCAATACCCTTGCTTGCCAATAATTCAATTTCCAGTGTTTCCATCATTTCTGCATCAGTATCGGTTTCATGGTCATAGCCCAAAAGATGTAATATTCCATGTATCAGTAAATGGGTAATGTGGTGTTGTGGTTCAATACCTGCCTTATTCGCTTCTTGCAGGCAGGTTTGATAGGCAATGGCAATATCGCCAATATTTACATATGGATCACCAAAATCAGCCGGGGGCAATACCAGCGGTTTGCCCCCTGGCACATCGGGGCCAAGATCATAGCTGGGCCAGGACAGAACATTCGTCGGGGTATGTTTACCACGAAACTCTGTGTTCAATGCTGCTATGCGGGTATCATCACAGGCCAGTATGCTTAGCTCGTATGGGCCATCCACAAGATCCAGTTTGGCGGCCACAGCATCAAATGCGCAATTTGCTATCTGTTCAAGATCAAACACATTCCAAAGATCGTCAGCTATAACAACTTCAACAACGTTATCCATTCGTTTTGGCGAATTTATCGTATGCCGTGATGATTTTAGCCACCATAGGGTGGCGGACAATATCTTCGGTCTTGAAGTAAGTGAACCCGATACCTTTGACATCACGTAATATTTTCTCTGCCTCGACCAGACCAGAGGGTATGCTGCGCGGCAAATCTATCTGGCTCATATCACCTGTGATAGCCACACGAGAGCCTTCGCCCATGCGGGTTAAGAACATCTTCATCTGCATCGTTGTCGCATTTTGCGCTTCGTCCAGCACCACATAGGCATTGCTCAGCGTACGCCCTCGCATAAACGCAAGCGGCGCAATTTCGATACGCCCGTCTTCAATCAGTTTTTCCACTTGTTTGGATGGGAAGAAGTCGTTCAATGCATCATAAAGCGGCAGCATATATGGATCGACTTTTTCCTTCATATCACCAGGTAAGAAACCCAGCCTTTCGCCCGCTTCAACAGCGGGGCGCGCAAGGATGATTTTATCTACTAAGCCGTTGATAAACATAGAGGATGCAGCAGCTACAGCAAGGTATGTCTTGCCGGTTCCCGCAGGGCCAAGGCCAAATACAAGCTCTTTGGCGAACAAATCCTCGACATAGGATTTTTGTGTAATCGTGCGCGGCTCAACTGTTTTCTTGCGCGTTCTTATCTCTAGATGGCCACCTTTAAACATTTCAATCTGACCGATTGAAGAACGTGTTTCATCGCGTTGCTTACCCCCAAATCTAATAGCGGCATCAATATCGGCAGGTTCTACCGGCTTACCTTGCTCGACACGTTGATAAAGGGATTTAAGAATAAGAGCCGCTTCATTCTGGGGTTTTTCATCCCCCATTATGATAATCTCATTCCCGCGCCGAACCAGTTGGACATTCAACGCAGATTCTATGTGTGAAAGATTGCGGTCTAACGCGCCGCATAAATCAATTAGATGTCTATTGTCAGAAAAATTTAGCAGAGTTTCAGGGCTTGTTGCTTTGCTATGTGGAATTGTTGGGGCGATGTCCGCCAAAGTTGCCTCCGTGCGATTAGTTTATCAAAATAGTCGCAAGATATGCAAAGTTTCGCAAGTCATTTATCTGTTAAATCTGTAATAAACACAGCTTTATTATCTGGATATGCTCTCTATTCACTGTATCGCGTTAACATATCTGAAGATTAAAGAGACTTGGTTGGGTCGCCAAAAGGACTGCCGCTTTTGTACTTGCCAATGGTTGTATTCGGTGGCGCAATTCCAGAACACACCGGTTTACCGTATTTATCTAGCCGTGCCGACAGATAGCCTTCTACACCATCGTCAATAATCCAGTGATCGCAGCCACGAGGGTCAACCCAAATACCGGCCTTCAATTCGCTTAAACGCTTGCTGTCAAAGCCATTATCGACAGTTTTATTCTTTTTAGGAACGTCACATCCTGCAACTAACATAGCCAGAAGTGCGAACGGAACTGTTTTTATAAATATCATTAATTTTCCTTCCAGCCTAGCGGACACATGTGATTTCGACACGGCGGTTTTTTGCTTTGCCCGCGTGGGTTCTGTTTGATGCCAGAGGCACACGTTCACCATACCATCGCGCCTGCGCTGTCACCCCAGCGCCTTGAGCCACTTTTGCAACAGCCTGGGCGCGGCGCTTTGAAAGGCGCATGTTATATGCGTCACCTGCATCACCATCCGTATGACCATCGATTATATATGTGGTAGCACCAGCATTTTGAAAAAACTTTTTCAATCGCGCGCGGTTGGAATTGCTTAAATACCATTTATCCACAGCAAATAACTGATCAGAGTTAATCACCGCACAAGTATTTCCACGACTGCAAACGGGAATACCGTCGCGCGTTACATGTGGTGTCATATATCCTTCGACGCCGTCATCCATAACCCAATGTTCACAACCGTCAGGGTCAACCCAGATCCCCGGAACATACCGTTCTCTTAAATCTGTTTGTTTTACAATGCTGTTATCATTACCTGCGAGTGCTGTTGACGCTATGGAAACTCCAGCAAACGCCACTGCAACACATTTCAAAAGCCTTTTACTCACCTCTGATCCCCCAATACTCTCAACTTTTTAAGCCTGTTAACGTACAAACCTACTGCACACCTGTTTTATATGGGTGAAGTGTATCAAAAAACTACAAATAGTGAAAGGAAATCTTCAAAATACAAATTCTAGTCAAATATGTTCCATGTAGTGGTAATAACAAATGTGCGCACAATCGTAAAAACATGCAACGAAATAGCACTTAGATAGTATCAACTATCTGTGCGCCCAAGGAATTTCGCTCAGTCCGTGTCACTTTTGCCTGAACAATAGTCCCTATCAGTTCTGGCTTTGCATCCATATGCACCGCATGTAAATATTCCGATTTACCAACCAATTGTCCCGGGTCGCGCGCGGGTTTTTCCAGTAAAACCGACAGAGTTTTTCCAACCATAGACAGTTGGAATTCCATTTGATGCTGGGTTAACAGCTGCTGTAAGCGACGTAACCTGTCAGCTTTTACCACCTCATCCACTTGATCCAAACCAGCTGCCGGTGTTCCCGGGCGGGTGGAATACTTAAACGAATAGGCTTGCCCGTACTTAACTTCTTCGCACAGCGCCAAAGTTTTTTGGAAGTCATCCTCTGTTTCGCCCGGAAAGCCGACAATAAAATCACCGGATAAAGCAATATCACTACGTGCAGCACGGATACGTTCAATGAGTTTCAGATATTCCTCCGCCGTATGATGCCGGTTCATGGCTTTAAGTATTTTATCTGAACCCGCCTGAACCGGAAGATGCAGATAGGGCATCAATTTTTGCGTATCGCCATGCGCGGCAATCAGATCATCATCCATATCATTGGGGTGCGAAGTCGTGAACCGAATGCGCTTAAGCTCGTTTATTTTTGCCAATTCGCGAATAAGGCGTGCCAGCGACCATTCACCATCCGTGCCCTGCCCATGATAGGCGTTCACATTTTGGCCCAATAAATTGATCTCAACCACACCTTGGTCGACCAGTTGTTTCGCTTCATCGATAATTTTCTGTGCAGGTCGCGAAACTTCGGCACCACGTGTATAGGGGACAACGCAAAAGGCGCAAAACTTATCACAGCCTTCTTGCACGGTTAAAAACGCACTAGGTAGCTTACGCCGCGCTTTGGAGCGCACGATATGATCAAACTTATCTTCTTCCGGAAAGTCAATTTCCACAGGCTTGCCGCCGTTATCCACGGTTTTTACCATTTCCGGCAAACGGTGGTATGCTTGTGAACCAACCACAAAATCCACCATCGGTTGACGCCGGATAATCTCTTGGCCTTCTGCTTGTGCAACACAGCCTGCCACGCCGAACTTCATTTCAGGTTTCTTAATCTTCAACTGCTTAAGGCGGCCAAGTTCGGAATAAATTTTTTCAGCCGCTTTTTCGCGAATATGACACGTATTCAACAGCACAAGATCAGCGGCATTTTCATCTGTTGTTACAGAATAACCCGCTGGGGCCAAAGCATCAGATATCCTTTCGCTGTCATAGACATTCATCTGACAGCCATAAGTTTTGATAAAAAGCTTTTTCTCAGTTGGCATAACGATATGACCTAGATCAGTGCATGGAAATGTGGCCTTTACACCGCAAATCCCAGATCTGCAACGGTATCTTGTTACTTACGGGGTTTGCCCAAGCCGCTTAGTTTTGCCAATTCCTGTCTTTTAATCGCATAATTCGGGGCAACCATCGGGTAATCTGCACTTAACCCCCATTTTGCACGATATTCCTCAGGCGACATATCATAACATGCCCGCAGATGCTTCTTGAGCATGCGGAATTTTTTTCCGTCTTCAAGACAGTAAATGAAATCCGGCGTTATGGAATCTTCAACTGGAAGTGCAGGCTCCTGGCGCGTATGCGTGTTATCTTGAACGGATAGCTCAACAAGCGTTGCATGAATGGTTTCAATAAACTGCGGTACTTCATCAGCCGGTAGTTCTGATCTGGATAAGTGCGAAGACACGATTTGTGTTGTTAAAGTCAGTATGACCTCTTGCTCTTTTTGCTCAACACTGTTCTGCGGATTAAAATCCTCATTGCGCTTATAAATCTGTTGATTTTCAGACAACATTTGTCAGCCCCTCTGCCCATTGTATAACCTGCATGTATAAGCTGTTTAATGGTTTTCAAGCTTTGACAATCAAACTATGTGGGTTTTTTATTGTCGTCGAAGCTGGATTTTTACTATAAGTTCAATAGATCATGTAAAAGCAATATGTTATGGTGGTGGTAGTGTGAGCAAGATGGCAAAATTATTATTCGACATTCCAGATAAAACTCTGGCCAAGGGCCCTGTCGGCTTTATTTTTGCCGAGGACTTAACCGGGTTAAGTTCATGCATACGCCATCATGCACGACTGGGTTTTGAAAATCTTTTCGTACTCAAACGTGAAGATTTGGTATTGCCGGAAAGTTGTATCGATCTGTGTACCGCAATAAATATTGAAGATTCTTTTTTCTCAGATGTATCACCTTTTGTTAATCGTTTAATCGAGCTGTTTCCAGATCGTTGGATCTATTATTGTTTTAATGCGGAATACCTACATTTCCCATTCTGCGAAAACCGTTCAATTGCCGATCTGACAGAGTTTGCAACCGAAGAAAAACGCAACTCTGTCTTTACTTATATAATAGACCTTTACCCGGATGATTTAGGCAAGGCAAAAGATGGCTTTTCACTTGAAGATGCCCATTTCGATAGTGCCGGTTATTATGCGTTACAACGCTATATAGCAGGTGAGCCGCAAGATCGGCAACTTGACGTTTATGGTGGATTGAAGTGGCGATTTGAAGAGCATTTACCTCATCAAAAACGTCGACTGAACCGCGTGGCCTTGTTTAAGCCACAGCCCGGGTTGGAAATATCATCAAACGGGTATTTCAATGACTCCGAATACAATACATATTCTTGCCCGTGGCACCATAATACAACGATTACAATCTGTTCATTCAGAACGGCTAAAAGTCTGAAGACGAATCCGGGATCCACATTCGAAATTGATAATTTTATCTGGTCAAAATCTGTCAAGTTCCGCTGGAATTCTCAACAACTTATGGATCATGGTTTTATGGAACCTGGCCAGTGGTTCTAGCGTGAAGGCCTAATCGGTTTTACGTAACCGAATAACCACATCAACCCGTGCAATTTCAGTGCCCGTCGGTGGCATTGGAATACTTTCAAACTTCAATGTATCGGTAGGCGCGTCGGTCAGCACCTTGGCATCTTCCCAATAAAAATGCGGATGTTGATCTATGCGTGTGTCAAAATACGATGTATTGCCTTCTACCGTTATTTCGTTCAACAGTTCTGCTTCGCAAAATAACCTTAATGTATTATAAACCGTTGCCAGCGAAACAGGTTCTTTTGTCTTTGAAACCGCTTCAAACAGACTTTCTGCTGTCACATGCCGATCCTGCCCGTCACCCACAAGTAAACTTGCCAGTGCCAGCCTTTGCTTTGTCGGGCGTACCCCTTTACTTTCCAGCCATTTCTGGCCGCGTATATGTGGTTCGATATGCATAAAAACCTCAGTATCAACGCTTCGCACATTATTATGGCTGCAAAATTTCAAAAGTTCAACCAAAACACAACTTCAGTCTGTCCGCATATATGTCGCCGCCTATTGCTAGTCTGGCAAAAGTCGTGATACTTATTTGACAATACGAATTACATAAAGGCAGGCACTTATGTCCGACAGACCAACTAGCTATGATAAAGACGGGCTGATTAAATGCGCCCGCGGTGAATTGTTTGGCCAAGGTAACGCACAACTTCCCTTGCCACCGATGTTGATGATGGACCGCATCACAGATATTTCGGCTGATGGTGGTGAGCATGGCAAAGGGCATGTTATTGCAGAATTTGATATTACGCCCGACCTTTGGTTTTTTGAATGCCACTTCCCGGGTAATCCCGTTATGCCCGGCTGTCTTGGCCTAGACGGACTATGGCAACTAACCGGTTTCAATCTGGGTTGGCGCGGAATGTTGGGTCAAGGCTTTGCGGTTGGTGTCGGTGAAGTGAAATTTTCCGGAATGGTCACGCCCGAACGCAAAATGATCACCTATCAGGTTGATTTTACCCGCGTGATCGATCGCCGATTGAAAATGGGTGTTGCAGACGGTAAAATCTTCGCAGACGGCGAGCAGATTTACGCTGTAAAAGATATGAAAGTAGGGTTAGCAGCAGCAGACAGCTAATCACCTTAGCCAAATAATTCAGTTTATGAAGGAGGCCAGATATGCGCCGCGTTGTCATCACGGGTTTGGGGATAATCTCCTCAATCGGAAATAACCAAGAAGAAGTTCTTGCATCTTTGAAGAACAGTACATCGGGCATCAGCTTTGCCGACGATTACAAAGAGCACGGATTTCGCAGCCAAGTGCACGGCATGCCAAAAATCAACCCGGCAGAACATATCGACAAACGCCAGATGCGCTTTATGGGTATGGGTGCGGCTTACAATTATCTAGCCATGGAACAGGCGATTGCAGACAGCGGACTGGAAGACAGCGATGTTTCAAATGAACGCACGGGTCTGGTCATGGGGTCAGGTGGCCCGTCCACGATAAACCTGTTTCAGGCCCATAAGATCGTCATCGAAAAAGGGGCGCCAAAACGTATGGGGCCATTCATGGTGACGCGCGGCATGTCGTCCACCAACTCTGCATGTCTGGCTACGCCGTTCAAAATCAAGGGCGTAAATTATTCGATCACAAGCGCCTGCACCACATCTTTGCATTGCATCGGAAACGGCGTTGAGCAAATTCAGTTCGGCAAACAAGATATTGTCTTTGCCGGCGGCGGCGAAGAGTTGGACTGGACTTTGTCCTGCCTGTTTGACGCAATGGGCGCGATGTCGTCAAAGTACAATGACACACCCGAGAAAGCATCCCGCGCATTTGACGCAAACCGTGATGGCTTTGTCATTTCGGGCGGTGCGGGTGTTGTGGTTCTAGAAGAGCTTGATCACGCTTTGGCACGTGGTGCCAAGATTTACGCCGAAGTCACCGGTTATGGCGCCACATCCGATGGCCACGACATGGTCGCACCTTCAGGTGAAGGTGCCGAACGGTCTATGAAACTGGTGCTTGACACTCTTGGAGATCGTAAGGTTGACTACATCAATGCCCATGGCACATCCACACCGGCAGGTGACGTGACAGAAGTTGAAGCAGTGCGCCGTGTATTTGGTGAGGGCAGCACACCACCCATTACATCAACTAAATCCCTGACAGGCCATTGTCTGGGCGGAGCTGGCGTACACGAAGCAATTTATAGCCTGCTGATGTTGGAAAATGATTTCATCGCGCCATCCGCAAATATCGAAACTCTGGATCCTGCGATCAGACCCGGTGAGATTGCCACTGATTTTGTTGAGAATGCGGGGCTGGACACGGTTATTTCCAACAGCTTCGGCTTTGGCGGCACCAATGGTACGATTGCGATGAGTAAATATCATGGGTGATCTGATGCGCGGCAAACGCGGACTGGTCATGGGTGTGGCAAATGACAAATCAATCGCTTGGGGCATTGCACGTGAAATGGCTGCCCATGGGGCGGAATTGGCATTCACTTATCAGGGCGAAGGTTTTGGTAAGCGAGTGAAACCGCTGGCAGAAAGCCTGGGGTCAAACATTGTCATTGAAGCGGATGTTTGTGATGACGCATCACTTGATAATCTGTTTGCGTCTTTGGAAAAAGAGTGGGGTAGCATTGATTTTCTAATCCATGCCATTGCATTTTCTGACAAAAATGAGCTGACTGGGCGTGTGGTCAATACCAGCCGCGAAAATTTCAAAAACACACTTGATATCTCTTGCTATTCCCTGATCGAGGTCGCGCGCCGCGCACATCCGTTGATGAAAGATGGCGGCACCATTCTAACCCTGACCTATCAAGGCTCAAACCGCGTCACACCATTTTACAACGTTATGGGTATTGCAAAAGCCGCCCTAGAAAGTGCGGTAAGATATCTTGCAAATGATCTGGGCCCTGACGGTATTCGTGTGAATGCAATCAGCCCTGGCCCTATGCGGACATTGGCAGGGGCCGCGATTGGCGGCGCACGCAAGACATTCCGCACAACGGAAGCCAATTCACCAATGCGTGCCAATGCAACATTGGAATCTATTGGCGGTACGGCGGTGTACCTTGCTTCTGACTATGGCGAGTGTACTACAGGTGAGATTATCTGCGTTGATGGCGGCTATCACGTACTTGGGATGGCCCAGACCGAAAATAGCTGATTTTCCAATTCCATTCAGATTTACCATGTGTAAGACTTTAATAAAGGAGTCTTACACATGACAATCACAACATGCATTTTTGATGCCTACGGCACGCTTTTTGACGTTGCCGCTGCCGCAAGACGCACAGCTTCTGAGCCAGGCCGCGAGGTTTTTGCCAAGGTTTGGGTAAAAGTGGCTACGGATTGGCGATTGAAACAACTGCAATACACATGGCTGCGTGCCATTATGGACGCGCATACGGATTTTTGGGAAGTCACACAAAACGGACTGGATTATGCGCTGGAAGCCAGCGGCCTGTCAGCAGACACCGACTTACGAGAGCGCCTACTGGCACTTTACTGGGAACTGGAAGCCTACGAAGAAGTGCCGCAAATGCTAACGGCATTAAAAACTGCAGGATTGAACACCGCGATTTTGTCCAACGGATCACCCGACATGCTGAATGGTGCCGTGAAATCCGCAGGGTTAACCACGGTTTTAGATGATGTCTTAAGCGTCGAAGACGTTGGCATATTCAAGCCGGACCCAAGCGTTTATCAAATGGTCTGCGAGCGATTTAATTGCACACCTGCTGAGGTTCTGTTTGTATCATCCAACGGATGGGATGCATCGGGGGCCACCAAGTTCGGCTTTCAAACCGTATGGGTAAACCGCGCGGGGGAACCGCAAGACCGCTTGCCTTGGGTGCCAAAAAACACATTGAATACGCTTCACAACATACCAGACATAGCAAAGGCCATATAATGAGTAACTTTGAAATGGTTAATGCAGCTGCCAGACGG
This sequence comes from Amylibacter sp., assembly GCA_965261565.1. Taxonomy (GTDB): domain Bacteria; phylum Pseudomonadota; class Alphaproteobacteria; order Rhodobacterales; family Rhodobacteraceae; genus Amylibacter. Next base: position 191,021 of record OZ253460.1, read on the forward strand.
CTGGAAAATAAAGCCTTTAGAACACCACTTCTGTCATCGCCTTTCCTTGATGAGATCGCCGGTCGCCCGCTTTACGTAAAAGCGGAATGCCTGCAACGCACGGGATCGTTCAAATTTCGTGGCGCGTGGTCAGCCATTTCCGCTTTATCGGAAGAAGAGCGCGCACGTGGCGTGATCGCATTTTCATCTGGTAATCATGCACAGGGCATAGCGCTTGCAGCCAATTTGCACGGCATTTCATCCGTGATCATCATGCCTGAAGATGCGCCGCTCGTGAAAATAGAAAACACCAAAGCATTGGGTGCTGAAGTTGTATTGTTCAATCGTGAAACGGAAGATCGCGATACCGTCGCTGCCCGCGTGAACCACAACCGCCGTTTGTCTCTGGTAAAACCTTTCGACAATGCGCAAGTCATTGCAGGACAAGGTACAATCGGCCTGGAAATCGCGGAGCAAGCCGCAGCGAAAGACATCACTGATGCCGATGTTCTGGTATGTTGCGGTGGTGGCGGACTAACTTCTGGCATTGCACTTGCTTTAGAAAAGCAGTCCCCCGATTTCACCGTACGCACTTGCGAGCCCGAAGATTTTGACGATGTTGCACGTTCATTGAAATCAGGAAAAATTGAAACCAATACCCGCCGTTCAGGCTCCTTATGCGATGCCATCATCACGCCGTCTCCGGGTGAACTGACATTTCCCATTCTTAAACGCCTGTGTGGGACCGGCTTGGTTGTCACCGAAAACGAATGCTTACATGCAATGGCTCTGGCCTTTGACCGTTTGAAAATCGTGGTCGAGCCAGGTGGCGCCGCCGCCCTTGCTGCCGCTTTGTTTCATCAAGATGAAATCCAAACAGGTGCAGTCATAGCCATAGCCACCGGCGGAAACGTGGATGTCTCGGTGTTTCAAATGGCCTTGGAAAGGTTTGGCGGAAAAGGCTAAAGGCTACGTCTCTGTGATGCAAACCTATTTGGTCGTACAAACAAAGCCTTGTGCTATTTTAACGTATAATCACCTTGGGAGGCCTAAGAGATTCCCACTACTGCGAAGAAGCCTAACCGACCTCGGCCCTATCTCTTCCCCTGAATATTACTAAACGGTGGAGGCAGCCTTCGGGAAGGCGGGCTTCTTCTTTTTTGATTGGTGCAATCGGCCTGATGATAGCTTGCAATACAAATGGCCAATGGCGGCTGTACAGGACAAAGCCTCTGTTCGTCGAAGCGTTCTAACTTTGAAAATTAATGATGACAGTATTTGGAAACGTACAACATAGACATACAAAAGGGTTTTACATAGTGTGTCAGGAATGGCACCCCGAATGCCTATGAAAACCGAAAGCAGGCGCCCAATGGAACTTAAGTGGTTGGAAGATTTCCTAACGCTATGCTCAACAGGAAACTTTCGGCTTGCGGCAGAGCAACGTTGTGTTTCACAGCCCGCTTTCAGCCGCCGCATTCAAGCCCTTGAAGCCTGGGTCGAAGCCCCACTTATCGACCGCAGCCAACAGCCTTCGCAACTAACCGAAGCTGGGCGACTATTTCAGCCTGTAGCGCAGGAAATTGTTGATCTCGCCGAAGCTGGTAAAAAAGATATTGAAACGCAGGTTTTGGAAGGCAAAGAAAGAATGCGATTTTCTACGCTGGGTACTCTTGCGCAGGTATTTATCCCCGGCTGGTTAAAAACTCTTCAACCATTTATTGATGCCAACCAGTTTAGTGTCAAAACAGAATATGGCACAATCGCAGACTATGTTGCAGCACTCGCAGATAATTCTGTCGATCTATTTATCAGTTACGCTGTTCCCGAAGATAGAATACAGTTTGATACAGCATTGTTTGCTTCGTTAAAGCTTGCCGAGGAAACCCTAGTTCCGGTGGCCAGCCCGAATGATGATGGAACGCCAAGATGGTGGTTGCCAGATAACCCCGCAGAACCAATACCCTGCCTTCACACCCTTTCCAATTCTTCTCCGTGGCCGATCAAAAATTATATGGAAGGCTTGTATAGTAACCTTACTTTCAAATCGGTTTATGAGTCGTCAATCAGTACAACTTTGAAGGCAATGGCAGTAGAAGGTTTTGGCTTGGCTTGGTTGCCACGCATGCTTGTTGCCAATGAACTGGCAAGTGGGCAGCTTGTTCGGGCAGCCAAGAAAGCAGATGATATTCGTGTTGAAATCCGAATTTACCGATGCACCAAGTATAATGAGCCACGGGTGGAAAAATTCTGGAAGGTCTTGCTACAGCAAGAGAAAACCTACCCACCTACCATTGAAACCTGATCTATTACTGATAACGGTTAAGAATGACGTGACGCGACTCATGCAATTATTGCATGAGGTATGCTGATAAAAGCATTGGCGAATATACCACCCTGCTCGTAAGCTTCAACTCGAACAAACTGTTCAGGGAGAATAAATAATGAAATTAACTTCAATTTTAACGTCACTTACAGCTGCCGCTGTGATGGTGACAACAGGGGCGACTGTCGCTTCTGCTGAAAGCACACTCGACATCGTTAAAAAGCGCGGACACGTACGTTGCCAAGTTGGCCCGCCTTCACCTGGCTATTACAATCTGGATTCAGAAGGAAATTGGTATGGCCTTGATGTTTCCGTTTGTCAGGCAGTAGCTGCCGCAGTTTTCGGTGATAAGACAAAACTTGAAATTCAATCCGTCAGTTCACAAGCGCGTTTTACCGCACTTGCAAACGGCGAAAGCGATCTGCTGTCTCGGACTGCTACTTGGACAATGACACGTGACACCCAACTTGGGATCGATTTTCTGTCACCAAATTTTTATGACGGCCAAGGGTTTACCGTACGCAAAGACAGCGGCATTACCAGTGCAATGGAACTGAAGGGTGCTAAAGTCTGTGTGACCACAGGTACAACAACGGAACTGAACCTGACCGATTTTAGCCGTCAGAACGATCTGGGCATCAGCAACGTAACATTCGAAGACTTCAACGTGCGTGATGACACTTATCTGAACAGTGGTTGTGATGCGGTAACGGGTGATAAATCATCTATGGCCGGCAATATTTCATCATTCCCTGTGCCAGGCGATCATATGATCCTGCCTGAAACACTGTCAAAAGAGCCTTTGGCATCAGCTGTGCGTCATGGTGATAACCAATGGGCTGACATCGTACGCTGGAGTGTTTTCGCTTTGATTAATGCAGAAGAGCTGGGTATCACCCAAGCCAATGTTGACGACATGAAGGCTAGCTCAAAAGACCCTAACGTGCTGCGTATGCTTGGTGCTGAAGGTAATTTGCATGATGGTTTGGGTCTGGACGCAAACTGGGCCTATAACATCATCAAAGCTGTTGGCAACTACGGCGAGATTTACGAAGCCTATATGGGTCACGGCCCACAAGGTATCGGCATTGACCGCGCTGGTTCGTTGAATGCGCTTTGGACCGATGGTGGCCTGATGTATTCCCCGCCAATGCGTTAAATAAATAATCTGTGGTGCCGGACCTTAGGGTTCGGCACCATTGTTTTAAGCTGGCACTCAGGTTTGGCAGAAACAGCAACAACGGGGTATTGATGTGACGGATAAAACCCACCGAAAGGCCGAAGTACGTGTGCGGCCGAAAGAAGAATTCAATTTTTTTCAAGATCAAAGGGTGCGCTCTGCGTTCTACCAGATTTTAACCGCAGGCCTTGTGGGCTGGATGGTCTGGTATCTGATCACGAACACTGCCCATAACCTTGAAGTACGCGGTATGAACACCGGCTTTAGCTTTATCAATGCAAGCGCCGGTTTTGACACTGATTTCAAATTGATCGAGTATAAACCCGGTGTTGGTACTTATGGCGATATTTTCATCATCGGCGCACTTAACACACTGTTAATCTCGTTTTTATCGATCATTTTTAGCACCGTATTTGGCTTCATCATCGGCGTTTTGCGGCTGTCCTCAAACTGGCTGGTTTCCAAGGTGGCGTTAGCTTATGTTGAGATTTTTCGCAATATCCCACTGCTGATCCAAATTGTATTCTGGTATATAGGTGTTTTCAGCTTGCTGCCCGTGGTTAAGAAATCCCTTGATCTGTCTTTTGGGGCAGAGCGGGTGATCTTGAATAACCGCGGTCTTTACTTTTCCACACCAATCCCCGGTGATCTGTTCTGGATGACCCTTACTGCATTGGCTGTGGCTGTTATCGGCGCCGTTATATACCGCCACCGCGCCCGTAAGCGCCAAGATGCGTCTGGTGTACAAACCAACACTTTGATCCCGTCTCTTGCTGCAATTATTTTCCTGCCTCTGGCAGTATTTTTCGCCACTGGTATGCCACTGGAATGGGATGTACCTGTTCTTGATGGTTTTAACTTCGTTGGTGGCACCAGTGTGCCCCCTGCCTTTCTTGCACTGCTTGTGGCCCTTAGCATCTATCACGCCGCTCATATCGCAGAATCAGTACGGGCTGGTATCCTGTCAGTCAATCGCGGACAAAGTGATGCGGCAATGGCCATTGGCCTGAAGCCGGGCAAGGTTATGGGGCTGGTTATCATCCCCCAAGCCATGCCCGCGATTGTACCGCCTTTGATCAGTAACTGGATGAACACGGTGAAAAACTCATCCCTAGCGATTGCCATCGGCTATTCCGACATCGTGTCACTGTTTATGCAAACCGCGCTGAACCAAGCAGGTTATGCGGTGGAAATGGTCGGCATGACCATGGCGTTCTACATGTTCATCAGCCTGACAATTTCGTTCTTCCTGAACATCTACAATAAACGTGTACAACTGGTGGAGCGGTAAAATGGCGATTATCAAAACAACAAAAACCCCCGCACGCCCAGCACCAATATCGGAAACATCTGTATTGGGCTGGTTGCAGAAAAATCTGTTCAGTTCAGCCTTTAATACGGTGCTGACAGTCTTCACCACCTATGTCATTTATCTGACCGTCAACAGCGTTTACGTCTGGGGATTTGCTGACGCGACATTCGTCGCCGAGACCCGGCGCGAATGTTATGGCAATAGCCTGACAGGTGCTTGCTGGGCCGGCGTTATCGACTGGCTAGATAACATTTTCTACGGCCGTTACCCGCGCGAAGAACTATGGCGGATCAACTTTGGCGGCATCTTATTGGCTTTTTGGATGGCGCCGCTTTGGATAGCACGTGCTAAAGGTAAAGTCCTTGTCGGTGCGAGCGTGGTGGTATTCTACCCGTTCCTTGCTGGCTACCTCTTCTCAGGCGGCGACAAGGGCTTGTTCATGCAGGTTATGGTTTCGGGTGCAATCGTTGCATTCGTAATCAACATGGCAAATGTTATTGCAGGCCTGTTAAAACAACAAAGCATTGCACAGTTTGTTATCGGCAGTCTTGGGCAAACCAATGCATCAGACAAAACCCAACGCAATCTTCTGATCGCACTTGTGGCCGTCGGTTTTGCTGCCGCCTATCTGTGGCAGTCAAGCTGGATTGTAGAGTTTGTGACCTGGACGAAATGGGGCGGATTGTTCCTGACCCTGGTGATCTCGGGCATCGGCATTGCCTCGGCCCTGCCAGGGGGCATTATTCTGGCACTGGGGCGGCGTTCTAAACTGCCGGTACTGCGGGTGCTTTCCACCGGTTTTATCGAAATATTCCGTTCTGTTCCGCTAATCACCGTGCTGTTCATGGCAACAACCATGTTCCCGCTATTTATGCCTGAAGGTTTCGTACTGAATAAACTGGTGCAGGTGATCATCGCCGTGGTGCTGTTCAACGCCTGTTATATGGCCGAAACAGTCCGCGCTGGCCTGCAAGCTATCCCGAAGGGTCAGTTTGAAGGGGCGCACACCATCGGCCTTGGTTATTGGGGTACGATGGGGCTGATCATTATGCCGCAAGCCCTAAAACACATGATCCCCAATATCGTGGGCAGTTTCATCGGTTTGCTGAAAGATACCACGCTGGTGTCAATTATCGGTCTGTTTGATATTCTGGGAATGCTCCGTTCAATCAGTAAAGACATACCTTGGCTTGGGCTGCACAAGGAACCGTTGATCTTTGGCGCGATCCTATTCTTTATCATCTGCTTCGCAATGTCCAAATACAGCCGGCATCTTGAAGTAAAACTATCAGCTGGCAACAATCATTGACTTGGCACTTGAGGGAGAAAAACTATGAGTAATGCACAAACACAGGGTCAGTTAGCTTCCGCAATTTCAAGCGAAGTGATGATCGAAGTGAACGAGATGAACAAATGGTACGGCTCGTTCCATGTGCTCAAAGATATCAACCTGACAGTGCACAAAGGCGAACGGCTTGTGGTTTGCGGGCCTTCTGGTTCTGGCAAATCCACCCTGATCCGCTGCATCAATGCGTTGGAAGAACACCAAGAAGGCGACATTATTGTTGACGGCATCAAGCTGGGTAAGAATCTAAAAAATCTGGATCATATCCGCACCGAAGTCGGTATGGTGTTTCAGAACTTCAACCTGTTCCCGCACCTGACCATTCTGGAAAATCTGACCCTTGGCCCGATTTGGGTACGCAAGATGGCCAAGGCTGAAGCGATTGAGACCGCAATGATGTATCTTGAACGGGTCAAAATACCTGAGCAGGCCGATAAATACCCCGGCCAGATGTCCGGTGGTCAGCAACAGCGTGTGGCGATCGCGCGTTCACTTTGCATGAGCCCGAAGATTATGCTGTTTGACGAACCCACATCGGCGCTTGACCCTGAAATGATCAAAGAGGTTTTGGACACCATGGTCGATTTGGCGGAAACAGGTATGACCATGATCGTGGTGACACATGAAATGGGCTTTGCCAAAACTATCGCCGATGAGGTGATATTCATGGATGAAGGCGATATTGTCGAGCGCAATAAACCCGAAGAATTCTTTGGCAATCCAGAGCATGAGCGCACACAAAAATTCCTGAGCCAAATTTTATGATCACAGTTTAACCCAGAGAAATATTATGCCTACTAGCTTCTTTACTGCCGCTGGAAAGTTCCATCGTGGCAATCTGCATACCCATTCCACCAATTCCGACGGGGTTCTTTCGCCCGAAGAAGTCTGTCGGCGTTATCAGGCAGAAGGCTATGATTTTATTGCCCTGACCGATCATTTTGTTGGCCTGTTTGACTATCCGATCACGGATGCAACCGCATTTCACAATGACCGTTTCACCACCATTCTGGGTGCCGAACTGCATACCGGCACGATGGAAAACGGCCATTTATGGCATATCGTAGCCGCAGGCCTGCCACGTGACTTCACTCCGCCTGATGCACCGCATTTTCGGCCCGTTGAAGGATCGGAAACCGCCGCAAGCATTGCTCAACGTGCGCGTGATGCAGGCGCATTCGTAGCCATTGCACACCCGCATTGGTCTGGCATGTCCGAAGCAGATGCCCGCACTATTACAGCCGCTCATGCAGTAGAAATTTACAACCACGGTTGCATTGTCGACAATGACCGTGGTGAAGGTTTTGTCACACTGGAACATCTCTTGAACGGGGGGCGCAGACTAAACCTGATCGCCACTGATGATGCCCATTTCAACACACCAGATTTTTTCGGTGGCTGGGTGATGGTCAAGGCGACAGAAAACACTCCCGAAGCTTTGCTTTGTGCTCTAAAGGCTGGAGAGTTTTATTCCAGCACAGGTCCGGAAATCAACGATATCCGTTTCACGAAAGACGGCATTGAGGTTGATTGCTCCTCTGCTGCAACCATTATCGTTCAAGGTCAGGGCACATCAATGGCAACCCTGCATGGTAAGACAATGACTACCGGACAGCTTTCACTGGACCGTCTATCCAACTCACCATGGATTCGCGTGACAGTTATAGATCATGCGGGTAAACGCGCATGGTCAAACCCGGTTTGGCTTCCGAATTAAAGGCAACTAAAATTATAGCGAATGTCAATCCGATACGAACTGGGTAATTAATATCTGTTTAACCAATCAAGAGCTTTTTGCGGTTATTAGAAGCAATGCTGGCTTCCCACACACAGTTGGCACACCCCACCGCCCTACTGTATCACTATCAGGCGCAAGGTGAAGGTATTCCACTCTTGGAAACCACGCGAAAGGATAAGTTAGTTGCGTACAGATACGTACCCAACAAAGATCTTATAGCTTTTTCTTTTTTTATTGCTTAGATTGAAAGATTGCTAAATTTAGTAACCCAAATTAAGCTAAACTCTAAGTAGAAAATAATGAGGTTGGTATGAAAAATTTATCTATGTCAATTATGGCTGTTTTCGCACTTAGTGCGTGTAGTCTCGCATCCAACAGCGGTAGTGATAAAGTCTTAGGGACAGAAAGCCATCCGGTTGTAAAAATAAAAGAGAAATCCGAAGCGGCTGCGATATTGAGTGGCGGTGGGTTCATTATTCCTAGCCAGTGTTACAAAGAAGATGCTGATGCAGATTGCATTAGAAACTATCAGCGGGATTTAGAAAGAGCTCTTAGAGACTTTGACCCTAGAGCACTTCCGCCTGAGTGTAAAAACCCCGGGGCACCAAAAGGATGCTTTGATTACGGATTAGAAGGCCCACTTATATACCCGTTACCTGACAATAATTAATTCTTAAGTTTACAATTTACGATGGTAGTTTTTGCAATGCATATATTATTGTGCCAATGTCCTATAGCCTTGAAAAACATCTTGTTGCAAATATCCTTATCATTTACTGAAAATGTTTGTTGTGGGTCACGTTATAATTTCCCCCCATATGTCCTCCAAAAGCACAAGGGCTACATATATATTCTGGGATTATTTTCGTAACTAGCTGTTTTTAATTATAAACTTTGGCAGGGGCTGAGAGAAACCACTACTTCGAAGAAAGTCATCGAAACCACCGCCCGATCCCCCACTCCGGGGCAGTTTTTGGGGCCTTTCGGGGTTGGCTGGACAGATGATCCGGGCGGGTGCCGTGGGTGCCAGTGGGTGAGGTCAGGGTGTGGGTGTGTCAACGGCTGTTTAGAGCTCATATTGACGTTCTATCATTTTTAATACCTACTTAAGTTCATTGAAAAATAGATCGCAGGAGGCACTCGATGGGCGCGATAGAAGGTCTGCCGTTATTACTAACTGCGGCTGAATCAACAGCGCGGAAGTTCGACGAGAGCGTATCTGAACTACAAAAGCTAATGGAAGAACATGGCGGGCAAACTGTTTTTGTAAATGGTCTGCGAGTTGCGACCGTTCAGATTGAGATTGCCGTTGTTGGTGTCTTTTCTCTCTTCGAGGCACGGATGCAACAGCACATCCCAAGCGGTTCGTTCTTTAAAGGGGTTAAGTCTCACTTAATTGACGTGGGTCATCCCAAACTCGCGAATGATGTCTGGCATTATTACTTGGCGGTGAACGTGCTAAAACACGGGCTGGGTTCAAGTTACGATGAGTTGTGCGCGATCACTGACCTACCATTCGAAGTGAAACAACCAGGCGAGTATTTTTTTAATGAGGGCGATATTGCAGAACCTGAAGGCCTGATAAACGTCACTCAGGCGGGTTTCTTTGAAGGGCTCATTCAAACACTAAATCAAACATACTTATCCCTTGAGGGCTGATGGATAGTTTTGGATGGAGGACTGCTTTGTCCACACAGCTGTCCTTCAATACAGAAGTGGATAGTAGTAACAACTGTTCTTCTTCCCTAGCTCTTACCCATTACTAGTACCTAACCCCCTAGTCCCCTTATCCCTATCACATGCAAAGAGGCACCAAGACCTTTACTGAGTGACGCTACAGGGTGATAATCTAGTTGTCGGATATCGGGGCAATTTCCGGGGCAGTTTCGGGCCCAGGGTCACAGCTAGCTCCAAGCAATCAACACTGTACTATCCGGTAAGAACCTTGGCAGGGGCTGAGAGAAACCCACTACTGCGAAGAAGTCTATCGAAACCACCGCCCGATCCCGCGCTCCGGGGCAGTTTTTGGGGCCTTTCGGGACTGGTTGGGCAGACGATCCGGGCGGGTGTTGCGGGTGCCAGGGGGTGAGGTCAGGGTGTGGGGTGTGTCAACGGAGCGACAGCGGAGTGACTAGGAAGTGGAGTGGTTGTGGCGGTGTGGCGTGGGTGGTTAGGGCGTATTCTTTGACCATACAGGATGACAAGTGAATTTTGGCGAGGGGGGCGGTCAAATTTGACCATCGGTGCCTCATGATCGCCTCATCGCGCTTAGCTTATAATTCTACCAGACTTTCACAAACCAGACGGTTTTGCCGGAAAATTGTGTTTTCTGGATCTCCGGGTTTTCAACAGAATAAACCCCTAGCGGATATTCACTCGTAACACTTTTATTGACAGCAACCTGAAACGCAAACATATTAGAAACGGAATGCTGTCACTCGTTGACTTTGAATGGCAACAAAAAATGAACAAGCAAGGCGTCTAGGAAACTAGGGGCTATTCAAAACAAAATAGGAGTTGTTACGCATGTCAGCCATTAGAAAATTTGCACGTTCCGTTCTGCCCGAACGTGTTGTTGAATCTGTATTTGTCGCCCGTGCTCGAGCCGAACATGCTGCAAACCTGACCAAAGATCTGAAGCTTGATCAATCGCTTTTGGACTCGGCGCAGTTGTTGTCGGATCGGATCGAGATGCTGAAACGTATGCCCAAAGGTGGCGTCGTGGCCGAGATCGGTGTCGCTCAGGGAAAGTTCTCACAGCTAATTCTGGAGCATTGTGAGCCATCCAAGCTGATCCTGATTGACCCGTGGGACCGCGAGGATATCCGCTATTCCGAAGAAAGCTATCTGGCGATCCAAAAGAACATGGCTGACGAGATCACTGCCGGCCAAGTCGAATTACGACGTGGGTATTCTTACGATGCGATCCCCGGCATTGACGCGGATTCCGTCGACTGGGTCTACATTGACGCCGCTCATGACTATCAATCGGTCAAAGATGACTTGGCGATGTGTGCACGTATTGTGAAACATGACGGGATGCTAGCGGGGCACGATTACATTAAATGGGTGTCCCCAACTTCACGCTACGGTGTTTTGGAAGCCGTGAATGAGTTTTCTGCAGAGACACATTCCCCATTTGTTTTCCTGACAAATCAGTTAGACAAACATGACAGCTTTGCGCTACGTAACAATAAGCTCTAGCAGCCTCGAGACGCGTCAAGTTTGAACGGGCTGTGTCACCAGAATTGCGCCGCCGATAGGCTTAAAGCGGCCCAAATCCGCTCCGGAAATTCAGCTAGAGTTAGACTTTTCTGGTGGGGATGGGTTGGATCGAGAGAGGTTTCATGCATGTCATGGTGCGGCATGCTACTGGAAGTCATCACGGCTGGGTAGAGCTGATCTCTTTTCATCAACAGAGTTTTCATGGAAAACACTTGAAAAATTAGTCATATGTGTTTTCTTATAAGACTTATTATGTTAACGAGCGATTTTCTACTGTCGTGCGTCCCAAGGGATAATTTGGAGTTACGGAGCTATCTTGAGATAAAAAGCCCACAGGGGGAGCGTATTATAGATCACATGAACGGGGGCGCATCAACTCTTGATAATTTGGAATCATTTTAAAATGCCCTATCCACTTGCCTAAAATACTGAGGCTGTTTGTTGCCAACATAACTTGATCATTTTTTCTTGAATTGCGCAAACTCTAAAACAACCCCAACAAAAAAAGAGCAGACCCCCATCCCGAAAGCCCCACCACCGTCTAACTAGATTCAGGGTAGAGATAGGGCTAGGGATAAGAAGAGGATATCTCTATTCCCTAGCTCTTACCCATTACTAGTACCTAACCCCCACTCCCTTTATCCCTATCCCATGCAAAGAGGCACCAAGACCTTTACTGAGTGACGCTACAGGGTGATAATCTAGTTGTCGGATATCGGGGCAATTTCCGGGGCAGTTTCGGGCCCAGGGTCACGGCTAGCTCCAAGCAATCAACACTGTACTATCCGGTAAACACCTTGGCAGGGGCTGAGAGACTCGAACTCACGACCCTCGGTTTTGGAGACCGATGCTCTACCAACTGAGCTAAACCCCTAGAAAACCAAAGTGTGCTTCAATTAAGCAAGCTTTATAAGTTTTGCAAGCGGCAACTTAAGCCTGTCGACAATAAAACCCAGGGGACTCGCATGTAGGGCGTTATGCGGTATAGTTAACATGGCCGCAAATTACCGGAGTTTCCAGCAATGACCAATGTTTTACGATCTGGTGCAGAGCCGCCCAAGGTCAAACTGGTCACCGAAGTGTGGGGTCCAATTCAATCTCTTATGGCGGCCCGACGCAATATCCTAGAGATCATTCCTGAGGTGGCTACAAAACAGCCGATCATTACGGGGCGCACGGGCGGCGTGCGCTGGCACATGGTCATGGAACCAAAGGCCATTGGGCGCATCCTTAAGGAAAATCTGGATATTTACCCCAAATCCGATGTCACCAAGAACCTACTAAAGCCCGCAATCGGTGATAGCATGTTCATTGCCGAAGGGGCGCACTGGCGTTGGCAACGGCGGGCGGCTTCGCCGGTTTTCACCCATCGTAATATTGCAAACCTCGCCCCGATAATGTCCATAGCGGCCGATGCAACATGTGAACGATTGGATAAGGCCGGTGATATTGCAGACCTATATGAGGAAATGGTTGCGGCAACTTTTGAAGTGATCTCGAACGTCACCTTCAGTGGATCCGGCACGATGGGTAGTGCCGAGGTACACCACGCCATCAACAAGTACATTGACCAGACTGCGCGGGTTTCACTGTTTGACATCCTTGGTCTGCCTAGCTGGATACCACGACCGTCGCGTATATTTCAGCCCAATGCCCTGAAACAGATGAAACGGATTGCCGACAATGCGATTGAAAGTCGCAAAGAAAACGGCGCCAAACCTGTACCCGACCTGCTGGATTTATTGCTAGAAGGCGAAGACCCCGAGACAAAGCGGCAGATGAACATGGCCGAACTGCGAGATAATCTACTGACCTTCATCGTGGCCGGCCACGAAACCACGGCACTGACCCTGTCATGGGCACTATATCTGTGTGCTTTCGACCCACAGGTTCAGGATAAGCTGCGCACCGAGGTCTGTGCGGTTTTGCAGGGCCGTGTGGCCACAGCAGATGATTGTGCGGCACTGCCCTATACCGAACAGGTCATTAAAGAAGCCTTACGGCTATACCCACCAGCCGCTTTCATTTCGCGAACCTCAAAGGCAAACGATACGCTTTGCGGGCGTGATATCAGGCGCAAAGACACGGTGATGTTGCCGATTTACGCATTGCACAGACATCATGACCTATGGGATAGACCTGACCAGTTTGATCCAGAGCGTTTTGCCGATGACCATCGGCCCGAACGGTATTCTTATCTGCCGTTTGGTGACGGGCCTCGGATTTGTATCGGCGCACAATTTGCAATGATCGAGGCCAAGATTATTCTAGCCACACTGATTTCGCGGTTCCGGTTTGAACGGATTGCTGGGCGTGATCCAAAGCCTGTCATGGTTCTGACTTTGCGTCCCGAAGGCGGGGTTCCGCTGAAAATTACTCGCCTTTAGCTGTGTCTGCACACATCTTCCGCAGGTCCTTCCACTCGGACGGCGATAATATCGCCTCAAATGGTTTATCTCCGATTGTATCCGCATTATTGGCAGCTTTCGCACGCCCTGCTAAATCCGGGTGGCTTGCCAGATGTGACAGAAGTTCAGGCCCGTCACCATATTTATCATTTAGCTTGTCAAAGAAATCCGCCATTGGTTTTAACGGCAATTCCGCATCCGCCATAAGTTCATGGGCGAATAGATCCGCGTTGGCTTCGGCATCCCGGCTATAGTCCGCCGCGATCAATTGTTCCGCAATCACCAAGGCAACGGCACCGCCGGCAAAATCACCGAAAACCATACCCAAAATCCCGACCGAGCCGGCGGAACGCAGTGCCAGACGCGTGGGATCACGGTTAATCACATGCCCCATTTCATGGCCCAGAACAGCGGCCACTTCCTGCGGGCTATCAGCCGCCTGTATCAGACCATCAAACAGAACAATATGACCGCCCGGAACCGCGAATGCATTTGGCATTTCATGGTTGAATACTTTGATGTCCAACGGATAGGGGCTGTCGGTGAACGCTTCCAGCCGTGAAGTCATCTTTTCAAGTGCCGCCTGGCCTTTCTGCCCGGTACACGCCAAGTTCGCATCATTCCCGTAATTCAATAAACGCTCGATCTGGTTCAGACTGACCTGGCCCAAAGCAATCTCTCGTTCGACAGGGATCATCGTGGCCAATTGGTTAGCAAGCGACGGTATAACGACAAACATGATCACAACGACCGATGCCACGGCACCCGTACCCCAGATGCCAATACGTTTCCACATCGCGGCGGGAATGTCCGATTTGTTCAGGTTCTGCGCGAGCTTCTTAAGACGTATGATTAGAGCTTCGTCTGTAATATCAAGCCGTCCAGGATCACCCATCACCCGATAGGAAGCCCCCTTCTGGCTAGCCACATCCGAAACTTTTCTTATTTCTGCATAGGCCCATTCAACCGGCCCGTTCAGTGTAGAACACTGAATAACCAGACCTTGCTCTTCGCAGTTAATATCAACATCATGTGCACGCGCGGATTTTCCGTCATAAAAAACACCACTTTGGCTTTGAATATCATCCATCTTAGAACCCGGCTCCGACATCCAATGCATCCGCGAAACCTTCGGCTTCAATCATCTGGTCGCCTTCACGTTGCACAACATGCTCCAGTTCTTCCGCGTTATGTACCGTTGTAACTATGGCATAATGTTCCAGAATTGGCTGTTTGATGAAAATCAGGCTTAGCACACCGAAGACAACAAACAAGGCAACATAGCCCAGAGCGGCGCCGACAACGAAGCCTGTCGGTGTGTCACCGATCCCCAAATCAACACCGCTAAGCGCCTGATTTGAAATAATCCCCAATATACCGGCAATCAGCCCAGCAATGATCGGGGCCAGCATTGAAATAATGAAGCCGCCAAGCAGATATATACCGATGATGCGTGCGGTTCTGGGCTCGCTGGTAAATTGGATATTCTCACCCAGTTTTTTGGTTCTGGTCAGGATGCGGTGGCTGTGGACACTATAATAGGCAAAGCCGATGTAGAACCAGACAATGCCGATGAAGATCATCGATCCGGCCAAAACGGCAAGAGCAATATCAACACCAGCTGCATCATCTTCTAGGGATCCCCTCCAGGTCAGTATCGCCAATAACCCGCCACCAACAATAGCAATCAACAGTCCCATACCAATGTGCTTCATAGCGGGGTAAAGTGACTGCCAGCGGCCCTCTTGCGTGAATTGTGCATTCCCGAACCATGTACGGTCAGTTCTGTATTTTTCCAGATAGAATGTTTGGCGCGGCAACAATATTCCCAATGTCGCAATGGTCAGCATATAATGACCAATAGCGCGGATCGCGTAACCCCATGCCGCCTGATCAGCACCGAAACGGATACCCTTCCAATTGGTGCGTGACAGCATATAGCGGCGTGCGCGGTACTGCGCATAAAAGATCAGCGGCGCAAGCGCAATGAAGGTCGCATAGGTTAACAACAACCCACGTATTTCATCGCCATTCGGGTCAACGGTTTCAAACAAGGACATACCGGCGAAACTGAGCGCAATTTGAAAGACGCCAAGATAAATTGCGAGGACCGCGACTGCAATCAGAAAACCGATCAGTTTCTCGATACCTTTGCCGGTATATTCAAACCCGTGGCCGCCCAAAGTGAACGCGGACCAAAAATATCTGCGAAGCCGTGTCCGCGCCCAAAAACGATAGATACCCAAGGTCACAAGTGTCAGCAATGTCGTGACAACGGCAAGCCCACGAAGTTGGGGCGTATTTCCGTTAAATTCAACCGTGCCTGCTTTTATCTCTTCAGTCATCTCAAATCCCGTAAACCCGCAACTTAGATATTGAACTTATTATCCCTTGGAAAACCGCGCGGTGCCATACGGCCGGCAGAGGCCCGTTTACCGGTCCATTCCGCCAATTCCGTTTCAGTGCGCACACGCCCCGCAGGATCAAGCCAACTTAGGCCCACCGAATAGGTAAACGTTGTGGCATCATTAAGGCCGCCGTCCTTGTACTTTTGTAGCCTCACACCTTTACCGCGCCCCATTTCCGGCAATTCATCCATCGGGAAGATCAACACCTTGCGGTTTTCACCGACACAAGCGATATAATCGCCCTGCACAACATGGCAGACATGCGCTTTAACATCACTCCTGACGTTCAACACCTGTTTGCCGCTGCGGGTTTGGGCGACAACCTCGTCCTCATTCACAACAAAGCCATCACCGGCAGAAGAAGCGACCAGCAGCTTGCGCCCTGGGTTATGAATGAACAGATCGACCATTTCCGCGTCATTCGGCAAATCAACGATCAGGCGAATGGGTTCTCCCATACCACGCCCGCCCGGCAGTTGGCTGCACGGCAATGTGTAAAACCGCCCGTTCCCGCCAAGCAACAACAGTTTATCCGTGGTTTCAGCATGAAAGATAAAGCGGCTTTCGTCGCCATCCTTGAATTTCAGATCTTGCGCCAGATCGATATGGCCTTTCATAGCCCTGATCCAACCCATCGCAGAACAGACCACTGTGATCGGTTCTTTTTCGATCATCGCCTCGATCGGCACTTCTTCCACATCCGGCGCATCAGCCAGTTCAGTACGCCGCTCACCACCTTCGGAACCTTTGCCGAACTTCTTGCGGGTTTCGCGCAACTGATCGGTGATACGGCCCCATTGCAAGTTTTCATCTGCCAGCAAATCCTCAAGATCAGCACGTTCAACCAGCAGATCGTCGCGTTCGCGGCGCAGTTCTATTTCCTCAAGCTTGCGCAAATTGCGCAGGCGCATGTTCAAAATCGCTTCTGCCTGCACATCGGTCAGTTCAAATTCCGCGATCAGAACAGATTTAGGTTCATCCTCATAACGAATGATTTCAATCACGCGGTCAAGATTGAGGAAGGCAATGATATAGCCTTCCAGAACTTCCAGACGGCGATCAATCTTATCAAGGCGAAATTTGGATCGTCTTTGCAGAACCTCGCGTCGGTGATCAAGAAAAGCGCGTAGAATTTCCTTCATCGAACAAACCTTGGGCGTACGCCCGTCGATCAATACATTCATGTTCAGGCTGAAACGGATTTCCAGATCGCAAAGCTTGAACAGGGTTTCCATCAGAACCGCAGGATCAACGGTCTTGGCACGCGGCTCCAGTACAAGACGCACATCTTCAGCACTTTCATCTCGAACATCCGCGAGGATCGGAATGCGTTTGGCTTGAATAAGTTCCGCAATTTTCTCGATCAATTTCGATTTTTGTACTTGATAGGGAATTTCCGTGACAACAATTTGCCATTGCCCCCGCCCCAGTTCCTCTAATTCCCATCGCGCCCGCAATCGGAACGCGCCACGCCCAGTTTTATAGGCCTGTAAAATATTTTCGCGCGGCTCAACCAATATACCACCAGTAGGAAAGTCTGGCCCCGGTACATAATCCATCAGGGTTTCATCGCGTGCATTTGGCGCTTTGACCAGATGGATTGCAGCATCACAAAGCTCGCCGATGTTATGCGGCGCAATGTTCGTCGCCATTCCCACCGCGATACCGGACGAGCCGTTGGCAAGCAGGTTCGGATATGTGGCGGGCAAAACCTCGGGTTCGGTTTCAGAACCGTCATAGTTCGGATTAAAGTTGACGGCATCTTCGGACAGACCGACCATCAGGGCCTGCGCCGCTTCGGTCATCCGCGCTTCGGTATAGCGCGGTGCGGCCGGATTATCACCGTCGATATTGCCGAAGTTACCCTGCCCGTCGACCAGCGGATAGCGCACACTAAAATCCTGCGCCAGTCGCGCCAGTGCGTCATAAATTGCCTGATCGCCGTGAGGGTGATAGTTACCCATCACCTCACCCACAATTTTCGCACATTTCTTATAGGCACCGGCCGGATCCAGTTTTAGACCACGCATCGCGTAAAGTATACGCCGATGCACTGGTTTCAATCCGTCACGCGCATCAGGTAGAGCGCGGCCCATGATGGTGGACAGCGCATATGTCAGATAACGATCCCCGATTGCACGGCGCAGCGGTTCTGTAGTGGTCAGGCCACCATTGTCGGGTATGTTGTTGTCGTCAGTTAAATCAGCCATAGATGATGTGTAATCGGTCAACAGGATAGGGTCTAGAGCTTAGACCGATTTTCAGGGTTTTTATTGCGGGACGTAAGGTTTTTCTCGCCTCGCCAAGAATGCTAAACTAGTTTACTGATTTAGTTTATATTAACAACAACAGGCCCCTGTAAATGACTCAAAAATCCGTCCTTATCACCGGTTGCTCATCTGGTATCGGTTATGACGCTGCCCACACTTTGCACAAACGCGGATGGCGGGTATTCGCGACCTGCCGTAATCTGAAAGATTGTAAGCGGCTGCGGGATGAAGGTCTGGAAAGTTTCAGACTGGATTATGAAGATGAGGTCAGCATCAAACGGGCAGTTAAAGAAACACTGAAACGCACAGGCGGCACGCTGGATGCGCTATATAATAATGGAGCCTATGCGATACCTGCTTTTACACAAGATTACCCACGTGATGCTTTACGGGCCATTTTTGAAGCCAATTTCTTTGGCTATTTCGATCTGATCAATCAGGTTTTGCCTGTAATGCTGAAACAGGGTCATGGACGGATTATAAATTGTTCCTCTGTGCTGGGACTTACAGCTATGAAGGGGCGCGGCGCGTATAATGCCACCAAGTTCGCGATGGAGGGGTTGACCGATACGTTGCGCTTGGAAATGCGCAATCAACCCGTTGATATTATTCTGGTAGAGCCAGGGCCGATCACAACGGACATTCGTCAAAATGCGCAAAAGCAATTTGAAAAATGGATCGACTGGGAACAATCTCTGGGGCGTAAAGTTTATGAAAACACACTTATCCCACGGCTTTACGCCAAGGACACGAAACCTGATGCAGGCGAGCTACCCTCCTCTGCTGTAACCAAAAAGCTGATCCATGCGCTGGAAAGCCCGCGCCCGCGCCCGCGTTATTATGTCACCACGCCAACATATGTCGCAGGCTTCCTCAAGCGCATCTTGTCGACACGGGCCATGGATTACCTTTATAGTCGTGTATAGTTAAGCTCGAAAGGCAAGCCCCATGTCACAAGCCCCGCTTTATTTTCTTGCCGTTGCAGCGGTACTGGTTGTGTTGGTCATTTTAATGATGGGCCTTGGCAGCTTTACAAAGGGCGGCGAGTTTAGCCGCAAATATTCCAATAAGCTAATGCGCATGCGGATTATCGCGCAGGCCGTCGCGGTTGGGTTGATCCTACTTTATGCAATACTACGCGGAAACGGTGGCTGATTATGGTTGTTCTGAACAAGATATATACCCGCACCGGCGACAAAGGCGAAACCGCACTGGGTAATGGTGTGCGTGTGGCCAAAGACAGTGCGCGCGTAGATGCTTACGGTACGGTTGATGAGGTCAATGCAACCGTCGGACTGGCTCGTCTTCATGCAAATGACGATATGGATTTGGCCCTTGCACGCATTCAAAACGATCTGTTTGATCTGGGTGCTGACCTGTGTCGCCCCGATATGGCCAAAGATAGCGATGCGCAATATGCCCCTTTGCGAATAATCGCAGCTCAAGTGGATCGGCTTGAGGCAGAAATTGATGCGATGAACGCAAATATCGCTCCTTTGCGTAGTTTCGTTTTACCGGGTGGTTCTGGTTTGGCCGCGCACTTACATCTTTGCCGCACAGTTGCACGCCGTGCAGAGCGATTGGCTGTAACGCTTTCTGGACAGGAAGATGTTAACGCCTCCGCAGTTAAGTATCTGAACCGCTTATCCGACTGGTTTTTTGTCGCCTCACGCGCCGCTAATGAAAACGGCACAAAGGATGTGCTTTGGGTGCCAGGTGGGAATCAATAGCTTTGCAAACCTCGTGAAATTCTGATTTCATTTTTCATACTGCCAAACGCGACGTTATTTCCCCTTCAGGTGTCGAAAAGTCGCTTTATTTACCATTGCACCTATCGTACACGGGTTTTGGAATATTATGCTGTCCCCATAAAGGGGATGTAATTAACTTGGAGTGTCGCATATGAAGGTGCTAGTCCCCGTCAAACGCGTGATCGATTACAACGTGAAAGTTCGTGTCAAAGCGGACGGCAGCGGTGTTGATCTTGCGAATGTCAAAATGTCCATGAACCCGTTCGATGAAATCGCTGTCGAAGAAGCCATTCGTCTGCGGGAAGCTGGCAAAGCTGAAGAAATCATTGCCGTATCTATTGGCGTGAAACAATCACAAGAAACGCTACGTACAGCTTTGGCCATGGGTGCGGACCGCGCCATCTTGATCGAAGCGGTTGACGATGTTCACACCGACATCGAACCTTTGTCGGTTGCCAAACTGCTAAAAGCCGTAATCGACGAAGAGCAGCCCGGTCTGGTGCTTTGCGGCAAACAGGCGATTGACAATGATATGAACGCCACGGGCCAAATGCTGGCAGCCCTATTGGGCTGGTCACAAGGCACGTTTGCCTCTGAACTGTCTGTTGATGGCGACAGTGCTACAGTCACTCGCGAAGTTGACGGCGGCTTGCAAACCATCAAGGTAAAAATGCCGGCAATCGTTTCCGTTGACCTGCGCTTGAACGAGCCACGCTATGCGTCGTTGCCAAACATCATGAAGGCCAAGAAAAAGCCGATGGATATGAAAACACCCGGCGATTACGGTGTTGACGTTTCTCCACGCTTAGAAATTGTCAGCACAACGGAACCGTCCGAGCGCGCCGCAGGTGTGATCGTGGCAGATGTCGCTGAACTGGTTGCGAAACTTAAAGACGAAGCAGGAGTGATATAATGGCTGTTCTTCTATTAGCTGAAATCGTGGCTGGTGAAATTTCACTAGACCAAACCGGTAAAGCCGTAACTGCGGCAGCCGCTTTAGGCGACATCACTGTTCTTTGCGCCTCTGCCAGCTGTGGCGACGCAGCAAATGCTGCCGCCAAACTGGACGGTATTGCAAAAGTACTTTGCGCAGACGATGCCGCTTACGGCAACGGTCTGGCCGAGCCAGTGGCCGATTTGATTGTGTCACTTGCAGGTGACTATGATCACATCGTGGCCCCTGCCACATCTAATGCCAAAAATATCCTGCCGCGCGTTGCCGCATTGTTGGACGTGATGGTCATTTCTGACATCACAGGCATTGTGGATGGCGATACATTTGAGCGCCCAATTTATGCGGGCAATGCTATTCAAACTGTGAAATCTTCTGACAGCAAAAAGGTGATTTCAATCCGGACTGCTGGCTTTGATGCAGCGGCTGAAAGCGGTTCTGCAACTGTTGAAAGTATCGCAGCGGTTGGAGACTCTGGTTTATCAACATGGGTCGAAGACAAGGTACAAACCTCTGACCGCCCTGAATTGACATCTGCCAAGATCGTTGTATCAGGCGGCCGTGGTGTTGGCTCTGAAGAAAGCTTTGCGATTATTGAAGCTTTGGCCGACAAACTGAATGCCGCCGTTGGCGCATCGCGCGCGGCCGTTGACAGTGGCTACGCACCAAACGATTGGCAGGTCGGCCAAACCGGTAAAGTGGTTGCACCGGATTTGTATATCGCATGTGGTATTTCAGGAGCGATCCAGCACTTGGCCGGCATGAAAGACAGTAAGGTTATTGTCGCGATCAACAAAGACGAAGAAGCACCTATCTTCCAGGTGGCTGATTACGGTCTGGTGGCAGATTTATTTGATGCAGTTCCGGAATTGACCGACGCGCTTTAAACCTTCAGCAGATACAATACATTTAAAAGGCTTGCTTCGTGCAGGCCTTTTTTTATTCTAAATTTGGGTTAAGCTTAAGGGTTTCCGCCCGCAAAAATGCCATCAACCCTACGGGATCAGTCTTGTACTTATCCAAAACATCACGCTCAATTGGCTTACCAATAACAGGTGATTGAGGCTTATGAAACGCATGCTTTATTTCATACATCAACAGGCTTTGACGGCATGTGTCCGAAATCCTGTTGGCGATTTGAAACCAGCGTGAATTTGATCCTTGAAAAAAGATAGGTACGACACGCGCGTTGGATTGCAAGACCAGCTTAGAGGTAAACTTACCCCAATCCGCTTCAGTCACCGGGCCAAAAGCAGTTTCACTGGTTGAAACAGTTCCCGCCGGGAAAACACCGATACAATGCCCATCCCTGACATCTGTCAGTGCCTCTTTACGGGTTTGCAGATTTTTATTTACGGCATTTTCCTCATGAGGGAAACTAATCGATAAAAGGTTCTTTTCGGCAACAGCAACGCCGTTTAACAATGCCCGTGTGATTATCTTGAAATCTTCACGGCGTTTGGACAAAACCCACGCCAGCACCACACCGTCAACCAACCCATGTGGATGATTGCAAACCACAACGATTGACCCGGTTGCGGGAATATTTTCCAACTGTTCAAGTGGGGTTTTAATCTCAATGCTCATCTCATTCAGCACTGACGTCCAGAAGTGCGAATCTTTCTTGGGATTGTTTTCCCAATGGCGCATGTGGAATAATAACTGGAATCGCGCAGTCAACGTTTCAACTGTTTTGATGAAAAGCCGTTTCCAGAAACTGGGAAAAGAATTGGCATAAGTCAATTCTGATCGATCATATAGCATGACCTTTTCAGCTTCTGCCTGTGTTTCGATCTCAGTCACTTTACTTAACCTCACCAAAATAATCCGCCAAAAGGGCTTTTATTGCAGCCGCAAGGGATTCTTCTTGTGCACCTGTTGTTTTAATTTCAATCAGGCACCCTTTTGACGCCCCCAGCATCATAAGCCCCATAATGGAACTGCCAGACACGGCCATACCGTCTTTTGAGACTGTGACTTCCGCATCGAAACCTTCAACAGTCTCTACAAACTTCGCTGAAGCACGGGCATGAAGCCCCTTTTCATTCTCAATCGTAAGGATTTGGATCATCAAAGCTGCCTTTATATTTTAGCTGTTACAGCAATTCATATACTTTTTACCAGCGGCCATACTTGCTTCGATGGCATGATCCACAGTCATATTACGTGATTTCGCAAGCTTTATCAGCATTGGCAGGTTCGCACCATAAAGGATTTTTCTTTTTGTTTCCGCACAAGCCATCATCGACAAATTAGCAGGGGACCCGCCAAACATATCAACGACAACAATAACTCCGCCACCCGTATCAACGCTATTGGCTGTTTCGTAAATTTCAACCTGCTTCGCTGCTCGGTCACATTCCGCGGCAATGGAAATGGCTTTGATACCTTCCTGTTTACCCACGACATGCTCAATGGCAGCCAAATACTCATTGGCTAAACCACCATGCGCGACAATAATTACTCCGATCAAACCGCTACACTCCTAAATGCACCCGACATCATTGTTCTTCCAGCTCTCGATGGCGTATAGACACATGCCAGCCTGAGTCTGCAAGGCTTTTCCCCAAGGTTTCTGCTACGCAAACTGACCGGTGTTGTCCACCCGTGCAGCCAATACCTAATGAAAAGTGTGCTTTTCCTTCATCTATATAGGCAGGCAAAAGAAATTCGCACATGTCCATTAAGCGCTCGAAAAACTCATCAAACCTTACGTCAGCCTTTACATATTCGGCCACTTTTTGATCTGTTCCGTTCTTACTACGTAAGGATTTCTCCCAATAAGGGTTGTTTAAAAAACGGCAATCATAGACCATATCAATGCCTCTGGGTACGCCGCGTTTGTAAGAAAAAGAATGCAGCGCTATCGCCAGTTGCCCATCATCGTTATCACCATACAAAGTCTTCAATTCCAGCTTCAGTTCATGCGGTGATAATTTTGTTGTATCAATAAGCACATCCGCCCTTAAGCGCAGTGTTGAAAGTAATTTCTTTTCCTGCTCGATACCCAGTTCCGGCGTATCTTCCGGTGTCAAAGGATGGCGGCGGCGGGTTTCACTGTAGCGCCGAACCAATACATCAGAGTTGCAATCCAGAAACAGGATTATGCTGTCAAAACCTATTGTGCGTTTAATCTCTTCATGAATATCCAGCACAGCGCCAACACTGAAATCGCGGGTCCTGATATCAACACCCAGTGCAATCTGACGGCCATTCAGTGGCCCGGTTAACAATTTCGGCAGCAGTGATAATGGCATATTGTTAATGGTTTCGTAGCCAATATCTTCAAATACATTTATTGCAGTACTGCGACCCGCACCCGATGGTCCGGTAACCAATATGATGTTTGAATTTGTTTTCTCACCCACGTCACTGATCCAAGTGCTTAATCCGTCCGAACAGATTTAACAGTTTTACCGCTATTGGCAAGTTTGTGACACTTGCCCCCGCGATGACTTCCACCTGATGAGAGCATATTTTAACATAGCTTATTTCCGGCATGCGGCATTGTGATGCCACAGTTAAATCAACCACAAGATTCAACCGTGATGTATTTATTTTAGGGCAACATAATATACCTATATTACGGGCTTCTATTTTCCCTGCTATGGCTTTAGGGGCCGAAACATTAACCCCACTTCCACTGTTTGACAAAACAACCTGATCGTCAGCAACCAACAAGCCACCCAATGCAATTAAATTTAATGCCAATGTAGATTTACCAGAGCCCGGCGGGCCAATTGCCAATATGCTTTTCCCGTCAAAATCAACACAAGACCCGTGTACCGCGCCAAGTTTGATTTCCGAGATCACCCCGGCAATCCGACAACAAACCGTGCACCAAGCGGTGAAGAACCTGCAGGCGCACCTTTTATAGGAATATTTTCAGCCCAGATAACACCACCATGCGCTTCAACAATTTGTTTGGAGATTGAAAGGCCAAGCCCGGAATTATTACCGAAATTCTCAACAGGACGGCTTGAATAGAAACGCTTGAAAACTTTAATTAGGCTGTCTTCCGGAATACCTAGGCCAGTATCCTCGACAACAATCAATACGCGGTTTTCAACATGCCGGGCCCACAATCTGACGGCATCGCCCTTTTCACAAAATGACACCGCATTAGAAATCAGATTCACAAACACCTGCGCCAGACGCTCTTCCAGCCCATCAATAAATATAGCCTCTTCAGGCGCGTCAAATAGCATTTCGACCCCAAGCTCTTTGGCTTCAAGACCGTGGAAATCCACAATGCGTGTCAACATACGGATCAGGTCAAAACGTTCTTCTTCTTCTTTAACCAACTCTGAATCAAGACGCGATGCATTCGAAATATCAGAGACAAGGCGATCAAGCCGCCTTACGTCATGTTCCACCACATCCAACAACTTATTGCGTTTGTCCCCTTCAGGCGCAATGCGCAATGTCTCAATAGCAGACCGTAGTGATGCAAGTGGATTTTTAATCTCGTGGGCAACATCTGCCGCGAACTGTTCGTTGGCATCAACCCGGTGGTATAAGGCCGATGTCATATTGCGCATCGCATTTGACAGATGGCCAATTTCATCAGCCCTGCCTGTCATATCTGGGATGCGTACACGATCGGGGTTATCTTTACGTAATTTAGAGGTAGTTCCCGCATCCATAGCAGCAGCAAGGTCATAAATCGGGTTGGCGATAGTATTTGCTAAAACCAGCGATAGAATAATGGACAAGCCTGCGGCAAGCGCGAACAACCGCAAAATATTATTGCGTTCCTGCTTGCGCAACCCATCCACTAAACCTGCCGGTGTTGATGTTACCACTGAACCAATTATGGCGTTGTTTACTACAATGGGGTGCCCTACAGCGATAATAATCTCACCTGATTGTATCGTGTCATTTATGCTTAGGTTGCCGCCATCAATAATACTGGCAGAAAGGTTATGCGCAATCTCGTTTGCATTCACCGCCTGGGTAGGTGTGGACGAGCCTCTGAATCTACCGACAACTTTGTCTAAAAATCCGTCCCAAAAATAACTAAAATTCTTGGTATTCCCTGAATTCTGCACTTTTTCACTATAATCTTCGTTGGCTGGCAAAGCAACAAGTGACATGTTTTTCGCATCATATACGCGAACTTCAGATGACTTAGAGCCTGGCAGCCTTTCTGCCACAGCACTCAACAATGCATTAACTGGTGTTGCCTGGCTTTGGTCTCTTGAAACACGTTCTTGCAAAAGTTGCGCATATAACGTGGATTCCGATTGTAATGCCGCCAATTGACCAGCGGCAACAGAATTTCGGAACTGACTTAAATACAGCATGCCCAACAACAATACGCAAAGTGCTATCAGGTTAAATGCAATGATCCTACGAGCAAGTGCAGATGACCAGAAATACCGCTTGATAGCGATTACCTTCTGTTTGGAATCAAAATTTTGGCTTTCAGATATTTTCATATCTGAAGCCATATTGGTATCTACATTTGCCATGGTTCTTACTGTTCGTTGTAACGATAACCGATGCCATAGAGCGTTTCGATAGCACTGAAATCATCATCAACAGACCGCATCTTTTTACGCAGTCGTTTGATGTGGCTATCAATGGTGCGATCATCGACATAAACCTGATCATCATAGGCCACATCCATTAATTGGTCCCGGCTTTTCACAAAGCCTGGCCGTGTTGCAAGCGCTTGTAATAAAAGAAATTCTGTAACCGTAAGTGAAACACTCAAGCCTTTCCATGTAACCGCATGGCGCATTGGGTCCATAGTCAGTTCACCACGTTCAATCAGGCTTTCATTGGCTTCTTCTGCAATCGGCGACCCGACATCGGAATTGCGTACTTCCTGACGGCGCAAGATTGCGCGGATACGTTCAACCAACAGACGTTGTGAAAACGGCTTGCGCACATAATCATCCGCCCCCATCCGAAGTCCAAGTACTTCGTCGATTTCATCATCTTTGGATGTTAGAAAGATAACCGGCATATCTGTTTTCTGGCGCAAGCGGCCCAACAAATCCATACCGTCCATACGCGGCATTTTAATGTCCAGCACTGCCATATCCGGCATGCTTTCGTTGAAAGCATTAAGTGCCTGCAACCCGTCATTAAACGTATCAACCTCATAACCTTCGGCCTCTAGCGTCATAGAAACTGAAGTAAGAATATTACGGTCGTCATCAACCAATGCTATTTTAGCCATGCTGCCCTCTGAATATGTGCTCATATTTTTATTATTTTTATTCCTCTTACAATCTGCCACCTGAGTCGCAGAATCAACTTAAATCTGCTAAATACGGCGAAAGCGTGTCTTTTTTTCATCACAATTCGTCCCCATATCGCACAAACGTTAACGTTAACTGCGCGATATTGACCTAAAAACGGACGTTTCATTCAAATAACGACATGCTATATAGCCACCACTATCCTCAAGGAAGTATCAAAATTCTACTTGTTTGATATTAATCAAACCTGATCACGAGTGGCAAAACAGTTACAATTTTGCCTAAAGGAGTACCGAATAATATGAAGAATGGTCGTGTAAACCCAACCCAACGGTTGGAAGATGCCGGAATTTCTGGTCTAAAATCCGTCCATTACAACCTGCTGGAACCGGCTTTGGTAGCCAAAGCTTTGAAAAAAGGCGAAGGCGAGCTAGGGCAAGGCGGTGCTTTCCTAGTTTCCACTGGTGAATATACAGGTCGTTCCCCCGAAGATAAGTTCGTGGTTGATGAACCGTCTGTCAAAAACAGCATTTGGTGGGAAAACAATCCGCCATTGGCTATAGGGGCATTCGAGCAACTGAAAAAGGACATGTTCGCCCATATGGAAGGTGGCGAATATTTCGTGCAAGATTTGTTTGGCGGCTCTGATCCCGCTTACCGTCTGAATACCCGTGTGATTACAGAATTGGCTTGGCACAGCTTATTCATCCGCACTATGCTGCGCCGTCCGGAAGCGTCTGAACTGGATAGTTTCATACCGGAATTTACCGTTGTGAACTGCCCGACATTTCAGGCTGACCCAACCAAACACGGCTGCCGATCTGAAGTAATCATTGCAATTTCATTCGAACAAAAGTTGGTTTTGATCGGCGGAACTGAATATGCTGGTGAAAATAAGAAATCAATTTTCTCTATCCTAAATTACCTGCTACCGGATCAAGGTGTGATGCCTATGCATTGCTCGGCCAATCACGCGATTGGCGACCCAGGTGATACGGCTATATTTTTTGGCCTATCCGGGACCGGAAAAACCACGTTATCAGCCGATCCGAACCGCGTTTTGATCGGGGATGATGAACATGGTTGGTCTGACACCACCACCTTTAACTTCGAAGGCGGTTGCTATGCCAAAACAATCAACTTGTCGGCCAAAGCCGAACCAGAAATCTATGCGACAACACAGAAATTCGGCACAGTGATCGAAAACATGGTCTATGACGATTATACTAAAGAGCTTGATTTCAAGGACGATAGCCTGACCGCCAACATGCGTTGTGCTTATCCGCTGCATTATATTTCCAATGCATCCGACGATTCCATTGGCGGCCAACCCAAAAACATCATCATGCTGACATGCGATGCGTTTGGCGTGCTTCCCCCAATTGCACGTCTGACACCCGCACAGGCAATGTACCACTTCTTGTCCGGATTCACATCCAAAGTAGCGGGTACAGAACGCGGTATCACCGAACCACAGCCGACATTTTCCACATGCTTCGGCGCACCTTTCATGCCGCGTCGTCCGGAAATTTATGGCGCCTTACTGCGTGACAAGATCGCATCCACAGGCGCTACATGCTGGCTGGTAAATACTGGCTGGACCGGTGGTGCTTATGGTACAGGTGTGCGCATGCCGATCAAAGCCACTCGTGGCTTGTTGACCGCTGCCCTGGACGGATCGCTAAATGATGCAAAATTCCGTCACGATGCAAACTTTGGTTTTGACGTTCCTGTTTCAGTTCCCGGTGTGGATGACACATTATTAGATCCACGCGGCACTTGGAAAGATAAAACAGCATATGATGCAAACACAACCAGATTGATTGCCATGTTCTCGGATAATTTCGCGCAATATGAAAAGCACGTCAGCGAAGATGTGTTAGCGGTTAAAATCTGCGCGTAGTATAAAAAACCACACCTGAAACAATGAAAATCGCGCCGTTATCTGCGCGATTTTTATTTTCTTGATATAATATATGCAAACTGTAATTCTTGGCACATGATACGGATTTCATTAATTGCTCTTTCCATCCTGACCACCTGTTTCAAAGATGAAACTGTATCCGGGCAAACCGATAGTAGGGCCATATGGCAATTAACTGCCATGAACGAAACGCCTATAGATATAAATGTCACCATCACATTCCCGGAAGAAGGTAAAATCTCTGGGCAGGCCCCATGTAACCGTTATTTCGGCAACCAGACCGTGCCGTTTCCCTGGTTCGAAGTTTCAGGACTTGGGTCAACTCGAATGGCTTGCCAGAATATGGAATTGGAAGGGCAGTATTTTGCACTGCTGCAAAAAATGACAACCGCAGAGATCGCTGAGGATACGTTGGTTCTACGCAATGATGCAGGTGACGCATTGATGTTCAAAAAGAACTAAATACCCACAGACATCGCCAAAATACGGCTTATACGCGTGTAACTTTCTCCGCTTTCGTCATGCCACGCATTAAACGCATCCTGAATTTTCCGCTGAGCAGTTTTCGATGTAACCGGCCCATCCACTACACCCGCTTGCGCAAGTGCAGATGCCACGCCGCGACTAAGGATAAAGCAATCCTTGCCCAAAAACCGTAACGCATACTGACCTGTAACACCCCCCAGTCTGGAACCACGTTTTTTCATCACATCCCACAATCCCACCAAATCAGACGATGGCCAGTCGTTGAAAAATTTAGCGGCCGATCCGTGTTCCTGGGCCAGATCAGACATAAAAATCGCATTGTCTCGTACAGATAATATTTTCTTGGCGTGGCGGATAATAGCCTTGTTTTTCAAGTGCGCATCAAAATCATCATCGAACATCATCGCGTTGCGCCCGATGTCAAATTGGTGGAACGCCACTTCAAACCCGTCCCATTTATTTTCTACAACACTCCAGTTAAATCCGGCTTGAAACACCCGTTTTGAAAATTCCGACAAGATACGATCATCCGAAAGACCTGAAATATCAGATTTCTGGACACTATCTCCTAAAAGAACTTCCAATTCATCCGCACCACCTTTGCGATCTTCTGATCTTTTTTTAATGGCTTCAAAGTTTTGCATTTATGCCCCTTTCATTGCAGTTTTGGTCAGCACCGCCAAGAAACGCGCACGTGCATCCGGTAATGTGCGATTACCCAACGCAGAAGCCAGACGGTTTTCCAGAAAATACCCCGTAGTTTTCAACGCATCCAACACCTCTGTTGCTTCTTTTGTTGCCGTTTGCGCTCGCAAAAACCTGGGCAACGGCAACAAACGATCTGACCACTCTGCCCCTGCTGATGCGCTCACCGCACGTCCGGATTTTGGCGATACATATATCAGATCCTGTTGCACACCTGTAGCCGCACAACTATCCAGATCCAAACCGTAACCAAGTTCCTCTAGTACGGCGTGTTCCCACAACGCATAATCCGACAACCATGCGCCACCCACCGCCATCTGATCTAATAAAGCAACGGTTACAGCGTATAAGCGCGGCAAAGCCATACGTTCCGGAAAAGCAAAATTGATCAATGCACAAACCGATCCCATAGCGGACAGGGCCAGGCGATCTGACAGAATTGTTGCGCGTGATTTTATGGGTTCCAGGGTATAACTGCCCAAATGTTCTTCCAGACGCGCCCGCCATTCGGCATCAACCTGTGTACCGGGCTGTAATATCGGGGCTAGTTTTCGCCCTGCCCCACCACGTACAAGCCCCGCATGACGGCCGTGGTTTTCGGTTAGCACATCAACAATCGTAGACGTTTCGCCATGCTTGCGAACCGAAATAATTACACCTGTGCCTTGCCATTCCATGACGTGAATCTAACCGCTTAATCCATCTTCGTCGAGCAAATGCCGACCTTGCCTGTCTTCAACTTCAATCACCCATATATCGGGGTCAAACGAGCGTTGTTTCATAAGGCTCGCGTCCACATCGCGTTCCGCACCTTCCACAAGCGTTGCCCAAACACGGTTACCATCCAGATCATAACTGCGATGATAGGCACATGCGTTCCCGTCCAGCGTATTCAGCTTCACGATAACCGCCCCCGCAGTAGCATCGCCTTTCGAGGTGATAAATGCAGGAATATTCACCAGTTGCAATCGCCGCCGATACGCACTGACCCACAGATCGCTGGTCAGGCGCGGGGTCATTTTTTGGTGTCTGAAAAGTCCAGACCCATTTCCGTAAAGCGTTCCGCTTCATTTTCCCATTTTGGGCGTACCTTGACCTGAATGAACAAATGCACTTCTGCCCCCACAAGGTTTTTCAACTCAGTGCGTGAAGCAATACTGACCGCTTTGATAGTTTGCCCCTTTGGCCCTAGTGCAATACCTTTATGGCGTTCACGGATCACATAAACCATCTGTTCAATACGCACAGAACCGTCTTTTTTCTGCTCCCAGCCCGTGGTTTCCACCGTTAGGAAATAGGGTAGTTCCTGATGCAAACGCAGCATCAGTTTCTCACGCGTTGTTTCGGCGGCAATCATGCGCATCGGTACATCGGCGATTTGATCTTCAGGGTACAGCCACGGGCCTTTGGGCATGTTGTCAACAAAATATGCCCGCAGTTCCTTTATACCAAAACCCTTTTCAGCTGAAATCATAAATGTTTCGTCAAAATTGAACATTTCATTGATCTGTTTTGTCAGGGCCAGCAATTTTTCCGACTTGACCATGTCAATTTTATTGATTGCCAGAACAACTTTTTGTTTGGTACGAAGGCGTTTACTTAAACCTTCCAAGATCATTTCGACACCTTTGGTGACACCACGATGCGCCTCGATCAACAGCACGACCACATCACCGTCATTGGCACCCGACCAAGCCGCTGCAACCATAGCTTTATCCAGATTACGCCGCGTCTGAAACAGGCCTGGCGTGTCAATAAATATCAGCTGCGCGTCACCCTCAATCGCAATGCCGCGAATACGCGCGCGTGTGGTTTGCACCTTGTGTGTCACAATCGAAACCTTGGCTCCGACCATGTAATTCATCAGTGTCGATTTGCCTGCATTGGGTTCGCCGATCAGGGCAACATATCCGCATTTTGTATCCGTCATGGATCCACCTGTTCCAGTAATTTAGCCGCAGCCATTTGCTGCGCCTGTCGTTTTGAAGGCGCACTGGCTTTCGCCGACACGCCATTTGGCAACTGCGCTTCTATTTCAAAAACAGGCGCATGATCAGGGCCGGTGCGGCCAATTTCTACATACTTGGGCGGCGCCATCTTCTGGCCCTGCGCCCACTCCTGCAAAGTTGTTTTCGGGTCGCGGGCATCCTCTTCAGCCGTATTGATCCGATCACCCCACAACCGCAATATCAGTTTTTCAGCCGCACCAAAACCCGCATCCAGATACACAGCGGCAATCACCGCTTCCATCGCGTCCCCTAGAATGGCAGTTTTTTTGCGTCCGCCTGATAACATTTCAGAACGGCCCAGCTTCAAAGCCGCCCCAAGATCGATTTGCAGGGCTACGTCGGCACAAGCCTCTTTGCGTACCAAAGCATTAAAACGCGGGGCCAGCATGCCTTCTGATGCTTGTTTGTCTTTTTCCAGCAACGCCTGTGCAATCACAAGCGCCAACACACGGTCGCCCAGAAACTCCAACCTTTGGTTATCAGTCCGTGTGGGTGAACTCAGTGAGGAATGCGTAGTGGCTTCAATCAGCAGCTCAGGCTTGGCAAACTGATATCCCAAGCGTATGCAAAAATCTTTCAGCTCACCCGCGAGTTTCACTCAAGCCCCTTGAAAAAACGATCCGAACGCCATGTCCAGAAGGCCAGCATTGATTTGCCGGCTGATGAAAAAACAACACGGTCGGCGCGACCAACAAGGTTTTCGAACGGAACGTAACCCACTCCGCCCACGCTACGTGGATAGCGGCTATCTTGGGAATTGTCGCGATTATCCCCCATAAAGAAGTAATGTTCAGCCGGAACCGTATAAACACCCGTTTCATCTGCAAAGTCAGCGCCAATATTCAGAACTGCATGTTCGACACCGTTCGGCAGGGTTTCTTTATATAACTCTTTCTCGCATGTCTCACCCAGCGCGACTGGACTGTTCGAACACCGCGGTGTTCGCTCCATAGGGCCCTGTTTTTCTTTCGTCTCCATAAACGCGCCCATTGGCTCCAGTGGAGCCGCTACATCATTGATGTAC
Source organism: Amylibacter sp. (assembly GCA_965261565.1). Lineage (GTDB taxonomy): Bacteria > Pseudomonadota > Alphaproteobacteria > Rhodobacterales > Rhodobacteraceae > Amylibacter. The sequence goes on from OZ253460.1 coordinate 224,275, forward strand.
AATTGTCCGGTTTTCATCTGAATGCGGTCACCGGGCAGGCCGATAAGACGTTTGATATAATCCACTTGGCTGACAGGGTGCTTGAAGACAACAATATCACCACGTTCCGGGTCACTTGCCAGAATACGCCCGTCAAAAGGGCACATTGAAAATGGACAGGAATGCTTCGAATAACCGTAAGCCATCTTATTAACAAACAGAAAATCCCCAACCAAAAGCGTTGACTTCATTGAACCTGACGGGATCCAGAACGGTTGGAAAAACAGGGTTCGAATGACACCTGCAATCAGCAATGCATAGACGATTGTTTTGATCGTTTCGCCAATGCCGTCTGCTTTATTATTTGCCATTATTCACATTCCTTTAAGCTTGATCGCTACATGGCGTGTGCTTGCACTTTAGTCAAGCGATGGGGCGCGCCTCAATCACCACAAAGGCCTGCGCCCAGGGGTGATCATCAGTCAAAGTTACGTGAACAAAGGCTTCATGGCCTTTCGGGGTCAAATTGGCCAAGCGTTCAGCCGCCCAGCCCGTCAGTTCCATAGTCGGTTGGCCTGTATGCAAATTCTTCACGCCCATATCTTTCCACGCAATCCCCATTGCAAGCCCCGTGCCCAAAGCTTTTGAACAAGCTTCTTTTGCAGCCCAACGCTTGGCGTAAGTCCCTGCCACATCTTTGCGACGTTCCGATTTCGCTTGTTCTATTTTGGTGAACACGCGGTTTTTAAACCGTTCGCCAAAGCGATCAAGTGTACCTTGGATACGTTCAATATTTGCAAGGTCTGTGCCAATACCGATGATCATAATAATCGTGTCGTTAGTATCTTTAGGCTGGCAAATCCAAAGAGTGCTGCAAAACCCAATTCAAATCCTTTACGCATCCTCTGATATCCGGCAACCACCCATTCAGTTGAAAACAACAAAGCGTAACCTATGAAAATCAGGATTGAACCACTGAATAAAAATCCAAACATCCACAAAAGGTCAGCCGTTTTAGCATCAGGCGAAACTGCAATTGCATATACTGCCCCCCAACTTAGTATTGCCTTCGGATTTGTTAAATGTATCAACATACCCCGCATAAATATCTGTTTTAAACTTCCCGAGAACGCCTTTTGCACTAGGGTCTTCTGAGGTGTCAAAGCAGAACGTAAGGATTTAAACGCCAAAAACAGTAAATAGGCCGCAGCCACATACCTTAATGTTTCAAAAACCCATGCGTTAGCCAACATTATCGCGCTCATACCAAAGGCCGCAGCCAAACCCCATGAAGCCGATCCTGCAAGAATGCCCAATGACATCAACAAACCGGAACGTCTGCCACATTCCATAGAAGTACCTGCGATAGATAAAGTGGCTGGCCCCGGACTGCCGCCTGCCACGATCCATGCAAACCACAATACTATCAGTTCATAGCCACTCATTTTGTAACCGCTGACCGCAACTCAATCATGACCGCGCCTCATTCATCAGTTTGCGCATCTTCACAATGGCATTCTCCAGCCCGTCAAAGATCGCTTCTCCGATTAGGAAATGCCCGATGTTCAGTTCCATCACTTCCGGAAACGCCGCGATGGGTTTGACCGTATCGTAGGTAATCCCGTGGCCCGCATGCACTTCCAATCCCAATTCATGGGCAAAAGTTGACATTTCACGCAGACGTTCCAGTTCCACATCGCTTTTGTCAAAGTGCCCTTCGGTGAACGCATCGCAATGAGCCCCGACATGCAGCTCGATAATATCGGCACCAATGCGGTGGGCGGCTTCAACCTGCTTCATTTCTGCGGCAATAAAGATCGACACACGGCACCCTGCATCGCGCAAAGGGGCGATAAAATGTGCCAACTTATTATCATCACGCGCCACATCCAGCCCGCCTTCGGTGGTGCGTTCTTCACGTTTTTCAGGCACGATACAAACCGCGTGCGGCTTATGGCGCAAAGCAATTTTCTGCATCTCGTCGGTTGCGGCCATCTCAAAGTTCAGCGGTACAGACAAACCCTCCATAAGCGCTTCGATATCCGGATCGGTTATATGACGGCGGTCTTCACGCAGATGCGCGGTAATCCCGTCTGCCCCGGCTTTTTCCGCCAATAATGCTGCACGTAAAGGATCCGGGTACGAGCCGCCACGCGCATTACGCACCGTAGCAACATGATCAATATTCACGCCTAAGCGAAGTTTATTCTGTTTATTTACCATACCGGATACAGCCTTTTCCAACAGTCACAAGCTGCAATATGCTTATGACGATTCCTTCTTTGCCGCTTTGCGTTTTTGGCGCACACGACGTTCTGCCAGTTTCAGTTTACGCCGTTTTTGATGGCCTGCAATAAGTGGTTTCGAAAATGCGTAAAAAATCCCAGCAGTGATCAAACCCGGAATGATGCCGCCCACAAGGTAGGGCAAAAATACCTCTTGGGTAAACTCCCAGAACCCATCCCACGAGCTTGGATCTGGCCCAAAAACAGATTTAATATTATCCCACAACGTTGAAAACGCATGGTCAAAGCTATCCCGTATTTTCGACCAGACCGTTTTTTCATGCCCCAGCCCCAGTATCCACAGACCCAACTGATAGCTTGTTGCTGCAATAACCGGAAAGGTGATCGGATTGCCGACAAAAGTTGCCAATATGGCAGCAAAAATATTACCGCGGAAAATCGCCGCCAAAATCCAAGCCAGCAAAAAATGCAACCCGAACAGGGGTGTGAAAGTGACGAACACGCCACAGGCAATACCCATCGCTATTTTATGCGGGGTATCAGGCAGGCGTTTGATGCGGTGGCCGATATAGTCCATGCCCCGGCTCCAGCCTTTGCGCGGGTACACGAACTCTACGATCCACTGCCAGTAAGTTTGTTTATTTCTGCGCTTGAACACCACGCCTTTTACTCTCCATTCGGCCTTTGCCGTTTACGGCTGACATACGCTACATCCGAATCAGCTTCAACCGCAGTCATCACATTGTGCAAATGTTCCACATCCCGCACCTGAATTTCAATCGCCATCAGGTAAAAATCAGGTTTTCTTTCGGTGAATTGTAAATCTGCAATATTTGCATTCTGTTCACCGATCAAAGTACAAATCCGCCCAAGAACACCAGGGTCATTTGCCATGGTAACCTGTATTGTCACGTTGTTATTCGGATCATTGCGGCCTTGCGTCCAGCGCAGATCTATCCAGCGGTTTGACTGATCTTCATACTCCGCCAATTTCTCACAATGAATCGTATGAAAAACAACGCCCTTGCCACGCGTTGCAATTCCGACAATCCGTTCACCCGGTAAAGGTTGGCAACACTTACTTGGCTGGGCATATTGGCCGGGGTTAAGCCCTACTATTTCGGAAACAGGCAGGCTTTCGTCAGTTTCGCCTGCGGTCAATAGCTCTGGGTATAGTGCGCCGACCAAATCAGAGCCTGTCATTTCCGCACTGCCCAAGCGGGCAAGTAGAGCCTCTTTATTTTTCAGGCCAAGTTTTTTGGCCGCTGTCATCAACGCCTTATCAGTAGATTTTTTTCCCACATGTTCTAAGGCAACCCGGGCAAGCTCAGTTCCAAGACGGACGTAGCCATCACGATGCTCTTCACGCAATGCCCGCCTGATTGCTGATTTAGCGCGCCCGGTTACCGCAATATCAATCCAGCTGGATTGTGGTCGTTGACCTTCGGCCGTCGTAATTTCCACCGATTGGCCATTGCGAAGCCGTGTCCATAATGGCACGCGTCTGCCATCAACTTTCGCACCGACACAAGCTGCACCGATACGGGTATGAATTGCATAGGCAAAGTCAATTAGCGTTGCACCGCGCGGCAATTGGATCACATCTCCCTTGGGTGTAAAGCAAAACACCTGGTCTGCGAACATATCCAGTTTCACATGCTCCAGAAACTCTTCGTGATCCTGATCATCGTTACTGCCTAAACGTTCGGTAAGTGACGCCAACCATGCAAACGGATCAACTGCGAACGGGTTTTCCACCCTGTGCCCGTCTTTATACGACCAGTGCGCAGCCACACCGGTTTCGGCAACATCATGCATCTGGCGCGTGCGTATCTGAATTTCCACGCGCTTACCATCACGCCCTGAAACCGTAGTATGAACTGATCGATACCCATTTGATTTAGGCTGGCTTAAATAATCTTTGAACCGGCCCGGAACTGCTGTCCACCGATTATGAACCGCGCCTAGCGCTTTGTAGATGTCTTCTTCGTTCTCGGTTAAAATCCGGAACGCATATATATCACTTAACCGCGAAAAACCTTCGCCTTTTTCCTGCATTTTACGCCAAACGGAATATGGTTTTTTCTCACGCCCGACCACTTCGGCTTCGATACCGGATTTTTCCAGAACACCCCTGATATCTTGTGTGATCTTTGGAATTACATCTTCGGTTTGGTTCCGCAATGTAAGGAAACGGCGCAAGATAGAATTGCGCCCTTCAGGGTTCAGAACTCGAAACGATAGATCCTCTAATTCATCGCGCATCCACTGCATACCCATACGGCCTGATAACGGTGCAAAAATATCCATTGTTTCATGGGCTTTTTGCACCTGTTTTTCGGGCCGCATGTGCTTGATCGTGCGCATGTTGTGCAAACGATCACCTAGCTTCACCAAAATCACCCGCACATCTTTTGACATAGCCAATAGCAATTTTCGTACATTTTCGGCTTGTTTTGCATCGTTCGATGACAATTCCAGATTTGTTAGCTTGGTCACACCGTCAACCAGCTGCGCCACATCAACGCCAAACCCCTTGGCAACTTCCTTATAGGTCGATTGGGTATCCTCGATCACATCATGCAAGAGCGCTGTGATAATCGTGGAATCGTCCAGATTCTGCTGCGCAAGCAACATCGCCACTTCAACAGGATGTGAAAAATAAGGCTCGCCCGAATGCCGGGTCTGGCCTTCATGCATCAATTTCCCGTACTCATATGCTTCAGATATAAGTTTGGTATTGGAATTAGGATTGTAGGCGCGGACTTGATCTACAAGTTTCTCAACGGGGATCATTTCGGCTGCTCCTTATCTGGGCGCCGTGCCGAAGTTTCCCTCGACAGGTTGTCCTTATTTCATTTCCTGTGCTTCCATCAGGGCGCGCAACAGATTTTCTTCAGACATATCGTCTTCGGCTTTATCCGGTTCCTCACCCATCAGAAGGGCCATTTGATCTTCTTCCGGCTCATCAACCTCGATTTGGGTTTGGAAGCTTTCAATAGCTGCTTCCATCAAAGAATCCGCGGTCAATGTTTCTTCAGCGATTTCGCGAAGTGCGACAACAGGGTTTTTATCATTATCGCGCGGTATAGTGATTTCCGCACCTGTTGATAATTCGCGTGCCCGATGTGCGGCCAGTAGAATCAGATCAAAATGGTTGTCGACCTTGTCTACGCAATCTTCAACTGTGACACGTGCCATGAGGAAACTCCGAAAATGGTGTGAATGAAACGGCTGCATACGCCTTTTCCACAGTGTTGGCAAGGGCAATAGATGCAAGATTATCAACCGGGAATTTGTAGAATTCCCTCTAGTTCATTGGGGTCAATCTGCTCTATCAAAACATCAATACTTTCAAGTGTGACCGGATGAACCCAATCTGGGGCGACCGCTTTTAGCGGCACCAGAACAAATCCACGATCCTGAATGCGTGGATGAGGTAATATAAGATTGTCAGGCCATGTGGTTTTTTGCAAATTCAGCTCCATATCGCGCCAATAATGGTATATTTCCGGTGTCGGCAGTATGCAGCCTTGATAATCCAGTAAATCAATATCAATAACCCTTGTCCCCCACCGCTGTTTTCGCTTCCGCCCCAATTTGGCTTCGACACCATGTAAAACAGATAACAGACTATGCGGATCCAATTTTGTTTCCGCACGCACAACAGAATTCACATAGTCAGGGCCACTCCCTGTCGGAAACGCCGGTGTTTGAAAAAATGGGCTGATTGTGGTAATATTAACGGAATCATCATTTAGTAACTCATAGGATGATTGAATTATTTCGACAGATTGTTTTAGTTGATCTGCCTGATTTGAACCAAATGCAAGATAGACTATCTTTTGGTTAGCTCTGTTATTTTCTACTTGATCCAAGTAAATATGCCTCTATGTTCATCCGCATTCAGTCTAAGACACACGCAAATACTTTAGTCCATTGATTGAGTGCAAAGTACGAGATTAATTTAAAAAGGAAAACATTATGTTTTACCGTGACGAGCGTCTTGCGCTTTTTATCGACGGATCAAATCTTTACGCCGCCGCAAAATCGCTTGGTTTTGATATAGATTACAAACTATTGCGAACAGAGTTTATGCGCCGTGGCAAGCTACTGCGTGCGTTTTATTACACTGCACTTTTAGAAAATGACGACTATTCTCCTATCCGCCCTTTGGTTGATTGGCTGAATTACAACGGCTTCACTATGGTTACCAAGCCCGCCAAAGAATACACTGATTCTATGGGCCGCAAGAAAGTCAAAGGCAACATGGACATTGAATTGGCGGTCAATGCGATGGAATTAGCTCCCCATGTGGATCATATGGTGATCTTTTCCGGTGACGGCGATTACCGTCCCTTGGTCGAATCACTACAACGTCAGGGCGTTCGGGTATCTGTTGTATCAACAATCCGTTCGCAACCGCCGATGATTTCAGATGATTTACGCCGTCAGGCTGACAATTTCATCGAACTCGATGAATTACGTGAGGTGGTAGGCCGCCCGATGCGACCAGAGGAAACATCAGCGGCACCGGCTTTCGAAGCTGAACCAACCGATTAAAATCATTAAGCCTCAAGCATTCGTTTGGGGCTTAAAACATCTTGGGAATTGTGCCATATCACATCCCATGAAACAAAAACTCACCCTTTACCTTGCCGCCCCGCGCGGATTTTGCGCCGGTGTTGACCGTGCGATCAAGATTGTCGAGATGGCGATCGAGAAATGGGGCGCACCCGTCTATGTGCGACATGAAATTGTGCACAATAAATATGTTGTCGACGGCCTGCGTTCCAAGGGGGCAGTGTTCGTTGAAAACCTGGATGAATGCCCAACCGACCGCCCTGTCATCTTCTCAGCCCACGGGGTACCAAAATCCGTGCCTGCAAAAGCCGAAGCGCGGAACATGATCTATGTCGACGCCACTTGCCCACTTGTCTCCAAAGTTCATATCGAAGCCGACCGTCATCATTTGAATGGCTTGCAAATGATTATGATCGGTCACGCGGGACATCCCGAAACCATCGGCACGATGGGGCAATTACCCGAAGGCGAAGTCTTATTGGTCGAAACCCCGGATGATGTTGCCAAACTGACAACGCGCGATGCAAGCAAACTTGCCTATATCACGCAAACCACATTAAGCGTGGACGATACGATTGAAATTGTAAAAGCCCTGCAAAAAAGGTTCCCGAATATCATTGGCCCACATAAAGAAGATATTTGTTACGCCACCACCAACCGGCAGGAAGCTGTCAAAGCTGTAGCCCCCCAAATAGACGCACTGTTGGTCATTGGTGCACCCAATTCGTCCAATTCAAAACGATTGGTAGAGGTTGGTGCCAACGCTGGGTGCAAGTATTCGCAACTGGTTCAGCGCGCCAAAGATATTGACTGGCGTGCAATGGACGGGGCAAAAGCTGTTGGTATCACTGCAGGCGCCTCGGCCCCTGAAATACTGATAAATGAGGTTATTAATGCCTTTAAAGACCGCTACGAAATCACAACAGAAATCGTTGAAACCGCTGTAGAGAATATCGAATTCAAAGTGCCGCGTATTTTACGGGAAACAGGATAACAATGGCAGATCAAAGAACCATCGAAACCTATAATGAAACTGCTGCTGATTACGTAAAATTCGTCAGCCGCACGACACCTGATCAGGATTTACGCAGGTTTATCGACGCCATCCCAAAAGGTGGCCTGGTTCTAGATTGGGGCTGCGGCCCCGGCAATTCGGCCGCAATGATGCAAACCGCAGGGCTGGTGGCAGAGGCGATTGATGCCTCCGAAAAAATGGTGGCACTGGCCCAATCAAACCATGGGTTGAACGCCAAACAGGCAACATTCGATGCGCTGGATGAAACCGCCCGTTATGACGGTCTTTGGGCAAACTTCAGCCTGTTGCATGCCCCAAAGTCTAGCATGCCCAAGCATTTACAAGCTGCCCATACTGCCCTCAGAAAAAACGGGTATTTTCATATCGGCATGAAACTTGGGACAGGTGAAAAACGCGATAAGCTGGCACGTATGTATACCTATTACGAAGAAGCCGAATTAAAAAACCTGATTGAAACCGCTGGCTTTACCATAGCAACCTCTCGCACCGATGCGATGGAAGGCATGGCCGGCAATGTCGAACCCTTTATCATCATAACCGCTCATGCCTGATTTATACGCGTACACTGACGGAGCCTGCTCGGGCAATCCCGGTCCCGGCGGCTGGGGGGTTCTGCTTCAGGCCCACAATGGTGGTAAAATCGCCAAAGAGCGCGAATTGAACGGCGGGGCAGCGGACACCACCAATAACCAGATGGAACTGATGGCCGCGATCTGCGCACTTGAAACCCTGGGAAAACCCAGCACGATCACCATCGTCACTGATAGTTCCTACGTCAAAGACGGCATCACCAAATGGATACATGGCTGGAAGAAAAACGGCTGGCGCAATGCCTCGAAAAAGCCCGTGAAAAACACCGAGCTGTGGCAAAGGCTTGATGAAGCTACCAAGCGGCACCAGATCACTTGGGAATGGGTCAAAGGCCATGCGGGACACCCCGAAAACGAACGCGCCGATGAATTGGCACGTATGGGTATGGAACCCTTTAAAGGTTAAATAACATATCTTTTTTGTCGTGTTCTTACTAGTCGTGGCAATATTATTAAGCATAGTGAACGAAATACATCTAATTCACGGACACCCAATATGCTTGCCACCGCCATTAGTAAAATCCAAGGCTCTGCCATTTCCGCTATTTTCGATCAGGCAATCAAGTTGCGCGCTGAGGGTCGCGACCTGATTGATTTCTCGACCGGAGAACCTGATTTCGATACACCTGAACATATCTGCAACGCTGGTATAGACGCTATAAATCAAGGTGTTACACGCTACACGGCCGTTGATGGCACAGCTGATCTGAAAGCCGCGATAGTGCGGAAATTCAAGGTTGATAATGATCTTGAATACAGCCCCGCAGAAATTGTTATCAGCGCAGGTGCCAAGCCGCTTCTGGCAACTGCCATACAGGCAGTCCTCAACCCGAATGATGAGGTGATCATCCCCACCCCCGCATGGCCTTCGCACATCGGAATGGTTGAAGTTTGCAATGCTACCCCCGTGATGCTGTCCACTACCTATGAAGAAGGCTTCAAGCTAAGTGCCAAAAAATTGCAAGCCGCGATCACGCCCAAAACCAAAATGCTGCTTTTATGCTCGCCCTCCAACCCCACAGGGGCGGTTTATTCTGCCCAGGCATTGGCCGAACTTGCCAAAGTTCTACGCCGTCATCCCAATATCCTTGTCATATCCGATGACCTTTATGAACATATAATCTTCGACGATAACCGCTTTGCCACATTGGCCGCTGTTGCCCCTGACCTGCGTGACCGCATCTTGACTGTGAACGGCGTGTCCAAAGCCTATGCCATGACAGGCTGGCGCATCGGTTATGCAGGCGGGCCGGAATGGTGGATGAATGGCATCCGAAAAATATCATCGCAGATCAACGGTGGCCCGTGTTCAATCAGCCAAGCTGCCAGCATCGCCGCGCTGGATGGCCCGCAGGATTTTCTAACGACTTGGCGCGAAACATACCAAGACAGACGCGATATTGCCCTTGAAGCGTTTGCCAAAATCGACGAACTTACGGTGAGCAAGCCTGAAGGTGCGTTTTATATGATGCCCCATTGTGGTAGGCTGCTGGGGCGCAAACGACCCGATGGTAAAATAATTGAAACCTCAACTGATCTGGCCTCTTACCTGTTGAATGAAGGCGTTGTTATCGTGCCAGGTGCAGGTTTTTTCTGCGATCCATATTTTCGCATGTCCATTGCCACATCAACAGCGAATATCGTTGAGGGTCTGAAACGCATGACCGCAGCGTGTAACGCTTTAAAATAGGAAATTCCATGACCCTTTCAATGTCCGCATTCGCTGAAAACCTGACCTATGATGACCTGCCCGAACCCTTGTTGCAAGTTCTGCGGCGCAGCTTTTTAGATACGATAGGCGTGGCTGCAATCGGTTCCACAACGGAACTGTCAGATCTCGCCCGCAAAGGTGCATTGGCGGTTTTTGGCACCGGCAACGCTGGCAGCGCACGTATGTTGATGGATGGTCGCGCACTTAGCCCTGCTGGAGCAGCAATGGCGGGTGCCTTTACCGTAGACAGTATCGACGCCCATGACGGCACATCCCCCAATAAAGGCCACGCGGGATCAGCAATCTTCCCCGCTCTTTTGGCTGTCGCCGACGCAATGCGCGCAAACGGCACGCCGATTGCGGGAAAAGCTTTCGCAACGTGGCTGGCAATCGCTTATGAGGTCAGCTACCGCGCAGGTCAGGTGCAACATGCGACTTGCGCTGATTATCACACCTCAGGCGCGTGGACTGCCGTTGGCGTTGCCGCCGCTTGTGCAAAAATGCTGGGTTGCGATCGCGAGGCTATCCGTCATGCTGCTGGTATCGGCGAATATCACGGACCGCGCAGTCAAATGATGCGCTGTATTGATTTCCCAACCATGGTTCGTGATGGCGTTGGCTGGGGCGCACCCTCTGGTGTAACTGCCGCATACCTCGCACGCGAAGGCTTTACTGGCGCACCAGCCCTTACTTGCGAAGGCAAGGATGCAAACCCTTTTTGGAATGATCTTGGCGACACTTGGCGCACTGTCGAGCATACCCATTATAAACCATATCCATGCTGTCGCTGGGCACACCCAGCACTAGATGCAGTGCAAGAATTGATGACCGAAAATAACTTAACGCATAACCGTGTCAAAGCCGTGAAAATCAAGACATTTCACAATGCCACACGTCTGGCAGGTCAAGAACCACAATCACTCGATGAATTCACTTACGCCATCGCCTTTCCAGTGGCTGCAATGATTGTTCGCGGACAAGTCGGTGTTGATGAGTTGACGCCAGAAACACTGACCGATCCCGATATCCTGCGCATAAGCCGTGCCATAGAATTGATTGACGACCCACATCTGACCGAAATAAGCACCGACAAACGCTGGGCGCAAGTTACGATAATTGACACAGACGGGGTCGCTTATATCGACGCACCTCGCACACCGCGTGGCGACACGGATTTACCGCTAAGTGATGCCGAGATCAGTGCGAAATACCACAGCTTCGCAGATCCTATTTTGGGGCTGGAACGGGCGAAAGAAATTGAAAGGTTATGCGAAAATTTTGACATATTGGATGAAACTGGCTTTGCACGTTTGATGGACTTGTGTCTTTCAGCACCCTAAATGCAAATAAGGGCCAGCACCGCCAGCCCTTATTATTTATTTTTACTCGGCTTTATCTTTCAAAGGCATGTACAGTTCACCTCCAATACGGAACTTTTCCGCCATAGCCTCCAGCCCTTCTTTTTGGGCTTCGGCACGAATATCATGGCTGATCTTCATCGAACAAAACTTCGGCCCGCACATCGAACAGAAATGCGCCACCTTATGCGCCTCTTTCGGCAAGGTCTGATCGTGAAAATCGCGTGCCGTTTCTGGATCAAGTGACAGGTTAAACTGATCTTCCCAACGGAACTCAAATCGCGCACGGCTTAACGCATCATCACGCGCCTGCGCCCCAGGTAGCCCCTTCGCTAAATCCGCCGCATGGGCCGCGATCTTATAGGTAATCACACCCGTTTTCACATCATCGCGGTCAGGCAAACCCAGATGTTCCTTTGGCGTCACATAACACAGCATCGCACAGCCAAACCAACCGATCATCGCGGCCCCAATGCCAGACGTAATATGATCATACCCAGGGGCAATATCCGTAGTGAGCGGCCCAAGCGTATAGAACGGTGCCTCATCACAGCACTCCAACTGTTTGTCCATATTCTCTTTGATCTTATGCATCGCCACATGGCCCGGCCCTTCGATCATCACCTGACAATCTTTCGCCCATGCGATTTTTGTCAACTCACCCAAAGTTTCCAACTCAGCAAATTGCGCCTCATCATTCGCATCGGCAATCGATCCGGGGCGCAACCCATCCCCTAACGAGAAGCTCACATCATAAGCACGACAAATATCACAAATCTCATCGAAATGCTCATAAAGAAAGCTCTCCTTATGATGATGCAAACACCACTTCGCCATGATCGACCCACCGCGCGAAACGATCCCCGTCACACGGTTCACAGTCATCGGAACCATATGCAAACGCACGCCTGCATGGATCGTGAAATAATCCACACCCTGCTCTGCCTGCTCAATCAACGTGTCGCGAAACACTTCCCATGTCAGATCTTCGGCAATGCCGTTCACTTTTTCCAGTGCTTGATACATCGGCACAGTGCCAATAGGGATCGGCGCATTGCGGATAATCCATTCACGGGTGTTGTGAATATTACGCCCCGTGGACAAATCCATCACGGTGTCAGCACCCCAGCGGATCGACCAGACCATTTTATCAACTTCTTCTTCCATAGAGGACGTCACAGCAGAGGTTCCCATATTGGCGTTAATTTTCACCAGAAAATTACGCCCGATAATCATTGGTTCAGATTCTGGGTGATTGATATTCGCTGGGATAATTGCACGGCCTGCGGCCACCTCATCACGCACGAACTCAGGCGTTACATAATCAGGGATATTTGCACCCCAGTCATGACCATCACGCGCCGCATCTGTGCCGCGCTTCTGGTTCTCGCGGATCGCAATAAACTCCATCTCGGGCGTTACAATACCAGCCCGCGCATAGGCAAGCTGGGTCACGGCCTTGCCACCTTTGCTGCGTAATGGGGCTGGTTTCACTGGAAATTCCGGTGTCAAACGTTCACCACTTACAAAACCATTATCAGCCGATTGAATGTCGCGGCCAACATATTCTTCAACATCACCGCGCGCCAACACCCAGTTACGGCGCAGCTGCGCCAAACCTTTGGTAATATCGGTTTGCACATCAGGGTCAGTATAAGGGCCAGATGTATCATAAACCGGCAACGGGTCTTCGCCCGAGGTTGGGTGCACCGATATTTCGCGCATAGGCACGGCAATATCTTCGTGCACCGCGCCCTTGATGTAAATCTTGCGCGATGCAGGCAGGCTGCCTGTGGTAATCTTTGGATTTGGAATGTTCATTTTGTGCCTCCTCAAGCGTTCACTTAAAAAGACCCATTTTAAAAACATAGGTAGAAAAGAGCATGGCCCTTACCGGATAAGATACACCCATGGCGACCCAATCACTTGCTTCCTACGCCAGTATAAACTGGGTCAGGTTCAAAGGGTCGCGTCACTGCACATCGTTGTGCGGTCAGCCTCTCAGTTCCCAAAGCGGAACCCCCCTGCGTAATGCTTGGGTAGAATACTCGATCAGTGGTGTCAATTGAAACCAAAGTGTTTTGTTATTGTTTAAATGCTCATGGATTTTATTGTGCTATCCGCCAAAAAACCGCCGGTAAATCCAGATCAGGGCTATCGCACCCAGCAGCCCACCGATGAACATACTCAGCACGCTTGAAGCGCCGACAAACAGGATAAACAACCCCCGCAGAATGATACTGCCGAAAATCGCACCCAACACGCCAATGGCCACGGCAACCAGAGCGTTAACCTGCAATCCCATGAAGCGCACCGCCAGAAAACCGGCGGCGGCACCAATAATAAGCGTTAAGATAAATGGCATAAACAACCTCCTGTTCTTATCCCTATATATAGGGTGTTTTTCTGAAATTTTAAGAGGTTATAGCTGTTTTCCCTTGCGTAACGGCATACCACGCAAAAGATCCTGTGCTACCATCGCGCCTTTGCCTGCGCGTTGTAACCGCAACAATTGAACCGCGCCTTCACCGCAGGCAATTGTCAACTTGTCATCCAATATATCGCCCGCCTGCCCTTGCGCATCCACAACTGTACTATCAAGAACCTTCACCCGCTGGCCATCCGCCTCAAACCATGCACCCGGAAAGGGTGACAGACCACGGATTAAACGGTCAACCTCTGTTGCTGACCTTGACCAGTCTACTCTGGCTTCTGATTTGTCGATTTTTGTAGCATAGGTCACACCATCCGCTGATTGCACTTCTGGTGCCAAATCCGGCAAATCCGCCAAAGCCCGCACAATCAGGTTCGCGCCCATACCGGACAAACGGTCATGCAGTACGGCAGTGGTATCCGTTGCCAGAATATCGGTTTCATCGCGCAGCAACACCGGCCCGGTATCCAGCCCTTTTTCCATCTGCATGATGCATACACCCGTTTGTGCATCACCTGCCATAATCGCGCGATGAATTGGGGCAGCACCTCGCCAGCGGGGCAATAAGGATGCGTGGATGTTCAAGCACCCCAACCTCGGCGCATCCAACACCACTTGCGGCAAGATCAGCCCATAAGCCACAACCACAGCAATATCGGCATGCAGATCAGCAAAAGACTTTATCTCGGCAGGGTCTTGAAAGTTCACAGGGTAGCGCACAGATAGATTAAGATGCTCTGCTAACAACTGAACCGCAGAGGGTCGTTCTTTTTTCCCGCGACCGGCAGGGCGCGGGGGCTGGCAGTAAGTGGCCACCACCTCATGCCCTGCAGTCACCAAAGCTTCCAAAATCGGTACGGAAAAATCAGGCGTTCCCATAAAAATAATACGCATGAACTAACCCTTCCGCTTGGCAAGTTTGGCCGCTTTCGCCAGCAGCATCTTGCGTTTTACAGGGCCAAGATGATCAAAAAACATCTTGCCGTTCAAATGGTCGATCTGGTGCTGCACCGATGTGGCCCAAAGCCCGACAAAATCGCGCTCGATCATGTCACCCATCTCGTCCATATACTCTACTGTAACCGCGCGCGGGCGTTCAATCTTAGCCCAGACATTCGGCAGATTAGGGCTACCCTCTTCATGTTCGCGCAGCTTGGCGGACGCATGTAAAACCTTCGGGTTTGCCATGCGCACGGGCTGATCGTGCGTGTCCGAGCAATCCACTACTGCCAATCGCAAGCTTTCACCAATCTGGTTTGCCCCCAGCCCAACACCAGGCATCGCATACATACTGTCCAGCATATCTTGCCAAATCTGTTTTACATCATCGGTAATTGTATCAACAGGCGTACAAACCACGCGCAACCGCTTGTCGGGATATGGAATAAACCGACGCGCCGCCATCAGGCCGATGCCCGCTCTTTTTTCAGCTTTTGCATTTTCTTGGTGATCATCGATTTCTTCATCCGACTAAGATAGTCGATAAATAGTACGCCGTTCAGATGATCAATTTCGTGTTGCGCACAGCGTGACCATAGACCGATGAAATGCTCTTCACGTTCTTTACCGGCGACGTCCCAAAACGCAACTTTCACCTCGGAAGGCCGTGTCACATCTTCGTACATGCCCGGAATAGACAAACAGCCCTCTTCATGGGTGCTTTCCTCTTCGCTTGACCATACAACTGACGGGTTGATCAAAACCATTGGTTCGGGATCTTCTTCCTTATCCGCACAATCCATCACGAACATGCGCTTTAGCTTACCCACTTGCGGTGCTGCTAACCCAACACCAGGCGCATCATACATCGTGGCCAACATGGAATTACCCAAAGCGCGTGTATCATCATCAACCACTTCAAACGGGCTGCACAGTTTTTTCAGGCGTGGGTCGGGGTGAATAAGGATCGGTAAAACTATCATAGCAGCGATTTAGGCGAAAGCGATGTCAGGTTCAAGGTGCATCATTGTATCATCCTAACGGGTACAAAAATCCCCTTGCCCCTACGCGCACAATAAGTAGTCTGCCCCGCGAAGGAGAACCGCATGAGCTTTGACGACATCATCGACCGCCGCAACACCCATTCCACCAAGTGGGACATGATGGAACCCATCTACGGCGTCAGCCCCGATGACGGTATCGCCATGTGGGTAGCCGACATGGATTTCAAACCACCCCAATGCGTGACTGATGCGCTTACAGCCATGACCGACCACGGCATCTATGGTTATTACAGCAATGATGCATCCTACAGGGATGCAATTTGTGGCTGGATGTCGCGCCGCCACGATTGGGCGATAGATCCCGCGTCGATTTTCACCACTCACGGTCTGGTCAACGGAACCGGGCTTTGCGTGCAAGCCTTCACAAACCCCGGTGATGCGGTTGTCCTGTTTACGCCTGTCTATCACGCCTTTGCCCGTGTGATTAAAGCCGCAGGACGCACCGTTACCGAATGTGCTCTGGCCAATAATAACGGCCATTACACAATGGATTTCGACGCCTATGAAGCCTGTCTGACAGGCCGCGAAACCATGCTGGTGTTTTGCTCACCACATAACCCTAGCGGTCGTGTCTGGACACAATCCGAACTACAACAAGTGGCTGATTTCTGTGTCAAACATAACCTGATCCTTGTTTCTGACGAAATCCATCATGATCTGGTCTATGCAGGCCAGAAACATATCCCGATGACCAATGCAGCCCCCGAAATCAGCGACCGTCTGGTAATGCTGACCGCCCCCAGCAAGACCTTCAATGTCGCGGGCCTGCACACTGGGAACGTTATCATTGAAGATATCGCATTACGTCGGAAGTTTGCCGGCACCATGGCCGCGTTCGGTATATCAGGCAACAATGCTGGCCTGATTGCAGCCAAGGCCGCTTACAATGGCGGCGACGCATGGGTCGACGCATTGGTCGCTTATCTGGCAGAAAACAAACGCGTGTTTGACGCAGGCATAAACGCCATCCCCGGCCTGCAATCGATGGAGCTGCAAGCCACCTTTCTGGCATGGGTCGACTTTTCAGGCACAGGCATGTCACGCGAAGAATTCACAGCCCGCGTGCAAGGTACAGCCAAAATCGCCGCCAATCACGGCCCAACCTTCGGCGCAGGTGGTGAGAATTTCATGCGCTTCAATCTGGGCTGTCCGCGCAGCGTTGTGCAAGATGCCGTGGCACGGATGCAAATGGCATTTGGGGATTTACAGTAAAACCATACGAATTCAGCAACGGCACATTTCTGTGACGTTCCCGTATCCAGTAATGTTGCTGAGAAACACAAATAATTTACCTGTTTTTATATCCATATAACAATCCGTTAGCATAATCTGCCAAAACGCGGGTAGTTTATGGAACAAATAGCAAATAATGCCTCTCGTTTCCTGCTATACAATCCTTGAAAAGCTCGGAGAAACAATGAACGCCGTGAAACCCCACTCGCAAAAAACGCTGCATGACTGTCGCGGCATCCCCGTGTCTTGTACGAACAATGACGCCATTGAAGGGCTGGAACGTGCGATTATCATGTCCTTGTCATTTCGCGGTGATCCCGTGGCTGAAATCGACAAAACCCTGGCCGAACACCCCGATTTCATCATGGGGTGGATATTCAAAGCGGCGTGGATGACCCAATATATGGAAACCCGCATATACGACCAGATGGTCGCGGCCCTTGCAGAGGCGGAAAAACGCGTGAGTCAGGCCAATGATCGCGAGGTTGGCCATATCGAAGCGCTTAGGGCGTGGATGCATGGCGATTTCTATGGTGCGGTTCAGAAATGGGAAGCGGTTTTATTTCAATATCCGATGGATCTGTTAGCGCTGGAACTGGTGCATTACACGATGGTTCTTTTGGGTGATGTAGTTGGCCAACGGGATGTAATTGCACGTGTGTCCAACCTTTGGAATGAAAGCGTCCCGGGCTATGAATTCGTCCTTGGGTTCTATGCATTCGGCCTAGAGGAAAATCGCGATTTTTCAATGGCCGAAGATCACGCGCGGCGCGCATTGGCAATCCGCCCCGACAATCCTTATGCAATCCACGCGGTGGCCCATGTTATGGAAATGCGCGGGCGACAAGCCGGCGGTATCCGATTCATGAATGAACGCGCAGCTGTCTGGGGCACATCGAATTTCGCCAGCCATCTATGGTGGCACACGGCACTATATCATCTGGATATTGAACAATACGATCAAGCGTTCGACATTTTTGACAACCATCTGGATTCGCGCCGCAAAGGCGGCACTAAATACGAAGAGCTGGATGCAGCTGCGCTGTTATGGCGGTTAAACCTGACGGGACAAGTATCCGGTGATCGCTGGACACATCTGGCGGATAAATGGGAACCTGCGGCACAGGACACGCTTTATGCCTTCAATGATGTGCATGCGATGATGACATTTGTGTCCGACGGGCGCAAGGATGCCCAAAACGCCCTGCTTTCCGCCAATGAACGTTATGTTGAAAACGCATCAGACGCCAATGTCGCGATGAGCCGCGAAATCGGCCTGCCTTTCTGCTTGGCCATGCAGGATTTCAAAAACGAAAATTACGGTAGTTGCGTCGACCGGTTGTTCCCCGTTCGCTACATGACCCACCGCTTGGGCGGCAGCTTTGCCCAACGCGACATCATCGGCTGGACATTGCTCGAAGCCGCCTTGCGTTCAAAACGCTATGATTTGGCCCTTGGTCTGGCAAATGAACGTACCGCACTAAAACCTGCGTCAGTACAAAACTGGCGTGCTGTTGCCCGCGCCTTCAAAGGTTTGGGCGACAAAGACAATGCCGCACGCGCCGATGCAAAAGCCCAATCGTTGATTGTTGCCTGATCGGCGTTCCTGACATCCATCTGAAGTGTTTTTCCAATCACCCATAAACCGTTGCATCCCTCGCACAGGAACGCCATAAAGGGCCTTAAGCGCAATATCAGGATACCCCCATGAAGAATTATCTGGAATTTGAAAAACCATTGGCCGAAATTGAAGGCAAAGCTGCTGAACTCAGGGCAATGGCACACAAAAGCGAAGATGATGTCGATGTGGAAAAAGAAGCGGCTGCCTTGGATAAAAAGGCCGAAAAGCTGCTGGTGAAAATGTACAAAGACCTGTCCCCATGGCGTAAATGCCAAGTGGCGCGCCACGCGGATCGCCCGCACTGTTCCGATTATATCAACGCAATATTCACAGAATACACCCCGCTGGCAGGCGACCGTAACTTTGCCGATGACAGCGCAATTATGGGTGGCCTCGCGCGGTTCAACGACCAGCCTGTGATCGTGATCGGTCATGAAAAAGGCAACGATACCGCATCACGCCTGCACCACAATTTTGGTATGTCACGCCCCGAAGGCTACCGCAAAGCCATCCGCCTGATGGATATGGCTGATCGTTTCGGCTTGCCTATTATTACCCTGATCGACACACCGGGTGCATTCCCCGGCAAAGGCGCCGAAGAACGCGGGCAATCCGAAGCAATAGCACGTTCCACCGAAAAATGCCTGCAAGTCGGCGTGCCGGTTATTTCAGTCATCATCGGCGAAGGCGGCTCCGGCGGGGCAGTTGCCTTGGCATCTGCCGATAGGTTGGCGATGCTGGAACACTCGGTTTACTCCGTCATATCACCCGAAGGCTGTGCATCTATTCTGTGGAAAGACGCCGAAAAAATGCGCGAAGCCGCCGAAGCCCTACGCCTGACCGCACAGGATTTAAAAAACCTCGGCGTGGCCGATGTGATCATCCCCGAACCGATGGGCGGTGCCCAGCGCGACAAGGTTGGGGCAATGGAAAATGTGCGCATAGAAATCACCAAGATGCTGAAAAGCCTAAACGGAAAACCCCGCAAGAAGTTAATCGCAGACCGTCGCAAAAAGTTTCTTGATATGGGCAGCAAGGCGTTGGTGGCTTAGGGTGGGTGATCGCACTCTTAAACAAATTTTATTAGTAACTTTAGCTTCACTTGTGCCGAGTACTGTTTCGGCAGATGCGCATTCAATGCAAAAACAAAGAGCTGAGCACATCTATAAGCTGTCAACAGAAGTAACGCCCGTTAAGGATGGCAAACGTAAAGTCATGATATTTCCGGTTCAAGGTTATTTCAGCAATCCAGTGCGGATTTCCGGTTGCTTGGTCACGATGGAAACATGGGTTGGCGGGTACAATGGTAAGGAATCGCAACTTGGTGGTGAGACTAAATTTAATCTACGGAATGTTGATCTTCCTAACCCAAACACAAAAAGATTTCAGAATGATATCTTTGCCCACAAGAAGTGGGGCGGTGCTGTAAATGTGACCGCACATGAAGGGCACTATATCAAACACATTTCTTTACTTACCAAACCGCAAAAAATATATACGATAACTCGATGGACTCTGATAACTAGAAGTTTTGCCGCTGAAACTAATAGATTTTTGGATTTTTTAAAAACACTTTGGGCTTATCAGCTCGATTATTGCAGCAAGCCGTAGAGTGGGCTTCAGCCCACATATTCAAAAAATCCAACCAAACGTACCGTAACATATTCCCACCCATAAAACCTCCCTTTGTGTTTGGTGTAATCGTGGTAACGCGTGGGCTGATGCCCACCCTACAGGTTAGTCCAAGATTTGAAGTGAATATTTTTGAAAAATCCATAAAACAAATAATTTCAATTACTTAACCCCCTGTCCCAACTGGGACATCCTCAAAACCCCTACAATCAGCCTGCGTTTAAACCCACCTCACCACATCGATTTCTTGGCTCGTTCCGGCCATTCTTCATCGTAAGCCACCGCATCCATTTCACCCGCCGTTTGTGCCTTTAATATCTGCCCCGCAGATGGCAGCGCGCTGATGTCCGGCCGGTTTTCCACATCCCATAATCCTGCCCGCATCACGGCCCGCGCACATTGGAAATATATCTCCTTAACGTGGATCACAATCACCGAGCGCGGCGGTTTTCCATTCACTGCAAACCGTTCCAACAGATCAGGCGCGACCGATACCTCTGCCCGCCCATTCACCCGCGTCACAGTGTCGGACCCTTTAGTCAGCAACATCAAAGCCACCCGCCCGTCACGCACGATATTGCGCAGGCTATCCATACGGTTGTTGCCACGCCGATCCGGCATCGCCAACGTGTGTTCGTCCAACTCGAATACAACTTCACCAATATCCCCACGCGGGGATGCATCCACCCCTTCGGGCCCAACCGTCGCCAACGTACAAAAACTGCTCGACGCGATCCAAGCGCGGTATTCAGGTGTGATATGATCCGCGACCTTAACCGTGGCGGCCTTTCCGGGCTTGCCGTATATTTCTTCTAATCCAGTCAACGCGGTGATGATTGTCATCTACTTAGCCCTTTAGGTTCAAAGCCCGCTTCGATTGCTAACCGCTCAGATGCAGGCTCAATACGGGCTTCCAGCTCTTTGGTGAATTTTCCCAATTTCAACCCTTCAGGCATTGGCGCCATATATTCAAACACCACAACGCCGGGGTGGCGCAAAAGCCCGCGTTTGGGCCACATAATACCTGCATTTGTGGCAACGGGAATACACGGTTTACCCATACGCTCACAAATCACAGCTGCACCAATCTTGTAGGGCTTGAACGTACCTGGCGGCACACGGGTGCCTTGTGGGTAGATCACCAATTGCGAGGCTTCGCTGTCTTTGCTTGCAATCCCCTTCATCATTTGGCTGACCGCTTTTGACTTGTCACCGCGTTTAACCGGGGCCGCCCCGATACGCATGGCATAAAATCCCAAAATAGGAGCCCATTTCAGTTCGCGTTTCATCACATAATTCGCACGCGGCAACAGATACATATGTAAGATAACATCCAGAAATGACTGGTGTTTGGACGCTATAACAACATCACCGGTCGGAACTTCACCGCGTGTTTCGTAAGTAATTCCACACAGCACCCTTGCCAGCCAAAGTGTGACTGCACAGAACCATTTCATGATTTTATAAGCCCAGTTACGCGACAGGCCTGCGGGAATTGCACCAATTACGCCCAGAACGAGCATCGCAAGATACATCAAAAAGATAAACAATATCGAACGGAAGTAATGGAATATTATCGCCATCTAGGAAATCCTTTCCAATGCACGAAATGCAGCCGCCCGCGTTGCCCAGAAAGCCACGAAAGCTGCAAGCAAAGGTATCAAGATCGGTAAAAGCCAGTGCCAACCTCTGAAACCCAGTCCTGTCAGAAATGCACCTTCTTCGGCAGCCGACGGTAAAAAGAAGACCGCCAGCATAGCTAAAGCCGCCCCGATGACCGCTCCGATTAAAGCCCGCAGGGTAAAGCGGCGCACAAATGCGCGCGCGATATACGTATCACTCGCCCCAACAAGGCGCAAAACCGAAATGACTTGCCCGTTTGCGGCCAGCGCCGACTGCGCCGCCAGTGTGATCATCGCAGCAGTAGAGCCGGCAATCAGTAAAATGGAAACCGTCCCCAAAAAACGCAACCGTTTGGCTGCATCCACTAACGGTCTTCGCCAGCGCGTATGATCGTCCAAGATCGCTCCGGGGGCTTCGGCACTCAGGCGGAACCGCAAGCCTTGCATATCAGGTCCGTCGGCATCCTCGATCACCTCGACAAGACGCGGAATAGGCAGGTTTTCCAACGGCAAGTCGGGCCCGAACCAAGGTTCCAGCAAGCGGCGTTGTTCTTCGTCTGTCATCACGCGGGATGACGTTATGCCCGATGTTGTATCCAGTATATTGATCACCGCATCCAATTGCGCCTGCATCTGGCCTTCGGGGGCGGAAATACGCACCGTTGTTGTCCGTGACAGCTCTGCCGACCAACGATCGGCCAAACGTCCTGTCGCCAGCGATAAAGCCATGGCAAAGACTGCCAGAAACGCCATTGCACCTGCGGCAAAGCCGGTCAGGTTCGCAGTGTAACCCGAGGGTGGCACAACATTGTCCGCTTTGGTGTCCCCCACCAACAGACCAGCCAGACTGTTCAGCAATTCCCGCAATTTATTCATAGATCAGCACCCGCCAATTGCACTTTCATGTCAGCTATCCGCAAAACCCGTGTTGATACTTGCGATTTTGCGGCGCGGATCAGTTGCAGGTCATGGGTCGCTATAATCACGGTTTTACCCATTTTATTCAGCTCAATTAAAAGTGTCAGGATTTTCTGGGCCATTTCCCAATCCAAATTCCCCGTAGGCTCATCCGCCAGGATCAAATCGGGTGACATCACAACCGCACGTGCCAATGCTGCACGCTGGCGTTCACCGCTTGATAGTTCTGGTGGAAACGCACCCATATGTGCTGACAAGCCTACCCATGCGATCAAACCCTCAAAACTACTATCGTCCAGTTCGCCGGAACGTCCGGATACCTGCAATGGCATCCGAATATTCTCGGCCATCGATAAATGATCAACAAACTTACAATCCTGATGCACAACGCCAATTCTGCGACGGATTTGTGCAATATCTTCTCTTTGCAAACCCCGTACATCGCGATCCAATATCCGCACAATGCCACTCGTCGGCATTAAAGCCTGATAACAAAGGCGTAAAAATGTGGTTTTTCCGGTCCCCGACGTGCCAGTCAGAAAATAAAAACTACCAGGTGCCACATCCAGATCAACATTTGTTAGAATGTCTCTGTCGCCATAGCTAAAACCTGCGTCTTTTAATTGCAGCACTGCCCACTCCGAATCCTGTTTTGCTTATCATCTATTACCTTGACAGTTGTTGCAATCGCAACAAATTCAACTGATGCTTGGAAAAACTGATTTTTGTGGCTACAAAGGCTATGAGGACTCATTCGGTCAGCAAATGATCGAGCAGCAAGAACGGGGATTATATGCGGCTAATATGCCCAAACTGCGTTGCGCAGTACGAAGTAGACGAAGACGTCATCCCAAGTGAAGGACGTGATGTTCAATGTGCTAACTGCGGCCACAACTGGTTTCAGGATTCTGTTCAGATGCTTTCAGCAGAGGCCGAAATGACCGCTGGATCCGGCGATCCGGACAGCGATGTCCCTCCTGAGTTGTTCAATGACCTGGAAGGTAAGCTGGATACGGAGTTTACCAGCGCCCGCACTAATATGGCCCCAAACCCCAACGATATGGAGCCCGTAGAAGCGCGTGATGATTTCCAGATAGAGCAAGAGCCTGAAGCACCATCTGCAAGATTGGGTAAAGATGCTTTGGACATCCTTCACGAAGAAGCCGAGTATTTCAGCGGGGAAAAACCACCCGCCGCATCTATTGAGGAAACCGAAACATTAGAGACCGCCACAGCGGACGTGGTCATTGAAGACGATCAAGCTTTGCCAGATGAAATCGCTGACAATTCTTCTGACAGCACTGATGAAGTTATCACTACGGAAACAGAACAGCCTGCTGAATCTGAACCAAAAGATGATCTGGATGAAATTCGCCAACGTATCCAAGATTTGGAAGTTGCGGATGATCACACCGACGTATCGGATGTAACGCCTGAAGCAAAGATTGAGAGCCAACAGGCAGATGCGCTTGATGATTTGATTGCGGCAGAATTTGACAACTCGGGATTGAATGCGCAGCAAGATGATCAAGATATAATTACGCCACAAATAGATGATGTTGATGCACCAATTGAAGACATCAAAGACAGTGCAGCAGATGATACAGAACAATCCGAGCCCGCTGCTGATGACCTGTACGAAGAAAATATTCCCGTAGAAGAGTTTGAAGAGACGGTTCCAGAAACACCCGTTAAGGATAGTTCAATCGAAGACGCTATTGATACGCTTGTTGCGGAACAGGTCAGTGCGGCAACCAACGAAAGTCGCCCACGGCGCAAGGTTTCTGCGCGTCGTTTTCCAAACATAGACGATACAAGCAATGAATTATATGGCGCGTCCCAAGACCACAGTGAAGCGCTGAAAAGCATGCTTCCTGATGTTGATGAATTAAGCTCGGAAATTGCACATGACGCAGAGCACGGTACGCTTACACATGTGCCGGAAGCTAATAAAAAAGCCACGAGCGGCTTCATGAAAGGATTTAAATACGCAATCCTTCTTTATATAGTCATTGGCATTCTATATTTCTTGCAGCCGTTTATCGTGGAATATATTCCACAAGCTGAAGGTTTCCTGAATTTGATTGCGAAATTGGTGGATGCTGTATCTGGCTTTATTGCCTTGATGTTTGATAAAATCAGCGGCCTGATCGGTTAAAATATTCGGCACTTGATGTATAATACATGAAGTGCCGAGTTCTTTAGAACCTGTCCAGCAAGCGATCCAGATAATCCAGTTCCAGTTGTGGCCGGCTGCGTTCGCCTGATCTGCGGCGAATTTCCTCTAATATCTCTTTTGATCGGCGCAACTGATCACCTGAATGCAAACGTTCTCCGTCGGTTTTTGTATTTCCGGCCGATCTGCCAAGTGGATCTTGTGTATCCGGCCCAGCGGTATCACTATCCTGTTGCCCATCGTTATTTTGGCCACGGTTCGCCTGTTGATTAGCCTCGTTCAACTGCCGCATGCCCTGTCGCAAGGCTTCAACCGCATCGGCCTGATTATCCAATGCTTCCGAACCACGACCCTGTTCCAGATTATCCCGTGCCTGGCCCATTTGACGTTCAGCCTCTCGAAGTGCTTCACGTGCGGCTTGCCCGGCCTGACTGTCATCAGGGCCCAATTCGCCCAATTGTTTCTGCATCAAACCGCGCAAAGCCTCTTGCCGTTGCGCAAGATCACTTTGATTGTCATTTTGTGAATTTCCCTGTTTGCCGCCTTCTTTCTGGCCCTCTTGCTGTCCTTGTTGCTGTTGTCCCTGACCTTGCTGATCTTCACTATCTTCGTTGCGATTAAACTCTTCTTGCATTTGCTGAAAATTTTCATCCGCCAAGTCCTGTTGCTCGCGCAATGTATCTTGCAAGCCTTCCGCAGAACTCTGGTTCTGCCCTTCGCCGCTTGAACCATTATTGGTCACTTGCATATTTTCAAGCAGTTGTTGCAGTTGATCCATCAACGCCTGAGCCTCGTCCATACGGCCTTGTTCCATTAACTCCTGTATTTGATCCATCATCTCTTGCAGCATATCGGGCGAAACTTGTTGTGCGTTTTCATTTTCTGCCTGTTGATCTTGCGGCTTTGCATTCTCGGCTAATTGGCGCAAATACTCATCCGTAGCTTTACGCAATTCGTCCATTAATTCAGCTATTTCATCTTTTGTGGCGCCGTTTTTCATGGCTTCTGACAAACGTTCCTGTGCCCGCTTAAGACGCGCTGCTGCATCGGATAAATCACCGTCTTCGATCAACAAAGCCGCGCGCCATAGCTTCTCGGCCACATCGTTTTGCAAGACATCATCTATCGGGCGCATTTGCGTATAGCCAATGCGCCGAATTACCGAACGCACTAATAAATAGGCCCGTAGATTTGAAAACCCATCCTTAGGTAAGTAAGTCAATGTGCGCAAGATCATCTCTGCACGATCTATATTCACGCGATTCCATAAAATATCACGCCGTTGTTCGGCTAGGGCACCTGCAAGCGTGTCAAAAAAACGCTTGCCCGGCATCGCCATATAAACCGGTTCAATCGCAGCCATATTTCCAGCGGCATCCACCACATTTAAGTTTATTATCACCGGCAAACCTGCCCAAGGGTGTTTTGCCAAATCTTCAATAACCGTTTCTTCAAAATCTGTGCCATCCGTATTGAACGGAACAGGAAGATCAAATGTAATGGGGTCAACGTTTTCAGGTTCAGAAACCAAACCATAACGACGATCCAGATTATCTGTATCAAGCGTTATTTCAACTGTACCGCCAATGATCCCATAATCATCTTTTGCGGTATACGGTATTTGAACCGACCCTTGTATCGTGCGCGAAATTTCATCCGTTAGCGCAACACTGGGCGGCATATCGGGGATCATAACAATTTCCCATTGCGCCACAGTACGGTAGCCTTTTTTCAATATAAGTGTACCGCTATTGCTGACCTTTAAAGTAGCCTCTTCAGAAAATTTTGCATTATCTTCTTCCAATGTTGCTATGTCACTAACAATTTCCAGTTCTGATCCACCATAGCTGCGTAATATAAGCCGGGTACCTTCCGGTAATTCCAGTGCGGTTCCGTCTTCAAGCGCATTCAGGTAAATCGATGGAAACCCAGTATAGCCGGGTGGATCCGCCCAGGCTTCAAAGCTGGCAACAGTTTGCGTTGTACCACTTGCCAGATCCTGTAGTGTTTCCATCAAAGATTGTTCTGTGCTGGCTCGCCCGAATAAGATCGCGCTGCTAAAGAACAGTAAAACGATCAGGCGTATTGCCCAAGGGTCGAATTTTGCCAAACGGATATGCGGCGCCGTCACGTTTGCATTGTCAGCTTCTATTGCCATGTGGTGTTGATGAAGCTGCCAAAGTTCCTGCGATGCTTTATCTTCCGCGCCAATAAACTGTTTATCAACCAAAGATGCCACAGGGTTACCATTCGCATTGGCATCCAGTCGCGTAATAGCTTCATTCCGGTCCGCATGCGAAAACTTGCGCAGCCCTTTCCAGAAATAAACCGCAAAGCCTGCAAGCAAGGTAAAATACAGACCCAAGCTTACAAAATATGGAAAAACGACATGAACCTGCCAGATCAAAAGACTGAACAGTAACAATATAACAATGGTACAAGGCCAGAACGCCAGTGCAAAACGTTCAAAATTTAAAGCCAGACCGGACAAACCTATCTTGGCCCTCAATGATTTACTCAATGAGGCAATTGACCTTTTCTTATCCAAGTCTGGCTGATCCATCAGCCGCCTTTCGTTCAAAAATGCCCTAAAGCCACTCAGGAACCTTATCCCGATTTATCATCTCATCATAGCTGGGTCGTGGACGAATGACAGCAAATTGATCGCCATGCACCAAAACCTCGGGGATCATCGGCCTTGTATTATACTCTGATGACATCACGGCACCATATGCACCCGCTGACCTGAACGCCACCAAACCACCATCTGCCACGGGCGGCATATCGCGATGTTTTGCGAATGTATCACCTGTTTCACAGACAGGCCCAACAATATCCACGGTATTTAATTTAACGCCAACTTCAGGTTCTATAACGGGGATAATATCATGATGCGCTTCATACATCGCAGGCCTTATCAAATCGTTCATGGCCGCGTCTACAATCAAGAAATCACGCCCCTCACCCGCTTTGTTGTAAATCACGGATGTCACCATAATACCTGCGTTGCCCGCCACAAGGCGGCCCGGCTCAATTTCTATTTCAAGGCCCATGTCGCCAACGGTTTCACGGATGACTTGTCCGTAATCCATCGGCAAAGGCGGAGCTTCGTTGGATCGCGCATAAGGAATGCCCAAACCGCCGCCCAAATCCAAACGACGGATATTGTGGCCGTCTTCGCGCAGCTGTTCTGCCAATTCGCGCACTTTTTCAAAAGCCGCACGAAACGGTGCCAAATCAGTCAGCTGGCTGCCGATATGCACGTCAACACCGATCACATCAACACCGTCCATCGCGCCTGCGGCGGCATAAACACGGCGCGATTGGGCAATCGGGATACCAAATTTGTTATCTGATTTGCCTGTCGCAATTTTTGCATGTGTCTTGGCATCCACATCGGGGTTCACCCGCAATGTAATGGGGGCTACCACACCCAGTTCACAGGCAACCGCGTTCAGAACTGCCAGTTCTGGCTCACTTTCTACATTGAATTGCCGAATGCCGCCTTGAAGCACCATGCGCATTTCATCGCGGGTTTTGCCGATGCCGGAAAACACAATCCTGTCCCCCGGAACACCTGCCGCTTTCGCGCGTAGATATTCCCCGACAGAAACCACATCCATTCCCGCGCCCAAATCGCCCAGAATTTTTAAAACCGCCACATTCGAGTTGGCCTTGACCGCATAACAGACAAGATGGTCCATACCTTCCAAAGCTTCATCGAACACCCGATAATGCCGTTCAAGCGTGGCTTGCGAATAAGCATAAAACGGTGTGCCGACGCTGGCCGCGATTTCTGTGACAGGCACATCTTCGGCGTGCAACGCGCCGTTTTTATAGATAAAATGATCCATATGTTTACGACCCAGTTACCACACGTGGCAAAGGATCACCCTTCACGCCACACGATACCACACCAAAGCCCAGCGCTAACAGCACCAGCAACCGTAAAACCATTACCCGATCTCCTTATTCCAGCGCGCGATTTGCTCACGCACACGCGTCGGTGCAGTACCACCATAACTTAACCTTGACGCAACCGAATTATGCACCCCAAGCACATTAAACACAGCATCTGTTATATCCGCACAAACGGATTGCATTTGCGCAAGCGTCAAATCAGGCAGGTCGACCCCGTTATCTTCGGCTATTTTCACCAATGCACCTGTTACGTGATGCGCATCGCGAAACGGCATGCCCAGTTCGCGCACCAGCCAGTCAGCCAGATCAGTTGCGGTGGAAAATCCTGTAGCTGCGGCCACTTCCAGACTATCCTTGTTGGGGGCCATATCGCCCACCATGCCGGTCATTGCCGCCAGTGCCAGCATCAGGCTGTCTGCAGCATCAAACACCTGTTCTTTATCTTCCTGCATATCCTTGGAATAGGCCAATGGCAGGCCTTTCATGATCGTCAATAATGCCACAAGTGAACCGTTAATTCGCCCAACCTTGGCACGGATCAGTTCCGCCGCATCAGGGTTTTTCTTTTGCGGCATGATGGACGATCCGGTGCTGAACCGATCTGACAGGGTTACAAATTTGAACTGTGCTGAAGACCAGATCACCAGTTCTTCGGCGAAACGGCTAAGATGCGTGGCACAGATTGAAGACGCTGACAGGAATTCCAGCGCGAAATCCCGATCAGAAACCGCGTCCAGCGAATTCGCCGACGGGCGGTCAAAACCCAAAGCACTTGCCGTCATATAACGATCAATTGGAAAACCTGTGCCTGCCAATGCGGCAGCCCCAAGGGGGCTTTCGTTCATTCGCAAACGCGCATCCACCATTCTGGAACGGTCGCGCGCAAACATTTCCACATAAGCCATCATATGATGGCCCCATGTTACGGGTTGAGCCACCTGCAAATGCGTGAACCCCGGCATCACGATATCAGCGCCTGCCTCTGCCTGCACCAACAAGGCTTTCATCAAGGCCTCTAGCCCTGCAACCGACGCATCATACTGATCGCGCACCCAAAGTTTAAAATCCACCGCCACCTGATCGTTGCGCGACCGGCCTGTGTGCAAACGCCCCGCAGGTTCACCCACCAATTCTTTCAAACGCGCCTCAACATTCATGTGAATGTCTTCCAATGCTTTGGAAAACTCAAACTCGCCTGCGTCAATTTCTGACAAAACCGTGAGCAGGCCTTCCCGAATGGCATCCGCATCGCTATGGGTGATAATACCCTGTTGGGCTAACATCGCTGCATGTGCGCGTGACCCTTCGATATCCTGACGCGCCATGCGCTGATCGAAATCGATCGAGGCATTAATCGCCTCCATAATCGCGTCGGGACCGCTGGCAAATCGCCCGCCCCACATTGCATTCGACTGTTTTTTGTCCGACATATCAGTAACCGTATTTTTGAGGCCATGAATGACCCGTAAGTTTCTATTTGCCATGCTATACGCCGCCACAACGCTGGGCGCAAATCCTGTCTTGGCAGAACCGCTGAATTTATCCGAAATCGCGGCCCTGCGCACGGGTGAAATGAAAAAACTGGTGATCCATTCCGAACCCGTGGAAATATCCGCTAAAAGCTTTCTGAATGAGAATGGCGACAAGACATCGCTGGATGCGTATAAAGGCAAGTTGGTTCTGTTGAACATATGGGCCACATGGTGCCCGCCGTGCCTCGCCGAAATGCCGTCCATCGATGCGTTGCAGGCAGAACTTGGCGGCGATGACTTTCAGGTTGTGACAGTGGCAATGGGGCGAAACCCCGTGGCATCTATCAAGAAGTTTTTCGCTAACAACAACATTGAAAATCTGCCGATCCTGCGCGACCCAAAACAGAAATTTGCCCGCAGTATCAGCGTAATCGGACTGCCCACAACGATCATAATCAACCCCGAAGGTCAGGAAATAGGACGATTAATAGGGGACGCAGATTGGCATGGGGACGCTGCGATAACAGTGATAAAGGCAATGTTGCCGAAAGCTGAGACCGAAAGCTAGCGCACACTTTCATTAATGGTAATCGTACATTAACTGTGCCATTTCCTTATACATGACAAATCCTTCACGTATAACCGCCCAAATCGCTTTCCTAACAGAAGCCGATAAACTAAAATCCATCCTGCGAGGCACATCATTATGTGATAACTCACGGCCCGAGAACTCTGGCGAACATAGCTGGCACGTAGCACTTTATGCGCTGATCCTTGCGGAGCACGCCATTAAGCCCGTAAACATCAACCGTGTGATTAAAATGCTGTTAATCCATGATTTGGTGGAAATAGATGCAGGCGACGCACCCATCCACGGCAATCATGATCCAGAGAAGCAGGCCAAGAAAGAACGGCATGCGGCTGATCGTATCTTTGGGTTACTGCCACAAGATCAATCATCGGAATTGCACGCTCTTTGGGAAGAATTCGAAGCAGCGGAAACCGATGATGCAATTTTTGCAAAGTCCCTTGATCGTGCCCAACCCATTGTCTCAAACCTTGAAACGAACGGGCAGTCCTGGACTGATTACAATGTTACTCTTGAACAGGTGACTACCCGTGTCGGGGTCAAAATTCAGCGCGGGACGCCTGCAATGTGGGCCGCGCTGAAAACCCGTGTTGAAGCTTGGTTCACGCAGTCATGATAAAAGCAATACTGTCGAAAGTTAATACGCGTCACAGCCACTTTGATTTCTTTATCGCATAAATATGCATTCCCTAAGCTGCACCGAGCGCATCCCAAACCAATTCTAAACCACCCCAAGTGTATAACACCCCTGCTAGCACAAGTAGTTAACGGGTTTTCAAAGGGCGGGTAACATCGTCAAATGCGAGAACCATCGAAACTTACACGTAAGAACAGGTGCAAGAGTTAAATCCTTGTTCGGTCATATAGCTACAAACGGCAGGCCTGCCTCGCTATAACTTACATACCCGAAACATATAAAAAACCCGCCACCAGATACGGCGACGGGGTAAAGGCTTACGAGTATGTTTTACAATGCCGACAGTTGTGTCGAACGGCATTTCATTTTGGCTAGATTGCGTGCCTGTTCCACCAGTGCGCAATATTGTATGTCAAACCGCAATTGCCCGCCACCAAGATCAGCGCAACTTGCCCCGCCATAACTGTACAGTACCGGCAGATGTGTCAGGCCAATGCCAGTTTGTTGTGCCGCCGCAAAGACACGTTCGGACAGTTCCGTGACATTATCATAACGGACACTGCCCGGTTGGTGAACCGCTCTATTGTCCGGTTGCGTACGGATGTTAAGATCGCGCTTTAGCTGGCAATAATCGAATAAATATTATTGCTGCACCTGTTTATGTCGAAAACACGTTGTTTGATGATCATTTACCATACCAACCGCTTGCATGAACGCATAAACAATCGTCGGGCCGCAAAAATTAAAACCGCGTTTCTTCAGGTCTTTTGAAATCTGTGTGGACAGATCAGTAAACACAGGCACTTCCTGAAATGTCTTGCAATTGTTTTGCAACGGCTTGCCATCCACATAGCTCCACAGATACTGGTCAAAACCCTGCTCTGCCTCTATGTCTTGCCAAACTCTTGCACCTTTAATAGCCGATACAATCTTGCCGCGATGGCGCACGATACCTGCATCCCCAAGTAACCGGGCGATATCAGAGTCATCAAACTGAGCAACTTTATGCGGATCAAAATCAGCGAATGCCGCCCTGAATGCATCGCGTTTCTTGAGAATCGTTAGCCAGCTAAGCCCGGCCTGAAACCCGTCCAACACAAGTTTTTCCCAAAGAGTGCGCGCATCCCATTCAGGAACGCCCCATTCTTCATCATGGTATTTTATATAAATTGGTTCTTTTCCAACCCACGCGCAACGCTCACACATAACATTTCCTTTGTTATCATACGGTTCTATATACTTACCCTATTTTACTAAAAAAAGAACAAAATTGGAACATTTAACTTTAAATTAGGGAAAAATGCGGCATAACGGATGAAACCGCACTTATTTGGAGCCTGTAAAAGTGCCAAGAGCAAACACACCCAAACATCCTGAACAGCCAGATAGCCCGCTTGATTATGCCATGAAAAAGCGCACGGAACCGATAATAGACACTGTAACCCGCGCGATTTTCAACAAACATGTTCTGTTGGCCTATCAGCCAATCGTCCACGCAAAAAACCCGCTTAAACCTGCATTTTACGAAGGTCTTATCCGTATTATGGATGAAACCCGTGATATCATTCCCGCCAAAGATTTCATTCCCATTGTCGAAACACTGGAAACCGGCCGTATTATCGATTGTCTGGCTCTTGAAATGGGGTTGAACGCACTGGCGGAATGCCCCACGCTGCGCCTGTCGATTAATATGTCAGCACGCAGTATCGGATACCCCCAATGGATGGAAACACTTGAAAAAGGGCTTTCCATGGATGCTACGATAGCAGAGCGGCTTATTCTTGAAATCACAGAAGGCAGCGCTATGATAATGCCGGAATTGGTTAAAGTATTCATGGCCAACCTTCACAAGCGCGGAATTTCATTTGCACTGGACGACTTTGGCGCAGGTTACACGGCTTTCCGGTTTTTAAAACAATTTCACTTCGATATCGTGAAAATCGATGGGCAGTTTATTCGAAATATAAATGACGACGCGGATAATCAGGTTCTGACAACAGCTTTGGTGGCAATTGCCAACCAGTTTGATATGTTGTCCGTAGCGGAATGCGTTGAAACGCAGGAAGAAATGTCATTTCTTCAGGATCTGGGGTTTGATTGCTTACAGGGATACCTGACAGGCCGTCCTGAAACTGTTCCTGTATGGCGGGAAAACGAAACCACATTGCAGCACTCTGTTTAACCCCGCATGTACGATTCACCTGATTGATCGGGCACATGATAAAAAATGCCCGATACTGATTATCTTATGAATGAATTATCAGTCGTTTAAATTCTCACGACGAGAGACGCACAATCTCTTCTTTTATTTTGAGTTTTTGTTTTTTCAAAGATACCACTTTCAGCGGGTCTGCACTTGGTCTGCTTTGTATTTTTTCCACTTGATCAGAAAGTTGATCGTGTTTTTTCTTGAGTTCAGTAATGTGGGAACCCAGGGTCATATAGCACCTCCTTGTTGAAATGTACTTTAACATACGACCACACAAAGCGAGTCGTGTCACGACCGAATATTCTGAAGAGCGTTAATGATGTGTTAAATCTAAACTATGTTAACCGCTAAAAGTATAAAGCCTGGGCGTTTCGCAAAACAGATTGCGCAGCTTTCGAATACGAACCCATATCTTCAACATGTGCGTTATCTTTATGTATAACCAGCGCAGGCAATAAAACAGCCGGCCCTTTTGTCCCTTTTCGGCAGGTTACAATAACCCGTTTAGCTGGATGATCTTTACGCGAGATCAGTGGTTTAACGGTAATGTCACCCGCTACACGTGCCAATACCCCCAACGCTTGCGGTAGGATTTCTGTGCGATGGATAAAAGTCATCCGGCCTTTGGGTTTAAGCCTTTTCATGCCGGCCAATATCCATTCTTCAATGCTTAATTGCGTCACATGCGCTTGCGATTTACCCTGGTTTTCAGGCGCGGATACTGCTGATGCTTCATAAAACGGCGGGTTAAACATTACGTGATCAAACACCAGATCCAACAGATCACGTGGCATTTGTGTCAAATCCCCGGTAATGATCTTCGCATCACTTTTGTTCTGCAGCACATTCTTTCTGGCCAGTTCCGCATATTCAGACTGCACCTCAAGGCCGGTAACCTTCAGTCCGGGCACACGGTGACCAAGGCACAGCAGTGCAACCCCGACACCGCATCCCAATTCCAACACGGCTTGCCCCTTTTGTGCGGGAATACTTGCAGCCAGAAACACAGGGTCGGTAGCCGCACGGTAGCCATTTTTGGGCTGTAGAATGCTCAATGCTCCACCCAGAAACGCATCACAAGTTGTGCTATCAAGTTGCTGTTTCATGGCTTTTCAGAAACTTCCACTTCATTTTCACGCAAAATAGAACAGGCCATAAAATAATCACGATCCGTTACCATCAAACGCCTGGGCATAACACCAATTGACCCTTCAAGAATGCTCATATGAATATCAATATCGAAACACTCAATATTCTCGGCCCGCAATATAGCTGTTGCAAAAGGTATGAGTGTCGGGTCGGTGGTTCTAAAAAGTTCTTTCATAGGTTTTCTTATCTTGTTGTGGACAAGTTTGTCGAGCATGCTAATTACACGATAAGGGAATGAAACGTGAATAAACCATTTGAAAAACTTAGCGGATTGCTATCCGAAGACCTGAATGCTGTAAATGCCCTGATCACTCAGCGTATGGCTTCAAAACATGCACCCCGCATACCTGAGGTTACTGCACATCTTGTGGATGCAGGTGGTAAACGCCTGCGCCCGTTATTGACGCTCGCAAGTGCCAGAATGTGCGGATATGACGGTCCGTTTCATGTGCATTTGGCGGCAACGGTCGAGTTTATTCACACTGCAACCCTATTGCATGATGATGTTGTCGACGAAAGCAACATGCGTCGCGGTCGCCGAACCGCAAATTTACTGTGGGACAATAAATCGTCCATTCTTGTCGGTGATTACCTGTTTTCGCGGTCTTTCCAGTTGATGGTGGAAACTGGCTCACTGCGGGTATTGGATATATTGGCCAACGCATCCGCAACAATTGCCGAAGGCGAGGTTCTGCAACTGACCGCAGCACAAGATACGAACACGACCGAAGATGTTTATTTCCAGGTTATTCGTGGAAAAACCGCAGCTCTTTTTGCCGCGGCAACCGAAGTGGGCGGTGTGATAGCATCTGCACCTGAAAACGTTGTGAATGCACTTAATACTTATGGCGATGCATTGGGTATCAGCTTTCAGATTGTTGACGATCTTTTGGATTACGGCGGTGCCGGTCACACTCTGGGCAAAAACATTGGTGATGACTTCAGAGAGCGCAAATTAACGCTGCCGGTCATTAAAGCCATTGCAAAGGCCACTAAAGATGAACGCGTTTTTTGGGATCGCACCATAACCCAAGGAGATCAACAAGATGGCGATCTTGAACGCGCAATGAAGCTTTTACAAATGCATGGCACGCTGGAAGAAACCCGTGATGCGGCAGTTTATTGGGGCAATAAAGCGAAATCCGCACTGGATATTTTACCACAATCCCAAATTCGTGACTTGATGGGCGATTTGGCGGATTTCGTGGTTAACCGAGCGGTTTAATCCCCTAGCAAGCAAGGTTTAACCCACCAATCCGGATGGAAATATTCTATAATTCCAGCAGCTTTTTCGGATGCATGTCTGGTTTCAAACAAACCAAAACATGTCGCCCCAGAACCCGACATACGCGCCAGAAATGCGCCTTGGTTTTTGATTTCATTTAAACATTGGCTAATCTCAATCGCAAAACCTGCCGAAGGTTTTTCCAAATCATTGCGTTGCTGACATAAAAACTGATCGACAGATCGTTTATCTGTAACTTGTGTAATCGCAGTATTTTCTTTGGTTTCAAGTGTTGCAAAAACATCAGATGTTGACAATTGAATGTTGGGGCAAACCAAAATCGCAAAAAATTTTGGAAAATCTACAAGCGATGTAATCTTATCGCCGACACCTTGCATACGGCAAGAAATGCTTTGCAAACAAACCGGCACATCGGCGCCTAAAGACAAACCTGCATCGCTTGGCAAAGCAATACCAGTCATACACGACATTGCACGTAATGCCGCCGCCGCATCCGCAGACCCACCGCCAATGCCAGATGAAACAGGCAGGTTTTTCGTCAAAGTAATAGCGGCACCCTTGCAGTGCCGGGCAAAAAGACCCGCAGCTTGTAGAACCAGATTATCATCACCTGTCGAAAGCCCGTCTGCAAATGGGCCGTTTATAGCCAAAGAAAACCCGTTGCTTGGCATGACAGAAATCTGGTCGCCTATATCAGCAAAAACCACAATACTGTCCAACAGGTGGTAGCCGTCATCACGCTGACCAGTCACGTGTAAACAAAGATTTATTTTAGCCCGGGCAAACTCGTTAATTTGCATTTGAAATGGCAGCTTCTTCAGCAATTAATACTTCATCAAGACCAACATCAAGTTTGCGCCGTATTCTTTCGGCGTCTTTTTCCTCTGGATCAAAGGATAACGCACGACGCCATTGAAACTTTGCTTCACGAAGTCTGTTGGTCTTCCAGTAAACATCCCCCAGATGATCATTTATTATCGGGTCTGTTGGCATTAACTCGACTGCGCGTTCCATAGGCGTAACCGCCTCATCGAACTTACCGATACGATACAATAACCAACCTAAACTATCGGTGATAAAGCCATCATTGGGGCGCCCTTTTACCGCGCGCTCGATTAATTCTTGCGCTTCTTCCAGCTTGATTCCCTTTTCAACCAGAGAATAGCCCAAATAATTCAGTGTTGACGGCTGATCCGGAGACAATTCCAAAGCTTTGCGAAAGTCCGCCTCGGCTTTTTCCCACTCATCCAGACGTTCAAAAGACACGCCACGTGCATAATATAAGAACCATTGAACAGCACTTTCTTCCGCCAATAAATCTATAGCAACTGTGTATGCTTTATTCGCCTTACGAAATTGTTTTTCGCCACTATAGACATCACCCATTATCATATGCACCCGTGCAACTTCCGGGTTTGACCCCGCCAGCCGTTGCAACACGGCTATTGCCGCTTGCGGTTCTTTCGCATCAACCAATGTGTCGGCACGGCTGAGTTCTGCATTCAAATACATCGGATGATCTACCGGAACTTTTGCCAATACTTGCGTTGCCAAGTCATATTGTTCCTGACTTCTTAATGTATTTGCCAATAACAATAAGGATTGAATGTTGTTTGGCCCCAAATATTCGGCTAAACGCGCATAAATCAAAGTAAAACGGTCATCTTCTTCCCCGCTTAAAACACTGGCCATTGTTAAAAATGTTTCTGATATGCCGTCTTGCGCAGATTTGATAAAATCAAAGGGGACAGATTGTTTTGACTTCATTTTTTCATATAAATCTAATACTTGCTGATCCGTTGCGCCAACAGAGCTTTCTACAAGTATTGCAGCGGCTTCATCAAATTTTTCAAGCTGCGATAAAATTTGCGCATGTGCAATCAGGCTGCTGCGATTCAAATGCAAGGCATTACCGTTGTCACCTTGCATAATTTTATCAGCCAATTCAAAATCGCCGGCCATCGCAACGGCCAATGCTTTATGATATTGGCCAAACACCCGTAATGCATCCGGCTTTACCATGCTGTCAAAATGCTTGGTAGCTGCAGACATATCCCCCAAGCCGACCAGTGCCCAACCCTTTAGCAAATCAAATAAAAGCGGGCTAAGTCGATTCTTGGACTCTTCCAGTAATTTAAGTTCTGACTCAAATTCATTATTATGCACATTTGATACTATGATCATAAGATCAGATAGTTGGCTGCTAAACTCCAGTTTTGTGATCTCTTGGGCAAGCTTGATCGCGCTATCCATTTCACCAATCGCTACATAAGACAAAAGCGCATTTTGCAACATAAATGCATCATCCGGGTCTTGCGCCAAAGCTTTAGAATAATAATCGGCTGCTACGGCATAATCATTTGTCACATTCGCATGATTGGCCGAAAGATATGCACCAGCTACCCCCTCTGCAATTGTTGCTGTAGGCGAGAGAATTAACCCCGTTGCCAAAACGAAGTGAAATATTGGCTTTACGCGCATTTGCCTGTTCCTATCTGCTGTCAGTAAGTCAGCCTAACGATGAAGCTGGTCTTTTACAACCAAGCTTCAATCAACAAATAGAACTTCTGGCGTGATCCGTCCCAAGTATACTACATATTCGGGTAATTCGGCCCTTCGCCACCTTGCGGTGTAGCCCAAGTGATATTCTGACTTGGGTCTTTGATATCGCAGGTTTTACAATGCACACAGTTTTGCGCATTGATCTGGAAGCGCGGATTAGATCCGTCATCATCACGGATGATTTCATAGACGCCCGCAGGGCAGTAGCGTTGTGCGGGCTCTGCAAACTCTGGTAAATTAACATCAATCGGAACGTTCGGATCAGTCAATTGCAAATGGCACGGTTGTTCTTCTTCATGGTTGGTGGCTGAAAAGCTGACATTTGTCAGGCGGTCAAAGCTAAGCTTACCATCTGCTTTTGGATATTCAATCGGCGCATAATCAGCCGCTTTCCCGGTTGCTGTTGCATCATTTTTACCATGTTTTAGCGTGCCAAAAGGGTTCCAACCCGTAAGGTTTGCTACCCACATATCAAAACCACCCAAAGCAAGCGAAGCCATCAAGCCCCATTTCGACCACATCGGTTTGACATTGCGCACACGTTTTAAGTCTTTTGCGATTGGGCCAGAGCGCAAATCATCTTCATATGACGTCAACTCATCACTGGCGCGTCCGGCTTTTAATGCATCATTTGCAGCTTCGGCAGCAGCCTTACCAGACAACATAGCATTGTGATTACCCTTAATACGCGGAACATTCACCAAACCCGCAGAGCAACCAAGAAGTGCGCCCCCAGGGAACACCAGCTTGGGAATTGACTGCCAGCCTCCTTCGGTGATTGCGCGTGCGCCATAGGCCACACGTTTGCCGCCTTCTAATAGTTCGGCAATTTTCGGGTGATGCTTAAAGCGTTGGAATTCCATATAAGGGAAAACATGTGGATTCTTATAGTTCAGATGCACGACAAACCCGACAAACACCTGATTGTTTTCTGCATGGTACAAGAACGAACCACCACCTGCATTATTGTTCAAAGGCCAACCCATTGTGTGGGTCACAGTCCCCTCTTTATGTTTCGCAGGATCAATATCCCAGATTTCTTTCATGCCAATACCGAACTTCGGTACGTCACTGTCTTTGGCAAGATCATATTTTGCAATAACCTGTTTGGATAATGAACCGCGCACACCTTCTGATAAGAAAACATATTTACCGTGCAATTCCATACCCGGCTCATAAGACGGGCCTTCTGTACCGTCTTTATTTTTGCCGAACTCCCCCGCGATCACACCTTTTACGGCACCATTTTCATCATAAACCAGCTCTGAACATGCCATGCCGGGGAAAATTTCCACACCCATCGCTTCTGCTTGTTCCGCCATCCAGCGGCAGACATTGCCCATGGAAACGATGTAGTTCCCGTGATTGCTCATCAACGGGGGCATAGGGAAATTTGGGATTTTAATGCCACCTTTTTCGGATAGCATCAGGAAGTTATCTTCCTTGACAGCCACCTTAACAGGTGCGCCTTTTTCTTTCCAATCCGGGATTAATGCATCCAAACCGACAGGATCCAAGACAGCCCCGGATAAAATATGTGCCCCGACTTCAGAGCCTTTTTCCAGCACCACTACCTCTAAATCAGCGTCTAATTGCTTTAGGCGAATGGCGGCAGATAGCCCTGCGGGCCCCGCACCGACTATTACGACATCATAAGCCATGGATTCGCGTTCAATTTCAGCCATTTGGAACTCCTGTTCAGAATATGCAGCGATTTATGCTGACTTATCTTATTGACCTAACAAAATCTTGCCAAGAGATGAATTGTGAACACGACGAAATAACTGATATTACGACAGATATGATTAATCACCTGTACAAACCTTTCCCTTGCGTACAATTGAAAGCAAATTTAGTGTGGTTTTGAAACTAAAGTATAAAAGGTCGTTATGGATAAAATACCAATTACTGCAGGTGGCTTTAACGCTGTAGATATAGAGTTAAAACAGCTGAAATCTGTGGCACGACCAGATGTTATTCGCGCCATAGCCGAAGCGCGTGAACATGGTGATCTTTCAGAGAATGCTGAATATCATGCCGCGCGTGAGCAGCAAAGCCACATCGAAGGACGCATTAAAGAGCTTGAAGGCATCATAAGCTTGGCAGAGATTATTGACGTCAGTAAACTATCGGGTGCGATAAAATTCGGGGCTACTGTTACGATTGCCGATGAAGATACCGATGCGGAAAAAACATTTCAAATTGTTGGCGAGCCGGAAGCGAGTATCGAAAATGGCAAGATAAATTTGAATTCCCCGATTGCGCGCGCATTGATCGGGAAAGAAGAAGGTGACAGCGTTGAGGTACGCACGCCGGGTGGCACAAAATATTATGAGATTGTCAACGTAGATTATATATAAACCGCCTTCGGGTCTTATAAGGACTTTGTCAAATGGACATAAATGATAGCAATGACAAGAATAACGAAAAAGCGGCCTTAATAATTGCTATCATTTTAACTGCAACGTGGATTGTGGGAATTGGCATCATATTTTATGTGTATCCCGAATCTGTACGTCAGCTAGGTTATGATCAGAATTTAACAGCCTTGGTCGCTGTCGGTTTGTTTCTGCCACTTATTCTGATTTGGATAGCCGCTCTTTTATCGCGTTCATTATTTGCTATGCGCAATGAAACCATTGCGATGCGTAAATCGATCGAGAAAGTAAATAAAACCCTGGAAGTTCAGATTGTCGAGGAAGCTGAAACACGCGACCGCTGGATTCAAAGTCAGCTGGCGCAAATTGCAGCACATTTGAAGAAAACCGATAGTAATGTATCAGAACTGGCTGATAATGCATTGGAAGATCGCGGCCGGGCACGTCCACCGCGCAACACAACTGCACTATCAAGCGGGGGCGATAAGCATAGCGATACGGCACAGCAGGATTTACCGTTGCCAAAAGACCAATCGGCATCCGATACACCGATTACCATTCGGGAACTTATAAAGGCATTGAATTTTCCAGATAACGCTAGAGATACCGAAGGCTTTCAAGTATTGCAGCGCGCTTTCAACGACCACAATACATCCCAGCTTTTACATTCCGCCCAAGATGTTCTGACAATGCTGTCCGAAGACGGAATTTATACGGACGATTTGCGTATTGATAAACCTGCGCCGACCGCATGGCGCAGCTTTGCCAGAGGCGCGCGAGGAAAGGAAATTGCAGGGTTGGGCATGGTGCGTGATCGTACCGCACTTGCTTTGGCAAAAACGCGCCTGAAAAACGATAGCGTTTTTCGGGAAAAGGTTCTTGGGTTTCTAACACAATTTGATACCATTCTGACGGAATTTGAAAAAGCGGCCGAAGATAGCGAACTGACACAAATGGGAAAGACCCGCAGCGCGGTTGCCTTTATGTTACTGGGGCGTATCTCGGGGGCATTTGACGCGCATTAAATCCCGTAAGACGCATATGGAATGTATGTTACCATATCGCCCAGTGTAATTGTATCGGCGGCATCTTGTAACTCGACCAAGCCATCTGACCATGCCAGCCCTGAAATACGCCCGGACCCTTCTGATTTGAAGACTTCCGCATGCCCATTTGCGTTCAATCTGGCACGTAAATATTCACGTCGCCCCGCTTT
This sequence comes from Amylibacter sp., assembly GCA_965261565.1. Lineage (GTDB taxonomy): Bacteria > Pseudomonadota > Alphaproteobacteria > Rhodobacterales > Rhodobacteraceae > Amylibacter. The sequence goes on from OZ253460.1 coordinate 266,797, forward strand.
TTTGGATTTCTGAAATGCCGCGGGAACCTGATACTTTTGCACAGCCTGCTCAGCCATGCCAGCCAATGCTTTCAATGCCGGAAGCCCGAAAATCAAAGCGCAGACAAAGGCTGCTACAGGATTACCGGGAAAGCCGAATGTCGGTGTTCCATTCCAAAGAGCCATAGCAATGGGGCGACCAGGTTTTACGGCCACGCGCCAAGTATTCAGTGTACCCTCTTCCTTTAGAAGTTTTGACACATAATCCTCATCCCCGGCGGATGCGCCACCTGACACCAGAATGGCGTCTGCATTTAATGCCGCCGCATTCAACCCATCACGGATTAGTGCAGGGTCATCAATAAAATGACCGCCATCAACTGCTTGGTATCCCCAAGCAGTTAACATGTTCAGCAACATCGGTTTGTTGGCATCAAATATCTGATCATTTCTTGCCATTTTTCCGACACTGACCAACTCGGTTCCTGTTGAAATTACCGCGACTTTCAGGCGTTTATAAACAACGGCTTCCTGAACGCCCGTTGCCGCTAAAAGGGCAATATCTTGTGGGCGTAGAACACGGCCCGCGTCAAAGATGCGCTGCCCTTCGACCACATCTTCCGCAGCACTGCGCAAATTTGCCCCGCAACGCAAGCCTGACCTGAATGTAATCGTGGCGTCATTGGCAAATACATCTTCTTCTAAAATCACGGTATCAACGCCACTGGGTATGATCGCGCCGGTTAGAATGCGCAGCGCATTACCGGCTTTGACATTTGCCGTAAACGGTTTACCGGCAGCCGAAACCCCGCTTTGAAGCGGTAGATGGATAATCTCCTGATCCGGCAGATTACTATGGCAGAAACCATATCCGTCTACGGCTGAGTTTGCCGTTGGGGGGTTGCTGCGTTTTGCTTTAACGACACTGGATAAAACCCTGCCTGCTGCTAAATCCAATGTAACGGCTTCTTGTCCCACAACCGGGTGAAGACCCTTTTTGATCTGCGCCAAAGCATCATCAATCGGCGTCCATTCAACACCGGGTGGCATCGCAAAGCAGTTGTTTTTAAGTGGTGGAACACTCATGTGTTTAAACCCGTTTGTGCAATAACAAAATCTGCTATCACTTCAACATCATTTAAATCCAATACTTCCAGATTGCCCGCATCCACATCAACATCACTGGCTATTGCTACAATTGTTTTATTGACGTCACAGATCAACGGCATTTCCGATGCGGTTCTGTGGCACTCGATTTTAGGGTGTGGCGTAGATTTAAACCCTTCGATCAAAACCAGATCAACGGGCGTCATTTTTGCCAGAAGATCATCCAGTGGATACTCTTGGGCATCCTGTATTTCATGCATCAGCGCCCAGCGTTTACCCGAGCTGATAAGCACTTCTTGAGCACCCGCTTCACGGTGCTTGTAGCTGTCGCGACCCGGCTGGTCCAAATCAAACGCGTGATGTGCGTGTTTTACAGTCGACACTGAATATCCCCGCGATTTCAGTTCTGTGACCAAGCCCGCTACAAGTGTGGTTTTGCCCGAGTTTTTCCACCCTACAATACCGAATAATTTCACAAGGAATGCTCCTTTAATAACTGTTGCGCCATTTCATAATCTTCCGGGCGGTTCACATTGAAAAACGGGTCAAATGGATCGGCCGGAAATGCGACTTTAACAACACCATGCGGCTTTACCCATTGCATAACTTTTCGCACACCTTGCCCTAGCGCATCACGCAAATCATCACGCAACGCGACGGGCCATAAACCAAAGGTTGGATGATTAAAGTACTTCCCGCCTGCACCTGGTGTTTCAGCTATGGCGATAGCACCAGACTGCGCGGATAAAACAGTTTGCATTTCAGCAACCAGATCATCCGGAAAAAACGGTGTATCCGAAGCCACAGTTATCACATGGCTGGCACCTTGCATATGCGCCCATTCCATCCCTGCCAGCACACCGGCCAATGGACCCGCATACCCTTTAAAACTGTCACGCAACACGGGTAAGCCTGTATGTTGATACGCTTCTTCACTGCTGTTCGCGTTGACCGCAACCGTACCCACTTGCAACTTTAATTTGTCAATACAGCGTTGCAACAGGGTCTTGCCATCCAGCTCCAACAGACATTTATCCTGCCCACCCATACGTGTGGATTGCCCCCCAGCCAAAACGATACCCGCCACTTGCATTATTGCGCATCCTCATCTTTTGCATGATCCCACTCTAGACGATCATCCCCGCTAAGGCACACAAAACGTTTTCCTTTCATCCTGCCTATCAAGGTTAAACCGACCTGATTGGCCAGATCAACACCCCATGCTGTAAACCCCGAACGGGATACGAGAACGGGGATACCCATCAGTGCGGTTTTGATCACCATTTCCGAAGTCAGACGGCCCGTTGTATAAAGGATTTTATCGGCGGCCATCTGTTTTTCCGACAACATCCACCCAGCGACCTTATCAACCGCGTTGTGCCTTCCGACATCTTCCATATAGACCAATGGTTGGTCTTTTGTGCATAGCACAGTGGCATGTACTGCCCCTGCTGCCAGATATAGGCTGGGTGTAGTGTTTATTTTCTTTGAAAGTGTATAAAGCCACGATGTTCGCACTGTTACTTTTGGCAAAACGACTGCATCCAAACCATCCATAATATCACCGAAAACAGTTCCGACAGCACAACCGGATGTACGGGTTTTCTTAGAAAGCTTTTCTTCATAGTTGGTTTCAACAGCAGTGCGCACAACAACTGTTTCCAGCTCTTCGTCATAATCCACACCCAGAATTTCCTCGTTTGAGTCCAGCATGCGTTGGTTTCGTAGGAAACCCAGTGCCAGATATTCAGGATAATCCCCAATGGTCATGGCGGTAACAATTTCCTGACCGTTCAAAAAAATAGTCAAGGGGCGTTCTTCGATCACGGACATATTCACGCTTGCCCCGTCATGATCCACACCAGCAACTTTACGTGTTAATCTTACTGCGTCCACTTCAGGTGTGATAATCATACGTTGATCAAATTCAGCTTTGGGCAATTGCGGCTCCTGTAAAGTTGGGGTAACGATCGGACATACACTTTTCCAAGAGCACCCTAGCCTAATGACCACAGTTCACAACACCATAAAAATCACGTTTTGGCGTGGGTTCGCAGATGGTTTACCCTTTATTCTGGTTGCAGTCCCGTTTGGCGTATTGTTCGGTGTAGCCGCATCCGAAGCGGGCATGGATATATTACAGGTGATGTCCTTTTCCGTGCTGGTCATCGCAGGGGCGGCACAATTTACCGCACTCACTTTGCTAATAGAAAATGCCCCTACGATCATCATTTTATTGACATCACTTGCAGTAAATCTGCGTATGGCGATGTATTCCGCAGCCTTGGTTCCGCATTTCGGTAAATTACGTACGCGGGTTAAATTACTCATTTCATATTTTCTGGTCGATCAATCCTTTGCATTGGGCATTACAGAATACAACGAAAAGCCAGATCAGCCTGTCGAAAACAAGATCGCCTATTTTTTTGGAATTATGCTGGCAATGGCGCCCTCTTGGTATGTAGCAACTTATATGGGCGCCGCTTTCGGAAGCACTATTCCTGACGCGTTTTCACTGGATTTTGCAGTGCCGATTTGTTTCATAGCACTGATCGCGCCAACTTTACGTACGATCCCGCATATCATTGCTGCAGTGGTTTCCATTGTCGCAGCCCTATCTTTAGCATGGGTCCCTTACAGCCTTGGACTGATTATCGCGGCCTGTTTAGCGATGATGGCAGGTGCTTATGCTGAATTAAAGCTTGGGGATGCAAAATGATACCTGATCCCGGCAAAATATGGCCTGTCATATTCTTAATGGCTATTGGCACATTCTTTATTCGCTACTCTTTTCTGGGGTTGCTTGGCGACCGTGAGTTGCCCGTATGGTTCCTGCGCCATCTGCGCTATGTGGGGGTAGCCGTACTGCCAGGTCTAATCGCACCTTTAATTCTATGGCCACAGGCGACGGGTGGATCACCTGATCTTGCACGAATATTGGCAACAATAGCAGCTGTAAGCATTGGTATCTGGAAGAAAAGCGTGATCGGGGCCGTGGTCTTGGGTTTTGGTACACTTTATCTGGTGCAGTATTTAAATGGGTAAAGCTGTGGTTTTAAAAACCGTACGCAAAGCAAAATTCGACCGCAATTGCGCAACTCCGGGAAGGCGCGACAAATATCTGCGGTGAATACGCGCGAAATCTTCGGTATCTGAAGCTACAACTTTCAACATATAATCCGCAGTGCCCGCCATCAAGTGGCATTCCAACACATCGGGGATCAGTTTCACTTCACGTTCAAAAGCATCCAGCACCGCATCGGCCTGCTCTGACAATGTTATTTCGACAAACACAGTGGTTTTACGGTTAACCTCACGAGCATCCAACAGAGCAACATAGTTCTTGATAATTTTCTTTTTTTCCAACTGCTGAACACGTCGGTGACAGGCAGATGGTGACAGGTTTACTTTTTCAGCTAAATCAGCGTTTGAGATACGACCTGCACGTTGCAGGTTATTTAAGATTCGGCGATCTATTTCATCAATCTTCATTTGTGCAATCTTTCAGCGTATATTTTGAATTATAAAGAGATTATTCCAAGTTTTTGGTATTTACTAGGAATAACCTTATTTATTTTCGCAGGTTACGCGTAATACTCCCTTATCTTTTATGTAAGTTAAACGGAGTTGTCATGCTTATCGGTTGCCCGACAGAAATCAAAAATCAGGAATATCGCGTTGGAATAACGCCTGCTGCCGCTATGGAAGCGACAGCCAATGGTCACAGTGTTATCATCCAAAAAAGCGCTGGCATTGGCGCCGGTTTTGACGATGAGTCCTATGTAAATGCAGGTGCGGAAATTGTTGATACCGCTGAAGAGATATTTGCCCGTGCCGATATGGTTGTGAAGGTGAAAGAACCCCAGGCGGTAGAGCGCAAACAACTGCGTGAAGGCCAAATCTTATTCACATATCTGCACCTTGCACCCGACGCCCCGCAAACCATTGATTTGCTGGAAAGCGGTGTGACCGCGATTGCTTATGAAACTGTGACAGATCGCAATGGTGCGTTACCCTTGCTGGCACCAATGTCCGAAGTTGCCGGCAAACTGGCACCACAGGTTGGCAGCTGGACATTACAAAAAGCCAACGGCGGGCGCGGCGTTCTATTGGGCGGCATTCCAGGTGTGGCCCCTGCCAAAGTCGCTGTTATCGGCGGTGGTGTTGTAGGGACACACGCAGCGCGCGTTGCTGCAGGCATGGGTGCTGACGTCACAGTACTGGATATGTCTTTGCCACGCATGCGTTATCTTGACGATGCTTTCAGCAGCGAATTTAAAACGCGCTATGCTTCACGTGATAACACAGCCGAGCTGATCACACAGGCCGACATCGTTGTGGGCGCTGTTCTAATCCCCGGCGCCGCAGCCCCGACATTAATCAGCCGCGCACAGCTTTCAGATATGAAACCGGGTGCTGTTCTGGTTGATGTGGCAATCGATCAGGGTGGTTGCTTTGAAACATCCAAAGCCACAACGCATGATGATCCCATCTACGAGGTTGACGGCATAATGCATTATTGCGTGGCCAATATGCCAGGTGCTGTTGCCCGGACATCCACAATTGGTCTGGGCAATGCGACCATGCCCTTTATGATTGCTTTGGCAAATAAAGGTTGGAAGCAAGCATGCGCCGATGATGTGCACTTGATGAACGGCTTAAACACGCATGCAGGTAACATAACCTATGCAGCTGTCGGTAAAGCTTTGGATATGGATTACATCGACCCGCAAGCGGCTTTGAAAATATAAAAAGAAAGGCCCGTCATCTAGGCGGGCCTTTTTTACTGTAGATTTCTACTTCTTTTTCAGCGCCTTTAATATATCCGCCAACAGTTCATTATCGGTTGGCCCCGCTGGTGCTTCTTCCACAACCTCTTCTTCCTTAGCTGCGGCATCTTTTGCTTTATTCACAAAACGCACCAGCATGAAAACAACATATGCGATGATCAGGAAATTGATGATCGCCATAATGAAACTGCCCCATGCAAAGGCAGCGGCCCCGGCTTCTTGTGCTGCAGCCAGAGACGGGTAAACAGTTCCGTCGCCACCCAGTATAAAAAACTTATTGGCTAAATCGACACCACCCATAAACAGGCCGATAATCGGATTGATTAAGTCAGCCACAAGCGATTTCACAATCGCGGTGAATGCTGCGCCGATAATAATACCAACGGCCATATCCATGACGTTGCCTTTGGCAATGAAATCTTTAAATTCTTTAAGCATATTGCTCCCCTATCTATTCCTTCGACTATCGAAGGATATGAAAACACAAATGGTGATTGGTTTATTGTTTTTCAAGAAAATTATCAAAACTATGTGTTATCGGCTTGTATCTTCCAGCCGAACTTTGGATTGTTTGCCAAATTCATGGAGAATACCGATGACAGATTTATCATCTTTCAAGATAACCAAACGCTGGCCAGCACAAAACCCTGATGCAATCCAACTTTATTCACTGACAACCCCGAACGGGGTTAAAGTTTCAATCATGCTGGAAGAAACCGGCCTGCCATATGAAGCACATCTGGTTAATTTCGCAACCGACGACCAAATGACCCCGGAATTTCTATCGCTGAACCCGAACAACAAAATTCCGGCTATTATTGATCCAAACGGGCCGGGTGGAAAACCGTTGCCGCTATGGGAAAGCGGGGCGATATTGATTTACCTCGCAGAAAAAACGGGGCAGCTTTTGTCAAACGACCCCGCAATCCGTTATAAAACACTGCAATGGCTGATGTTTCAAATGGGGGGTATCGGCCCGATGTTCGGGCAGCTTGGCTTCTTTCACAAATTTGCTGGCAGTGAGATCGACGATCCACGCCCAAAGCAGCGATATATAGACGAAAGCACGCGTTTGCTGAAAGTTCTGGATGCCCAGTTGGAAGGTCATGATTGGGTTGTAGGTGACTATTCCATCGCAGATATTGCCATTGCACCATGGCTTAGATCTGTGCGCGACTTTTATGGCGCCGCGCATTTGGTTGGTTGGGATGATTTAAAAAACGTGCCCTCATATCTGGATCGTTTTCTGGAACGCCCCGCCGTTCAGGCCGGCCTGATTTCACCCCCGCGAGATTAGGCAGGCAAACGACCCTGCAAGACATAGCGCAGAATTTCCACAACCTGATCCGGCCGCTCTGCCACAGCAAGCGCGGCCGCATCCACTTCTTTCAGAGGGTGTTGGTGTTCAGCCCCATGCAAGACAATTAACGATTTACCAAGGGCCGCCGCATAGCCTGCATCAAATGCTGCATTCCATTGTTTGTATTTGTCACCAAACCTTACAACCACAATATCAGCGTCAGCAATACCTTTGCGGGTGCGGATTGCGTTAATTTTGGCACCTTTATTATCGTGCCAGAACTTGTCTGGTTCATCACCCAGAATTGCAACGCCGCAATCATCCGAGGCCGCATGATCAGTAACGGGGCTGTTGAACGACACGTCCAATCCTTTAGCCCCATCGATGATTTGCTCACGCCAATCAGTGTGAATTTCGCCGGACATATAAATGTTAAGTGCCATCGTGTTTTCCAAAGTTATTTCATGTGTTGCGAACGGCTATACCCCGTTCACAATCATATCCGCAACCTTTTCAGCGATCATCATCGTGGGCGCATTGGTATTGCCACCGATCAAGCGTGGCATGATAGAGGCATCCACCACACGCAAACCTTTAATCCCGTTCACACGACACTGCGTATCAACCGCCGCCATATCACCTTTGCCCATCATACAAGTGCCAACAGGGTGGTAAATAGTATCTGCACGCGCACGAATATCCGCTTCCAATCCTGCATCACTACCATCGTAATCATAAAGACGTTTGCTACGCCAAGGTACCAGCGTATCGGTATCCATGATCTGTTCAACCAAGCGTACGCCCTTCATCAGCAACTTCAAATCATCAGGATCACTTAGATATTGCGGATCGATGCGCGGCGCAGATGTAGCTCGTGCATCTCTAAGCCTAACAGTGCCACGGCTTTTGGGGCGCAGCACACAGACATGGCAACTAAAGCCGTTACTTAGATGGATGGTGCGCAAGTGATTATCAACAATGACAGGCGAAAAATGCAATTGCAAATCAGGGCGATCCAGCGCGGGATCGGATCTAACAAAAGCACACCCTTCGGCATAAGGCGTTGCAAACATCCCCGTACCATCGCGCTGCCATTTCAACATCGCACGTGTAAGGCGCAGCAACCCCGCAGGGTTCAGCCCGATCACATCCGCACGTTTCGTATGATAAGTGATAATATGATCCAGATGATCTTGCAGGTTTTGCCCGACACCCGGCAATTCATGCGCCACGTCAATCTCGTGCGCATTCAATTCATCGCGCGGCCCAATACCCGACAGCATCAACAACTGCGGTGAACCAAAGGCACCGGCACTTAAAATCACCTCTTTGCGCGCTTTCATCTGATATAGTTTACCGCGTTGTTTATAAGTTACACCAACCGCGCGCCCATCTTCCAAGATAACCTTATTAACCTGTGTTCGGGTCAGAACCGTCAGGTTTGGTCGTGGTGCCTGCACAGGGAAAAGATATGCAGAGGCCGCTGAACACCGCTCACCCTTTTGCTTGCCTTCGTAATGTTGCGTGACCTGATAAAGCCCCACACCTTCTTGGTTTGGGCCGTTGAAATCCGCGTTACGCCGAATTTGCAGACTTTCAGCTGCTTCAATAAAGGTATGCGTAATCGCGCGTGGTTCCGATTGATCCGCAACCTGCAATGGCCCATCACCACCGTGAAAATCACCCTTACCCCACTGATTGCCTTCGGATTTCAGAAAATACGGCAGAACGTCATCCCATGCCCAACCGTCACAGCCCAGATCAGCCCATTCATCATAATCTTTCCGGTGGCCGCGAATGTAAAGCATTGCATTGATTGCGCTTGATCCACCCAAAGTTTTGCCGCGTGGCTGAAAGCCCCGCCGATTGTTCAGCTCTGACTGCGGTTCAGTGAAAAATGCCCAGTTGTTGATCTTGGGACGGCCCGAAATCATCGCAGCAATCATCGCAGGCGCACGGATCACAAAATCCTTGCCTCCACCACCTGCTTCCAGCAAACAAACCGATGTCCTTGGATCGGCACTTAGCCTGTTGGCTAAAACGCATCCCGCCGAGCCACCACCAACGATCACATAGTCAAATTCCATTCATGCCTCCTATGCTGAAAGCATAGAATAAACCTACCCCGTCAAGGAAGCAAAACCCAGCGTCACTAACCGCGCAGCACACCGCCCGTGGCTTTGCTAACTTTATCAATGATCTTGGTACTGACCGCTTCAATATCCTTGTCGGTCAAGGTGGCATCAGTTGGTTGCAAACGCACGGAAATGGCAATAGATTTTTTACCCGCCCCCATTTGTGCCTCGGCCTTATCGCCGCCGAACACATCAAACACAGATGCATCCGTGATCAGGTTTTTGTCTGCGCCTTTGGCCGCATTGATCAAAGTCAAAGCTTCCACATCCCCATCTACCACAAAAGCAAAATCGCGTTCCACCGCTTGCAAATCAGATATTTTCAGCGCAGGACGTGTGGCAGTTTTGGTTTTTGGGAACGGAATGCGGGCCACATGAACCGCGAATGCCACGGCAGGGCCTTTCACGTTCATCGCATCCAGAATTTTCGGATGTACTTCACCAAAAGCACATAGCACATTCTTCGGCCCCAATGAAAGCTTACCCGAACGGCCGGGATGCCACCATTCCCGCGCGCCGCGCAGAACCATCATTTTTTCAGGTGCACCAATGGCAGACAAAACTGCCTGCGCATCTGCCTTCGCGTCATACGTATCCACCGCACGACGGGCACCATGCGGATCACGCGCACCTGTGTGGCCGATCAACAAACCTGTCGCCAGCAGTTCCTGATCTTCAGGCTCACCACCATGAAACACGGGGCCAACTTCAAACAACGCCATATCCATAATGCCACGTGCCTGATTGCGCGCCGCTGCCTGCAACAGACCCGGCAACAAAGATGGCCGCATATGGCTCATATCTTCCGAAATAGGGTTACCGACTTTCACCGCATCGGTGCCGCCACCAAACAATTCCGCCGCAGGCTTATCAATGAACGAATAGGTCACGCATTCATTATATCCAAGTGCCGCAATGGTACGCCGCGCCATGGTTTCACGCCGTTGCATTGGCGTTAAAATCGGTTTTGGCACACCCACACTTAAAGGCGGCAATGGCACACCCTGAAGCTTGGTCAGGGATGCCACACGGGCGATTTCTTCGACCAGATCGGCTTGGCCCAAAACATCGGGGCGCCAGCTTGGCACAAAGGCATCATCGCCCTGTAATTCAAAACCAAGTGCTGTCAAAGTGGCGCGTTGCGTATCGGCCGGAATATCCATGCCAACCAGTGATTTTACGCGATCCGTGTCCAAATGATAGCTGCGTTTCGTATCTGGAACGGCTCCCGCCATAACCATATCGGATGCTTCACCACCACAAAGTTCCAGTATCAAAGCCGTCGCTAAATCCAAACCGTTAGGCGTAAACGCAGGGTCAACGCCGCGCTCAAAACGATAGCGCGCATCCGAATTAATCTTCAGTTTACGCCCCGTCATCGCAATGGTGATCGAGTCCCAATAAGCGCTTTCCAAAAATACATTCACAGTCTCGTCAGTACAACCCGTCGGCAATCCACCCATGATACCGGCGACACTTTGAACACCAGTATCGTCCGAGATCACCATCATGCCCGCGTCAAAACTATATTCCACCTCATCCAGCGCCATCAGTTTTTTATCACCTTTGGCGAAATGTACACGCAGGTCACCCTTAACTGCGTCCGCATCAAACACGTGCAGCGGGCGGTTGAATTCATAGGTGAACAGGTTGGTTATATCGACCAAAGTCGAAATCGGCCGCAACCCTATTGAGCGCAACCGCGCCTGCAACCACGCGGGCGAAGGGCTGTTTTTTACGCCTTTAATCAGACGGCCAGTGAACAGTGGGCAACCCTTGGCTTGCACATCCGCATCAATCATAACGTTAATATTAGACTTGAAACCACCCTTGATGTCAGCGGTTGGTTCAGGCTTCAAAACACCCAAACCGCGTGCGGCTAAGTCGCGGGCAATGCCGCGTATACCCAGCGCATCGGGGCGGTTGGGGGTAATCGCGATATCGATCATCGGGTCGATTTTATCGGGGGAATGCTGCGCCAGATAATCAACGAATTTAGAGCCAACAGCGGGTTCCCCCGCAAGCTCGATAATCCCGTCGTGTTCATCGCTGAGTTCCATCTCTTTTTCAGACGCCATCATGCCGTAGCTTTCAATGCCACGGATTTTACCGACCCCGATGGTAATATCCAACCCCGGCACATAAACGCCGGGTTTTGCCACAACTACATGGATGCCTTCACGCGCATTCGGAGCACCACAAATAATCTGCAACTCGCCCTCGTCCGTGTCCACCACACAGACCCGCAGCTTATCCGCATCAGGGTGCTTTTCGGCGTGTTTGACGTAACCAATGGTAAAGGCTGCAAGCGTATCCATCGGGTTCACCACCTCTTCCACTTCCAGGCCAAGGTCGGTCAGGGCATAGGTAATCTCATCTAACGATGCATCGGTGTCTAGGTGGTTTTTCAACCAGGAGAGTGTGAATTTCATTTTAAATATCCACCTTAGTAGCTGCCGTTAACGGGTCACCCGTGTTTGGCGTATTTCTTGGTTCAATCAAAAGTAAATGGGCCTCTTCCTTTGCAACAGGACGATGTTCAACCCCAGCAGGGACAACATACATTTCCCCCGTATTTAATGTCACATCACCCTCGCGCATTTCGATTACAATCTGTCCCTTAAGAACAAGAAAGAAATCATCTGTATCTGCGTGAGAATGCCAGTTAAACTCGCCCTGAACTTTGACAACCATAATGTCATTATCATTGTATCCTGAAACAATTTTAGGAGACCAGTGATCTGAAAATGTTGATAGTTTATCTGAAAGATTTATCGACTTCACCGACTTATCCCCCCATGCAAATTCGGCATGTCCAAACTCGCAAAGCCGTAGTGACGTAACCAACGCAAATCACTGTCAAAAAACGCCCGCAAATCCGGTATTCCGTATTTCAACATCGCGATGCGGTCGATGCCCATGCCGAAGGCAAAGCCTTGCCACACGTCAGGGTCAACGCCTGCGGCTTGCAACACTTTGGGATGCACCATGCCGCTGCCCAGAATTTCCATCCAGTCGTCACCTTGGCCCAGTTTCAACTGGCCCTTGTCCCATGAACAGCGAATATCGACTTCCGCGGATGGTTCGGTGAACGGGAAATGTGAGGCGCGAAAGCGCAGTTCCACATCGTCGATCTCAAAGAACGCGCGGCAAAACTCTTCCAGCGTCCATTTCAGGTTCGCCATCGAAATGTCTTTGTCGATGCAAAGCCCTTCGTACTGGTGAAACATCGGGGTGTGGGTCTGGTCGTAATCCGCGCGGTAAACACGACCCGGGCAAATAATGCGGCAAGGCGCGCCATACTTTTCCATATAGCGAATTTGCACAGGCGATGTGTGCGTGCGCAGCACATGCGGCGGGCGCGCGTCATCCGCTTCGCGGTGCATATAGAACGTATCATGTTCCTGTCTGGACGGGTGTTCAGGTGCTATATTCAACGCGTCGAAATTATAGTGATCGTTTTCAATCTGTGGGCCTTCTGCCACTGCAAAACCTAATGATGCAAAGATCGAAACCACTTCTTCTGTCACCTGACTGATCGGGTGAATTGATCCTTGGCGGCGCGGGCGACCCGCCAATGACACGTCAATCCATTCTGTCTGCAACCGCGCATCCAATGCGGCATCCGCAAGGCCGGATTTTTTGGCGACAATCGCAGAGTTCACTTCATTTTTTAATGCGTTCAACGCAGGGCCAGCCACTTGGCGTTCCTCTGGCGTCATCTTGCCCAGCTCACGCATTTTCAGCGATATTTCACCTTTTTTGCCCACGGCGGACACGCGTAAATCTTCTAACGTAGCCTCATCACCGGCAGCCATGATGCTTTCCAGATATTTCGCTTTTAATGCGTCCAAACCATCCATCGGTTTTTGTCCCTTAATTCTTTGGTGCTATGGATACCACAGCCCCCTAAATGCTCAACAAAAAAAGCCCCACCTGTTGGCGGGGCTAATGAAACTCAAATTACCTAAGTGATTAGGCCGCCGCTTTTGCTTGCTCCACAATCGCGGTAAACGCTGCTGGCTCATTCACGGCCAGATCAGCCAGAACCTTACGGTCAACTTCGATACCGGCTTTCATCAACAAGTTGATGAATTTGCTGTATGTAAGGGCTTCGTCATGTGCCCGAACAGCCGCGTTGATACGTTGGATCCACAAAGCGCGGAAATTCCGCTTGCGATTTTTGCGGTCGCGTGTCGCGTATTGGTTCGCTTTGTCAACCGCTTGGGTTGCTGTGCGGAACAGGTTAGAACGCGCGCCATAATAGCCTTTGGCCGCTTTAATAACCTTCTTGTGACGTGCGTGGGTAACTTTACCAGATGTAACTCTTGCCATTTTTCAGATCTCCTAGCGCGCGTACGGCATGTATTTTTTCACGATTCTTGCATCAGCCGCTGACAGAACAGTTGTCCCGCGTGCGTTACGGATGAATTTTCGCGAACGTTTGATCATGCCGTGGCGTTTACCTGCCTGGGCTGCTTTGACTTTGCCAGAGGCAGTCACTTTAAAGCGCTTTTTAGCACCTGATTTGGTCTTCATCTTGGGCATTTCCATCTCCTATTTCAAGTTGGTTTAACACGCGACTCGGCATACCCTACAAGCCGGTCGCGTCAACAATCCGCGTGCTATAAGCCCCGTACAGGTGGAATGCAAGGGATTATTACTAGATCACAACCGCGATAATACGCACTATGCTGTCGCCAAACCCCTCAGCTGTCAGATTACCATCGGTTTTAATCCACGCATATACCAATTCGGCTAATCCAATAACGATCAACAATGATGGAAACCATACAACGGTTCTATCCGCACGCGCGGTTAAATAGCCGATCCAGCCGATCAACGGCATAAAGATACCAAGCGCAAAATGGATGTCATGTGGCTCCAATGATATTACCTAACATTTTTAATCTGATTCACTGTCAAAGATTAATTTCTCATCAACCGGTGCTACGCGCAGAATATTTGTTGAACCCGCCGTGTTAAATGGAACGCCTGCAATTACCACGATTTTATCGTCTTCTGCGGCAAATTCGTATGTCCGTGCGGCGCGGGCCGCACTGACAACGGCCAGTTTAAAGCGTGAAACCACATTGGTCACGACCGTATGCAGACCCCAGACAAGTGCCAAACGCCGCGCAGTTCCCACATTCGGCGTTAATGCAATAATCGGCACCATGGCTTTTTCGCGCGATACCAATACAGCCGTTGAGCCAGATTCTGTAAAGCAGCAGATCGCCTTGATGTCTGTGGTTTCGGCGATTTCGCGGGCTGCAAGTGTTATCGCTTCCGGAACTGTCGCACTGGTTCGCACACGGGAAGCCGCGATAACCTTCAGGTAATTCGGATCACTTTCCACTTCTTCTGCCACATTATTCATTGTGCTGACCGCCTCAAAGGCATAAGCTCCCATCGCGGATTCCGCTGACAACATAACCGCATCAGCCCCTTCATAAATCGCGGTGGCAACATCAGATACCTCAGCGCGGGTCGGTACCGGGCTTTCGATCATGCTTTCCATCATTTGTGTGGCCACAATCACAGGTTTTCCGGCCGCACGGCATGCGCGGATCAGGCGTTTCTGGATTGGCGGCACCGCATAAACGGGCAATTCAACACCCAGATCGCCACGCGCGACCATAATGCCGTCAGAGACTTCAAGAATGCTGTCAAAATTTTCAACCGCCGTGGGCTTTTCTATTTTTGAGATTATTGCGGCACGGTTGTTGGTTAAAGCACGCGCTTCAGTCACATCTTCAGGGCGCTGAACAAAGGAAAGCGCCAGCCAGTCAACGCCCAATTCACAAGCAAACTCCAGATCCTCTTTATCCTTTTCAGACAGGGCCGCTACAGGCAGAACCACGTCAGGCACGTTAACGCCTTTACGGTTGGAAATTTCACCACCCACCTTGACGGTGCAAAGGGCAAAGTTTGGGCCGCATTTATTGACTTTTAAACGAATTTTGCCATCGTTCACCAATAGGGTGGTATCCGGTTCCAATGCCGCAAAAATTTCTTTGTGCGGCAGGTTCACGCGGCTTGCATCCCCTGGCGTTTCATCCAGATCAAAACGGAAATCCTGACCCTCGGTCAGCTCCTCAATATCATTGGCAAAAACACCACAGCGCAGTTTTGGCCCCTGAAGGTCAGCCAGAATACCAATCGGGCGGCCCAGATCACGTTCTATATCGCGAATAATCTGATGTTTAATGCGTATATCATCATGGCTTCCGTGACTCATGTTCAGACGAAACACGTCAGCCCCCGCTTCAAACAATGCCTGAATTGTATCATATGTGCTTGATGCCGGGCCAAGTGTGGCCACAATTTTTAGACTTCTTTGACGACGCAACTGTTCTCTCCGTATATTTTGACCTGTCTTATACATTGCAGACAGATATTGCCAGCGTCCACAAAGATCGATAACCGATATTTGTTACACCAATAAGACAAGCAGGACTATCCCTTGATGCCCGATTACGCACCGTATCAAATTGAAGGCCAAGACAGATCATCGCAGGTAGTATTGATTTGCGATCATGCAGCCAATACGATACCCGATTTTGTTAACGGCAGTGACCTTGGCATCACCCCAACCGACATGGCCCGTCATATAGCCTATGATGTCGGCGCATTGGGTGTTTCCAAGCGACTAGCAGAACATTTAGATGCGCCCCTTATCTATTCCAATTTTTCACGCCTAGTCATCGACCCTAATCGAGGCGAGGATGATCCCACACTTGTGATGCAGCTTTATGACGGCTCTATCATTCCTGCGAACCGCAAAATATCCCAAACTGACAAGAATACGCGGTTGGAAAAATGTTACCGTCCCTACCACAAAGCATTAGAGACCGTTTTGGCTCAGCGGGATAACCCGGTAATTCTTTCAATTCACACTTTTACAAAACAATTGAACGGTTATGGGCAACGCCCATGGCACGTTGGTGTTTTATATGCACATGATGAGCGTTTATCAAAGCCCATGCTGGCAGAGTTAAATACACAATCCGACTTAAACATTGGCGACAACCAGCCATATAGCGGGCATTTAAAAAATGATACAATGGACGCCCATGCATTGCAGCATGGGCGCATTCATGCTTTGATCGAGATCAGAAACGATCTGATCGAAACCACGGAAAACCAGCGCAAATGGGCGGATAAGCTGGCACCGATTTTCACCAGCGCAATCAAAACCGCCCAAGATAACGAGGCCTGACATGGATAAACAAACCGAAACAGAACTGGAAGCCGCAGCATTTCGCCGTCTGCGCGATCATTTGGCTGAACGCACGGATGCACAAAACATCGACATGATGAATTTGGCCGGCTTTTGCCGCAACTGCCTAAGCCGCTGGTATCAGGAGGCTGCCAACGCGCAAGGCCTTGAGATGGATAAAGACGCCGCGCGCGAAGCCTTTTATGGAATGCCATATTCAGAGTGGAAAGATTTGCATCAGACAGAGGCCACAGCGGAACAGCAGGCGGCCTATGTTATCTCACACGCGAAAGCGCACGATTAAACTGCGGCTTTACGGCTTTCTTCAATGTAAATCTCACGCAAACGCTTGGCCACAGGGCCAGGCGTAGCTTCACCCAGTTTCGCGCCGTCTATTTCAATAACAGGTGTCACAAACGAAGATGCAGAAGTGATAAACGCTTCATCTGCTTCTTGGGCCTCTGAAATCGTGAAATTGCGTTCTTCCACAACCATTTGTGCCTCAGCGGCATAACGCAAAACAGAGGCGCGTGTAATACCGTGCAAAATATCATGCGATAGAGAACGTGTAATGATTTTACCGTCCTTGACGATATAGGCATTGTTGGATGTACCTTCGGTTACAAAACCATCCTCTACAAACCAAGCATCATCAACACCTGCGGCTTTCGCCATCATTTTTGCCATAGACGGATACAACAGTTGTACGGTTTTAATATCGCGACGGCCCCAGCGTTGATCTTCAACCGATATGATCTTTAGGCCGTTCTTGGCAGCAGGCGATTCAATAACCGGGCGCTCTTGCGAAAACATCACCAGTGTTGGTTCTGCATCTTTTGGGTAAGCAAAATCACGATCAGCAACGCCGCGGGTGATTTGCAGATAAATGCCGCCCTCTTGCACGTTATTGCGCGCAACCAATTCACGGTGGATTTCCAGCAGGTTGTCAAAGTCTTTGGGCTTGGCCATATCCAACTCACTTAGTGAACGCTCTAGACGTTTCAAGTGCCCGGCAAACTCCAAAAGTTTGCCGTCCAGAACTGATGTTACCTCATAAACCGCGTCCGCCATCAGGAAACCGCGATCGAAAATAGAGACCGTAGCTTGATCTTCAGGCAAATATTCTCCGTTTACAAAAACTGTTCTACTCATCTTATTATCCCCAAAGGTCCGGTGTTGCTGGATGCACGCCTTGCGCATCGAATTGAAGTGGGCTGTCACGGTCTTCGCCCAATAAAAGCGGGCCGTCAAGGTCGACCAGTTCCACGCCTTGCGCCACCAATAGCGCCGGGGCCATCGCTAGTGATGATCCAACCATGCAACCAACCATTACCTGATACCCCTGCGCAATAGCCGCGTCTTTCAAGGCTAACGCTTCGGTCAAACCACCTGTCTTATCCAGCTTGATATTGACCATATCATACTTGCCCTTCAATGCAGCAAGGCTGGCGCTATCATGGCAGCTTTCATCCGCGCAAACCGGCAGAACGCGTTCCAGTTTCAACAGCGCGTCATCTGCGCCTGCAGGAAAAGGTTGTTCAACCATCGCCACACCGAGCTCCACCAGAACAGGGGCGAGCTTTGCGTATAATTCAGGCGTCCAGCCTTCATTGGCGTCGACAATGACCTTGGCATCAGGCGCACCTGCCCGCACGCCCTTGATCCGTGCAATATCTTCGTCACCCCCGCCCAGTTTTGTCTTCAACAAAGGACGGTAGCTATGTTCTTCCGCCTGCGCCTGCATTTTTTCGGGCGTATCCAGTGACAACGTATAAGCAGTGATTTCAGACTTCGGTTCAGGCAACCCCGCCAACTGCCAAACCGGCATACCTGCCTGTTTCGCTTCCAAATCCCAATACGCACAATCCACCGCATTACGTGCAGCCCCTGCTGGCAACAACGACATCAAATCTTTGCGATCAAAGCCAGTAGGTAAGGATTTTATCTGTTGCGTCACGCTTTCCATCGTCTCGTCGTAGCGCGCATAAGGTACACATTCACCGCGTCCGACATGACCGCCCTGACACAAAGTCACGGTCAGAACATTCGCTTCAGTACGAGAGCCGCGCGAAATTGTGAACACCTGCGCCAGTTTAAAAACATCGTGTTGAACGGTTATTTCGATACTATCCATGCCGTTAATCTAACACGCTGCCAAAGCATCAACCAGACGCGCCGCCCCTTGGCGGAACGGGTCAACCGTAGGCAGGCCCATTTCGTCTTCGACCTGTTTCAGATAGGCCACAGCCTCCTCTTTTGACAGATGTTGCGTGTTCACAGAAATGCCAACCACTTTGCAATCAGGATTTCCCACTTGCGCTAATGGCAAAGCCACATCGCGCAATTCAGCCAAACTTGGTTGTTGATAATCAGGCAAGCCACGCATGTGTTCGCGGGTTGGCTCATGGCACAGGATCAACGCATCGGGTTGTCCGCCGTGGATCAGTGCCATGGTCACACCTGAATAGGATACGTGGAACAAAGAACCCTGACCTTCGATTAAGTCCCAGTGGTCCGCGTCATTGTCCGGGGTCAGATATTCCACTGACCCTGCCATGAAATCGGCCACAACCGCGTCCAGCGGAATGCCTCCGCCGGTGATCAGAATACCTGTCTGGCCTGTCGGGCGAAAGGTGGATTTCATGCCGCGCGCTTGCATTTCCTTTTCCATCGCAAGGCCGGTGTACATTTTACCAACCGAACAATCAGTCCCCACCGGTAAACAGCGTTTGCCGCTGCGTTTCTTGCCGTTGGCAATGGGAAACTCGACCAGTGGCACGCGCACATCAAATAAAGTGCAGCCGTGCATCATTGCAGCTGCGGCCAAATCTGCCTCATCCTTCAATAGATTATGCAAACCGGATGCAATATCCATACCTTTTTCCAGTGCCTCCAGCAGTATCTTTTTCCAACTCGCCGAAATATATCCGCCACGATTGGCAACACCGATTACAAGCGTTTCAGCACCAGCTGCTATCGCTTCATCGATGGTCATGTCAGGCAGACCCAGATCGGCCTTGCAACCTTCCATACGAAACTGCCCGACTGACGCGTCAGGGCGCCAGTCTTTGATGCCGATGGCGACTTTCGTGGCCAACATATCGGGCGCATCGCCCAAGAATAACAGGTAAGGAGATTTGATCATGGGGGCCCTCGGATGTCTGGATTTCGGGGACATATAACTGGTTTATGGGGTTAAAAATACCAAAATCACCGATTTTTATTAGCATAAAGCAGATATCTTCTAATATTTGACGCGATATTCGAATAATGTTTTATATACAGCTTCATTTAGACGTATTCTTCGAACCATCCGATTCGATTTCGTAAAAATTTACGCAAAAAAGAGCATATGATCCGCATGCACAAAGCATACACTATACGTATGACACAAAAGCACACAGCTTGGCGTGTTAACTTTTGGTACGCGACTTAAGCTTTAGGGATATATATTGGCTTTCATACGAAAGTGGTCATATGTATTAGGTTAACGCATTACGGCTGATGATCGATCTTTGGAAGGGGCCGTTCCCATGGGTTCCTGACGCAAGTTAGACACGACATCATTAGGTTTAAAGATAATGGCTATCACGAAGAAAAATCAGATCAGGGCATTGCTAAAAAGCATAGAAACTGGTGACCCAGCTTCTGTGGCTGTGGTCAACGAAGCCAAGTATATTCAGCACAATCCACAAACCCATGAAGGCAGCGAAGGCTTGGCATCGCTGTTCAAGCGGTTATCCAAAACCGAACCCAAGGTAAACATGGTTCGCGCTTTCGAGGATGGTGATTTTGTCTTTGCGCAGATGGAGTATGATTTTTCCACCCGGAAGATCTGTTTCGAAGTGTTCCGGTTCGAAGATGGGCAAGCGGTAGAGCATTGGGATAATATCCAAGAACGGCTGGGGCCTAACCAGTCGGGCCACAGCATGGTGGATGGGCCGACCGAGGCCGTTGACCTTGAACTGACAGAAAGCAACCGAACACTGGTGCGATCCTTCATTGAGAATGTTCTTATTGACGGACAACTCAACCAATTGACGGATTATGTCGACGAAACAGGTTATATAGAACACAATCCCAAACTGGGGGATGATTTGACCATTCTTCGTGCCGCGCTGGAAGCAAAAGATAAGGGTCGCAGACTTATCGACTATCACCGCATCCACCGTGTTCTAGCAGAGGGCAGTTTTGTGCTTTGCGTCAGCGAAGGCAATTACGCTGGCATTCCATCAGCTTTTTATGATCTGTTTCGGCTGGATAAAGGTAAAATAGTCGAACATTGGGACACGGCCGAAAAGATCTCGCCACGCAGCGAATGGAAGAACGATAACGGCAAGTTCTGAGTGACGGCAGTCTTGCCCCGCAGCACCTTCAAAAACAAATCATCTAACCTTATTAAAACATCATTGATTCCAAATCAATGTGTGTACAACAAGATGACCATAGATCTGACTACACACGCATAGATTACCACAATGGCTCAAAGGAAAATATTGGAGCATCTTTTGTCGCTGATTAAAGGTTATATGGGTTAAGTATCCACGACATAATCTAACAGTTTGGTTTTATTGCGCACACGCATCTCAGTTGGCGTTTCTCCATATGCATCGCGAAATGCTTTGGACAAAATGCTGGCAGAAGTAAACCCTGTTGCACATGCAACATCAGCCAAACTTATCTGCGTTTCATCCAATAGTATACGGGCACGTTTGACACGTAATCTTTTGTAGAATCGCGCTGGTGAAATTTCAAAAACAGCATTAAATATACGTTCTAACTGTCTTTGCGACAGGCCCATTTTTTGGGTCAACTCCAGAACAGATAAAGGTTCTTCAATTGCATTTTCCATCAAACTTAATGCTTGACTAATACGGTTATCAAACAAGTTTGTGTTGTCAGCCATGTGTTTGGGTTGTTCGGTTGTGCTACCACGGATCGTATGGATCAGTAAATGACTGCCCAATTCCGCTATTTCATGCGGCGACATAAATTCCGCAATAAGGCCGATCACCAATTCGGTGGTAGAGCCTAGACCTGCTGCTGTAATTACCCCCCCAGACTTCTCTGAAAAGCGCGATGTCAGCCGGGGGTAGTATCCAGTTTCATGCAGTATAGAATTATCACGCCAATGTGTTGTGACGGCCCCATCTGTAATCTTTGTTGCTTTAATATAAGCAGTGGCAGCACCAGATAATAGTATTGTCATCAAGCCTTGGCGCTGCATGTATCTTACGCGTTTCAACCAAACATCAGTTTCAGGTTTTTCCGAGCCGATTACAATCATCCAATCTGCCAATGCATGATTTTCAATCGCTGGGGCTGCACGCACAAGAACCCCACTAGAGCCTTTTACCAGTCCAGGTTGGTCTGACACAAATAGCCATTTAAAAAATGAATCGGATCTTATCCCATTAGCAGTCTGCAAAGTTGTGGTAACAGAGGCCAACTCTAATTCCGAGAACCCATTTTGCACAAATATTTCAACAGTGCACAACGCAGGCATACGGTTTATGTTTAGTGGTTGCATGGAAAGTTTTTGTTCCTTCATATGCCATGATCCTCAAGCAACCCCCCTTCTCCAGGCAATTGCAATAAGTGTAATTGCAATTCTATATGCAAACTCCAAGTTACGATAGTATTCAAATGTATCAGATGTAGAACCCGCAAAAATAACGACCTTTATGTATTAATATCCTCCACCAAATCCACACCAACCACAGGGCGTAGAACATGGGGCATTTTGGGGTCGTACAGAGCAGAGTCTTTAAAATCAATTGACGCGGCCAATGCCGGGCCGACCAATATCAACGCAGTACGGGTGATCTTTTCTTTGCGGACTTTTTTGCGGATATCAGACAGGGTTCCGCGGATGATCATCTGGTCGGGCCAACCGACACGGTAACCGACAACCACAGGGCAATTTTCGCCGTAATGCGGGATCAGTTGGCGTTCAATCTCACGCATGTTGCGGATCGCCAGATGGATGGCCAGCGTAGCCCCTGTGCGGCCGAAATTGTCCAACGTTTCGCCTGCAGGCATCGATGTGGATTGCATTGACATGCGGGTCAGAACGATGGATTGCGCCACTTCGGGGATGGTCAGTTCCTGCCCGATAGTCGCGGCCATTGCGGCGTATGCAGAGACACCGGGGATGATTTCATATTCGACACCTGCCGCATTCAAGCGGCGGATTTGTTCGGCGATGGCACCGTATAAAGACGGGTCGCCGGAATGCACACGGGCGACATCTTCACTGCGTTTATGGGCGGCCAGAATTTCAGCGTGGGTATCGTCCAGCGTCATCACGGCGGTGTCTTTGACGATGGCATCTTTGGGGGCGAAGGCCACAACGGCCTCTGGCACTAATGAGCCTGCATATAGGCAAACTTTGCAGCGTTCGATCAAGGCTTTGCCTTTGACAGTGATCAGGTCGGGGTCGCCGGGACCTGCGCCGATAAAATAAACCTTCATGCCAAATCTCCATCAATTTTACGCGCATAGCCGCGCGGTGTGTACATGCGTGGGCCTTCGCCCAGTTGCGCCAGTTTCGAGTTGCTTGAGCCTACAAGAACCACGGTCATCATATCCACATCGTCGACTTCTAGTTCGGCAAGTTTGACGTAGCGGATGCTTTCATCGTGGCGCCCAAGCGAGCGGGCCAGCATCACGGGCGTGTCTGCAGGGCGATGTTGCAGCAAAATATCACGGGCTTGCGCCAACAAAGTGCGGCGGCGTTTGGATACGGGGTTGTAGAACGCGATGACAAAGTCGCCGATAGCAGCCGCTTGCAGGCGTTTGATAATGTCTTCGCGATGCGTCAAAAGATCAGACAGGGATATGGCACAAAAGTCGTGCCCCAAAGGCGCACCTGCACGCGCAGCCGCCCCTTGCAGCGCACTAACGCCGGGCGTGCATTTCACTTCAACGCGGTGGGCGGCATCACTAACGCCCATTTCATCGGCACTGCGATCCATCAGTTCGAACACAAGGGCACCCATGGCGTAAATGCCCGCGTCACCTGAGCAAATCAGAGCGACATTCTTTCCTTTGGCAGCTTGTTCCAGTGCATAACGGCAACGGTCTTCTTCGGCACCTAGATGGAAATCAGAGCGTTCCTTGCCGAATGCCAGTGGGCCGAGCAGATCGATGTATAGGCCGTAGCCCACCAACTCTTGGGCTTCAGCCACCAATTGGCTGGCTTCGGGTGTGCGCCACGATGCCTGCCCCGGCCCGATGCCGATGATCGACAGCTTGCCGCGTGTGCGGCCTTTGAATTCCTTGACAGGTTCAGCGGATATTGCCAGTGCACAAGTGGCATTTTTGGTTTTTTGTTTGGTAATTTTCAGACTTGCACCGATTTCGCCCAAGGCCAATGCGGCAGCCTCGGATACACCGTGACAGCCGACCTCTGCGAACACCACATCTGATGGGGTGGCCAACTTATCTGCATAGATTTCCAACTCTTCAGCCGTAAACACTCGAAACGGCACATTAAGACGGCTTGCAAGCATATTCATTGCCGGTTCATCCGCCTTCAGATCAAGCGAGCCAATGGCGGCAATGCACCCCAGCGCGATATTGTTATCGGTGAATGTCTTTTGCACCAGATCCCACAATTCCTGCGGGTCACAGTTGCGCGCGCAACCAACGCCCAGTGTAAATTTCTGCGGGTGATAAACCAGCGTAGTGTTATCTCCTTCAATCGCTTTCTCGGTTGTTATGAGTGTAACTGTACCATTGGGGTCAGTGTCCAAACCCCAAATATTCTGGCCATCTAATTTTGTAGCACCGCCTGAAAGTAACTCTGCCATAACACCCTTGGCATTCTCAGGGTTTGCCAAACGCCAACCCAAGGGTGGCTCATCCAAAGCCACGCCCAGTGCAACATCACCAGCGGTAGTGACCGCCGCATAGCCTGACAACATATCGGCCAGTTCTTTGGCCAAACGGTTCGCCCCGCGATGGCCGCCTAAAAGCGGTACCACGGTTGTGCCGTCATCGGCCACACTAAGAACAGGCGGCTCGGTGGTTTTATCATTCAGTAATGGTGCCACCGCACGGATCAGAATGCCCGAAGCACAAACGCCGATCACGGGGGTTTTGGCAGCAAACAAATTGCGCACATGATCTAACGCATTGTCGAAATAGGCATCCGCCTGATCAACGCGCGTTTTGCGTCCGTGCACTGCATAGCCAAAGGCAGATGCGATTTTATGGGCGGTTTTTTCGCCCGAACGGGACAGGCAGATTATAACGGGTTTTACAGCCAAGGGTCATTTCCTTTTGAAACCAGGATCATTGAAAAATAGGGGGCAACGTCGGGCGCATCAGCCAGTGGCATTGCTTTTTGATTAGGCAGGGTTGCACGTTCAACGTAATGGGCAAAACCCATCAGATTTTGTGCAGCAAGTATGTCTTTTACCTTGCTTAAATGGCGTCCGACTTTCATCACCGCAATCGCTTCGGCATTGGCGATTTTCGCAGACAGATCATCAACAGGCAACGTTGCAGGCACGATGGTCAGCACTTCACTACGCGCCACTAACGGGCGTTCGACGACAGAGGCGCATGCGGAAACCGAGTTGACACCAGGCACGATCTCTACCTCAAAATCATCTGACAGGCGGGAAAATAGATACATGAAAGAGCCATAGAAAAACGGGTCGCCTTCGCACAGAACGACAACATCTTTACCTGCTTCAAGTACGGCGCGAATTTCATCCGCACCTGTATCATACGCATCTTGCGCAGGTTTGCGCGCCACGGACATCGGAATTTCGATGGCAATTTCCTGCACACCTTCAGCCAAATGATCCTGTGCTATGGAACGGGCAAAACTTGAGCCTGTTTCCAGTGTTGGATAGGCCACACAAGTGACCGACCCGATCAACCGTGCAGCTTTTAGGGTCATCAGTTCCGGATCACCCGGCCCCAGACCAATTCCATAAAGTTTTCCGGTCATTTTTTCACCAATGAATATTGCGTGACAGGCATCGCAGGCTTCCAACCCACCTTGCCGCCAATTGGGCCAGCTTGGGTAAATTGCAACCGTGTCAGGCTGCCACCCAAGGTCGCGTATTTTTCCAAAAGCACCTGTTCAGACCCAAGTGTGACGACGTTGCAAACCAAACGTCCCATCGGTTTCAGTGCGTCATAACAAAGATCAAACACCTGCGCACTCAGCCCCCCGCCGATAAAAATCGCATCAGGGTTTTCCAGCCCGTTCAAAGCTTCAGGGGCTGAACCTGCGATCAGTTGCAGATCAAAGCCGCCCAAATTCTGCGCGTTTGCTGCAGACATTTCGCGGCGGTCTTCGCGCGCTTCAATGCCAATGGCCCGCGCACCATTTGCTGCACGCATCCATTCCACCGCAACCGAACCACACCCGCACCCAACATCCCACAATAGCGCATGCGGTTGGGGTATCAGCTTTGCCAGCGTCACCGCACGCACATCTTGCTTGGTCATGGTGCCATCATGCTGGAATGCCTCATCGGGCAGGCTGTAACCAAGCGGTAAAGCTTGCGTGCCGTCTGCCACGATACAGTTTACCGCCAGCGTATTCAGATCAGGTACATCTTGCGCCCATTCTGCCGCCGCCGCATCAAACCGTGTTTCATCCGCACCACCCAGATGCGACAATGCCGTCAGTTCGCTTGGCCCAAAACCCGCCTCTGTCAGCATCTTTGCAACATCCGAAACTGCTTGACCATTACTAGTCAGCAACAACAATCTTTGCCCGTTTTGCAGATGCGGTTTTATCCGTTCAAGGGGGCGACCATGTACGCTAAGACAAGCCACATCCTGCATCGCCCAACCCAAATGCGTCGCGGCCAACTGAAAGGCGGAAACCTGCGGGTAGAAAGCTACTTCATCTTTATCAAATGCTTTTGCGATCTTGTTGCCAACCGAAAACCACAAAGGATCACCCGTTGCCAGAACAACCACATTTTTACCGCGCAACGTCTGCAATTCGGACAGCAATGCGTTAAAGGGGGAAGGCCAGTTAATATACTTGGCCTTGCATTTACCGATCAATGCATGATGGCGTTTGCCACCAAAGATGTAATCCGCAGAGGCGATAGAGGCACGTGCGGCAATCGTCAGGCCATCTAGCCCGTCTTCACCGATACCGATAATTTGCAGCCACGCGGTCATTGTTGCACCTCGATCAGGCCAGCCGCCAGCGCATTGACCGCCGCTGACGCCATGGCAGAGCCGCCTTTGCGACCACGCAAAGCGATATAATCGCAACCCCTTGGGTTAGCGGAAAGTTCAGCTTTGCTTTCAGCCGCCCCTACAAAGCCAACTGGAAAGCCCAATATACAGGCGGGTTTGGGATAGCCAGCGTCCAGTAATTCCAACAGATGAAACAAAGCGGTGGGCGCGTTACCGATAGCCACAACCGCCCCTTCCAGATGATCCTTCCACAACTCAACCGCCGCCGCTGAGCGTGTATTGCCGATTTGTTTGGCAAGATCGGGAACAGAGGGATCGTTCAAAGTTACGATGACCTGATTATCATTGGGCAAGTAACGACGGATGATGCCAGCCGCCACCATTTCGCAATCACACAGGATTGGTGCACCTGATTGCAAGGCTTCGCGACCCGCTTGCCCCGCATCGTCAGAAAAACTAAGCCGATCCGCAATTTCCACCATGCCACACGCATGGATCAAACGGGTTATAATCGCCTGTAAATCCTGCGGGAACCGATCAAGATTTGCTTCGCGTGCAACCGTTGCAAAGCTTTGCTTATAGATCGCATTGGGCACACGTTCATAACTCAACGGCCGTATATGTGGGGGTTGTTTGGTCACTTTGTGCGGGTGCTTTCAGGCCCGTGTGGATGTTTTGCATGTGGGTATTCCGCATGATGGTGATGATCGTGGTCATGGCTGTGCGCATGGTCGTGATCATGGTGGTGGTGGTCGTCCAGATACAAACGGCACTCACCTGTGCAATAGGTATCACACCGTTCACAATCTTCCACGTTTGAACCCGGTGCTTCGGCACCTTGGCCTTCCACATGGTGGTGGTGGCTTTCCTGAGGGGCACCAACCTCGTGTTCAAAGCCCAAAATCTGGGTGCGATATTTGCAGACAGCACAGTTATCGGGGGGTATTTCGCCCACCTGTTCTGTGATACGTTCAGCAAAGGTTTCGATCACTTTATCGTGGTCGTTCAGGTAGGCTGCTTTGACAAACTCAATACCGGAATATTTGCCCGCGCATTTATCGGTAAAGCCGTAAATCCGATCTATCAGAATGCCCGAAAACAGAAAATACGGGAACACTATAACGCGCTTGTAGCCCAGTTTGGCGACGTGATCTAAACAAGGCTCTACCAGTGGGAATGTTACCCCTGAATAGCCCACTTCACACCAACCAAAACCGAAACCTTCCCACAGCATACGGGCGATTTTGGAGACGTTGGAATTGGCATCAGGGTCTGACGCACCGCGCCCTATCACGACCAAAGCGGTGTTTTCCAAAGCTACATGCCCATGTTCGGCATTGGCCTGATCAACCGCTTCTTGAATGCGCGCACCCGCGGCAGCTATCATCTTGGGGTCAACACCTAACTCGCGACCATAAAGCACTTCGATATTGTTTTCAGCAGCGTATTTATTTAGCACTGTGGGGATGTCGTTCTTGGAATGCATCGCAGCAAATAACATACCCGGCACTGCCAGAATTTTAGTGCAACCCTGGTCACGCAGCTTATCAAGGCCGACGCGGATAACCGGGTTGGCGAACTCAAGATAACCATATTCCACCGGCCATTCAGGAGGTAGGTAAGCAGGCAGTCTTTTGGCTAGAACCGAAAATTCGGCAACCGCATCTTCACTGCGCGAGCCGTGTCCGCAGATCATTACCCCTATTTTTTCGTGTGTGTGTGCCATCTATACGCTCCTTATCGATCAAAACAGAAAGGGGGCGTGTATTCCCGACGATGTTTCGTTGCATCCCCAATTTGGGTCAATGCGCAAAAACGCTCCTTTCCGGCCCAAATGGGCTTCGTCAAACACGTGTATATGCGCAGGGTCAAAAACTTGCAATTCAAATCCCGTCTGATTGCACCGCTCAAACGACATTCGTATTGTTGCGGAAATAAAAACTCTGTGATGCACCAAAGACAGATGCGGTGCGGCTCTTATCCCGCTATTTAGATAAAAAAGGAGAACCCCATGGGCCAACTTATAGGCGGAAAATGGTCAACCGATTGGTACGACACCAAAGAATCAGACGGCAAGTTCGTGCGCTCAGTTGCCGCGTTTCGCGACTGGATTACGGCCGATGGCAGCACAGGCTATAAACCCGAAAGTGGGCGTTATCATCTTTATGTTTCCGCTGCCTGCCCCTGGGCGCATCGTACGCTTATTTTTCGTAGGCTCAAACAGCTGGAAGATCACATCAGTGTGGATTTTGTACACCCCGATATGTTGGATGATGGTTGGACGTTTGAAAAGGATGGCGTGGCACAAGGTGACAGCCTGTTTGGATCTCAATTCGCCCGTGACATCTATCTGCGTGCCAAACCAGATATGACGGGGCGTATCACAGTGCCCATTTTATGGGATAAAAAGACTGATACAATCGTCTCTAACGAGTCGTCCGAGATTATCCGTATGTTCAATACGGCCTTTAACGACCTTACGGGTAACACCGATGATTATTACCCAATGGTTCGGCACACGGAAATCGACGT
Organism: Amylibacter sp.; assembly: GCA_965261565.1. GTDB lineage: Bacteria > Pseudomonadota > Alphaproteobacteria > Rhodobacterales > Rhodobacteraceae > Amylibacter. Next base: position 296,044 of record OZ253460.1, read on the forward strand.
TGTAAACGACCGTATTTATACCAATATCAATAATGGCGTCTACAAAGCGGGTTTTGCCACAACCCAACCAGCATATGATGATGCGGTCCACAAGCTTTTCAAGACTTTGGATTGGCTGGAACAACATTTAAGTGAAAACCGCTATCTGGTCGGCAAGCAGATAACCGAGGCCGATTGGCGCTTGTTTACAACGCTTGTTCGTTTTGATTCTGTTTATGTTTTACATTTCAAATGCAACCGCAACCGCATCATCGACTTTCCCAATTTATGGGCCTATGCGCGCGAATTATATCAATGGAAAGGCGTGGCAGAAACGACCAACTTTGATCACATCATTCGCCATTATCATTACAGTCATGACACCATCAACCCGAACAGGATCATACCGATCAATCCGCTGATTGATTGGCATACACCGCACGGTCGCGATTAACGGTTCTGGTGCAATGATCGACGACAGCAGCTAGATCATCCGGCTCTATGGGCTGGTTCATAAATCCGCGTGCATTCGGAAGTAATTCAAAAATAGACCCATCAGAAAAAAAGCTGCTGGCCGAGACAACGATAATCGAAATATCGGGGTTTTTGTAACTCGCAAAATCTGAAATTGCCAACGCACTTGAATCAGGAAGCATTAAATCAATAACAAGAACATCCCACTGATCGAACCGCAACTTTTCTATTGCTGCCCGTTGATCCCCAACCAAAGCAACATCAAACCCCTGCCGCTCAAGAAAACTTTGCCAGAGCTTTCCAAGGCTCTCTTGAGCTTCCACAATCAGCACTTGCGTCTGCAACCTGTCACCTCACTGCTGTTACTGAATTATTATTCCTGTTCTTAACTTTTGATCAAAATAGGTTAACAAAGGCTTAATTTTTATCTATCTGGTCGTTTCTGATTGTATTTTTCATGTAACTTCTGTTGTAATAAAGAAAATCTACTGAGGAGCCAAAAATGACAACCGTCATTACAGTTTGCGATACATGCAGAACCGAAGGTACGGAAAAGCCTGAAAACGATACAATTGAAAAGGACGGTGCAAAATTTGCAACGTTTATAGAAGCTGCGGCCGCAGGGAATTCCAACGTATCCGTACGCAGACATTCATGTCTTATGGGCTGCCAAGGAGGGTGTAATGTGGCACTTCAGGCAGAGGGCAAGTTGACTTATGTCTTAGGTCGATTTGAGCCCAGCGCCGAAGCAGCGGACGGTATTGTAGAATACGCCGCGCTGCACGATAAAAGTGCAATGGGACAAGTTCCATTCAAGCAATGGCCGGTTGCGGTAAAAGGCCATTTTGTAACACGTATTCCTGTTCTGGATAGCACCGATAAATGACCCCTAAACGGGATCATGGCGGCGGTTTAAGCGCGGCCGTAGATCAATATGGCGGTGCGCGTAATGATTGGCTTGATCTGTCCACCGGGATCAACCCAAACCCATATCCGGTACCGGATATCCCTTTGCATTATTGGCATGTTCTACCGGACGAAGCCCCACAGAAGCAACTTCTGGATGCCGCCCGCGCATTCTGGAATGTGCCTGATGGTGCAAATATTGTGCCAGCATCCGGTGTATCTGCAATAATTTCGCAATTGCCAAGCCTTACCTCGGCATCACAAGTTGATATCCTGAGCCCGACTTACAATGAGTTCGCCGCCTCGTTTTCAGAACAGAACTGGACGTTGAAAAAAAATGCACCAGTTCAGGTGCGGGTGCACCCCAATAACCCTGATGGGCGGATATTTTCACGTAAAGAGGTTGCAGATAACCACAACCAGTTAACAATCATTGACGAAAGTTTTTGTGATATCTGCCCTGAAAACTCTATGATTGATCTGGCCGAACATCCAAACCATATCATCCTAAAAGGTACAGGAAAGTTTTGGGGGCTTGCGGGTTTGCGCCTGGGTTTTGCGATAACAACGCCAGAACTAGCCGAAAAAATCACCCAACAGCTTGGCCCATGGAATATTTCCGGGCCTGCCCAATTCATTGGGCAAAAAGCGTTAGCTGACATAGATTGGGTTGATGACACGCGCAAAAACCTTGCATCTATGACAAAACGACTAATGGATGTGTTGGAACAAAACGGCCTAACCATAATTGGTGGAACAAATTTGTTTCAACTGGCAGAAACGGCATCGGCAAAAGAGTTACATGATCATCTTTGCCGCAACCACATCCTAACGCGCATCTTCCCTTATTCGGAAAAATGGATCAGACTGGGGCTACCTGCAAATATTGCTGATCTGTCTCGCTTAAACGATGCTTTAGGACGTTATTGATGAACCATGCCGAAATACTTCTACTTGCTATAATACTGGATGCAGCTTTGGGTGAACCGCAATGGTTATGGTCACGTATCCCGCACCCAATCCAAATCATTGGTAATTGTATCGCGTGGTTCGACAAAACCCTAAACATGAAACCCTTACAAAAACTTAAGGGCTTTCTAGTCGTTGGTATTCTTGTTTTTGCCGCTGGAGTAACAGGGTGGTTGCTGTCGGCCATACCTGATTTCGGGCTTATAGAAGTTATCATTGTTGCCATTCTTCTTGCCCACAAAAGTCTTGTTCAGCATGTCATGAATGTAGCTGTAGCCCTAGCCAAAGATTTATCATTGGGTCGCACAGAAGTGGCGAAAATCGTTGGGCGCACAACCGATCACATGCAGCCCAGCGATGTTGCCCGCGCTACAATAGAAAGTGCCGCCGAAAACTTTTCAGACGGGGTTATTGCCCCCGCGCTATGGTATCTGGTCTTCGGGCTTCCAGGTATCCTGATCTATAAGGTGGTTAATACAGCGGACTCTATGATTGGGTATAAAACTGAAAAACACCGCGATTTTGGGTATGCGGCAGCCAAACTGGATGACATCTTGAACTGGGTGCCGGCTAGAATTACCAGCCTCTTAATATGTCTGACATCCAATCCACGAAAAAGTTTCGATATTGTCCTTCAAGATGCGCCACTTCATCGTTCCCCGAACGCGGGATGGCCAGAGGCGGCAATGGCCGCTGTTTTGAATATAGCGCTTGCAGGTCCACGGTATTATGATGGAAAAAAAGTTGAGTACCCATATGTGAACGCAAGTGCACAACATCATCTAGATCCAGAGGATATTCGCCGCTCGGTCGCGATATTGAACATTGTGTTGGTAGGATTTTCTGCAACCCTGTTACCGGGTGTGTTATTTTTCTAAAGCACGTGCATCAATGGCTGAAACCGTTCATGCATTCATCAGCCCGTAATACACAAATTGCTATATTATCCTGATGTGGTGATTTTTTACGCAAAACGGCTTTCATCAATGCACTTACAATTTTCTCAGAGCTTTTATCGTTAACCTTATCCAGCGTTTCTTCAATTTCCTCATCACTTAAAAACTGCAAACCATCACTGGCTGCTATCAGAAGATCTTCTTTTGCAAGTTTAAACGCCTTCCTAGGGCAATCTACATGATTGAAATTGTCGCCGACAATTACTGATAGCAATGAATTGCGCATCGGGTGGTTTAGCGCGGCCTCTTTCGTAAGAGAGCCTTTTCTGGCCAATGCATCAAGTTTCGGAGCCATCGAATGATCCTGATTTAATTGTTTTAAGGACCCCTTCCTGAAAAGATATAAAGGGGAATCGCCGATGGATATCCAATACAGGTAATTTGAGATTATAACTGTCGCCAAAAGCGTAGACCCCATGCCTTCGGTTTCAGGATTCTCGGTCATATGCAATCGTACTTGATCGTTTGCAGTATCCGCTGCTATTTTTAATTTTTTGCGTACGTTTTTTTGTAGTGCTTTAGTATCCGATGTATCTGGCTTTAAGACTTTCATTACCCGGTCGGATACGATTGAACTGGCAACGTGACCCGCCGCATGACCGCCCAATCCATCGGCTAATACCACAACAGCGAACTGCCTGTCTTCCGGTATAAAATATTCGACCGCATCCTCTTGATAATCGCGCGCACCGCGATTGATCTTGGAACTGATATCCAGGTTTCTTTTGGTTTTGAATAAGGACAACATTATCGTTACTGCCCCTGATTAATGTTTAAATCAGCTCTCATAGTATGCGTTACTTCACAGGCTGAGGTGTTGTGGTTTCAAGCCCGTTATTATTTACAGGCGATTCAAGTGCCAACTCTGACATGATTTCCGCTAATGACCTTGCTGGTTTAGGAGTTGGTTTTTCAGATGTATTTGTTACCTGTTTCTTTGGAGTGATGATTTTTTTCACAGGTTGGGTTTCAATTTGAACCTCAGGCGATCCCTTAACAACAATCGCTTCACCCCCATTCGGTTTATTAACCGATATGACAGTACTTTCTGACCCGCCGGGATAATTGAGATAAAACTTCGAGTAAGTCGCGGCACCTGACATCAATACAAGTAATCCGACTGTGGCAAATGCCATTTTAAGCCCGGTAGAAGATATAATGCTTCCGCGTTTTCGCTTAGGCGCGACAGGTGTTGTGTTGTTCTTGGGATCACCCCCTAGCATCTCCAGCCAATCTCCTGCCGATTGTGACCGGCTTTGCGGAAACAGTTCCATATTTTTATCGACTGCTTCAAGAAAATTTGCGGGATAACCTTTAAAACGCCCTGTCGCCGGCTTGTATAAATCGGGCGCACCTTGCGCTACAGAACTTAACCGTAAGTTACTGTTGGGAGGCACTTCACCGGTTATACATTGGTATAAGCTGGCTGCAATTCCATACAGATCACTTGCCGGCGTTTGTTTGCTGCCTTCAATGTAAAACTCTTGTGGTGAATAACCTTCTTTCACAATCTGCAACTGGGCAGAAAGAGCGCGACTTGCTTTACTTACTTCTTCTTTGGACGCACCAAAATCAATAATTTTTGGCTCTCCGCGTTTGTCGATAAGAATATTATCAGGCGAGATATCACGATGCAACATATCCGTCCCATGAATATAACTCATTGCATCTAATAGCTTCAACGTAATCTCAATAATGTCGTCTGGTTCAAATTTATAATTCGGGTTTTCCAGCAAAGTTAGCATATCCGAACCCGTGACATAATCCATTGCCATATATGCAGTCGCGTTTTCTTCAAATACATGATGCACATGAACAATATTCGGGTGCTTGAGCTTAGAGAGTTTAACGGCTTCTTTAATGAAAAATTCTACCATATTTGAAAACTCAAGCATATGGGCCTTGGACCGAATACCAACCATTAACTGACTGCGGCGGCAGATCGTTTTCGGAAAACATTCTTTGATGACAACATTTCTATTCAAGCCGTCTGATGCAAGATAAGTCAGCCCAAAACCGCCATCATTCAGGAACTTCTTGATCGTATATTCACCATTAAAAAGCAGCGTACCTTCCGGTAATTTATCCGAAAACTCCTGAACTTTATGTACATTTACCATCTGCATTTTTCTATCTTGAACCCGCTCGGGCCCAATCCCTTTTATTAAGCCCACGGTTATTCAAACCCCAGCTTCATTATATCTTGAACACTTGGCTGGGCTATTTCTTCTTGTTGCGTCAGTGCTGTAAAAACATTGATAGCCGCAGCAGATCTTTCCCATCCCGGTATTGGATTCGAGAATGAAAACTGTTGCCATTTCGGGTGATTTGGCGGCGATTGAAGTTCGATGATATGTAAATTCAGTTCATGCACAAAATTAGACAGCAGTTTGAATTCTGCACTGCCTGATGGGTAATTGCCGTATGATGCCAAGATTACATCAACAGATATCGTGGGAACGAATTTATCTTCAATAAGACCCGGGTAATCATCTGACGTAAATTGGGTTTCTCTATACGTTCCACTTAAGGCTTCGCTGAATGGTATTCCGATCAAGGTTAATCCCTCATCCGAACTTATGCGGTTGAATAATTCCGAGGGTTTCCCTGTAAGGAAAAAGGCCGCGTCCACTTTTCCTTCTTTAAGTGCCTGAAGTGCCTCATCATCCGGCATTACAACAACTTTCGCATTCACACCCAATGTCCCCATCACCAACTGGGCGGTCAACCATGTACCACTGCCACTTTGGCCTATTGTCACAGTACGCCCATCCAAATCCGAAATCGCCCGTATACCTGAATTCTGAGAAACCATCAGATGTAGTTCCGACGCATAAAGTTTGGCGATATAGCTAAGCTTTTTCACACGGGGATCATCCGGATTTCTTACTTTAAAACTGGTCAGGGAATCTGAATTTACCAAGGCGATATTCGCATGCCTGAAGCTCATTAAATCAAATAAGTTCTGAACAGATCCGGTGCTTAGATATGGAACAATCCGTAAACCAGACTCACCATCCAGCATCCGCACAAGATCGCCACCGATTTTCACATAGGTTCCGGTAGTCGATGCAGTCAGCAAGCCGATACGGCCTTTATTCGCTTCTATCGCACGGGTCGATTGCGCTGAAACAGCCGTACCGGATACGAACATGATCAGGACCAATGACAGCAAACATGTAGTCGCCCGTTTTGTGAATTCTAGCATTAACTTACCTCATTTATTTACAGCATGTAATGCCGTTGTATTTTATGTTCGGATTATTGGCTCAACACCTTATCGAAATAGCTGAACCGTCTCCAGCCATCGACTGTTGCGTTTAAGTCCAATTCTTTCCACTTCGGGTGGCGTGGCGGTTGTTGTAATAAAGGAATGGATTCCAAAAAGAGATCAGAGAAAATCGCCAGGTTTTTATAACGTGTACTGCCTTTTGCAAATCTGTTGTACACAGCCAGAACAACCGGCACAGAAATTGTAGTAACAAACTTTTCTTCCACGATTGTGGGGTAATCTTCTGACAGAAACGCGGCTTCATTATAGATACCGGCAAGCTGATCCGAAAATGGAATGCTGATCATTTTCAAACCGTCTTCATCATGTATAGTTTGCAAAAGCGGCAAAGGCTTTGCCCCGACAAAAAAGGCTGCATCCAATTCGCCTTTTTTCAATGCATCCAATCCATTGGTTGGAAACATGAACGATCCTGAAACATCTATACCCAAAAGGCGCAACACCAGACGTGAAGTAAGTGCAGAGCCACTACTATGGTTCCCCATATTTACCTTTTTGGATGCCAGATCATATATATTGTTTATGCCGCTATCTTTACGTACGATAAGATGCAGTTCAGAGTCTGTTACTTTTGCAATATAAGCCAGATTTCCGATTGCCGGGTGGTTCGGTTTTGTAATCTTTATATTGGTCAGAATGTCGGCATTAACAAATGCAAGATCAACACCGCGCAAATAAAGCAGATCATCAATATTTTGACTGGAACCTTTACCAAGCATCGCTCTTATCTGCACACCGGTTTTACCGCTCATTGTACGGCTTAAATCCTCTGCTAGACGGGCCGTTGTGGTTCCTATGGCACCTGCCATAATTCCGATATTGCGTTGTGGTTGTTGATTGGATTGCGCATACGTTTGCGCAGGGATAGCCAAATACGACACACCAATAATGGTAATTAACGCCGCTTTAAGTCTTAGTAACATTTATATTTACTCCTAATTCTGGCATTCGGGCGCATTCTGTCATCTGGCGCGAAATCAATTGCCTTGATTGCAATTCCAAGTGAATAAGTGATTTGGACCTGCATGAGATAGCTCACTAGAAAAAGTACGGCAGTAATCATGCGTTATTCACAATCAATCTTAAAAAGAAAAATAGTGCACCTAGCATCATGGTTACGGCTATTGTTGGCCGCACAGCTGTCGTTGGTATTTTCCAATATGTTTCCACAATTCTTTCAGGCCGGAACAAGCTTTGGGTTCCAGCCGTTTCTTCTGTTGTTTTTTCGATATTCAGATATCCCAACCATTCGGTCGCACTTTTGATCCGGTCTCTGGGAAATGGTGCCAGTGCAATATCCAAAGCTTCCAGAAACCCTTTTTTATAACCAGTTTTCTGACCGGAAAGGCTGACGTAAGGATCAGGTTTACCGTTTGCAATTTCAGAAACGCGTTGAATATTACTGATCGGCGGATTTCCCATAATTGCAAAATAAATGCTTGCGGCCAGACAATAGATATCGGCAGAAGGTGATTGATCACCGGATTCAATACTCATTTCCATAGGGGCGTATTTATTGGCGTTTGAAGCCAGTTTTGAATATGCGCGACTTTCCCGGCTGGGCTTATCGCGGAAGGTTCCAAAATCAACAAATAATGTTGGCTCAAAATTCTCTGTAAGTGTTATATTTTGCGGTTCTATATTACGATGCAGCAACTCAAGCGCATGAATATCATGCAAAGCCAATAAAAGCTGTGTTAAAATTGAAGTAATCTGATGCGGCGACAGTTCCGAATCCTGACTGTTCACTGCGTCCAGTAATGATACGCCTTTGACGACTTCCTCAACCATATAAGCTGTATTGTTTTCTTCAAAAACTTCTAAGATCGATCCAATGTTAGGGTTATCTAAGGCAACAAGTTTACCTGCATCTTTCAGGAACCCGTGTATAAGGTTTTTGAATTCATCAATGCTGTCATTCGAAACAATCGCTACGTTTAAACCGTCACGCACACAGATTTCGGATGGGAAAAATTCTTTCAAAACAATAGTATCACCGTCTGCATCTGTTGCGCTGTATTTGATACCGAAATTATTCAAGCCCATGATACTTTGAATGGTATAGCGCCCTGCCTTTATGGCAGTCCCCACGTTAAGCTCATCTTTGCTTGCTAGTATTATCTCTTTTTTCACTTGCTTCCCTCAGAAACATTCTTCGTAATTATATAGAATCAATCAGAGGGCTTCAGACCGCCAATTGTCCACGAATTAAGAACACATTGTTGCTTGGGAATATGGCAATACTAAGTCAAAAACTTGTCTGGGATCAGCAACTTGAAGCAGTTTTATAGAACCAGTTGCCCCGATAGAGTGTATAGAAATTGTTAGTATGGTCGTAAAAAATTCAACGATACTATTAATAATGTCGAATTATTAATACTTGAAGAATGGCCCCATCATCGGGCCATATACCCAAATCAGCGTACAACTGCCGTGCCGTTCAAGATGGCAAAACTATACCTGAAATGCGTTCAATAAAGTCACCTACATGTGGGTCTGCAACCCGGTGGACCGAAAGCTCCGCCGGGTTGGGCATTGTTTGTATAATGCAAACTATAGTCTGATTTACTCAATAACTGCCCACTGATCATCCGGGTTATAGCTTTCAATCTCGTGTGCGGCTTCTAAAGTATCTTCTCCAAGATCGGCTTCCATGATTTTCCCGTTTTCGGAAACCATGAATGTCATGACCCCCGTCACCGCGTATTCCGCAGGCACGGCCAACATCGCATGCCCTGCAATCCGGTTGCCATTGATGACATACTCCATTGCTCCACCCGGGGCTGCTTTTCCTTGGCTGTCCAGCATTTGAAAATAGTAGCCGGCAAAAGGTTCGGGGGCTACATCCTCATCACCGATTGAATATCCGGCAAGCATAGCACGCGCAATAAAATCCCCTGCGGGGCTATCATCATTCGGCCAGTAAAGCCCATCCTTAGTACCTTCGGATGAAATCACATGCAGTGCGAATTCCATAACACCATCATTATCATGATCTACTGTTCTGTATTCGGCCTGGATTTCCACATACGCATTAAGAATATCTATCACATCCAACTCATTCATACCGACCCGGCGGCGCAAAATAACATCACGCGCCCCTTCGACATCAAAATAGTAACCTTTGTCGTCCTTCCGAAGTGGTATCGCGAACGGCCAACCATCAGCACCCAATAGTATCTGCGTTACCTCTTCTTCCCTAGCGAATGCCACGCCTTGATGGGCTAATTCAAGAAACAGCTTGCGCGTTTCTTTATCGCGCGGCCCTTCCCCTGTTGAAAGAATATCCTCTGATCCCGGCCCGAATATTTCAAGGATCGTATCCGTCGAATGTGTATCCAGTGCTTTTACCACAGCGTCCATCGCCGCTTCGGGTGAGGAAAAACGGCTACCGTCCTGGGCAACTGCAGGAATGCTAACGCTTAGAAGCGCACATGAAAGCCCTAGTGTTTTTATGATTTGTCTCATGTCGATTACCTTCTCCTGCTTCGTTGAACACTGGCACCACCACGCTTTTGTGCCGATCTGGTACGTGGCGCACTTGCGCGTTTATTCATAGCACTTGTATTGCGTTTTGCAGGTTTTGCCGCAGGCCGTGATTTGGCTTTCTTCGCAGGTGCCTTTGCACGGCTGACCGGCTTCGCTTTATTGCCTTTGTTGATAGGTGCTTTTTTTGCACCCGCTTTCCGATTGTCGATTTGCGGAAGTTTCTTCGTGCCGGGCTTACTAATGTCGCGGCTTCCGGTTTCTTTCGTCAACTTGTTGCGAAGGTCGTTGGATTTGGAATCACCTTTTTTGGTCGTAAGTTTTGTTTTCCCGTCACTGCCGCGCCGGTTTGCAATCTTGTCTTGTGCCTTTTTCTGATCCCGGTCAGAAGGTTTCCACCCTTTGTCTTTGTTGATAATATTATTTCCAATATTCACGTCGCCATCAATGTCGATATCAATATCCGGCCTGGGGTACATCGGTCCACCCCCCCAGCCGCCACAATTTCGACAGCCCCAGTAACCATACCAATCGTCGTCATCATCAAAAATATTATCGATTAGAACAAAGGTCGTCAGTAATAAAAGGCCGGTCGTTAATGCATCGTTGTTATTATTATCCTCTACATAAACAGTTTTCGTGTCATAGGTCGGCACATAAACAATATTGGGGTCGGTTGGCGTGATAACCACTTCGTCGTCTTCACTTACAACCTCTTGCTGTTCATTGCTGATCAATGCGCCGGAATTGATCGCCTGATCGCGCATCCGTTGCACCGCGTCCATAACATCATCATCCTGCGCTTGCATCGCAAGCCCCATGGATTCCGTCCATTCAACATGATCGGCCATATCTGACAACACAGTTGGAAATGCAGTGGCCAGAACAGCAACGCTTGGGTCCCAATCCTGATCTTCGATATCCGTTTTCAAGGCTTCTGTATCGTCCGAAGCATAGGTTGCCACAAAACGATCCGCCTTCATGACTTCCAACGGGACAGTAGACGCGACAAGTATCTGAATTAGCAGTGTGTCAGGGTATAGTGCGACAGGAGCTACCAATGTTTCCAGTTCCGCATTGGTCAATAGTGCTTCAGGCGCAACAGCCGTGTTATCGGAATTTTCTGTCGTAGCTTCAACCTCTGAAGTTGTTTGTTCTGCTTCCGTAGATGTGCCGCTGGATTGCGCAAATACAATCCCGCCAGCAAGAAGGCCGACAATCCCGACCGTTAATAAAAATTTCTTGCCATATGTCATGCTTCGCCCTCGCATTGCTTAATAAATATAATAATCAGGCATAAACATCTACCAAATCATCAGTTAAATAAACCCCTATTCAGAGCCTAAACAAGAAGCATAACATGACTTTCAAAACCAAATTGTAAAAAATTTGACAATTGGGCAATAAACTCTGCCAACAAATGATCCGAATTACGCAAGGTTTTCAAATTCATTCATACGACCAAATAGTGAATGGCCGGGTTGTAAAATACACTTAATGGTTGAAGGCCGCATCAGGATCTTGCTACTACATGTGTATACTCCTGTATTGAAGAGTATAGAATATTTTAGGAAAGTAGAGAAATATGTCTAAACTAAAAATGATAACAATCGCCGCCACAATTGCCGCATTCACTGCAACTGCTGCAACAGCCGGTAATTTCGAAAATTACGGTGAAATCGAAGGCTGGAATGTTTTCAAAGATAACGAGAAAAAATCCTGCCTGATCGAAAAATCCGATGATGTTGGCAATGTTGTGCAGATGGGTCTGATGGCTGACCGCAGTATTGGCTATCTTGGCGTATTTACCAAGGGTGAGATTAAACTGAAAGCCGGTGATAAGAAAGCTGTTGCGGTTCTCTTGGGTGATAACCTGTATTTCGGTGAAGCTAAAGGTATGCGCGGAAACGAAACCGAGGGGCTGAATGGTGGCTACATTCTAACCGACAGCCCGGAATTTGTTGAAGACATCGCAAAGCAATATACAATGACCGTGTTTCCGGAAGAAGCCTATGCTTTTGTAATGGATCTTACGGGAACATACAAAGCCATTGAAATGGGCAGAAAGTGCAACGCAGAGTTTTAAGCTTAGCATACAGACCTACACATTTGGCATCCAATGTGTAGGTCATGGGAAAGGATTGTGCTTGTATCTTGATCAGCCCTAACCGGCTAACCTTCATTCTTTAGCAACATCACCAAAGCAGCAATTGTGGCCGCTACACCCAGAAACATCAGTGCAGGTGGGATAGTGCCGGTCAGAATAAACTCCCACGCGATCACCCATGACGGGGTCAGATAAGTATAAGCCATCACCTTGGCACTGGGTAGCTGCATGGTGGCATACTGTACCAGAAAGAACGTGATAGAACTGGCACAGATCGCCAGATATAAAAGCCCGCCCCAGAAATACCACGGCAAAGCAGACCAGTTTGTGTGCATCAGGTCATCAGCCCCCAATATTGCAAGAATAATGAAACCAGCCACAATCATACCAAAGGTAAAGACCACAACCGGTTCGCCCCGGTTAAGCTTACGCACCAAGGGCGTATAAAGCGCATGTGCGATGCAACCGACAAAGAAAACCAACTCTCCACGCCCGATGTCGAACGCCAAAAGTGCTGCAATATCACCTCCAAAAATCACCCATAACGCGCCTGCAGCCCCTATAGCCAATGCCAGAGACATCCAGAATGTTGTGATCTGTCGTAGCAGGAAGTATCCAAAAAAAGCGGACATAATCGGGGTCAGGGTGAATACGGCAGACGCAGAGACCGGCGACGCGGTTTTCAACCCTTCAAACATCAATCCGAAATAAATCGCGAACAACCCGCCCAAAACCAGATACCGCCAGGGCGCATCAAAATATTGCCGCTTTATCCCCGGGCCCATCGCGGCAAACGCACCGACAACAGCGCCCGCAATAGCAAACCGCAAAGCCATCATCGCAGTTGGCTCCATCAGATTAGCAATACGGGTACCGAAGCTGAACGAACCTGCGATCAAAAGCGAAAACAACAGCATCGCCAAATGGCCACGTTTGATCTTATCTGCCATGCTTTAGCACCTTTTGTGGCCTGTGGTTGTAAAGTTGCAAGTGAATTTCAAGCCCCTATCTTCAATCACAGATCATATTTGATAAGACCGCGGCAACAAAAAAATGCGCTTGAACCATTCTTTTTAAATTACCTCTTTTAGTTTTCGAATGCCCTAATAGGAACTTGGATTATTGAATGTTATCTGATTATACTGAACTGATAAACGCTTTGATGGGCACGTTTTAGCGTAGTATATCCATAAATCTACTTAGCATCATGCATCTGCTATAAGCCCCAACAAGGCAAAAAGGACTTAATAAATAAATGAATGGCTTAATTAATATGGATAGATTTATTGCAAGTTACATTCTTAAAAGTGGCTTAAAGACTGCGTGTAGAGCATATCTAGCCAGACCTTTCAATCGCGGCTCATCGCGACGATTGTGTATATATTATTCTCCAAACCGAATAAGCTTTTCCCAAATCTATCCCTTCATTTATTATCAGAAGGAAATTTCAGATCGCTTTAATATACAAATCCGCGCAATACCTGTGGATTCACTTCTATCCGGAGTAATGCCAAAAAACTTGATAGCCGATATCGTATTACTACAAACTTGGTTTACTGTAGAAAATGCGGATTTGGTGCGCGCACTTGAATTGATAAAATCGACAACACCCAATGTTGAAATATCGTTTCTAGATTCCTTTGCCCACAATGATTTACGTCTTGCAAAGCATCTTGATCCATATATCCGATTTTACCTAAAAAAATCTCTTTTCAAGAATAAAGACAACTATTTACGTGCATACAAAGGCGACACCAATTTAACGGATTACTACGGGGGTTTGTTTAATATACCACAATCCCCTATTGATTGGGGCGTTCCCAAAAGTATATTAAAAAAACTCAGACTAAGCCCTAACTTTTTTACTGCTGCACACTTTTTCAAATCATTTCAAAAAGAACCTCTATCATTTTACCAGCCCCGCTCTATTGATGTACACGCGCGATTGGCCTGCAATGGTTCGGAGTGGTATAGCGCAATGCGTACGTCCGCATTAGATCATGTAAAAAGATCAGGCTTAAACGTATTGACAGATACAGGCGTGTCTTGGCCGCAATACATGTCAGAGATGAAGAATTCTAAATTATGTTTTAGCCCATTTGGTTTTGGTGAATTATGCTGGCGTGATATAGAAGCCATGCAAACTGGTTCTACATTGATCAAACCTGATATGGATCACTTGGAAACCTTGCCCAACTTGTACATACCCAAGAAAACATACCTTCCAATTCATTGGGATTTTAATGATTTCGGTGAAAAAGTACAAACTGCATTAGGTGACCCAGATTTATCCAATTTCATGGCAAGTAATGCATATAATGCAATTAAAACATACATCCAAAAACATCAATTTATTGAAGATATGTCTTTCTTATTTAAGGATAGTGCATAAATACAAGCGTAATCTAAAAAAAATAAGATAGGGTAAAGTGCGATACTTAATCCCTAATAAATATTTCATCATAATGATCTAAACCACGGCGTGTAGTATCCGCTTTATATCCGTTTTTTTCTAATAATTCGTATATATCAGAAGTAGATGCGCCTTGCCTTTTCAGAAGATTATCATCCATTTCAATATAAAATTTATCAATTAATAATAACAATCCTGCTGTTTCAAGTGACTGCAATATTTGCAATTCCGATCCTTCGGTATCTATCTTACACAGACAAACTGTATTCTGGGATAGACTTAGGCAATTCTTCATTTCTTTGCCAGAAATTAGTAATATCTTCTTTTCACCTTTGTTATCTGGCTCAATATGGCCTCCACCAGAATGTTCGCTTGATACATTAAAAGACATAAATTCCGTTTTATCTGAAATGCCAAAATTTAATGGGCTAATATTATACGCATGATTTAGATTTATGTTGTTTAATAGCTTCGAATATATATATGGATTAGGTTCAAAACTAAAAACCTCCCCATTTTCTAGATGCGAAGATGCAAGTAACGAAAATATTCCAGCATTTGCACCAAAATCCAAAAAAACCCCATCCAATGGAAGGCTTGAAATTATCTTAGGAAGCTCATAACCATTATAACCTAGTAAGCATGCTTTATTAGTATAGTCGTTAATATCAACAGTTATTATTGGTCCATAAGCTGTTTTTGCATGCTGCAAGAACCGCAGCAGAAACAGTGTAAGTCTACTTTTACCCTTAAAATGAGGAAGAGTGATAACTTTGTTATAAATAGAATTTATAATATTCATGTTGGCCTATTTATATAGATTATAATCTATATAATACTACGCATTCACATTACAGTAAATACAACCTATGAACTTAACGTTCAGAACGCAACTCAATAGCTGCACACAAACCACCCCCCTAACAATCATTGACTCCCCGCCCATCTACCGCTACATCCCCGCTTAATTCATATAGAAGTGCCAAACTTCTGGTCTCAGGATCACCACCAGTCAGCGAGTTTCGCCCACTGGTGTATTTTGCGTTTGGCGAATTGCTTCTTATAATGATGCAACTTGTAACGGTCGAAAGGGCCTGCTGGAATGTTTGAAAATCTATCCGATCGCCTTTCGGGCGTCTTTGACAAGCTAACACGCCAAGGGGCGTTGTCTGATGAAGACGTATCCGTTGCCTTGCGCGAAGTGCGCGTGGCCTTGCTGGAAGCAGACGTTTCACTGGCTGTGGCGCGCGACTTTGTTAAAGCGGTTCAGGAAAAGGCCGCGGGGCAAAATGTTACCAAATCGGTAACTCCGGGCCAACAAGTTGTGAAAATTGTTCATGATGAGTTGGTGCATTTCCTGTCAGGCGACAACGCTGATGCGGGCCAGCTGAAAGTTGACAACCCACCTGCGCCCATCCTTATGGTTGGTTTGCAAGGCGGTGGTAAGACCACCACAACGGCCAAGCTGGCAAAACGTTTGAAAGAACGTGAAGGCAAAAAGGTTCTGATGGCGTCCCTAGACACCAACCGACCTGCCGCGATGGAACAGCTGGCCATTCTGGGCAACCAGATCGGTGTGGACACATTGCCGATTATCAAAGGTGAAAACGCGGTGAAAATCGCTAAGCGCGCCAAGCAACAGGCCACTTTGGGTGGTTACGACGTTTATATGCTTGATACCGCGGGTCGTTTACATATCGACGAAGTTCTGATGAACGAAGTTCAATCGGTGCGCGATATCGCCAGCCCACGCGAAACCCTGCTGGTGGTTGACGGGCTGACGGGGCAAGACGCGGTCAATGTGGCAGCGGAATTCGATGAAAAAGTCGGCATTTCAGGCGTGGTTCTGACCCGTATGGATGGCGACGGACGCGGCGGCGCGGCACTGTCGATGAAAGCGGTTACCGGCAAGCCGATCAAGTTTGTAGGCCTTGGCGAAAAACTGGACGCGCTGGAAGAGTTCCACCCCGAACGGGTTGCCGGACGCATCCTTGGCATGGGCGATATCGTTTCGCTTGTTGAAAAAGCGCAGGAAACCATCGAGGCCGAACAGGCCGAACGCATGATGAAGCGTTTCAAAAAAGGTCAGTTCAATATGAACGACCTGAAAGCGCAGCTTGAACAGATGATGAAAATGGGCGGTATGCAAGGTGTCATGGGTATGCTTCCCGGTATGAAGAAAATGTCGCAAAAAATTGAAGACGCGGGCGGCATCGACGACAAGGTATTCAAACGACAGATCGCACTGATCCAATCAATGACAAAGACGGAACGCGCCAACCCGAAAATCATGCAAGCCAGCCGCAAGAAACGTGTGGCTGCAGGTGCCGGCTTGACTGTTCCAGAGCTGAACCAGCTTTTGAAAATGCAACGTCAAATGGGCGACATGATGAAGAAAATGGGCAAGGGTGGCATGTTGAAACAGGCCATGGCTGGCATGATGGGCAAAGGTGGCGGAATGCCTGAAATGCCCGCAGGTATGGACCCCAACGCGATGGATCCAAAAGCGATGGAAGAAGCGGCAAAGAAAATGGGTAAACTGCCTGGTCTTGGTGGCAGTGGGTTGCCGGGTTTAGGTGGTGGTGGATTGCCACTTGGGCTGTCCGGGTTTGGTAAGAAAAAATGATTGCCTGTTCTCTGACATATGTAATTGACCCCTACAAAGTAGATGATTTTGAAACCTATGCTAAGGCTTGGATTCATATGATAAATAGAATGGGCGGCACCCATCATGGTTATTGGTTCCCACATGAAGGCCCAAATAACATCGCGTATTGCCACTTTTCATTCCCGTCTTTAGCGGCCTATGAAGACTACCGCGAGCGGATGGCCAAAGATGTTGAATGTCTGGCAGCATATGCTTTTGCCAATAAAACCCGCTGCATCATTTCCTATGAGCGCAGCTTTACCCGCCCTGTGCTAAAAGGCGCGTCACCAAAAGAGTTGGGATTGTTATGATCGACATCCCAACACTTCAGACAGAGCGTCTAACATTGCGTGCCCCAAACGTTGCAGATTTCCCTGCTTTGGTTGAATTTTACCAAGATGACCGCTCCAAATTTGTTGGCGGCCCGATGCGCCCTGATCAAACTTGGCGTGCACTGGCAGGTGAAATTGGCCATTGGGCATTGCGCGGTTATGGCCGTTGGTCTGTGGATGAAACTGAAACGGGTTTATTTTGCGGTATGGTTGGCGCATGGAACCCCGAAGGTTGGCCTGAACCCGAATTAGGTTGGGATTTAATAGTGGGGTTTGAAGGCAAAGGTTATGCAACCGAAGCAGCTTTGGCGGCTAGGGACTACGTTTATAATACCTTGCATTGGAAAACCGCTATCAGTCTTGTAGCCGATGGCAATGATGGCAGTGCTGCCGTTGCCAAACGGATGGGTGCGCAATGGGAAAGCCATTTTATACATGAAATGCATGGCCCGATGAATGTTTACCGTCACAAAAGCCCCGAGGCATTAATATGACTGATAAAACACAAAAAGCTGCCGAAATTCTGACCGAACACCGCGAAAGCATTGATCGTTTGGACGCGATCTTGATCTATTCACTGGGCGAACGGTTCAAGCACACCCAAGCAGTGGGTAAACTGAAAGCGGAACACGACCTGCCGCCTTCTGATCCTGCGCGTGAAGCGCAACAAATAGAACGTCTTGAGGATTTGGCGAAACGCGCCAACCTTGACCCGAAATTCGCGACAAAGTTCCTGAACTTTGTCATCAGCGAAGTCATTCAACATCACAAGAAACATCAGGAATAATAACAAATGTAGGGTGGGCTTCAGCCCACCAACCACGCCATTATAGGAGAATTAACATGGCTATGAAAATCAGACTTGCCCGCGGCGGCTCAAAAAAACGTCCGTTTTACCGCGTTGTTGCAGCAGACAGCCGTATGGCGCGTGACGGCCGTTACGTAGAAAAACTGGGCACATACAACCCGCTTTTGCCAAAAGACAGCGAAGAGCGCGTGAAACTGGATATGGAACGCGTAAACTACTGGTTGGGTGAAGGCGCACAACCATCTGACCGCGTTGCACGCTTTTTGGAAGCGGCTGGCGTTGTTGCTAAAACAGAACGCAACAACCCTGAAAGAGCCAAGCCTGGCAAAAAAGCGCAAGAGCGCGTAGAAGAAAAAGCCGCTAAAGTTGCGGATGCTGCTGAAGCTGCAAAAGCGGCGGCTGAAGCCCCTGCCGAAGAAGCACCAGCAGTAGCAGAAGAAGCTGCGGCTGAGTAAGCAAGTATTGGTATTGGAGAAAACATGCGCGAATTCTCGCAAGACTTCCAATCCGAACTATACGACCTGATGAAGTGGCGCCGCGATGTGCGCCACTTCAAACCCGATACTGTTGACCCCGACCTGTTGCGCAAATGTCTGGACGCGTTCCAGATGGCACCATCCGTCGGCCTGTCGGAACCTTGGCGGATTGTGGCTGTGAACAGTGCAGACGCCCGTCAAAAATCTTTGGATAATTTCAAGACTGCCAATGCCGATGCGCTGGTAGGTTATGATGAGGGGAAAGCACAGCTTTATGCCTCACTTAAACTAACAGGTATGCGCGATGCACCTGTGCAGCTGGCGGTTTTCTGTGAAGAGGATACTCCCAAAGGTAGTGGTCTGGGTGCACAAACCATGCCCGAGATGCGCCGCTATTCAGTGGTTTCCGCGATCATGAGCTTCTGGTTGGCTGCACGGGCACATGGCCTTGGCATGGGGTGGGTCTCCATTCTTGATCCAGTACAGTTGCGCGCTGATCTTGACCTGCCTGACAACTGGTCTCTGGTGGCCTATCTTTGTGTTGGCTGGCCGAAAGAAGAAACCGAAACACCTGAACTTGAAACCGTTGGTTGGGAAATGCGCGATGCACAACTGACCACGTTGATTGAAAGGTAGATCATGCCAGAGATTGATCTTATCTGCATCGGCGCCATCATCGGTGCATTTGGCATCAAAGGCGAATTACGCGTCAAAAGCTTTTGCGCCAATCCCGCTGACCTTGGTAACTATGGTGCGCTGTTGTCGGAAGACGGCACCGAAACCTATGACCTGCGCGTCATTGGCCCGATCAAGGGTGGCTTTTCGTGCCGTATCAAAGGTGTACAATATAAAGATCAGGCCGATGCGCTAAAAGGCATCCGGCTTTATACCAACCGCGAGAACCTGCCGTCCTTGCCTGATGATGAATTCTACCACGCTGATTTGGTGGGGCTGGATGTGTTTGATACAGGCGGGGAAAAGCTGGGCCGGATTACCGCAGTTCACGACCACGGCGCCGGTGATTTTCTAGAGATTGCAGGCAAAGGCATCAAGAACACGGTGTTGCTGCCGTTTACCCGTGATGCAGTACCCACCGTTGATTTGAAAGCGGGCCGCATTATTACGGATCCACCAAAAGGTGTGTTCTCCGAGGCTAAAGATGACTGATAAGCCCGCAAAATCCCACGGCCGTTTGGCTGTGAGTACCAGCCGCAAACCGCGCGCCTTAATGACCGATACGCCTGACATTCAGGGCGCATGGAAGGTCAAGATCATTACGCTTTTCCCTGAACTATTTCCCGGCGTTCTGGGTGGTTCTCTGACGGGCAAAGCCCTGAAAGAAGGCTTGTGGAATTTGGAAACCATAGAGTTACGCGGCTATGGGTTGGGCAAACATCAAGACGTAGACAGCCCGCCTGCGGGGGGCGGTGCAGGAATGGTGCTGAAGGCCGACGTTGTGGGGGCCGCTTTGGAAGATGCACGTCGTGGCACACCCGTTGATCCAGACGCATGGCCAGTGGTTTATCTATCCCCGCGCGGCAAGCCGTTGACCCAAAACATGGTGCGCAACTTCAGCCGTGCACAAGGCATGACCCTGCTCTGCGGCCGTTTTGAAGGCGTCGATGAACGGGTATTGGAAGAATACAACGTACATGAAGTGTCATTAGGTGATTTCGTTTTGACAGGTGGCGAAATCGCCGCCCAAGCCCTGATAGACGCCACCGTACGCTTATTGCCCAATGTGTTGGGCAATGACGAAAGTGCGGTTGATGAAAGCTTTTCTGACGGGCTGTTGGAACATCCGCAATATACCAAACCAGCCGAATGGCGCGGGCGCAAGATACCCGATGTTTTGCTGTCGGGGCATCACGGAAATGTGGATACATGGCGCCATGACCAGTCCGAGAGATTAACAGAAAAGCGCCGCCCAGAGTTGTGGAACGCTTATGTTAAAAGAAAGAATTCAGAAGAATAAGCTTGATCCGTTTACGCTTTCATAGTTGAAACTGAAAACTTCTCGCGTAACAATACCAACGCATATGAACAAATGTTAATGCGACGGAAATATGTAATTCATTTTCCGCCCACGTAATGAAATTGGGGTCAGACCGATGAGTGAAACTGAGCGATTAACAACTGATGTCTTGATCATTGGCGGTGGAACCGCCGGTTTTGGTGCAGCTGTTGCCGCTGGTCGACTGGGGTTAGAAGTTTGTTTGATTGAGTCCAGCGATAAGATTGGTGGTGTGATGGCTTCTTGCCCGGGCATGCCTTGGGGTGCTGCCTACCCTTGCGACACCTCAATTGGCGGGCTGATGGCAGAGTTGTCAGAGCGATTGTCAATAATGACCCCACCTGCTGCTGAAAAAAGGCCCTGCGCCTTAGCGAATTTCGGGCCAGAAATTCAATACGATCACGACATTGCTACTTTAACAATGTTCGAGATGTTGGAGGAATCTGGTGTTCAGATACGCCTTAATTCAACAGCCGTGAAACCTGTGATGGGCGGTCAACGGATTGCGGCGGTGGAATTTTTTGATCGACTTGGCGCTCATAAAATCACTCCAAAAATAGTGATCGACTGCTCTGGCGACGGTGATATTTCTGCTAAAGCAGGGGTACCGTATACTTTGGGTGATGGAAAAGGCAACATGATGGGCGTTTCATTGACGTTCCATATGATTGATGCCGACTGGGACCGTGTCTTTACGAATGAAGACCCCTATTTCAGGGAATATGCCGCCAAGGGAATTGCCGAAGGGCGCTTACACAAAGACCTAGCCCAGCTTTATCTGATGAAAGGGTTTCACAATAACACCGTGTTTTGCAATTCTATTGTGATCAGGAATGTAGACGGCACCAACCCAATGGATGTAACGCGTGCAACACAAGAAGGCAGGCGGCGCTGTCACCAGATGGCGCAATTTCTTCGATCAGATATTCCAGGTTTCGAGAAATCGCGCATGACATCTTTGGGCCCTACAGTCGGTGTGCGCGAAACCCGCAAACTGGAAGGAATATACCGTGTGACGGGTGAGGATTTGGCAAATGCCACTAAGTTCCCTGATGGTATCGTTTGCTGTGACAATCCGATTGATGACGTGATGCGTGCCTCTGGTGAAATGACACATGACGCTATGGTGGAAGATGGTGCCTATTACACCATTCCCTTTCGCTCCCTTGTTCCGCAAAAAATTGAAAACCTGATGTTTGCAGGCCGCATTATATCAGCAGACATAAACGCCTTTGCATCCGTTCGGGGCATGCCCCAATGTATGGCCATGGGGCAGGCAACGGGAACTGCTGCGTCTATCGCCATCCGAAACAACCTATTCGTTCAGAGCGTGAACACCGACAAGCTTATCTCGGCACTGCAAGCACAAGGGGTTAACGGGTTAGGCGGGGAAGCTTTATAATAACCGATATAAAGGGGTGGCTGGATTGCCGAAGCATCCGCAATATACCAAGCCCGAAGAATAGCACGGGCGTGAAATATCTGACGTATTGCGGTCTGGGCATCACGACAATGTAGGCAAATGGCGCCATGAACAGTCTGAAAAGATCACGCAGAAACGCCGCCCTGATTTGTGGGATATTCATGTTAAAGGTAAAAAATTGTGAATTGACCAACATCGCATTCTCTTCCAAAGTCATGCTTACAACAATTACAAATAGCTGAAAATTGGAACATGTAATGGGTGAAACCTTGATCTCTGGTGAAAAGGGCGTATTTACTGAAACCGCCCAGAACTCATACACGAGACCTGCTTCACAATAGGTTATTTTTATGCGAGGAAGTGCCTGGAGGTATCATTTTATGAAAGCTTTGAAGATTTTAAGTGCACAACCTGCATTGTTTTTTCGACTATCGGGCATCCGCCTTACAGATTTCAACGCCCTGGTTGCGACACTTCATCCGATCTGGTTGAAAAGTGAGGAGAAACGCCTGTCCCGCAAAGACAGGCAACGTGCGATTGGGGGTGGGATGAACTATCGCCTGGAGTTCGCAGAACAGCTTCTGCTCTGCCTGATGTATTACCGAACCTATACCAGCCATGCTTTTATGGGGCTTGTATTCAATGTATCCTCTCCGACAGTTTGCCGCCGCATTCAAGCCATGACAGAGTTGATGGCAGGCCATTTTCGGATGCCTGAACGTAAAGTAAAGTTGTCGGAAGTGGAAAAGGCTGATCTGCTTTACCTGATGATTGATGGTACTGAGCGTCCAGTTCAACGGCCCGGGAAGCCCTCGGCTCGAAAAGCAAAATATTCTGGCAAGAAAAAGAAGCACACGGCGTCCCACCAGATCATCACAGATGACAAGAAGTGTATACTGGCTGTTGGATGCGCCCATGACGGGCGCAAACATGACAAGCGTATTTATGATGAGACCCGCGTGGATAGGCCCCCTGATATACTTACCCTTGGGGATTTAGGATATCTGGGGACATCACTGGAAATCCCCCTGAAAACATCAAAGAAAAAACCACTTACGAAAGAAGAACAAGAATACAATACATGGCATTCAAAACTACGCATTGGCGTAGAGCACGGTATTGGCCGCATGAAAAAGTTCAATATATTTTCGGATATTCACCGCAACAACCAACAACAAAACATGATTGCCAAGAATGTCGGAGCACTCGCAAATATGAATTTGAAAACAGTTTGACAAAACGGGTGGGGATACTTGTGTCTAAAAATATTCGACCCTATTGTGAATCGGGTCTACGCTACCATCGCGTTATTACACTGACGAAGATATCCACCAGCAAGAGTTACACAAGATTTTTCAACAATCTTGGTTATACGTAGGCCATATCTCTGATTTACCAGAAATCGGCAGCTACATAACTGATGAAATTGCAGGACAACCCATTTTAGTACTGCGCGGACAAGATGGACAAATAAATACTTTTTTCAACGTATGTCAGCATCGGGGGCATTTGTTGTTGTCTGGTCGCGGGCAAACCGGAAAACGTATTGTTTGCCCCTATCACGCATGGTGTTACGGGCTTGATGGCGCACTTGTAACCGCACGCATGACCCGCGATGTTGTTGACTTTGACAGGGCAGATTTTGGCCTGAAACCTATCCAGCATACAATCGTTGCCGGAATGATCTTCATTAACTTCAACCCGAATGCCACGCCCGAAGATGGTGATTTGCCAGCGTTCGAAGAAACCATTCTTGGCCATCTGCCGGAAATGCCGGAATATACAGCACATCATCGGCTTGATTTTGATATTGCATCAAACTGGAAAGTTATCGTCGACAATTTTTCAGAAGGGTATCATATACCAATTGCCCACCCGACGTTAGCAACACTGTACAACGAAAAGGGCGGGGCATCGCAAATAGGTAAGCGTTACGGGTTTTATCAAAAAACCGCAAAAGCGGGGTTTGCAGGATTTGAAACCAAAGGCGGTGAGCCCTATTTGACATGGTTTCTATGGCCAAACCTATGCCTTCTTAGCTTGCCCGGTAGCCCCCAACTAATTGTTTTGCGTATCGCACCAAACGGGCCAGGCCGTTCACTTGAACATGCGGATATTTATAGCCCCTCTGGTGTAGATGTTCCGAATTTAGACGCGGTCAAATCCCTGTTCTCAGAAATGTTCAACCAAGAAGACATTGCCCTGGTTGAAAGTGTCCAGCGCGGCCTTTCCAGCTTGGGATATGATCAGGGTCGTTATGTTGCCGACATCAATGGTTCGTGGTTCTCAGAGTCTGGACTTCACGCTTTCCATAAGCAGGTTTTAGAGGATCTTGCTGAGGAGCATTAAGGCGCCGGGCATCCGGTTTCATCACATCCATCGGATGTATCACCTGTTGAACCCAGCACATTACCACGCGCGCCATCGCTGGCCAGCGTTGCTATTTCGGCCCCGATTTGCAGCTCAGACACTTGACCGAAATGATTGGCCCGCAATTTACCTTGCCTGTCAATCAGGATCAGACTGGGGGTGCCCTGCATCTGGTAAGCTTGCATCGTCATCGGCATATCACCCTGCCCTGCCTGATCCACACCAACGGGAAAGGTCAGACGGTATTCGTAAAGGAAGGCTTCCAGTGATACCGGCGTCATTGCGCTGTGGTGTTCAAATACTGTGTGCAGACCGATCACAGCGACCTGGTCATGGGGGAACATCTGGTGGATTTTTTGCGCCATGGGCAGGCTGTGGGAAACACAGCCAGGGCAAAGCATCTGGAAAGCCTCGATAACCACAACTTTACCGCGTAGATCGGCAAGGGTTATGTCTTTGTCAGTGTTGAACCATTTTGAAACCTTCAGTTCCGGGGCAAGGGCATTTGGCATTTTAATCCTTCCAGTAATTATTCGCGACAGCAATCGTTTGATAATGCATGGCAACAACGGCGGATGCAGCAATCAGCGCATTCGCATCTTTTTCGTATATCACGCGCAAGTCTTTACGAATTCTATCATCGGGTTGGGTCATTTTAATCGCAACACGGGCCATTTTGACAGCTAACTCATAACCTGCCTGTGGTGTTTTTGTCATCAGGGACGTTAACCATGGGTTGGACATTTGCTTTTTCCTATTTGAAATTCGGGCCGTGCGGGGTACACGGCCCTAGGGTGTTATTTAATTTTGCCGGGCAAACTTAAATTACCGGAAGCTACATCAAACACATCTGTTACGCATAACAGCGGGGCGTGAACATTTGCATTTACTTTCAAGGCCGATGTAACACCGTCATATGATGCGTCAGCAATAGCTTGTGCATCAGAAAAAGCAGTAGTCACAGTAATTTCCGGCCCGTCAAATAGCGGGGTAAAGCCCGGGCTGTCTAGATATATCGGGAACCCCGGCCATGTAGCAGGCATCTTAGGCGTGGCATCCTTGGGAATATCACGCACAGCCAACGCCCCTTCGCCGCAGGCTTCTGTCGGTGCCAGTGCAACCCAATGGCTATGCCAATCATTGCCGTCATTTGCTAGATCACCATCGCCGTTTTCATCATAAAGCGGCGTGTCATCAAAATCGGGGTGACTGGTGACTGCCAATGCCAGAATGCCTGTGCCATCTTCAAAGCCAACGGTAGATGGGTCTAGTGATGTTGGCCACACATAAGACAACACAAGTGCCCCACCCAATGCGCCAGTGGCGGTGGGTTTTTCTGAACCAGCCGCGCCATTTGTAGTCATGTGGAAAGTAACCGTGCGTCCCTTGCGGTGCACGTGGGCGGCCAGAATATCAAAGGCGGCCACTTTTGAAGTGTCCGCTTCAGATTTGATAGCATCATCCATATGGATAGCATGGTTTTCATTAGCAGAAACCGCTGTGGACATAAGTGCCAAAGCGACAGTTGAGATCAGTATCTGTTTCATTTTCGATTTCCCTTTTTACAGAATCAGTATGTGATCTTATTAATAGCGACTCGCTATTATTGCAATAGTAATTTCGAGTCGCTATATATGAGTTATGACTCAGTCTTTGAAAATCCGCAGCCTGATCAACCGTATTGGCCGCATTGATGCGGCAGGTGGTTGGTCCGATGATCTAAACCCCACCCAGCTGGCCGCCCTAGGCTATCTGGCTCAGGCAAACCGCTTTTCGCGGGCCCCTTCACATGTAGCAGATTTTCTGGACACAACCCGCGGAACAATGTCGCAAACTCTGAAAGCTTTGGAACGCAAAGGTTATATCAACGAACTGCGCTCTAAGACAGATAAGCGTTACATGTCTTATGATCTGACGGCGCAAGGTTGGGCTGCAACCGAACGTCCGAACCCGCTGGAACAAGCATTGCATGCGATTGATCCTGAAACGGCGAGTACTTTGAAACACGCACTGACAGGTCTTTTGCAAACGATGCTAAAGACCAATGGCGGGCGAGCCTTTGGCCAGTGTATTGAATGCATTCACTTCCAGACAGGCGCATCCAAAGGGTATTGTAATTTGCTGTCTGTGGCTTTGGAACCGACCGAAACGCAACAGATTTGCCATGAGCAAGAGCCGATGAAGGATGTTCAATAGATCACATAATATGTCAGCTATATTGACTTACTTTTCATTCTACCCCACTCTAACCAAAGTCTGTTGGAAATTGGGGTATTTGGATGGATTGGAAAACACTGCTGGCCACACGCAATACGCGGATGAAAGCCTCTGAAATTCGGGAAATTCTAAAACTGTTGGATCAGCCCGATATTATTTCCTTTGCGGGTGGTATACCTGACCCAAAATTGTTCCCCACAGAGGCATTTCAACAAGCGTATGCGCAAGTTTTAAGCGGTGATAGTGCTGAGGCCGCTTTACAATATTCCGTTAGTGAGGGCTATGTACCCTTGCGCGAATGGATCCGTGATGAGATGGCAAAAGTCGGAGTACCTTGTGATATTGACAATATCCTGATCACTTCTGGGTCACAACAAGCACTTGATTATTTAGGGAAATTATTGGTTTCACCGAATGACACGGCTCTTGTTGGTTGGCCCACCTATCTGGGCGCATTGGGCGCGTTTAATGCTTATGAACCCACATACGGCCGGCTTTACCCCAACAGCAATCAATCGGCCGCAGATTATGCACAAGCCGCCGCCGAAAACGGTGGGCGGGTGAAATTTGCTTATACGTCCGTGGATTTTGCCAACCCTACCGGGGTGACGCTGGATGGTCAGGAACGGGAAAGCCTGTTGGAACTGGCAGATGATCTGGACATTGCGATTATCGAAGACGCCGCATACCAGTCGCTTCGTTATGACGGCGCAGCGATCGCCCCCATTCTGGCGCTGGAGATTGAGCGCAAAGGATCGATCGAAGAATGCCGCACGATCTACACAGGCAGTTTTTCCAAGACTTTGTCACCGGGTTTGCGCGTTGGTTGGGTATGTGCTGCACGCCCCGTGATTGCACAGATGGTATTGATCAAACAGGCGTCTGACCTGCATACGCCCAGCATAAATCAAATGGTGGTCAACACGGTGGCGCGTGGTGGGTTTAATGCCCATGTAAAGACAATCTGCACAGCTTATCGCGAACGCCGCGATCGTATGCTGGTGGCCCTTGATACACACATGCCCGGCGGCGTTGAATGGACACAGCCAGAGGGCGGCATGTTCATCTGGTTAACCTTGCCCAAACATATCGACGGGGCTGGATTGCTGGCAAAATCACTGCAATCCGCGCGGGTGGCATTTGTACCGGGGCAGGCATTTTTTGCGGATGGCTCCGGGGCCAATACCATTCGGTTGAATTTTTCGCTGGCGGATGGGGATGAGATTAACGAGGGCATTAAAAGATTGGGCAAAATTCTGGCAGAAGAATAAAGCTCAAACCAAACTGCAGTTCAAGCACGCGCATTATTAACTTTACCATTCTCAAACTTGGCGTTAATTGCTCATCCCAGATAATCAGCGAAGATATGGGATTCAATGAAGTCACGACGCCAATTTCTGTTGGGTTCAGGAAGTGTTGCTTTAACAGCACTTGCATCGCCTGCACTTGCTATAGGTAACTTTGATCTGAACATCGTACGCCAACGCACCAATGAGACCTTTCATGGTGACGTCGTGCGTCAAGGGTTGTTCAAGCTTAAGGTTGACAGCAAAGCGGTTGAGAAACTGAATTACCTGATGCGCGACCTGCGCGCAGATGTTGAACATGATATGGATTTGGAACTGATTTACCTTATTGGCCGTATCCAAAAGCACATTCCAGACCGACCATTGATGATTACCTCGGCTTATCGCACCCGTGCCACAAACAATGCAATTCGCGGCAGTGCGCGGGGCAGTTTGCACATGGATGGCAAGGCACTGGATATCCGCGTACCGGGGTTTTCAACACGTAAACTACGCAAAATCGCGCGCGCAGAAAGTGACGGCGGTGTAGGCTGGTACCCAAGGCGTGATTTTATACATGTGGACACAGGCGAACGCCGTGATTGGCGGCGTTGATCTCAGGGCATTCCTGCTGATACATTCAGGGTCAGGACCCATGCGGGTGATGAAGATAGCGTCATAATCAGCTTTCTGCTACTTCTTTTAGATCACCAACTATTCCAGAAAGAGATCAATGGCCGATATTGACTTTAGATTAGAACCGTCACCCGTCATGCAACCGTCAGATTTAACTGCACCGGAAGCCTTCACCACGGACGATACAACCGAACTTAATAACACCCTATTTGAGACAAATGACGGGTCAATCCTGACAGGCGTCTGGGAATGCGCACCTTGCCGTGAAGAAATCGACAGTTACCCTGTGCATGAAATGATGACAGTCATCTCTGGTTCATTAACCCTTACGCATGCGGATGGGCGATCCGAAACCTTTACCGCAGGCGACACGTTCTTTATCGCCAAAGGCACGCAATGCGTTTGGGAGATTACCCAGACATTGCGCAAGTATTACATGATAGCAGCGTAAAGCATTGACCAGTTAAGGTGATACCCTTCATCGTATTTGGCATTTTCTCCCCTTGCTTAACAGCCCCATCCGCCCTATACCCCGACCACTTGGTATGGACGGATTCGCGCCTTGCGTTTTATCTATGTCAAAGGCCCAAAGATTATCGGGTGTAATGTGACGGAAATTCTTCTATCCGTTAATGATGCACACATCGCTTAAAGCGATCCAATACATCCAAAGCCATAAACTAAACATCGACCTAATCTCTGGCGGGCGCACTGCGAACCCGGATGAAGACCAAGAGCAATAAGGACGGGACATAAACATCGCCAAAAGGCGAGCAAAGGAAAACGTTATGAACTTGATTGCACAGCTAGAAGCTGAACAAATCGCAAGCCTTGGCGCAGACATCCCTGACTTTAAAGCAGGTGATACTGTGCGTGTCGGCTATAAAGTAACCGAGGGCACACGCTCTCGTGTTCAAAACTACGAAGGTGTATGCATTGCACGTCAAAGCGGCAGCACAATCGCTGCATCTTTCACAGTGCGGAAAATCTCTTTCGGTGAAGGTGTGGAACGTGTGTTCCCACTATACTCTCAAAACATCGACAGTATTACAGTTGTACGCCGTGGCCGTGTGCGCCGCGCGAAATTGTACTACTTGCGTGATCGCCGCGGTAAATCAGCGCGTATTGCGGAACAGACAAACTACAAACCGAAATCTGCGAAATAGGAGCGGTAAAAATGAAAAAAGAACTGCACCCGGATTATCACACGATCACTGTTCAAATGACAGATGGATCAACTTATGAAACACGTTCAACTTACGGCGAAGAAGGCTCAACACTTGTGTTGGACATCGACCCGTCTGCACACCCTGCATGGACTGGCGGCAACCAAAAACTGATGGATGCCGGCGGCCGTGTTTCCAAGTTTAAGAAGAAATACGAAGGTTTGGGGTTTTAAGAACCACCACTTCATTGATTTTTAAAAAGCCGTTCCTTTGGGGCGGCTTTTTTGATAATGTTGTACATTCTCCCATCATCCATCCTTCCCATTTCACAAACAATATTGTAAATGAGCAACCAATGACGCATAGTCGCGTTAATGCCTTTATTATTTGGGCTGTGGGGTAATTGAATGGCACATATAATTGTTTTCGGGAACGAAAAAGGCGGATCGGGCAAGTCCACTACAGCAATGCATGTTCTTACGGCACTTTTACGGTCGGGAAAGACTGTTGGCGCACTGGATCTGGATTTACGCCAAAAAACGCTAACCCGTTATATCCAAAACAGAATATTATATATCGAACGCACAGGTACCCGCTTGCCATTCCCTGAAACCGCAGTGCTGAAAAAGCCAAGCGAATTGGGTATAGAACCCGGATTCAACGCTACTTTGCGGGCATTTCAGGACGGCATCGCACAGCTGGACCAGACCAATGAATTT
Source organism: Amylibacter sp. (assembly GCA_965261565.1). GTDB lineage: Bacteria > Pseudomonadota > Alphaproteobacteria > Rhodobacterales > Rhodobacteraceae > Amylibacter. The sequence goes on from OZ253460.1 coordinate 326,720, forward strand.
ATCGTAACCGACTGCCCCGGCAACTACACCCAGCTAAGTGAACTGGCCCATGCCATGGCTGACACTTTGGTCACTCCTATGAACGACAGTTTTATAGATTTTGACCTGCTGGCCCGCATTGACGGTGCCACAAATAAGGTTATCGGCCCGTCAATATATTCCGAGATGGTCTGGAAAGCCCGTAAGGCACGTGCCGAAACCGGTTCACGCCCAATGAACTGGTTCGTGACCCGTAACCGCATGCACGCGCTTGCTATGAAAAACAAACGCCGCGTCGGTGATGCGCTAGAAGATCTGGCAAGACGGATCGGGTTCACATTGATCCCCGGATTTTCCGACCGGGTAATTTTCAAGGAACTCTTTCCAAACGGCCTAACACTGTTGGACCTGCCGGAAATCACAGATGAACCGATGAGCATGTCCAATTTGGCCGCACGTCAGGAAGTGCGCGATTTGGTGAATGCACTTGGCCTGCCCGGGGTCGAGATCGGGTTTTAAAACACCTCAATCCTATTTAGAAGCCGCCAGATGAGCAATAAACTCATTACGCAAAACGTCACTGGTTTTCGGCCCATTCAACACTTTGCGCAGTGCGCCTTTTCCATCGAACAATAAAATCGTGACATGTGGAACGAAATGTTTATTGGCCAAATCTCTACCTTCTTTACTACGGATATTTGCAACCAGATATTCAAAATCATCACCTTCAAGATCGCGCAATGCACGGCGCGCTTCCTTTTGCAACGCACGGCAAACAGGGCACTGCGGGTCGTGTATTTGCACAATTGCCGGCGTTCCATTGCCGATTTTGGTCAGGTCTTGCTCGGCCATTGATGCCTGAACTGTATCGACGGCAAAATAACCACCGCCACCAAGAACCGCTGCGGCTATTGTGCCATTGCGTAGGTATTTAATAAAATCGCGGCGATCCAGTTTTTGGTTTTGGATATTGGGTTTATCGTTGGATTTTATACGTGTTCTTTTACGTTGCTTCTTCATTCTTTACCTATGACTTTTCTGAAACCCGGGCATGCATATAAACCACGCGCAATAACGCGAGCACATACCCGCATAAGTATACAGAACAGCCTGATAAGGGTAAAATAAAATCAGATCAAAATTGTGTGATCTAGCTTCCCGGCGACACAGTGACACAAGTCTGCAACCGCGCCCGCAGACGTGAACATGCTTTGTTGGCATCTGCCTGTGACAAACCTACGAAACGCGCGCGATACAGTCGTGCGCCATTTATTGTTGCTGGAGATATCCTGCGTTTGGCACCATCCAGTGGGCCAAGGTTACTCAGCGCAGATTTCAATAATGCTTTCTCAGCTTCAAACTTGGTACCGTACGCCCCGACCTGAACCGACCACTCCAGACCGGCAACATCTGTACGTGATACTGTACGCGGTTCCGATGAAACGGGCGGTGTCATAAGGGCAACTGCAACAATACCTTCTACATCTTCGGTTCTCATCAACGGTTTGGTGGTTTGCTGTCGGGTTGGTGGTTTCGTGGTTTTTTGCTGCAACGGCGCCTCTTCACTGACAGCTTGCAGGATCGCACTTTCAACCGCCAGCCTGTCATTTTTAGCCACAAGTATAGGTGCAGCTATCACCCGCATTTTTGGTATGGGACTTACGCGCACAGCACCTGAAACAGCCACTTTGATTATTTTCGGCTTCTCTGCAATAACAGGCGCTATTTTCGCAGGCTTTTGTTCAGCCAGACGCGTATTCACACGCCCGAACCCCATATTCAGCAATTCAGCCACCCGCGCATTGCGCCATGACGACGTTTTGCCGCCAAATACAGTGGCAATCACACGCTTATTACCGCGATGCGCCGAGGCAACTAGGTTAAATCCGGCAGCATTCGTATATCCGGTCTTAATGCCGTCAGCACCACGATAATTGCCCAGCAACTTACGATTTGTATTGTAAACCTGTTTGATCCCCGCATTCGTTGTTTTGCGTGAAAACAGGTTATAATATTGCGGATAATCATAAAACAGGCGGCGCCCCAACAGCGTCATATCGCGTGCCGTGGACATATGGCCTGAACGTGTCAGGCCATGTGCGTTTTTGAACGTCGTGTGCTTCATGCCCAGTCGGCGCCCTGTTTCGGTCATACGACGTGCAAAAGCGGCTTCACTACCAGAAACTGCCTCACCTAAAGCCGTTGCTGCATCGTTTGCAGATTTCACCGCAGCGGCACGGACCAGATAGCGAAGCGCAATCCTCTGTCCGGCTCTCAGGCCTAATTTCGATGGTGGCTCACTTGCAGCGTTTTTGGAAATCTTGACCTTGGTGTCCAAAGAAATTTCACCGCGCTCTATCGCCTGAAACGTTACATAAAGCGTCATCATTTTTGTCAGTGAAGCGGGATGAAGCCGCGTATCAGCGTTGCGCGCATGCAAGACTTGCCCGGTACGTGCGTCCATAACAACCGCTGCATAGGGGGCGGCAAAACTACTGCTGGTAGTAGCTGCTACTATAAAAATGGAAACGACCACAGCCGTTAACCAGTGGTGAATTTGCCTTAGCATCGGTTGCTCCGATATCTGCTGTTACTGCCTCGTCCGCTTTTCGCGGTTTTATTACTAAGAGCATAACATGATAGCCAAGTACAGAAAATATTTAGTTTTCAAAAACTTAATTATTTTTGTTCCAGTAACAATTTCGCAAAATTACCTACTAAATCTCCCACAAAACACAATATCTTGTGGTCTTCGCAACTAAAGGCACTAATGGAATTGCCTCAAAAATGCCAGATTTCGCATTAAATACGCTTTTCTCTTTTTATAATACCGATATATAATCATATGAAACCTGCATAGAATATTTTATCATATGACACCCAAGATCACATCATCCGATAATGATACGCCAGATGGCGATACCAACGTTGTCACAAAGACCAAGGTAAAAACAGAGAAACCCCCTTTGTATAAAGTCCTTTTGTTGAATGACGATTACACACCAATGGAGTTTGTTGTTCATGTGCTGGAACGCTATTTTGCCATCGACCATCAAACCTCTATCCAGATCATGATGACGGTTCATAAAAAAGGTGCGGCTGTAGTCGGGGTGTTTTCCCATGACATTGCAGAAACCAAGATGACCCAAGTGATGGACCTGGCCCGCAAGAACGAACACCCTTTGCAATGCACTATGGAAAAGGAATAGGCGCCTGCCTGACCCAATAATGCCCCATAATCCCCGCCTTACAAAACTGTTCGACACCATAGCAGATAATCTGCCCGATAGCGGCCCGATCCTTATCGTCCGTGCAACGGATAATCCTGCATATCATCGTTTTGATCACGACTTACTGCATAGCATCCAAAGCTTCAAACCCAGCTTTGACAGCCTGCAACACGCAGGGCTAACTGCATCTGAGGTTTTTCCGGAAAAAGCCACAGCGGCAATTATCGAATTGACGCGTTCAAAGCCGGAAAACCTTGCAAATATTGCCAAGGCCTATGCCGCGTTAGACATCAAGGCCACTCTATATATCGACGGGGCCAAAACTGATGGTATCGATAGTATTCTAAAGGCCGTAAAAAAATTAACCGCTATTGAAGGTGTTTATGCAAAAGCCCACGGTAAAACTGGCTGGTTGGTCAAGCATCAACATGAAAACCCGTTTCAGAATTGGTTGGGTTTGACTGATTGCGCAAAAAACAAAGACGGTTTTTGGACAGTACCCGGTATTTTCAGTGCCGATGCTATTGATCCAGCCAGCGCATTGTTAAGCAAAAACATTACTGTTCCGCTGAAAGGTAAAGGGGCTGATCTGGGCGCGGGTTGGGGCTATCTTAGCCATCAGGCCTTGCAAACTTATCCCCAGATCACAGAACTTGATTTGTTCGAGGCTGAACGGATCAGCCTAGATTGTGCGCAAAAGAATATAACCGACACGCGCGCGCAGTTCCATTGGCAAGATGTTCAGGCAATGGCGGCAACTGCCGCTTATGATTTCATTCTGATGAATCCACCATTTCACGTGTCACGGAAAGCCGATCCATCCATTGGCCGCGATTTTATTACCCAAGCCGCAAAGCTGCTGACATCCAAAGGCCGACTGTGGATGGTAGCAAACAAACAGCTAGCCTATGAAACTACGTTGGACGCGCATTTCCACACTTGGGACTATGTGGAACAGACCAATCAATACAAAATAATCCACGCACGGCGACCGAAATAGCAAACTGGCACTACGGCGCGGTTTCCCCTAACTTACACCAACAGAATCACAAGGGTGCATAACTCCATGTCTTTTTCGATCAAAGGTAAAACCGCTATTGTCACAGGCGCTGCAAACGGCATTGGTCTGGCGATTGCACGTCACTTCATCGATCAAGGTGCAAATGTCATGTTAGCTGATATTGACGAAGATAAACTATGCGCTGAAAGTGAAGCGATAGGTTCGGATCAAGCCCAATGTTTCGGGGGCGATTTATGTCAAAAATTAACCATCGCCAACCTTAAATCAGCGACCATTGATGCCTTTGACCGTATCGATATTCTTGTAAACGCCAGTCGCCAGATGCTGCCATCAAACCCGCTGGAAAGCAAAGAAGACAGTTTTGAAGCTATGTTTCAGCAAAATGTTCTATCCAATCTTCGCCTGACACAATCCGTTGCCAAAACGATGATTAAACAGGCTAAATCAAACCAAGACACTGACACCAACACAATCGGCACAATTGTTAATCTTAGTTCAATCGCATCAGATCGCACCCATCCTGATCTATTGGCCTATTCCGTCAGTTGTGCCGCACTAAACCAAATGACAAGATCACTGGCCGTAAGCCTTGCTAAAGAACGCATTCGGGTCAATGCAATAGCTATCGGATCAGTCATGTCAGCCAACCTGCAACAGGTTTTAAGCGAAGATGAAGACCTGCGCGACCGTATGGCCAGTATTACGCCTTTACGACGCATCGCCGAGGCACAAGAAGTCGCCGAAGTTGCACAGTTTTTGGCAGCCGGCAGTTCAAGCTTTGTGACTGGGCAAATTTTGCACGTGGACGGCGGCCGCACGTTACTCGACCCGTTGGAAACAGCAGCTTATTAAAGTCGGATTTAAATTTCCAAAGCCCCGTTGGCCAAAGCCGTCTTGACGATCATTTCAATCAACCCGAAATGCGACTCAGAACTGATATCTTCAAAATAAACTGTACCGGGCCATGGTGGAAGCCTGTCGTCGTATCCGTTTTTAGCTATAGTCTGCGCAACATTTTTTATCGCATCCACATAAGCATTAGACGTATCTTGTATACCAGCTTTTGTCGCATCCATATCTTCGATGCTGTTACGATCTATTTGCGAAGCACCAATGCCCAGAAACAACGGAATATTACGTGTAATCGCCTGCTCTTCATAGAACGGCATCGGTACGCGATCATCATCAAGCCGGATGATATAATCAGGGCAAACACTATGCTTCAGATCCGTTAGCTCTTGCAATGTAATCCCGCCCGCATCTTCGTTTTTAGCAGCGCGCCGCCTTGAAGATCGGTTTCTCTTTTCGGCCATTGTCACATAGTCACCCCGGAAGTTCGCATCATATACACGGTGCCCCCACGGGTTTTCGTCAACCAGTCTGCGGCTTGATCTGATTGCCATATTTTTGCAGTTTTGCGGGCCTATGAAAAATGGTGATCCCGAAGCGTCAGACAATTCCAGCCAACCATTTGGAAAGCGGCTAAAAAAGTGATCGGCCCAAGGCTGAATCACTTTATCTGTCAAACGATCAAGCAGATCGTTAGCAAAATCAGGTTCGTGAACCAAAGCTGCCAACAACGGTTCCTGACCAAACGTATCAGCCGCAAGGCTATAAGCGGCACTTAAGTGAAGTATTGGCTCCAACCCGGTCAATCGCTGGTATGTATCTATGATGCTGGTGATAATTTTTGGGATACCGGTATCAAAATCAGGCGTTTGGATGTCTTGCCAATTGTCCCGTGTAAGCAGCATTTTATCCGGGTCGGCACCGGGCGGAAATCTATCCGGATACATCATAGCTTGCCCCATTGCCTCGGCAGTAAAACCGTACACCGGCCAACTGACATAAAGCTTGTTCATCCCCAACAGGCGGCGTGACAAAAGCGTACTGCGCACATAGCGTTCAGGATCACCTTTATAAAATTCTGCAGAATCGTATCCGTAAAGATCATTCATGATTGTCAGGGTCATCAGGTTTAACGAGCCCCCAATATTCACTCTGTCAATCGATGTCGGTCGCGCAAAATCCTGATCATACTCACCTGCAATAGCGGCATCAAAAATCTCTTTCAATCTGGGTAAAGCAGATGGATCATTTGCTTGCCACGCTGACAATAGCCCGCACCCTTCTGTCACATCGAATTCTTTTATCATACGGGGGAACCCTTATATAATACGGCCACTGATCTGGCGCGTTCATCCATTTTTTATTTAAACAGTAAAACACTCCCATAAAAAGCTGGAATAATTCTTTGAAGTGCATATAATTATTATATGAACAGTCTACGTCAAATCCTGAACTCTCTTCCGGCTTTCATTGAATCCGCACGCTTGGGAAGTTTTACAAAAGCCGGTGAAAAACTTGGAATGGCACAACCCTCTGTCAGCCGGTTTATCCATAATATCGAAGACAGCACGGGGGTGATACTTTTTCATCGCAACCACAATAAGATAGAGCTTACCGAAGAGGGTAAAACTTTATTTGATGCCGCAACCTTGGGTTTGGATCATATCAGCAGCGCCCTTGAAAACATTCAAGAAAGCGTATCCGGCTCGGTTTTAACCATAGGCTGCACACACGGGTTCTCGCATATGTGGTTGCAGACACGTATTGGAAAAATACAGGCCGCCTTACCGCACCATAAAGTACAGATTGTCACCACTGACCATACGGTTCTGTTGACCCATGAAGATGTTAGCTGTGCCGTACGGCTTGGGGATGGAAAATGGCCCGATTGCACATCCACACTACTGTTTCCCGAAATTGTTTTCCCCGTCTGCACGCCAGAGTTTGCACATGAAAATAATATTACAGCCAAACACGGCCCAACTCCGGAAACCCTACTTGATTTACCACTTTTAATTCAAGATTCGGGCGCATACGGCTGGCTGAACTGGCGCGATTGGTTTTCTTACCACGGGATAACATATCAATTTGAGTCCAGTCAGGAAGCCATTAACAATTATGCCTTCATCCTACAGGCCGCAATGGAAGGTAAAGGCATTGCATTGATGTGGGATGGTTTAGACGCCCCATATCTGGAACGTCACTGGTTAGTTGAACTGGGTGATTTACGCGTCACAACAGGCAATGCTTACTACCTGACTTTTCCGAAAAACAGCCCGTTTGCAGATAGGGTCAGCCAGGCGTTTGCCTGACTATTTCTTTTCGTCACCATTTTTTGGCAAGTTAAACAGGCTATCCGCATCAATCACCGGCTCATCCTTTTGTTCGGTATCATCTTTTAGCGTGAAATTTTCAAACGCGCTTAAGCTGCCCGGTATTTTCGGCTCATCAGGCATATGCAAAGACTGCTCGGTCGACAGAAGCTTCATCCGTTCTTCTTCAGACATAACGCCACCGTCTTTGCCTTTCTTCTTAGCGGCTTTTTGCACGGCTGCATCCAGCTCAAGCTGCTTACAAAGACCTAAAGCCACAGGATCAATCGGTTGAATGTTGGAAATGTTCCAGTGGGTGCGCTCGCGCAAGGCCTGAATGGTAGGCTTTGTCGTACCAACCAGCTTCGAGATTTGCCCGTCTGTCAATTCAGGGTGAAACTTCACCAACCACAGAATAGCCGCAGGGCGATCCTGGCGTTTTGACAGTGGTGTATAACGCGGACCACGGCGTTTTTGCTCGCCTTCGGCAGCGGCATAATACATCAATTCCAACTTATGGATCGGGCGATCTTCACCCTTTTTGATCTCTTCGCGGGTCAGCTGATTGTTGGCAATCGGGTCAAACCCTTTGATGCCTTGTGCGACTTCACCATCAGCAATGCCGTTCACTTCCAACTCGTGCAGACCGCAGAAATCCGAAATCTGCTTAAAGCTTAAAGTCGTGTTATCAACCAGCCAGACAGCGGTCGCTTTTGCCATAATCGGTAGTGCCATTTCGCGTTCCTTTCGCATACAACTTGCCCGTGCCGAGAATCGGGTACCAGCCGCTTTGGCCAGTGAATTTTCCGTTTCAAGAGGGGAATTCAGTGCCTATATAGAGGGGAATCATCAAAAGGAAAAGGTCTAATGTTGCGCAGCCTTTTAGCCCTGTTATTTCTGACCCTACCCGCCCACGCCGACGGTGAGCGTGCGGGCGATTTTGATTACTACGTTATGTCCCTGTCATGGACGCCGACTTGGTGTGAGTTAACCGGTGATGCACGAAGCTCGCCACAATGCGATAGTGCCCAGGGTTTTGGATTCACCCTGCACGGTCTTTGGCCGCAATATGCAGACGGCGGCTACCCAAGCTTTTGCCGCACAACCGCGCGCAACCCATCCCGCGCAATGTCAAACAACATGGCCGACATCATGGGCACCAGCGGGTTAGCGTGGTACCAATGGAAAAAACACGGACGATGCTCAGGGCTAAGCGCGTCAGAATACTATGCACTTGCACGAAAAGCTTATGGGGTGGTGAACCGTCCCGAAATATTTCGCAAACTGAAAACCGACATCACCTTGCCCGCATCCGTAGTTGAAGCCGCGTTTTTAGAGACAAATCCAACATTGCTGCAAAACCAGATCACCATCACCTGTCAGTCCCATAAAATCCAAGAGGTGCGTATCTGTTTGACCAAAGATCTGGAATTAATGAAATGCGGGTACGATGTCTCGCGTGATTGTGCGCTACGCAATGCAGGGATGGCAGTGATGCGTTAGCTTCCGAAAGTCTCAAGATGCTTGAGGAGTTTTTTACGTAGCCTATCAGCCTCAGGCGCTTCTAAGGATTGGGAATCAATTATCTTATTAACCGGTGCATCCATAGAACCTGAAGAAGAAAGGTTATTTCTCTCAAGGTTATGAAACATAAACAGGAATTCTTTTTGGGTAAGTACACGTTTTGATTTCGCGCTCATTTGGACTTTCTCCATATCCATATTAAGCTTCATTCTGAATAACCTCTAAATCTTGTATAACACGGTTTTCATGCGTTGTGAATCCATCAATTGGAGGCGGTAGAATTGGAATGGCATCTTTTTTAGATATTTTATGTACCTTTCCGTTATTCTTTCTCTCGGTTCCATGTTGGAATAACTTCAACATACTAAGCGGTCCAACACCTTCATATTGAAGAAACCTCACCTTTTTCGTATCTTTTTCATCGGTGGAAATAGCATCCATATGTAAATTCAACGCTAAACTTTTAGAATAGGGTTCAATATAATAAACATTTTTAATTCCTGCAGCCACAATATGCCGCGCACAATTATGACACGGAAAAGTTGTCGTGTATAAATTTGATCGAACTAATCCTGCTTTACCAGTGCGCGCTGCCGAAACAATAGCTTCCATCTCAGCATGAATTGAGCGGCTATACTCAATCAAATTTTTAACAGGGGTCATACGTAACGCATTTCGCACTTCATCAAATTTAACCTCATCTTTTATAATGTGTTTGAATTGCTCGAATATCGCCTCATAAAGTTTTTCTTTTCGGTTATCATTATGGCAAATTTTCCCTTTCCATTTAAAACATCGATGATCATTCTTATCATCACTAACATTATATAATCCACCTAATACCTTAGGAACATCATTCCAGCCGATACTTACCAATTCATTAACTTCAGAATATATCGCTGCACCAACTTGGCGCGACAAACAGGCCGATTTATTGGCAGCCGCAACTGCTGTGTACATTCCAGCCTCATCAGGTGTTGGAGTTTGCACAGAAACATTGAACATAATTTCAAGGAATCTGTTTATTGTTGCTACTAAGCGATCATCATTGTCTGCATCATTGCGAATAAAGAAATCTGAAAGAATTGCTGTATCACTTACCTTTTGGCCATGATCGGACTTATCATTTTCATCCCTAGTAAAAATTCCGGGCAGTTTCCCTTTATCAACACCTAATTCATGCAATCGTTTAGCCCTAACGTCTTCAGGGGCAAAAACGGTGAACTGCCAATAAAGCCCTCCGTAAACGCTTTTAAGAAGTTTACTTTCTTTAGGGTGCTTTAAAGAATCGATAAATGTGACTTTCCGCATTGGAAGAGGTAGTAATACGGTTGATTCAGAACCACCATTCTTCAGTTCCTTATACCCTCCTTTGTCAACTCGTTCCAAAGCAATCAGCTCAATTGCCTTCCTGACTAAATAATCTTCACCAAAAGATTTCCTTAGCTTTGTTCCAACCTCCTGAAGATCTACAATTCTTTTTGCCCCTTTTGAGTTCAAGTCTCCAGTTTGAACCCTATCCTTGTTTTCTGATATCAAATTACTAATTTTGACAGTATTAGCAGTATATCCAAATTCTTTATTTAATAGACCCGATTCACAATAGGGTCGAATATTTTTAGACACAAGTATCCCCACCCGTTTTGTCAAACTGTTTTCAAATTCATATTTGCGAGTGCTCCGACATTCTTGGCAATCATGTTTTGTTGTTGGTTGTTGCGGTGAATATCCGAAAATATATTGAACTTTTTCATGCGGCCAATACCGTGCTCTACGCCAATGCGTAGTTTTGAATGCCATGTATTGTATTCTTGTTCTTCTTTCGTAAGTGGTTTTTTCTTTGATGTTTTCAGGGGGATTTCCAGTGATGTCCCCAGATATCCTAAATCCCCAAGGGTAAGTATATCAGGGGGCCTATCCACGCGGGTCTCATCATAAATACGCTTGTCATGTTTGCGCCCGTCATGGGCGCATCCAACAGCCAGTATACACTTCTTGTCATCTGTGATGATCTGGTGGGACGCCGTGTGCTTCTTTTTCTTGCCAGAATATTTTGCTTTTCGAGCCGAGGGCTTCCCGGGCCGTTGAACTGGACGCTCAGTACCATCAATCATCAGGTAAAGCAGATCAGCCTTTTCCACTTCCGACAACTTTACTTTACGTTCAGGCATCCGAAAATGGCCTGCCATCAACTCTGTCATGGCTTGAATGCGGCGGCAAACTGTCGGAGAGGATACATTGAATACAAGCCCCATAAAAGCATGGCTGGTATAGGTTCGGTAATACATCAGGCAGAGCAGAAGCTGTTCTGCGAACTCCAGGCGATAGTTCATCCCACCCCCAATCGCACGTTGCCTGTCTTTGCGGGACAGGCGTTTCTCCTCACTTTTCAACCAGATCGGATGAAGTGTCGCAACCAGGGCGTTGAAATCTGTAAGGCGGATGCCCGATAGTCGAAAAAACAATGCAGGTTGTGCACTTAAAATCTTCAAAGCTTTCATAAAATGATACCTCCAGGCACTTCCTCGCATAAAAATAACCTATTGTGAAGCAGGTCTAATATTTCAGCCATTAAACTCGTCGTTTTAGATACGCCAGAGCCAACCGCTCCTACCAAACCAATCACTAGTTCCTCAGTGGGTCGCATCACTTCTTGAGCAGCTTTTCCTTTTATAAGGTTTTTTGGTTGTGAATTCTTATCTACTTTTAATTTAACTACCAAAATAAATACTCCTAAAATTTCATAAAGCATTATTTCAATTCTTACGTAAAAATCAACTGATAGTTGAAATCTTTTCAATCCAAAATTCCGCAAAATGGTTAACAATCCACTTCACCCCATTTTCACGACGCAATACAGACGTTTTACAGATGTAATACAGACAGTGATTTTTATGCAAACCGCTAGCTCTTAACCCAGCGTACGCAGTACAATTTTACCCATATGTTCGCCCGCTTCCATACGCGCATGCGCAGCACTTGCATCAGCCAAATCGAATACTTTATCCATCACTGGCGCAAGACGGCCCGCATCCAGCATCGGCCAGACTTTGACGCGCAAATCATCCGCGATCCGCGCCTTCTGCAAGGTGCTTTGCGGCCGCAAGAATGAACCTGTCAGGGTTAGTTCCTTGGCCATGACTTCAACCAGATTTACGGTCACCTTCGGGCCTTGCAAAAAAGCGATATTGACCAGTCGCCCGCCCTTGCCCATAGCCTTGATATTACGTGGCGTATACGCACCACCAACCATATCAAGAACCACGTCAACGCCACGCCCGTCCGTGGCATTTAAAGCAACCTGAACAAAGTCGTCATCACGGTAATTCACGGCTACATCTGCGCCTACTTCCATGCACTTAGCGCATTTACCGCCCGAGCCTGCAGTCGCAATAACACGCACGCCAAACAGCTTTGCCAGCATGATAGCAGTGGTGCCGATGCCGCTGGTGCCACCATGGATTAGCAGCGTTTCCCCCGCCTGCAATTTGGCTTTGAAAAACAAGTTAAACCAGACAGTGAAAAAGGTTTCCGGCAAGGCGGCCGCAGCTACCATATCCATGCCCTTGGGCACGGGTAAAACATGTGCTGCATGGGTTAAGGAATATTCGGCATATCCGCCCCCTGGCAACAAGGCACAAACCGCATCTCCCACAACCCAATCGGTAACGCCAGCACCAACAGCCGCCACTGTGCCCGCACTTTCCAATCCCAACAGATCAGAGGCCCCTTTGGGCGGATTATATAACCCTGCGCGTTGCAAACAATCCGGGCGGTTAACCCCTGCGTAATGATTTTGGATTAGTATCTGCCCATATCCTGGCTTCGGGATTTTGCGTTTTGAAACCGCCAAACATTCCGGCCCGCCAGCCTTGGTAATTTCAATGACGCGCATCATTATGCAACATCCTGCTGGCTAAAACCTGAATGGGAATAATCCCAGTATATTTCACGCGTCCGCATTGTAACCGGGCAGCCAGGCATTATGCGGTCTTCGTATTTGGCAACAGGCATAACCTTAGCGATGTTGCCGGTGCAAAAAATCTCATCCGCATCCGTAAAATCATTCAGTGACATCGCGATTTCGGTGACTTTAACTCCGTCCGCGCGCAGCAGTTTGATAATCCGTTGGCGGTTAAGGCCGTTAAGGAATGTGCCATTGGGGACCGGGGTAAAGACTTCACCATCCTTAACCGTAAACACATTGGTAGAAGCGGTTTCAGCAACGTTGCCATCAATATCCAGTGACAGCGCATTGTTGAAACCACGCTTGCGGGCATCGGCCATGATGCGTCCGTTATTGGCATATAACGAGCCTGCTTTGGCTTCGGTCATCGCCATGTCTTGGCGCGGGCGGCAAAAGGGGGATGTGGTTAGGGAAAATGTGCCGATCTTGGGCATCGGCAGCTCTTCTATGCAGATCGAAAACCCTGTGCTGGCCGGATCAACGTCAATGATACCGGACGTACCTTCTTTCGACCACATCATCGGGCGGATATAAAGCTCGGCACCTGGCGCGAACATTTTGCATCCTTCTTCACACAAGCCATACACAGTGTCGGCATCAACAGGTGCAGTCATACCCATGATTTCGGCGGAATGGATAATGCGTTTGCTGTTCAAATCCAAATCAGGACGCACGCCTTCAAATTGGCGCGCACCATCAAATACTTGGCTACCCAACCATGCAACGTGGTCAGCGGCTCCGATAATCAGGGCATTACCTTCATGCCACTTGCCTTCATAGTAGGTGACTATTTTTCCGCCTAAAGCCATAATCTTTTCCTTTTGAATTTCATTTGGGTAACTTTATTTCGCGCACCACTCAAGCCTGAACGTGTTGCTTTTGCAAAATAGCCAGATTATTACCCACAAGGGTCATCCGCCTTTCATCGCAGATAAAATTTCAGCGCATTCACGCAATTTATGTAGCTTTGGTTTTGCCTGGCAAATCATCAGGCGTATGGTTTGCAGGCTTGTGGATGTCTGGAAACAGGGTCGCTATACCCTTGGTCAGTGGGTTATCTTTAAGCTTGGCTTTCACAGTTTCAAACTGCATCACATTATCAATACGCCGATCCAGAAACGCCCATGTATCAGCAGCAGCTTCGCTGTCATCCCCTAGCCAGAACAACAAAGTGGATGAGTATACAGCGGATAATGTGGCGCGCTTGGTGTACCAATTAACATCTTCGGATGTATCACCCAACGCATTCCAGATCTTGTCCGTTGTGGCCCATAAGGCTTGCGCACCCTCGGCAGCATATATCGGCAAGGCAAACATCGTTACGCCGCGCCGCACGGCCTCTTTTTTATCGGCAGCCACTTCCAAACGTAATTGCACGGCTTTGGCGATACGGTCGCGAAAGCGCATTTCAGACAGATCGGTTGCCTCCAACAACTCCAGCATCTGGATGTCTGCCATGCGGTGAAATGCCAATGCCAGATCAACCGCACCGCGCGGAAAGGCTTGATGCGCAAGGCCCGCATCAACCCCTGCATCCGCAATCGCGGCTTTCAACGTGGTTTCCGACCATCCGTCAAAATCTACATGCGGTAAGGCGGCCTTGACCAATGCGGCACGAGTCTTTGCAATATGGTCGATTTCAGTTTTTTCTGGCTTTGTCATCAAATCCCACATCGGTACAATTTATCATAAAACATCGTGGGTTTAACCACTGTCGTCAAGGGGGCCTAATGCCGCTTCCATTTGTTGCAAACCCCGGGTTATTTCATCCTCATTAAAGGCACAAAATCCACATAACAGGCCATCCCTAGCCCCGCCGCCGCCGTAATACGAAGCAAGTGAACCGCAAGTTAAACCGGCAGCCTGTAATTTTTTTTGTACAAGCACCGCATCAACGGGCCTGACAAAATGAGTTGCTACAGACATGCCCGCACCGTGATCTTGAAACGTCAGCATACCGTCAAAACGTTCTTGCAACCCGGCCAGAAAAGCCTCGCGCCGCCCACGATAAAGTCGGCGCATTTTGCGAACATGGCGGTAAAATGCACCGTCTTCCATGAAGCGCGCCAACACACGTTGCGGCATGCTTGAAGCCCGCACACCTCTTTGGCGCAAAACATCGCGCATGGGGGCGATCAGGCGATCAGGAATAACCAGATAACCAATACGCAACCCACTGGAAAATACCTTTGAGAAACTGCCCAGATAAATTACCTTTTGCTGCCTATCCAATGCCATCAGTGCGGGAACCGGTCTGCCTGTGTAGCGAAACTCACTGTCAAAATCATCCTCGACCAACCATGTGGCTGCATCAAGATGTGCCTGCCTGCGGGCAATAGGCATGGTACCGCCAAGCGGGTATTGGCATGATGGGGTGATCACAGAAACCGCCACTTCACGGGTTGGCAAACATGCCCCTTGCCCGTCAACCGCCAGCCAATGCAGGCGTTTATTTAACGCCTTACATACGTTAGCCAACATAGGGTAGCCTGGGTTTTCCAAGCCCACCCATGGGTTTTGTCCAGCGCTTGCCTGTAACACCAGTTCCAATGCATCACCTGCACCTGCGGTGATAACCACCTGGTCAGGTGACACGGAAACACCCCGCCAATCGCGCAAGTGGGCAGCAATTGCACAACGCAGCGGCCAGTCACCAAAACTATCGGACAGTTCTGAAAAAACAGCAGCCTCTGAACGGGCTACCCGCCCGACATATTGTGCCCATAAGACATGTGGAAAGGCGCGCATATCAGGTGAACCATGCGAAAAAGGCAGCACAGAAGCGTATGTAGGGGTTGCCTCATGCCGTGCTTTGGTTTGCGGTAGCCACTCTTGTGCAGTCACCCCAATATCCGTGGCAAACACCCCTGCACCACGTCTTGATTGTGCATATCCCTCAGCGATCAACTGGTCATAAGCAGATAAAACCGTACCGCGTGATACCCCGATTTCCTGCGCATAGCTTCGGCTGGCGGGCAGTTGTGTTCCCGCCGTGATCTGGCCCTTTTGAATGCTTTGACTAAGCGCATCGTAAAGCTGCTGAAACAGAGGCTTGTCAGATTTCGCATCCAGATCAATGGATAGGAATTTAGCTTGTGACATATCAATTGGCCTAGCAAAAACATTATAAACTATATGTTTATGCAAAACCAAAATAAATGCAAGCTTGGCGCGATAGAGGTCAAAATATACCGATATGGGCGGGTCTGATGCCGATAGAAACATGTTTGATGTCAGCCATATAACCTGCCAAGTATAGAAATGTCCGCGCATATTGCAGATATCAAGATGGGCCACTCAGAGGCGTAACAGTTAACTCTTGGACCCTAGACAAACCCATATACCCCTGTTATACGGCGCATTCCTGCAATTCTGCAAACTCTAACCCTAGAAAGGTGGTGTAACCACATGCAGGTATCAGTACGCGACAACAATGTTGATCAGGCGCTTCGTGCCCTGAAAAAGAAATTGCAACGCGAAGGTGTATTTCGTGAAATGAAGCTTCGGCAGCATTACGAAAAACCAAGCGTAAAACGTGCTCGTGAAAAAGCCGAAGCAATTCGTCGTGCGCGCAAACTGGCTCGTAAAAAAGCTCAGCGTGAAGGTCTTTTATAAGACTTAGAACGAACATCGGATTTGGGTAACCCCAAAGCCAATTAAAACCCCCGCAAGCATCATGCTTACGGGGGTTTATTTTTGGAATACAAATGTCAGAGGTATTTAATTCTGACCTTCGTCATTTTCATAGTAACTGGTCGTTACAACACCATCCAGTTTCCCGAAATTTTTCATCAGTTTTGCAGGGAAGTAGGTGAATTTCACCCCTTCAAACCCCGGCAGTTGGTGCAGAATATCAATCGTATTAGTAGCACATGTTGCGTCCAGTGCGCGACCCTGCGCTTTTGACGCGGCAATAGCCATTTCCGCAACCTCTGCAGACACGTAGATCTTTTGTGATACAACATGGTGTGAGCTACGTGCGTGGAATGATTTATAGAACTGTAGAACCTGATCGTTCAAACCATAAAGTAAATCATGGCGTTCAGGTACCTGAGAATGCTTCCAGCGACCGGCAGGGTCATACATCACAACTTCACTGCCATTTATAAGTAAAGATGAATGCCCACCTGCACCTGTTACATTGTTAATCATCGTCATTAATGTAAGCGATGGTGCTTCATTGCCGATATATGAATATTGTTCAATAGATGTCTTGGATGCATATTGGTCTTTGGTGCCATAAGCACAAGCCGATAGAAAGATCGCTGTGAACAACAGCGCCGCATTACGTAACAGTTTCATATATTTTCCCCGATTTTCACGAAATCTTATGAATTGAAGATCGCCAGAAAGATCAAGACAGCAATGCTGGCAACTGCAACGCGTATTGCCCAACGTATGAATCCATGAAATGTGTTTTCCTGAGCAACGACACTCATATCTCCGTGTTTATATTTAGCCATAATCAAATCCCTACCTTATATTTAGCGGCTTGTATTTCACAATTTTGTGTATTTGCAAAGTCCTGATATTGAATTGCAGCTGCATTTTCCGTTAACCCTTTTGCTTTTCTTCCAAACCTTTTGCCAGTTTAAATCCTATGCGGTTTGGTTCGGCTTCAGCATTTCCCTTCGGGGCCGATACAAGCATAACATTAAGTTGGGTAACATGTTGAACCAACTGCATTTTACCACCATTCGGGTCTTCGCCGTAAAAAGTAATCATATCAGGTGCAAAAAACCCCATACCTTTGATCTTCAGGGTGCCAATATCCCCCCCGACAAAGCCCATACCGACCTCATGATCACTATCCAGCTGTTCTTCAAAACTCTGGATGTACAAAATGATACGTTCATACGCCCATTCCGCCGGTGATTTCTGCTCCAAAGGCTTCATTGCGATAGCGTTAGGCAATGGCTTTTGTTCTGCACAAAGAGGTGTTTCTGCATCAACATGAACCGCATATGCTTCAGGCAAAACAGCGGCTTCTACTGCCTCCGCAGTGGTTTTTATCCGGTCAGTTACTTTTTTTTGCTTTGCCATTTCCACACCCCGTCTTTATCGGCTGTTCTGGTAACCTTATCCGCCAATAACAAATGGTTCAAATGCGCCATGGCTTCCACCATAGCCAGCCCGTAATTACTACCTTCGATTTTACGTTTGAACAGCAACGGGAAACAATCAACTGCGGTTCTGGGTTCATCTAGGAAAACCTCTAATCGTGCCAGACCGTTGTGATGGTTTTCAATCAGCTGCTTCAACCTTGCCGGCAAGCCCGTAAATGGTAGTTTATGCCCTGGAAAGACAAAGTGATCTTCAGTTGCTATCGCTGAAAGCCGCGTGCAGCTTTCCAGCCACTCAGCCAAAGGATCAGCGTCAGGTTCGGTTGCATAAACACCGACATTCGAAGAAATACCCGGCAATATCTGATCACCAGCCAGCACTAACGGTTCTTCGTTACACCAGAGTGTTGCATGTGCGGGCGCATGGCCATTTCCAATATGAACCGTCCATGTACGGTCGCCGATTGTCAGCACATCATCCTGACAAATCCGCGTAAAGCCCAATGGCATCGGATGCACGATATCGGCGTAATTAAACGGCCCGTTCTTCATACGCTCATCATATTGCGCCTGATCCATGCCTGTTGATGTATAAAATGCGATCAGCTCTTCCGACCATTCTTTTTGAACATCCAGAATCATCATACGCGAATAAAGCCATGCAGTACGGGTTGAAATTAGTTCGACATTGTGATGCTTTTGAAACCATCCGACATTACCAATATGGTCCGGGTGATGATGCGTCATCAAAACTTTCTTTACGGGCTTACCTTTTAATACGCCTTTCAATAGGGTTTCCCACAGTTTCACCCCACGCTTGGAATGATAGCCAGTATCGACAATTAACCACCCGTCACCATCATCTAGCGCATAAACATTCACATGATTAAGTGCCATTGGCAGTGGTAGGCGTATCCATAAGATACCTTTTGCAACCTCGATTGCCTCGCCTTCTGCAGGGGCTGTTTCGATCGGATATCTGATATTGCCGAATACTTTATTCATCTTGCTACTTTTCCTAATAAGTACTGAGTCTTTGCATCCCGTTTCGTGTCGGTTTATGACAAGCCAACTTTTGGAAGGTACCGCGATGTTGCAAGGCCTACAATACGGATAATGTCAGGGATTAAATTGAAGACGTGCATTTATAACCCAAATGAAACCGGCATCTCTAAGGCTGCGTCCATTTTATCGGCGGGTGGTCTTGTCGCTTTTCCAACCGAGACCGTGTACGGCTTGGGTGCGGACGCACGCAACGGGCAAGCTGTTGCCGGCGTATATGCAGCCAAAGGCAGACCTAGTTTCAACCCATTGATCGTTCATGCCGCCAACCTTGAGTTAGCAAATCAGTTTGCCTGTTTTAATACACAAGCGTTGCAACTGGCCGATGCTTTCTGGCCTGGAGCACTAAGTCTGGTCTTACCGCTTCGCAAAGGTCATGGCCTGTCTGAACTGGTCACAGCGGGATTAGGCAGCGTTGCCATTCGCATCCCGCAGCATCCAACAGCCCAAGCCTTGTTGGATGCTTTCGGTGGACCGCTGGCCGCACCATCCGCCAATCCATCCGGCCGTATCAGCCCGACTGAAGCGTCGCATGTCATGATTGATATGAATGGCATGATTGACGCGGTTCTTGATGGGGGGGCTTGCGCAGTGGGTCTTGAGTCCACAATTCTGAAGGTTACAGATACAAGCGTATCGTTATTGCGTGCGGGCGGTATACCTGTTGAAGATATCGAGCAGGTACTAGGCCAGAAAATCGCAACGCCAAGCGACCCGGCTACACCGCAATCCCCGGGACAGCTACAATCGCATTACGCCCCGCATGCGCGTGTGCGTCTGAATGCAAATACAGTTGAAAAGGATGAGGTTTTATTGGGTTTCGGGCCAAATTTCACCCACGCCGCGTTGAACCTGTCCAAAAAGGGTGATCTTATTGAAGCGGCGGCGAACTTGTTTTCATATCTTCGGGAAATGGACGGTATTGCTCTTAACAGAGATGCCAAGACCATTGCGATTAGTCCTATTCCGTTATCTGGCCTTGGACTGGCAATAAATGATCGTTTAAACCGTGCCGCCGCGCCAAGAAATTAGGCCGAACCACCTGTGGCAGACAACATACGCGGATCGATACCAAGGCTGACAATCGCTTCGCGCCATTTATCTTGATTAGACCTGCTTCACAATAGGTTATTTTTATGCGAGGAAGTGCCTGGAGGTATCATTTTATGAAAGCTTTGAAGATTTTAAGTGCACAACCTGCATTGTTTTTTCGACTATCGGGCATCCGCCTTACAGATTTCAACGCCCTGGTTGCGACACTTCATCCGATCTGGTTGAAAAGTGAGGAGAAACGCCTGTCCCGCAAAGACAGGCAACGTGCGATTGGGGGTGGGATGAACTATCGCCTGGAGTTCGCAGAACAGCTTCTGCTCTGCCTGATGTATTACCGAACCTATACCAGCCATGCTTTTATGGGGCTTGTATTCAATGTATCCTCTCCGACAGTTTGCCGCCGCATTCAAGCCATGACAGAGTTGATGGCAGGCCATTTTCGGATGCCTGAACGTAAAGTAAAGTTGTCGGAAGTGGAAAAGGCTGATCTGCTTTACCTGATGATTGATGGTACTGAGCGTCCAGTTCAACGGCCCGGGAAGCCCTCGGCTCGAAAAGCAAAATATTCTGGCAAGAAAAAGAAGCACACGGCGTCCCACCAGATCATCACAGATGACAAGAAGTGTATACTGGCTGTTGGATGCGCCCATGACGGGCGCAAACATGACAAGCGTATTTATGATGAGACCCGCGTGGATAGGCCCCCTGATATACTTACCCTTGGGGATTTAGGATATCTGGGGACATCACTGGAAATCCCCCTGAAAACATCAAAGAAAAAACCACTTACGAAAGAAGAACAAGAATACAATACATGGCATTCAAAACTACGCATTGGCGTAGAGCACGGTATTGGCCGCATGAAAAAGTTCAATATATTTTCGGATATTCACCGCAACAACCAACAACAAAACATGATTGCCAAGAATGTCGGAGCACTCGCAAATATGAATTTGAAAACAGTTTGACAAAACGGGTGGGGATACTTGTGTCTAAAAATATTCGACCCTATTGTGAATCGGGTCTATTATTTGCTGAAAAGATCAATGCGGCATCCGCATCACAAGTCAGCCACCCATTAGAGCGAATTTCATCTTCTAACTGACCGGGGCCCCAACCCGCATAGCCCAAGGCCAAAATGCAGGCGTTCGGGCCGTTTCCCTGTGAGATATCTTCAAGAATATCCAAAGTTGCCGTCATGCCAAATTCGTCATTAACCTCTAATGTGGAATCTTCGGCGATATAATCCTTAGAGTGCAGCACAAATCCGCGACCATGCTCTACAGGGCCACCAAAGTGCACCTCTATTGGGCGAAAAGATTGGGCAGGTGTGATCTGCAATTGTTCCAATAAGTCAGTAAACTCCAAATCTGCCGCAGGTTTATTGATAATCAGCCCCATAGCCCCGTCTTCAGAATGGGCACACATATAAATCAATGACTTATCAAACCTTGGGTCACCCATGCCGGGCATCGCGATTAGCAGTTTACCGTCTAAATGCGAATGATCTGTTTTATTATCCATATATTAAAGATGGGGTAGAAACCTGTACTGTGCAAGGGATGATCTTACGATAATGAATATATCGCTTTATTGTTACTTTTACTTCAGTAAAAAATGTATAAATTGAGATAGCCACATAAAGGTTTAAACCCATATGCTAAATAATGGACTAAAATATGGTCTTACGGTTGCTTTACTAACTACGTCTGCTGTGGCGCAGACTGCTGTTGGGCAAGTTGGTGTCAAAAATGTTGAAGTTTTACAAGGTTGGCGCACCGATGCCGGTACACATATGTCAGCGGTTCGCATTACATTGGAAAATGGATGGAAAACCTATTGGCGGGCTCCTGGCGGCAATGGAATACCCCCGAGTTTCAATTGGGAGGGGTCAAAAAACCTAGATTCAGTTACGTTTCATTGGCCTTCTCCAACGCTGTTTACCCAATTCGGCATTAACACAATCGGATATAAAGGCGAATTTACTTTACCTATAGAAATCACACCGACGATAGCAGGCCAGCCAATCACACTAAAAACACAGCTTGATTTCGGGGTTTGCAGCGAAGTTTGTGTTCCCGTAACATCATATACTGAAACTGAGTTAACCGCCGATGATATAACAAACCGATCCGAGATTGAAACTGCACTTGCGGCAAGACCACAAACGGCATCAGAGAGTGGAATTCAGGCCGTTTCGTGTCAGATTTCATCAATTGAGGGCGGTAAGAGTATTATCGCAAACATTGCATTCAAAGATGCGGCACCAAAAGTTCAACAGACAGTCTTTGAATACCCAAGGTCGGATATCTGGGTTGAACAGGTCGCATTAGAAACTGCTGGGCGTACTATTATGGCGCAAGCAGAACTGTTTTCTTATTCCCAGGACACTCTAAAACTTGATAAAAATGATTTACGTCTGACACTACTTGGAAAAAACCTTGCGATCGAAATAAACGGCTGTGCACCTTCTAGTTAGGGCCAAAATGGTTTTTGACGGCGAGACAAAACAGCCAATGCCAAACCTGATGCAAGCATTATAAAAATCAACCCGATAAACACGGTTATTAAAGTTACTAGAATAGGCGCGTTTTCGGTCATTCCAACCAGTCGTGCCGGAAGAATTCCTGTAATCCAGGGTGCTACCTTTTGTGTAACAGCCAGATAACCCGAGCTGGAAACAAGCAATATCACAGATACCAATGCCGTGCAAAAAAACAAACCGCGGAATTTTACAGGTGTTTTACGCCCAAACAATATGCGTCTTGTTGTGGTGAATAATCCAGAGACATCTTTTTGAACAACCACAAGTGATGGTACAATTAACAGGACCAACATCATTCCAAAACCCAGACCATAGCACAATGTAATGACAGTGGGTTTTAGAAATAAAGCCTGACGCGACGTTTCCCGCAACAAAGGCATCAGGCCTAAAACGGTTGTTAAAGTAGTCAACAACACCGGACGCAAACGGTCTGCAGTGGCGTCGACTATTGCTGGGAACAATCCGCGCTTTTCTGCGTATTCATCAATGGTTGTGACCAACACAATAGAGTCGTTGATAATGATACCGCTCATGCCCAAAAGGCCCACGACGGAAAATATCGATAATGGCACATCCCATACATTATGACCATAAATCGCACCAACCAGACCAAACGGAATAATCGACATAACGACAAACGGGCGCGACCAACTTGCAAAGACCCATGTCAGTGCCAAATAGATACCCAGCAAACATAGGATAAAGCCTGTTAACGCATCTGTTAAAAAATCCTGCTCTTGTTCTGCCAAACCGGCCAATCGCCATTCCACACCCATTTCTGATGCGATTCTCGGTAGTACCCCCGAACGCAGATTATCGACAATTTCTTGCGCGCGCACCGGATCATCTTCGGAAATATCACCTGTAACAGTCACCAGCCGGATACCGTTTTCACGCCGGACTGTGGAAAACCCTATTTTGGTGTTGACCGATACTATATCAGACAGGTTCACATATTCCCCTGCTAGGCTGCGCAATTTCGTTTTATCCAGAAAATCCGCGGTTAATTCGCTGTCGCTCAAGCGCACGGTCACATCAGATGTGCGCCCCCCAACTGGAAATGTTGCCGCCGTGATCCCGTTCAACCGATTGCGCAGTTCTCGGCCTATTGCATCAATAGTAAAGCCCAAAGCTTGGCCTTGTGGTGTCAGTTCAAGGATCAGTTCCTCTTTATCATATGCCAGAGTATCCTCTAGCGATGACACTTCCGGGTATTTTGACATCTCTGTTTTCAGTGTTTCAGCGGCCTTTTTCAGGATTTCTGTATCAGCACCAAAAAACTGCACATCCAAAGCGTCCCCGCCCGGACCCGAGCGCCAGCGGCGAAAGCTGATTGTTTCCAATTGCGCGTGATTCCGCACAGCTTCTTTGACGCTTCCTAAAAAGACATATGATGTATACGGTCTGAAATCAGCATCAATCAAGTCCACTGCGATAGAGCCAAGCAGGTCTTTGTCTTTGCTGTCAGTGCCAGATAAACCCCGTCCCGTATTGCCACCGACCTCGGCAATAACATAGGTCACTGGGTTCACACCGTATTCTTCTTTATATTCCTTCGCAGTCGCATCAATAGTAGTTTGCAACTCGTGCACCATTTCCAGTGTATCACTTCTGTCCGCACCCGGAAGCATGGCAATATTCGCAGATATAGAACCGCGTTCCGGTGCATTAAAAAATCGCCATGTAACATCACCCCTAAAGAATGAGCCTAACTGTATTGCCAAAAGCAACATGGCGGCAGCCAATACCGGATAACGAAATACCAGAACCCAATGCATAAAGGGTTTGAAAATAGAACCGCGGAATTTTTTAAATCCTCGGTTAAACAAGATGCTGGGCAGATCATACCATTTATCAGCTTTTTTCCCGATAGAATGACTCATGTGGTTTGGCAAAATGATGAAACATTCGATCAAGGATGCAAGCAAAACGATGATCACAGTCAGCGGAATATCAATTATTAATATACCAAAATGCCCGCCAACAAATGTCAAACTCCAAAATGCCAAAACTGTTGTTACAGTCGCAGCGAACACTGGTGGAGCCATGCGTCTTGCTGCGTTTTCAGAAGCCGTTATAGGGTCTTCGCCCATAGTTCTTGCCCGAAAATCAGCATGTTCACCAACCACAATCGCATCATCAACAACAATGCCAAGGCATATTATCAGCCCAAATAGTGACACCATGTTAATAGTCATGCCGAACAGATACATAACAGCGATAGCGGCAAACATCGACGCAGGAATACCTGCGGCAACCCAAATGGCAGTACGGGCATTCAGGAATATAAACAGCAGCAGTACAACCAAGGCCAACCCCATTAAGCCATTATCCAACAAAATACCCAAACGATCGGAAATGGCCTGTGAGCGCGTGCGTATAAGGTCGATTTTTACGCCTGCGGGAAGTGTTAACTGCATCTCATCCGCAACACGTTGCACCGTTGCCTGCATCAAAATTGCATCGCCCTTATCGGCGCGATCGACACGGATAGAAATGGCGGGGTTGTTGCCTACAAAATAGGCGCGCCCACTATCGCTTCCCAGCACATCCACAGTGGCCACATCGGAAATACGCAATTTTGATCCGTCAGGGTTTGATTTTACGACCAACGACTGAATGTCTTCGGCAGTACGTTTTTCAACGCCTGTTTTCACACGCGCCCCCCCCCCGGCCACATCCCCAGCAGGGTCTGTATTTGCCTCGCCTGCGATCACATCCGCAATCTGGCGCAATGACACATCATATTGGATCAACGACAATTCAGGTACGGAAACCTCAATCTCCGGGGCGGAAACACCGCGAATAGATGTACGTGTTACACCTTCACGGAATAAGCGGGCAGTAAATTCGTCAGCAAAACGACCCAATTGCGCAGGTTGTACAGGCCCCGTGATCACCACATCTGTTACCCGGTCACGCCATGAACCACGCCGGACAATTGGATCATCTATACCGTCCGGCAAATCCGTTACACTATCAACTGCCGCACGCACATCATCGTCTGCACGCGCCATATCCCAATTCGGCTCAAACTCCAAAAAGATCGAAGCGCGGCCTTCAATGGCTTTCGATGAACTGCTTTCAACACCTTCAACCGCCAGAAGTACGGGTTCAAGCAAGGCTACTATGCCATCATCTATTTCAACGGGCCCGGCACCATCCCATTTTACTGAAACGGTGACATTATTCACGACAACATCTGGAAAAAATTGTGATCTAATCTGCGTCGCGGCCGAAAAACCGAACACCAGCATAATCACCAAAAGCAAATTGGCAGCAGTACCATGTCTGGTAAAATATGACAGAACACCGCCTGCTGTATCTGAAAGTTGCCGCATCGCCATAATCTATTCACTCATGGATTGCTCGCGAGGCAATCCTTCGTTTATACGGCGTGGCTCCACTTTTATTCCCGCGCCCAGTTGCGGCGCACGCTCCAAAACAACTTCGCGACCAGCCAAACCGTCTGTTGTCACAATGATGTCATCGCCCTGTTTACGTAAAATAATAACCATTAGGGCTTCCAGACGATCATCTTCGCGCAAAACCAGCACTTCACCCGTAGCAGATACTGCGGTTGCGGGCAGGATAGCAACATTCTTCAATGCCGGTTCCTCTAGGTGTACTGTAACAAAGTCACCGGGACGGACAGTTGCAATTTTATCTGGGTCGAGAGAGGCAAATAGTTCGCGCCCGGTCTGGCCTTCACCCACTGCGGCACTGACCCTGCCAACGTTGGCTGTTATTACTTCACCACGGCCATCAATGCTTACGTATACTTTTACCTGGCTTAAATTCAGCCCTTCCCGCATCATATTGTTGAATTCAGTATTTGAAATTCTAAACGTCACTTCCAAAGCATTCGGGTCAATCAATAATGCCAAGCGTTCACCAGGATTTACCAGCGTTCCCAAATCAGCAGTGACTTCACTTAGTACTCCGTCGAACTTTGCGATTACAGAGGTTTCCGCAAGAATGCGTGCCGTTTCGTTGAAATTGATATTGCTGCGCGATAATGATATTTTGGCACGGTTTATCCGCGCTTTAGCATTGGCTAAGGCCTGACGTTTTGACAATATGCCCTGCTCCGCGGCAGAAGCCGCAAGAGCCGCGGTTTCCAACGCGGTCTCTGTACCAATTCCACGCTCACGCAACGATGTCTGTCGCGCTAATACCTGTTGGCGCAAACCGTATTGATTTTTTGCGGCTACCAGCTCATCTTTTGCCAGCACCAAAGCCTCGATCGCTTCATTTAGCTCTACTTCAGCCTCATCAAGCGCAGCTTGCGAAAGCTGCGCATTTGCAGAAGCCGTTGCCGGATCTGTCTGGAACAACAGTGCACCTTTTTGTACGACACCACCCTCCCTAAAACTGCCCGCCATTTGCACCAATGCACCACCTGATGCCGCACGTAATTCCAATGTCCGTCCGCTGATTACTTCGCCAAAGGTTTCAATAACTGGGATCGCATTAATCGGCTGTACCCTTGCTACATTCACAGCAAAGGTGCGTTCCTGCGCACGACTGCCATGATTGCCATCCGGTTCGCTATCTTTTATCGCCGAAGACAAAATAGTTGCCGCCGCCAAAATAAGTGCCGCCGTTAGGCCGGCAAGAAACAGGCCAAAAAAGCCCCGTATGATGAATCTCATTCTTTCCTCAACGCAAACTGGTCAAACTTATTCGGGTATTATACGATTTCAGCGTATCATTCTGTCGATGTAGGATAAATGATTTATTCGTTATCCACCGTGTTTGTCAAAATAATAAGACAGAACACGCTTTGCAGCAGGGATCAGATTGAATTGATCAAGTTGATACTGGTGGATAAATGCAAAGCCGGCTCCTTCACGTAATGACAGATGCGACACATCAACGATTTGCTTGGAAATGAACACGTAATGTTGCCCGTTTCCACCTGTCTCGGATAATGTTTTGACAAAAGGGATCAACGCATTTTGCGGCACTGTTATACCGGTTTCCTCTGATAGTTCACGTACAGCGGCCTGTCGTGCTGTTTCGCCATGTTCAATCTCACCACCGAAAAAGCCCCAAAGGCCACCTTGCAGCACGCCTTCAAAGTCATCACGGAATTGAATGGACACGCGGCCATAATTATCCCGTAACAGAATAATCGCAGCCTTATATCTATCAGGGTTCTTCCAAATGCCTAATGTGTGAAATTCGTCGCCCATCATTTCCGGCGTAAGTGTTCATCAAGACGCGGCATCATTTCGATAAAATTACACGGCATGTGACGATAATCCAACTGGTGTTGCAGGATTTCATCCCAACCGTCTTTGCACGCGCCGGGGCTGCCGGGCAATGCAAACAGATACGTGCCTAGAGCCACACCTGCACAGGCCCGCGATTGCACAGCTGAGGTACCTATCTTTTTCATCGAAACAATCGTGAACAGGGTGGAAAACGCATCGATTTGTTTTTCATAAACATCACGGTGCGCTTCAACAGTTATATCACGGCCAGTCAGGCCAGTGCCGCCTGTCGAGATAACCACATCAACCGATTTATCTTTGCACCATGTGCGCAATTGATCCGCCACCTGAGCGCGCTCATCCTGAATGATCTTGCGCTCTGCCAATACATGCCCGGCCGCTTCAAGACGCCCGACCAGAATGTCGCCAGATCGGTCATCTTCCAGTTTACGGGTATCCGATACAGTCAGCACAGCAATGCGTACTGGAACAAATTCACGTGGTTCAGCCATAGTTTATTCCTTCAGGTGGGCCTGAATTGACAATAGGTCTGCCCAGGCATCAGCTTTTTTTGTTCCATCGCGCAACAAGGCTGCTGGGTGGAACATTGGCATAACGGGTTTATCAAAGGCAGAGGTCCAATTGCCACGCAGGCGCGTTATTCCCTTGCGCCCCAGAACCGCTTGACAGGCGGTGTTGCCCATCAGCACGATCATATCGGGGTCAACCAATTCAATATGACGCTTTAGGAACGGCAACATCATGGTGATTTCTTCTGGCTCAGGATCACGGTTTTGCGGTGGTCGCCAAGGCATCACATTAGTTATGTAAAGTGCATCTTGCGCTGTTTCGCCCGTGCGCATCATACCAATAGCCTCAAACATTTTATCCAATAGTTGCCCTGCGCCCCCGACAAAAGGCAAGCCTTGGGCATCCTCATCACGCCCTGGGGCTTCGCCGATAATCATAACGCGCGCAGACGGATTGCCATCCGCAAACACCAGTTTTTTAGCACCTTTTTTTAAAGCACAGTGATCAAATACCGCCATGGCATCACGTAACGCAGTTAAATCTGCACAACGGCCCGCCATAATGCCCGCAATATCAGCCGCACTGTCCTGCACAGGGATAACCGAGGGCATTGCGCTGACCGGCGCTATATTAGATGTCGGCCCCAGCTTCAGCTTTTGCGGTTTAACCTCATATCGGTTGATCGGGGTCTCACAGATACATTCATCCACGCCCAGCTCGATTTGCCATTCAAGGGCCGCTTTGGCGGCGGTATAATCAAACTCGGGTGTCATTCATCAGGTTCCAGATTCCCTGACAGAATAGAAACTCTGGTACCGCGCGTAAATCCCTTGTTTCTGCATCAATCCCATCTTATAAGCGGCAAAATCATATACGAGGGCCTTTATGGGAATTTCGGTGCGCCACCTTCTGGGAATAGAACAGCTTAACCCTACCGATATTACAACCATTCTTGATCTGGCCGAAAGTTACGTTGATCTAAACCGCCAAGCCAATAAACATTCCAATATTTTGGCAGGCCTGACCCAGATCAACATGTTTTTCGAAAATTCCACCCGCACACAGGCCAGTTTCGAGCTGGCCGGTAAACGGCTGGGGGCGGATGTAATGAACATGGCCTTGGGCGCATCGTCGATTAAAAAGGGCGAAACGCTGGTCGATACCGCCCTGACCCTGAACGCGATGAACCCCGATCTTTTAGTCATGCGTCATCCGCAATCGGGCGCGGTTGATCTGCTGTCAGAAAAAGTAAATTGCGCCGTGCTAAACGCAGGCGACGGCCGCCATGAACACCCGACCCAGGCTTTACTGGACGCGCTAACCATTCGCCGTGCCAAAGGCCGTTTGCACCGGCTTTCAGTGGCGATTTGCGGTGATATTGCCCACAGCCGTGTCGCACGCTCGAACATCTTCCTGCTGAACAAGATGGAAAGCCGCATTCGGTTGATCGCACCACAAACCTTGTTGCCCGCAGGCATCGACAAATTCGGGGTCGAGGTGTTTCACGACATGAACGAAGGCCTTAAGGGCGTCGATGTAGTGATGATGCTGCGACTGCAACGCGAACGCATGGACGGCGCATTTATCCCGTCCGAACGCGAATACTACCATCGCTGGGGGCTAAACGTGAAGAAACTGGCCAACGCCAAACCCGACGCCATCGTCATGCACCCCGGCCCGATGAACCGTGGCGTTGAAATCGACGGCGACATCGCCGATGACGTGACACGGTCAGTTATTCAGGAACAGGTCGAAATGGGAGTGGCAGTGCGGATGGCGGCGATGCATTTGCTGGCGGATGGTTTGCGCGACACAAAACCGGCAAACCGGATGATGGCATGACTCGAAGAGTTGGTTTTAATAAAAAAAAGGCTCCCAAGCTAACTGGCTCCGAAGCTTGGGATGACATCCTTGCACGGGGCGAACGCATTCTCTGGCATGGCCGCCCTGACGGGGCAATTGTCATAAAAGCGAAAAATATTATTGGGGCATTGTTTGGCACTGCCTTTGCAGGATTTGCCTTATTTTGGATGATTTCCGCATCAAATAGCGGCGGTAACTTTTGGATGTTCGGGTTGCTACATTTTGCGGTCGGTATTTTTATCGCTTTACCAGCATTGTTTGGTGGAACGTTCATACGCAGGCACACATGGTACACGCTGACAAATAAACGCGCGATGATCGCAACCGATTTGCCGATAAAAGGTAAAAACATAAAAACTTACCCGATCACAAAAAAAACCCGCCTTGATTTTCAAGAAGGAACCCTAGCCACAATTTATTTTGCACAGGAAACGCGACGCAAAAAAAACAGGACTTATAAGGTTGATATCGGGTTTGAACGTATATTGGACGGGCAAGATGTTTACGATAAACTACGCAAAATCCAAGGGGCCAGCTTATGACTGTTATTCTTACCAACGCCCGTCTGATTGATCCTGAAAACGGGACGGATAAGCTTGGCTCTGTCATCATTGAAAACAGCATAATCGCTGATGTTACCTATGGCGACACGCCTATAGGTGAAACCATTGACTGCGGCGGCAAATGCCTTGCCCCCGGCATCATCGACATCGGGGTCAAGATCTGCGAACCGGGCGAACGACACAAGGAAAGTTTTGCCTCTGCGGGCCGCGCAGCGGCGGCAGGCGGTGTCACCACGATGGTCATTCGCCCCGATACAGAACCCGCGATAGACAGCCCTGAAACCCTACACTTCGCCCTTAGCCGCGCGATAGAAGACGCTTGTGTAAACGTTCTGCCAATGGCTGCCATGACCCGTGGGCGGGGCGGCAAGGAAATGGCCGAGATCGGCTTTTTGCAAGACGCGGGTGCAGTGGCTTTTTCCGATGCCGACAGCGTTATTGCCGACAATAAAATATTCGGCCGCTGCCTGACCTATGCCAAAGGTCTGAACGCTTTGGTCATGGGTCATATTCAAGACCCTTCACTTAGCAAAGGCACGGCTGCCACATCCGGCCCGTTTGCTACCAAACTGGGCTTGCCGGGCGCATCGCCCATGGCCGAACGCATTCAGCTGGAACGCGATATGGCTTTGGTGGAAATGACCGGGGTAAAATACCACGTCGATCAAATCTCAACCGCCGTGGCCCTGCCTGTTCTGGAACGCGCCAAAGCGGCAGGGTTGAATGTCACCGCAGGGGCATCGATCCATCACTTAACGCTGAACGAGCTGGATATCGAAGGCTACCGTACCTTCTTCAAAGTCAAACCACCCCTGCGCCACGAAACTGATCGCATAGCCACGGTTGAAGCAGTGGCCAGCGGGCTGATCGACATCATCAGCTCCATGCACACCCCGCAGGATGAGGAAAGCAAACGCCTGCCGTTTGAAGAGGCCGCATCAGGGGCCGTCGGCCTTGAAACCCTGCTGCCCGCCGCGATGCAACTTGTGCACGGCGGCTATATGGATATGCCGACCCTGTGGCGGGCTTTATCCCTTAACCCTGCCAAATTACTGGGTTTGAAAGCTGGTCGTCTGACCAAAGGCGCGCCTGCCGATCTGGTACTGTTTGATCCTGACAAGCCGTTCATACTGGATCGCACCACGCTGAAATCCAAATCGAAGAACACACCGTTTGACGGGCGACGTATGCAAGGTGTTGTGTTGCGCACGTTCCTTAAAGGGCAGGAAGTTTATCAAGCAGGGTAGCTTATTATGGCTATCCCTTACAAACCTTCTGCTATTTGTCGTTCATATTCCTGCCCGTCAAACCACCCTAATGACGACTTCACTTGGGTGTTTTCATCCAGCTCCCATTCTTCCCAACCGCCAACTTTCACATAGTTCTTGGTTTCTGAATGGTGGCCTTCTAATGTCCAGATAAAAATCGCATGATCCCCTGATGTTCGCACTTCATCACAACGAACAACGAGATCGGGAAATTCCACGTAGAACCCCGATACCATTTCCATAATCGCATCGCGCCCCTTTATAGCATCCCCTTTGTTAATGGTGATTTGTCCGTCAGGTGCATAAAATGATGCAACCGCTTCCGGCGATAATGAACACCATGCCTTGGCATAATTTTCCGCCATAGTTTTTATCTCGTTTGCACTTCCAACCATTTTATCCCCCATTCAAAAAATAAACTCTACGAGGGTGCCAGTTATGTGTCAAATTCATTACTTTTCAGGGTTCTTTTCAAAAACTTTAGGCTAAACTATGAATAAGTGACGTGCCTTGCCTACACATCTTTAACTTAGGAGTGATACATATGTATCCTGATTTAAACCTACCCGTTACTGCGATCATAGCCGTTGCCAGCCTATCCTATCTGCTGGGCTCGATCCCGTTTGGCATGGTCATCGCCAAAGTCATGGGGCTGGGCAATCTGCGCGAAATCGGTTCTGGCAATATCGGGGCCACTAATGTGTTGCGCACAGGTAATAAATTTGCCGCCTTCCTGACGCTTGTGTTCGATGCCGGCAAAGGTGCGGTTGCAGTGTTGCTGGCACGTTATTTCTTTGGCGAAACAGCAGTGCAAGTTGCAGGGTTATTTGCATTCCTTGGTCATCTTTATCCTGTTTGGCTAAAGTTCAAAGGCGGCAAAGCGGTTGCCGTTTTTCTGGGGATATTGCTGGCAATAAATTTTTGGGCAGGCTTGGCAACTTGCCTGACATGGCTTGCCACAGCCATTATCGTGCGCATTTCATCAGCTTCTGGATTAGTATGCTCTGCACTAGCCCCTGTATGGTTGTACTTGCTAGATACCAAATCTGGTGTATTAATGGCAATTGTGCTAGCCATGTTCATTTGGTTCAAGCACTCAGAAAATATAAAACGCATCATAAAGGGCGTAGAGCCCAAAATTGGTAAAAGGGGATAATCATGGATTTCATGACAGCAGTTAAAACTTGCTTAAACAAGTATTTTACAATCGAAGGACGGGCAGCGCGATCCGAATACTGGTGGTTCTACCTTTTCACTTTCATCCTGACAATCATCGCAAACCTAATTGATGCCTCAATGCAAACTCTGCTTTTCAGCCTGATTGTCACACTTGCTATTCTAGCACCGTCTATTTGCGCTGGCATTCGACGCATGCACGATAAAGATAAAAGCGGGTGGTGGCTGTTGATCCTGTTTGTCCCATTAATCGGGTTGCTTTATATCCTATACCTGTTCGTGACACGCGGCACCGAAGGCGATAACCGTTTCGGCCCAGACCCGGTGGCATAATTCGATACGTATGAATTGATAAAAAGGCCGCATTAAGTGGCCTTTTTAAAGTTTAATGAAAGTCTCAGTAAAACCCTGGTACTTTTCAGATAACAAAGTAATATCAACTAGTTAGCATGTGTCCCAGTTGGGACATTGGAATTTCCCGAAGGATTCAATAGCTATAATCCGCATAAATCCGCTTCATATCACCACCCCATTCACCATGATATTTTTGCGTCAATTCACAAGACGGCGACATACCTGTTTCAATGACCTCTTCCAAGGCATTCAAAAAATGTGTCTCATCAGGGATCATCCCACCGGCGCCCGGCCGCGCACGCGCCGCCAGCCCTGCCTTGGAAATCGCCACGGTTTCACGGGCAAGATCAAGCATCGAAATATTACCAACCTTGGCCGCAATCCCGTCAGCAGATGCCGCCACACGCAAAGCTTCACGCGTCTCAGCATCCCAATCTTTACACAGGTCCCACGCCGCATCCAAAGCAGTTTGATCATAGATCAATCCCACCCAATAGGCAGGTAACGCACAGATACGCCGCCACGGGCCACCATCGGCCCCGCGCATTTCAATGAATTTTTTCAAACGCGCTTCGGGGAAACAAGTCGTTAAATGGTCAGCCCAATCGGACATCGTCGGGGTTTCCCCCGGCAATGCAGGCAATTTGCCGTCCATAAAATCGCGGAACGATTGGCCCAGCGCATCAATATATTTGCCATCTCGGTAGACAAAATACATCGGCACATCGAGCATATACTCAACCCATGCCTCAAACCCCATGCCATCTTCAAAAACAAACGGCAACATGCCCGTACGTGAAGCATCCAGATCACGCCATACACGTGAACGCCAGCTTTTCAGGCCGGTTTCTTTGCCTTCAAAGAACGGCGAATTAGCAAAGAGTGCTGTGGCAACAGGTTGCAAAGCCAATGCCACACGCATCTTTTTCACCATGTCAGCCTCAGACCCGAAATCCAAATTTACCTGCACCGTACAAGTACGGTACATCATTTGGGTGCCATGAGTGCCAACGCGCCCCATGTAATCGGTCATCAAACGATACCGGCCTTTTGGCATCATCGGGACTTGCTCATGCATCCAGTCAGGCGACGCACCCAACCCTATATAACCTGCACCGATACGGTCAGCGACAGTTTGCACTTGTTCAAGATGTACGTTTACCTCATCACAAGTTTCATGAATGGTTTCCAGCGGGGCACCTGACAGCTCCAGTTGCCCACCCGGTTCTAACGATACGTTCGCTCCGTCTTTTTCCAACCCAATTATATTGCCAGCTTCCAGTACTGGTGACCAATTGAATTCGTCACGCAGGCCTTCCAGCATAGCTTTAATCGAACAAGGCCCTTCATAGGGCAATGGTAGTAGCGTATCTTTGTTGTAGCCGAATTTTTCATGTTCGGTACCGATGCGCCAATCTTCTTTGGGTTTGCAACCCTCTGCCAGATGTTCTGCTAATTGCGCGTAGTTTTCGATTGGGCCACCGCCCGATTGTGGGATCGACATATCTTATTTCCTAATATCTGTTTGTATTGAATGGGCCAGTTTCATGCCAAACTGTCAAGCAGATATGATTCATTAACCTTGTTCCCAGATCACTTGGCTGTGCACAGGCACCTGATTGACTGCTGCAACCAATATATCCATTTTCACGCCAGACAGGCTGGTAAATGCATCAAACAAACGATCAGAGCCTTTCGCAGAGACCGGTACAATCATCGGGTCACCATCTAAGTGATGCAGCACCCAAATCGCCCCATAGACTTCACTTTCGCGCAGTTCGATTTTACGCAAACTTTCAAGTGCTATGGACTTGCCGTGCATAGGTCCAAAATAACTGATCTCACGTTCGGTTACATCAACCATTCCAGGGGCTTTTTGCGTTCGTTTAAAGCGTATTCGCTGGATCGCCGTGCGTAACAACACGATACCAGCAAGTGATACAATCAGGCCCAATGCCTGTAATACAAGATTTAGCGTTGCGAAACCGCGCATAAACAGCCAAACACCTATCAATAGAACACCCGTTACAAAATAAGCTTCACGCCATTTTGTGAAATGCATCAAAATCGATGGCCTGATAAAACTCATCGCCAGTCCCCCAGTGTCTTTTGCCATAATGTAAGTGCGGCAACCGCAGCAGTATCCGCTCGTAACACCCGCGGGCCAAGGCTGATGGGACGGGTTTCGTCCATCTTTCGAAGCCGCATAATTTCAGCGTCTGAAAACCCACCTTCGGGCCCGATCAATATCGCCCATTTTTCATCTTTTGCCCCACCCAACCCTTGTGTGATCTCGCCCACCAGAGTTTCATCGCAAAACAACAATTTGCGATTACTGGGCCAGTGCGACAAAACCGCATCCAGCTTTTGCAAAGCCTGAACGGGCGGTACGAAAGTACCACCGCACTGCTCGGCTGCTTCAATCGCATGAGCCTGCAAGCGGTCTTGTCTGATCCGTTCCGCATTGGTGAAATCGGTTTGCACAGGGAAAATCCGTGCCACCCCCAGTTCAGTTGCTTTTTCAACGATAAAATCTGTGCGCACCTTCTTTATCGGGGCAAAATACAGCCAGACATCCGGTGGGTTCTGTTGAGGTTTTGTTTGTTCGTTACAAATTAAAACAGCCCGGCGTTTACCTGCTTCAACCAATTCGGATAGCCACTCACCATTACGCCCGTTGAACAGGGCCACATAGGCGCCAATTTTTTGGCGCATAACAACCGTTATATAATAGACCCGATTCATAATAGGGTCGAATATTTTTAGACACAAGTATCCCCACCCGTTTTTTCAAACTGTTTTCAAATTCATATTTGCGAGTGCTCCGACATTCTTGGCAATCATGTTTTGTTGTTGGTTGTTGCGGTGAATATCCGAAAATATATTGAACTTTTTCATGCGGCCAATACCGTGCTCTACGCCAATGCGTAGTTTTGAATGCCATGTATTGTATTCTTGTTCTTCTTTCGTAAGTGGTTTTTTCTTTGATGTTTTCAGGGGGATTTCCAGTGATGTCCCCAGATATCCTAAATCCCCAAGGGTAAGTATATCAGGGGGCCTATCCACGCGGGTCTCATCATAAATACGCTTGTCATGTTTGCGCCCGTCATGGGCGCATCCAACAGCCAGTATACACTTCTTGTCATCTGTGATGATCTGGTGGGACGCCGTGTGCTTCTTTTTCTTGCCAGAATATTTTGCTTTTCGAGCCGAGGGCTTCCCGGGCCGTTGAACTGGACGCTCAGTACCATCAATCATCAGGTAAAGCAGATCAGCCTTTTCCACTTCCGACAACTTTACTTTACGTTCAGGCATCCGAAAATGGCCTGCCATCAACTCTGTCATGGCTTGAATGCGGCGGCAAACTGTCGGAGAGGATACATTGAATACAAGCCCCATAAAAGCATGGCTGGTATAGGTTCGGTAATACATCAGGCAGAGCAGAAGCTGTTCTGCGAACTCCAGGCGATAGTTCATCCCACCCCCAATCGCACGTTGCCTGTCTTTGCGGGACAGGCGTTTCTCCTCACTTTTCAACCAGATCGGATGAAGTGTCGCAACCAGGGCGTTGAAATCTGTAAGGCGGATGCCCGATAGTCGAAAAAACAATGCAGGTTGTGCACTTAAAATCTTCAAAGCTTTCATAAAATGATACCTCCAGGCACTTCCTCGCATAAAAATAACCTATTGTGAAGCAGGTCTAATGTGCCTGCTCTTTGGACAGGGATAGGGATTGCCCTTTACCCAAAGGCGCGTCTACATAGAGTCTGATTTTAGCTTTAACTGTCATGGCCTGAACTTATGCATGAACACGAAAAGAAACCAGCCCAAGTTGAAGGCCGCGTGGCCGATGCTACGGATAAAAACTGGGTTGACCGGTTTTGCCCTGCATGGTCACGCCCCTATCTGCGCCTGTCGCGTGCGGATCGACCTGCAGGCACATGGTTATTACTGATCCCTTGTTGGTGGGGGTTGTTTCTGGCAGCTCTTGGCGATCCGAACGGGGCCAACTGGTTAGATGCATGGTATTTCATTGCCTGTGCGATCGGTGCTTTTTTAATGCGCGGTGCAGGCTGTACATGGAATGATATTTCAGACCGCGATATCGACGGAAAAGTGGAACGCACAAAATCACGACCTATCCCATCGGGTCAAGTTACTACAAAGCAAGCAGCGGTTTGGATGATCGCACAAGCCGTAATTGCCTTTGGGGTTTTGCTGACGTTCAACAATTCTGCAATTCTATTAGGTATCATTGCCCTTGTCCCTGTCTTGATCTATCCATTTGCCAAACGCTTTACGTGGTGGCCGCAGGTATTTTTGGGCGTTGCATTTAATTGGGGCGCATTATTGGGCTGGGCAGCCCATACGGGCAGCCTTACTTGGGCGCCGGTTTTGCTATACCTTTCTGGTATCAGCTGGACATTATTCTATGACACTATCTACGCGCATCAGGACAAAGAAGATGACGCACTGATTGGTGTCAAATCCACGGCCCGGTTGTTTGGCATCCGTACACATGCATGGCTATCAAAATTCCAGATCATCACAATCACTTTGATGACATTCGCGCTTTTATTTGCCATTCTGGATCACGCCCATCCGATTACCCTTAGTGTCGCATTGATCGGCATTTGGGCATTTGGGATGCATATGATGTGGCAATTACGACGCCTGGATATAGATAATGCGGAAATTTGTTTAAAATTGTTCCGGGAAAATCGCGATGCGGGGCTGATCCCTGTTGTTTTTTGGGGAATACTGCTGATATTCAAAGCTTCCGGCATTGGTTCTTGAATGCAGATACAGCATAGATTAAACATCAATTTCGCACATTCGCACAAAGGCTAACACATGCGGCGCACCGCTTTTCTTACAGCAGCAATCAGTTTCGTACTGGCAATTGCCTTGGCCGTATTCAGTGCGGGAAAACTAGTTGACCATATAGAGCGGCACACAGTGCGAAATCTGGCAACACTCTTAAACGAGGCCGGTGAAACCTGGGCAACGGTACGTGCTGATGGCTATCAGATTATTGTCGGGGGTTTGGCTGAGAATGAAGCAACACGGTACAGGACACTTCAACTGATCAATGAGAATATCAATCAGAACCGCGTTTATGATATAACCAAAGTTTCACAACCTGACGGGCTGCAACCACCGAAATTCTCGTTGGAAATATTACGTAATGTAGAGCGCGTTTCATTGATCGGTTTAATTCCCACATCAACTGGGCGTGAATATATTCTTGAGCAGGTTCGCGTCCTGCATCCTGATACACAAATTACCGACATGCTTGAACAAACGGATTACCCCGCACCTGAAGGGTGGAAAGATACAGTGGATTTCGCATTGTCACGCTTGAAGCAAATTCCGCGTTCAAAAATCAG
Organism: Amylibacter sp.; assembly: GCA_965261565.1. Classification (GTDB taxonomy): domain Bacteria; phylum Pseudomonadota; class Alphaproteobacteria; order Rhodobacterales; family Rhodobacteraceae; genus Amylibacter. The sequence goes on from OZ253460.1 coordinate 365,689, forward strand.
CTTAACGCCCGGACGGGTCAAAGTGACGGCAGTTTCAGACACGCCAAAAGAACAAAAGAGCCTGCAACAATCCCTAACCAAAGACAAACCCGCACATGTAAAATTGATCCTTGGCATCTCTGCGCCACGACCGGTGATCACTCCATTTTTATTCAGACTTAAAGTGGTTGATGGTCAAGGTATGTTAGATGCCTGTTCAGTCGATTCTAATTTTTCCGGCGCAAAAATTGCCCGCGCCCTTTCTCGTGTAAATCTAACAGAAGATATTAAATGTAAAGTTGGTTTGGGTGTCCCGACAACAGACTGGAGCAAAGCTGTTATTCTTTCGATAGATGCAATGAGGGATATCCGCAATGGCACTATCACGCTATCAGATTCCGATATTTCGCTTATTGCTTCTGAAGACGTTGAACAAGTCGGTTTTGATGCAGCAGTTGCAAAACTTGAAAATGCATTACCAAAATTGTTTTCCCTGCATTCTATTTTAACTCCAAAACCGATTATCGATGGCCAAACAGGCGAGGTGATTTTACCTGACTTTACTGTCACAAAAAGCCCGGAAGGTCTGGTGCAGATACGCGGGCGTGTACCCGACAAGCTACGCAAAGATACTATCTCGGCATATGCAGCTTCTTTGTTTGGGACGGAAAACATTTACAATCAAACACGCATTGTAGACAATTTGCCCGAGGGCTGGACAATACGGTCAATGGCTGGCTTGGAAGCACTATCGCAAATGCGTAACGGTAGTGTTATTGTGTTGCCAGACGAAGTGATTATTAATGGGAAAAGTGACCAACAGGATATTTCCTCGATTGTTTCACACATTTTTGTAACACGCGTAGGTGCGGATGCAAACTATACCAGCAATGTGGAGTTCGATGCGAATCTTATTGTGAAGCCTGTTGAAGTAAATCTTAGCAATGAAGCCTGTGAGAAACAGATCACTGCGGTTTTAGATGTTAACAAAATCAACTTTTCGCCTTCTTCATCCAACATTGAGGAAGCAAGTATAGGCGTTGTGGATAGCATCGTGGAAATTCTTGCAGAATGTCCTGACGCGCAATTCGAAATCAGCGGCCATACTGATAGTCAGGGTCGTGAGGAATCTAATGCCTCTTTAAGCCAAGGGCGCGCAGATGCCGTACTAAGTGCACTTCTGGATCGTCGTATACATACAGCAAAGATGATATCAAAGGGGTATGGTGAAACACAACCAATCGCCGATAATACAACAGAAGCGGGTCGTGCGAAAAATAGACGTATTGAATTCAGTTTAATCAAGAAGGAAACAGATGATGGACAAGAATGAACTGATCACAGCAATATCCACTGCCTTCATGATTTTCTTTATTTTAGGCTGGGTTGCAAGAATGGGTTATGGGCGTCTGCGTCGTATAAACTCTACCAATGTCGATGAGATTGATGATCTTGCTACACGTTTGCACGATGCCGAAGAACAACGTGATGAAGCAGTCACATACGTGCATCAAAGGGAACGCGAATTGGTCAATAAAGCGGCGCAGGCAGAAGCGGAACTAGATGCTGCGATGCAGGGATTAGGATCGGCGCGACGCGAAACGGAAGCACTGCGTCGGCAACTGAACGATGTACAGGGCAGTTAAGTCGACCAACGATCTTTGGCAACATCATCAGCCGCGTTGTTCTCTACCCATTTCGCGCCATCTTTATAATGTTCCTTTTTCCAGAAAGGCGCGTCCGTTTTCAGATAGTCCATCAAGAATTCCGCAGCTTCGAAAGCATCCGCACGGTGCGGTGATGCAGTTGCAACCATCATAATCTGCGCCCCGGTTTTCAGGTTTCCATAACGATGGATTATCCGGCTTGCATTCAGCGACCAGCGTTCTGTTGCAGCCTTTTCAATCTTGACCAAGGCCTGTGCGGTCATGCCGGGGTAGTGTTCCAATTCCATCGACAAAAGCGTGCCACCCGTTTTATCCCGCACCAATCCGACAAATGTCACAACAGCCCCGATATCGCTATTGTCCTTTGTCAATGCAGTCATTTCCTGCTTTAAGTCAAAGTCTTTCTCCTGAACGCTGACACTCATTCAGCCACCTGTCATCGGCGGGAAAAATGCCACTTCTTTTGCATTCGCCAAAGAAGCATCTAACGGGGCAAGAACCTGATCAATCGCAATCTTGACGACAGTCATATCCTGAAACGCTACTTGATAGCGCTCTTCACGCGAAGACAGTTCCTTGATCAAATCAGAAACTGTTTTAGCGTCTGTTGATACCTGTTCTTTTGCTACGCCAATGCGTTCACGCACCCATGCAAAATATAAAACATCCAATTTCATTATTTTTCACCCCGCAAGAAGGGCATTGCTTTGCGAAAGTAGTCATAGCCGGTTACAAACGTCAGAATGCCCGCAACCCACAGTAAAATAACCCCCAGAACGAAGCTGTAATTCATGCCGATATATGTCCAGCCCAAACCGAAAAGATCTTCTTCCTGGCCACTTAAAACATCTGCCACAATCAGCGGATCCATGCCGTAAGAATGCATGAAGAAGTAATGCTCAAACACGCCTTGGGCAAACAGTACTGCAATGGCTACCATTTGCGCGGTTGTTTTCCATTTAGCCAGTGTTGTGACCTTTAGCTGCTTCGCCTGATCACCCAGAAATTCGCGTAAACCGGATACGAAAACTTCACGAAACAGGATCATTGTGGCTGGCAATAATATCCACGGGTTCATCCCCGAAACACCCGTGATGACCAACAGCGCGATAACCACCATTGCTTTGTCTGCAATCGGGTCAAGCATTGCACCAAATTTGCTTTCTTGCCCCCATTTACGCGCCAGATAGCCATCAAAAAAGTCGGTTATAGCGGCCAGTATGAACAATGTCATTGCGTACCAGTCCGCCCAGGGGCGTGCAAAGTACAAGAACATGATCGCCACGCCGGGGGCAGCGAACAAACGGATAATCGTCAATATATTTGGTACATTCCAGTGCATATAACCCGTCTAGCCGATCATTTAACCTTTGTCATGAAAGAAGTCATAAATGGTGGCTGCTAACGCGCTGGATACCCCGTCTACTGAACTTAAATCCTGTAAGCCTGCCCGTGAAACCGCTTTAGCCGAGCCGAAATGCGCCAGCAAGGCTCGCTTGCGCATCGCACCCACCCCCGGCACTTCATCCAGTGGAGTTGCGGTAAACGCTTTGGCCCGTTTCGCACGGTGCGTACCGATAGCAAAGCGATGTGCCTCGTCGCGTAAACGCTGGGTGAAATACAATACGGGATCATTCCGTCGCAAAGCAAATGGCCGGCGTGCAGGCCGGTGAAACTCTTCTTTCCCAGCATCGCGGTCCACCCCTTTGGCCACCCCGATAAAGGGCACATCTTCAACGCCCAATTCCTGCAATATCTCTGCCACTGCAGATACTTGCCCTGCGCCGCCATCGATCAGCAATAAATCTGGCCAAAGGTTTGATTTGCGATCAGGGTCCTCTTTCAGAAGGCGCTTAAAACGGCGGGCTAAAACCTCTTTCATCATGCCAAAATCATCCCCGGGTGTCAGATCCATACCTTTGATATTAAACTTGCGATAGGATGATTTTTCAAACCCTTCAGGACCGGATACGACCATCGCTCCCACAGCATGTGCGCCTTGAATATGTGAGTTGTCATAAATTTCAATCCGCTTCGGCGGGCCATCCAGATCAAAGGCTTCAGCCAGTCCCGCCAGCAGCTTGGTCTGTGTTGCACTCTCTGCCATTTTCCTAGCCAGCGACTCTTTAGCATTGCGCATCGCATTGGCGATCAGTTCCATTTTTTCGCCGCGCTGCGGTACCAGAACGTCAACTTTTTTTCCCAACTTTTCAGTCAGAAACTCTTGCACAAGATCATCATTTTCAATCTCGTGCGATAACAACACCTGCCCGGGCGGCTGTTTATTCGCATAGAACTGCCCGACAAACGCCTCCAGAATTTCAGGGGCTTCAGCCCCAGTTCCTGTATGCGGAAAATACGCACGGTTGCCCCAATTTTGGTGTGCGCGGATAAAAAACACCTGAACGCAAGCCTGCCCGCCCGACATGTGCAGGGCAATCACATCTGCCTCTGATACAATACGCGGGTTCACTCCTTGGGTGGATTGCACTTCAGTCAGCGCGCGTATGCGATCACGCAAACCCGCTGCACGCTCAAATTCCATAGCATCACTTGCGTCAGCCATTTCCGTTGCCAGTTTATTCTGAATAGAGGTGGTTTTTCCTTTTAGAAAGCTTTCGGCATCCTCTACAGATCTTGCATAATCCTGTTGCGATATATGCCCGACACATGGGCCCGAACAGCGTGCAATCTGATATTGCAAACATGGGCGCGTACGGGTGGAAAACATACTGTCAGTGCAATTGCGTAATAAAAATATCTTTTGTAACTGGTTCAAAGTCCGGTTCACTGAACCCGCCGAGGCAAACGGGCCGAAATAACTGCCGGCCTCGGATCGTCTGCCGCGATGTTTTTTAATCATCGGGAAATTATGCCCTTTGGTCACAACAATATTTGGAAAGCTTTTATCATCACGCAGCAGAACATTATATTTGGGTTTCAGCTGCTTGATCAAATTTTGTTCCAGCAACAACGCTTCGGTCTCTGTGCGTGTGGTGAGAAACATCATTGAAGCCGTTGCCGAAATCATTCGCCCAATCCGTGCTGTATGACCTGTAAGCTTCGCATAGCTGGAAACCCGCTTCACCAAGTTTCGCGCCTTACCAACATAAAGTACATCGCCCTGCTCACCCAGCATGCGGTAAACTCCGGGGCTGTTGTCCAAGCTTCGCAGATAACTGTGAATTACCCGGTGTCCACGCAGACCGTCTTTGCGAGGCCCAGACTTACCTTCTTCTGGCATAACCTGTTTTGAAACATTATCTGACATAGGTTATATTTATACGATTCTTCTGTGGCCTGCACATAATTGAATGACAAACAAGAAAAAACCTGTCCACTAAAACTGTGGATAACTCTGCGGATAACATAGCGGTTTCGTTGTTTTTTTGTTTGTTTTGGCGGGCTTCCGTGGTTTGCCTATTATTTAGGCATTTTTTTTAAGCTATTGTAATTATTATGTTTATTTTTATATATCATCCAAATATATGATATTATTAGAAAATAAATTCCTAATATAACAAAACCAACACAAAAGTGGACAACCACCAGTGTAGTCGATGATTTTTTAGGGTCATTCATCATTGATAACAAACACATTCTATCCCAAATGTTGGTCTCCATTTGTCCAAACCAGTCGTGATCTTTTCCAGGCACAGCACCTTTTCCAAAACTTGTGACTTAGGCTGATGTTTTTCTTTTTAGATAAACAACAGCCCAACATATGCCGCATAGACAGCCAGAAACAATGCCCCCCAGGTTTTCCCCAAATCAATCCTGAACCAGATGAACGGGAAAAGTACTAGGGAAGAAGCTAACATCACCCAAAAATCAAATGATACAAATGCGTGCGGTACTGGAAGTGTCGTGATCAGGCTAGTTACCCCGATCACACCCAATAAATTGAATATATTTGATCCGATAACATTTCCAATCGCCACATCCGCCTCTTTTCGGTACGCCGCCATAACGGTTGTTGCCAGTTCAGGCAAAGACGTGCCTATTGCAACCATTGTCAACCCAATCACCGCCTCTTCAATACCTGCCCTTTGTGCGATATTTACAGCACCTTCTACCAACAGGTTCGCCCCGATCGGCAAACCAATCACACCAACAGCAAGCATGGCGATAATTTTCCACCAAACACCATCTGTTTGTAGAATTTCCTCTGTTGCCGCTTTTAGCGCAGCGCGGGAATGCTTTGCATGCCTGTAGGCTTGAAACAGAATCACTGCCAGCATCACTAGCATCAACACTCCATTATAGAATGTGAACGGCCCCAATATTCCCATAACCACGAAAATAATTGATGCAATAATCATGTACACGTAATTCTGTTTACTGGAATCGTCTTGTGTCGAGATACCAAACAGCAATGCAGGCATACCCAATACCAGCAATACATTTGCAATATTCGAGCCAACGATATTGCCCAAAGCCAATCCTGCGGCACCCTCCATTGCCGCTTTAATCGAAATCAATAATTCAGGTGCTGATGTTCCAAAGGCCACAATAGTCAAACTGACTATCAATGCGGGAATCCCAAGTTTCAAACTCAAACCAACTGCGCCGCGCACCAATGCATCACCTGCCACCAACAATACGACGAAACCGCCTATCACAAAAAGATAATCCAAAACCGTCCCGTTCTTTATTTTTTATCACATACACAGGGTTTAGTGCCGATGTTATAGGCCCCGCATTTTTTGCATTTACCTGTCGTTTCGATTTTTTTTCGCCGTTTGATCTTGGGCAAGTTTGGTACGCGTAGTTTTCCAAGTAGAGCCAATACCATCATACCAATAAGAAAAAATGTAATGACCTTAACCATGCTCAATTACAATCCAAACTGTGACCAGAAAATACGTTCTTCCATATTCGAAAACATATCAACTGAACTGCCAAACCCCAGTCGTTTAAAGAATGATTTCTTATGTCCAAAGTTATTCAGACGTACATCTTCGCCAAACATCTCTTTCATTTTCGGATCGAGATGCGCAATGCCGTCAACCAGACCATTATCGACAGCGTCTTTGCCAATCCAGACTTCACCGGTGAACAGCTTATCACTTTTCAGTTTTGACCCGCGGCGGGATTTCACATGGGCAATAAAATTATTGTGGATCTTCTTTTGCAACGCCTTCAAACGCTTCACATCAGACGGGCGCTCGGGACGGAACGGATCCAACATACTTTTGTCTTGGCCTGCCGTATGCACGCGCCGTTCAACGCCTTGCTTTTGCATCAGTTCATGAAACCCGAAGGATGCAGAAATTACGCCAATTGAGCCGACGATCGAGCTGTCATCAACATATATCTCATCTGCGGCGCAAGCCAACCAATAACCACCAGATGCGGCTACATCTTCGCAAAATGCGAATACAGGAATATCCAATTCCTTTGACAGACGTTGTATGCGCGCACCGATAAGTGATGATTGAGCAGGTGAGCCACCAGGTGAATTCAATGCGATAGCGACGGCTTTTGGTTTGCCCTTACGAAATGCGCGATCCAAAACAGGAGCCAACGTAATATCGTTCAAGGCACCACCACCGAAACGGCTGGACTCGGCAATTACACCGGAAAGGCGGATAACGTTTACAACGGGTCCACGTTTTAATTTTTTTATAATTGATTTCATATCCACAAACCTAGTGATTAATCATCGGTACAACAAGCGCAGTTATACCAACGAGCGTGGCCTACAACCTATGCGCCCAATCTCGCATACCGATTGATCGAATGCGCGAAGGTTGGTTCATGAGCTTGTTCCAAGCCTCACAGCAATGGGTGACAATGTCGTCGTAGTCTTTGAATACACGGTTGGAGAGCCAGTTATCGCGCATGAATTGCCAAATATTTTCATGGGGGTTCAGTTCCGGGGATCGGGGCGGCAGCGGCAGGAGGGTGATGTTCTCGGGAACGTCGAGATTGGGCGTTGTATGCCACCCGGCCTGATCGACGAGAATTACAGCGTGGGCACCGGGGCCGACTTCACCACTGATGATGGCGAGATGGGCGTCCATTGCATGTGTGTCGCAGTACGGCATGACGAGTCCGGCACCCTTGCCTTTTGCTGGACAGATCGCGCCAAAAATATAGGCCCATTGGGTTCGCTGATCGTGCGGCGCACTGGGTCGGGTTCCACGTTTGGCCCACCGTCGCGTGATCTTGTTTTTTTGACCTATCCTGGCTTCGTCCTGCCACCAGAGCTCGATTTCTACGCCTGGGGCCAGACCGGCCCTGATCTTTTCCACCTCGGCGGGAAAGTTTTTTTAAACGCAACAATCGCGTCCCCGTCCTGCGCGTAGTGGCGCGGACGGGCGGAGAGCTTCCGGTAACCCATCTCGCGCAGAACCCGCCCCACCGTGCCCTCGGCGATTGAAACGCCAAACTCTTCGCAGAGCCAGCGCGCCAGATCGCAGCGCCGCCACCGCACCACGCCGTGGATCGCGGGGGTTGGGCCGCGCTCCACCATCTCCGCAAGCGCCCGGCGGTGTTCTGCTGTCAGCTTTGGTTTTGGCCCGACAGACCGGCGCGTGATCAACCCGTCTGCTCCGTCCACGTTGAACCGCATCACCCAGTCACGAATAATCTGTAGTGTCACGTCGCCGATCCGCGCCGCTGCGGTCCGCCGACCGCCGTCATAAATTGACGCCAGTGCCAGAAGGCGGCGCGTCTGATCGCTGTCACGGCTCGACCGCGCCAGTCTGCGAAGTCTGTCGCCGTCAAAGTCATCTCGAAGTGGTATCGCTGCACCCATAATATCCCCCATGTTTGTCGGGACATTGATTCACATATTCCGCGCCAAGGGAACCCTGAAAATGAGTCAGATACTATGTTCATTGGTATTAGGTGTATTTTGGCATATTCTAAACAAGTTGTGCCTTTTGTATGCACGGTGACTTATTTTTATCTAACAAAACGGCAGAAGCCATATCTGCGGCATGTTTTGCAATGCTCTATTCACTAAGATTATGATAACCAGACTGCATTTTAAATTGCACCCTGCCAGTCTTTTACCGCATCCAATGGGTAAAGCAGCATCAATACATTCAGAGCAAGCCCATCGCGAATAATAGTTATAGTCATGGCTTCAAATCCTATAATCAAACAAACTGTCAGCCAGATCGGCAAACGACGTGCAAGCCAAAACCCAAACAACATTGCTACAATATCCGACATGGAATTGACCACTGAATCCCCGAAGTAATCCAGAGAAATGGTGACGGCGCGGTAATGTTCAATTACGGTATTTGTATTTTCAGATATCTCCCAGGCCGCCTCAATCAGGGTCGCTATAGCCAGACGCCAACCAAAGGATATCTTTCGCGCTGTCAGCCAAAGCATGCCATAAAACAAAAAGCCGTGAATAATATGGCTTGGCGTGTACCAATCTGTCAGATGCTGGGAGTTTTCAGAGCTTACGACCGTACCATGCCATAGCTTAATGTACCCACATTTACATATTGGAACACGGTCCATCACCAAAAGCGTGATGGCAGTGCCAGCTATAATAAGAGTGATAATCCAGTAGGGTAAATATTTTTTTTCAAACATGCCTGAATGAAAACCATATTTGACTGTTACTGTCTAGTGCCAGGTCTTTGCGCACCGCTTCTAAAGCGGTGCGCAATTTATCTAACGTTCTATTGCGAACGCATATCTTTGGAATCAATCCCTGCAACTTCAACCGGAGTAGTCATCGCGTCGCGGCGGAATGGTTCGCCAAGCTCTTGGTTCAACATCACCTCAATAAAAGTGGTTTCGCCGTCTTCCATTTGCGCCTTCACAGCCGTATTTAATACTTCCGTCAGGTTTTCCATTGTGGTCGCAATCACACCGGTCACACCACAGGCCTGCGCGATGCCCGCATAGGATACATCTTGATCCAATTCGGTACCGACAAAGTTGTCATTGTACCAAAGCGTGGTGTTGCGCTTTTCCGCGCCCCACTGGTAGTTGCGGAAAATCACCATAGTAATGGCAGGCCATTCATCACGACCACAGGCGGTCATTTCGTTCATTGAAATGCCGAACGCACCGTCACCAGCAAAGCCCACAACAGGTACATTCGGTTGACCTATTTTGGCGCCTAAAATCGCAGGAAAACTGTAACCACAGGGACCAAACAGGCCAGGAGCCAAGTATTTACGGCCCTCTTCAAAAGATGGATATGCGTTGCCGATAGCACATGCGTTGCCGATGTCAGATGAAATAATTGCCTCTTTCGGCAAAGCGGCCTGAATGGCCCGCCATGCTTGGCGTGGTGACAGATGATCAGGTTTGTCAGCGCGCGCGCGTTCATTCCAATCAATACCCTCGTCGCTGTCATCTTCGTGGTCCATAGAGGTCAGTGTCTGCGCCCAATTTGACTTGGTGCTTGCAATCAACTCGCGGCGCGCCTTACGCCCTGTATCGCCTGCACTGTCATCTAGTTGAGCCAATATCTGTTCAGCCACTTGTTTCGCGTCACCGACAATACCAACGGTGACAGGTTTGGTAAGGCCTATACGATCAGGGTTGATGTCAACCTGAATGATTTTCGCTGATGTCGGCCAATAATCAATACCGTAGCCTGGCAAGGTTGAAAACGGGTTCAAGCGTGTGCCCAGCGCCAATACAACATCAGCTTTTGAGATAAGTTCCATCCCCGCTTTTGACCCGTTATAGCCTAAGGGGCCAGCAAACAATGGGTGTGAACCGGGGAATGCATCATTGTGCTGGTAGCCACAACAAACAGGTGCATCCAAACGTTCAGCCAAGTTTTGTGACGCAGGGATTGCACCACCGATAACCACGCCAGCACCGTTCAAGATCACAGGAAATTTAGCCTCGGACAGCAGTTTCGCCGCTGCAGAGATCGCATTAGTGCCACCCGCAGGACGTTCAAAATCCACGATTGCAGGCAGATTTATGTCGATCACTTGTGTCCAGTAATCACGTGGAATGTTGATTTGGGCAGGTGCGGACAAGCGTTTTGCTTTCGTAATCACACGGTTCAGCACTTCGGCGATACGGCTTGGATCTCGCACTTCTTCTTGGTAAGCCACGCAATCCGCAAACATGCGCATTTGCTCAACTTCCTGAAAGCCACCTTGACCAATGGTTTTATTGGCCGCTTGCGGAGTGACCAACAGCATAGGTGTGTGGTTCCAATAGGCAGTTTTGATCGGTGTCACAAAGTTTGCGATACCAGGGCCGTTTTGGGCGATTGCCAAAGACATTTTACCGGATGCACGGGCAAATCCATCAGCCATCATACCGCCAGAATATTCGTGTGCGGTATCCCAAAAAGTGATACCCGCTTGCGGGAAAAGATCCGATATTGGCATAAAGGCCGAGCCGATAATCCCAAACGCATTGTCGATACCGTGCATCTGCAAAACTTTTACAAAGGCTTCTTCTGTGGTCATTTTCATAAGAGCTACTCCCAATTGCCCCGAAGGGCATGATTCAATCTGCGTTGATCTAATGTACCAAAGGAGGATACGTCCAGACAATTAGATGTGAATCATAGCACTTCTATGATTCCGAAACTGTCTTCGGAAAAACAAAATCACTTTGTCTGTAACCCTGCACGTAGAGCAAGCCCGTCAAATCCGCATTATTCAGCCGTACATCACATTGCGCTGCTACAACCGGTTTGGCGTGCAAAGCTACACCGGTGCCCGCAAGCGTCAGCATACCTAGATCATTGGCTCCGTCACCAACTGCAATCACATCTTTAGCGGTCAGTCCCAATTTTGCTGTCAGTTCTTGCAACGCCTCAACTTTGGCCTCACGCCCCAAGATCGGCATTTTTACCTGACCTGTCAGCTTTCCGTTTTCATGTAGTAACGTATTGGCGCGGTTTTCATCAAAGCCCAACTTTGTTGCAACGGCTTTTGTAAAATCCGTAAACCCACCTGAAACTAGTGCCGCATAGGCCCCGTGCGCTTTCATCGTCGCCACCAATTCTGGTCCACCTGGCATCAGATCAATTCTGCTATCTAGGACTTGTTGAATAACGGAACTGTCCAAGCCTGTCATAAATCCAACCCGTTCGATCAAAGAATTTTCAAAACCCAGTTCTCCGTTCATCGCACGTGCAGTAATCCCAGCCACATGCGCACCAACGCCCGCTTCGGCGGCCAGTTCATCAATGCATTCCTGCCGGATCATTGTACTGTCCATATCGGCTAGCAGAATCTTTTTACGCCGTCCCTCAATCGGCTGGATCACGAAATCAATGCCCTGTTCCTGCAAGTGTTGCCTGACCGCTTCCGAACTCTTTGGGAACTTCACCATTTCAATATCACAGGCGATATTCTCAGCGAGCCATACCATACCCTGCACGCCAAGTTTCATCGCGGATTGAATGGCCAGTGCCGAAGTTAAATTCGCCCTTTCAGGGTTGGCAATTAAAGTAGCGACATACATTCAAGTGTTTCCTATCATAAAATTTTTAGGCCCTTTACGACTGATATCAATCAAATGCGGCATCTTGACCAGCGTTTTTTGTTGCATCCCTTTCATCATTTCCCTAAAGCGGCAAGTGGGACACCCTTCCCCAACGAAGGGCAAATATCTGTAAGGATACTATACAATGACAATACAACGACCGGGCGTTCGCCCGAACAATCCCCAATTTTCATCCGGCCCCTGCACCAAACCGACCACTTGGTCGTTGGATGCATTATCTGATGCCGCCCTTGGCCGCTCTCACCGTGCCGCCATTGGCAAAGATAAGCTTTTAGCAGCAATAGAAACCACCCGTGAGGTTCTGAACATTCCTGTCGATTATAAGATCGGCATCGTTCCCGCATCCGACACAGGTGCTATGGAAATGGCACTTTGGTCGCTCCTTGGCGCACGCAGCGTAGATATGCTGGCTTGGGAAAGCTTTGGCGCAGGCTGGATCACTGATGTTGTCAAACAGCTAAAACTTCAAGATGTGAACCATCATAAAGTCGATTACGGTCAACTGCCTGATTTAGCAGCCGTAAATTTTGACAATGATGTTGTTTTCACCTGGAACGGCACCACTTCTGGTGTACGAGTTCCGAACGGTGATTTCATTCCTGCTGATCGCGCGGGGCTGACGATTTGCGATGCAACATCTGCTGCATTCGCGCAAGATCTGGCATGGGAAAAACTGGACGTCACAACATTCAGTTGGCAAAAAGTGTTGGGCGGAGAAGCGGCCCACGGTATGTTGATACTTAGCCCAAGGGCGGTGGAACGGTTGGAAAACTACACACCTAGCTGGCCTTTGCCAAAAATCTTTCGCCTGACAAAAGATGGCAAACTGATTGAAGGCATTTTTAAAGGGGCCACCATCAATACGCCCTCTATGTTGGCGGTTGAAGATTATCTGTTCGCACTTGAATGGGCCAAGGCCCAAGGTGGTAAAAATGGGTTGATCGCCAAGGCTGATGCCAACATGAATGTGCTGACAGATTTTGTAACTGCAAACGATTGGATTGATTTTCTGGCCGAAAGTATTGCCACACGGTCAAACACATCCGTCTGCCTGAAAATCACTGACCCACGCGTGGCTGTATTGGATGCAGATGCACAAGTTGCGTTCGCCAAAGGTCTGGCCAGATTGCTAGAGGGTGAAGCGGTTGCCTATGACATCGGTTCCTACCGCGACGCGCCTGCGGGCCTGCGCATCTGGACCGGTGGTACAGTTGAACAGGCAGATCTAGAAGCCTTAACCCCGTGGCTGACATGGGCGTTTGAAACCCAAATCGCAGCATTGTAATTTTTGTTGGCCCGCTGATGGGCCAAGGTTCCCCATTCATTAAGGAGGCATAAAATGCCTAAAGTACTTGTATCTGACAAACTGTCTGAAACCGCCGTTCAAATCTTTCGTGACAATGGTATCGACGTTGATTTTGAACCCACTCTTGGCAAAGACAAAGACGCGCTTTTGGCTAAAATCAGTGACTATGACGGGCTTGCTATTCGGTCTGCTACTAAAGTTACTGAAAAACTGCTAAATGCCGCAACCAACCTGAAAGTTATCGGTCGCGCGGGCATTGGTGTTGATAACGTCGATCTGAAAGCGGCCAGCAAAAAAGGTGTGATCGTGATGAACACGCCCTTTGGCAATTCAATCACCACAGCCGAACATGCGATTGCATTGATGTTTGCGGTCGCGCGCCAAATCCCCGAAGCCAGTGCCTCCACGCATGCAGGTAAGTGGGAGAAGTCAAAATTCATGGGGGTAGAGCTTACTAGTAAAACCCTGGGCTTGATCGGTTCCGGTAACATCGGCTCTATTGTGGCTTCACGCGCTTTGGGCCTGAAAATGAAGGTCGTGGCTTATGATCCATACTTATCTGAAGAACGCGCTCAAAAGATGGGGGTAACCAAGGTTGAGTTGGATGAACTATTGGCCAAAGCTGACTTTATCACCATGCATGTCCCTAAGACTGACCAAACCGCTGGCATGATCTCTAAAGAGGTTATTACCAAGATGAAACCAGGTGTGCGTATTGTGAACTGCGCGCGTGGCGGTCTGGTGGATGAAGCGGCTTTGGCTGAAGCGTTGAAATCTGGTCATGTTGCAGGGGCCGCTTTTGATGTGTTTGAAACCGAGCCAGCCATCGAAAGCCCCTTGTTCAATCTACCCAACGTGGTTGTGACGCCACACTTGGGTGCCGCCACTTCCGAAGCGCAGGAAAATGTGGCCATCCAAGTTGCGGAGCAATTATCAGACTACCTAAACAATGGTGCCGTTTCCAACGCAATCAACATGCCTTCAATTACAGCCAAAGAAGCCCCCATCCTTAGCCCGTTTGTAAAACTGGCAGGCCACCTTGGGGCCTTTGTCGGTCAACTGACGGATGAGCCGATTGTGGCGATTAACATCACCTATGACGGCAAGGTTGCCGGAATGAATACCAAGGCTTTGGGTTCATCTGCCATTGCAGGCGTGATGAAAGCGCAAAACCCTGATGTAAACATGGTGTCTGCACCCGTGATTGCAGCGGATCGCGGCATCAAGATTTCCAATACAACGCAGGATAAATCAGGTGTCTTTGACAGCTACATCAAGTTGACCGTGAAAACAGCAAAGCGCGAACGCACCATTGCAGGTACGGTGTTTTCTGATGGTAAACCACGGTTCATCCAGATCAAAGGTATCAACATTGATGCCGAGGTTGGGCAACACATGCTGTACACGACCAATCAAGATGTGCCGGGCATTATCGGTACTTTGGGGCAAACCTTAGGTGAAAATGGTGTCAACATTGCCAACTTTACTTTGGGTCGAAGTGATGAAGGGGCCGATGCAATAGCACTTCTGTATCTGGATGAGGTACCTAGCAATGCTGCCTTGGCAAAGCTGAAAGATACGGGTTTGTTCGCTTCAGTCCAACCTTTGGAATTTGAAGTATAAATCATCAAGGGCGGCTGAAATCAGTCGCCCTTTTATCCAAACAGCTTACGCTTTAGATGTAAAAAGGCCGTTCTGATTAAGCTTTTAAAATTGAAACGGCTGCGCAAAAATTGAACCATTTGGGCTTCAGATAAACTGTTAATACGGCACACAGATTTATCCCAATCCGCCGGTTTGTAGCTGGCGATACGCTGGTTTGCCCAGAAACCGATTTTGTAATCGCGGGCGTACTTCGTAACGTAAGCTTTTTCATATGCGTGCAAATATGACGGAGACTTACAGTTAATATTTTTGGAAAGCGCTTCGCCCAACAACCGCCCCTGTTCAATCGCAATGCGAATGCCTTCCCCGGCTATCGGTGTGGCGCAATTTGCACTGTCACCCACACGGATCGTGTTGCCGAATACGACTTTTTTTTCAAAGGCAACAGACGGGATAATTCCCGAGTTTACCTCATAATCATCAGGTACTTTTACCCCTAACTTATCTAAAAAACCGCTTACAAGAAGGGCACTCATCACATCGCGCGGGCTTTCATCTGTGTCAGGTTTTATGACACCTACACCCAGACGGATTTTATTGTAATTGGTTGGAAAAACCCATCCGTAGCCAGATAATACAGGCGAACCCACAAACAAGATTGCACGGTTCATCGGGTAATCTTTCTGAGCAAATTCATACTCGGTACCAATACCAATTCTGTTTGGCTTGACACCATATCCCAGCGCAACAAGAACAGCGCACTGCCAGCCGGACGCGTCTATGATATACTTTGAACGAATAGTAAACTCGCTGTTATCGCGCGTCCGTATGGTGGAAATATATCCGCCATTCGGTTGTTTGACCGTAGTTAAAAACTTGGCTGCTAGGATGAGCTCGCGGGTCTTATCTTCTGATAATGATGATAAGTACTGATATAATTCAGTAATATCCAAAATGACCATTTTATCAGTTTTAATATCGAATTTTGCTTCTGAATTATCTGAATAGAAATCAATTTTATCAATTGTTTGGTAGTATTTCTCAGGGATGGAAAGCCTATGCATATCGCTGAGGAAGCTACCTCCGCTTGTTCGCACAGGCAGCCCGATTGCGGCATCCTGATGTACGATTATACTGCTGATGCCAGTCGACAATGATGATGCAACCGATAATCCTGCCGGGCCTGCGCCAACAATCAGAACATCACAGTCACGCATATCCTCAGGCCTCTAGCCCCAGCAAATCGAACGCAATTTCAGGCACCTCTTCGGGTGCTCCGGCCAACATATCGGCCTCAGCCATGTGCAGCTCATCATGGTCAGCATAACCCCAAAGAGCCCCAATATTCGGAATGTCGTTGTTCTTGGCCCCGAAAATATCCATTTGCCGATCACCCACCATTATACATTTAGCAGGATCCTCTCCTATCTCTTCCAAAGCGAATTGTAACAGCGCGGTTTTGTCGGCATTGGTGCCATCCAATTCAGAGCCAAACAACCGCTCTACGGGTTCCAAAAGACCGAAATGATCGGCTATTTGCTGCGCGTAAATCTGCGGTTTAGATGTGGCGATAAACAGGCGTGCCTCAACTGTCAGAAATTCATCAAACATTTCGCCAATACCATCATATGGGATCGCATCAAACATGGCTTCTTCAGTATAATGATCACGATAAAGATCAACAGCGCGCCCGATATCACCGCCTTCGCCCAGCAGGCTGGTAAAGATATAAGGTAATGGCATTCCGATTAAACCGCGCAGTTCATCCTTTGTGGGTTCTTCGGCCCCCAGTTCAATCATCGCATGTTGTAGCGAAGACATAATACCGGATTGGCTGTCCAGTAATGTACCATCAAGATCAAAAAATATGGTCAGCATTTATGATAAACCCCCTGTATGATCTGCGTATGATTGACGTATGACACGCGTATGACAATTTGTCAGATATTAAAATCTACAGGCTAATCAAAAAACGGCGTTAACTGATATACGACAACTGAATTTTCATCCAGAGCTTGTTGCATCAGATCACGTTCTTCTTGGTTTATGTCGTGCCCGTCATCAAGACGTTCCTGCAATGTACCGTATCCCGTCACATCCAATGGTGCCAGATCGGCGCGTTTAAGCAACGCCACGGTTTCGCGTACGGCTTCCGCTTCGTCAACACCACTGGCAAAACACATCATCGCCCCGCCCGTGGCATTTTTGGGCAGGCCGTCATCATCATTACGGCCGACCTGTACCAGAAGGGTGAACACTTGTTGGGGCCGTTTTTGTTTTTTATCTTCAGTCATAAAATATTAACTTTTGGATTGGGGCGTAGCATTAATACCACTAAACTAGTTTAATATATGCAGGATAATAATGCGGCCAGAATGTCTGCCTTACCTATGAACTACAAAACTTAGTCGCGTAGCAACTCGTTGATCGACGTTTTGGAACGTGTCCTTGCATCCACTTTTTTCACGATAACTGCACAATACAGGTTCACACCGTTTTTCGACGGCATGGAACCGGCCACCACAACGGAGCCAGCTGGCACTTCACCATACACGACTTCACCGGTTTCTCGGTCGACAATTTTAGTGGATTGGCCGATAAATACGCCCATGCCCAGAACCGAACCTTCGCGTACGATACAGCCTTCGACCACTTCGGAACGCGCACCAATGAAACAATTGTCTTCGATGATCGTGGGGCCTGCCTGCATCGGCTCTAACACGCCACCGATCCCAACACCCCCGGATAAGTGTACATTTTTACCAATCTGGGCGCACGAACCAACAGTTGACCAGCCGTCTACCATTGAGCCTTCATCGACATAGGCGCCGATGTTCACGAAAGACGGCATCAACACCACGCCTTTGGCGATATATGCGGAACGGCGTACAATCGACCCCGGCACGGCGCGAAACCCTGCATCTCTCCAGCTGTTTTCACCCCAACCGTCAAATTTCGAAGGCACCTTATCCCACCAGCCCGCATTATCAGGGCCACCCTCTATGATAGCCATATCGTTCAGACGGAACGACAGCAGCACCGCTTTTTTAGCCCACTGGTTAACATGCCATTTTCCGTTTGAACGGGGTTCGGCCACACGCAAAGAACCGCTGTCTAATGCACTTAACGTGTCTTCAATTGCCTCACGAACTTCACCTGTTGTGGTTGGCGAAATTGTATCTCGCGCTTCCCATGCCGCTTCGATTGCTGTTTCCAATTGTGCATTTGACATCGTTATCTCCAATTCGTGTCTGGATAGATTTGTTAGAAGCATATAGTTTGATTTAAGGCCGTGTGCAATCATCGGCGACAACAGGTAAGGAATAATCGACATGGGACGACAACAAGAAAGCTTTCCAAATGCGCAAACTGATTTAAAAACACTAAAAGAAACACCAGATACACCACAAACACGGGCGCCGGCATTTCGACTGGCCTTTGCAGACCCGGATTTTCTGTGTCGTGATGAATTACGGGCAACGCGTATTCAGCTGGAAATGATGAAGCCCGAAATGATTCTGGCCGAGCGCGGTATTGAAAGTACAGTCGTGATGTTTGGCGGTGCGCGCATTCCCGATCCCACACACAAAAGCATGGCGCGTACAGAAACCCTGTCTGATTTGTCGAAATATTATGATGAAGCCCGCAAGTTTGCCCGTATTGTCACTGAAAAAAGCATGGTCAGCTATGGCCGTGAGAACGTGATTGTCACAGGTGGCGGGCCAGGTGTTATGGAAGCGGGAAATCGCGGCGCAGTTGACGCAGGTGGGGCCTCGATTGCGCTAAATATCGTTTTACCATTCGAACAGGCGCCGAACGAATATTGCACACCTGATTTGTGTTTCAACTTTCACTATTTTGCCACTCGGAAAATTCATTTCCTGATGCGCGCGAAAGCGGTTACCGCCTTTCCGGGTGGGTTCGGGACTTTGGACGAACTGTTCGAGACACTGACATTGATCCAG
The DNA here is from genome assembly GCA_965261565.1 of Amylibacter sp. Taxonomy (GTDB): domain Bacteria; phylum Pseudomonadota; class Alphaproteobacteria; order Rhodobacterales; family Rhodobacteraceae; genus Amylibacter. The sequence continues at coordinate 384,675 of OZ253460.1, forward strand.
ACCCAGCGAATGCAGCGCATACCGGTGATATTATTCGGTGAAAAATTCTGGCGATCTATCATCAACTGGGAAACTTTGGCTGATGCCGGAACAATCGGGGCTGATGATTTGGATTTGTTCAGTTTTGTAGAAACGGCGGATGAAGCAGTTGCTATCATAAATGAATGGGATGCGTTGAACCCAGCTTAATTCACTACGTACTCAACAAGTTCTGTGTGCTGGAAGAAATTGAAGTTATCATCAGATATAAGGGTGACCCGAATGCGGTTCTGGTCATCCTGCCACACGGAAATTCCTTCCAGATTGTCGTGGATGCCATAGCTGGTCTGCAAAATCACCTGTTCATCAGTGAACCCTGTCTTTGTTAAAGTGAAACTTCTGACCCTTGTCGCAACACCGAACGGCACCAGATAATCGCGTTCGAGCAGATAAAATCTGTCATCCGGGCCAATGTCAGCACCGGTAACAAGGAATTCACCACGTCTTGGAATACTTAGCTGTTTGTCCCATCGTATTCCATTGTAGCGGTAAACAGGGAAAGGCCTGTCAAGCTTACCAGAGCGTTCCGGTATCGTATAAAGCCAGCCTTTGTTATCAATCGCCAGTGCTTCTAGTGAAGAATTTCTCTGGAGTGTTTTAAAATCCGCATGTTTAGGTAATTTTAATGCTTTTGCATCTGTGTCGCGATATGCCCAAACTCGGTGTTTGCGTTCAAACGACACATAAATCACCCCGTTTGGCCCTATAGCAATACCTTCTGCATCACGGCTTGGTTCACTAACCTGAACACCTTTGGAATTCTTAACAGGGACAAGTTTCTGACTGGTTATGTTGATAATTTTACCATTACGCCGGTTAATATCACCGGACAAAAAGTAACCATGATCAGAGGTGGCAATGAAGCCCTGTCCCTGATCATCCAGCGCAATCGACGAAAACCCGCCAAAATTTTCATCGGGTTGTGTCCATGTATAGGATGATAACAAGGTTGCTTCCGCGCCCAGAGCACAATTTGCAGCTATAAGAAACGCTGCTATCCATTTTATCATTGTGAGGTTAACACTCTACGACACTGAGATGGCAAATCGGCCATAACATAATCACGTGCGCCACGTTTTTTCGGCTTTTTCGGGGGCTTTGGCGCATTGGGGTCAGGTGGATCCAATGCTGCCGTCACCCACCAATTCAAGTCTTTGTCACAACCTGTTGCATTCTTGGAAAGCTGGCGGACGGTTGGGGTTTGCGTTTTACACCCCTTTGACCCTTTCGGGCATTTCAGACGCACGTGGAAATGATAGTGATGCCCCCAGTAAGGGCGCACTTTTTGCAACCATTTGCGATTACCCTTGGCGTGTTTACACATCCATACTTTGGCGGGTGCTGTTATGAATATACGGTCAACCGCCGGGTCACTTGCCGCAGCTTTAATCACAGCCATATGGGCCGTTGTCCAGTTACTGTTTACAGTGCGCTGACTATTGGAACGCACGGTCTTCGACGACAGGTTTTCACGTTCTGCACGGCTTAAATTCAACCGCTTTGGCGGTAACAACCAGATATCCGCGTCCAATCCCAGCTGATGTGATTGATGGCTGGACGTCATCGGGCCACCACGCGGTTGGGAAAGATCCCCAATATAAAGCCCCTTCCAACCGGGAACGGTTGCAGTTTTTGCAGAAAGGCGTTTCAAAAAACTGATCAGTTCGGGGTGTCCCCAATTGCGGTTCCGGCTAAGACGCATGGCTTGCCACGTGGGGCCAGATTCTGGCAATTGCACCGCCCCTGCCAGGCAACCTTTGGCATAACTGCCTAGGGCTTTGGGTTTCTGATGGCTGGCAGATGTTTTGGCACCAAACAGTGTATTTGCTTTTGTTTGTGCTTCTACGGCCTGCAAGGACAAAGCAGCGCCTGAAAAGATGGCACATAAGAAAAGGACAGTTTTGAATAATTTCATCTGCATAACTTTTAATACCCCTCTTTCGGGTCCACCCATACCAACATTACCAATCCGATCATAAACAAGCCGATTATCGGTAGAATACCCAACCTTTGACTTTGTGTTAAGTCTGTTACCAATGCAACCAGACCAGGGGCTAAAAATGCGGTTGCCCGGCCCGATAAGGCATATAACCCGAACGCTTCTGTCATGCGTTCCTTATTAGCCTGAAAAACCATCATTGTTCTGGATGTTGCCTGCAAAACACCGCCGGCGCCACCGATTAATGCGCCGCAAAACATAAACAGCTTGTCTGGAAATGTTGATGTTTCCGATAATGGTGCCGAAAAGAAAGCATCGCGTGATGTACCAACGATTAATATGCAAACCAGGGTCAGGGTTATAATGCAAATGATGATCAGTTTTTTCGGCCCGATGGCGCGATCAATGTAACCGCCAGCCCAGCTGAATATTGCCCCTGTAATAGCAGCGACAATTCCAAACTTGCCAATATCCTGTATCTCCCATCCCAACACGCCGGCTGCATAAATGCCGCCAAACGCATACAAACCGTTAAGAGCATCACGGTAAAACATCGAAGACCCTAAATAGGCTGCGAGGCTGACATTTTCAGGTAAAGCGCGTATCGTTTGGGCTAAATCATGCAACGTATTTCGAACAACATTACTGGCTTTCACATTACGCGCGACATCAGGTACCCATAAAAAGAACGGAACCATAAAGACAATATACCAAATGCCAGTGAGCGGGCCAACTGAACGCGTTCCTTGTCTTGTTTCGGGATCCAGCCCGAAAAGCGGTGGATTATTCAATAAAGTTACGCCATCGGCATTTTCTGCCAATAAAAGCAGCATTATAAAAAGAGCAATTACGCCACCGGCATACCCCACGGCATAACCTGTCCCTGAAATACGGCCGATATCATTGCCATCACCAAGTTCCGGTAGCATCGCGTTTACGAAAATCTGTGAAAACTCAACACCGATCAGACCAACTGCAAACAAGACCAGAATTAATGTCGTATCTTCCATTCCGGGGACGGCCATCCAAAGTGGAATGGTGCCGGTTACGAATAGAATTGAAAATAGGAATATCCATGGTTTTCTGGGGCCAACTGCATCCGCATATGCCCCCAGAATTGGTGCGGACAGTGCCATGACAATACCTGCAATCGCCAGCATAAAGCCCCATAAAGATTGCCCAGCAACAGGGTCAGACATAACCGTTGACGTGAAATATGGGGCAAAAATAAAAGTTATTAATAGCGTATGGAACGGCTGTGCGGCCCAGTCATAGGACATCCAGCCCCAGATCACCTTATTGCTGGCCCTGCTCGTCATTGTATTCCCTTATTCGTTTTTGCTAATTGAACAGGTTTCATCCGATACTGGCAAGTTCTTTCAGGGTTTAGGCGGCCAAGTGCGCGTATTTTCAGCATTAATCCAATTTGTAACCCATTCCGGCAATTCCGGATCCCAATCAGGATATCCCAAAGCTTCGGCAACCAGTTGTGTTGGCACAATTCCATTTTTATCTGTTACAGCAGAACGGTAAAGAATAGATGACGTCGCTTCCCCCTTTGACCACATGGTTTGATGTAAATACATGAATTTGTCATCGCGACCCAAAGCACGGGTTTTCATTGTGAACTTCTGGAACATTTTAACACGTCGGCGATACCGTACCGATGCACCCGCCATTGTCATGCCCCATCCGTTTTTACGCACAACAGCCATCAACCCCATACGCCGGCCCATGACAAGCCGGCCCAAATCGTAAAGGGTCAAAGTGCGGCCATTGTTCAGCTCGCCGAATATATCAATATCTACCGGCCAACAGATATGGGTTGAGATATGTGTATCATCAATCGTAAGTCTTGGTGCATTGCGAAACTTGATCATTTCTTTTGTTAAACGGACTATCGGGTACATCTGTTTTCCTTTTACAGGCAAACTAGCGATGAAATATATCTGTGCAATGGGAACGTACCGTAAAGCAGGGTCTTGCAAACAGGTGATATGCACCATAAATCTAGCGCAGTTGGAAAAGGTTACTGATAATGACGTCACTCGCACAAATTCTTCTGTTTATTCTGGACATTGTTTACTTTGTTCTAATCGTTCATATTATTATGAGCTGGTTGATAAATTTCCAGGTTCTGAATACACGCCAACCTCTGGTTGCGCAGATTTGGTATGGAATTAATCAATTACTGGAACCAGTTTATCGCCCCATACGCCGCTTTATTCCAACCACCGGCGGGATAGATTTTACACCTATCGTATTGTTTATCGGCATCTATGCATTGCGCGTGGTTATCACCAATAATTTACTCTACTGACCCGCAATCACAAAAGCATCATCGCCCCAAAGCTGGATCACGCGCGCATCACGCCCACAGGCTTTGCGATACTTCTTATAGGCTTTCTTTTTCGAAATCGGCCCATAGCGGGTTAAAACCAGATCAGATTTTGTGTGATAGTCTTGATGATAATCTTCAGCTGGGTAAAACGCGTCTGCTTTCAAAATTTTTGTCACTACGGGGGCGGGTAAACGGCCACTGGCATCCAGGTCAATTTTGGATTTCTTTGCAATTTCGTATTGCTGGTCACTCGCTGTAAAAATCGCCGTTTTATAGCTGTCACCCCTGTCACAAAACTGGCCACCCGCATCGGTTGCATCAATTGATCGCCAAAAAATATCAACAATATTTTCGAAACTGATCACTGATGGATCAAAGGTGATTTTAACAGATTCGTAATGATCGGTGCTACCTTTGCTGACCTGTTTATACTTCGCGGTCTTAGCAGATCCGCCAGTATACCCTGATACAGCCCCTGTCACACCAGCAACGGATTCGTAGTCAGCCTCGACACACCAAAAACACCCACCGGCAAAAATCACTGTTTCCAATTCGGCAGCGTATGCAGTCGGACTAAATACAAAAAACAGTGGGGCCAGTAAAATTGAAGACAGAAATTTCATTGCAATCATCCATTCGTTTCCTGCAAACGATCCTACGCATGATTAAAAACTGCAATTAAACTTTTCTTGAGCCGATGTGAGCGGCTAAGGGTTTCACTTATGTCGTTTGTTACGTGCTGCAAGTAACTTCAGGCGTAAAGCGTTGATCTTGATAAAGCCCGCCGCATCTGCTTGGTCATAGGCACCCGCATCATCTTCGAATGTCACATGCGCTTCTGAATAAAGCGTGTCGTCTGACCAACGCCCAACCGTATTTACAGAACCTTTGTAGAGCTTCAAACGCACCGTACCGTTTACATGTGTCTGGCTGTTGTCGATCAAAGCCTGCAACATTTCACGTTCTGGGCTGTACCAGTACCCATTGTAGATCAGCTCGGCGTATTTTGGCATCAACTCATCCTTCAGATGCGCGGCCCCACGATCCAAAGTTATTGACTCTATTCCGCGGTGTGCTTCCAGCATAATCGTACCACCCGGCGTTTCATAAATCCCGCGCGATTTCATGCCGACATAACGGCCTTCGACCAAATCAAGACGCCCCACACCATGTTTGCCGCCAAGTTCATTCAGGGCTGTCAACATTTCGGCTGGGCTAAGTGCATTGCCGTTCAAAGCAACAGGGTCACCTTTTTCGTACATTATCTCAATATGTTCGGCTACATCCGGGGCCGCTTCGGGGCTAACTGTACGTTGATAAACATAATCAGGGGCCGCAACGGCCGGGTCTTCCAGAACCTTACCTTCAGATGATGTATGCAGAAGGTTCGCATCCACTGAAAATGGTGCTTCGCCACGTTTATCTTTTGCGATAGGAATTTGATGTTCTTCGGCAAATTCCAGCAATTTTGTACGACTGGATAAATCCCATTCACGCCAAGGTGCGATAACTTTAATTTCCGGGTTTAATGCATAGGCAGAAAGCTCGAAGCGCACCTGATCATTACCTTTACCCGTAGCACCATGCGCAACTGCATCGGCACCTACTTCAGCTGCAATTTCCACCAAACGTTTCGAAATTAACGGGCGCGCGATAGAAGTACCCAGTAAGTAAAGGCCCTCATAAACCGCGTTTGCACGGAACATCGGGAACACAAAATCACGAACAAATTCCTCCCGGACATCTTCGATGTGGATATTTTCGGGTTTAATGCCCAGAAGCTCTGCTTTCTTGCGGGCCGGGTCCAATTCTTCACCTTGACCTAAGTCAGCCGTAAACGTCACAACTTCACAATTATATTCAGTTTGCAGCCATTTCAAAATGATAGATGTATCCAGGCCACCTGAATAGGCTAGGACAACTTTTTTTGGTGCGGACATTGGAATGACTCCGAAATTATATTTACGATTGAGCGGGGTTTATTGGGTTTTAACCATACGGGCAAGGGCTGGTTACTGATAATCAGAGCCAAACCATTTTGCCTGAATTTTATTATATTGACCGGTTTCACGCAGCTTCAATAAACCTTGATCAAATTCCTCACGCATAGTGCTGCCTTGCGGGAATAAAAACCCATATTTTTCCGGGTTGAAGATGCGACCTGCAGTGCGAAATTTACCCTGCCCCCTTGTCTTAGCATAATATGCCAGAATTGGTGCGTCATGGACAATCGCATCTAATTTACCATCTTCAATAGCCTCAAACATTGCATCAAGTGATCCGTAGGTTTGATGGCCAATCGATTGCGCGGTTAGATATTGCGATGAAGTTGAATTTTCTGTTGTTCCAACGGTTTTCCCGTAGAGGTCATTGACCCCGTCAATTTGGCTGCGCAATTCACCTACAGTTAACGCCGATGTAATTTGAGCGACAAATGCAGATACGACAAACAACCCGATGATAATTAACCCATATCCAACAAACCGTCCTGAACGTGTTATTGGTGTAAAAATTGTGAAACTTGCATTGGTCACAACGCTTACTGCCCACCATAATCCTTCACCAAATTTTGTATTGTGTTCTATATTTTGAAAATGCGGGCTTTTTCGTTCAAAAAATGCGATCAATCCTCCGGCAACGACTAAAAGACCAATGGCACTTAACAGCCATAGTAATAGTTCTTTGCGCAAGATGACTGAAACTACTGATGGTGCGCTTGAACTTGGCATCAACACCACCAGACCAGCATCAAAGATCGGTTGTGAGAAGTCCATTCTTTGTTCGCGCGCATGCGTGATTGATATGTTGGCAATGGCGGCGTCAACAGAACCTTGTTCCACCGCATTCAGCATGTTGGAAAATTTTGTAGTACCGACAAACTCTGTCTGAATATTTTCAAGCGCGGCTATTGCTTTCCACAGCTCAATCGAGAAGCCAATCCAAACGCCATCTTGCTGAAATGCGAACGGCTTTCGCTCAATCGTTGCGACGCGCAAATTCTTGTCATCGCCAGTTGATTGCGCAACCGGGGTATGAACAAAAGACATTAATAAAATCACCGACAGGACCAGTGTCTTAATCCAGTGCAACATTCTATCTATCCCCCGAACGATTTTCATATCGTTTCGCTGCCGATTATATTACTGGTTTTGTTAGCGCTACGAAAGCGGAAACGTTTGATATGCACACGATTGGTACGGATTTAACTGAACATGACAGATTTTTTGGAAAATGTTGCTAATGCCACCTATGCAATGCGCAAACTGTTTCCCGAAACACCATTGCAAAAAAATGAATTTCTTTCGAACAAGTACAGCGCAGATGTGTATTTAAAGCGCGAAGATCTATCACCTGTACGATCTTATAAAGTTCGCGGGGCGTTTAACGCTATGCAAAAAGCGTTATCACAAGCAAACAAACCCGTAATGTTTGTCTGTGCCTCTGCGGGGAACCACGCTCAGGGCATGGCTTTTGCCTGTCGTCACTTTGGGGTTAAGGGTGTGATTTTCATGCCGGTAACCACACCGGGGCAAAAGATCATTAAAACAGCCACATTCGGCGGAAAATTCATCGAAATTCGGCTGGAAGGTGATTATTTTGATGATACTTTGGTCGCGGCAAAAGCTTTTGCATTGGAAAAGGGCGCCAAATTTTTACCACCATATGATTCGCCTGATGTCATAGAAGGCCAGGCGACAGTTGCCCATGAAATACACCAGCAATTGCAAAAGAAAATAGATTACATGATTGTACCTGTCGGTGGGGGTGGCCTGTCTTCCGGTTTGATAAAGTTTCACGAAACTCTAAAGGATCGCCCGGAATTCCATCTGGTTGAGCCAAGTGGTGCACGTAGCCTATTTGCCTCGATTGAAAAAGGAAAGCTTATCTCTATATCAACAATTGATAATTTCGTGGACGGTGCCGCGGTAGCCCAAATCGGATATCATAACTATGAGGTATTAAAAAATGTACCAAAAGACAATCTGATTGGCATCGATGAAGACAGACTTTGTACAACAATACTGGAGTTGTTGAATATTGAAGGTATTGTTCTAGAGCCTGCAGGTGCATTAACAATTGATGCATTGAAAGATATGGCCGATCAAATAGCTGGAAAATGCGTTGTCTGTGTAACTTCGGGTGGTAATTTTGACTTTGAAAGATTGCCAGATGTGAAAGAGCGCGCTTTACGGTCAGAAGGTTTGAAAAAATATCTGATACTACGCTTGCCACAACGCCCCGGTGCCTTAAAAGATTTTTTGAACCTGCTGGGGCCGGATGATGATATTGCCCGTTTTGAGTATTTAAAAAAATCCGCCCGCAACTTCGGAACGGTTTTATTGGGAATAGAAACAAAATCCAAAGGCGGTTTTGAACATTTGTTCGGCCGAATGGATCAAGCAGGCCTGTCATACCGCGATATCACCGATGATGAAACCTTAGCGCAGTTCTTGATATGACCCGAATGTTGAACACACAAATCTTTGGCGCACCCACTAAATATCCCGCGCTGTTGATTGTGCACGGGCTTTTCGGGTCGGGGCGAAACTGGCGGGCCATTGCCAAACGCCTAAGTGCTGATCGGCAAGTTATCGCGGTTGATATGAGAAACCATGGCGGTAGCTTTTGGGATGCGCATCACAGCTATCATGACATGGCTGACGATCTAGCGCACACAATGGCGCAAATAACCGGTCCTGTTGATATTTTAGCACATTCGATGGGGGGCAAAGCCGCTATGGTTTTGGCGATACGTAACCCGCCGAATTTACACAAAATGATCATAGTGGATATTGCGCCTGTGACGTATACCCATTCACACAGCGCAAATATTAATGCTTTGCGCAACTTAGACATTGAAAATGTGACCCGTCGGTCTGACGCGGATAAATTACTAAGCAGCCAAATTTCTGACCCTGCTACACGCGCGTTTCTGGTGCAAAGCCTTGAGTTATCCGAAAATGGAAATCGCTGGGCACTTAATCTGGATGCTTTATCTGAAAATATGGATAATCTTATTGGCTTCCCAGACGTGTCCGGGATGTGCCAAAACGATGTAATTTTTATTAAAGGCAGTATGTCTGAGTACATTTTACCCGAATATCAGTCTAAAATTAAACGTCTATTTCCACATTCATCTGTTCATGAAATCCCAGGCGCCGGCCATTGGGTACATGCTGAAGCGCCGCGTTTGTTTATCGATGCCGTCATCGCTTTTCTTGCAACAGGCACATAACACCTAGCCAAGTTCCTTTTTATATTCTTGTGTAAATTGCTGTTTCGAGCGCGTATAAATATCCACTAGGTTGGTTATGTCAAAATCAAGTTCTTTTCCTGATTTCGTGATCTCTTCACCTTGATCGCATTGCGCCCCGAAAGCATTAAACCCAAGATTTAAGGCACAACCTTTCAAGAAATGAAACGCCGCTGACTTATCAGGTGCGGCCATAGTTGAATAGTTATATCGCAGAGCTTCAATCGCTTCATCCACTTCTGATAAAAATAATTCCACTACCTCTGCCATTTCGCCTTTGCCTACATCCTGCTGCAATTGACGCACCTGTTGCCAGTCAATCATTGTCGGTCTCCTTTTGTGAAACGCGCAGAAATCAACGGCCCGTTCACCTTGTAATTAATGATTTCCAAAATAATTCCATTTGTATTTGCCGTCGCAACCGCATTCACGCGCCCATCCGTTTCATATATCCCAGACATCCAACCACGATCCACAGTTTTGGTTTTCTGTATTTCCGCGACCAGACGGCGGGTATATTCCGTGTTGTAAAGTGCATCCCACCCAAATGCAGCTTTGACACTTAACGTTTTAAGCTCAGGGTATTGAACACCGTTTTCATCCACAGCATTCCATGCCTGCCCGTTTGCAAAGACTGTGTTATAAATAAAATACGGTTCCTGATCTATATTGTCTTCACTGACTGCTGTCAGCTTTCCGGATGACATAAAATGGTTTTCCTGTGCTGTATATATTCGGTGCGCCAGCTCTTTTGCCTCGCGGTCCAGGCCGAATTCAATTGCCATCAGAATATATGGTTCGCTTACAACATAGTTAGGTGCACCGAACAGGTTTATATTACGGCTGTCTGCAGCAATCTGTTGTCCCTCAATGTCTTCGAACGCGATAAAATCGTCATATTTTGCTGCAGTTATTGCATCCAGACCCAACAAAGCTACTGCACGGGCAGCATACTCTTCATAACCTAACCGACCTTCTTGTATGGTTTCCGGCAGCCCTGTGTCTGCATTCAAACGTGCGCCAATCAATACACCGTCTTTAACCATTGCATCAAAATTCCAGCTGGTCAGTATATGGCCTGCTTTTGCAGCGTGTTCAGGATATTCATACAATAAAATATTCAACGGCACTGTCATACGTGCGATATCCAGTGCGGACCACCCAATTCCTGTTGTGGCTAATTCATTTGTATATGTTGTCATCTGCGTACTGCGAGTATCATAAACCTTGTTGGGCAGCTTACCGAAAAATAACGGTAATCGCGCCAGAGTTTCCAATACACTAGACATCCTGTAATTGAATAAAGCAGTATCAATCACACCAATTTTATAGGCAGATATCAGTCCCAGCAGATATGAAGATTGATCCCATATCGTTGTTGACGGAAACCCGTCAACAGAATTTACAAGGCCGGTCTTGGGATTGTAGTTTCGTTCAAAATATTCCCAAGCGGTCTTTGCATTTTGCATATCATCGTCACCAAGCAATCTTGGTGCAACTAATTGGATTTGGTCGGTACTTCGTAAAATTACTTGTCCGGAATCATTTGCAATGCGCAAGTATCCCAATCTATTATCCAAAGAAATAGCAATTGCAGCGGCGATAGACAAACCGATAATAAACGCAAAATGGCTGCGGGCCTTTATCAGGTTCTGCGTTATGCTCACGCCATTTTACCTTTTGTTACTCTATTTTTCACATCCAGATTTTGCGTTTTCTCTTTTGCAGGTGTCCAAAGGGCGGCGTTGATCAGAACTGTCATGCTATATGCATTTAATCCTGCCCAAAACAGATTCACGCCTAACAAGCCGATATCAGCATTTGTTGGGTTATGCCAAACTTTCAAAAGCGCAAATATTATTGCAATAATTGTTAATGCCACAACACAAATCTGCGGGGCAACTAGCGATAGGTGGCGTTGGTCGCTTCGCTCTTTCGGGGTCACATGAAATTTTATCTCATGACCACGCAGTACAGCCCATAATGCCATTAGATTGAACGAAAAGAACGCAATATTCAGCATTTTCCCCTGCCTGTTATCAACACCCCACGTTCCAAAGACCGATGCAAGTTCATGCATGATCAGGAACGGTAACAGATGGGCAAAAAACGCACTCGAATAAGCATTTATCGGGGACAGCCCCGTGATCAGTGCAATCAATGGTGCCGCAATAAAAACCACGTTCCACAAGGGTGCTAGATATGACCAGAAAGTAGCACCATACATTAAACGTTGGCGAAACCCCATCCCGCCCCGGAACAATGGGCAATCGTTTAACAGAATATCCAGACTGCCACCCGCATATTTAAAACGCTGCATTGCCCAGCTTTGAATATCCAGCGGCGACAGCATTTTGCTTTCCACATATGGATGGTAAACTGACTTCCAGTTTCTGGTTTTATCTCCGTGTAATAGGATCGAAGTGTAAATGTCTTCTGACACATGGAATTTGTATGGCATTAATTCTGTTGAAATCGACAACTCTTTGCGCAAAGCTTTTTTTAATATATTCTGATCGCCACCAGATGTTGTGAATGCAGAAAATTGTTTTGCCTGATTTCTAATCGTTTTCGCGTAATCTTTCAGAGCCGCTTCCATCACTGCCTCACGGCGATGAATAGAGCCGGCACCGCAACAAAATGAAACATTCAATCCGTTTCGTCTGCGTTGAATGACATCGTAAAATAGTTTTGCGTCACTAACAAACGGATCACGCCCAACAGTTACTGGCCCAATTATGCGTTCTACGCATTTTGCCGCAACCCCGCCTATACGGCCATAGCTTTTGACCCACTCCCAATGCAACGGGCGGCCTAATGGTGTATCATAGAACCACTGCGGAGTCTGAACCCATGCAACATCCTGATCACGGAAGTATCCCAATGTATGGTTCAGAATTGTTGGGAACGGGCGGGTATCGGAATCCAAGATTACAATAATATCGCCATCCGTTTGCGACATACCATTGCGCAGATTACCTGCCTTGAACCCTGCGTTCGTCGGGCGCGTTATATAATTAACACCTTCTTGTTCCGCCACCACTTTCATTGCCTGACGATCTCCATCATCCAAAACATGGATTTTCAATTCAATAGGTGACGGATAAGTCACTGCCTTGGCATCGCGAATTGAATAACGCGTAAGTTCGGGGTCTTCATTAAATGTTGGCAGGAATATATCGACACTGATTGGTGTTGTATCATCTGCGCCATTTATAATCTCCGAACGTTTTGCCGGAGCTTTGGTTTGAGGCGTATCATCAACCGCCCACAAGTTATGGACGTAAAGCAGTAATCCGATAAATGCACACGTTTCAGCAGCACCAACCAAAACGGCAAACCACAAAGCATCGGCGTTTAATGAGTACTGCCAGCGCCACAGCAGATACCTGACACCAAGTGCAATTGTGCAAATTGCAAGAGCTTGCCAGATAAACTCTATAAAAAACGAATGTTTCAAAGGGGCATCCGGTTGTCTTTGTTCATAATCAGAAAAATAGAATTGTTTTAATTCTGTCATCATAACCTCTGTAACAGTCATCTGACCTGATGTTTCGCAAATGCATCCTAATTATTGGTTATCAAATCGGTGTAACATCTATTTTTTCACTTCATAAGTTCTTAATCCCAGTGGCCGATAGTATCGGAAAACTGAATGACAAGAGGTTCTATTGAAAAGTTTTGAACAAGCTTCGCCGCTGCCATTTATAAATGCGGATAGCCTTTTTCGTGTACTTGTCGTTGATGACAGCAAACTACAATTAAAGATCGTATCTGCACATTTGAAGAAATGGGGGTTAGACCCTGTCCAGTGCTTAAGTGCCAAAGAGGCATTGGAACGTTGTCAAACGCAAGAATTTGACATGGTTATCAGTGACTGGATGATGCCTGATATGAACGGTTTGGAGTTCTGCAAAGCATTTAAAGCCTTGGAACGTGAAACTTTTGGTTACTTTATTCTACTGACATCGAAATCAGCAAAAGAGGAAATTGCCCAAGGGTTGGTACACGGGGCAGATGATTTCCTGTCTAAGCCTGTAAACCCTGAAGAACTTTTTGCACGCATGCAGGCAGGACAACGTATATTGGAGATGGAACAGGCGCTGCAATATAAGAACAAACGCATAACTGAAACACTATCAAAACTACAGGCACTGCACGCGGAAATACAAAGAGATCTGGTAGAAGCCGAACGGTTGCAACATTCGCTAATTCCAGAGGACCATGTGAAACTGGAAAGCGGTAATGTCTCTATTCTATTTAAGTCATGCGGCCATGTGGGTGGGGATCTGGTTGGTTTTTTTCGCTTCTCACGCGACCGGTTGGGAATGTATTCGATAGATGTATCTGGTCATGGAATATCGTCAGCTTTGGTTACAGCACGACTTGCAGGGTATTTAAGTCGTAACAACAAAGCGCAAAATATTGCTTTCGAACGTGATCATAAGGGTGAATTCACACATCGCGCACCAGCACAAATAGCCGAAGCACTAAACAACCAGTTACTAGCTGATATGGAAACAGAGCATTATTTCACATTAGCATTCGCTGATATAAATCTAACATCTGGCCACACAAAATTTGTACAGGCTGGACATCCTTACCCCGTGATAGTGCGAAAGAATGGTGCCACAGAACTTGTTGGTACAGGGGGCCCACCCATCGGCCTGGTTGCCGGGGCTAAATACAGAACCGAAACCTTGGAATTAAACCATGGTGATCGATTATTACTATACTCAGATGGCATCACCGAATGCCAAAACGCAAATGACACGCTTTACGATGAAGATCGCATGCGTGCGGCTTTAACAAACCACAAAGGCAACACAGGGCTTGAATACCTGAATGACCTTTTATGGGACGTCAGTCAGTTTGCCGACGGCACTCCGTTTTATGATGATATATCTGCAATTTTATTCGAATTTTCAGGGAACAGTACCTGATGGGTTTTCAAAATTTACACTCTTTCAATTTAAAGGCTGCAAATTCATAAGAAACGCTGGGGCTTTCATTGATACATTTGCGTATAGCCAAAATAAAACAATTTATACCAACGCTGCTTTGTCTGCTTGGCATTTCATCATGTGCAAGCTTCAATGCGCCTATGGCAAAAAATATTGCGCAACCAAATAACAGACCTGTTCGAAATCTAACATCCTTTAGCGCATCATTGCGCTGCATGGATAATTTGTTGGCAAACGCCAAACGACCACGCATCTTGATTTCATCTACAGTGATTAACGATCTTTCAAAAAAAACCTTTGTCGGGGCTGACGAAATGCTGCTTAATGCGATTAATCATATGAACATTAAGAGTGGCGCCTATATATTTCTGGATCAGTCATTTTCAAAGGATTTCGGCCAACTTATATTGCTTTCTCCAACAGAAAATCAGGAAAAGCCCAAGTTTTATTTCCGTGGGGCAATTACCCAAGTAGATAACAATACGTTGAACGACAAAACCAACGTTGATTTAGATTTCACCGATGCACCACATCCGATAACAGTCAACGGTGGTGCATTGGAAGGCATATCATCAAACTTCAGCAAAGGTGTTTCAATTGTCTCAGTTGATCTGCATTTAGTGTCTTATCCTGACAAAACTGTCTTACCGGGCGGATCTGTGGCCAATTCAATGGTGGTAACAAACAAAACATTCGGGGCTGGTGCTTCAGGGTTCATAAAATTAACTGGGTATGACATGTCTTTCTCTTTCAACAGGGTTGAAAGCATCGGACAGGCCGTGCGCAATTTGATTGAACTTGGCACGATAGAATTACTGGGAAGGCACGCAAAAGTTCCTTATTGGCAATGCCTGAATATAGAGCCGACCAATGAAAAGTTGGAAAATAATAAGCGGGTAAAATTTATCACAACACCCAATTCCATATCAATTTCCGAGACACAGAAAATGCTAACTAAGCTTGGGTATTTTTCGGGCATAGCAAACGGGCGCATGACTCTGGAAACACATAGAGCAATTTCAAAATTCCAAGCTGAAAAGGATTTAATTGCTACGGGCGATCTGAATTACGACATATATACACGCCTGCTTCAGGAATTTAGCGGCTATCCAGATAATGGCTCCGGGCTTTCAAGAAAAAGACAAACCCGCATAAACAACTATTCCACTAAAGAAACGCTACCTGCAAAAAGACCCGAAAAAGAACATATAATATTGAATAGTGTAAAAGCAAACTACCGGTTAAATGATTCATTCGTTGTGAATTTAAAATCCAATGCGCCTGGATATTTACATTGCTTCTACCAATCGGGGAATGGGGATGTCTTGCAAATTTTACCGAAAAACCCGAATGTTCAGCTTCAGATATCCGGGAGTTATTCCAGAAAACTACCTGATAATAATGATGGATTTCAGATAAAATTTGAACATGTTAACAAAACAGAACGTATTATGTGTGTCCTTCAAAATATTTCAGCAAAGACAATATCCCCTTTTACAGGTAAGTTCAAAGCCTTCACAGCACTCCCCATCAAACGGTTGGAAGACGTCCCCGAAAGTTTTGCACGTTACGAAGGGTTAAAAGATTGGGTGATGGTTTCGAAACGGGCCAATCAATAGAATTTCAAAGCAGCCGCAAGAAAATCACGGTCTCCTTCATTGGTAAGGCTGTTAACCGCATCATCTATATCAGCCCATATCGTCGTATGAAATGGCTCTATCGGATCATGCAATTTGTAAACTGGTCGGCAAATATAAATATGGCATATTTTTTGCGCCCAAAACCCGTAATCAGCCATATATGTAAACCGCTGATAAGCACCCGCTCGTCGATCTATTTGTATTTTCCAACCGGTTTCTTCCAGGCATTCGCGGTGCAAAGCCTGTACAGCACTTTCACCAGGATCAATGCCGCCTCCAGGCAATTGTATTTCGATATCCAATAAAGTCTCACGGGTCAATAAAACCTTATCCATGCGCATGATGATACCATACGCACCGGGACGATGCCTGTATCGCACATCAGATTTAACAGATTGGCCATAACGTCTCATTCTTTTGACATAACCCAATTTACTATAAATAACAGCTTGGAATTGCCCTTTGCCGCAAAAGGTTTTATGCGGGAAAAAAGCATGGATTTATTATGTCTGAAATTGAAGCTAAAATCGAATGGGATGATACAATTCTGCCTTTCCAGTTGGACAGGTCAGATATTCGCGGACGCGTTGCGCGACTTGATGGATTGCTGAACACAATCTTGGGCCAGCACAACTACCCGCTAGAGGTTTCCGCAATGCTGGCCGAAGCTGTTATTCTAACAGCACTTATTGGCCCCACGATAAAACTGCGTTGGAAACTATCACTACAAATTCGTGGCGACGGCCCTATTCGAATTCTGGCAACAGATTATTATGGGCCACAAAAAGAAGGCGAACCAGCTCGCATTCGCGCCTATGCCAGCTTTGATGAAACCCGGCTGGCAACAGAAAATGGAACGCCATTTGAAAAGATCGGCAAGGGTATATTTGGTATCCTTATTGATCAGGGCACGGATATGCAGCCATATCAGGGGATGACCCCGCTTGAAGGCGGGTCATTGGCAGCATGTGCCAGTACATATTTTGCACAATCAGAACAATTACCAACGGATTTTGCTATTTCTGTTGGTCAGTCCTCAACCGCCAATGAAAAAGATAAGTGGCGTGCAGGTGGCGTTATGGTGCAAATGATGCCTAAAGCATCCCCATTTGTTGCCGTGTCAGACGACAAAAAAGAGATAAGCGTTTTACAAGCGGATGATCTGGTATCGGAAGATCGCGAAGACGACTGGAACCGTGCAATTATGCATTTGCAAACGGTCGACGAAACCGAACTGGTCGGGCCATATATCTCTCCGGAAACATTACTGAAACGCCTGTATCATGAAGATCTGCCACGTGTTTTCCCTATTCAGCATGCAGAGTTTGGCTGTTCCTGCGGGCCGGAAAAGGTGCGTTCCACCATGTCTATGTATTCTGCAAAAGACATCGAAAAGATGACGGCCGAGAATGGCATGGTGACAGCTGACTGCCAATTCTGCGGTAGCCATTACGAACTTGATCCCAAAACTTTAGGGTTTGATGCAAAGGTTTAAACTGTCTCGCCCTTGCAGCAAACCTTTCTGTGGGCCATGAACGTATTATGGAACGGTTCAAACCAAAAACTGACGCGATAGAATGCGCATTACGCGGTGTGGAAAATGCTGAACCTTCATCCGATTTTGACCTCAACCCAGATCAACCCTTAGTCGATGTCAATCAATTGCGTGATGCCGCGGTTTTAATCCCGATCACGCGTGGCCGAAACGGATTGGAAATTGTCTTTACCAGACGTTCAACAACAATGCGCAACCATCCTGGGCAAATCTCATTCCCGGGTGGCAAACAGGACGGCACGGATACATCATTTCAACATACCGCACTACGCGAGGCGGAAGAGGAAATCGGACTGGCACAAACTGATGTGAAAATCATAGGCGCATTGCCCAGACATGTGACTGTAACGTCATTTCTGGTGCGCCCCTATGTTGGTTTGATACCACCCGATTTCATACCGATCATTCGAACAGACGAGGTCGCTGAAATTTTCTCGGCTCCGCTTGAACATTTGCTTGATCCAACAAATTATCTGGTTGAAGGGCGTATCTGGCAGGGGCGAAAAAGGTATTACTTCACGGTTCCTTATGGTCCATATTATATTTGGGGTGCCACAGCGCGTATGTTGCGAATGTTTGCCGATATTATGGGGAAAACCGATGCGCATTAAAGCAGATTGGATACTTTCCAATGGCCCGGTGGCCGTTTTTAATCTATTGGAACAAGCCGGATATAAGGTGTATTTCGTGGGCGGTTGCGTTCGCAATGCGCTGTTGGGCAAAACCATAACCGACATTGATATGGCGACGGATGCCTTGCCAGAAATAGTTATCAAACTGGCCACCGACAACGGGTTGCGCGTTATTCCAACGGGTATTGAACACGGGACAATAACCTTTCTTGTTGATGGGCAGACAATAGAAGTCACAACCTTTCGCAAAGACACCCAAACGGATGGACGGCGCGCCGTCGTCGCTTTTTCTACGATCATGGAAGATGATGCAATACGCCGTGATTTCACCATGAATGCGTTTTATGCGAACCGGGATGGTACTATTCTGGATCCATTACATGGCTTAAATGACCTGTTAGCGGGGCGGGTCCGGTTTATTGAAAATCCCACGGAACGCATACGCGAAGATTATTTGCGCATTCTGCGGTTTTTCAGGTTTCATGCGCTTTACGGCAATCCGGACGCTGGAATTGACGCGGAAGCACTAAGTGCTTGCGCGCAGAATCTGGACGGTATTGATAACCTTTCAAAAGAACGCATAGGTCACGAAATGCGTAAATTACTGGATGCTAATAATCCTGCGTTAAGTATTGCCGCAATGGTGCAAACGGGGGTGTTGAACCGGGTGATAAAAGGTGCAGATCATCGTTCTATTGCACCACTTGTCCATTTGGAAAGCACACTTGATCTGCCACCCGACTGGATGCGCAGGCTTCTGGCCCTCGGCGGCCTGGATGTTAAAAATGCACTGCGGTTAAGCAAACAAGAAGCGCGTCTTTTGGATACGATGCAAAATGCGGTTGCGGATGCTCTTTCCCCCAGAGTTGCCGCTTACATGCTGGGCTATCAGGCCGCACTGGATGCCACATTGGTATTATGTGCCCACCTGGGAAACCCGTTGCCTGCGAATTTACGCAAGCAACTAAGTACAGGTGCTAAGGCAGAATTCCCAATTGCCGCAGCTGATCTGGCCGGCAGTTTCAACGGGCCCGCATTGGGTGCGGAACTAAAACGCTTGGAGGCGGTATGGATCAGTTCCAGCCTTGACCTGTCCAAAGATGAATTGTTGGCCGCGAATTGATGTACCCCTTTTCGTGCGTTACATTTTCAAGTAAGCCGCCGACATGAGCGAAGAATTCAAAATAGAACGGCTAAGCTGGCAAGGTGATGGCGTTGCGATTGTCCGTAATGAGGACGTGTTCGTCCCATATGCATTGCCGGGTGAAATGGCGAAGGGCGATATTGCAAACGGCGTTTGCAATGACGTGCGCATTTTGGAGCCTGTGGCGGCACGCATCAAACCTGCCTGTCGGCATTTCAAAAAATGCGGTGGCTGCATCTTGCAGCATGCAGATGACGCATTGTTGGCTAACTGGAAAACGCAACTGGTAAAAGATACACTTGGTCTCAATTACATAAGCACAACATTTCGTACAATTCATGTTTCTCCTCCCAACAGCCGTAGGCGCGCGGTTTTTTCTGCTCACAGAACAAAGAAATCTGCAGAAGTCGGGCTTCATAAACGCAATTCCGATATCCTGATCAACCTGCTAGAATGCCCCTTGATGCATCCGCAAATCATGCAAGGTTTTGGTGCGTTTCGTGAAATCGCACGGCTTGGGTGTTCGCGGAAGACCGAAATCCGTATCGGCGCGACTGTCTCTGAAAACGGATTGGACGTGGATATATCCGAAGCCAAAGACCTTGAGCCAAAGCAAACCGAAGCTTTGGCACGGCTAGCCGCGGCCCATGGGTTTGCGCGGATCAGTTGGAATGGCGAAGTGCTGGCACAGCTTAAACCTCCTTTCCAGAAGTTCGGCACTGCCCTTGTGATTCCACCGGCTGGGTCATTCTTACAGGCAACTCCGCAAGGCGAAAACACGATGGTTTCTGCATCCTTAAAAACGTTGGCCGGGTGTAAGCGGGTGTTGGACCTATTCAGTGGTTCAGGCACATTCACATTGCCACTTTCCAAGCATTCCAAAGTTCATGCGGTCGAATTTGCACCTGAAATGCTGGAAGCCCTGACAACGGGGTGGCGTCAAGCGGTTGGCACAAAAGACATAACAACCGAAGCTCGAGATTTATTCTACCGCCCATTGTTACTTGATGAGCTGAAAGGTTTTGATGGTGTTGTCATCGACCCGCCACGCGCAGGCGCGCTGGAACAAACCAAGGTTCTGGCACAGTCTAATATCGGGAAGATATCCTTTGTATCCTGCAATCCCGCAACTTTTGCACGCGATGCAAAAACCTTGATCCAAGGTGGTTATACATTGGATTGGGTGCAGGTCGTCGATCAGTTCCGCTGGTCTTCGCATGTTGAATTGGTTGCACAGTTCACTTTGGCACGTGACTGATTAGGCTCGCTTAACCAGACTGGCGACACCCAGTACATCCAGCACCTTCGCTTCGATATGTTCCGCATTCATGCCGGCAATATCATACATCGTTGCAGGTGAATTATGGTTGATGAATATATCCGGTAAAACCATAGATCGCATTTTAAATCCTGAATCTAGCAAACCTCTATCAGTCATGAATTGCATAACATGGCTACCGAAACCGCCAACAGCGCCTTCTTCAATGGTAATCATGGCTTCATGTGTTGTGGCCAGTTCCGTGATCAGCTCTTCGTCCAACGGCTTGGCAAAACGCGCATCCGCCACAGTTGGCGTAATACCTTTTGCAGTCAGGCTTTCAGCTGCCTTCATCACTTCTTGCAAGCGCGTCCCAAAGGACAGGATTGCAACACGGGCACCTTTCTGGATTATGCGGCCTTTACCGATTTCTAAAACCTCACCCTTTTCAGGGATTTCCACGCCAACACCTTCTCCGCGTGGGTAACGAAATGCACTTGGGCGGTCATTGATCGATGCGGCAGTTGCAACCATATGCACCAACTCTGCCTCATCAGCGGCTGCCATCACAACGAAATCGGGCAGATTGGCAAGAAATGCAATGTCGAAACTACCTGCATGGGTCGCACCATCTGCCCCAACCAGACCAGCGCGATCAATCGCAAAGCGGACGGGTAACCGTTGAATGGCAACATCATGCACAACCTGATCATAACCACGCTGCAGAAACGTGGAATACAACGTACAAAACGGTTTCATTCCGCCTGCGGCTAGGGCGGCGCAAAAGGTCACCCCGTGTTGTTCTGCGATCCCGACATCAAAACAGCGACTTGGGAACCGTTCGGCAAATAGGTCAAGTCCTGTACCATCGGGCATTGCGGCGGTAACCGCCACAATTTTATCATCTACGGCGGCCTCTTTAATCAGACTATCCGCAAAGACGCGTGTATAGCTTGGTGCGTTGGATTTGGCTTTATGTTGTTTGCCGGATATAATATCAAACTTGCTAACCCCGTGATATTTGTCGGCAGAAGCTTCAGCTGGAGCATATCCTTTGCCCTTCCGGGTCAAAACGTGAATTAACATCGGCCCGGTTGCGCGTTGTTTAACTGTACGCAATACGCTTAGAAGCTGCTCCATATCATGGCCGTCAATGGGCCCGACGTAGGTAAAACCAAGCTGTTCAAATAACGTACCGCCCACTGTCATATGTTTAACCATATCGCGCGCGCGCTTCGCACCATCCTGAAACGGGCCGGGCAGCAACGAAACTGCACCCTTGGCAGCCGCTTTCAATTCCTGAAATGGCTCACCGGCATAAAGCTTAGACAGGTAGGATGACATGGCACCTACAGGTGGGGCAATCGACATTTCATTATCGTTCAAAATCACAAACAACCGCTTGTCTAAATGACCTGCATTGTTCATCGCTTCATAGGCCATGCCCGCCGACATCGCCCCGTCCCCGATCACAGCGATCCCATCACCAAGCCCATGTTCGGGCGCACCACCCAGATCACGCGCAACCGCGAAACCAAGTGCCGCCGAGATTGAGGTCGAACTGTGGGCAGCACCGAACGGATCAAACGGGCTTTCGCTGCGTTTTGTAAAGCCTGACAAACCGCCTGCCTGACGTAAGGTGCGAATACGATCACGCCTGCCTGTCAGTATCTTATGCGGGTAGCTTTGATGGCTGACATCCCAAATTAAACGATCCTTTGGCGTATCAAACACCGCGTGAATTGCAGTCGTCAGCTCAACCACGCCAAGCCCAGCCCCTAAGTGCCCACCTGTTTCAGATACGGCCGATATGGTTTCAGAACGCAGTTCATCCGCCAACTGGCGTAACTGCGCGTTGGTAAATTGTTTTATATCTTCCGGGCTGTTTACTTGATCCAGAAGCGGTGTTTTCGGGCGGTCATTCGTCACGGGCATATGCCTTTGCTACTTGTCACGCTCGATAACGTATTGTGCAACCGCGCGCAACGTATCGGCTTTTGTGCCATAAGGTGATAGCACATCTTTTGCCAGTTCGACCAGAGCAGTGGCCCGTTCTTTGGCACCTTCTAGACCAAGGATGGATACAAAGGTTGCTTTTCCCGCATCAGTATCCTTTTGCAAACGCTTTCCCGCAGCCTGTGCATCACCTTCAACATCCAGGATATCGTCCTGGATTTGAAAAGCCAAACCCAGCGCAGTTGCGTATTCTGAAAGAGCATCGTTTGGTTGCTCTGCCAAAACAGCGCCCGCTTCCGCCGACCATTTAATCAACGCACCAGTTTTGTTGGCCTGCAACTCCGTGATCTGACCCAAAGTTAAAGGTATCTGTGCCGTTTCTGCCGCAATATCCTGCGCCTGCCCCAGAACCATGCCGTTTGCGCCCGAGGCACGAGCCAGACGGTTGATCAGCCTGATGCGAATTGCATCATTATCAGCGGCAGCATTTTCCGTTAGAATTTCAAATGCAAGTGTTTGTAATGCATCCCCGACAAGAACCGCGGTTGCCTCATCCCATTTTACGTGGACTGTAGGCAACCCGCGTCGAAGGTCGTCGTCATCCATACATGGCAAATCATCATGCACCAATGAATAGGCATGAATGCATTCAATTGCCGCAGCATTATACAAAGCTTGATTTACATCCACATCAAATAATGCAGCCGATTCCAACACCAGAAATGCCCGCAATCGCTTACCGCCGTTCAAAACCGCATGGCGCATGGGCGCAGCAATCAATATCTGCGCGGCACTTGGCAAGCATGCATCCAGTCTGGTTTCAACCAGACCTGCGGCATTGGCCAGTTGTTTTGCAAATTCCGGTGACATTGCTTTTAGCCTTCTACTGGCTTCATGCCCTCTGGCTTACCTTCAGGGCTAAGCGTGATTTGTGCAACTTTTTCTTCGGCCGCTTTCAGCTTTTCTTCGCAATGTTTTTTCAATTCAGCACCGCGCTCATAAAGCTTGATGGAATCGTCCAAAGCCACCTGACTGCTTTCCAGTTTGGACACTACAGCTTCCAGTTCGGCCATCGCTTCTTCAAAACTCATTTCGGTTACAGGTTTGTCGCCCATCACGTCACTCCATCAATACTTTTATATGCGCCGCTGTTGATGCAGCCAAAGCATCAAGATCATATCCACCTTCAAGAGTCGAGACCAGTCGGCCCTGACACAGATCTTTTGCAGCTATTTTCAACTGCCGCGTTGCCCATGCGAAATCATCTTCATCAAAGTTCAAGTTCGCCAATGGGTCAGCGTAATGTGCATCGAACCCCGCCGAGATAAAAATTATCTGCGGTTTGTGGTGATATAAAGCAGGTAATATGGAACTATCGAAGGCAGCTTTTAGTGCTGCACCATCAGCATTTGGGGCCAATGGAATATTAATGACATTACCGGATCCGCCTGTTTCATATGCGGCACCCGTTCCCGGATAAAGCGGCATCTGATGTGTCGAGACAAAGAGAATACGATCATCATTCCAAACCAGATCCTGTGAGCCATTACCGTGATGCACATCAAAATCAACTATTGCCACACGCGATAATCCATGATGCTCCAGCGCATGTTTCGCACCGATCACCACATTGCCGAACAGGCAAAATCCCATCGAGGTTGCGGTTTCCGCATGATGACCGGGTGGCCGTACCGCGCAAAAGGCATTGTCCGCAACATTCGCCATAACCATATCCACCGCCTTGATGTTCGCGCCTGCAGCGCGAAGGGCGGCATCAAAAGAACCCGTTGTCATATGGGTATCTGCATCCAGCATCGCCCAACCCTTTGCAGGTTCGGCATCTTGAACGCGGGTGAAATAATCTTCTGAGTGTACCCGCAAAATCTGTGCCTTTTCCGCTAAAGGGGCTTCAACGCGTTGCAGGCTGTCAAAATCAGTACCTTGCAGAACCATCAAAATCGCTTGCAAGCGGGCTACACATTCTGGGTGACCGTCAGGGGTGACGTGTTTTAAACAATCCGGATGTGTGATCAGGGCTGTCGTCATTTTTTATCTTAATCTGGTGCCAGCATATATCCCGCGCCACGCACGGTTTGCAGATAGCGCGGGTTTTTAGGGTCGACTTCTATTTTGCGGCGCAAGCGCGTTATCTGGACATCCACAGCACGTTCCTGACTTTGACCGTTATCCCGGCCCAGATCCTCTACCAATTTCGCTCGCGTAACAGGTTGATGGATGGCCCCTGCAAATATACGCATCAAAGCACTTTCAGTGGCCGTCAGACGCACAAGATCGGTTCCGCGCCACATTTCACCGCGCGACACATCATACCGCACCTCACCCAATTGCAGCGTCTTGGGCGGTGCATCGACCGGAGCATCAACAGGCACACGGCGCAGGATTGCATTGATACGTAAAACCAGTTCTTTTGGTTCAAACGGCTTGGTTAGATAATCATCCGCACCGGCCTCTAGCCCCAAAATACGCTCATTGGATTCCGCTTTCGCCGTTAATAGAAGGATCGGCGTAGACAGGGTTTCGCGCAATGATTTTGTTAATGTCAGCCCATCTTCGCCCGGCATCATTACATCCAGCACAAGCAGATCAAACTCCAAACCTTCCAGTAATTTGCGCGCATGCGCGGCATCACGGGCTGCGGTCACCCAAAATCCATGACGGCTAAGAAATTTTTGCAAAAGTCCGCGAATACGCTCGTCATCATCAACAATAAGAATGTGGGCATCGTTTATATTCGGCACTGGCATTATAATCCCCTACACACTAATCAAGGTGAATCTTCATTTGAGGATCCATGATGTTTTGTAGGACAGTTCTAAAGCCTTGTACAGCATCCGGCCCAGCTGCTTTGTAAGCTGCCCGCATGCGCTTTCGTTGCGCCTCTGACAAACTACGTTCCAAATCCTGTCCTATTTGTGTTAATCGCAAATTTCTTTCGCGTCGGTCGCGCCTGCCCACCTTACTATCGACCAGCTTATCTTCTATTAATTGCCGCAAAACACGGTTCAACGATTGCTTGGTCACCCCGAGAATATTCAAAAGCGTGCTTACCGTTATATTTGGGTTGCGATTGATAAAATGCAAAGCACGATGATGGGCGCGGCCATAGGTGTAATTTTGCAGAATTTGATCCGGATCAGAGGTGAAACCCTTATAAGCGAAAAACATCAGCTCAATACCCTGCAACAACTGATCATCAGTAAGGAAAAGCAAGCTTTCCGCTACAGCCGCACTAGAATGGTCTGCCATATATTTCATCCAATCACAAAAAGTCGCCCTCCAATTCAATATATGTCAGTATTATTGACATTCCAAGAATCAAATGCTAGCAAAATTCAAATTTTTCGTAATTATCTAACACTTTACGGAAATTTTTGGCAACATAATTACAATCCTTAAGGCGAAGAGGTTTCACATGGTTGGTTCTTATGATGATCGTGACGGTCAAATCTGGATGGATGGCAAGCTTATTCCGTGGCGCGATGCTACTGTACATCTGCTGACACATGCCATGCATTACGCCTCTTCAGTATTTGAAGGTGAACGCGCCTATAACGGCAACATCTTTAAAAGCCGCCTGCATTCCGAGCGTTTATTGAAATCCGGCGAATATATCGATGTGCCTATCCCCTATACGGTCGATGAAATCGAAGCCGCCAAATACGAAGTGATGAAAGCCAACGGGCTGACGGATGCTTATGTGCGCGTGCTTGCATGGCGTGGCTCCGGTGACGATATGGGAGTCGCGTCGCAAAAAAACCCGGTTCGGATGATGGTGGCAGCGTGGGAGTGGGGTGCTTATTATGGTGATGCGAAAACCAAGGGTGCCAAGCTGGATATTTCCAAATGGAAACGGCCTAGCCCGGAAACCATTCCCTGTTTTGCCAAGGCATCTGGCCTTTATATGATCTGTACAATGGCCAAACATCAGGCTGAGGCCAAAGGCTGTTCCGACGCAATGATGTTCGATTATCGCGGTTATGTGGCCGAAGCGACGGGGGCTAACCTGTTCTTCGTCAAAAACGGTGAGGTTCATACACCGAAACCCGATTGCTTTTTGAACGGGTTAACGCGGCAAACGGTTATCGGGATGCTGGAAGAAAAGCAAATCAAAACCCATGTGCGTCATATCATGCCCGAAGAGCTGGAAGGTTTTGAACAGTGCTGGCTGACAGGAACGGCGGCAGAAGTGACACCTGTGGGGCAAATCGGCGACTACAATTTTGAAGTGGGTGCGATGGCACGGGATATTTCGGCAAGCTACGAAAAACTGGTGCGGATGTAGAGACATAATTAATGCCCCAGATAAGACACCTATTCAAGCGATTGAAATCATTCAGTTATACGAATAAACCTCAATGTTTTACGGGGAGATTTTATGGGCTTTAATATTGTGATACATTAGGATTTTTTTGCTGTAGCCGTGGGCTTCAGCCCATATTTACTACCCATGCTAACGCTATAAGAGAAGCAGTATGGAAAATTCATAAACCCGGCCCTAGAATAGGGCCGTGACACATTGTACAGCTTTTACGCGAAACTTTTAAAAGTATATACTTATCAATGATATAACCAGAAACCGTAAGGAAGGCTTCAGCCCGTGTTTTTTACCACATTAACCATAATTACCATAATGACATTTCAACCCATACCATCAATGTTTTATGTTTTGGCCGTTGGCAGCGCGTGGCCTTAAGTCCACCTTACGTCAAAACGGGTGGGTGTTTTTGTGGGTATTGCGTGACTTTGTGATAGGCATGGCCCAACCTTAGAACCTGTGCATCGCGCCCGCGCTTTCCGATCAGTTGCAATCCCATCGGCAGGCCCTGATCACCAAAACCAACCGGTACGCATAAAGCAGGTAAGCCGATTAGGGACGCAGGCACAACTACCTCCATCCAGCGGTGATAGGTATCCATTTTACACCCTGCAACCTGCTTGGGCCAATCCAATTTGGCATCAAATGGGAACATCTGGGCTGATGGCATGACAAGCATATCTACATCCATTGTGGCAATCGTGCGAAACCATTGTGAACTTATTTCGCTGGCCTCTTGCACATCACGTGCTGAAAGTGCCAGCCCACTTTCAATTTCCCACAGCATTTCGGGCTTCAGAAAATCACACGTTGCGGGGTTTTCGAATAATTTCGCATAACTGGATGCCGTAGCAAAATGACGCAATGTAACCCACGCCTGCCAAATATCCTCTGGCGCAAATGGCGGGGTAACGGGGGATATGTCACACCCAAGATCAGACAGTGTATCCAGCCCGTTGGTGCAAAGTTCCAGCACACCGTCTTCGATCGGGTAATATCCATTCCAATCATCAATCCAGCCGATTTTAGTTCCCTTGATTGGCTGATCACCCATCCCGGTAAACGGATTGGTGGCATGGGGTAGCCGCGTATCAGGCACACCCATAACCTGTAACAACAGCTCCAAATCCTGAACCGTGCGCGCCATCGGGCCACTGGTGGAAAGCTGGTGCAGAAAACTATCACCCGCAGGATCATCCGGCACCAACCCATAGCTGGGGCGAAACCCGTAGACATTATTCCACCCTGCAGGATTGCGCAGCGAACCCATCATGTCAGACCCGTCTGCTATCGGCAGCATACCTGCCGCCAATGCAGCACCCGCACCGCCCGATGACCCGCCTGCCGAACGGGTGAAATCGTATGGGTTTAGAGTTACGCCATGAACCGGATTATAGCTGTGCGACCCAAGACCGAATTCCGGTGTGTTGGTTTTGCCGATAATCAACGCCCCCGCCGCGCGCAAACGTGCAACCAATAGGCAATCTTTTGCTGGTACATTATCTTTGTAAATCGGTGAGCCGTATGTGGTGGCAATGCCCTTGGTTTCGCGCAAATCCTTGATCGCTATCGGCAGGCCATAGAGCGGCCCCTGACCACCTGCATTTTGCATATCATGTGCTTCAGTCAGTATATCCGCCCTTGATCGCATTGATATAATCGCGTTGATCTTAGGGTTCACCGCCTCAATACGATCAAGGTAGGCCATGGTGATTTCGGGAATGGATACTTCACCTTGCTGCTGCGCATGTCGAAGCTCTGATGCGCTCATGTTTGTAATATTATCTGCCAAATCATGCCCCAAACTGGATTTTTCGGTCTTTTTTCATCTTACCCCTTTTTTTGTACCCGCAGTTAAACTATCTTTCTATATAGAAAGCGCGTCTCGTATCTTGCTCCGACGCAGTTTTCTAACGGAATTCGAGAAGACTCGATAATAGGGAAGGAAAATAATTCTATGAGCAAACGTGATGATCTGATTGCACAATATGCAGGCGACCTGCGCGATAAATGTGGTATTGAACCGGATATGGCTCTGCTGACAAAGGTAACAATCGGCTGCGGGCCAGCAATTTATAATGCGGACTCTTCGACTGTAGCGGGGGCACAAGAGAGTGAACTTGAAACTGTTAAAAACAATTTCTTAATGAAAAAACTCGGACTGCCTGATGGCCCTGAATTGATGGATGCCATCAACTCTGTTCTGACAACATATGGCCAGTCAAACCGCAATAAATACCGTGCCGTGGTTTATTACATGTTGGCAAAGCATTTCGGCAAAGAGTCTGTTTACGGCTAAGCCCGCGATTTATTTTGGAAAAGGGCGCCTGATACGGGCGCTCTTTTTCTATGCCTTCAAAGGCAATCCCAGAATATCCCGCGCCTGTTGCCAGCTTGCCACGGGACGTTCGTATTTTTCGCAAAGCGCAGCCGCGCGCGTAACAAGGGCCGCATTTGACGGAGCCAGTGTGGTACGGTCAACCCGCATATTGTCTTCCAACCCCGTACGGGTATGCCCGCCTGCTGCGATTGACCATTCATTCAGAACAATCTGGTTGGCGGCAACGCCTGCACCGCACCAAGTAGCATCGGGGGCGATACGTTTCACGGTTTTAACGTAGAAGTCGAACACATCGCGATCCACAGGCATCGCGTTTTTCACACCCATAACAAACTGGATATGAAGCGGGCCTTTCAGGCGACCGTCTGCCTGCATTTTCACTGCTTGGAATATGTGTGATAGATCAAAGGCCTCAATTTCAGGCTTTACATTATATTTGATCATTTCGGACGCCAACCAATCCACCAGATCCGGCTGGTTTTCATAAACCCGCGTCGGGAAATTGTTTGATCCAACCGAAAGCGATGCCATGTCAGGGGCCAGTGACAACATACCGCCGCGCTCATGCCCCGCGCCGGAACGCCCGCCAGTGGACAGTTGCACAATCATGCCGGGGCAATGTTTTTCAATTCCCTCTTGCAGGGCGGCAAACTTTTCCGGATCGGAACTGGGTGTTTCATCCGCATTACGCACATGGCAATGGGCAATGGTCGCACCTGCCTCAAACGCGGCATGCGTACTTTCGATTTGTTCCGCAACTGTAGTCGGAACCGCCGGATTATGCGCCTTGGTCGGAACCGAGCCAGTGATCGCCACGCAAATAATACAGGGGTCGTTCATAATATTAGCCTTTATACCCGCCCAGATCACATACCATCTGCCATTCTTTTTCCGTGACAGGTTGTACCGACAGCCGCGAATTTCTGACCAAAATCATATCGGTCAGTCGCGGGTCGGCTTTGATCTGTTCTAATGTCACGGGGTTTGGCATGTCAGCCACGGCACGAATATCAACACATTCCCAGCGCGGGTCATCGGTTGTACTGTCAGGGTGGCATTCCCTACTGATTTCGATAATACCGACGATGCGTTTTTCATTGATCGAGTGGTAGAAAAATCCCAGATCGCCAACCGCCATTTGGCGCATGAAATTACGCGCCTGATAGTTGCGCACCCCGTCCCATTCCTCGCCTGTCTGACCTTTGGCGACCTGCTTGTCCCAACCCCATGTGTTAGGCTCTGATTTAAATAGCCAATAGGCCATGCGCTATGCCTCTCTTTTCAGCGGGCGCGACATTAATTGCTGTAACGCGTCCTCAACAGATAATTGCTTTTGTAGTACAGCGGACACGGCAGCACAAATCGGCATTTCAATCTGGTGTTTTTCTGCCAGCATCCCGACTGCGATTGCTGTTGCAATTCCTTCCACGGTTTTGGTTTGTCCGAAATCGGCGGATGCACCAACCTGATGGCCAAAAGCGAAATTGCGTGATTGCAGTGATGTGCAGCTTAACACCAGATCACCAAAGCCCGACAGACCGGACAGTGTTTCAGGTTTGGCGCCCATTTTGGCAGCAAGGCTTTTCAGCTCTGCAAAGCCGCGTGTCAGCAAAGCCGCCTGTGCGCTTTCGCCCAAACCCGCACCGTGCACAATCCCGCAGGCGATGGCGTAAACATTTTTCAAAGCGCCACCCAATTGCACGCCTTTAACATCGTCGGACAGATACATCCGCAACGACGCCGTAGATAGCAGTGTCTGCAAATCTGCGCCCAAGGACGGGTCGTTGACAGCAAGCGTCAAAGCTGTTGGTTTACCTGCGGCAATCTCGGCGGCAAACCCCGGGCCTGAAATAGCCCCGCAAATATGATTTGGCAGCACTTCATGTAAGATGTCCGACTGACTTCGAGAAGTATCTAATTCAATCCCTTTTGCACACATCAGGACCGGACAGTATATTTCGCCAAGTTTTTCAGATTTCAAAACCGCCCGTGTAACCTGCGCGGGAACAACCATCAGAATAACATCCGATCCACTCAAATCAGAAAAATTTCCCGTCATGTTTAAAGCTTCAGGCAGTGCAATGCCCGTCAGGTAAGGTGTTCGACGTATTTTACCAATCCGCGCCATTTGCGCTGCATCCCGCCCCCAAATCGTCACGCTATTTCCGCCACTAGCCAAAACGCTGGCCAAAGCTGTTCCAAATGCACCTGCACCGATAACGCCTATATTGCTCATGCCTTCGCCCCTTTTTTACCTGATCCCAGCATTGGCTTGGCCGTTTGATCCAACGGCCAACGCGGGCGGGCTGGCATTGCCATCGTACTGAAATCATCTGCACGGTATTTCTCAATGCCAACCCATGCAATCATCGCGGCATTGTCAGTGCAATATTTCAAAGGCGGTGCCAGAAAAGTAAAGCCTTTAGTCGCACAAAGCGCTTGCAAACCATCGCGAATTTCGGTGTTGGCAGCAACCCCGCCTGCAACGGCAAGCACCGGGTTTGGTGCGTTGGTTTCATCTATAAACGCCAAACAGGCGCGGCGAGTTTTTTCGATCAGGGTATCTGTCACGGCTGCCTGAAACCCCGCACATAGATCAGCGCGATCCTGAACTGTCAGACCGCCTTTGTCCTCAACAAGCAAATCCCGCGCACGCCGCAACGCAGTTTTCAGGCCCGAAAAAGACATATCGCAGTCAGCGCGATCCAACAATGGGCGTGGTAATTTGAACCGTTTCGCCCCCCCCTTAAGTGCTTCTTGTTCCACCAATGGCCCACCGGGATTACCAAGCCCCAGCAGTTTTGCAGTTTTGTCAAAAGCCTCGCCCGGGGCATCATCTATTGTACCGCCCAGCCGCGTGAAACGATCCATCGCATGCACGATTAGAAACTGGCAATGCCCGCCACTGACCAGAAGCATCATGTAAGGAAACTCGATGTCATCGGTCATACGTGGTGTCAGGGCATGGCCAGCCAGATGGTTGACACTGATCAGCGGCTTACCGGAACCTGCCGCCAAGCCTTTGGCACACATTACACCGCTTAACACCCCGCCAATCAGGCCCGGCCCGGATGTCACTGCAATCGCATCCATATCCGACAGGCCAAGACCCGCATCCGAAAGTGCGGCCTCGACACAAATATCCAGCCGCTCCGCATGCGCACGCGCCGCTATTTCAGGCACAACACCACCAAAATCCGCGTGCAACGCATTTTGGTCAAACACAACCGACGACAGTATCTGTGCAGGCTTTTCCGCTGTATGTCGCACAACAGCGGCCGCAGTATCATCACAACTGCTTTCCAGGCCAAGAATTGTTACAGTATCCAACATTGCCAAGGGGTGCCTTACGTGTTCATTTAAGCCGAGTTATCACCTGACCCCAAGGCAAGCAATGGCAGCTGTTTTATGAATACAATAAACAAGACTTTGCTGATGATCCGCGCCAAAGCCCAATCGGCTGATTTTGTGGTAGAGCTTATGGTGCCAAACACGGTGATCTACGCGCCTATGGTGAATATCGAACCGCTGAATGTTGATCAGGTGTTACCAAGTGCCGAACTGATCATTTTCACATCATCAAATGCCGCGCGGTTTTATGCCGACAGAACGCAGTGCCGTACAATGGATATAATATGCGTAGGCTCCATCACGGCACGGACCGCCATAAGGTCAGGCTTTAGGGTTTCACAAACCTTTAAACATGCGCAAGATTTGGTAGAATATTTCCGCCATAGTACAAAAACCAAAAAGCCCATGCTTTACCCCAGAGCTGAAACAGTATCTTTGGATATTGCCCATGAATTAAAAGCGTTTGGCTATACCATTTCCGATCCGGTTTTTTATCGCCAAAACTTTCAACCTTTATCAGAAGAGGGGCGGAAAGGAATCGAATCATCCACCATACTTGTTCCGATATTTTCGCGCGAAATCGCCAAACGCTTTCACGAAGCTCTGTTTTCCATAAAACCCAAAAATTTAACTTTGGTTTGCATAAGCGCGCCTGTTGCAACTATTTTCAATGATTTAAGTGGATTTAGCATTGAAATAGCACAAAAACCAACACGGACCGCATTAATTGATAAAATTAAAGCCTGCCTTTGTGCATAGAAAATCAGAACAAAGGCTTTAAGACTTGGCGACCGCGCTCTATATTCAGATTGTTAGATAAAGGGTATCCCCAGTGGCAAAAAAAGACACCGACAAAGCTAAAGCCGAACCAATCGAAGAAGATCAGGAAATCTTGGACGCGGCAGAAAATGATATTACTTCAAACGATGATATTCCTGAAGAGGCGTATGAAGAAGACCATGATGACGAGCATGAAGATGAACATCACCACGAACACGCCTCGTTATCATCAAGCATTCTGCGCGTTTTGGCGATTTTGCTTATTGGGGCTGCTGCAGCTCTTTGGGCCGGGCCTAAATTGGCGCCAATGTTGCCGGCAGGATTAAAACCTGTTGCTGACTTTTTGTCGCCACAGGCGGATATTACAGAACAGGTCGCAACATTGCAGGCGGATTTTTCCAAACGTCTGGCTGATATTGAAACGGCTAACCAGCAATCCGATGCTACAGCAGATATAGAGCCCAAACTTGCACAGCTTGCGGCCAAAGATGCCGAGATTGATACAATTCTAGCTGAACTTTCGAATGCCACAAAAGCTTTGGAAGTTGCACTGGAAACATTGCAAGCAGAAATAACCGAAGTCACCGCACTTCAGGCTTTGGCAGCGCAAGGCGGGCAAACTTCAGATGAAGCATTGCAACAGTTTGAAGATAAGCTAGCGGCCATATCATCTGCGCAACTGAAGCTTAATAAAAGTCAGTTGATAGCCGTTGAAGCGCAACAGAGTGCTGAAGATAAATTGCGTTTGGCAGATGCGACAAACGCTGCATCGCGCATATCCGACGCGCTGGAAACTGGCCAGGCATATCAAAACGAACTGGGTCTATTGTCCGGCGTTTCCGGAATAGAAATCCCATCCGGATTGGCAGATTTAGCAAAGTCCGGTGCCCCATCATTAACAGATCTGAAAAAACAATTTCCGGAACTGTCGCGCATAGTTTTGCGTGAAGATGCAGCCGACAGTGCCGGGAATAATGCGGTTGGAAAGTTTACGGCATTCCTTAAATCCCAAGTAGGCACGCGTTCACTTGAACCAAAGCAAGGGGATGATATGGACGCGGTTCTTTCACGTATTGAAGCTGCCCTACGGGTGGATGACACAAGTAACGCGTTGGCTGAAGCAAATAAGTTTAATGATGCCGCAAAACAAACGATGGCCGATTGGATTGCATCACTTGCCCAATTGAATAACGCGCAGGTTGCGCTTCATGCTGTGCAGCAACAACTTTCAACGGCGCAAAGGTAGGCAATATTATGATTTGGTCATTACTGCGGATTATATTCTTTATTTGCGCCATTGCATTAATCACATTCGGCATTGCATTTGTGATTGAAACCGGTGGCGAAGTACGCGTGTCCGTTGCTTCAATGGAATACAGTTTCAGCCCGTTGGTCGCGGTTATGATCGTATTGCTGTTGTTGGCATTCGTCTGGCTGGCTATTTACGCGTTGGGCCTGATGTCTGCGGTGTTTCATTTCTTTAATGGCGATGAAACCGCGATTTCGCGTTACTTCAACCAAAACCGCGAAAAGCGCGGTTTTGATGCGCTGGCGGACGGCATGGTATCACTAGCCGCCGGTGAAGGTAAAACTGCACTTTCACAGGTATCCAAAGCTGAAAAAATGCTGAACCGGCCTGAACTGACAAATCTGATTAATGCCCAAGCTGCAGAAATGTCCGGCGACGCCACAAAAGCGTTGAAATATTATAAACGCCTGCTGGAAAACGACCGGACCCGATTTGTCGGCGTACGCGGCCTGATGAAACAGAAACTGGCGGAAGGCGATACTGACACCGCGATGAAGCTGGCGCAAAAAGCATTCGCATTGCATCCGGCGCATGAAGACACGCAAAACCTATTGTTCGAGATGCAGTCAGATGCAAGCGACTGGTCAGGGGCCCGCAACACAATCATAACAAAAGTGCGCAAAGGCTCCTTGCCCAAAGATGTCGGGCGCCGCCGTGAAGCGGTTCTGGAATTGGCCGATGCAAAAGGTAAACTGGATGCAGGTGACGTTGAGGCGGGCAAAACTGCGGCACTTAATGCCAATAAGCTAGCACCAACCCTTGTTCCGGCCGCGGTTCTGGCCGCAGAAATGCAGACCTTATCCGGTAATAAATCAAGTGCTGCAAAAATTCTGAAAAAGGCATGGGCTCGTAATCCGCATCCCGAACTGGCCGCTGCTTTTGCCGAAATTGAAGAGGATGAAACATCAACGCAACGCCAGAAGCGGTTTAACGCGTTGACACGTGTAAATGCGGACAACGCAGAGACCAAGTTATTGAAAGCAGAGCTGGCATTGGCAGATGAGGATTTTCCTGCAGCACGCCGCACTCTTGGTAATCTGCATGAAACCGACCCGACTGCACGATCATTATCGATCATGGCCGCAATTCACCGCGGCGAAGGTGCCGGCGATGAAGTAGTACGTGGATGGTTGAATAAGGCATTAACCGCCTCTCGTGGACCACAATGGATATGCGGATCCTGCAATAAAATCCATCATGCTTGGGCACCAAAATGCGACAACTGCAATGCATTTGACAGCATGGAGTGGAAATCGCCACCTGCCAGTGATGACGTTTCGCAAACAACACGGGTGCTGCCGTTTGTGGAAAATGTGCTGACTGTTTCAGACAACACAGACGAAGAAAATTAGGCTTCGCGCCACTTCTTCAAAATCAGTTTAGCCGTCATCAAATCCAGATGCGCCCCGCCACCGTTTTTAAACAGCGTAATATTTCTGTTATTACCCTTGGGAAACGCGCCTGAGGCGATATCATAGAAATCCGCAAGCACATCATTTTCAGAAATTACACCGCTGGCAATCGGTATTTTCAATTCGCCAATATGGTTAAGCGTCGTCTCACGACTATCCACAAAAATATTTACTTTCTGCAGAGTTAAATCATTAACCTCACGCATATCAGGCCGATATGCCCCAATCAGATTGACATGCTGCCCATCCTGCAACCATGCCCCGTCAATCACAGGGTCGGTTGACATTGTTGCACAGTTGATAATGTCAGCGCGGCTTACCGCCTCTGCCAAATCAGTGGCTTGTGAAACATCATATTCATCCGATAATTCCGCAACCACCCGCACCGCATTTTCAGGGCTACGGTTCCAAAGCGTGAAACGTGCGCCTTCAAAAGCACTGGCATAAGCCGACACCATATTGCGCGAAACCGTGCCGGAGCCTACGATCAAAATTTCTTTGCTGTCAGCCCGCGCTAGCAGTTTTGCCCCGAGTAAACTGTCAGCGGCAGTTTTCCACTTTGTAACCAGATGAAAATCGATCAGCGCTTCCAGTTGCCCAGTTTCATCATCAAAAAGCATCACCCCGCCATTGATCATCGGAATACCTTTGGCAGGGTTATCAGGCACGATTGTGGCGCTTTTCACCAACACCCCCAACCCATCAATCCAGGCGGAACGAGATAAAAGCGTGTCGTCCTTGCGATAGACAAGCCCGTCAGAAATACTGGCCTTGGGCAATCGATGCCCCGCCAGCATTGCATCCGTAACATCCTGCCATTGCAGGATTTTATCCATCTCTTCAAAGCCAATAAACGGTACAGTCATATGTCTATCCTTTTATTTCTGAACGCGCCAAAAGCCCATGATCAATCAAACAATCCACCCAACCCTGCGGCCCTTCAAACAGATGCGTATGCCAGCCGCGATCCCGCGCCACATCAATATTATCAATGCGATCATCCGTAAACAACAAAGCTTCAGGGGCAAGCCCACAAGCATCTTCCAACATCTGATAAATCTGTTTCGCAGGTTTAATCACCCCCATATGACCCGAAATATAACGTTGATCAAATAGGCCCAGATCAGGGTATTTGGTTTCTGCATAAGCAAAGCTATCGATGCCGAAGTTAGACAGCGCAAAAACCGGAATATCTCTCGCTTGCAAAGCCCGCAGACTGAACCAGGACAAATCTATTGCGGGGGCCGCCATTTCAATCCAGCGGTCATGCCACATGCGAATTTCAGTGCGAAATTCGGGGTACTTTTCAGCCCATGCATATATAGTTTCCTGAAACGGCCCACCACTGTCAACCACATCATTCATGCCATGTAGGTCAACTGTTTTAAACATTTCTTTGCGTTTAGCAGGACCGATAATAGCATCATAAAACCGTTCCGGCTGCCATTCAATCAGCACGTTACCAATATCAAAGATCACCGCTTTGATCATGTTGTCAACTTTCGCTTTGCCATCTGAATTTCACGTTCCAGCATATCCAGAAACCGTGATCGATCTGCTTTCGAAAATGGCTTGCCCCCACCTTGTCGAAACGGATCGGCGGCGCGCAAATCCGCCATTAGATCACGGGTCGCCAACCGATTACCAATGTTCCCCTTGGTAAAAACTTCACCGTTGTGCTGGATTACTTGTGCTTCGTTTTCAATACATTTCGCAGCCAAAGGGATGTCGGATGTCACCACCACATCACCCAGACCCGCGCGATCGGCAATCCACATATCAGCTACATCGGGGCCATCCGGTACAATCACGTTTTCCACCAGCGGATGCGGATTAGGCCGCAAACCACCATTGGAAACAATAAACACATGCACACTGTGGCGTTCGGCTACACGAACGGCCTCATCCTTTACGGGGCACGCATCGGCATCGACGAAAATACGTGTCATTATTTGGCTTTTTCAACCTTGGGTTTGACCTTGTATTCATCAGGGATCGGCATTCGATTGAACGCGTCCAATCCGGCTACTTTATAGGCTTCCGCCAAAGTTGGGTAATTGAAAGTGTTTTCGACGAAGTAATCCACCGTCCCTTTCAGGTTCAAAACCGCCTGTGCGATATGGATTAATTCTGTTGCACCTTCGCCTACGATTTGTACACCCAACAAACGCCGGGTCTTGAGCGAGACCAGCATTTTTAACATGCCGCGATCCAACCCCATAATATGCCCGCGTGAGGTTTCCGAAAACCGTGCGATACCAACCTCATAGGGGATTGAAAGTTCGTTCACTTCTTCTTCGGACATGCCTACGGTTGACATTTCAGGTACGGAATAAACCCCGTACGGAAACCATGGACTTTCAGGTAATGTTGGCGTTTCCAAAGCATGACAAGCCGCTATCCGCCCTTGTTGTAATGAGGTTGAAGCAAGGCTTGGATGCCCTATCACGTCCCCGGCTGCATAAATATGCGGCACCTTAGTCTGATAAGTTTTACGGTTCACATCCAGACGCCCGCGATTGTCTGTTTTCAGCCCTACCGCATCTAAGTTCAGGCTTTGCGTATTGCCCATACGCCCCGCTGCAAACAGCAGCATTTCGGCACGCACATGGCGGCCGTTGGCCATGGAAATTTCAACGAAACCGCCCTTGTCTTCGACCTTTTCAACTGCAGACCCAAGGCGTATATCAACGCCATTGGTG
This sequence comes from Amylibacter sp., assembly GCA_965261565.1. Lineage (GTDB taxonomy): Bacteria > Pseudomonadota > Alphaproteobacteria > Rhodobacterales > Rhodobacteraceae > Amylibacter. The sequence continues at coordinate 423,628 of OZ253460.1, forward strand.
CGAATTTGCTGGGTAAATTCTGCAATCAGTGTTTTGTCTATAAAATCCAAAAACGTATCGCGCGGCTCCACCAAAGTGACCCTTACATCCAACGCGCTGAACATGGTGGCATATTCTACCCCTATCACGCCCGCACCGATCACAATCAGGCTGCGAGGAATGTTTGCCATCTCCAACAAATCATCCCCGTCTACAATAGTGGTTTTGTTAAAGGGAATGTAATCGGGGCGATATGTATGAGTGCCCGTTGCGATCAGAAATTTGTCGGCGGTCAAATGGCAGTTTTCATCGCTGGCCACGTCTACCGCAATTTCATTCATACCAACGAAACGTGCGTCACCTGTCATGCTTTCCACATGGTTGCGTGCGAATTGATGCTCCATAATATCAACTTCGTGATCCAGCGTTTTGTGTAAACGTTCTTTTAGATCACTCGCAGTAATCTCTTCCTTAGCGCGGTATGAACGGCCATAAAAACTGCGTTCACGCCAACCCGACAGGTTCATCACCGTTTCACGCAAAGTCTTGGATGGGATCGTGCCCGTGTGTACCGAAACGCCGCCTAAACGGGGATTGCGTTCAATCACTAAAACACGGTGCTGTAATTTTGCAGCCTGAATCGCAGCCGCCCGCCCTGCAGGCCCGCTGCCGATCACAATCAAATCATAATGTTCCATAAAATCCCCCTTCATCTTTACATTTCAACTATCATACAGTGCTATGAAGACTTGCAAAACCGTTATCTTTACACGGGTTTGTGCATCACCAGAGCATCCACAAACCCGTCTTTGGGGTGATCAAACGCTTCTGGAATACGGCCAATTATTTCAAACCCATATCTTTCCCATATGGCTACAGCACGGGAGTTATTCGCCAGCACAAAATTAAACTGCATCGCCCGAAGACCCATCCTTGGGGCGTGGCTTATGCTGTGTTCCAACATCGCGCGTGCAATGCCTTTCCCGCCCGCATCCGCGTGGGTTGCAAAACCGCAATTACAGATATGCGCAGCATTGCCGGCCTGATTGGGGCAGATGTAATAGGTACCAAAAACCTGCTCTTCATGTTCCGCAACAAAGGCCAAATGATTACCATCACACCAAAACGCCAATGCATCCGCTTGCGATATATTCGTGTCAATCGCATAGGTTTCGCCCGCGCGAAAAATCGGTTTCAGGATCGCCCAGATAGCCGCACGATCCTGCTTTTCAGCTTTACGAATAATAGTCAGCTTTAAAACTCCACCACTGCACGAATAGATTTGCCCTCGTGCATCAGATCAAAGCCTTTGTTGATATCTTCCAATGGCATTTTATGGGTGATCATCGGATCTATTTCGATCTTGCCATCCATGTACCAGTCAACAATTTTCGGCACATCCGTGCGCCCTCGCGCACCCCCAAATGCCGTACCACGCCAAACCCGGCCCGTAACCAGTTGGAACGGTCGTGTGGAAATCTCTGCGCCTGCAGCAGCCACACCGATGATAACGCTTTCACCCCAACCTTTGTGTGCGCTTTCCAATGCGGTACGCATCACGCCAACATTGCCGGTCGCATCAAATGTATAATCGCCACCGCCACCGGTTAGGGCCACCAAATGTTCAACTAAGTCACCTTCAACTTTGGACGGGTTAACAAAATCGGTCATGCCAAACCGTGTTGCCATCTCAATCTTGTTGTCATTCAGATCAACACCAACAATCTGATCAGCCCCTGCCATACGCAAACCCTGTACAACGTTCAGACCAATGCCGCCCAAACCGAACACAATCGCAGTGCTACCGATTTCAACCTTGGCCGTGTTGATCACCGCACCAATGCCCGTGGTCACACCACAACCGATGTAACAAATCTTATCAAACGGTGCATCTTTGCGTACTTTCGCCAAAGCAATTTCTGGCAGAACCGTGTGATTGGCGAAGGTTGAACAACCCATGTAATGTAAGATCGGTGTCCCGTCTAACATGGAAAAACGGCTGGTGCCGTCAGGCATCAAGCCTTGGCCCTGAGTGCTGCGGATCGACTGGCACAGGTTTGTCTTTGGGTTTAGACAGTAATCGCACACACGACATTCAGGTGTGTAAAGTGGGATCACGTGATCACCCACTTTCAGGTCTTTAACGCCTGGGCCGCATTCCACAACAACACCCGCACCTTCATGGCCCAGAATTGCCGGAAACAGCCCTTCAGGATCAGCGCCTGAACGGGTAAATTCATCCGTGTGACAAAGCCCTGTGGCTTTAATTTCTACAAGAACCTCACCCGCTTTGGGGCCTTCAAGGTTCACTTCCATTATTTCCAACGGTTTCCCGGCTTCCATAGCAACGGCAGCACGTGTTTTCATATCATTTCTCCGATCAGTTTGGCGTTATTCTGTTGGAACATCACGTTAAAATCAAGCAAATTGCAAGAAACGGGGTGACTGTTTTTGCGCACAGGTTTAGGTTAAGCCGAAATCTAATAAAAGAGACTATACTTTGGAACAATATGACGTTTTGGTAATCGGTGGTGGCGTTAATGGCTGTGGTATAGCACGCGACGCAGTTGGGCGCGGGTTGCAAGTTGCGCTTGTGGAACAAGGCGATTTGGCTGGCGAAACTTCTTCCTCATCAACCAAGCTGTTTCATGGCGGTTTGCGGTATCTGGAATTTTACGAATTTGGGCTGGTTAAAAAAGCCTTGATCGAACGTGAAGTACTATTGCGCAACATGCCACACATCGCATGGCCCATGCGCTTTATCATCCCGCATCTTTCAGGCATGCGCCCCAAATTGATGCTGCGGGCGGGCCTGTTTATTTACGATTACATCGGTGGGCGAAAATTATTGCCACCCACCAAGACGGTACATCTGGACAAAAGCCCGCTTGGCGATCCATTGGTGGACGATATTAAACTCGGATTTGAATATTCGGATTGTGCAGTAGATGACGCACGTCTTGTGGTGCTGAATGCACGTGATGCGGCAGACCGTGGGGCGAACATCATGGTGCGCACGCGGTTTCAATCTGCCAAACCGAAAGGCGGCAACTGGACTGCCCGTCTGAAAGATTTAAACACAGGTAAAACCAAACGCGTTCAGGCGCGGGTCTTGATCAATGCGGGCGGCCCTTGGGTTAAGACAATAATCGAGGATCAACTTAAATCAGACACGCCGGAAAATATTCGTCTTGTGCGCGGTTCACATATTATTGTGCCAAAACTATACGACCATGATCGTGCGTATTTTTTCCAGATCGATGATGGCCGTCTGGTCTTCACCATTCCTTATGAAAACGACTTCACACTAATCGGTACCACAGACGCCGACCATGAGGGCGACCCGACAAACCCGCAATGTAGCCCCGAAGAAGCTGCTTACCTGTGTGAAGTGGTTTCAAAGAACTTTAAACAGAACATCACAACAGATGATATCGTCTGGACTTATGCAGGCGTACGCCCATTGCATGACACCGAAGGCGGTGACGCAAAATCCGCGTCTCGTGATTATGAAATCAAAGTGCGCGAAATAGATGGTAGCCCGTTGGTCAACATCTTTGGCGGCAAGATTACAACCTATCGTAAACTTTCCGAAGAAGTCGTGGCCGAACTGGCCCCCTTTACCAGTATGATCAACAAACCATGGACGCATCATGCACATCTGCCTGGTGGCGATTTCGCGCTACAACAAAAAGATGATCTTATTGCGCAATTCCGATGGGATTTTCCATTTCTGTATGAGGATCAGGTGCGTCGTATGTTCAAGGCATACGGCACGTTAGCAACAGAAATGCTTAAGGGGGTCACAACAGCCAAACAAATGGGCAAAGGTTTTGGTGCAGGACTAACAGAAATTGAAGTGAATTGGTTAATGAACCATGAATGGGCACAAACGGCTGAAGATATAGTCTGGCGCAGAACAAAGCTTGGGTTGCGATTAAGTAAGCGCCAAATCACAGTCCTTGATAACTGGATGAAAAAGGCGCGCGCATGAGTTATATATTAGCAATCGATCAAGGAACGACATCAAGTCGTGCAATCTTGTTTGATGGTGATCTAAAGCCCGTTTCAACAGGCCAGAAGGAATTCCGTCAGATATATCCCAAGGATGGCTGGGTTGAACATGACCCGGAAGAAATTTGGGAAACAACACTGACAACATGCAAGGAAGCCTTGACCAAAAATGCACAAGCCATTGGCATCACCAATCAGCGTGAAACCATTGTGATCTGGGATAAAGCCACTGGCAAGGCGATTTATAATGCCATCGTTTGGCAAGACCGCCGCACTTCAGATTATTGCGCGGAATTAAAAGCCAAGGGTTTTGAGCCGGTGGTAACGGAAAAAACCGGGCTTTTGCTGGATCCATATTTCTCTGCAACCAAGATCAACTGGATATTGAACAATATCACTGGCGCACGCACCCGCGCAAAAGCAGGCGGACTGCTTTGCGGCACCATCGATTGCTTTTTGATCTGGCGGCTGACGGGTGGCAAAGTACATGCCACCGACGCCACAAATGCATCTCGTACAATGCTTTATAATATTCATTCCGGACAATGGGACGCCGATTTACTGGAGCTTTTCGATATTCCCGAAAACATGCTTCCTGTGGTCAAAGATTGTTCTGATGATTTTGGTGAAACAAAAACTGACATTTTCGGAACATCCATCCCCATTCGTGGTGTAGCCGGGGATCAACAGGCTGCAACTGTAGGTCAGGCCTGTTTTGATGTCGGCATGATGAAATCAACCTACGGCACAGGATGTTTTGCATTGCTTAATACTGGCGCACAAGCAGTACAGTCGAAGAACAGATTGCTGACCACAATCGCCTATCAATTAAGTGGAAAACCGACTTACGCGTTAGAAGGCTCGATATTTATCGCTGGGGCAGTGGTGCAATGGCTACGTGACGGATTACAGATAATTGATGATGCCCGAGAAACAGACAATCTGGCTAATGCGGCTGATGCGGAACAATCCGTTGTTATCGTACCTGCGTTCACTGGCCTTGGCGCGCCCTATTGGGATGCCGAATGCAGGGGGGCCATTTATGGCTTAACCCGCAACTCTGGCCCAAAAGAGTTTGCAAAAGCCGCCCTGCAAAGCGTCGCGTTCCAAACACGCGATTTACTGGAAGCGATGCGCAAGGACTGGGATTGGGGCGCGGACACTGTGTTGCGCGTTGATGGCGGTATGACTGCCAGCAACTGGACAATGCAATATCTAGCGGATCAGTTAAACGCCCCTGTTGACCGCCCCGATGTCACTGAAACAACAGCTAAAGGGGCTGCATACCTGGCAGGCTTGGCAATTGGCATTTATCCGGAGCCAGATAAATTCAAAAAAACCTGGCAACTGGAAAAACAATTCGTACCATCCTTAGATGCCACGATCAGGCAACGTGATTATGATAACTGGTCGAACGCGGTTCGCAGAACGCTTTCACAATAAAGCTAAGGCTTAATCATCTGCATCATGTTCGGTTACCCCTAATGCATCGGCCAGTTTTTGTTGTGCCGAGCCTGGTCGTAACGGTTTTTGTTGATCGTCAGATGGAGCCCAGCCTGTAAGAAAAACAATTTCAAATGTTGCAGCGATACGTCCGGATGCTTTTGTGTAATTTGAACTATAAACATCTGCGGCCATAGCAAGGGTTTCACGTTTTAAAATTCGGTGGCGCGCAAAAAGCGCATTTGTTTCACCCATGTTGCGCAAATCTTTCATCAGATGCGTGAGCGTTTCATACTCAACATTCACAGTAATACTATCCGCTACAGGCAATGCAAAACCTGCCCGTTGCAACAATGCCCCCAAATCCCTGATCTCGCCCATTGGCGCTACACGCGGGCTGATACCGCCTTCAATGCGGGCTTCGGCCTCGGCAAAAGCGGTGCGCAATTCATTAAGGGTTTGCCCCCCGAACATCGCTGCTATCATCAAACCGTCTGGTTGCAATGCACGGCGCATTTGAACCAATTGGCCTATAGGATCATTGGCACAGTGTAGCGTTAATCCATTAATGATCAGATCATGGTTAGTCTTCTTTAGATCAATAAGTTCAGCATCAGGCACAATTACACTTATTGATCCAAGTGCTTTTTGCCAAATATCAGGTGCCCAGCCAACAAATGCAGGCTTGATAAAGGTTCTGTTAATATCTTGCAGTCTTTCATGGACACAGTCCGCCGCCAATTTATGCAAAAACCAGGCTGCATTATGTGATCGCGCCGCACGGGCGCGGTGCAAGGTAAGGGCATTGGTATCGAATAGTTGTGGCGGATTTTGCATGGGCTACGTCTAGACTTTTGTAAACGAAAGGGAAAGGTCATCTTAAAACGACTTGCAGAAACAATCTATCCGACCAGATGTCTGGCCTGCGGAACGGAAACATCACATGAACGTGGCTTATGTCAGGATTGCTGGAAAAGCACCCACTTTGCTACCGGTCAAGTTTGCGATGGTTGCGGCGTACCTGTTCAGGAAAGCGATGTGGAACCATGCTATTGCGATCAATGCCTTGGATCACCACAAGCATGGGATCGTGGGCGATGTTCAGTTTTATATGAGGGGGCCGGACGTAAACTGGCCTTATTGTTGAAACATTCCGATCGTTTGGATTTGGCATATGAAATGGCCAAGTGGATGCACCAGTCAAGCAGGCCGATTTGGCAACCCGGTTCAATCATAGTACCCGTTCCTCTGCACAGATGGCGATTGTTACGGCGGCGATTTAATCAGGCGGCTGTACTTGCACAAAACATAGCGCAAATTGACAGATCCACAGCATGGGTTGATCTGCTTCGGCGGATTAAACCGACAGAAATGCAGAAGGGGAAAGACCGCGCAGCGCGTTTCAACAACCTAAGCCGTTCTATCATTTTGAACAAAGCCTATCAAAACCAACTACAAGGTAAGTCTGTTCTTTTGGTAGATGACGTGATGACGACAGGTGCAACCTTATCGGCATGTGCTGAGGTTTGTCGCCAAGCTGGTGCCGAAAAGGTGAATGCAGTGGTATTTGCACGCGTTGCAAGGCTGGAATAAACCTATATATTCCGACAAAAGTGAATCAGGATTATACGATGAAACGAGTCGAAATTTACACCACACCAATTTGTGGATACTGCGCGCGCGCCAAACGGTTGTTGTCGCAAAAAGGTGTGTCATACGCCGAGATAAATGTAATGGTACGTCCTGCAAAACGCGCACAGATGATGCAACGTACAAAAGGGCGCAGCTCTGTGCCGCAAATTTTTATCGGCGGTGAACATATTGGCGGTTGTGACGAACTGCACACCTTGGAACGGAATGGCAAACTGGATGCCATGTTGGCCGCGTGATGTTAAAGGTTGGTCTGATACAGATAACGGCTTCTGATCAACCCTTAGATAATCTGAAAACTGTATTGCAAATGATACGGAATGCCCATGCTCAAGGGGCAGAGTTTATTCTGACACCTGAAGCAACCAATTGCATTTCTACAGATCAACAACACCAGCGTCGTGTGTTTTATCACCAGAATGATGACCCCAGCCTGAAAGCGTATCAAGAGATCGCAGCAGAATTGGGTATTTCGCTGATGATTGGCTCACTGCTTATATTATCAAAAGACCCGGATGGGCGTTTTGCCAACCGGTGCTTTATGATCGGGCCTGACGGTCAAATATCTGCGCAATATGACAAGGTACATATGTTTGATGTCGCTCTGTCAAAGTCGGAAAACTTTCAGGAATCAAAAGGATATCGACCCGGTAACAAGGCAATCGTTACCGCCTGTAACTTTGGCACTGTCGGTATTACTATTTGCTATGATCTGCGTTTTGCGCAGTTGTTTCGCACACTTGCACAAGCAGGTGCACAGATCATCACCGTTCCTGCTGCGTTTACGCAAACATCAGGTGAAGCGCACTGGCATGTTCTGCTGCGCGCCCGCGCAATCGAAACAGGTTGTTATATTCTGGCACCTGCGCAAACTGGCACGCATAGTGCGACGGCCGGAAAACAACGGCAAACATACGGGCATAGTTTAGTTGTGGCCCCTTGGGGTGAAATAATTGCGGATGCAGGAACAGAAGTCGGCATAACAATAGTTGAAATTGATCTGGAACAGGTAGAGACTGCCCGCAGGCGCATCCCGTCTTTGCAACATGATCGAAAGTACCAAAGCCCATAATGTCCACAGATGACTCTTTAGCAATCACACTTTTCAGCGAGATCATGGCCTCGGATCAACTGGTGCGCTCACAACTGTCCAAAGCCCTGCCCAAGGGCATGGAGTTGTCGCATTTCTCGGTGCTGAACCATCTGGCCCATCAAGGTGTTGAACGCACACCGGCACAATTGGCGCGGCTGTTTTCGGTTACCAAAGGGGCGATGACAAACACTTTGAGCAAGCTGGAATTGGCAGGCTACGTGCATATCCGCCCCGACTGGGATGATGCCCGCAAGAAAAAAGTCGCCTTAAGTGTTGCGGGACGTAATGCCCGTGATCAGGCTATTCGCGCGGTCGAGCCGGTGTTTGACGGCATTATCAACAAACTGGGTATCGATAAAATCAAAACAACCCTGCCGATCCTGCGCGAAATTAGAACCGCGTTGAGTTAGATGTAAAGGATTACAAAGGGTTTCCTGTTTGAGATAAATGATCGTAAAGCTGTATCCTATCAATATATTCGACTGACCGCTTAGAGTCCAAACTTACGGATTTTTACAATACCGCGAATGGCCGCTTTCGACAAATTAGTTAAAAACCCTTACAGAGAACAGGATATCCACACGATATCTCTTCTCGCCTTTGCGGATCAAATGGTTCGTCAACCCCCCGTGCAATTCCCTTGTATATCTGAAATAGTACCGTAGAAAATTTGGTTGGCGTCTGGGGTGTGGAATTGAAATTTTTGAGTACGCGAAAGGCGATTCCAATCTTCAGTAGATGTTGGAAGTTCAAAGCTCTCTAGGGTTTCGGGTTTATCCGCCAAGGTAAAGACCATAGGATCATGATACCGGGTTTCGCCGCCCAGATCTCCGTGAACCGAGCCTGCAACGATAGAAATGTAATCCCAAGTGTGAGTTGTCCTGACAACATGAACAACATAAATTTCTCCGATAACTTGCCCTAAGCCTTTACCCGATAATGTGATGGGGCCTTTAGCGTAATACGAAAGGGTTTCAGGGCCCTGCTGCCATTCACGATCCACTGTAAATGTCATTGCACCTTTCAGAGGATCGCCAGGACCTATGGTTCCGATCTCATTTCCAGCGCGAAAATCAAATTTAACTGTGCACGTTTCTGATGCGAAGCCAGCCGTGGGAATACAAAGCGAAAGTGCCCAGGCATTGGTAACATATCTGTATATGGATCGTTTCATTGTTGGGTATCTCCTGTCATATTTGATTATTAATTTCGTGTGTTACCTAGCAAAAACGTAAAGTTTGCATCGCCTCCCGTGCTTGTCTTTGCTGTTGCGTGACATCCAAGGCAGGTTCCTTCACTGTCCGTCTGCAGATATGTTTCCATGGTTGTATTGGATAAATATCGGGGCACTTCACCATGCGCGAACATCGGGCTTTTATTGGCGCCGCGCCATTGGGTTGAGATCAACTGGTAATTTCTAAGTGAAGTGTCTCGCAACTCATGCTGCCAAATTTCATTCAACTCTGATCTACCTTCAAACACTTCCCAACACCTGACCACCTGTGATGGGTGTGAAATTGCTACTCCGTTTACCTGCGCATAGGGTGGCATATCTGCCCATTTCCAGTTGGTTGTCGGTATCTGGTTTGGTTGACAATCCGGACAATCCGGGTCGAACAAGATGTAGCTAACGGAACTGTCCGTTTCTGGTGCCGTGCATCCCCCAGGAAATAGGTTTCTGGAATATATAGAATTCACTTTTCGGGAGTTTGCTGCGGTCGGCACTGTCAGGCGATGCTCAAAGGTAGACCATAACCATTCGTCACCATTTCCGCTGTGTATGCGAGATACAATGTGCATGCCAACCAGTCCAAGCTTCTCTTGTAAGCACATGCCATTTCCGCCGGCACTGTTCTCTGGCGGAACATAGATTAAGCCTTCTTTTACAATATATCCTGATACATCTGATGCTGGTGGCAGAATTTGCCAGGATGCTTTAACCAAGACGCTGGCAGGTGTGGCGCCTGCGTCCAATTGACCTTGAGGGAAAGAAATGGGCCGGTTATCCCGTGCCTTTTGCCCCGCATAAGTGTTCAGAAGTTCATTTAAAATGTAATTTTCCGCAGCTTGGTTTATTCTGGTTTCGTACACAATAAAATTACCATTCTGGTCGATCAGAACATTGCCGTCAGATTGAACAAGCGTAGAAGTAATGACCTGTGCATCAGCAGCCAGTTCACCACAGTTTTCTACAGCCTGATCATTCCCAAATATTACCGCGCGTCGGCTAAAGTTTTGCCAATCGGAATTGTGCTTGGGCATAGGTCGTCCCGTTTCAGACCAGTTCAACGACGTAAATGCTTGCCATGAGAAAACATCAAACGGCGTCTGAGTTGCGACATTGATCAACATATAAACGAATTTATCGCTAAAATCGGTTTGGTCATCTGGATAGTCAGAGCAGAGCGCGTCGCGCTCAGGATCAACACAGAAACTGTTGAGTGAAGAAGGGTGGCGCAAGTCGTCAGAGAAGACTGGACCGGCCAGCAGAGCAAAAAAACAGGCAGATAGGAAGCAAATCTTCATGGGTTTCACAGATTTTGGATTCAGTTATTATTTACTGGATACAAAAATACGATGGTGTTTACAAGAAAATTCTGCTAATAGATCACTAAAGTAAATGGTCGTTCGGATAAATGAGATGTCTCTAAGCTCGAAACAGGTGGATAAAATTGTTGAGCAGCTGCGAGGAGAAATTCTTTCGGGTGTGCTCAAGCCCAACATTCCCCTTAAACAGGAAAGCATTGCCGCCAGATTTGGTGTCAGCCGAATGCCTGTCCGAGAAGCCCTTAAAGAATTAGAGATGCTTGGCTTCGTTACAGTCAATCATAATAGGCGAACGCATGTTGCAACCACGAACCTAGAGGACTTCCTTGAGATATATGACATGAGAATTGCAGCAGAGGTGCTTGCGATCAGATCAGCCATGCCTCACTTGACGAATGCGCAAATCGAAAAAGCTGCCAAAGTTCAGCTTGAAATTGAAAGGACACCCCCACAAAACTTCGGCCCTCTGAACGTCAAACTTCATATGACACTTTACGAACCTTCTATACGCCCACGTTTATTAGGGCATATTCAAAATTTAGGAGAAGCCGCAGACAGGTACACATTTATGTGCTCAGTCGATCAAGCGTTTCGCGACAAGTCAAATGCAGAACACCACGAACTAATTGATGCCTGCTTCGCAAGAGATGAAGATGCAGCCTCACGTTGCTTACAGAAACACATTGGCGACGCACGAAATAAGTTTGCGCCGATGTTTGCAACATAGTTTACTGAATTCCATTCAGCCTTGTGCAACGTTATCAAAATTATTAAACCGCCTCAGAATAACCAAGGATCGTTTTGTTCTTATTTAAGCGACCTTAACAAACCTCCACAACCAGACTTTCGGTAAAATGCAGCGAACGGCAGCTTCGTCCGCACAGTCGCCATTAGCCTAATATTCTGAAAGTCCGTTCGTTAAATGCAATGCTGAAACTCGGTTTTCTTTCTGCCCTGAAAACCTTAACCACTTTGCCAAGCAAAAACAAACCTTCCAGCACTCAATACTAAGCCTTGTTGACGCTGGCCGTTACATAATTCACGCTTAAATCGCTGTCGGAGATCGACCATGACCATTTCAGTGGGTTGAACACGAAACCTTTGCGGTCAACCGGTGTCAGGCCGGCGTTATTCAGCAGATCGAACAGCTCTTCTGGGGTGATGAACTTATCCCATTCGTGGGTGCCAACGGGCAGCCAACGCATGATACGTTCCGCCCCGATTATGGCCACCATATAGCTTTTGGGATTGCGGTTTATTGTGGAACACAGGATCAGACCACCCGGTTTCAGTAAATCCTTGCAGGCGGTCAAAAAGGCCAGCGGGTCAGAGACATGCTCAATTACTTCCATGTTCAGGATCACATCAAACCGCTCGCCGTCAGCCGCCAGTTGTTCGGCGGTGATGTGGCGGTAATCAATTTCCAACCCGGATTGCTGCGCATGGATTTGCGCCACGGGAATATTCCCTGCTGCGGCATCTGCCCCCACCACATCTGCACCCAAGCGGGCCATAGGCTCTGACAACAAGCCGCCGCCACAACCGATATCCAGAATGCGCAATCCCTTAAAGGGAAGCTTGCCCGTCAGGTCGCGCGCAAACTCCACGGCGATTTGATCGGTGATATAATCAAGACGGCACGGGTTCATCATGTGCAAAGGTTTGAACATGCCTTCCGTATCCCACCAGTTCGCGGCCATTGCTTCGAACTTGGCAACTTCATCTGCATCAACTGTTTTCGTCGCTACCATTGATCTTGGGCCCTTAACCTGCAAAGTATTTCTTATACATAACATAGCATACAGGGTGAAGATGCGGAATTCAGATAGTCAAATTGGCGCAGGGCGGCAATTGTACCCTATTATCCAACCATATTTCTATCAAATGCTGGAAGTCAGCGATGGCCACACACTTTATGTTGAGGAATGTGGAAATCCTGATGGCATCCCTGTCGTCATTTTGCATGGCGGCCCCGGCGGGGGGTGCAGCCCGAGTATGCGGCGGTTTTTTCACCCCGATGTTTACCGCATTATCCTGTTTGACCAGCGTGGCTGTGGGCGATCAACACCGCACGCGAGTGTTGAAGACAACACGACATGGCATCTGGTTGACGATATTGAACGCATCCGCAAGCACCTGGGCGTTGAAAGCTGGATCGTTTTTGGCGGCTCATGGGGGGCGACGCTTTCACTGGTTTATGCACAAGCACATCCAGCACGTGTGCGCCATCTGGTTTTGCGCGGCGTGTTCACGATGACGCAAGCAGAGTTGGACTGGTTTTATGGTGGCGGTGCAGGTCAATTTTTTCCTGAAAAATGGGAAAAGTTTGCAGGGCTTTTACCTGTAGATGAACAAGACGACATCATCGGTGGGTACGCCAAAAGACTGTTTGGCAATGATCAGGCAATACAAACAAGTTTTGCGCGCGCATGGACAGGCTGGGAAACAGCACTTGCGTCCATCGAAAGCCACACATCCCCTGTTGCAGCACCGGCTGCCTATGCCTGCGCTTTTGCGCGCATTGAGAACCACTACTTTTCCAATAAAGGTTTTTTGGATGTTGACGGTCAGATCATGCGCGACATCGGCATTATCAAGGACATTCCCGGCACCATCGTTCAGGGCCGCTACGATATGATCTGCCCGCCAAACACCGCACACCGTTTGCACAAAGCATGGCCAACATCACGTCTGATTATGGCGTCAAAGTCAGGGCATTCTTTATCGGAGCCGCAAATAACTTCAACGCTGGTGGAAGTGATGGATGAGCTGGCTTAGGATAACGCAAGCTAATTTGGAGGAAAGTGTTCAATTACTTGCACAATGTCGGAAAGTGTTATTTCAGGGTAGTGTTCACGCATTCCTTTCAGCATTATAAAGTCGGGCCATTGGTCTTCCTTTCCTATAAACTCTGCGGCTTTATGCAAAGGCAAATCAGAGCATCGAAATACATTTACAACAACGGTTTGAGAGGGATCATCTTCACAGATATATAGCATCGAACCGGGAACAATTTGCGTTTCCCGCCAACGGATTGTAGAGGTTTTTGCACCGCTCATGATAAGCGGAAATAGGCGGCTAACCACACGAAGAGTTTGTAATTTATCAGACATAATTACGCACTGCCCCTTAAAGCGCGGCCGCTAACCGGCTGCCCTGATTGATCGCACGTTTTGCGTCCAGTTCGGACGCCACGTCTGCCCCACCGATCACATGCACGGATGCGCCCCGTTCTGTTAGTTGATCAAACAGATCACGGTATGGCAGCTGTCCTGCGCAAAGTACAATGTCGTCAACTTCCAGAACTTCCGGATTTTCGTGCGCCTCACCAAAGGAAATATGCAAACCCTTGGCGGATATTTCCTCATAATTCACCCCGCCAAGCATCTTAACATGCTTCATGGCAAGTGTTGCGCGATGGATCCAACCGGTTGTTTTTCCCAGGCCCTTGCCCAGTTTTTGTGCTTTGCGTTGCAACAGATATACCTGTCTTTTCGGTTCCACGGGATGGGCACCATCCGCTGCCAATCCGCCACGGGTTTGTGAAGGATTACCTACACCCCATTCGCGCTTCCATTCTTCAAGGTTCTCGGTCGGGCTGTCATCACCGCTGACTAGAAATTCAGCCACATCAAAGCCGATACCACCTGCCCCGATCACCGCAACCGTATCACCAACCGTTACATTACCCTTCAGCACATCGATATAAGAATGCACATTTGACGCATCCTGGCCATTGATCTGCGGGTCGCGCGGCAGAACTCCTGTGGCGATGATCACCTCGTCAAATCCTGCAAGCGTTTTGGCCGTCGCTTCGGTATTCAATTGTAATGTCATACCAGACAGATCAACCTGCCGTTTAAAATAATTGACCAAACCCCAAAACTCTTCCTTGCCGGGAACCTGCTTTGCCAGATTTAGCTGTCCGCCAAGCTGATCGGCCTTATCAATCAAGGTCACACGGTGCCCGCGCTGACTTGCCACCAATGCGGCCGATAGCCCTGCGGGGCCTGCACCAACAACAGCGATTGATTTAGGTGCATCCGCTTTCAAGTAGTTCAATTCAGTTTCGCTGCAAGCCCGCGGATTGACTAAACAGGATGTCAGTTTCATCGCAAAAGTGTGGTCTAGGCACGCTTGGTTGCACGCAATACAAGGCGCGATTTCATCACTGCGCCCCTGTTTAGCCTTCAGCACAAAATCCGGATCGGCCAAAAATGGACGCGCCATTGATATCATATCCGAGCAGCCATCCGCCAACACACTTTCAGCTACTTCAGGCGTGTTGATACGGTTGGATGCGATGATCGGAATGTTTATTTCGCCCATCAGTTTTTGCGTGACCCAAGCAAATGCACGGCGCGGAACAGACGTTGCAATGGTCGGAATGCGCGCTTCGTGCCAGCCGATGCCGGTATTGATGATTGTAGCCCCCGCCGCTTCTACTGCTTTGGCCAACATAACCACTTCTTCCCAAGTGGACCCATTTGGGATCAAATCTATCATCGACAAGCGGTAGATAATGATGAAATCCGTTCCGACCGCTTCGCGAACGCGACGCACCACCGCAACCGGCAGACGCATACGGTTTTCATATGACCCACCCCATTCATCGGTGCGCTTGTTTGTGTGCGTAACAAGAAACTGGTTCAGGAAATAACCTTCGGAACCCATTATTTCGACACCGTCATAACCCGCCCCTTGCGCACAAGTTGCGGCCACAACCATATCACGGATTTGTTTTTCTATTCCATCCCCATCCAGTTCCGCAGGGGGAAACGGTGAAATAGGGGATTTGACCGCAGAAGGTGCTACCGCTTTGGGCGAATAGGCATAGCGCCCCGCATGCAGGATTTGCATTGCAATTTTACCACCCTCACTGTGAACACGGTCCGTCACAATACGGTGGTTTTCGATGTCCTTATCGCTGAATAGCCCGCAAGCCCCCGGCAACACAGCCCCTTCAACATTTGGTGCCATACCGCCAGTGACAGCCAAAGCAACCCCGCCCCGCGCACGTTCACCGTAATATTGCGCAACACGGTTCCAATCGCCTAATTCCTCAAGCCCTGTATGCATAGAGCCCATCAAGATGCGGTTTTTTAGCTGTGTAAAACCAAGGTCCAAAGGTTGGAAAAGGTTGGGATATATTGAGTGGGTCATCGAAACCTCAGATCGTTGTAAAGTTGTTAAACCCTAACGCGGCACATATGTTTGTCACGCAAAACGCGGCGTCATCCCAATGTTTCAACACAATGACGTCGAAAGGCGCGTTTCAGCATATCCAACTCTTCGCGTAGCAGGCTGATCTCGTTGCGCAGATCATCATCCAAAGGTTCGCCCGCGACAATCGAAAAACTGTCCAACACGGTATCTTCGCCGACCTTGCAAAGTAAAAAAGTCTGTATTCCGTCCGTTATAGCCTCGGTGGGAATGTTACAACGGATAAACCATGTGTTTTCCTGTTCATCCAACTGCTTTGCTGTCACTTCACTGACAGTTTCTCCTAAATGATTCAGTTCCAATGAAGGGGCAGCCATCTCGGTTTTTTGTCCACTATACACACCTTCATATACGCCATTAGCGATGCGTTTTCGCGAAAGAGGTGATGATTTCAACATTTTATCCCTTTAGGTGTTTGCGCGACGGCGACGAATAACCGAAATATCACGAATTGTTATCTGGTTCATTGACGGGCTTTCAAAAATTAAGTCAAACCATAGGCTTTGCGCACGTGTTTCTTTGAAGTTGGTATAAAACAGATCAAATTCCACATACAGTTCGCGCGTGGATAAATCCAACTCTCGTACAATCTGTTCAGTGTTTGGCCCATGTCGCAAGTTCAATCTGGCAAACATTTCCTGGGGTCTTTCACTATCTATAATGAGCGTTAACCGAATGATATGTTCTTTTTTAAGGCCCTCTACCGCGTCATTAGGCATCTCGATTGCAAGTGAGAGAAAAGAACCTTCAAAATTAAAAACATCAAGCTGGATGCCAAAAGGTGCCAAATCATTTTCTTGGTAGTTTCTAACCTGCCTAAGCGTCATCTCACTTACACTGCAATCGTGAAAAAGCACCAGTTCATTGCCAATTTTAGATTTATTTTCAATGGAAGATATGCCGCTTGGACTGACAGGCCCCGACCAGATTTCCGGCCGATGCGCCCATTCCGTACCTTGCGGTTTTTTAATGGCTTTAGACCCCATGACAGGTAAGGTCATGCGAGACGCGGCAACATGATTTATCTTGTTTACACGTTTCCTAAGCCGCCTTGCCTTTGTGCGTAGGTCGCGCAATTCTGAAAACCCCATAGTCTTTGCCGCGTGGCTTTGACGTTCCCACCATCTTAAGCTGCGATCATGACGTCGTTCTTCAATGAAATCTCTGATCTTGCCCAAACCGTAAACCTTTATTCATATATCGCCTGCCTACACCTAGCATCCTGATAGTATCAGAAATATTAACCCATAGTAATATCAACTTAAAATTCCGTATTAAAATTGATCCGAAACGCGTTGTTACTGGTTACTCAGTTCGTTAACGTATCACAAGGATCCGTAACACAGTTTGAAGTATACAAGGACAAAAAATTGTTTCCAAATATTAATCAAAAGTTCAAAATATTTTACGAACCTGCCATAGCAACTAAATCTTTATGGCGGCTCTTTTTCGGACTGCTCGTTTTAATTGCCGTATACATGATTTTTATGGTGATCATCTTTGCAGGTGTTGGCATTTATTTCGGTGCTATGGCAGAGCTAAATGGAAAAGGCTCAAATGCTGTAGAGACCAATCTTGGGTTGTTTTTTCTGGGCAACAACCCCGCAAGCGTAATCATAATATTATCTAGTTTTATAGGTATGTTTCTTGGTGTGTTTCTTACCATAAGATGGGTGCATAAACGCGGACTGCGCAGCTTGTTAGGACCAGATTTATCTGATGTTGCCGCTGGCTTCAGAAATGGCTTTTTGCTCCTAATGGTTATTTCTCTTATTGGTTTTATAATAGCTTCGTATTTTGACCCACCTGTTAGAAACATGGCATTCCCAATCTGGGTTAAATGGATGATATTGGCCATTCCCTTATTGTTTATACAAATCACATCAGAAGAGCTTATCTTTCGCGGATACTTCCAACAACAATTGGCCGCCCGCTTCAACAGCCGCTGGGCATGGTATTTTTTACCATCCGTCGTATTCGGTATGCTGCATTACGATCCCGAAAATCTAGGATCAAATGCCTTTCTTGTTGTGGCGCACACAACACTTTTCGGCTTAATAGCAGCAGAGGTCACAGCGCGCACCGGAAACCTGGGAACAGCAATCGGGTTGCACTTTGCAAATAATATTAATGCACTAACTGTTGTCGCCCTTGACGGGCCTCTGTCGGGCCTTGGGTTATATAAGACTGCGGTACACGTATCAGATGAAACGGCTATAAGATCTATTTTGATTACAGAATTCATATTTATATCTCTACTTTATGGATTGTATTTGTTGTGGATTAAAAAGAGACCACAGTTGTGATTGCAATTTTCCAATCCGCAAAGTATTTGTGGTTACTGAATAACAACGAAGGCTTTTTGCGCCCATGAACTGGATTTCCAACTACGTCCGCCCACGGATCAATTCCCTGTTTTCACGCCGTGAAACGCCCGACAACCTTTGGACCAAATGTAATGAATGCGGCACCATGCTGTTTCACCGCGAGCTTAAAGATGCAATAAACGTCTGCACGAATTGTGACCATCATATGAGCATCACACCGCGTGAACGGTTTACAACACTTTTTGACGGTGGCTTGTTTACTGAACTTGAAACCCAAGAAGCCCTGGCTGATCCGTTGCATTTTAAAGATCAGAAAAAATATCCGGACCGGATGAAAGCGGCGCTGAAAAAAACTGGCGAGGCCGAGGCTATGCTGGTTGCCGAAGGCGATATCGGGCGTACACCTATTGTTGCCGCGGGTCAAGATTTTGCATTCATGGGCGGCTCAATGGGAATGGCTGTCGGTAATGCTATTATCGGGGCATGTGAACGTGCTGTTCAACGCAAATGCCCACTGATTTTGTTTTCTGCTGCTGGTGGCGCGCGTATGCAAGAAGGCATACTTTCACTTATGCAGATGCCGCGCACAACCGTTGCTTTACAAATGCTGAAAGAAGCGGGGCTGCCGTTTATCGTTGTGTTGACACACCCCACGACAGGCGGTGTGACGGCAAGTTATGCCATGTTGGGAGATGTGCATATTGCCGAACCCAAAGCATTGATATGTTTTGCCGGGCCGCGCGTGATTGAACAGACTATAAGGGAAAAATTACCCGAAGGTTTTCAACGTTCTGAATATCTACTGGAACATGGTATGTTAGACCGTGTGACCCACCGCAAGGATCTGCGAAACGAGCTGATTACCATTTGCAGAATGTTGATGGGCCTGTCCCCACAAGTGATTGGTGATCTGCCGGCACCAAGCGAAAAAGAGAAATCCAAAGGCACAAAAAAGTGACGCTTAGTTCCAGCGATGTCATTCTGGAAAGATTGATGTCACTTCACCCTAAAATCATCGATCTTACACTGGATCGTATGACCAAATTGCTGGCTGCATTAGGATCACCTGAAAAAGCAATAGCACCGGTTATTCACATTGCCGGGACCAACGGCAAAGGTTCAACTGGCGCTATGATCCGCGCAGGGTTGGAATCTTCCGGTGAAAAAGTTCACGCATATACATCACCGCATCTGGCCCGTTTCCATGAACGCATCCGTCTGGCGGGTCAGTTGATAGATGAGCAGCTACTGGCCAAAACACTGGAAGAATGTGAACGTGCCAACGGTGATACAAGCATTACATATTTCGAGATCACAACCTGTGCAGCCTTTCTGGCATTTTCACGGGTTCCTGCCGATCATACAATTCTAGAGGTTGGCCTGGGTGGCCGTCTGGATGCTACAAACCTTATTGACCAGCCGGAACTGACCATTATCACACCGGTCTCAGTCGATCATCAGCAATATCTTGGCGATACACTTGCTGAAATTGCCGGCGAAAAAGCCGGCATATTAAAGCGCAATACATTTTGCGTTGTCGGCCCACAACCCGATGAAGCCTTGGATGTGATAGAAGCGAAAGCCGCACAAGTAGGTGCTACATTGAAAACATACGGACAGCACTGGCATGTCTGGGAAGAAAACGAACGGCTGATCTATCAGGACGAATACGGTTTGTTGGATTTACCGAAACCGGTTCTGTTAGGCGAGCACCAATTGCAAAACGCCGGCATTGCGATTGCAGCGTTGCGCCTGTTGAACAAAACCAATGATGAATGCGCTGCAGCCATGACAGATGCCCAATGGCCTGCCCGCATGCAACGTCTGCGCAAAGGGCCATTGGTTGATGCCGCACCTGACGCAGAGCTTTGGCTAGATGGCGGTCATAATGAAGCGGCCGGCCGTGCAATTTCAAAACTGATGAATGGAATGCCGCAAAGGCCTACGCATTTGGTTATGGGCATGCTGAACACCAAGGATGTGTCCGGCTATATGGCACATTTTCTTGATGGCACAGTAAGTTTGCAGGCAGTATCTATTCCAGGTGAAGCGGCAACATTAAGTGCGTCGGAAACAGCAAAAGCGGCAACGCAATTGGGGTTTCAAGCATACGAAGCCGAAGATGTGCTGTCAGCGGTGAAGACCATCACTGAAAAGGACAAATCCGCCAGAATCCTGATCTGCGGGTCATTGTATCTGGCTGGAAACATTTTACGCCAAAACGCATAAAAAAGGGCACCGGAAAGTGCCCTTTTAAATTATATTACAGCATTAGATTGAGCTGTTGATCCAGTCTGCCAAGGCCGCTTTAGGTGCTGCACCTGTTTTATTGGCTATAACCTGACCATCTTTGATGATGAATAACGCCGGAATGCCACGTACACCCAGTTGGGCTGGCGAGTTTGGATTTTCATCCACATTCACCTTGGCAATCTTAATTTTACCAGCATATTCTTCAGATAGCTCTTCAAGTGAAGGGCCGATTTGTTTGCACGGGCCACACCACTCTGCCCAGAAATCCACAACGACAGGAATGTCTGATGCTGTTATTTCTGATGCAAACGTGTCGTCTGTTACTTTAACGGTTGCCATGTTTTAGTCTCCTTACCGTTTAACTGTTGCCCCTAACTTATGAACGCACAAGCGCGGGGTCAAGACGTAGTAGTGGCTTTCAACGCATCTATCACTATATCGTGGGGTAGTGACATAATATGTCGCGTTTCAGTCCAAAGAATCGAAACATCTATCGTGTGGTCAGGGTAAATCAACTTTAACCCTGACAAATAGGCACCCATCTGACGCAACAAGCCTTCGGGAACCTCTTCGGGTGTTTGTGGAACTGCGCGATTACTTTTAAAATCAACGGCCACAACCGTTTTATCGGTTACAATAAGACGATCAATTGTTCCATAAATCTGCCGCCCGCCCAGTTCTGGAATACGTGCGGTGATTTTAACCTCGGCCAATGCATCAGGTGCAAATACAGGCTTTAAAGCTTCAGTTTTTAAAACACCTGCGGCGTGACTGAATATTTCTTTTATCTCTGCCGTATCAACCTTGCTGTCATATTGTTGCATTAACAGTCGAGAAACCCTGTCCCATTGTCCATGCGGCTGATCTGGCAGGTACTCAAGCAACAGGTGAATCAGTGAACCACGTCGCATTGCCGTCTTTTCGTCCATACCATCCAATTCTGCCGACAAGGCCTTCGCACCACCTAAATCGGATGGGGAAAGTGTTTTTTCCTGTTCTTTGAACTTCTTCGCGGATATTTTTACCCAATCTGGAAGTTCTACCTTTTGAACCTGGAGCATATCATCCGGTTTTATACAAATATCAGGCCAGAACTCGTTTTGCAGAACCAATCCATTATCACTATCCATCGCCCCTGCATTTTCCATTCCATTTTCAACAAGGCGATACCAGGGAGCCCCCGCTTTACCCAACTTACCTGCACCGCAGATAACCAGCCAATTTTCAGCACGAGTCAATGCCACATACAGTAGGCGCAGGCGTTCCTGTTGATCCAGCTCTTTCTGCGCTTCAGTCACCAATCGCTCTGCTTGATTTGTGTTTTCCTTTCTTGATTTCCAACCAATCAGATCAGTTGCAAGAGGTACAATTTCAGTGTCGTTACGACTGCGCGTGCTTACCGTATCAGGAAGGATAACAATCGGGGCTTCCAGACCCTTGGAGGCATGCACAGTCATCACCCTGATTTGCCCCGCAGCACTATCCATTTCGCGTTTAATCTCAACTTTGCCAGAGGCAAACCAGTTCAAGAATCCTGTCAAAGTAGGTGCTTCAATCTGTTCATAACGCATCGCTTGCGACAGCAATTCATCGAGTGCGTCTTCAGCCTCTTCACCTAAACGGTCCAATAGGTTTTCGCGCCCCTTATGCAGGGTCAAAATTCGGTCGATCAACTCAAACGGGCGCATCCAATCAGCTTTTGCCAAAACATCATCAAGGATTACTTTAACGCCATCAAAACGATCTTTCTGGTCACGCAAGCTTTGCCACAAGGTGGCTTTACGATCATATGCTAAAGTAAATAATTCCCCTTCAGTAACATTTAACAAAGGCGAACGCATAACCTCTGCCAAAGATAAATCATCTTCAGGGGTGGCGGCAAACCTTAACAAAGACAGGATGTCCTTCACTGCCAGTTCATCGCCAATTTTCAAACGATCCGCACCCGCCACATCCAGACCATACGCTTTAAGTTCTTTGATTATCGCACGAAACAAAAAAGAGCGTTTCTGCACAAGGATCAGAAAATCACCGGCGTGCACAGGCCGCAAATTATCGCCGTCACCGATCTGCCGTCCCTCTTGTATTGCCGTATCTATCCATAATGCGATTTTCACAGCCAGCAGTTGACGCGGGTCACTTTCACCAGGGCGATCAAGCGGTTCATACCATGGCTTATCTTCAGGCACTGAAATCGCTTCAATCAAAGGCCAAAGCTCCACACGACCCGGCTTTTCGGTTTTAAATGTGCGGTGCAGTACCTCTCCTATGATACCTTTTCTGGCATCTCCGATAAACGTATGATCTACCAGTTTTAAAATTGGCTCTGCAGATCGGAATGAAAACAGCAGATCCTGCTTGTGTAATTTTGCTTCAATAGCTTCCAAACGCGCGGTAAACTGATCGCGCATCTCCCCGAAATATTTCGGGTCAGCCCCTTGAAAAGAATAAATTGATTGCTTTTCGTCACCAACAACAAAAACTGTGCGCTTATTGTCATTGGCCCCTTGCCCCGATGTAAACTCTTCCGTCAGACGTTCAATCAAATGCCATTGATCAGGGCTGGTATCTTGTGCTTCATCCACAAGAATGTGATCTATACCACCATCCAAGCGATACAAAACCCATTGCGACATAGAATTATTTTGAAGCAATTCCTGAGATTTCTCTATCAGGTCTTGATAATCCAGTTTGCCATGCAATAGCTTGTAGGCGTTATATGCAGTTATAAACGGTATTGCGAAATTATAGAGTGCCGTTGCTCGGGTATAGGCCATGACCGAAACAAAAGCTTCGCGGGCATATTCTACCCGAGCCATAAAATCGTGCAATTTAGCAACCAAATCCGCATTAGCCTCGCGCACAGCTTTTGTGGGTGTACTTGATGTTTTTGCTTCAAAGCGTTCTTTATTCAGCATACAATTAATCAAAATCTGCAGGCGTGTTTTATCATCATCTGCCGCGATGGCCGCTTGAAATGCACGCCCAAGTTTCTGATCATTCACACTGCTTTCCAATAAGATCGGCACTATACTTACCAGAACATCAACATCATCCGCAGTAACTGTATTACTTGCTATGCTTTTTGCCGTCATATCGGGCATTACGCCAAAATCATCTTTGGTGGGGCACTTTGAAAAAGTGCGGTGATGCTTTGCAATAGCCTGCAATAAACTGTCCGGGTCAAACCCGCTGTAAAATTCCGCCAACCGCTCAAAAGCCGGGCGGGCGTCACTTTCTGCCAAATGTTCCAAAATATCAGACCGTACTTGTTTAGCCTGACGCTCCTCAAGGATTTCGAACTGCGGTGAGACATGTGCCTCTAACGGAAATTGGCGTAAAAGTGCGTCGCAAAATGAATGGATAGTCTGGATCTTCAGGCCACCCGGTGTTTCCAGTGCGGTTGCGAAAAGCGTTCTGGCTTGCCGCAGTTTTTGTACTGTCAGTAGGTTTTTATCTTCGCCCAATTGCACTAAAGCGTCTTTTAATTCCGCGTCTTTCATCATCGCCCATGCACCCAAACGTTTGAACAGGCGGTTCTGCATCTCTGCGGCAGCAGCGTTGGTATAGGTCAGGCACAGGATTTTTTGCGGATCGGTTCCGTGTAACAATAAACGCGCCACTCGGTCTGTCAAAACCCGGGTTTTTCCCGATCCGGCATTGGCTGAAACCCATGTGGATGCACCGGGGTTTGCCGCCGTGTTCTGTGATTGAGTGGCTTCATTAGATTGGATCATGGCACGTACATTTTGATGGGCGTGTCAGTTTCTTCCCATTCCTGATACCGTGACAATTGATCATAATCCGATCCGTATCTATCCAGCTTCATCTTCAAGCGGGCACCATATCCGATATCATCCTTGAAATGGCATCTTAAAAGACACATAAAGTCTTCCCAAGTATCATCTACAAGCGTATCTGATAACGGGACCTCATAGGATTTAACTGGGTCTTTTAGGCTTATATACTGAAGTTTAGACACCTCCATCGGGTCAAGACCGTCAAACCCGCCAGCCTGTGCAATTGTCGCTTCTAGTTGAAGTTGTTTATCAAATAAAATGGTCTCTTTCACACTGGGCGGGTCACCCGATTTATAATCATAAATCATCACATGCCCGCTTGCATCACGGTCCAGACGATCCGCTTTTGCAGTCAGGGTAAAATCAAATTCTGAGGCCTTTCGTTTGCCTTTCCTTTCTTGTGCGATAATTACCCCTTGCGAAGCCCGGTGCTTTTCCGCTTCTACAAACCATGGTGCAATTTTAACCAACCTGCCAAACCATAACCTGCGGGCCGATGGCCAGGGGACTTCATTTTCCAGTATTTCTTTTGCCAGTTCCAGAAAATGATCAGCATCATAGTTACCAGATTTGACCTGTTCAGAAGCATTATATGCCTCAACAACACTGTGCAGTACAATGCCGCGCGCCAGTGCATCGGGTTCAAGCCCGTAAGGTTTTAACGGGCGCAACTTCAATATAGATTGTGCATAAATTTCATAAGGGTTGCGTACCAGGGTTTTAATCCGCGTAACTGACAGGCGTTTAGGATGGATGCCTTTTGGCGGAACAGGCGCCGGACGTTCTGCCTTGGTTAGCTTGCCCGTTGGCCTATCCAAATCGCGCGCAAGCTTGATCCACATATCGCCCCGATCAGTCATTTTTTTTAAAGCCTTTTCGCCCTCAGGTCCAAGACCACTTAAAAGATTGTTCAAACGGGTTAACCAACGGGATGAAACCGTTGGTGCTTCCCCATCACGAATGGCCCGTGATATTACGACTTTTTTCTGTGCAAACGCTTGTTGAAAATCATGTGCCGAAAGGCCAATATTTCGTTCCGGCAACAATAGGCCCAATTGCTTTCGCATAGACCGATTCAACCATGGGTCAGGGTTAGGTTTTTGCGGCCAAATACCTTCGTTCAATCCGCCTAAGAGAACCAAATCAGCCCCTTGAACGCGGGCTTCTAATGTTCCCCATATCGCAATATTGGGGTGCGGGGTGATGGCATCGCGCACTTCAGCAGTTTTCAGCTGTGAATAAAGCAATGCTGCATAATCCTGCGCAGTCCAGTTTGTCAACTCAACTGCTTCGGCCTGCAGGCTTTCAAGTACCTTTTGCGCTTCCTGCCCATCGGCCCCATCCCATAAAACATGCCGCTTTGCTGTCGTACCTTTAGATAGTGAACTCAATAAAGTTTGATGTAAAAGAATCCATTCTGACATTGGTCTTTGCTCATCAGCGGAAAGTTTGGCAAAGCTTTGCGCGATCCAGTTTATCCAGATCTGAACATCAGGGTGTTTTGTCTCTGCCCAATTCCGCAAAAGTTGAAAATCAATAAACGGTGGGCCGCCGCGAATAAGTGGCGTATCGCGATCTAATTCAGCGCGTTCCAGATCACGTGTCAGGCGCAGGTGATTATTCCTGCCTTCCGCCTTATGCGTCATAGGGTGTTTTAGCACTGCTATTAATGCGGCAGGTGCAAGATTGTTACCAATCAACCCAGCTGTTAGACGCAGAAAAATACCAACAGATGATAGGTGCAACGGTTCACCCGCACTGTCATCAGGTATGATCTTCCAGCGTGCAAGGTGAGCTGCCACGCGACGGGTTAAGTTTCGGTCGGGCGAAATCAAGACAGCTGTCTCATCACGCCTTGCCGCTTCGCGTAAACACACTGCAATTGCCCCAGCTTCTTCTTTGGGGGAAGTGGCAGAAATCATATCAACATCTTTTGTGGCAGCCGCAATCTGCGGTATGAGTTCCGGCCCCTCTTCCAGCCATTGGTCAGTGACGGGCGCAGGGCGCAAAGCCAGCGACAGTATTTCATTCCGCGCCTTTGAGAAAACAGGCACTTGTGCCCATGGTGGAAGTGTATCTGCATCCACGCCAAGTTTATCAGTCAGCCGCGCCAACATCGATTGCGGGTGATCATCATTTGAAGTTTTGCTTGTCAGAACATCCCAAACTGGTTTTGGTATCTCGGCATCAACCCCGGGCAATATCACTGCCCCTTGCGGCAGATTCGCAACTGCTTGCATAAACAGCGCGGTTGCACCCCGTGACCCAGTTGAACCCGCAACTATAACAGGATGATCCGGTGGATTGTTTATCCATTCTTCACTATAGGCTTGAATAACCGCACGCTGCCGCGCTTCTGTATCTATCAAATCCTGAGACGCCCAATAATCCGTCAAAATGCTAAGAAACTTCAGGCTTCTTTCCCAATGTTCCGATGCATTCCCTATTTCCACATCTTTCAGACGATCAAGTGAGACACCTTCCCCGTGCATTTCATCCAGCATTGCAGCCAACGTATCAGCCAAGGGAAACACCGATGATCGCGGGGCCAGCCCGGGTTCTTGATCGATTAACGCGGCCACAAGATTTGCCAATCTTAACCGACGCGCCAAGGCGGATGCAGGCAATGGTAGGCTTGTTGGGGCGAATATATCCTTGGCCAGATCCGGCAGAACTTTCAGACGCGGCAAAAGTACGGCATCCTGTTGTTTAAAAAGATCATCCATACGCCGCGCAGCACGACGCGTATTCACATAGATTACCGTGCGGGCAAAATTTTGAGGAGACATGTTCTTTGCGCGCCCAAACAAGCCCGAAATAAATGCTTGTGAAAAATCCGCCCCAATAGGCACTGAGAATACGCGGGGTATATCACTTGGCTTAAACATCAGCACGTTTTTGCTCGGCTATTTTTATCCCTGCAGGATGCCCCACATCAATCCAATCTCCACCATAGACAACTCCACTAAGACGGTTTGATGCTATCATCAGCTTCCAGAGCAAATTGATGGAAAAATAATCCTCTTTTATTTTTTGAAGCCGTTCTGTCTTTATTATTTGAACGCCAGAATAAACATAAGGTGCTTTTGGCACAGCATCATTTCTCTGCAACCTATTACTTTCACTTAAAAAGAAATCGCCTTGCCCATTATAAGCCTTGGCTTCAGTAGTCTTTATTAGCAGAAGTAATCCATCCATTTCATCCGGGTTCCATTTTTCTAATAGATGTTTTACAGGGTTTCCCCCTTGCCAAAGTACATCGCAATTAAGCGTTATAACCGGCTCGCTTCCGATCAAAGATAACGCGTTCTTCAAGCCTCCACCGGTTTCCAACACCTTTGGCTCTTCACGGATGCATGTCACTGAAGAGCACGGTTTCAAATGCGCTTCCAATTGATCGGCAAAGTAATGCGTGTTTACAAAAACTGAATGGATATTGGCGTCTGACAAAATACCCAATGTATGGTCAATCATAGGCTTGCCCAAGACAGGCACTAACGGCTTAGGTGTGTTTTTTGTTAAATCACCCATTCGCGTTCCAAATCCGGCTGCAAATATCATTGCCGCATCAGGCTGCATTTTGCGCCTCTTTGATACAGGTCAGAACCTGGGTCGTTGGTTCCGGTACATTTATATCAACCCATTTTTTCAGGCTTATCAGATCCGGATGACTTAAATCACTTTGTAAATGCGCCCATACACGTGGAATTAGATCAATATAATGCGGCTTGGCATCACGCACGCAAAGACGGGCAAATATACCAATAATTTTCAGGTTTCTCTGTGCGCCAAGTGCTGCATACGCATAATTGAACGTATCTTCCGCCACACCAGATTTTTCAATGAAATACGCTTTCATCAACGCCTGCAATTCTTTCGATGTATCACGTCGCGCATCTTCCAATAACGAAACCAGATCATAAGCCGGGTGACCGATCAATGCGTCTTGGAAATCCAATAAGCCGACATTTTTAGTGCCAATTCTTTCGGGCAACCACAAAAGATTCTCTGCGTGATAATCACGTAAAACAAGTACAGGATGCGGCATTTGAATGACATTACACACATTGGCTATTTCAGTGCGGTAATTTTCTGTCAATACGCATGATGTCGTTTGCCCTGTTATACTTGGTATATACCAATCAGTAACCAAATCTGTTTCGCGCAAATAAGCATCAAGATCATATGGGGCTATATCGGTTGGGATTGGTGCGGAATGAAGCTGTATAAGACTATCTATCGCCGCCTTATACAGGGTCTCTTCCAGTTCAGGTGCAACCAGGCAAATTCGGGCAAATAAATCATCGCCTAAATCCTCCAGCAGTAAAAACCCGTTTTTCTGATCAGCCTTTAATAACATTGGGGCTTCAAGCCCAATGTTTCGCAGGTAGGTCAGTATCTTGATAAACGGCTTAACATCTTCACCCTTTTCGGGTGGAGAATTCATCAAAATAGCGGTTTGTCCGTCCGGCTTTGTTAAACGGCAATAACTGCGGTTAGAAGCATCACCCGCCACAATAACAGACTCGGCATCATCCCACCCGATAGAACATACAAAGTCTTTCCCTATTTGAAGGCGTTCATCCATCAATCATTACTGCCCAAATCCAATGCATTCAGTCTATCCGACCAACGATGATGCGTCCAAGAAAACTTGAAAGCACGGATATTCTCGTCAATGATAGATATATCAATGCCTAACGCATTTTCCGGTGTGATTGTTCCTAATCTGTCTGGCCATTCAATAAAGCAAATCGCGTGATCAAACCCGCGCTCAAGACCAAGCTCAAAAACCTCATCGGTATGTGATAAGCGGTACAAATCGGCATGGATATATTCCATATCGCCCAATTCATACGTTTGTACCAATGTGAAAGTAGGTGATGGCACATCTTCTATTGTGTCGTATAATTCCATACGGTTCTGGATTATTTTACGTGCTAAGTCTGTTTTCCCAACACCGACATCACCATACAATAACAATACATCACCCCTAGTCAACAAAGGCGCCAGTTTGGCAGCTAATACCGTTGTTTCGTCTGGTGAATGTGTAATAAGTGAGAATTGCACGCGATATCCTTAGGCTCTGCCATATAGAAACTAGGAAATTTTTACTATGCTGCGCAAGTTAAACCGTCATCAGTTCCCTGATTTATTTTTATCGGAAAATGAAACTCGCATAATGTTTCGCCTGTAGAAATAGGTTCGACATTCAGCAATACAATTTCATCCGTTTTTGTTGTAATACTGGCCTGCCATGCGCTTCTTTCGGTATCTTCAATATATTGCCGAAGATCGCCCCAAATTGGTGTGGGTTTAAATGCAATCTGCATTATCTCAGAAAACCCTTGTATTGATTTAAAATCAGGATGCGTACCCAGTGCCTGCTTTATAGTGCTGTTAAGGAAAATAACTTTACCATGCCTGTCGAATGAAACCAGCCCGATTGTTGTGCTATCCATTATGCATTTCAAGCTTGATAGCTGCCCGCGAAACCGGCGTTCCATAGCTAGAGTTTCAGTCACATCTTCAAATAAAAACACAACAGTCCCAGAAGCGTGAGGCCGGCCGATAACACGCAAGGATCGCCCATTCGGCAAATCCCAGTCTTGCCGGAAATCATCCTTCATTGCACTGCGTTCTATTTTCAAAAAAACTTTGCGCCATGATGTATAATTCTTTGGCTCTGGTAATATACGTGTATCCCGAAGACGGTCAAAAAAACCCGGCAAATTCGGCTTTTTCAACAACCATTCAGGTCGCAACTCTAGATGTTGCGACAAAGCCGGGTTAAATAATGAGAGTTCATTTCGTTTGTCAAAAACTGCAATGCCAATTTGTAAATGGGCAAATGTAGCACTCATAGTTTGAATAAATTGATCTGGCGTATTTATTTTGGATTTATATCTTTGGACTTCATCATGCTGCTTACTTGCATGAGTTACCTTTAATATATCTTTTTTAGAAGGTTCCCAGTGTGGAGGTGATGCAACAACTATTGCAGGACGCCTATTCAGTATCATGCAAACCAGCAAAATACTGATAGAAAATATCAAAAATAGAATACCGGGTTCCAACATCTCTAATGGGTTCTTTGTGCAGCTCCAAACCTATATAAAACGTAAAATACTGAATCAGATATTAAGAAACCGCTGTGAAACGTTGGTTTGGCCCCAGGGCCTCACGCATAGCTTCCAAATTATTCACAAAATCAGCGCGTTTCCAGCGTACGTCGACAATCGCGCCTCTTAAACGCGAATCAAGAAAATCATAACGCTGATGCTTGCGCGTTATATCAGAAGCCGCATTGGCAAAGGTCAGTTCGGCACCAGATCGTTCCAATAGTGTTTTTGCTATAAACAACCCTAACCCCATGCCTTGATATGCATCAAAAGGTTGGTCTGCCTGCTGTTGTTTCTTTCGCTTACTGATAAATGGATCGCCGATCCGGTCCAATAAATCAATTGGGTAGCCTTCACCATCATCGCCCACCATAATCCGAACGGATGTTTCATCCCAAGTGACATCGATCAGAACAATCTTGTTTGAAAAATCAACCGCATTTTGCACCAGATTTCGTAGGCCGTGAATTATTTCAGGGTGTCTTGGTACGATTGGTGTATCATTTTCCACCAGCCCTTCCGAATTTCCGTTAACCAGAAAAATCAACTCTTTCCCGCGATTTTCGTGTGGTTCGGCGGCTTCATGTATAATTGCTGTTATTGGCGCATATTTCAGTAGAAGATCATCTTTTCCGCTACGCCCCATATCGCGTAATATCTGGCTTAACCTGTCGGCCTGTTCCTGAATTAAAATGACATCCTCTTTTAATTCAGTACCTTCCTGCAATTCTGATGCAAGCTCTGTTGATACCAGTTTTATTGTCGCCAATGGTGTACCCATTTCATGAGCGGCGGCAGCAACAACACCGCCCAGCGCGGTAAGTTGATGCTCACGGGCAAGCGCCATCTGCGTGGCAGATAGTGCCTGAGACATAGAAAACATCTCGACGGCCACGCGGCGAGCGTAAATTGCAAGAAACAAAATACCGATAGCCAGTGCCACCCACATCCCAGCAACAAACAATCCTGGCAATTCTACCACTTCGCCTGTCGATTTTACCAAAGGCATGTGAAGAAAGCTCAAAGCGCTTATCATCGCAAGGGCAGATAAACTAAGTACGATCGTAGCATATAAAGTAAGCGCGGTTGCCGCGATGGTAACGGGCGTCAGGATCAACAAAACGAACGGATTGCTTAAACCGCCGGTTAAATACAAAAGCAGCACAAGTTGACAAAGGTCGAATAATAAAGACAGCATTACCTCGTGTTCAGATAACCGTTTATTGGAAGGCAGAACAAATGTTGCCAGCAAATTAAACATAATGGATGCGGTAATTGCCATTGCGCACAGCCTGATAGGTATTGCCAAATCCAAGTAATATACAGCGCAGATAACCGCCGTTATCTGGCCGCCTATCGCAAGCCACCGCAAAATAATCAACGTGCGCAACCTGATCCAGTCGCTTCGGGTTTCGCGGATATACTGATTCGTGACCTGGTGTGACAACAAATACCACCTTCGTGTCTTGTATTCTAAGCTATGACGTTAGATGAACAACAGTAATTAATCTAGACAGGGAATAGAAATGTCAAAAAATATAGCCATAATTGCAAGCGCAGGTGTTGCAGTGACACTTGCAACAGGTGCTTACTATATTTTTCAACAACCCGCATATAATTGTGAACCTTCAGGCGTAATTGCCGGTAATGCGGAAATCGGCGGGCCGTTTGAATTGGTTTCACACAAGGCTGTAACCGTGACTGATAAAGACGTGATTAATGACCTGACAATGGTCTATTTCGGTTACACGTTTTGCCCTGACATTTGCCCTCTTGATATGGCACGCAATGTTGAGGCTGTTGATCTGTTGGATGAAACTGGAATTGATGTCACACCTGTGTTCATAACAATTGATCCTGCGCGCGATACACCGCAGGTTTTGTCAGACTATGTTGATGTTATGCATCCCAAAATGATTGGCTTAACCGGGACTGACAGCCAAATAGCAAGTGTCGCAAAAGCATATAAAACATTTTACCGCAAGAGTGGTGAGGGTGAAGATATCTGATGGATCACATGCGGTTTACCTACCTTATGTCACCTGACGGGTTTCTGGATTTTATCCGCTCGGAATTGACGGCGGAAGATCTCGCAATAGTCGTTGCAAAAAAAGCGGCCTGTTACAGCAAATAATCATGTAAATTGACCCGCACCAAACTTCGCTCTAAAAGCGTCAAAGCTGGGTTACATAAAGTTGGAAAATATGTCTGAAGAAGAACTGCGGGAAATTGGCCAAGATAGTAGTCTATTGATCTTAGACGATGATGAACCATTTCGCAGACGGTTGACACGCGCAATGGAGAAACGCGGGTTCAGCCCTACTCCATTGGATTCAGTTGCCGCTGGTCGCGCATTTTGTACAGCAACCCCACCTGCATATGCCGTCATAGATCTACGCTTGCTTGATGGTAATGGATTGGATGTGGTCGAAGTTCTTCGCACCCGTCGCCCCGAAGCAAAAATCATTGTATTAACCGGATATGGTGCTATCGCCACTGCAGTTGCTGCGGTTAAAATCGGCGCGGCAGATTATCTGGCCAAACCTGCAGACGCCAATGATGTAACCAATGCACTACTGGCAAACCCGGGGGCAAAACCACCCCCGCCTGAAAATCCAATGTCTGCTGATCGTGTACGGTGGGAGCATATTCAACGAGTGTTCGAGCTGTGCGACCGCAATGTATCTGAAACCGCGCGCCGCCTGAACATGCATCGCCGCACCTTACAGCGGATATTAGCAAAGCGCAGCCCGCGCTAGACCTTCGCCACTCGGCGCAACCATTTCTTAAATGTCAGCAAAGCAGGCGTTTCGCGCCCTTTTCGTGTGACCATATAATAGCCCAAACCGTCATCCCGAAGATTACAAATCTTGATAAGGTTACCGGCTTTGATCTCTTTTTCCACTAAGGCATAAGGCTGGGATGACATGCCTAGTCCCGCGCGCAGGGCGGATAAAACTAACTCATTGGTATTCAGCATACTGACCTTAACAGTACTTAAATCAATGCCTTCATTTTCAATCAGTGATTTTCGTTCCATCATATGGTTTTCAAAAACCCAGGGAATATCTACCAAGTCTTGCAAACAAGTAATGTCGCGCCCTTCAACTAAATCGGGCCGTGCCACAACGACAAAATCCCCGCTTGTCAAAGCCTCACTATGCAATCCTTGCCAATCTCCGCGCCCATATCTGATCGCCATATCAACCCCATCGCTGGCCAGATCGGTTAGGTTGATATTGGGATTCAGGTTTACCATTACTTCAGGATGTTTCGCCCAAAATTCTCCGATGCGCGGCATCAGCCAGTTGGTGGCAAAGGCGGGTGTCAGCGAGATATTAAGCGGGCGGGTTTCACTAAAACGCCGCAAGTCTTCCACACCCAGTGCAATGGCTGCAAACCCGGATTGCAAGCTCCCCGCAAGGGTTGCCCCCTTGGCTGTTGTCGCCATACCGCGCCCTTGACGCACAACCAGCGTTTCCGAAAACTCGGCCTCCAGACTGCGCACATGCTGTGCAATTGCCGCGTGTGTCACGTTCAACTCGCGTGCCGCTTTGCTGAAACTATTCAACCTTGCCGTTGCCTCAAACGCCCGCAAAGACGCAAGGGACGGAATATTATGCCAATCCATATATGATACCTCAGCTTACATATTGAAAATATTACAGAGTCGTAATGCAACTGTAAACAAGGCATATATGTTTCAACGAAGTAAACAAAGGATATTAAAATGTTATCAATTATAGCAGATGCAATGGGAATTGCGACACATACAGACAAACGCCAAACTGGTGCAGATTACTACAGCAAGGAAAACACGCGCCACCTAAAACAGGAAAGACAACACTACAGCCAATCCCAGCGCGCATTGGATATCGCGCGCATTAGCGGTCATTGGTAATTTTCAATAAGACTACCGGAATGGCGGTAAAATCTGATCATTCCGGTATGCAATCAGTAATTCAACCGAACTCTTATAGAATTACACAAAGAGCTTTACCGGTTTAGATGCGCCGGAAATCCCTATTACAATCACTGATTTATTTAACGCTCTTTCCAAAACGGTTACTTAACGGCACAGCACTTGCACCGTGAAAAAATACACTTAACAAAACAGTCAGTACAATAACCGACAGTATCGGTTCATAACCTTCAAAGCCAATTGTCTCAATCACCAGTAGCAAATACAACACAGACGCAATGCCCCTTGGCCCGAACCAACCGACAAACAGGATCGTTTTTATATCCAGCTTTTTACCCATCAAGCTAATCGCAACAGGTAACATGCGAATTAAGGTAAGACTCAGCACCGCATAGAGCCATGCATTCGCGTTCCAATAACTAACAGCCGTTGGCACCATGATCATTGAAAAAATAAGAAATACAAACAAATTCAACTGCTGACCCTCTGCCTCTCCGAACTCTTGTATACGTTCCTTAACCTGATGTGATTTGGTGCTGGCACCCAATAGCAACCCCCCTGCAAACGCCGCGATAAACCCGTTCCCGTGGAAATGCTCTGCAATTGCGAAGCAAAGTACTGCAAGTGATCCGGAAACCAAGCGCTGAAAAGTAGTGTTCATCCAGCCCTTGGTCGAGAAATAGCTAATGAGACTGCCCCCAAGCCAACCAACAAATCCACCAATTACAGCACCAAGGATTACCTGCTGTACTAAAAACAAAACCCAGCTTTCGTCAGAGCCGCCAAGCCCAAGTGAAAGAACGGATATGCAAGCGAAGATGGGCGGCAAAGCAATGCCGTCGTTCAAGCCACTTTCGGTACCGATCCAGCGGCGCACATTTTCCGGCACTTTTTCACTTTTAACAACAGCCTGCCCCAACGCGGCATCGGTCGGCGACAGGATCAATGCCATCAGCGCCAGCAACCAGATATCAACACCGGGGAAAAGCAGATAGGCAACAACTGTCCCGATCAGCATTGTTAACGGCAAGCCAATCAGCAACAGCCGAAGCGGTATAGAGCGGTCTTGAATAAGGTGTTTTAAGTTGATCGTCGACGCGTCCACAAACAGGATCAAAACCAGAGTCACTTCGGTTATGATCCGAACCAACTCACCCAGAGGTTCCATATGAAACAAATTTAAACCAAGCGGCCCTACCAGAATACCTGTCGTGACAAAAACCATTGGTGCCGTAATCGGTGAACGGTCGGCAGCTTTAGAAAACAGCCCGTATATGAAAATCATTGCCGCCGCAAAAATAATGGAAGGATGATCGCCCATAACCTATTCGCTATATTGGGTTTTTATTTCACTGACGTCGTAACTGCTTTGAAAGGATATCGATGCCGCGTTAACCGCAACCGCAACAATAATACCAGTAAAAATTATTCCTATTAGCGCTGTAAACACCGACAAGACTTTAGATAGGGGTTTCACTGGGGGGAAATCGCCATAACCAACCGTCGTTGCAGTAATAAAAGCCCAATAGACGGAATTAAGCCGCCCCCATGATTCACGCGCCCCGACAATCTGCCCCAAGAGAATGATTAAAAATATCAGGCCTAATAATAACGGCGCGGCCAATTCAAGGCCGAAGACAAAGATGTGGATAAATTTGAAAGTGAATTCCATAGGCTATCTCATTATCATCGGTTGTTACTTTAATTTCTACATTGGTCAAAACTAAATGCCACAAATATCTGCAACGCTTTTGTAGCATAAGCCTTATATACATCTCTAATCATCCTAAAGGAAGATCACGAGAGGCAAACTTCGGCGCCTGAACCAGTCAGCAGTTCAGATCAACTTTAATCGGATAATCCAAGGGCCAAGCCAAATCCGGGGTGTAATTCGGAATTGTACGAAGCACTTCACCCTTTAGATCTGCGGCGCAACCGGAAACTTCTGAAGCCATAGACTCTAAAAGATTTTCCGTCACAGTAGCGCGACTGGAAATCGGTACAATTCGAACCCATTTTCGGCCAGAATGAACCCCGACATCAAAACTGTCCTGACCGGACTTCATACGTTTATAATCGATGACATCCGTCTTGGCTTTATTCGCTTGGGTTTGGGTTTCAGCACATGCAGACAACATAATGCTTACAATTGCTAAAACTGATGTGGATACTTGCATTATATACCTCTTTTTTAATTATTTTGCAGGCATGCCCGTTTCTATCAAACCGACCCAATAAGAACAACCCACGGGAATTGCTTCGTCGTTGAAATTATATTCCGGGTGATGCACATCAGCTGTGTCACCATTACCCATCAAAATATATGACCCTGGGCAAGCTTCCAGCATGAACGAGAAATCTTCACCACCCATTGTTGGCGGAGCGTTATCCTGAACGTTATGATTGCCTGCAACACTTCTTGCAACATCTGCAGCAAACACGGTTTGCGCTTCGGCGTTGACCATTGCAGGGTAATCACCTGGCAGGAATGTAATCTTCGCACTGGCACCGTAAGCTGTGGCGGTATTCTCTACAATCTGTACAATTTGCGATTTGGCTAAGTCGCAGACTTCGGCTGTAAGTGTACGCAATGTGGCACGTAGTTCAACATGCTCGGGAATAACATTATAAGCTTTGCTTTCGGTTTCAAAGCTTGTGACGGAAACGACAACCGCTTCCAACGGATCAATGGTACGGGACGCAACCGATTGCAGGGCCACAACAATATGCGAGGCTACCAATGTGGTATCTATTGTACTGTTTGGCTTTGCCGCATGCCCACCTTTGCCGGTGACCTCTACTTTAAACGTGTTGGTGGCCGCAAAAAACGGGCCCGGACGAATGGCAAACTGGCCTACAGGTATACCTGGCCAGTTGTGAAGGCCGTAAATTTCCTGAATGTTGTAATCTTCAATCAACCCGTCTTTGACCATCTCTAGCCCACCCCCGCCACCTTCTTCTGCGGGTTGAAATATCACTACTGCCGTACCGTCGAAATTACGTGTTTCCGCCAAGTATTGTGCAGCCCCCAATAACATTGCCGTGTGCCCGTCGTGCCCGCAGGCATGCATTTTTTCAGGTGTTTCTGATGCATAAGGCAGGCCCGTTGCCTCAAGAATTGGTAATGCATCCATATCGGCGCGTAAGCCAATGACCTTGCCCGATGTGTTTTGTTTACCCTTGATAACACCAACGACACCGGTTTTGCCGATACCTTCTTTGACAAGATCGCAGCCAAACGCGCGCAGCTTTTTTGCAACAAGCGCAGAGGTTCGCTGTGTATCAAACATCAATTCCGGATGTGCATGAATATCCTGCCGCCATGCGGTAATATCAGCGTGTAGTTCGGCAAAACGATTTATCAACGGCATATGGTTTTCCTTAGGTTTTGGTAAGTAATCCAGAACTTTATACGGTTATTTATGGTGTTTGACGAGAGCATACCCATTAGCGTTAAAGGTGTTTTCATGTCAGGTATATATGGGGTTTTCCGTAAAAAGGTTTTAATTGTGGCAAAAGTGTGGCTGTGGTATCATTAAGAATCACTTGCATATATGTTTAACGATTACAAAGAGGTGTAATATGCGAATAACTTTATTATCAGCGTGCGCTTTTGCTGCGATAACAATATCTTCTTCAGCAATACATGCAGCACCATGCTCTGCCTATGTAGCAAATTCAGTAACCAATACTGCAGGATGCGAATTAGGCTCAATTTCCCAAGATTTCCTACTTGATCCACTACAAGTAAATGTAGATGCGATTTTCGGTTACAACGATTGGAATTTCATCGCTCGGGATAATGCTCCTGAAGGCGGCGGATTTGGTACATCTGAAAGTGGCGATACCGGTGTAAATACAGATTTGACCTTAGTTGGTGGCACCACAGGTGCTGGAACATGGGCAATCGCAGAAGCTTTATTTGAGACATACGGAAATCTGTTGCTAGTGTTTAAAGGCGGCAATGGTCAAGTCATTGAACCTGGCGAATATGTTAGCTATTTGCTGGATGGTAGTTTTTTCAGCGGCAACTACATACGATCACCGTTCATAAACTCCAATAATAGCAACCAGACTGGTATTAGCCATATATCACTTTATGGCCAAGGCGAGCCAGACGACGGCGATGATGGACCATCACCTGTACCGCTACCTGCTGGGGGCGTTCTACTATTAACAGGTCTTGCTGGTCTTAGTGCCGCAGCGCGCAGGCGCAAACGGAAGTAACGCTTAATCAATTCTGCAGTTATTACAAAAGGGCATTCAATTGAGTGCCCTTTCTTACTTTATTGATCCCGGTCTTTTCAAGCGAGACTAACGAATAGTTCCAATATCGATATCTATACGATTGCATACAAAAAAGGGCCCACATAAATGAAGGCCCTTACAAATCTTTTATCAACTAGCGTGTGTTAAGCAGCTTTACGTTTTTTCGCTTTACGTGCGCCAACCAAACCACCCAACGCAGTTAGCAGCAACAAGCCGCCTGCAGGCAATGGAACCGGTTGTGGCTCTTCGTTCAGCTCTTCACCAAGCTGCAATCGCAAATCAACGCCGATGCAAGTTTGTTGACCGTAGTGGCTACAGCCATAGCTGTCAAAATTCCCCAGATCACCCCATAGGCTGATGTGGTTGTCATCAGAGTCGTAGCTGTTAGCACCCCCAGATGAATAGATCGCTTCGTCAAAGATAAACGTATATATGCCGTCTAAAATGTTAGCTGCACCAGCGAATGTCATTTCAATAAAGCCATCCACACCAGTTATAGCACCGCCACCCAAAGCATTTGTTTGCAGATTACCTTTGGCTTCAACAGTACCAGCCCCAGCCAAGCTAAAGCCGAAATTGATATTACCGGTATCGCTATTCCAGAACCCGCCAGCATTAAGTGTTGCAGGATCTTCAATATGAGAGCCGCTCATGCGTCCGTTTGTTTGATTATGAAAAACACTGAAACCAAAACCGTTTTCAGATCCGTCAAGTATATCAGTCATACTGAATATTGCGGCGTTTGATGCCGTAGCAAATGTCAATGTTGCGGCTGTTGTGCAGAAAAGAAGTGCTTTTCTAAAATTCGTTGTATTCCCCATACTCGTTACTCCATACATAAATTTAAGGACAATATTCCATAACAAATTTAACATCCGTATCAATGTTATGTAAAGACTTATGTCATAAAATGGCCATATTTTTGACAAAATTTTCCAAACAGATTTACTTTGCTACGGCAAACACCTTTATTATATGCCTTTTATAATGTGTTGGCAGTAATTTGCTTAATATTACAATCATTTCTAAAATAAGTTGATTATACGCGGTATATTCATTTATCTGCCATATTTATTAGTAATTGTCGCCAAAACAGAAACTCAACCGGATCCGCCAATTGATTCGGCGCTGCGTGTAGTAAGGAATATTTCTTGAAAAAACCGCTCATAGTAACTTCCCTGTTTGCGTTATTATTAGCTGCCCCCATAGAAGCGGGCAGCGCATCATTGAAACGCATCTCATTACAGTGTGATGACAATATAACGGCCGAGGCTGCGTGTGAGGCTGTAAAAGAAGCGTTGTCAAAAACACCAGGATCGCCACAGGTAATTGTAGCCAATCAAGATACAGATAACAGCGGCTTTGATCTAAGAGTTACGCTTGAGCTTACCCGTCAAGATGCTGATGTGCTTGCTGGTCGGTTGATCTGGGTAACACCGGATAACCAATCAACTACTGGCCCGGATGTAGAGGTGTCTAGTTTTGATGCACCGTTACAGGCCGATGCAGTAAACGATCTGGCGCATGGCCTTTTGCAGGTTAGTGATCTGCCAA
Source organism: Amylibacter sp. (assembly GCA_965261565.1). Classification (GTDB taxonomy): domain Bacteria; phylum Pseudomonadota; class Alphaproteobacteria; order Rhodobacterales; family Rhodobacteraceae; genus Amylibacter. The sequence continues at coordinate 463,824 of OZ253460.1, forward strand.
TTTAGTAAAAATAGGCCAGTCGGCACTTTTCAGCCAGCCAAAACATTGAAAATAAGCAGGTTTTTGCGCAAAAACATACCGCGCACATTTGTGGCTACACAATTAGTGTAGTTTTCGTAATAAATTGTGAAAGTAAGGCAGTTTCAACACAATTGTCCGCGAACACACGGTAAGGTTGCGCAAAGACCGCAATCAATCAAGTTCACATACGGGCACTTAAACAAGGACAGGTATTCATTGCACAATAATCATCGCACTGTAGCGGGCAGCTACGGTAACTTTATGCAAAAAATGTCTAAAATAAGACACGAAGGGCACAAAGTTTTCTTTATTTCGCCCCATCATAAGCATAATTTTTAGTGATTGTTTCCAGAATCAATGCCTTAGCGGGCAAACCGACTGTATTGTCTCCAACTCAATTGCGGAGCAGGTTTTATGATCGGTTACATAAGAACAATAGAATTGAACCAATTCGTTGGCATCAATTTACAAAGGAAAGAGTGAAGTAATGCAGGCACTTTATAAGCGTTTAATGCAAGACAAAGCAAATGAAAGCCGTCTTGGCACTTCAACTTCAGCCAACAGGACCCAAGATAGTAGTAATGCGGCTGTGGACTTCACTGATATCGGCATTAACGATGCCATTGACATCGCGCAGCTGGCCTACGGGCTTGACCCGATTGAAGACGACTTAGACTTAAGTGATGCGGAAGCTGATAGCGGCAACATCTTTTCACATGACTTTGATCCGAGTGCCGATGATGAACTTTCAATCGACATTACAGATGACGATAATGATGATGGCACCTATGCTTCAGCAGACGTTGCGCCAACATCAGCCGATGTTCCGCATCCGGGTTTTGCTGCGCAACAAACATCACGTACAGATCAAACAAATGCCGCCGACGCACAGGCAGGTGTTGATTATTCCGGTTCCGGTGGATCAGGCGGTGCAAACAATGGAGCCCTGCCGACATTTACGTTTGACCAGATCGCAGATCAGCTAACGGATGGTTACTGGGATAACTCGAACAGATCAGCCCGCAGTTTCAATCTGGATGCGAATCGCGAACTGTCTGTTGATATCTCAAATCTGACATCGGAAGGCCAGTTTCTGGCAACAAATGCCTTACAGGCATGGTCAGATGTTACCGGGATCACTTTTACATTTATACAGGGCACAGGTGGCGGTGCGTCTTTTTCAGAAGGTAGTGACGCTGCTGCAAATGTTACTACAACAGCCTCTTTTGCCACAGGTCAAACATTCAACGGGTCTCTTTCAGCGGCTGGTGATAATGACTGGGTAGAAATTTCATTACAAGCTGGCCAAACTTATACGTTTAGTCTAGATGGCACCGGCGCAATTGGCCAGCTGGGCGACCCACTTTTAGGCCTACGCAATGCCAATGGTACGCAAGTTGCGTCCAATGATGATGGCGGGGCTGGGTTGAATTCACTTCTGACCTATACTGCCACAAGCTCTGGCACTTACTACGTTTCTGCCGGGTCTTATAATAATTCACAATCCGGAGACTACATACTTACAGCACAGTCCGGCGCCAGCGGTAGTGCCGCTATTACTTTCGACGATAATGAAAGCGGTGCACATTCAACATCCGTCACATCGGGTGGAACAATTCTATCTTCATCCGTGAATGTTTCGATTGACTGGTTGAATAGTTATGGCACTTCACTGACCAGCTTCAACTATCAGACATACATTCACGAAATTGGCCATGCGCTTGGTCTAGGCCACGCGGGCAACTATAACGGCAGTGCCTCTTACAGTTCAGATGCCCATTATGCCAACGACAGCTGGCAAGCATCGGTTATGTCCTATTTCAGCCAAAGTGAGAACACTGCGGTCAATGCCAGCTACGCTTTGGCCATTTCACCACAAATCGCAGATATTCTTGCCATTCAAAACATCTACGGCGATGCATCCGCAGCACGTTCGGGTGACACTGTTTATGGCGTAGGTGAAACAAGTGATGCAAATGTAAATATTTTAGGCACATCTTCTGTCGCTATCTTTGACGGCGGCGGCATCGATACATTTGATTTCAGCTCCAACAGCTCAAATCAACGCATTGACCTAACCCCTGAAACATATTCAGACACCAATGGCCGTACCGGTAACTTTGGTATCGCACGTGGCACCATTATTGAAAATGTCATAACCGGTAACGGAAACGACACGATCACAGGTAACGCTGCAAACAACATTCTATCCTCTGGCAATGGCAATGATATATTGAGCGGCGGAGCAGGTAACGATACACTGTCTGGCGGCACTGGAAGCGATCACCTTGATGGCGGAACCGGTAATGACACAGCACTCCTTGAAAGTGGTGCATCCACATATAACATTTTATATGATTATGCGACATATACTGGTGCTAATCTGCGGTTGCAAAATACCAACGGTCAAATCGATACGCTGGAAAACATTGAAACACTATCCATTGGTGGCTCAACATATGATGTGGCAACGATACGAGATGCCCTGATAAGCACATACGGTGCAGTCAGTAACGGTGCTGCAGCTATAACTGCCGCTCTATCAGATTTCTTGTCCGGCGGTAACCCAACACCACCCACGCCACCAGAGCCCGATCCAACACCAACGGAAGGCAGTTTGACCTTTGTTGACGGAGACTTCGCAGGATACGCGGGATCGCAAGATCAGGGTACTGCCACTGTATCAAGTGCCGGCAATGCGGTTACATTAACCGATAACGCCTGGAAACAACTGGCCGCTGATGTCACGGTTACCAGCGATACGGTGCTGACTTTTGATTTCAGTTCAACCGCCGAAGGTGAAATCCACGGTATCGGTTTTGAACGTGACGGCGTTCTGTCTGAGGAATTCATATTCCAGCTGGACGGCAGCCAAAACTGGGGCATTCAGGCCTTTGACGGTCTTTACAGCACAGGCAGCGGTTCGCGGACATATAGCATCGATGTCGGACAATACTTCACTGGTGATTTCGACCGGATTGTCTTTGTCATGGATGATGATGCGGGTGCGGGTGGCAACAGCACATTTGCGAATATTGAAATATCAACTGGAACACCCACGCCACCAGAGCCCGATCCAACACCAACGGAAGGCAGTTTGACCTTTGTTGACGGAGACTTCGCAGGATACGCGGGATCGCAAGATCAGGGTACTGCCACTGTATCAAGTGCCGGCAATGCGGTTACATTAACCGATAACGCCTGGAAACAACTGGCCGCTGATGTCACGGTTACCAGCGATACGGTGCTGACTTTTGATTTCAGTTCAACCGCCGAAGGTGAAATCCACGGCATCGGTTTTGAACGTGACGGCGTTCTGTCTGAGGAATTCATATTCCAGCTGGACGGCAGCCAAAACTGGGGCATTCAGGCCTTTGACGGTCTTTACAGCACAGGCAGCGGTTCGCGGACATATAGCATCGATGTCGGACAATACTTCACTGGTGATTTCGACCGGATTGTCTTTGTCATGGATGATGATGCGGGTGCGGGTGGCAACAGCACATTTGCGAATATTGAAATATCAACTGGGGTAATAGATCCAACGCCATCAGCAAATAGTATATCCTTTCAAGATGGTGACTTCACAGGCTACGCGGGATCACAAGATCAAGGTACGGCCTCTGTTGCAAGTGGAGGTAATGCGGTTACATTAATCGATAACGCCTGGAAACAACTGGCAGAGAATGTGACGGTTGCAAGTGATACAGTTCTGCAATTTGATTTCAGTTCAACCGCCGAAGGTGAAATACACGGCATCGGTTTTGAACGTGACGGCGTTCTGTCTGAGGAATTCATATTCCAGCTGGACGGTAGTCAAAACTGGGGCATTCAAGCCTTTGACGATCTTTACAACACAGGCAGTGGTTCGCGGACATATAATATTGATGTCGGACAATACTTCACTGGCGATTTCGACCGGATTGTCTTTGTCATGGATGATGATGCGGGTCTAGGCGGTAACAGCACATTTGCGAATATCGAAATTCTGTAACCCGATACGTTAAATATCGTTAAAAAATACCCACCTAACATTCGGTGGGTATTTTTTTGTTCAATTTAATGATCAGATAGTCATTACTTTATAAACGAAAGTTCGGGTCGGAAAAGCGGGCAGTCAGTCTATAGACATTCCAAAACCTAATACAAACTGATTTTGTACGTCAAATACACAGTTACATATTAAATGCCGCTTAAGCAGATTGAGCTGTATATTCAATAAAGGATAGGGTTTATAAAGGGGTTGAACCAGTATGGGTACAAGCAGAAGTATTGCTTTAAAAAGTTAGATATGGGTAAGTAGATGAAAATAACCTTTGTTCTTCCATTCGCCGGGCTTGCAGGCGGTGTTCGTGTTGCAGCAATATATGCGCAAAAATTGACTGAACGAGGACATGATGTCACCGTGATATCACAACCTGCGCATATACCTTCGAAAGCTAGAAAGTTAATATCAACAATTGAAGGCAAGGGTAGCGGTCAACCTCGAACACAAACCCAATCATTAGACTTTTTAGGTGATAAACACATAATATTAGATCGCCCACGTGCTGTTGTTGATGCAGACGTTCCCGATGCGGATATTGTTATTGCAACCTGGTGGCAAACGGCATTTTATGTGGCATCTCTTTCGCCGGAAAAGGGAAAGAAATTTTATTTTGTACAGCACCATGAAGTACATAAAGAGCAACCTTGGCAAATATCCAGAGGTAGTTATTATTTACCGTTAAAAAAGATCACTATTTCCAATTGGTTAGTAGATACAATGGCCAATGTATACGGAGATACCAATGTAGCGTTAGTTCACAACAGTGTGGATATGGGTCAATTCTTCGCCCCAGCACGGCAAAAACAAAAAAAACCCACTATTGGGTTTTTATATTCTTCAACACATTTCAAAGGTGTTGATATCAGCCTTCGGGCGATTGAAATCGTTCGCAAGAAGATACCTGACCTAAAATTGCAGATTTTTGGTTCAGGACAACCCGTTCCACAATTACCGTTGCCAGAGGGTACTACGTATCAACAAAATCCCCCCCAAGATCAGCTTCGAGATATCTATGCAGCCTGTGATGTATGGCTGTGCGGCAGCCGTGCAGAGGGGTTTCATTTGCCCCCATTGGAAGCTATGGCCTGTCGTTGTCCTGTTGTATCAACCCGTGTAGGGGGGCCGACGGATATAATTAATAATGGCCAGAATGGATATCTAGTTGATGTTGAAGATAGCGAAGCGCTAGCAGATCGATTGATAAAGGTTTTAAGTATGAACACAAAAAGCTGGCAGCTTATGTCAGATGCGGCATTGGCTACCGCAGAAGGTTTTACATGGGATGATGCAACAGATTTGTTTGAAGTCGAGTTGCTCAACCCTCTGTAAGTTTCAACGGTTTTATTATTGCACGCAGCCAGATAATCAATCCAGCAAATTGGAAAGATAGCCCCCATAGCTGTTTTTACTGAACCTATCTGCCGCATCTTGCAGCATGCCCTTTGATATCCATCCCTGCTGATACGCAATCTCTTCGGGGCAACCGGATTGCATACCTTGCCGTTTTTCCAATGTACGCACAAAGTTACCCGCATCAAGTAATGACTCGTGTGTCCCTGTATCAAGCCAAGCGTAACCGCGCCCCATTAATTCAACATTCAACAACCCATCAGATAGATAGCTTTCCAAAAGTGACGTAATCTCCAGTTCGCCGCGGGCAGAAGGCGTAACTTTCCGTGCACGTGCAGGCGCGGTTTCATCAACGAAATAAAGCCCAGTTACCGCATAATTCGATGCTGGGTTCTGTGGTTTTTCAATAATGGATTTCACCTGCCCGCCCTGATCAAACTCAACAACGCCATAACGCTCTGGGTCCGCAACATGGTATCCGAATACCGTTGCGCCATCACATTGGTCATCAGCAGCTTTCATTATCTTTGGCAAACCGTGGCCATAGAAAATATTATCGCCCAACACCATTGCAGATGGCGCGCCTTCCAGGAAATCTTCAGCTAGAATAAACGACTGCGCCAATCCATCCGGAGATGGCTGCTCAATATATGTCAGCGAAAGTCCCCATTGCGAGCCATCCTCTAAAAGGCGCTTGAATTGTTCCCGATCATGCGGTGTCGTTATTACAGCGATTTCTTTAATGCCGGAAAGCATTAGCGAAGACAGCGGATAATAGATCATCGGTTTATCATATATAGGCAGCAATTGTTTCGATACCGCTATTGTGACAGGGTACAATCTTGTGCCGGAACCACCGGCAAGCAAAATACCTTTGCGTTTAGTCATATTACATTTCCTTGAAACAAAGCTTCTGATTTTAATGCATTAAACTGCATTCTTATCCTATTTTTTTCTAATATCAATTATGTAGCACAATAATCTATGTATCGTGGCTATACCCCATGCCTAAGCTACATCCATTTTATTGACAAAACTTATAGATGACAGGTACCGAAAACTGTGGTTGACTATACGCCTGCGGGATCATTTTTTTCGGTTTCGACCGTATGAACCTGATCCGAATAATTTAATGGGAGATTAAAAATGAAGAAGATAGCTTTTATTTCAATAAGCCTAGCTGCTGCATTAATGGCTTCAACTGCTCAGGCTAAAACGCTTGTATATTGTTCAGAAGGCTCACCAGAAGGCTTTGATACAGCACTGTATACATCTGGGACAACTTTCGATGCATCATCAAAAACGATCTACAGCAGACTGGTGGAATTTGAAAACGGTACAACAAATGTCATTCCGGGTCTGGCCGAAAGCTGGAGCGTATCCGATGATGGCCTAGAGTATACATTCAAGCTGCGCGCCGGTGTTAAATTTCATACAACAGATTATTTCACACCAACACGCGACATGAATGCAGACGACATTATATTCTCATTCGCACGCCAACTGGATGAGGGCCATACTTGGCATAAGTACGTAGAAGGGGCAGCTTGGGAATATTTCAACGGTATGGATATGCCCAATTTGATCAAAGAAATCGTCAAAGTTGATGATCTGACTGTGAAGTTCGTGCTTACCAAGCCAGAGTCGCCAACCGTGGCCAATCTGGCAATGGATTTCGCATCGATTGTTTCGGCTGAATATGCCGACCAGCTAGCTGCATCCGGCAATATGTCTGATATGAACCAAAAGCCGATTGGCACTGGGCCGTTCCAGTTTGTTGCATACCAGAAAGACGCTGTGATCCGCTATAAAGCAAACTCTAATTTCCATGCGGGCAAGCCTGCGATAGATGATCTGGTCTTTGCGATCACGACAGATAATTCAGTACGTATTCAAAAACTGAAAGCGGGCGAATGTCACGTGGCACCTTATCCTAATCCTGCGGATATTCCTGCGCTGAAATCAGATACAACGCTTAACGTTCAAGAAGCAGAGGGCCTGAATGTTGGCTACCTGGCCTATAACACCAAAGTCGCACCATTTGATAATGTGAACGTGCGTAAAGCACTGAACAAAGCAATCAATAAACAGGCTATTTTGGACGCGGTATTTGATGGTGCAGGTAAAGCTGCGACAAACCCGATCCCACCAACCATGTGGTCATATAACAAGGCTGTTCAGGACGATGCATATGATCCTGAAGCATCGAAAAAGATGCTTGCGGATGCGGGCGTTACAGATCTGAAGATGAAAATCTGGGCGATGCCTGTCGCACGCCCCTACAACCCGAACGCACGACGTATGGCTGAACTGATTCAGGCAGATTTCGCAGCAGTTGGTGTGACCGCCGAGGTAACATCCTATGAATGGGGCGAGTATCTGAAGCTGTCCAAAGCCGAAGATCGTGACGGTGCTGTTTTGCTGGGTTGGACCGGCGACAATGGTGACCCTGATAACTTCCTAGCTGTTCTGCTTAGCTGTTCTGCTGTGGGTGGTTCTAACCGCGCGCAATGGTGTAACGAAGAATTTGATGCTTTGACCAATAAGGCCAAGCAAAGCTCTGATCAGGCAGAACGCACAGCATTGTATGAAGAAGCACAAGTTGTGTTTAAACGTGAAGCACCATGGGCGACTATTGCGCACTCTGTTGTGTTCATGCCAATGTCGAAAAAGGTCACTGGTTATAAGATGGATCCTTTAGGCGGCCACCGTTTTGAAGGTGTTGATCTGGCAGAATAAGTATTTTGAATTGGGCGGTGTATGCCGCCCAGTTCCCCTTTTATTATGAACTTATCTCATGCCTGACCCTCGTTTAGACGCTATTCGTTCCGTTATATGCAACAGTAACCTTGATGCCGTTGCCATCGTACCCGGTTCGAATTTCAAAAAGCTTTTCGCGCGCGACTTTCATCTAATGGAACGCCCTTTGGTGCTGATTATTCCCAGAGAAAGCGCGCCTGTTGCCATTGTTCCAAACCTGGAAATGACATCTTTTAGTGCGCTGAATTTCACGGGGGAAATATATGATTGGCAAGATCAGGATGGCTATCAGGCTGCCTTTGCCAACGCTGCAAAAGCCTTACCTCAACTGGCAAATGCAAAGCGATTTGGGTTGGAAGCGCAACGCATGCGTGCTTTTGAACAGATGGCTCTGGCAAAAGTTTTTCCTCAAGCCGAATTTATTGATGCCCATGCTGCAATATCCAGCATTCGACTGATAAAAACTTCTGAAGAGATAGCACTTCTTAAGAAAGCAATAGAAATTTCCGAAACGGCATTGGAAGCCACTTTGCAAGGGGTTATTATTGGCCAAACCGAGAAAGATATTGAAGCCGTTCTGATACATCACATGTTTGCACTGGGGGCGAATGGGCTTTCATTTGAACCGATTGTGGCAGCAGGCGACAATGCAGCCCAGCCCCATGCGACAGCACGCGCGGATTACAAAATCAAACGCGGTGATGCATTGCTGATTGATTTCGGAGCAAGTTGGATGGGATATAATGCCGATATTACGCGCACCTTTTTTGTGGGTGAGGTATCTGACTTTGACCGTGCTTTCTACAATACGGTTCTGGCTGCAAATACACGCGGAAGAGATGCCAGCCGTGCAGGTGTGACGGCGCATGATGTGGATGATGCAACCCAAATGGTTTTAGAAAACTCGCAGTTCGCGCAGTTCATACGCCATAAGACCGGCCACGGGTTAGGATTGGATGTACATGAAGCCCCGCAGATAATGCGCGGTAATAAGCATGTTTTGCAAGCAGGTGCGGTCTTTACTGTCGAGCCCGGTCTGTACCGTGAAGGCGAATGCGGTGTGCGAATTGAAGACGATGTGGTAGTAACAAAAGACGGCATTGAATGTCTAACGACATTTAGCCGCGAACTTAGGATCGTAGGGTAACATGTTAGGATTCATCTTAAAGCGCATAGCACTGTTGATCCCGACATTATTGGGCATCACTATCGTATCTTTTGGTTTTGTGCGCGTATTACCTGGCGATCCGGTTTTGTTAATGGCAGGCGAACGCGGCATAAATCCTGAAAGATATCAAAAGCTGCTGGAAGAATTCGGTTACGACCGGCCCATATGGGAACAGTACTTAGAATATTTAAGTGAGTTATTACATGGCGATTTAGGCAACTCTCTTGTAACAAAGCAACCTGTTTTAAGTGAGTTCTTCACATTGTTTCCTGCAACCGTAGAGCTGTCATTATGTGCGCTTATCATTGCAATTAGCATTGGAATTCCAGCCGGCATTATAGCGGCCAGCAAGCGCGGAACATTCTGGGATCAATCGTTAATGGGCACAGCCTTGGTAGGTTATTCCATGCCGATTTTCTGGTGGGGGCTTTTGCTAATTATCGTATTTTCCGGCTGGCTGCATTGGACACCTGTTTCGGGGCGAATTTCGCTGCTTTACTTCTTTCCCGATGTAACGGGCTTTATGTTGATCGATAGCCTGTTATCAGGGCAAAAAGGCGCGTTCACTTCGGCTCTTAGCCACTTGGTGTTACCTTCGATTGTGCTAGCAACAATACCATTGGCAGTTATTGCGCGCCAAACTCGTTCTGCAATGCTGGAAGTGCTGGGGGAGGATTATGTCCGTACCGCACGCGCCAAGGGCTTGTCACCCGCACGTGTTGTGGGTGTTCATGCGCTTCGCAATGCAATGATCCCCGTAATTACTGTAATAGGTTTAAGTGTGGGAACCTTACTAGCCGGAGCTATCCTGACAGAAACAATTTTCAGCTGGCCCGGCATTGGAAAATGGATGGTCGACAGCATATCACGGCGTGACTATCCAGTGGTGCAAAGTGGTCTTTTGATGATTGCAATTGTTGTGATGATGGTCAACCTGCTGGTCGATATGACCTACGGTTTGATCAATCCACGTATCCGGCATGATTAGGGGCAAGCGATGACAGATATAACAAACCGCCAATCCGCAATCGATATAAAACGCCAGATGCGTCGCCAGATGTTGGCAGATTTCTGGTTTTACTTTTCGGAAAACCGTGGTGCTGTTATCGGGCTTTGGGTTTTTATAACGCTTGTGATCCTTGCCATCTTTGCCCCTATTTTTGCCCCGCACGAAGCAACACAACAATATCGTGATGCTTTATTGGTACCCCCTGTTTGGCAGGAGGGTGGCCAATGGAAATTCTTGCTCGGTACCGATGCGGTGGGGCGTGATATGCTGTCTCGTCTTATATTCGGAGCGCGGTTTTCATTGTTCATCGGCGTTGTTGTAGTGGGGCTGGCTGCAACCACCGGAGTAGCCGTAGGCCTGATAGCCGGTTACTATCGCGGCACTGTTGATACCATAATCATGCGCGTTATGGATATCATATTGGCCTTCCCGTCATTGCTGCTGGCTTTGGTTATGGTCGCTATTTTGGGGCCGGGTCTATTGAATGCGATGATTGCAATTGCCATTGTTCTACAACCACATTTCGTACGGCTAACACGGGCCTCAGTGATGAATGAGCGCGGTAAGGATTATGTTACATCTGCCCGTGTTGCAGGGGCTTCACCACTTTATCTGATGACACGCAGCATTTTACCCAATTGTCTTGGACCTGTAACAGTGCAGGCGACCTTATCTTTTTCCAACGCTATCCTTGATGCGGCGGCCCTTGGCTTTCTTGGAATGGGTGCGCAACCGCCTACACCCGAATGGGGAACTATGCTTGCAGAAGCCCGCGAGTTTATCCTGCGTGCATGGTGGGTTGTTACATTCCCGGGCCTAGCAATTCTAATCACCGTTTTAGCGGTTAATCTGGTTGGCGACGGCTTGCGCGATGCGCTGGACCCCAAGCTGAAGAGGTCATAGCTCATGCTGCTGGACATTCGAAACTTATCAGTTGACTTCCAAACTGCAGGAGGCTTGTTCCGCGCAGTGGACGGCGTTGATATCAAATGTGATCACGGTGAAATCCTGTCGATTGTCGGCGAAAGCGGGTCGGGTAAATCAGTGGCAATGTTGGCATTGATGGGGTTACTGCCGTGGACAGCGAAAATCACAGCTAACCAAATGGTCTTTGACGGGCACGATTTGTTATACATTAATAAACACGCACGGCGAAAGATTGTCGGTAAAGACCTATCAATGATTTTTCAAGAACCTATGTCCAGCTTGAACCCCTGTTTCACCGTGGGGTTTCAATTAGGTGAAACTTTGCGGTTGCATCTTGGAATGGATCGCAAGGCGCGGCGAAAACGTTCTATTGAACTGCTAGAACAGGTCGGAATACCCGCGCCCGAAACTCGCCTATCGGCATTTCCGCACCAATTATCGGGTGGCATGAGTCAACGGGTGATGATCGCAATGGCTCTTGCCGGTAATCCGAAGTTACTGATTGCAGACGAACCGACAACCGCACTGGATGTAACTATTCAGGCACAAATACTTGATCTGCTGACGAACTTACAACGGGAAAACAATATGGCACTGATCCTGATCACCCATGATATGGGCGTGGTTGCTGAAACAGCAGAGCAGGTACAGGTACAATACGCAGGGCAAAAGGTAGAAGAACAACATGTACATGGCCTGTTTAACACGCCACATCACCCTTATACCGCAGCTTTATTAGCAGCACTGCCTGAACGGGCCGTGGGAAGACATTTACCGTCGATACCCGGTGTTGTACCGGGTCAATTTGATCGCCCGCCCGCCTGTTTGTTCGCGCCCAGATGTACGTTTAAGCAGGATGATTGTGATCAATCTGTCTCACGCCAGGATGAATCCTTGGGTTTTGCTTACTGTAATCATCCCATTGTTGGGAGTGCGCAATGACAATACCAATTTTGAGTGCCACTGATCTTACGCGCCACTATGAAGTCGCCAAGGGATTTATGAAAAAGCCGGATTTGGTGAAAGCTATGGATGGTGCCAGCTTTACTTTGCACGCCGGCAAAACCCTGGCCGTAGTCGGCGAAAGCGGCTGTGGCAAATCCACCTTGGCCCGTGTGGTGTCTTTGATCGAAGCCCCCACGAGCGGGACAATGTTAATTGATGGGCAGCCTGCCGAAATGGGCAATGTGCAAAACCGCAAAACTGTACAGATCGTATTCCAGGATCCATACGGATCCCTAAATCCACGCCATAAAGTCGGCTATATTCTGGAAGAACCACTTATCCTGAATACGGATTTGGATGGGGTGGCACGACGCAAACAAGCTGAAGAAACCATGGAGCGTGTTGGCCTGCGGCCCGAACATTATGAACGCTATCCGCATATGTTTTCTGGCGGCCAGCGCCAGCGCATCGCTATTGCAAGGGCCTTGATGCTAAAACCACGCGTGATTGTTCTTGATGAGCCGGTATCAGCCCTTGATTTGTCCATTCAAGCACAAGTGTTGAACATTCTGGTAGATTTGCAATCTGATTTGGGGCTGGCATACTTATTCATCAGTCATGATTTGTCTGTGGTTAAACATATCGCAGATGACGTTATGGTAATGTATCTGGGCAAGGTTGTTGAAACGGGCCCCGCAGATGTGGTTTTCAAGAACCCGAAGCACCCCTATACAGAAGCTTTGCTTTCTGCCACGCCAATTGCAAACCCCGGTCACAAGAAAAAACGGATTACGTTAACAGGTGAGCTACCATCACCACTTAATCCACCAAAAGGTTGCTATTTCAGCCCCAGATGCAATTTCGCCGATGATATATGTAGACAATCAGCCCCTGATCTGGAAAGAGCAGGTGAAGCGAGTGTTGCTTGTTTTCATCACCGTTAATTGGCCTGACTTGTAAATCTGTCCGAAGACAGAGACAGCTACAGTTAAGTTAGCTCCACGGCGCGGGGACAGTCGCAGCAAAACTTGGCTGATCCTTCAATCTGTCTACAATATCCGCAATTTTCTTGCGATTTCGCCACTCTATCGGGCGTCTGGATTCTGTCCAAAGCAAAAGGCATGCCAATGCATAGTCGCAAACATTTGGCTCTTTGCCTGTTAACCAAATATCAGCGCGCTCTTCAATCCAGTTAAGGCTTCGCTGAACACGCTCTTGATGACGTTCACCCGGATTAAAGCCAAGTTTATTTTCACCCACTTGTTCCAATCCAGCCCACGCTTGTTGGTTGGACAGAACAAGAAAATTTCCCATGCCCAATATAATTGCAAGTAATTGGCGATCCGCCAAGGGGTCCAGATATGGTTTGGTTGCCGCAACAGTCATCGCCCAGAGTTGCTCCACAATCTGCGATGTCGGAAAAATGGCTTCCCCGACAGTTTCCAATACAGGGACTTGCCCCATCGGGTTTATTGCAAAGAAATCATCAGGCAATGGAAAAGGAACCTCGACTTTCTGAACGGGTACTTGCCATTCATCTATTAAAATCCGGCACAACCGCGCAAACGGCGAACCATCAATATAATACAGTTTTGCGGGTTCAATATTATCCATCTGTCAAATCCGAAAAGAGTTCAAGGAATCGCCCTCTGACTTCTTTAGGAGCATGCGGTCTAAGGGTGCGTTTTGGCAAGTCAGATAATACAGGTTTTCCAAACAATTTATCAGCCTCTTCTGTCGAAAACCCCGCGATTTGTATCGCTTCCAGCCAAGCCGATAATTTATCCGCCCGTTTAATCTGTTTTTTGATCACATCAGGCGTTTTTGCAGGTAATCCGAAACGCAGGTTTATTGCCGCCATCAACCTGTCGTCCAGTTGTTCATAATTTGGCCCGACAGCGCTTTTAACAGGTGAGATCATATCACCGATCACATACTCAGGCGCATCATGCAGCAACGCGGCTAACCGCCACTTGCGGTCAATACGCGGGTTCAACCGGGTAAACAACTTTTCCACGAACACTGAATGCTCGGCCACTGAATAGGGGTAATCCCCGAAGGTCTGCCCGTTCCAGCGCGCCACAAACGAAAGCCCGTGCGCGATATCCTCGATCTCGATATCCAAAGGCGACGGATCCAGCAAATCTAATCTGCGTCCAGAAAGCATACGTTGCCATGCACGTGGTAGTGCGGATTGCCGTGACATGAAAACTCCCTATCATCTGAACCCTTGTCGATACCCAATTCGAATGCTACATGCCACCCCAAGATCGCGATTTTTATTAAAGGAGCCGCACATGGCCAATGACTATATTGTAAAAGACATCTCTTTGGCTGAATTTGGCCGTAAAGAACTGGATATCGCCGAAACCGAAATGCCGGGCCTGATGTCTCTGCGCGAAGAATTCGGTGCCAGCCAACCCCTAAAAGGGTCACGCATCGTTGGCTCTTTGCACATGACGATCCAAACTGCGGTTCTAATCGAAACACTGACAGCATTGGGTGCGGATGTGCGCTGGGCATCTTGCAACATTTACTCCACACAAGATCACGCGGCGGCGGCCATCGCTGCTTCAGGCGTTCCAGTGTTTGCGATCAAAGGCCAATCCCTAGAAGAGCACTGGGATTACCTAGACAAATCTTTCATGTTTACCGACGGCCCGAACCTGATCCTCGACGATGGCGGCGACGCAACACTTTACATCCTGTTGGGCGCGCGCATTGAAAGCGGCGAAGCATTTGGTGTTGCAACCTCTGAAGAAGAAGAGGCGATCCAAGCGCAGATTAAAAAACGTATGGCGGCGTCACCTGGCTGGTTCACAAAAATGCGCGATCAGATCAAAGGCGTATCCGAGGAAACAACAACTGGTGTGCACCGTTTGTACGAATTGCACAAGAACGGCGAACTGCCTTTCCCTGCAATTAACGTGAACGACAGTGTTACAAAATCAAAATTCGACAACAAATACGGTTGTAAAGAATCGTTGGTAGACGGCATTCGCCGCGCAACGGATACAATGATGGCTGGTAAAACAGCAGTTGTTTGTGGCTACGGCGACGTTGGCAAAGGGTCTGCTGCTTCCCTTCAAGGTGCAGGGGCGCGCGTGAAAGTCACTGAAATCGACCCGATTTGTGCGCTACAAGCAGCAATGGACGGCTTTGAGGTAACTACACTTGAAGATGCAGTGGCAGACGCTGATATTTTTGTGACAACAACTGGCAACAAAGACATCATCCGTATTGAGCACATGCGCGCAATGAAAGACATGGCCATCGTGGGCAACATCGGTCACTTCGATAACGAAATTCAGGTTGCACAGTTGGACAACTTGAAAATGACAAACATCAAAGACCAAGTGGACATGTACGAAATGCCTTCAGGCAACCGTATGATCCTATTGTCTCAGGGTCGTTTGTTGAACCTTGGCAACGCCACGGGCCACCCGTCTTTCGTGATGTCAGCATCGTTCACAAACCAAGTTCTGGCGCAAATCGAGCTTTGGACAAAAGGTGATGAGTACAAAAACGAAGTCTACATATTGCCGAAGCATCTGGACGAAAAAGTAGCCCGTCTGCACCTTGCAAAAATTGGAGTGAAATTGACAGAACTGTCAAATGAGCAAGCAGATTACATTGGTGTAGAAACAACTGGCCCATACAAACCAGAGCATTACCGCTACTAGGTAAAGCATTGGGATTATGTAAAACGGCCAGCATTAGTGCTGGCCGTTTTTGTTTGGGCCATAGCGTGAGCTTCAGTCCACGCGTTGCAAGGTAGATACAGGAATTAAGCGAACGCACCCTTAACAAACCCTAAACCACCACAAGTGTATAACATCCCCGACGTCAAAAAGTAGTTCACGGGTTTTCAAAGGGTGGATAACAGCGCCAATTGCGAAAGCCACCAAACTTAACGGTTAAGAATAGGTGCAAGGGAACCAAAAATCCTTGTTCGGCCATATAACTACAAACGGCAGGCCTGCCTTCTTATAACTTACATACCCGATAATATCGAAAACCCTGCCGTAAAGCGAACGGCGACAGGGCAATTCCCCATGTCCGGACTTTAACCTTTGTCTTAACTGTGCAAGCTTTGCGCCAACACATTCAAAGGCGACCTCATGAAAGTTTTGATCTTAGGTGGCGGGGGCATGATCGGCCAAAAACTGGCGCATGACATCAACCTAAGCGGTTTAGATGGCAAAACCTCCGACTTGATCCTGCACGACATTACAAAACCACGCTGGTCTCGCGCAGGCACACCAACTCTGCTGACAGGTGACATTGCCGCTAATGAAACCGCCCAAGCCCTTGCCGCCTTGAAACCCGACGTGATCTTTTTTCTAGCTGCTATCGTTTCAAGTGACGCGGAAGCGAACTTCAAAACCGGCTGGGATGTAAATGCCCGTGGCGCCTGGAACCTGCTGGAAGCCCTACGCGAACAGCATGAAGCATCCACCAACAGCTACCGCCCCAAAATCATTTTCACATCCTCACTCGCGGTTTTCAGCGGCCCTTACCCCGATGCGATCGGTGATGATTTCCACAACGCGCCGCAATCATCTTACGGCGCGCAAAAATCCATGGTTGAATTGCTGATCTCGGATTATTCACGCAAAGGCTATGTTGACGGGCTGTCGATCCGCCTGCCCACCATATGCGTGCGCCCCGGCAAACCCAATCTTGCGGCATCTTCATTCTATTCCAGCATCATCCGCGAACCGTTGAATGGCCAAGAAGCCATATTGCCGGTCCCCGATACATTGCGCCACTGGTTCGCCTCGCCCCGATCAGCCGTTGGGTTTCTGAAACACGCAGCTGAACTGAACTTCGACCACTTGAAAGGCCGCCGCGCTATGAACTTACCGGGCGTTTCGTGCACGGTTGCTGACCAGATCGAAGCTTTGCGCGAAATTGCAGGTAACGATGTCGTCAAACTAATCAAATCCGTTCCCAATGCAGATATTGCCAATATCGTGATGGGTTGGCCGCGTAAATTTAATCCCGAACGGGCCATAAAGCTGGGTTTTCGTGCAGATAAGGATTTTGCCAGCATTATCCAGAGCTATATCGATACCGAAATGACTGATTCGCCCTAAATGCGCTAAAAATCTGCGATAAACCGTATATTTCCACAAAAAATCCCGCATTTTACCCCTTGCCACCGCAATCCGTTCTGCCATACGTCCCCCTTGCCCGATATATGGTCGGGTGCTACGCTAAACTTAGTCTGCACCATAGCTACGGTGCGTTATTACGGAGGACACGGTTCTGTCTGAACGTGTTGGGGCAGCCGATGCTGCCGATAAAAATATACCAAGCATGTCAATGCTTGATCTGGTTCTGAACTCTCTTCAGGATGACAAAGCCGAAGATATTGTCACCATCGAACTGCAAGGCAAATCGCAGATCGCGGACTATATGGTCGTGGCTTCTGGCCGCTCGACCCGTCAGGTCAGTGCGATCGTTGAAAAGCTGGCGGATCGCCTAAAGCAAAACATGGGCGTACACACGCGTATGGAGGGCAAAGCTGCGGGCGATTGGGTGTTGCTGGATGCAGGTGACATCATTGTGCATGTGTTCCGCCCCGAAGTGCGCGAATTCTACCAGCTGGAAAAAATGTGGCTGCCAATGGGCGAGCCTGAAGACGTATAGCTTATGCGCGTACAGATCAGTGTTGTTGGCCGCCTGCGCTACGGCCCTGAAAAAGACCTGATCGACGATTACCTGACCCGCTTTGAACGCACCGGCCGCGCGCTGGGTTTTGCAGGTGTGTCCGTGGTTGAAGTCGAAGATAAAAAAGGCAGCCGTCAACAGGCCGAGGCCGAGTTACTTCTGAAATCCATTCCCAAAGGGGCCGTGATTGTCACGCTTGATGAGCGCGGCAAACAGCTAAGCTCGCCAAAATTAGCCAGTCAACTGGCAGATTGGCGAGATGGCGGCGCACCTGTAATATGCTTCGTCATCGGCGGGGCTGACGGGCTAACCAAAGAACTGCGCAGCCAAGCCCACGCATCCATATCCTTCGGTAAAATGGTCTGGCCCCACATGCTGGCCCGCGTCATGCTTTGTGAGCAGTTGTACCGCGCGGTAAGTATACTGGCGGGCAGTCCGTACCATCGAATATAAGATACTATTCCATCAATCCCGATTTTACGCGAATATCATGTTTTAATTCTGCAATCGTCTTTTCACGATCACTCTCATAACTCATAATAAATAACGGAATATTCGTATTATAATTTTTCGCGCCCCAAACAATCATCTCTAGTAACATAGGGACTAGGCTTATACTTAATTCCGTTGGCTGGTAGATAAATTGGCGCGCGTCGGTTGCATCTTTTTGCTTAAGGATAAGGTTGTGAGTTTCCAGTCGTTTTAGGCGATCAGCAAGCACATTTGTGGCGATACCCTCTTCGCAGGCCAACAATTCCTTATAGCGATACTTTGCATTTAGCATGATGTCGCGAAGCACAACCAGCGTCCATCGGTCACCGAATATTTCCAATGCGGAACTTATGGGGCAACCAGATCTTGGGTAGTCTACAATCGAGGGCATTTTCCAAGCCTAAAAATTTCACTTGCATAATAGAAGTGAAATTGTACAATCAAATGTATTAATATGCAAGTTGGAGGATTTTAAATGCCAATTATTGGTGGATGCCTATGTGAAAAGGTTCGGTATGAATGTTCAGAAGAGACAGGCGGTGGCCATTGCCACTGCGTAGATTGCCGAAAGACAAGCGGTACTGGGCATGGTTCACATATGATTGTTACCGATGCAGCGTTTTCAATGACAGGCAAGGTAAAATTTTACGATAAGGCTGCGGATTCAGGAAATATAGTAAGCCGCGGGTTTTGCCAAGATTGCGGTTCCCCGATCTATTCAACAAATTCCGGGATGCCCGGCATGGTTTTCGTCAGGGCGTCCAGTTTGGACAATCTCGAGGATTTTAAACCGCAAATGCGTGTATATACTGATAAGGCTGCATCATGGGATCATATGGACAAGTCTATGCCAGCATTTGAAGCCATGCCATCTTTAGATAATTTGCCAGAGAGTATGCGTTCCGAATAAAAAAGGGCGGCAGGCTAAACCACCGCCGCTCGCTCAATCTCGTCCTCACTCAACCCATACTTCCCCGCAAACCGCAGACGGGCTGCAACCAGTCGTGGATCATCGGGGCGTAGGCCCATGGTACGAATGAACTCCATGCGTTGTTGTGATTTCAGCGCATCTCGATCTATGGCAGTCCCCATGGTACGGTCAATGATTTGACCGCCGGGTGACACATGAAACCACTTGGAAAAGTCACGAAAATGGTGCTGGTTGTGTAGTGTGGTGACATGGCGCTCCACCCAGATCTTTGGCACGTTCAGGTGTGCCGTCATATGGAACCATTCGTAGAACAGAAAAGTGCCGACCCCGCCAACAAGCGCCACAGTCGCGGCAATCGGCAGCGCAAATACGGTGATAAAAGACAGCACAACCCATAGGGCCAGAAAGTTAAAACACAGCATCGGAATGGCAAACCATACAGGAACAAAAAACAATTCCTTGTTCGTCGGAAAATCATGGTGGCCGTAATGCACCTGATACAGCAAATCAAACTGCCATTGTTTGCTGGGTGCGGGCCAGTGGAACAGGAAACGGTGGATGGAATATTCATTCAGCATTTGACCCAGAACGCCAAAGGGCACCAAAAACCAGACCCAAGCAGGCCCTGTGAAGACTGTAATCGTTGCCCCCGTAAGCACCGCCAAAGTCATAACTTGAACGGATATGTGGCTGTACATCAGTTTCAGGCGTTCCATGACTTCACTCCATTATCGCCTGCGTTATAAAG
The DNA here is from genome assembly GCA_965261565.1 of Amylibacter sp. GTDB lineage: Bacteria > Pseudomonadota > Alphaproteobacteria > Rhodobacterales > Rhodobacteraceae > Amylibacter. The sequence continues at coordinate 483,899 of OZ253460.1, forward strand.
TAGGATCAGGTACGATCAAAATGGAACGTTGCGTTACCATGCGCGGTTGAACCTTTGCATGCCACACATTAAGTAAGGCCTGACGATAAAGGAAACGATCAGATGACCACCCCCAAACCTGTTGTTCTGTGTATTCTTGACGGTTGGGGTTTGCGCGATGAAGTTGAAAACAACGCGGTTGCATTGGCTGACACCCCGAACTTTGATCGCATCATGGCAAGCTGCCCGGCGTCCACATTAACCACATTCGGTTCGGATGTGGGTCTGCCTATCGGGCAGATGGGTAATTCGGAAGTGGGCCATATGAACATCGGGGCCGGGCGGGTTATTGAAGCCGATCTATTTCGTATTCAAGATATCATTGAACGTGGTGAATTTGCGGCTGTACCTGCTATTCAGCGGTTTATTGCGGCGATGAAAATATCTGGCGGTGTCGCACATCTGGCTGGCGTGTTGTCGGATGGCGGGGTGCATAGCCATATCGACCACATGCTTGCCGCGGCTTTGGCCATTGTTGATGGCGGGGTACCTGTGGCTTTGCATCTATTTGGTGACGGGCGGGATGTGGCGCCGAAATCGGCAAGTGGATATTTGGACCACCTGGAAGCAAGGTTGCCCAAAGGCGTAAGCTTGGCGAGTTTCTCGGGCCGGTATTATGCGATGGATCGTAATAACCGTTGGGAGCGGGTTGAAAAAGCTTATCGTACTATGGTTCATGGTGATGGGCCGAAAGCTGCGCGCGCACAGGATGTGATTGCAGATGCTTATACGAACGACATCATAGATGAGTTTTTTGAACCCACTGTTTTAGGTGACTATCAAGGTATGCAAGATGGTGACGGACTGTTGTTTATGAACTTCCGTGCAGATCGCGGGCGTCAAATATTAGCCGCGATAGCCGATCCTGATTTTGATAATTTCGAAACAGGCCCGCGCCCTGCTTTGGCAATCGTGACAGGTTTTGCGCAATATTCCAACCGTCACGATACATACATGGATTGTGTGTTTCCTGATCAAGAGATCAAGAATACGTTAGGTGCGTGGGTATCGCAACACGGGTTAAAACAGCTTCGCATTGCAGAAACTGAAAAATACCCGCATGTGACGTTCTTTTTGAACGGTGGTGTTGAAGAGCCCGCTTTGGCAGAAGACCGCTATTTGGCCCCAAGCCCTAAAGTTGCGACTTATGATTTGCAGCCTGAAATGTCATCGGCTGAGGTAACCGAACATCTGGTGGATGCCATAGGATCAGGCCATTATGATTTGATTATCGTGAATTACGCCAACCCCGATATGGTTGGCCATACGGGGGATTTGCATGCAGCGATGGCAGCTTGTGCATCAGTTGATCGAGGGTTAGGTCAGATCATTGATGCACTATCCAAAGAAGGTGGTGCGATGATCGTTTGTGCCGATCATGGCAATTGCGAAACCATGGTAAACCCCGAAACCGACGGTCCACATACCGCACATACCACAAACCCTGTGCCTGTGGTCTTGATTGGCGGGTCGAAAGAGGCCAAACTGCGCACAGGCGGGCGGTTGGCGGACTTGGCACCCACTTTGCTGCAACTGATGGGACTTGAGAAACCCATCGAGATGACGGGCGAAACTCTGATTTGTTAAACAGGTTTTCAGAACTACTTTGTGTAACTACAGTGATATGCATCACTGTAGCATCAGTTGTATGCGCTGCGGAAACGCCGATGCAAATGGCAAGGGATGCTGCACTGGAATTAAAATCTGCAGCGGCTGCATTGAAAACGGCTAAAAAATCTGAAGAGCGTGTAACAGCGCTAAGCCAAACGGTTCGCGCCTATGAAACCGGCTTGCAGGCAGTACGCCAAAGCCTGCGCGCAGCAACCATACGCGAACAAGTATTGCAACTGGAATTATCAAACCAACGCGCACAAATCAGCAAACTTCTGGGCGTTCTGCAAACAATGGAACGCGCCAGCACACCGATGCTGATGATCCACCCCGCAGGGCCGCTTGGAACTGCACGTTCAGGGATGGTCATGTCAGAAATCACACCAATGCTACAACTTCGCGCAGAAAATATACGGGCGCAAATCGAAGAACTGGTCGCGCTAAACACATTGCAAAAACAAGCACAGACAGAATTAGAAATCGGCCTGACGGGGGCAAAAGATGCGCGTGTTGCACTTTCAAGTGCGATAAGTAATCGTACTGAATTACCCTTGCGGTTTGCAGAGGACCCTGTTCGCACCTTGATCCTGGCCGATAACAGCAAAACGCTGGATTTCTTTGCAAATGGGCTGACTGATATTCCGCTTGATGATGACCAGAGCAATCAGTTTTCTTTTATAGAAGCCAAGGGCAATATTCCCTTGCCGACAGATGGCGCATTATTGCGGGATTACAATGAAACTGATGCTGCCGGCATTAAGCGCCCTGGTATTGTCGTTACAGCTCATCCTTTGTCACTGATTACGGCCCCAACACCAGCAACGATACGCTTTGCAGGTGCGTTTTTGGATTATGGTAAGGTTGTTATCCTGGAACCGGAACCGGGATATTTAATTGTCATTGCTGGTCTTGACCAAATTTATGGTACATATGGTCAGATTGTAAATACTGGCGAACCAATAGGGCTTTTGGGTGGAAAACAACCTAAGGCTCAAGATTTTTTGATCGAAGCGTCAGAAGGTGGTGGCACAATTGATAAAGAATCGCTTTATATAGAGATAAGAAACAACGGTAAGCCTGTTAACCCAACAGATTGGTTTGCTTTAAGCAACATTTAGGAATGTAAAATGAAAAAACTTTTAATAGCAGCTGCAAGCGGAACGGTAGCAGGCTTTTTGCTGACGGCAAACTTTACTGGCCCCCTGATTGCACAAGAAACGGAACAAACAAAATCAACATATGAACAACTTGATTTATTTGGCGATGTTTTCGAACGCATTCGTTCCAGCTATGTTGAAGAAGTGGATGAGGAAAAGCTTATCCAAAGCGCCATTAGCGGCATGCTATCATCCTTGGATCCGCATTCAAATTTCATGGCTGCAGAAGAGTTTGATACAATGCGCATCCAAACCCGTGGAGAATTTGGCGGGCTTGGAATTGAAGTGACACAGGAAAACGGCTTTGTAAAAGTTGTAACTCCTATTGACGACACGCCAGCAGAAAAAGCCGGCATTCAATCCGGTGATTTCATCACACAGGTTGATGGCGAAGCAATGTTGGGCATGTCATTAAGCGATGCTGTCGATTTGATGCGCGGGCCAATCGGTTCGGAAATTGTTCTTACAATTGTACGTGAAGGTACTGAAGAACCATTTGATGTTACAATTATACGCGATCAAATTAAGGTAAAAGCCGCACGTGTCCGGATTCAAGGCGATACAATCGTTATGCGCGTTTCCGGTTTTACAGAACAAACATATAAAAATCTAGAAGAGGGAATTGCCAAACAAATTGAAAAAGCTGGCGGCATAGATAAAGTCAGCGGCTTTATTCTGGATTTACGAAACAATCCCGGCGGACTACTAACACAAGCCGTATTGGTATCCGATGCGTTTCTGGAAAAAGGTGAGATCGTTTCAACACGCGGACGTAACGTGCAGGATAGTGATCGACGCAATGCAAAACCAGGCGATTTGACACAAGGCAAACCATTGGTTGTCTTGATAAATGGCGGCTCTGCGTCGGCATCTGAAATTGTTGCGGGCGCATTGCAGGATCATCACCGTGCGGTAATTATAGGTACAAGAAGCTTTGGTAAAGGTTCGGTTCAAACCATTATGCCACTTCAAAGCGGCTCGGGTATAAAAATTACGACCGCACGTTATTATACGCCATCGGGCCGATCAATTCAGGCGTTGGGTATATCACCTGACATTCTAGTTGAGCAACGCCCACCCAAGACTGAAGAGGATGGTGAAGAAGTTGCAAACCGCAATCAAAGGTTCGAGGCTGATTTGCGTGGATCACTAGCAAATGACAGCCTGACTGAGGATCAAAAAAAGCAACTTGAAGATGAACGCAATGCACAGGAAACGACTGCAAAATTACGCGATAGTGATTATCAGCTGTCCTATGCGTTGGATGTTTTAAAGGGTCTGACAGTCCTTTCCGAAGCTAACTAAATGAACCCTGACGAAATACTTGCTTTGCCTTACAGGCCCTGCGTCGGCATCATGATCTGTAATCGTGATGGCGGCGTTTTCGCGGGGCAACGTCTGGATAGCTCTGCTGACGCCTGGCAAATGCCACAAGGCGGTATCGAAAAAGGTGAAGAACCTAAAGCGGCAGCTTTGCGAGAACTAGAAGAAGAAACCGGCATTCCCGCGCATGCGGTGGATATAGTTACAGAAACTGCGGATTGGATCTCCTATGATCTACCGCATCAACTTGTGCCTAATTTGTGGAAAGCTCGTTTTCGTGGACAGAAACAAAAATGGTTTTTGATGCGGTTTACAGGTGATGATACGTTGATAAACATCAAGACTAAAGTTCCAGAGTTTTCTGCTTGGGCGTGGTTGCCGCCCGAAGAATTATTGGATTTAATTGTCCCGTTTAAGCGCGGGATCTATGAACACGTCATTCGGGAATTCCAGACCCTTACCAAATAGTTTCGATGGCATCTAACCTTGCACAGGTTGTTTCAACGATCTATTTTTGTTGAAAGAATGATAGAAGACATGGTTTCATCAATTCCTTCCAGGCAACCAATGCGGTCGATCAACTGGTCAAGCATATCCATTGATGCGGCGGTGACAACTGCTGTCATATCGAACACACCGCTGATTGAGTAAAGTGATGTCAGATGCGGCATTTCCGACAGTGCAACTTCAATTTCGCTTCGCCTTCCGGGTTGGAATTTTATCATCACCAATGCACGAACCTGTTTGTTCAAATAGGATTGCGAAAGCTTGACTGAATAACCTTCAATAATCCCGTTACGTTCCAGTTTTTGCAAGCGCATTTGCACTGCTGTACGTGATGCTGACATGCGCCGAGCAATCTCGGAAACCGGAAGCCGGCCGTTCTCACGCAGCAGTCCGATCAGGGCTTCATCTTTCGCTGTTAAGTCCATGAGCAACCATTATGTTAGATTAACTATTGGCATAGCTATTATAGTAAAATTACCTAGTCAAAAAGAACAATCTGCCTAATTGTTTTTACATCATACTTTTGAAATTATCCCCAAAATTCTTATGCATGGAGACACGAGATGACAGGTAATGACATTCTAAAAGCTGCGGGCTTTTCTGAAGCCGAACTTACAGGTGGAACATTAAAGGTTCATACACCGATAGACGGAAGTGAAATTGCACGCATTGCTATGCACAGCAGCGTTGATGTGGAAAACATGATTAAAGCGGGTGCTGATGCCTTTAAAGTTTGGCGTAATACCCCCGCACCACGACGTGGCGAACTGGTGCGTATATTGGGTGAGGAACTGCGTGCCGAGAAGGATAATCTCGGGCGTCTAGTATCACTGGAATGTGGCAAAATCCTGCAAGAGGGCCTGGGTGAAGTACAGGAAATGATCGATATTTGCGATCTGGCGGTTGGTATTTCGCGCCAACTATTTGGCTTGACCATAGCCTCTGAGCGCCCCGGCCACAGCATGCGCGAGACATGGCATCCGATGGGAGTTTGTGGGATCATTACCGCATTTAACTTCCCGGTTGCACCATGGTGTTGGAACGCGGCACTTGCGCTGGTTTGTGGAGATCCGGTGATCTGGAAACCATCCGAGAAAACACCTTTAACAGCACTGGCTGTTCAGAAAATTTGCGATAATGCAACTGCGCGGTTCGGTGATGCGCCAAAAGGTCTGATTCAAACCGTTATCGGTGAACGTGACACAGGTGAAGTTCTGACCACCTCTCGAGATGTTGCGATTGTCTCAGCAACGGGCTCCACCCGCATGGGCCACGCTGTCGGCTCTGCATTAGCCCAGCGATTTGGCCGCTGTATTCTGGAACTTGGTGGCAACAATGCCATGATCGTTTCACCTACAGCTGATTTGGAAATGGCATTGCGCGCAATTGTCTTCTCGGCAGTTGGTACTGCCGGTCAACGTTGTACCACTTTGCGCCGCTTAATTGTGCATGAAAGCATTTATGACCAGCTATTGCCGCGCCTGAAATCCGCCTATGACGGTCTGCCAATTGGCAACCCTTTATCCGATGGGGTTTTGGTTGGTCCGTTGATTGACAGTGATGCTTATAACGTAATGGAACGTGCGTTGGCGCAGGCAAAGGCCGATGGCGGTACAATTCACGGGGGCGGCGCAACCTTACGCGATGCTTTCCCTGATGCAGCCTATGCCCTTCCGGCAATTGCCGAAATGCCGGGCCAAACGAGTATAGTAAAGGAAGAAACCTTTGCACCTATACTATATGTGATGAAATACACAGATCTAGATGCCGCAATTGCACTGCAAAACGATGTGCCGCAGGGGCTTTCTTCATGCATCTTTTCAACCGATGTGCGTGAAACCGAATACTTTCTATCAGCTGTTGGCTCGGATTGCGGCATAGCCAACGTGAATATCGGCCCATCGGGCGCTGAAATCGGCGGCGCATTCGGCGGTGAAAAAGATACCGGTGGCGGGCGTGAAAGCGGCTCAGACGCATGGCGCGGTTATATGCGCCGCCAGACAAACACCATCAACTACTCGCGCGACCTGCCCTTGGCGCAGGGTATTAAATTCGATATCTAAGGATAGAAAATATGTCATTTAAAAACATTGCCGTTCTTGGGCTTGGCAAAGTCGGCACACTAGCCGCAAAATTGTTGCACGAATCCGATTTCAACGTCACAGGGTATGATATTCATGCCCCGCGCGAGTCGCTTCCGTTTTCAGTTAAAGATACCGACCTGTCGTCGCCTAATGCTCTGGTCGCTGAATTCGCCAATATGGATGCAGTGCTTTCTTGCCTGCCGTTCAACCTGAATACCGAAGTTGCCAAGGCTGCGCATCGCGCAGGTATCCATTATTTTGATCTAACAGAAGATGTGCCTACTACCAAAACCATCATCGAATTAAGCAAAACCTCCAAAGGTCTGATGGCTCCGCAATGTGGTCTTGCACCAGGCTTTATAGGCATTGTTGGCGCGGCTCATATTGACATGTTTGACACTTGTCGCTCGATAAAAATGCGTGTTGGTGCCCTGCCCCAACACCCAACAGGTTTGCTGGGCTATGCCTTCAACTGGTCGCCAGCAGGGGTAGTAAACGAATACCTTAACGATTGCGAAGTCATTGAGGAAGGTGTCCAGAAATGGGTATCAGCGATGGAATGGAAAGAGAAAGTATTCATTGACGGTCTCGAGCTGGAAGCCTTCACCACTTCGGGTGGTCTTGGTACTATGTGCGAGACTTATCTTGGTAAAGTTGATAATATCGACTATAAAACAATGCGTTATCCAGGTCATATGGACTTGATGAACTTCTTCTTCCACGAGCTTTTGATGCGCGAAGATCGCGAAGAGGCCGGTAATATTTTGGTTAATGCAAAACCACCCGTTAACGATGACATTGTTTATGTTCATGTTGCTGCGGAAGGCATGATCGAAGGCCGTTTGCAGCGCAAGGAATTCGTGCGCGGGTATAAACCGATTGATATTGCTGGCGGACAACAAACTGCCATTGCCTGGACAACAGCCGGTTCGGTTGTGGCCATCATCGAAATGGTTCGCAATGGCACATTGCCAAATCAGGGTTTCTTAAAACAAGAAGACATATCTTTGAAAGATTTTCTTATGACAAAAACCGGAAGCCTGTACAACTAAATTGGTGCCCAGAAGAGGCATAGAATTAGTGTATCATACTGCCCCATACCATGCCAATAACCCCATGTTTTAAAGGGTATTATTGATTTAACTATTTCAAGCTGTTCCATTGTGTGCCACTATATGCCATAAAAAAGGGTGTCTATTTTGGGTCAGCTAAACCGCCTACCAAATCAAAAGCGAAAGTTCGATGCGCTTGAGAATGACAAGAAGCATTGTGACGGTGGTGGCCTATGGTTGATTAAGCGCAAGGATGGCGGCGGCCAATGGCTGTTCAGGTATTCTATACATGCCAGACGGCACGAAATTGCGTTGGGTGGCCTTACCAAGGTTTCATTAAAAGATGCACGATCCAAAGCAACTGAGATGCGTAGAGATGTTGCACTAGGGAATGACCCTAAGGCTGAACGTCGTAATGTTAAAGTGGAAGCCCAAAAATCCAGCCCTACTTTCAAAGCAATGCTGGATGAAACCTTTGAAGCACGTAAACGTCATTTGAAAGGTGAAGGATCGGCTGGCAGATGGGACTCGCCTCTTCGTATTCATGTAGTGCCTGTATTGGGTAAGATGCATGTCGAAGAAATTACGCAGAACGAAATTAAACGCGCCCTCGCCCCAATTTGGCATGAGAAATCAGAAACAGCGCGTAAAGCCATGAACCGGTTAGGTATGGTTCTAAAGCACGCAGCGGCCACCGGCTATGACGTAGATTTGCAAGCGACTATGAAAGCTAAGGCGTTGCTGGGTGTCCAAACAATAAGTACAACGCATGTCCCGTCTATGGACTGGCAGGAAGTTCCAGCTTTCTACAAATCTCTTGATAGAGGAACAATAGCACAGCTTGCCTTGCGTCTCACCATACTTACAGCCTGTCGTTCGGGTGAGATACGCTTTATCCATGCTGATGAACTAGATGGCGATGTTTGGACAATCCCCGGCCAACGTATGAAAGGTGGCGTTGAACATCGCGTTCCACTTAGTCAGGAAGCATTGTCAGTAATAGCCGAAGCTGGACATTTTGAGCGGGGCGGCTTTCTGTTTCCCAACAGGAACAAAGGTGTGATTTCTGACATGACCATGAGCTCCTATATGAAACGTTTAAAATTAAATGCCCGCCCACATGGCTTCCGTAGTTCATTCCGTACATGGTGCGCAGAAGCCACCGATACACCACGCGAAGTTGCAGAGACTGCACTGGCCCATGTTGCAGGGGGCAAGGTTGAACGGGCATATCGCCGGACTGACTTCTTGGAACAACGGCGTGTTTTGATGGAGCGATGGGCGGGACATGTTACAGGACTGGGTGGCGAGTTAGTGAGGTTGCATGGATGAAAATGGGTACCTTGATGATTTCAAAGCTAATAGGCCAATCTATTGGGCCCTTCGAGATAAATCTTCGATTGAATCATATTCCGCGCAAGCAGCATTTGATGAATGGCTTTCAAAGGGCGAACTATACAATCTAAAAAAGGTGTGCGCCGTTTTTGTTAGATACCAAGTAGAATATCCAAAGCCACTTAGAGTTGAGTTAGAAAAGGTAGGGCAAGCATATTTATTTGGGAAAGTACCAAAAGAAGTTCCAGAAAAAGTGGTGCAAAAACGAACAGCTAAACGTTTGATATACCTCCAAATGTTTAACCTTATTTATTACGCACATGTTACATTAAAGCGTGCATCAATAATCGGGGCGCAAATGTATAATCACTTATATTGCAGGCCTGCGGTTGCTGGGGGTTATCGAGAGAAAACTGCATATGCTATTCGAAAAGCATATACTAAAGAATTTGATAATACAGGTGAGGAGGCAATGTACCGCGTTGCGTACTCGGAAGATGAGAAAAGAAATGAAGAGGGCAGAATGGCCGGACTTGAAAATATAGAAGTTTGGACAAAACTGGAAAAGTCATATCCTCAATTGGTTGGGAGATTAGACGACAATAGAGACGGTGATGCCGAAGCGAAATAGTGGGGGTGGAAAAAAAGTAAAAATAGTAACCGCTGACAAGTGAGTAACCAAAGATTACCCCTTTGTGCGTAAACCAGCACAAGGAAACACCATGACAACTACATACCTTAATTTTAGCCAACTTCAGGCCAAGCTTGGCAACCGTTCTCGCTCTAGTCTTTACCGAGACGTTGAAGAAGGGCGCATCCCAAAACCACTTAAAATTGGCACCCGTCTTTATTGGGTCGAAAGTGAAGTGGACGCAGCCCTCAATGCGCAGCGTGAAGCCGCCTAACGAAAAACCCGCAACCAAAGGCGCGGGCGTTTCAATGTTGGATAGTAGAATTTGTCTCGCAAAGACACCAGCATATTAGCGTTTCCCGTCTTGAAAAACAAGGCATGAAATAATGAGCACTATCAAGAGCAACACCAAACAAAAAATCACTCACGACAAAAGTAACTTAACAAAACCACGTCGTTTCTATTGGTCACAAAAAACTCATTCCATACAGCCATTCGAGGTTCTTGTGAACGAGGTGGCGGCATGATTACCGCAAGCAGCACACCCGCACCAAACACACGGTGGATTCACAGTCGCAAAGATTTAGACCCGATTGTATCAAAGGCCAAGTTCCGCATTACTAAGCCGAACGGCAAAATCTTTGAAATCACGGTAAAGGGACGTCAAAAGCAGGCCCTACAAGCCCTGATGCTTGGCCCGGTCTATTGTGCCAGCGTTATACGATTAGGTGAATACGTGTCACAACTCAAACACGCTCACAATGTCGACGTACGGACTGATTGGTTCAAGGACGATAAAGACGCCCTTAAAACCCGCTTTGGAACCTACACTTTGACTGACCAAGTCGAGTTTCTTGGGGAGATAGCATAATGCTAGACACCTCAACCAGCCACCGCGAAGAGACTGACAACTATCATACTGTCATTGTTAAAACAGAAACCTATCGTGTCATCCCGTGCAGAGATGGCATCCAATGGATAATGCAGCGCAGGGAAGGATTAAGGCACGGACAGCCGCGTTGGACTTCAATTTCGTACTGTACCACCCGAAAGGCTTTAATCCGTGTTTGGCATACCAAAACAGGTGACTATCACGGAGCTGTTGAACTAAGCAGGCTTCCCGAACGTATTGGGGGTGAAATATGAGTTCTCACCTCAGACCCTTTGGCATGATTGGCACTAGCCTTTGGCAAAGCACCAAATTCCAAGGCATAGAAAGTCTTGAGACCCGCCTTGCTTATATCTGGCTGCACACCAGCCAAAAAACATGTGCAGGCGTTCTACGAATTGGCGCGGCTCATTTAGTTGAAGAAGTAGATTTTGTTGAGAGCCTAGAAGCAGCTGAAGACATATTTCATCAACTCAGTAATGCGGGCCTGATTGAATGGTGCAAGCCTTACGTGATTATCGGGAACTTTTTACGATTCAACCCAGTAAAATCCTACCGACATGCGATTGGCGCATTCAATGAAATACTGGCCTTACCTGATGGAGAACCAAAGAAGGAATTATTTGCTTCCCTACAAGTACAGAAAGGTGCGCAGGACTTAGTAAAATGGCGCGACAAGGCGGGAGAACCCCACCGAGTGATATTTGCAATGAATGATTACATTGTTGGATTAGAAGATGAGATTGATAGCGACATTCAAGATTATCTGAACCCTTCGGAAACCCCTCATGAACCCCTTACGACCCCATCGAGTAAAAGTAGAAGTAAAAGTAAAAATGAAAAAGGAGAAAGTATAACTCCCGCGTTTCCAGAAAAAACGACACCATTACCCTTAAACAATCACCAAGAACCAAACGTTGCAGGGTTTAGAACAAAGAGCACGAAGCCGAAACGTTCCCCCACACATGCAACCCAAGCCGCCAAGAATTCAGCATTGGCAAGGGGGTAGTATGACAATCCACGTTTCCTTATCAACACCCCCATGGGAATACACAAAACCAAAACCGCCAAAGAGGAAACGATATGGTAGCGGCAACTTCCCAAGGGGCACACCATGGATCGAGCGATACTGGCGTCGGGGCATGATAACCGATGCGCAGTACGAGGCAGCGTGTGTCTTGATGAAAGCGAACCGGCCAGCAAGAAGTGGCTATTCTTCTATGCCAATGCGCCATCGGGTGGATGGAGGGACTGCACCGGGCATAGAGGACGTTCTGGATCAGAAAGCGCAGTTGAGAAAGTTGTGTCGAACTATTCCCCCGCAGTTTTACCCTTACGTTCGGTGGGTTGTGCTTGAGGAAAACTCATTGCATTCTATGGCCGGATGTTCTGGCGGATCAAATTTCAAACGGTACATGCGTAGGCTCTGTTATGGTCTGGACGCCTTAGTTCAATGGCGGCTTTGAGCACAATGGTTCGAATACTCAAATTGCGACATGGATTTTGAAACAAAGTTTTGCAACTGGACGAAGTCAGTTCCGCTTTACGGCGACCAATGCGCCAGCAGCCAATATTACAGCAATGCCTATCCAAGTTTGCATTTGAGGCCAGTCCCCAAACGCTACGAGTCCAACAATGACAGCAGCCACGATTTCGAGATAAACGAGCGGCGCAAGAGTGCTTGCAGGTGCAAATCGAAACGCAGCAATCGATAGGCCGTGTGACGTGCTTTGAAGAACACCAACAACAGCAAAAGCACCAAGGAATGCGCTGATACCTTCAAAACCCGCACCAAAGGCAAAAGGCGTTAGAACGACGGCACCTAGTAGCGATTGATATGCCAAAGCAGCCATCGGTGGCGTTTGGCGCGCAGCCAGACGGGTGGCCAGCATATAAAACGCAAATAGTACGCCAGCCACGACCGCCAAGAGGATATTGGCATCGAAGTCACCGTCTGGGCGTAGAACTAGGAGAACGCCAACGAAACCGCAGGAAACAGCAACAACCACAGTCTTTGTAACCCGCTCTCCAAGAACCATTGGAGCCAGAGCCGCGGCAACAAAAGGCGCGACGAAATATGCGGAAATTGCGTTGGCTAGCGGAACAGTCCGAATGGAAAAAAAGAAGACTGTCATGGAGCCTACAAGCAGAAGCGTCCTTGCTGTTTGAGAACGTATTCCAGAGGGTGCAAGGGCTTCACGGCCATGCAATTTCAAAGCGATTGGAACTGCTACGATTGCTGCTGAAACGTATGTTCCCCAAGCAATCGTGAATACAGGAAGCGCATCCGTCATGTGTTTTGCGATGCCGTCCCGTATCGGAATGATAAACATAGCAAGTGCCATTAAAATCAAACCAAGAAATATTCGGTCTGTTGGCAGTGATTTTTCTTGCGTGGCATGGTCTGGCATGAATTTCCTGCGAACTCTGTTAGGTGAGCACCAATGTCAAACTCGTGCTGTCGGCTACTGTAGCACGAACATCTAACGGCGAACAGAAACTATCTCTCAGTCGCATGACCGTTTTGAGCCCTTATACGACATTCAATTTTTATAGAAATAGTCTGCTTACTAACTGAAGTTATGTTTCTAGGGCTTTGGATAAATGGCCGCAAGATATCTGACAGGGGTGCTCACAGCCATCGCGCTAGTAGTGCTTGAGAAGGCTCGTTCATTATCACCAACGTTTACAATAGACTCAATGGCATTCAAATTGTCTGTATCGAAAACTGAGATATTTCGATGAAAGTACATTTACAACCTGCAAGACCAATAACATAATGTCTGAGAACTTAGGGCTGTATAATGGCTGGACGTAAGCGAAAAAAAACCACAAATATGCGGGATAGATATCTCGCTCATATAAGCCTGAACGAAAGCTTGCTTGAACTGAACTGGCTCGTAGAGACATTCGACGCGAAATCGGCATCTTCGGGTCGAACGCTATCATTAATTTGTTCTCGAATTCGTGAAGAATTAAGAATTTATGACCCCAACGACACCCTCAAATATCCGAGTTTATTACCCCTAAATAGGGAACAGCCCGACAAGAAACTTTATTGGGCAAATTATCTAAGTTATGACGAGGAGTGGTTCCCGGGAATTCGAAACATTCGTTTCTCACCTAACTTACTCGCGCCACTAATATCTAAGTATGAGCATATTAACATTGGCACGCAATTGAGTAGGGAGATATGGCAAAGCCAAATAATATTCGTGAAAGAAAATGACACAAATAAAAAGGTAGAAAAATATAGCCGCGATACAATCTTGAAAACTATTCGAAACGACTTGGGAGCGCACTTTTTGTCCGATGTTGGGAACATGTACTCCAATTTAATTTTTGCGACAAGTCCCGGGCTCGGGTTTACTGGTTTCGAAGGTTCGAGCGCAAATCGCATTACGGTATTTGAAAATTATCCTCACCAATCATTAATCAGAAATATTGCGGCTGAGCTTCAAATTTTACTTCGATCCATCAGCAGAATTGCACTTGAAGAAAAGATTGAAGATACACATCAGCGTCAAATTCGGTGCCAAGAAGGGAAACCGACTTTTTCTATTACTGTTGGCCCATATAGCAAAGATAAAGTTAGAGAAATTGAAGCTGAGATTATGGATGCTCTCGCAAAAAAATAACCCATAAAAATAATGATTATTACACCGGAGCGTAATCCCGACACCACTTTTTAAAAAATACAACTTAAGCAAAGATAACGCGCATCCTCTGAATTTCTACCTTACGCCAAGTGAACGGCAGATTTGACCGCAGAGCTAAAACCACAAGAACCGTTTTTGTATGCTATAAGAACTTAATCCCCAAAAACCAACAATAAGAGCAGCAACCTACTGAGGTGTTTTCAGTGTGTTCTCAAAACTTGAGCCCACCTTGGATATATAGGTTGGGAATTAACATGATTTATGACAACAATCCCCTGCGGGCGCGACTTCACGGCACCACAGCACTAACTGATCCAAGAGTATTCCAGCCTGCCGCTGTGCCAATATTGGTTGGTGCAGTTACATCTGCTGGAGCCGCAGCCATTGCGGGAGCAGCATTTTCAACGATACTATCCAAATTCTTAATATCAGCAGCACTCGGTTTCGCACTTTCATTACTCGCGCCAAAGCCACCGGGCGCACCAGCAGACCAAGGCTACGAAGTAAACAGCACAGGTGGTACAAATCCACATGCTATAATATACGGCGAAACTGTTGTCGGCGGCGCGATATTTTACGACGAGACAACAAACGGCAATCAATATCTGCACAGGCTTATCGCACTGGCAGGGCATGAATGCGAAGAAGTCACAGCGGTATACTTTGACGATGAAGAATTAACCCTAGACGGTTCAGGAAACATCACAGCACCTGCTAAGTGGGCTAATAAGGCACGAATAAAATCACACCTCGGCGCACCGGGTCAGGTTGCAGATACTGACTTGGTTTCCGAAAGCGAAGGTGACTGGACGGCAGACCATAAGGCGCAAGGCGTTTGCTACGTTTACGCAAGGCTGCAATTCGACAGGTCTGCATTCCCGCGCGGCGTTCCAAAAATAACAGCGAAGGTCAAAGGCAAAAAGGTTTACGATCCACGGGATTTAAGCACTGTCTGGTCTGATAACGCGGCACTATGCGCAAGGGATTACTTCACAGAGGATTACGGCCTACAAGCAACGGGCATGAATGACACGGCCTATTCTGCGGCGGCAAACGTCTGTGATGAAACCGTAGCACTGGCTGCGGGTGGTACTGAAAAACGCTACACGACAAACGGGTCTGTTACCATGGAATCCTCACCACGATCCATTGTAAGGGCTCTGCATCAAAGTTTGGCTGGCTACCCCGCATTCGAGCAAGGGCAGTGGAAGTCTGTAACAGGTTCATTTTCTGCGGCAACCAAAACACTAAATGAAGATGATGTGCGTTCAGGATTGAGCGTGGTTCCACGGCATAGACGGGTTGATAACTTCAATTCAGTAACAGGGACATTTAAGGGCGCGGAAAGCAACTGGAAAGAAACCAGTTACCCACCAATTGAAAGTACGACGTTCTTAAACGAGGATAACGGGCTTGCAAATGCGGCTGATTTTCCGTTGCCATTTACAGCCACGTCAACAGCGGCACAGCGCATCGGTAAGATTGCACTATTTCGCAATCGTGAACAATTACGCTTTACAGCCAAGTTTGGCCTGAATGCCTTTGATGTAGCGGTGGGCGATACAGTCCAATTCACATACGCGCGGTGGGGTTGGTCTGCAAAAGAGTTTGAATGCGTTGGGTGGAAATTCAATGTTGAAGAAAGCGGCGACCTGATTGTTGAACTGACATTGCGCGAAATATCCAGTGGGGTGTTTGACTGGGCGGCTGAAGAACAAACGTTCATAGCCAATAACACAAACCTGCCGGACGCATGGATCACGGCGATGACTTCCATAAACCCAACAAGTGAATTGCGGGTGATAAATGAAAAGGTTGTCGGCGTTATAATTGTTGACGTTATGTCATCCGATGCGGGCTTTGTTGCGGCGTTTGAAGTTGAGTTCAGGAAGGCCACGGAAACCGAATGGACAAGCCTAGGAACAGCATCGGGGTCTAGGTTTTTAATCAACAATGTTGAGGATGAACTATTCGATATACGGGCAAGGTCAATTAATACATTCGGCGTTAATGGCGAGTGGACACAGCTTGACGATTATGCATCTGATGCGTTTGTCGGGCTTCCCAATGACGTTACAAACTTTGCTGTAAATGTTGTTGCAGGGGTTGCACATTTCACATGGGACGCAAACAGCGACCTTGACTTGTCATATTATAAAATCAGGCGCGGTACATCATGGGGGAACTCAATTGTTCTTGCGCCAAAAGTGCCACGGCCAGCGACCAGCATTCCACTGCCTGCAATGGACGGCACGTATTACATAAAGGCCATAGATAAAACAGGCAATGAAAGCACGAACGCTGCAAGCATACAAATGTCGGTTAATGCGATTGAGGGTCTTAATGCGGTTGAAACGATAACAGAAGAAACTGCGTGGGCTGGTGTTGCATCAAGTACCAACATCACCAAGAGCGTTAATTCAATAATCCTCACAACAGCAACGTCTGCACCATCAACAGGCACATATATATTCGATAACGAAATAGACCTTGGCGCGAAATATACCGCGCGGATGAGTTTCGGCATAACTGTCACGAGACAAGACAATGCAGGGGCTACATTCACCTCGGCTGCGGGTAACTTCACCGACAGGCTAGGGCTATTTACAGGGACAACTGGCGACTTTGGCGACACGAATGTTGTGTTGCAATTAGCCACAACAGACGACGACCCGGCAGGCTCACCAACGTGGGGCGCATGGCAAGACTTTATCGTCGGTGATTACGAGGCCCGCGCCTTTAAATTTCAGGCATTGCTGACAAGCGATACAGACGACGCCACCCCGAAAATAGACAATCTGTCTGTTACGGCAGACATGCCTGACAGGGTTATAGCGGTTGCGGATACGGCCAGCGGCACAGGCGGCAAGGCTATGACGTTTAGCCCTGCATTCAAGGCTTTATCTGGCGTGGGCATATCGGCGCAGGGCTTAGCCACAGGCGATTACTACGACATTACGTCCAAAGGCGCGAGCGGTTTCACCATAGAATTCTTCAACAGCGGCGGCACTTCGATTGATAACACATTCGATTACGTGGCGCGTGGATACGGAAAGGTTGTGACATAATGGAGATTGACGAAACAAAATTCTATGCCCCAGACGATGAGGTCATGAGGGCAATAGCTGCTAAGCCAAAGCTGGCGCAATGGCGCAATGAGCAACGCATGCTGCCCTATCACCAAGTAGGAACGCGTATTCTCTACAAGGGCTCTGATTTACTGAAGCTGCTTGAGCGCAGTCGTATTGAACCTGTTGTAGCTTAATGTCGGAGGTCGCAACAAATATCATTAAGTTTCCGGGGCGAGTTAACACTCATTTTGGCGTATGCCCTATATGCAAACGGCATGATGGTCATCTGAACGTTGGCAAAGCACATTGGTTCTATTGTAACCAGCACAAGACCAAATGGTTTGCGGGCTCGAACCTGTTTTCTGATTGGCAACATGAAACCTACGCAGAGCAAAAAGCTAATGATGAATTTCTTGCTGATTTTCGTTGGGTGAAGTAGCGAGCTATTTAAACTGAGCTTGGCTATCAACCGGGATGCCTATTGATGAATAGCACCGAAAAAATCAACAAATAGCACCGAAATCAGTTATCGGCGGTCAAATAAACTGAAACAACTAAACTGCCTGTAACAACAGTGAAAGAACAGTGATATGACACTCAAGAATTTAACATCATTTAAGCCAGGAACATCTGGCAACCCAAGGGGAAGGCCAAAAAGCTCTAAGCACAAACTGGGCGAGGCATTCTTAAAAGCACTTCACGATGATTTTGAAGAACACGGTGTAAAAGCAATCGAAAAGGTGCGGCAGGAAAAGCCAGACCAGTATCTGAAAGTTGTGGCGTCCGTTATTCCAAAGGATATTAATCTAATGGCAGGTGACGATATGACTGAAAGCGAAATGCTTGAAAGGTTAAGAGAGCTAAATGAAATTATCGTAATCGCGACTGGATGTGCAACAGATGAGGATGAGCTTGAAGGCAATACAGAGCACTAGGTTAAAAACATTGGCTGTGAAAACTTAACAAAACCTGACATTCTAGAAGTAATCCAAAAAGCAAAACATCAAAGATTTGTAGAAGAATATCTCATAGACCTAAATGCAACACAGGCCGCAATACGTTCAGGATACAGCCAAAAAACAGCTAAAGAGATGGGCTGTGAAAACCTAACAAAACCTAACATTGCAGAGGCTATCCAAGTAGCCAAAGAAGAACGCTCTAAGCGCACCGAGGTTATACTAGATAGGGTGGTTACAGAATTAGCCAGACTCGGCTTCAGCGACTTGAGAAACGTATTATCGGCTGGTGGTAGTTTACTGAATCCTGATGAGTGGGATGATGATGTCGGCGCTCAAAACTGGGCTATCCTTGCGTCCATCATCGAGACCTGTAAACTGAACAAGATTGAACCCCATGCGTACCTAACAGGCGTGCTCACTGCCATTGCCCAAGGACACATGCAGAAGGACATTGAAATGCTACTCCCGTGGAATTTTGGCAAGTGATGCAACGCTTACAACATATCGCAGACCTATGACGCAGCTAATAATCATACGTGGCAATTCTGGTTCTGGAAAAAGCTCCGTCGCCAAAGCCGTTAGGGCACTATTGGACGGTAAAACTGCACTTATCGAACAGGACTATTTTCGGCGACAAATCATAAAAGAAAAGGAAAGTGTTCAGGATAGCGACATTCAAGATTTTCTGCTTCAATCCGTTCAGTTTGTGGTTGGTCGCGGATATACTGCGATACTTGAAGGTATATTACCTTCGAAAAAATATCATGAGATGTTCCTAAAATTAACTCATGAATTTAGTTACTTGGCATTCTATTTAGACGTCTCGTTCGAAGAAACGCTGTGTCGTCATAAGACGAAACCTAATTGCCATGAATTTGGGTATCAAGACATGAAGGAGTGGTATGTGCCAAAAGATTATTTGGGAGTACCCAAGGAAATTATCATTCCTGAAAAATCCAGTCTTAACGGCACTGTTAGAATGATGGTTGAGCGATCATCATATGGCGAGAGCTAAATTAGGGGGCTGATGCGGTTTTCCGCAACAATCCGTGCTTTCAACTCAAGAGGCCAATTCCGTTTGCCGTCCGCACGCCGCGGTATCCCTGCTAAAAACTCGTTTGTAGCTCCCATTGAGAAACTCCCTTCAAATCTATGAAAGGACTGAATCGCACACCAAAAACTCAATTGCAATGTGGGGTCAGCGCAACGCTTACCTTATACTAAGAAAAACACCCAGACTTTTCCGACGCCGTAAAAGCGGCAGTACAGCGTTCAGAGGAATAATGATAATTCACACCATCTCGATTCCCATAACGGTCATAGTTTATACACAATTTAGGGCTATCTTCTTAAATCCGACTTTGTAGTTACCGAGTATGGATGAATTGAAGTGAAGGGTTAATTTACCACCGCTTATATTGTAAACAGCGAGAGTTTCTTCAATGTGCGCCAGTGCCAAAGGCGGTCTTGGGGCTGCAACTGTTATTCTGGCTTCACTACCGTCGGGGGCTTGTAATAAATTGAACCGCGAACCCTGATTATCAAGTGCTTTCGAAACGCAATAAGCAACTTGATTTACTGGCGATGTTGTCACAAGCGACAGCGACGGTTTGTTGCCAGCCATCTGTGCGGGCGTAGTACAGCCAGCTACAAAAATGCCCAGCGCAGTAAGTGCAAACATCTTATTCAAAATAATACTCCCATAATTGCGGATTTAACGCCACTCAAGGCCGTTTCTTAACGGGCAATAGCGGCGACGGCAAACAATTAGGGCTCATGGAACATACTTACCGAAGTTTCTTTATTGTGGTTTTTCAAGAAGAGATTTAATTTTTGGAATACGCTCCATGCACTTTCTAAGTGTTGGGCTTTCCCAAATCATAGCAGTACCTTTTTTATGTGAATTTTTTGCATCTTCACACCACTGTGCAATATAAAGACATATTTCTAGTTCTTCTTCATATCGTTTTTCCTTGCGGAGTAATACGACCGCTCTTTCAAAGGGAAAGGGAAGAATATTTCCTTCACTAATGAGTTCGCGGCATAATGATAATTGATAATTTAAGTCATGTTTCAACTCTACCATCTGGTCTATCGAGGATGTAGGAAGTTGAGTTACCCCATTTATGCTTTGCTTGACATCAGCAAGTTTTATTGCATTTGGAACGCCGCGCACGAATAAGTTGTCTGTTTTTAATACTTCATTCACCGAGCTTAATTCGGTTTCCACATTCTTCTTACAAAACAACCATTTGAACATGATACAATCCTATAATGTCATAAACTCATTATAGCCTAATTTTAGTAAATGGTTAAATTACATCTTTTATTTCAAAGCCACCCCGTCGCCCAGTGCGGCGTCCCCGTTTGATAGAAATTGGATGTTAGTATTATTCAGGTACTGGCACACAGACCATACCACCCTCAAAAGTCGCGCCCGCGCCCTCAAGAACAAGTAAAAGAGCCTGTCTTGTTGCATTGATAGGTTCCCGCGCGCCGTTTTCAAAATCAATGATTGTTCTTTTCCCCACGCCGGACTTCTCGGCTAGGGTGTCTCGGCTCCAATCGAGGGCTGCCCTTGCGGACTTACATTCTTTTCCTGATAGCATTATATTTGCCTATATTGCACTATTGTTGTTGACATGCAAGGTTGCACTAACTATGTATACATCAACAAGCATGATAAAGGAAGCGGTAATGCATACTCATTCAAGTGATTTCACAAACGCCACCCCGGTATTCAACACCAAGGCAATGATGATTGAAGCCCATGTCGCAACAAAACGCCTTCGCAATAGCGGCACTGCCTTTATGGACATGCCTTACTCAAAGATTTTCGCGGATCGGCTGTCCTATGAGTGGTATATAGCAAAGAAACGCATCACAGACGCCAATTTAAGCATGGCACAGCGGCGTTGCGCCAAAATACGGGCCGACATAGCGCAACTGGAAAACAAGTCGTTTCACCTAGATATTTCCGCACGTCGCAGTGAACTTGAAGCAGAGCTTGCCAACCTGACTAACCCAACCGACCCGACCCCGACAGAGCCAGCTCCCGCCCTGCCCGTTCCACATGAACAAAAGCGCGAGATTATCAATGCAGCTGGTGGACGCTTTGTCGTTGTCGACTTCATCAAGAAAGACGGAACCGAACGCACCATGAAAGTGCAGCCCGCCAAGCTTAAGTTTCATTGCAAGGGCAAGGACGCCTCAGAGAGCACACAACGCGCAGTGGCAACCCGCAAGGCCAACCATCCCCACCTAATGCCTGTCTGGGACGTGGAATCCGCTGGCCCACGTTCCGTAAACCTCAACACCATCACCCGCATTCAAGCAGACGGACAAACACACGAATATCAACTGGCTGCTTAAGGCAGGGAAAGGACTATCGATGGATAACGATGATTTAGTGCAGAGATTTTTAAAGGCATTTAAAGCACTCCCTGTGCATGAACAGATTGCCACCACCTTACGCTTGGAACGAGAAGTTCATGAGGAAGCTCTAAACCCCAACAACACATTACCCATATCGGAGAGAAACAATGGATAGACGTACATTTTTAACCGCCACAGCCGCAACGCCTTTACTGGCAACTGGGGCAAGCGCATCAGCACAGCCCGCAGACCCTCTACCATATTTAGTCTCCCGATGGTTCGAGGCCCGTGACCGTTGGTATAATTATGTTGAAGTTAGCGATTGCGAATATCATTCTGAAGCGAAGGAGGTCGCGCTCTTTTGTGCCAGAGACGAATTAGCAAGCATAATAAGTGGAACCAAGGCAACTACGCTAAGGGGTGTGGCGGAACAGCTTCGCTATTTTATCGCAGAATATGGTGAGTGTATTCAAACTGAAGGCATCCCGGGTTCTAAAGAGATTTTGCCCACCATAATGTCCGGTATTGAAGAATTTAACACTACTAGCGGAGCAAGGGTATGACGAACAAATCAGAATATGACCTAAACACGGTTGCGAGAGACGTGGATGGATTACAAGGCCTAGCAAAAACAATCGACACGTTGCTTTGGCAATGTGATGTGTTTCCTGAGCATCATGAGGTCATAAGCATAGGTCGTGCAATTGAAGCGGGAGCCGAAAACATCCTGAAAAACATTGAAGCGGTGGAGACGCGGGGCGCAAAGCGGCCCCAATCCAAGCAAGCGGATGTAAACGGCTGCAATGAGCAAACCGTCACAAAATTGTGGGCCGTATATCAAACCTTAGAGGCGAGGTTCGAATTGGCGGATGAGGGTGACAAAGATAAATTCGATGCTCTAAGCAATGAGTCAGGTGATATCCAAAATGCCTTGGTTTCCACTCCAGCGGCCAACTTATCCGAGTGCATGATGAAGCTGCTTTATCATTGCCAAATGGCACATGATGCAGACGACAGTATCAAAGCAAACATGGCAGAAGCGAAAGCCTTTATGGAAAGGAAAGCCGCATGACCCTATCACAAGCTATCACAGCCATGGAGGGCGCAAGAGAGGCTTACTACGCGTCCTTGCGCAACTGGAACAAGCTGGTTGCCCTTCATGGCGAAGACAGCCCAGAGGCACAGCAATTCCAGCAAGACACGGTTAATGTGCTGATGCGGCGCGAAGATGATGCGATACAAGCATTGTTGTTAATTGAACCGGCAACACCAGTTGAGTTTTTGCGTAAGCTAGTTGTTATCAAGAATGGCGAGCCTGATTGGGTTTGGGATAACGAGATACGTTTGCTTGACCAAGCCAGACGGTTATTGAGCGCGGCATAAAAAATACAGGAACGTAAAAACAATTATACATAATGGGGGCAATTCAACGGAGTATATCTATTGAACTGCTATTTAAGAAATCGAAATTGGTCAGATGCTTTTTTACCTGAAATTCAATGTATCGTGGGCCGTTATTTATTGGACACAGCACCCGATTATCATGACATGCATAAAGCAACTGATTTGATGATGCTTAATGCTATGGACAAGCGCATTGCGGTTAGGGTGCGCAGGTACGGCAATGCGCACATATACCCCTACCAATTCACGATCCGCGCCAAGGTGGCGTCAGGGGCCAAGACAGAGCTTGCCAAGATAGTTGAGGGGCATGGTGATTGGATGTTCTACGGACACGCTAACCAAGTAGGTGACGGATTTTCACTGTGGTGGTTGTTGGATTTGAATGCGTTCCGATCCGCACTTATCCGCCGTGATAGCTTACCCATTCGCTGTGGGGACAAAGCCGTTGGTGATGGCACCAGCTTCAAGTGGTTTGATATACGGTCGTTTCCGAGGGGATTGGTCATAGCAAGCAGCAAGCAATGCACTAATATAGTAGAGGGGCCGTGGGAAGCTCACAGACAACTATTAAATCGAGGTGTTATTTAAGTAGGTTAGGTTAATGTCAGCTTTGAGCCCTTATTGACCAATGCTGCAAGAAGCTCTAAGGGGTGCAACATGCGTTAAGCAGACGTTGACAGGCGTAAACTTCGCCCAATCTAGCTCTTATAGAAGACATGCGGACAGGCCCATTTTCATTCCCCGCTGCTCATCCAGTAAATCCAGCACAAAGCGCCGGGTTGCATTCGGAACGGGCAAGGATTTCTGCAGCGATCCTATTGGCAATATTTGTTGAAATGCCTTTCCAACACATCAAGACCAGCCTGATAGGCTTTCAATTCATCCTGGGCCGCCGACCAGGCGTTTTTAGATTGCGCCTGATAAGCCACACACTCGGGCGCATCTGCCGATAACGCGCGGGCTGCAAGCGCACGTTCTGAAACGCTGCCGGACTCTTTCAGGTTGTTGAGGCTATCGCGAAACACGGCCGCAGCTTCATTTGCTTTGCGACAGGAATTGGAATGAACCCTTTCGTGGGCATCCATTGATTCAGCCACAACTTCGGGTATTTTGCAAACGTCCCGATTGACATCAATCGTATAGCTGCAATTGACCGAATTCGTATTACCGGCAACTTTCCCAGCGCTATCACTTTTGGGCGTGACGAATTCGTTTTCCAGCATGTCACCATCTGCCACTTCGGCCGCCGCGTTCTCCAGCTTGTTCTTGTTGCGCCACCTTTTCTGAAATTCAGTAAAGACCATATCCTGACCGGTGGCACCTTCGGTGACCTGCTCTGCCTGCGGAACACAAGGCCAGTTGCGCGCGCCCTTACCATCAGCGGCCATTTCCGGTGATACCAGTGGTTCTCCATTTTGAAACGCCGGGTCATACATCGGTAGAATGTCGGACGGCTTCACCCCACTTTGCATGGCGTCACCCCAGTGCGTTCCATACCCAACACGGTGCTTGTTATGGGCGCGCACTTGATTGCCCATTCGACGGTAAATGTTCTTCAAAAGTTTGGCGCTTTTAATTTGAGTATCCACTTCTTCGCAGCGACAAACCTCATAAACATGTTCGCGTCTGGTCTGCGTTGATCCGATCCAGTCAAAATCAGTTGGGCCGGATCGCATCCAGATTGATTGCATTCCTGCACCGTTGACAAAAGTCGGCCCTATCCGGATGGTCATGCTGACGTTAAATCGTTCACCTTGAGTTCCCGGAATTTCGGCAATTCCCAGAAACATTGTGGCCGGGGCCGTTTGAGGCATTTGCACCTCGATTGAACCCACATAGAGCGTTTCCGTGATGTCAAGGTCGGCCAGTTCCGGGCTAACCTTGGTGAAATCGGCCAATTGTCCGGGATCAACCGCGTTCAAAATGCTGGGGCTGGCGTCTAACATGCTTTCATGGTTTGATACCCTCTGCAGAGGCCATGCGATTTTTTTTCCAAAACCTTTATCGAAATAGGACAGGAACAGCTGGCCATCACATTGAGACACCGTTTCGACAACGGCTTGGTCCATTTTCATTGGAAAGACCATTCCCTTGCTCGAAACAACAATACCGGGCTTGGATTTCGCCTGCCATTGGCCATCAGAAAGCTTGCCAGATTCGAACGCACAGTCGCAATCAGTCTGCGTATAACAAGCCGGTCCGGATACCGCCGAATGTGGGGTCAACATCAACAGCGCAATCATGGGTGTAAAAAAGGATAAGATGCGAATGAAAATTTTGGAATAATATGTCATGGGTCCAAGTATATCAGAACAAGGAGCATTTCAAAACCCCAATGCGAAATGCCATTTTGGACAAAGTGATGTGACTTGTCATGAGGTCCACGGCCAAGCACAGCGCGTTCAGAATTCCCCTCATACGTTCGCTGGTATTTAGTTCAGCAGGTCGCAAAACGTTGAAGCTGACATTCAGTTTACTAACCCTATGCCCGGTTCGTCCGCATAGTTACCTTCAAACCCCAGCCCAAACTCCATGACATGTCCCCAAGCTCTACGCTTTACTCCACCCCGCCCCGCCAAAATTGGCGACACTAAACAGACCGCAACAGGGACTTAACCCATCGTGCCGGATACCAGTTTTCCAAGCCATCGTCTTGAAGCACCTTGATTAAATGCCCCTCATTGGTTCTGTGGGTTTGTGTAATGACAACACCGGATGTGGGACAAACCTGCCGCTGGTCATTGTAGCGACAACCACAGGCGTATCCAGATGTGCGGCACCTCGGATACGCTGACCGCGTTCACCCACATGGCCATTTCAAGAGTGCCTCAAGTCACCGGTGACAACATCTCATAGTGACAGCTCACCCTCAATCAGTATTTGTGTATGCCCACCAATCCAAACGGAATCTCCTTCATTGCGTATGAACAAACGCCCGTGCCGCCCTATGCAAGTGCCCTGCGCAACTGAAACATCATTGAGCCAGTGCCCTTCGGAATACATCCATTGTGCTATAGCAGCGTTTAGTGAGCCAGTGATTGGGTCTTCACTCATGCCGCTTGACGGGCTGATGTTACGGACTTCGAACTGGCATTCGGCACCTAGCGGATGTGCGCCAATCAAACCCACACCCACGAGCTCAGGATATACGGTTTTGGAAGAATCTGCTGCAAGGACATCTTCTGCACTCACCAGTTCAAGCACTTGCCAAACGGGCCCGTTTGAAAGGAGTGCTGTGCGCACGATGCGGTCTGGTGAGAGAGACAATGCGGATGTAATCGTATCTAGAGCGTCTTGTGATAATTGATCTACCTTGGTTTTGGGGGCTGCAAAAGACGGCACTTGACCCTTAATATCTATAATAACAATACCGACTCCACACTCCTGCCGAACCACACCAGGTGTTGAGGGTTTTCCTCCTGTATGCAGCCAAGCCGCACAGCTCCCAAGAGTTGGGTGACCAGCAAAAAGCATCTCTCTGGCGGGGGTGAAAATGCGTACTTTGTAATCGGCAGCATTTGTGGTTGGTGACGTAAGAAAGGTTGTCTCTGCCAGATTAGTCCAAGCCGCAAATGTTTGCATGTCTTCGTCTGATAAACCCTCACCATCAACAACAACGGCCAATCCATTGCCCTTTGTTGGTGTAGAAGAAAACACGTCACATTGAATATAGCGCCGTAAAGTCATAATACTCGTATCCTTTGTTATGAACTCATTTAACACAATTACCAATAGTGTTAAATCAACCTATCACCAATGACCGCGTTGCGGACAAACCTGCCATTCAAATATCAACCAAGGTATGCTAGCGGATATGTACGCATTTGGAGAATTGCTTTGCGGATTGTTGAAATATTGCATCGGTCGATCCCTATATCACGTTATGCAAATGACGCGGTACAGCAGTCGGGCTTGACCACTAGCATAGTCGCGATTGTCACTGATGCGTTTGTAGATGGCAAACGACTGATTGGCTACGGCTTCACCTCTATCGGACGATACGCACAAGATGGTCTGATCCGGGAGCGGTTCGCTCCGCGCCTGATAGCTGCATCTCGTGCCGAACTTCTTCGGCACGACGGTGCATTTATTGATCCTCACAAAGCACTACGCGTCATGATGAAGGGTGAAAAAGCTGGAGGTCATGGAGAACGATGCGTCGCCGTTGGCGCGCTCGACATGGCTATTTGGGATATTGCGGGAAAGGCATCTGGCCAACCTCTCTATAGGTTGTTAGCGAGCGAGTTTGGGGATTTGGCCCATCGCACTTTAGTCCCAGTCTATGCAGCAGGAGGCTACCAGTTTCCGCAAAATGACATCGGCCGATTGCGCGATGAAATGCACTATTTTGATGAACTGGGCTTCACTTTAGCCAAGATAAAAATTGGCGCGGACACGTTAGCAAACGATGTTCGGCGCATCGAAACGGCCCTTTCGGTTCTCGGCGACGGCAACCGGCTCGCTGTCGATGCGATGAACGCGTATACGCCTACGGCCGCTTTGGAAACGTCAAAAGCTCTGGAGCCCTTTGCGTTAAGATGGTTCGAAGACATCTGCGATCCGCTCGACTACGACACTCATCGCATTATCTCGGAAATCTATGCACCACCAATTTCTGTCGGTGAGGCAATCTTCTCGTTATCAGATGTACGCAATCTAATTCGCTATTCCGGTCTGCGGCCGGGCTATGATGTCCTAACTTTCGATCCTGCTCATTGCTATGGAATCGCGGAATACACTCGGATTATCACACTGTTCGAAGCCGCCGGTTGGTCTCGCCGTGATTTTCAAGCTCATGGAGGGCACCTTTTCAGCCTACATGTTGCGGCTGGGTTGGGGCTTGGTGGTTGCGAGTGTAGTCCACACAACTTTCAGCCGTTTGGCGGATTTTCAAATAATTCAATCATTAGCTTTGGAATGGTTGCACCGCCAGAAAATCCGGGGATCGGATTTGAAACCCGCTCATCTTTGATAGACTTGTTCCAGACTTTGCTTGATTGATAGCCTCATGTGCAAACGTTAGTTCCGGCGCATTGCTTCAATCCAAGCTCTGTACAATAATGGTCAATATGGGCTCAAAGCAGACTCTAGGTATTGTCAGCTGTGCGGACAAAATAAACAAAAAATGTTTGGTGCCCTAGGACGAAACGGCTTTGGCGGTGTATGTATGATGCACGACGACCCCAAAGGATTTCCAGCATCGGCATTCATCTAGGTGGTGTTCAAACCTTGGAACGGCGCTCGGGTGAAATGCTGTTACCACTAGATGCGGGTAAAGCGAATGCCAGTGAAAAGCTCGGCGCGATTATGGATAATATCAATGGGCGGTTTGGCACGGGTACTGTGAAGTACGGGGTCAACAAGCCGCACTTGGGGTTCTTTGATAAGGGGTGATTATTGTAAATCTATTAACAACTTTAGTGTTCATCGTTAATGAAATATAATTCATTTTGTTGTAAAAAGTTACTTCACACTCTACTTCATATGATATAGTGGCCAAATGGAGGTATAGGAAAACACTATGAATGAGCGCGCAAAAGACCCGTTATTTGGTGATGTTCCAAAGCGTATAATACTAAAAAATGCTCCATTAATTCGCGTGCTGGCACAAGTTCGCTTTCCCATTATTATGAAAATCTCAGATGAAATTTATATAAGGGATTTCCAAGAAGCCATGCGTGGATGTTACCCACATCTTCAAAAAGATTTAGTTCAATCCATTGAAGTAAAGGTTGATGGGGCAAACATGCAACATAAAACTATCGAGACAACAGCTTGGCGATTTTTTGACCAAGAAAGGGTGATAAGAGTGACGCTGAACAACAACACGATTTCAATTGAGACAGCGCGTTATATCTCTAGGAATGACTTTCTACAGCGACTTAAATTTGTTCTTGAAGCTTTAGAGAAAACCATTAAGCCAGCGATTGCCGAACGCATTGGAT
The DNA here is from genome assembly GCA_965261565.1 of Amylibacter sp. Classification (GTDB taxonomy): domain Bacteria; phylum Pseudomonadota; class Alphaproteobacteria; order Rhodobacterales; family Rhodobacteraceae; genus Amylibacter. Next base: position 512,940 of record OZ253460.1, read on the forward strand.
TTAGATATGTTAATCGAATTCAGGGTGCGAAAAGCTTGTCCATCTTAAGTGAGTTAATTCAACCTGAATTAATGAATGTTTCGCAACAAAATTTGATGGAGCACATCGTATATTCCATGACTGACATTCATTGCAGAACGAATGAGGGTGCTTTGATTGCTCGATATGGGTTTGCACCTTCAAATATAACACATGATCCTGAAATGGCCCCTGCCATAAATGAAGAGAGTTGGGTTTTAGATATTGATTCAAGTAGTACTTCTTGCTCAGATGAATCATTTTCTAGTGAGCGGCTTCGTAACCAGTTTGACATGGTTGCCGCGCGCGCCTACGCTTTTTTCAGATGGAGCATTAAAGATCAATTTATAGAACATTTAGAGGCTGCTGAGCTATGAGATTAGAACATGTACCAACAATTTGTGCAGCCATTGCGTTAACACCAACAGGTAGTTACGCACACAACACTGCTACTCCGATACCAGATGTAGTTGCCCCTTTTTCAAACAGCCAAACATACGCTTTGTCTTTGGGTAATGCTGTAAGAATTTTTGAACTTCGTAAATACCTCTCCTCTTCTAGTGCCGATCAGGCACGCGTATCAATTGTGGTTTCGAAGACAGAAAACAAGCAAACTCCATCAGAAAGTATTCAAGAAATTCGCCGCCTTACTGGCATCACATACTTGCAAATTTCTGAAATTTTTGGTGTTAGCTCACGAGCTGTTTATGATTGGCTTGCCGGTAAGCCTATTGCCTCCGCCCATCATCAACGTATCGGTGAAGTTAATGCTGTACTACGTTTTATTGATCGTGGAGCAGCAACCGAAAATAAAAATTTAATTTTTAATGATTCTGGAAATGGCGTTACTTATTTCGAACTATTGAAAGAAGGTGCATACTCTAAGGTTACTCAAGATTTGGGTGAGGGTATGGAGCGAGCGTCTTTTGATAACGTTCTTTCTGTTGAAGCGGAAAAACACAATGTCCCTAGGCATTTTGGGTCTTCGTTCGAAGGCTCTGTTGATGCTGATGAAAGTGAAATAGTACCTATTCGAGCCATTAAAGTACGCAAAGCAAACGCGCGCCGCAAAAAGACCTAGAGGACGTGTTTATTGAGCAAGCCAAAAGAAACTTACCAAGAAGAGATTAGCGAAAAACTAGCTGAATGGCAGCAAGGAGATTTCTCGCTAGATTGCGGAGATTTCGTATATGGTGACCTATCAGACGATGGTGAAACTCTCGAAGCATATTTTGAAGAGGGTATTATTGGTTATGCGGTTGTATCGCAAACTTGTGACATAGTTCGTGACCCCAATAAATCCGACATAAAAAATGTGTCTGTTTGTCCTTTAGTGAAAATCATTAGCGCAAGGCTTTCTGATATTGAAAAGGGGCAAGCACCTCGATTTGGTTTGTTGCAAGCGGTTCCTAAAAACACTGTTGTAGATTTCTCAAGAGTAATGAGTATAAGCAAAAAACTATTGGTGAAGTGGGATCGAAAACGCGGATGTTTGTCTGAGAAGGATCAGATAGAATTTGCATACTCACTTAAGCAATTTTTCGGTAGATATGCATTCCCAGATGGGTTTAATGATTCATTGAGCAGTTTTCAGAAAGCAGTAAAGTCTAAGTATGCGAAAGACTCCGACTTAGGTAAGACTGTCCGTTCGATAAGAGAGTTGCGTGTTTATCCCCATTCTGATTGGAATAACAGCGAATGTGTTCCCATAACTTTTATTGTGATTTTGGAAGATGATGATGTTCGGGAATTAAAAGATACAAACACAATTAGTAAACTAATTAAATCGAAAATTGATTTAATTAAATGGATTAAGCCATATGAATTGCATGAGCGTGCTATTCATATGGCTAAGTTGTCTGATTTAACCGCTGCAGAGTATTTAAATTCATTCCCTCTAGATTTAAACGCCCTGTCATATGCCAAGCGTTACAATTAAGCGTGTTCTTTTGCCCGAAAGATATGCTGATTGCTATGAGCCAAATAAATACAAGAAAAGGTGTATAAAGGGGTGTGTAAAAATATATATATCATATATATAGTAACAATATCAGTAGGTTAAGTTAATATTTGGTGCCCAGAAGAGGACTCGAACCTCCACGTCCATACGGACACTAGCACCTGAAGCTAGCGCGTCTACCAATTCCGCCATCTGGGCACAGGATTTGGTTTGCGTGGATTACAGGCGGAAGTCTACCCTGTCAACGATATGTGTGCGTTAAATATAAAACATTCTTGTCCCTGCCCCTGTGAACGGGTATTCCAGTATTAGCTTTGATATCAGCCAGGGAACTCACATGTCACATACGCCTAAACTTGTTACAATATTTGGTGGCTCCGGTTTTGTCGGGCGCTATATTGCCCGTCGCATGGCCAAAGAGGGTTGGCGAGTGCGTGTCGCTGTACGTCGCCCGAATGAAGCGATATTTGTAAAACCCTACGGTGCTGTTGGGCAGGTTGAACCTATCTTGGCAAATATACGCGATGACGCGTCTGTTCAGGCGGCCTGTGTAGGTGCCGATGCAGTTATCAATTGCGTGGGAACTTTTGACAAAGGTGGCCGGAACAATTTCGAGGCAGTACAGGCAGAAGGTGCCGGGCGTGTTGCACGTATGGCAAAAGCCGTAGGTGTTGAACGCCTTGTACACATCTCTGCCATTGGTGCCGATGAAGATGCTGCCAGTCAATATGCGCGCAGCAAAGCTGCTGGTGAAAAACTGGTAACCACGGCATTTTCAAATGCAGTAATATTACGCCCATCAGTTATATTCGGACAGGAAGATAGTTTTTTTAACCGGTTTGCCAGTATGGCAACCATATCACCTATTATTCCTCTTGTTGGGGGGCATTCAAAGTTTCAACCTGTTTACGTTGATGACGTTGCTAAAGCAGCCGTAAAGGCTGCTTTAGGGGAAGCACCTGCAGGCATATATGAACTGGGCGGCCCTGATGTTGAGACATTCGCAACTTTGGTTGATCGCATGTTGGGATGTATTCGCCGCAAACGATTAAAGATAAATATCCCGTTTTTCATAGCCTCAATACAGGGCAAGATGTTGGATTTGATGTTTGCCATGACCTTGGGTCTGTTTAAAAACACCATCCTTACGGCAGATCAGGTTGCGCAACTGCGTAGCGATAATGTCGTGACGTCGCGCGCCAAGGGTTTTGCCAATTTGGATATCGAGCCGGTTACAATGGATGCTGTGCTGGACACTTATCTGTACTGCTATCGCCCATATGGCCAATATGCGGAATTGACGGAGTCTGGTAAAAATCTGTCAGCTGACTAAACACAGTTTTTAATACGTTATTTAAGATTTCTTTGCATTTCGAATGCATGGAGTGTTTTACAGTTAAATATGACCATTTGCGCTAATAGGTCATATATTATGCCATATATTTGCCTTTTAAATTGCTTCCTCAGATAACTTCGAGGTGTTTTTTCTTATATAGGTAAGTATTGCTGACTTTTATATCCCTTGATATAGCTATAATACTTATTTCTTAGATATTTCATTTGAATTTCCGAAAGGCCCGCTATGGCTGAGACTAAAATGCTAAAATTTGTGCAGGTTGCGCGTGACATGCCAGAAAAACGTGTCCCTACCCTACGTACAAATGATTACGATGAAATTTATCAAGAGTATGCTGCCATTAAAGCCGCTGAACAGGCTTCACGCTGTTCACAATGCGGCGTGCCTTATTGCCAAACCCATTGCCCTTTGCACAACAATATTCCTGACTGGTTGCGCTTAACCGCAGAAGGGCGATTGCATGAAGCTTATGAGTTAAGTCAGGCAACTAATACGTTTCCCGAAATCTGTGGCCGCATCTGTCCGCAAGACCGCTTGTGTGAAGGTAATTGCGTGATTGAACAGGCAGGCCACGGGACTGTTACCATTGGGTCGATTGAAAAATATATCACTGATACAGCTTGGGATAACAATTGGGTAAAACCTACAACACCTTCAAGTGAGCGCACTGAAACTGTCGGCATAATCGGGGCCGGCCCCGCTGGTTTGGCAGCAGCAGATGTGTTGCGTCGCCAAGGCGTACAGGTGACGGTTTATGACCGTAATGACCGCGCGGGCGGTTTGTTGACCTATGGCATTCCCAGCTTCAAGCTGGAAAAAGATATAGTGATGCGCCGCAACAAGTTACTGGAAGACGGCGGTGTTAAATTTGAATTGAACACCGAGATTGGTGTTGGCATCAGCTTTGCCGATCTGCGCACAAAACATGATGCAATCCTAATAGGAACAGGGGTTTACAAGTCGCGTGACCTGGGCGGACCCGGTGCCGGGAACAAGGGTATTGTAAAAGCGATCGATTATCTGACGGCGTCTAATCGTATGAATTTTGGCGATACAGTGCCTGAGATTGAAAGCGGTGAGCTGTCGGCGGAAGGTAAAAACGTTGTGGTTATAGGCGGCGGGGACACAGCCATGGACTGTGTGCGCACGGCTATGCGCCAAGGGGCAAAATCTGTGAAATGCCTGTATCGTCGTGACAGAAAGAATATGCCGGGTTCTGTGCGTGAAACTGCCAACGCGGAAGAAGAAGGCGTGGAATTTGTCTGGCTGGCGGCCCCTAAAGGCTTTACTGGCGAAGGAGATGTTTCAGGTGTGATCGTATCCAAAATGCGCTTGGGTGCGCCGGATCCATCGGGCCGTCAAAGCCCGGAAGAAATAGCAGGTGCTGATTACGTCGAGGATGCCGATCTTGTAATAAAAGCACTGGGCTTCAGCCCCGAAGACCTGCCTGCACTATGGGATACGCCTGAATTGGAAGTGACACGTTGGGGCACGGTAAAGGCTGATTTCAACAGCAAGGAAACCTCACTTTCAGGTGTGTTTGCTGCGGGTGATATCGTGCGCGGTGCAAGTCTGGTTGTCTGGGCTATACGTGATGGACGTGATGCAGCGGATAGTATTTTAAAACACTTGAATGCACGCGCTTCGGTGGCAGCGGAATGATGGTTAACTTATTCACAGGCCCTGAAAATACACTTTCTGTAATACGTCGGTATTACATCGGTATCGCGTCGGTATTCTTAACCGCTGTTTTAAGCCTTATAAAAGTTAATGGGTCAGATCTTTTGACCCAAATGAATCAAAAGATAAATATAACATTAATGCCAGCGACCTGGATGGGAGCGATAAAATGACAAAAATCAACGCAAACTGGAAAGCCGAACAAGAAGCCAAGCGCGCTTATATGGCCGAACACGGTATGTATTCCGAGGCGGATGAACATTCGTCGTGTGGTGTGGGCATGGTCGTTTCCATTGACGGCAAAGCCTCGCGTCAAGTGGTTGAGAACGGCATCAAGGCGCTGCGGGCTGTTTGGCATCGCGGTGCTGTGGATGCGGACGGTAAAACCGGTGACGGTGCCGGAATTCACGTGCAAATACCCGTGCCGTTTTTCTATGATCAAATTGAACGCACCGGCCACAAACCACGCGTGGATGAACTGGTAGCTGTGGGGCAGGTTTTTTTACCGCGCATCGATTTTGGCGCACAGGAAATTTGCCGTACTATTGTGGAAACCGAAGTCCTGCGGAAGGGTTATTACATATACGGTTGGCGTCATGTGCCCGTGGAAGTGTCTTGTCTGGGTGAAAAAGCCAATTCAACACGGCCTGAGATTGAACAAATTCTAATTTCGAACTCAAAGGGTGTGGATGAAGTAACTTTTGAACGCGAACTCTACATTATTCGCCGCCGGATAGAAAAAGCCGTGAATGCCGCACAGGTAAAAGATTTTTACATTTGTTCACTGTCCTGCCGGTCAATCATTTACAAAGGTATGATGCTGGCCGAACAGGTTGCAGTGTTTTACCCTGATTTGCAGGACGCGCGATTCACATCAGCGTTTGCAATTTATCACCAGCGTTATTCTACGAATACTTTCCCTCAATGGTGGCTGGCACAGCCGTTTCGCATGCTGGCCCATAACGGGGAGATCAACACATTGAAGGGCAATGTGAACTGGATGAAAAGCCATGAAATTCGCATGGCTTCAAAAAACTTCGGTGATAATGCCGGTGATATAAAACCGATTATCGCAGCAGGCTCTTCTGATTCTGCTGCATTGGATTCAGTGTTTGAGGTAATGGTACGCGCAGGGCGTAATGCACCGATGGCAAAAACAATGCTGGTGCCGGAAAGCGGGAATTCAGCCGATATGAAAGCTGAATGGAAAGACATGTACAGCTATTGCAATGCTGTGATGGAACCATGGGACGGGCCTGCGGCATTGGTGATGACCGATGGTCGTTGGGTCTGTGCAGGGCTTGATCGTAGCGGGCTACGCCCGATGCGTTACGTTGTGACAGGTGATGGTTTGCTGATTGCGGGCTCTGAGGCAGGCATGGTGCCTACCGATGAGATGAGTGTACGTGAAAAGGGTGCGCTGGGTCCGGGGCAAATGATTGCGGTTGATATGGCTAAGGGTCGTTTGCTGCATGATGAAATGCTGAAGGACGAGCTTGCACAAAGCAGGCCGTTCAGCAAATGGGTTGATAGTATTGTTAACCTGGATAAAGAGCATAACAATATCACTGAAACCGTAACTTACACGGCTTCTGAGCTGCGCAAACGTCAAATCGCGGCCGGTTATTCGATTGAAGAGCTGGAAATGATTTTGCATCCAATGGCAGAGGATGCGAAAGAGGTTTTGGCCTCGATGGGGGATGATACACCTTCTGCGGTTTTATCCGATCAGTATCGCCCGCTATCGCATTTTTTCCGGCAGAATTTTTCACAAGTGACAAACCCACCGATAGATAGTTTACGCGAAAGCCGGGTGATGAGTTTGCGAACGCGGTTCGGGAACCTGCGTAATGTGTTGGATGAAAGCAACGAGCAAACCGAAATTCTATCATTGGAAAGTCCATTTTTATCAAACGCGCAGTTTGATCATATTGTGGGCCATTTTGGCGATGCGGTTACAACGATTGACTGTACATTTGATGGTTCTGAAGATGGTGCATTACAGTCAGCCCTGACCCGCATTCGCACAGAGGCGGAAGATGCTGTGCGGTCTGGCTCCGGCCATCTGGTATTGACCGATGAAGGTCAGAATGAAGATAATGTTCCCGTGCCGATGATACTGGCAACCTCTGCGGTGCATTCGTGGTTAACGAAGATCGGACTGCGGACATTTTGTTCGATTAATGTGCGCTCTGCGGAATGCATTGATCCGCATTATTTTGCCGTGTTGATCGGCTCGGGTGCCACCACAGTAAACCCGTATCTGGCGCAAGACAGTTTGGCAGACCGGATTGACCGCGGTCTGTTGGATCAGACATTGGACATGGCTATTTCGCGTTACAAAGAGGCGATTAATCAAGGTCTGCTGAAAATAATGGCCAAGATGGGAATATCCGTAATCGGGTCTTATCGCGGCGGTCTGAACTTTGAAGCGGTGGGATTAAGCCGCGCGATGGTGGCGGAATACTTCCCCGGGATGCTAAGCCGGATATCAGGTATCGGGCTGTATGGCATCCAGCGCAGCATAAAGAAGGTGCATACGCGCGGTTGGAAATCAGGACAGGACATTTTGCCAATCGGCGGGTTTTATAAAGCCCGGCGCAGTGGGGAAACCCATGCGTGGCAGGCACAAAACATGCATATATTGCAGTCAGCCTGCGACCGCGCATCGTATGAGTTATGGAAGCAGTATAGTGCTAAAATGCATACAAACCCGCCGATTGCTTTGCGTGATCTGATGGACTTCAAGCCTGTAGCGAAACCGATTGCATTGGAAGAAGTTGAATCGATTACCGCCATTCGCAAACGCTTTGTGACGCCCGGGATGTCGCTGGGGGCTTTGAGCCCGGAAGCGCATAAAACACTGAACGTTGCGATGAACCGAATTGGCGCGAAATCAGATAGCGGCGAAGGTGGCGAAGATCCCGCGCATTTTGTGCCGGAACCAAACGGCGATAATCCTTCTGCCAAGATCAAACAGGTGGCTTCGGGTCGGTTTGGTGTGACTGCGGAATATCTGAATCAGTGCGAAGAGCTGGAGATTAAGGTTGCCCAAGGGGCCAAACCCGGTGAAGGCGGGCAGTTGCCGGGGATGAAGGTAACCGAGCTGATCGCACGGTTGCGCCATTCAACGCCGGGCGTTACATTGATCAGCCCACCACCGCATCACGATATTTATTCAATCGAAGATTTGGCGCAGTTGATTTACGATCTGAAACAGATCAACCCGCGTGCAAAAGTTACCGTGAAGCTGGTGGCTTCGTCAGGTGTTGGCACGATTGCAGCTGGCGTGGCGAAAGCACATGCGGATGTAATCCTAATCTCGGGGCATAATGGCGGCACGGGCGCATCGCCCGCGACCTCGATCAAATATGCGGGTTTACCGTGGGAAATGGGCCTGTCGGAAGCGCATCAGGTGTTGGCAATGAACAACTTGCGTGACCGCGTCACGCTGCGCACTGATGGCGGGTTGCGTACCGGGCGCGATGTTGTCATGGCCGCAATGCTTGGGGCTGAAGAATATGGCATCGGCACCGCTGCATTAATTGCCATGGGTTGCATTATGGTGCGGCAATGCCAATCGAACACCTGCCCCGTCGGTGTCTGCGTACAGGACGAAGACCTGCGTAAGAAATTTACAGGAACGGCGGACAAGGTGGTAAACTTGATCACGTTCTATGCACAAGAAGTGCGTGAAATTCTGGCCTCATTAGGGATGCGATCGCTAGACGAAATCATTGGCCGCGCCGATATGCTGGCACAGGTCAGCCGTGGGTCTGCGCATCTGGATGATCTAGATCTGAACCCCTTGTTGATCAGTGTCGATGATGCTGACATGATCATTTACAATCGCAACAAAGACCGCCAGGAAGTACCCGATACGCTGGATGCTGAAATTCTGAAAGATGCGCAACCGTTCTTCAAGGACGGTGAGAAAATGCAACTGTCCTATGCGGTTCAAAACACCCATCGTACAATTGGCACGCGGGTTTCCAGCCACATCGTCGGGCGGTTCGGAATGCGCAACAAATTGCAACCTGACCATCTGACGATCAAACTAACGGGATCAGCTGGACAATCATTAGGAGCATTTGCACCAAAAGGATTGAAACTGGAAGTGTCTGGTGATGCGAACGATTACGTTGGCAAGGGCCTGTCTGGTGGCATGATTGTGGTACGCCCACCTAAAGGCAGCCCGTTAATTGCGGCAGAGAACACCATTATCGGCAATACGGTTTTATATGGCGCCACAGATGGCAAACTATTTGCCAATGGCCGCGCGGGCGAACGGTTTTGCGTGCGCAATTCGGGTGCCGAAGTCGTGGTTGAGGGATGTGGTAGTAACGGTTGCGAATATATGACAGGCGGTATCACGGTTATCCTTGGCTCTGTCGGTGCGAATTTCGGCGCGGGAATGACCGGTGGCATGGCCTATGTATATGACCCAAAAGGTACGTTTGACCAATACGTCAATCTTGAATCCCTCGTCACAACCCCTGTAACTGTTACCCATTGGGAAGATCAGCTAAAGGGTCTTTTGGAACAGCATTTAGTAGAAACCGGCAGCCCGAAAGCCAAAGAGATTCTACATCGCTGGGATGCGGAACTGGCAAATTTTATACAGATTTGCCCGAAAGAGATGTTGAACCGTATACCGCATCCGCTGTCAGCGGAAAGTGGACAAAAGTCAGCTTAGGTTATCGGCCCCGTGTAATGATATTTTCACGGGGCCTCAATTCTGTTGATCCATATCCCTTTCGCTCTATGTTGATCTAAAAGACGGATAACTATGGCGCGCAACGCGAGTACAAAGACAGACAGGCCCAAGAAATCATCTTGGCGGCCCATGTTTTGGATAGCACAACAGGTGCGCCGCTTTTGGCGCCGTGTGTTCCAGATTGTATTTAAAATCTTGATCATTGCAGTCACGGTTTGTGCCTTGTTTGTACTGTTGTTTCGGTTTGTGAACCCACCAATCAATATTTATATCGCGTCTGAATGGTACCGGTTGGGAGCGGTGAAGCGCGATTGGACACGGATTGAAAATTTCCCTGACTATGTTCCGCGTTCTGTTGTTGCCGCAGAAGACGCGAACTTCTGTCTTCATTCGGGCTTTGATTTTAAACAAATTCAATCAGCGTTAAGCGGCAAGGGCAAATTAAGAGGTGCTTCGACTTTAAGCCAGCAAACATCAAAAAATGTATTTTTATGGCAGGGGCGATCTTGGGTTCGCAAAGGTCTGGAAGCAGGGTTTACAGTTATGGTTGAGCTTCTTTGGCCAAAACAACGCATTGTCGAGGTTTATTTGAATATCGCCGAATTTGATGAAGGCGTGTTCGGCATGGCCGCAGCGGGGCGACACTATTTTGGTGTTGAGCCTGAAAAAATCACGCGCCTGCAAGCTGCGCGTCTTGCTGCTATTTTACCGAACCCAAAAAACCGTTCTGCCAGCCGCCCGTCAGGCGCCGTTAGGAAGCGAACTTCCCAAATTTTATCAGGAGAAGAAACGATTGCGGCGGACGGACGCGCAAAATGCTTTCAGTAGAGGTTGAAATTGCGGACACTTCGTTGCAAAAGCAATGCAGGCACCAAGAGAAATCATAATCACATATGTACCGTTTGTATCATTACCCGCTATCGCCATTTTCACGCAAGGTTCGGCTTGTTCTGGCCGAAAAGGGCGTAGAAGTTGAATTGATCGAGGAACTTTATTGGGAAGAGCGCCCAGAGTTTTTACGGATGAACCCAAGTGGCAAGGTGCCGGTTCTTAAAACCGAAAAGATTACTTTGGGGGAATCGATTGCGATTTGCGAGTATCTGGATGAAATTCACCCCGAACCAGCTTTGATTCCAACAGATGCAGAAAAACGTGCCGAAGTGCGCCGCCTGACCTGCTGGTTCGATGACAAATTCTATCGCGATGTTACATTGAACTTGCTGGGTGAGCGTATGATGAAAAAAATCATGGGCGGCGGATACCCTGAAAGTAAAAAGATCAAAGCCGGGGCCAAGAATACCCGATATCATATGAAATATATGGAATACCTTTTGGACCGGCGCCGCTGGCTGGCAGGGGATCGCATGAGCATGGCTGATTTTTCAGCTGCCGCACAAATCTCTTGTCTGGATTATATTTCAGATGTTGACTGGAACAACTATGAGCTGGTCAAGGAATGGTATGCAAAGATCAAGTCACGGCCTGCGTTCCGATCTTTGTTGGCAGATCAGTTACCGGGATTTCCGCAGCCACCGCATTACGCTGATCTGGATTTTTGATGACTGGCGGGGAAGCTACCCTGCTGGATAAACTGCGTACCAAGGCGCAGGAAGAAGGCTTTGCCAAAATGGGTGTTTGTGCGCCTGATGCCATTCCACATGCCGCTGATCGATTAACCGAGTATGTTGATATGGGTCGTCACGGCCAAATGGCATGGATGGCAGACCGGATGCATTGGCGTGGTAATCCTGCGGAACTTTGGAGTGCTGCGAAATCTGTGGTCATGCTGGCGGAACCTTATACACCCACGCATGATCCTTTGGCCATTTTGGAACAACCTGATCGCGGGGCCATTTCGGTTTATGCGCAAAACCGCGATTATCATGATGCGCTGAAGAAGCGGTTAAAGCGGGTTGGGCGTTGGCTGATCGAACAGGCTGCAGGCACCGAGATCAAGGTGTTTGTGGATACAGCCCCGGTAATGGAAAAGCCGCTAGGGGCTGCGGCGGGCCTTGGCTGGCAAGGCAAGCATACCAATCTGGTATCAGGTGATTTGGGCAACTGGTTTTTTCTGGGTGCAATTTTTACAACGGCTGATTTTACCAAGGATGATGCGGGACGCGATCAATGCGGGTCTTGCCGTGCGTGTCTGGATATTTGTCCGACGAACGCGTTTCCGGCACCTTATCAATTGGATGCGCGGCGGTGCATTTCTTATCTGACCATCGAACATAAAGGCCCTGTTGATGAAGAATTACGGGTGCTGATGGGCAACAGAATTTATGGGTGTGACGATTGTTTGGCAATTTGCCCCTGGAACAAATTTGCAGTTGAAGCGCGTGATATCAGCTATCATGCGCGTGAGGAATTGAAGGCACCTAAATTGGCAGAACTGGCGCAACTGGATGATGCAACGTTTCGTACTCTTTTCAGCAAGTCACCGGTGAAACGCATCGGGCGCAACCAGTTTGTGCGAAATGTACTTTATGCGATCGGCAACTCTGGAGATGCAGGATTAAAAGCGGTGGCGGCGGGTTTGGTTGCTGATAACGATCCAACTGTTGCCGAAGCCGCAAGCTGGGCAGAGGCGCGGTTATGACAGGCGTGTTGTTAAGCTTTGGGCATGGTTATTCTGCGCAGGCGTTGTCGCGCGTTTTGAGCGCGCAGGGTTGGACAGTATTTGGGACAATGCGTACAGATGATAATGTAGACGGGGTTGTGGCATCCGGCGCACAGCCTGTGATATGGCCCGGTGATGATGTTGGTGCGCTGCTGGATCAGGCGTCACACATGTTGATTTCAACCGCACCGGATGAAGATGGTGACCCTGTGCTAAACGCTTTGGCAGATCAGATTGCGGCGCGGCGCGATCAGTTCAAATGGGTCGGGTATTTATCGACGACCGGGGTTTACGGTGATCATCAGGGGGGTTGGGTGGATGAAGAAACGCCGTTGAACCCCGCAACCATACGCGGACAGTTGCGGGTAAAGGCTGAACGGGCATGGCAGGAGATGGACCTGCCTTTGCATGTTTTCCGCCTTGCGGGGATTTACGGTCCCGGGCGTGGGCCGTTCGCAAAACTGCTTCGCGGCACTGCACGGAGGATTATCAAGGCCAATCAGGTTTTCAGCCGTATTCATGTGGACGATATTGCACAGACACTGGCCGCCTCTATTGCAAAGCCGAATACAGGTGCGATTTATAATGTTTGTGATGATGTCGCTGCTCCACCAGAAGATGTGATTGCATATGCGGCTAAGTTGCTAGGCGTACCAGCCCCCCCGGACGAGGATTTTGAATTGGCTGATATGACGCCAATGGCCAGAAGTTTTTATTCGGAATCGAAGAAGGTTTCGAACGATTTAATCAAATCGGAACTGGGTGTTGTTCTAAAATACCCTGATTACAGGTCGGGCTTGTCTGCCCTGCAAAAGAAAAGGGATAGTACATAAGTACTATCCCTAGAAACTGTATGCTACTGACATAAAGTCAGAGCTTATAGCAACGTATTAGTCGCTAGAAGAAGCGGCTACAGCTGCTGCAATTACCAAAAGAACGATAATTGGCACTGTGGCACTTGATGAACCAGCTGAAGAGCTTGATGCTTCTGGCTCTGCTACTGGTGCTTCTACAACTGGCTCAGCCAATGAACCAGCAAATGCTGTTGTTGCTGCAAGTGTGAATGCGGCTGCTAGTGCGATAGATTTCATATGAAAATCCTCCAATTTTTTAAGTTCGTCGTAAATTCGGAAAGGTAGACGGCCCGACAACGAACACCCAAGACTGTACCTCTGTTTGGCTTTTTAAGCAGCAAAATATGTGTTTTGCAACAATAAGATGTCTCAAAACCGCCAAACAAAGGCAAAAAGTGGTTAAATTAGCAACACTTGGGTCCCGACTTTGGCTAAATCAAACAGAATTGCAATGTGTTCATTAAACAAGCCAATGCAACCATTAGATGAACGGCGGCCGATTTTACGTGTGTCGCCAGTGCCGTGGATACGGTAATATTGCCAGGTTAGATATAAAGCATGTGTTCCCAACGGGTTATCTGGTCCTGGAGGCCAGTATTTCGGCCATTCCGGGTTTCTTTTCAGCATATTCGGAGTTGGACGCCAGTCTGGCCCGATTTTCTTGCGAATGATGGATGTGCGCCCCAAACGCGTTAAATCGTCTGATTCGGGGACACTTGTCGGGTAAAGTCGGTAATCATTTCCGTCTTCTGACCAGTAATGCAATGCACGGCTGCGCGTATCGACCAGAATCACACCGTTTTTCAGATTGGAGAAATAAGGCCGCCAGTCTTTTGATTTAAAATTGGAAGCGTTTCGCTTCACTGTACCATCGTTCGGGTTGGCAATATTTTCCGCATCTATATCTTGCAACAAAGCACTATCGGTTTGTGCCAATAATTTAGTGCCGACCAATGAAGGTGCCGCCAGTGCAGAGGCCGTAAATGTACGCCGTGTAAATTTTATATCCATCAACTTTTCCGATTATACAGTTCACTGTCTAGATAGTGTGTTTACACCACAGTTTCAAATCAAACAATTGTTAACACGTTATCGGGGGTTTCCAAGATGCATCAAGCACCTTAAATAGGGGCGAATTGAAGAGCCAAAGGGCGGAATGATGATTAAAGCACTATCCATTGCAATTATGGCTATTTTTATGCTTTCCGCATGCACAAGCCCTACAGAACAGCCAGATGATGGTGGATTTCATCCCACAATTTTCAGAATTCCCAAGGGTGCGACAAACAAAATACAGTTTCGCCAGCTTGATACAGTCAATGAAATCCGGGCAGCAAGCGGATTGTCGCCACTGCAACTGTCAGAACAGTTGAACGCCGCTGCCAAAACCCATTCCATTGATATGGCCAACCAACAGCGCCCCTGGCACTTCGGGTCGGACGGCTCTTCGCCAATCGACCGTGTTACACGAACCGGTTATGCGGGCCAGATGTTGGGCGAAAACATTTCCGAGACCTATGAGAATGACACAGAAACATTGCGGGCTTGGATGAACGATCCTGATGCGCGGGCATCTATTCTTGACCCGCAAGCACGCTTTTTAGGGTTTGCATGGTTTCAGGAGAGAACCGGCAAGATCTGGTGGACACAACTGACAGGCAGCTAAGCCTAGGTCAGTATATCTATCTGTGTACCGTTTTTCACCATCGCATAGATTACTTCTATCTCTTTATTGGTGACGGAAATACAACCAGCTGTCCAATCAGGTTTTTTGCGATCACCCAGTAGAACAGGGCCACCATGGATAAAGATGGCGCCACCCGGGGGTTTACCTATCGAATTGGCATATGCGATATCTGTGGCATTCGGATAAGAAATACCCAAACTTAAGTGAAATGCGCTGTTTGGGTTGCGCCGATCTATAAAATAACTGCCTTCGGGCGTGCGACCGTCGCCTTCTATCTGTTTGTGACCACGCGGCGCGAATCCAAGTTCCACATCGTATTTTTTAAGCACTTTTGTGTCATTCATCAGCCACATGGAACGTGTGGATTTTTCCACTATGACACGTGTGATTTGCGGGCCGTTGTATGGCTTGAACTTTGAAGGCGGTGTACTGCATGCTGATAGCAGTACCGCACTAGCCGTTAATGGAATGAATTCCCGTCTTTTCATTTTACGCCCCTATTTCCTGCGCAATCTTTTTAGCGGATTTTCGTTGCCGCTCGGTTGCGCTTTTTAACTGCCCGCACGCGGCCATTATATCCTCACCCCGGGGGGTTCGTATAGGGCTTGCGTAGCCTGCGGCGTTCACAATTTCGGCAAATGCTTCAATTCTTTCCCAATTTGATCGCTCATACGGCGAGCCGGGCCACGGGTTGAACGGGATCAGGTTGATCTTGGCGGGAATGCCGGAGATCAAATTTACCAGTCGGCGGGCGTCAGCATCGCTGTCGTTAACATCCTTAAGCATGACATATTCAAAGGTGATGCGTTCGGAATTAGACAGGCGTGGGTAATCGCGGCAGGCTTGCAGCAGTTCGGCAATATTATGTTTGCGGTTGATCGGCACAAGCTTGTCGCGCACTTCATCCGTGGTGGCGTGAAAGCTAATCGCCAGCATACAACCGATTTCATCCCCTGCACGGATAATTTCAGGCACCACACCGCTGGTTGACAGGGTAATGCGGCGGCGTGATAGGGATATGCCCTCGTTATCCATCGCGATCAACATAGCATCGCGCACGTTATCTGTGTTGTATAACGGCTCCCCCATACCCATCAGGACAATGTTGGAAACCAGGCGTTTGTCGCCAGGTGGTTTGTTCCATTCATCCAAATCGTCACGGGCCACCAGAATTTGGCTGACAATTTCGCCCGCGGTCAGGTTGCGCACCAGTTTTTGTGTGCCTGTGTGGCAAAACGGACAAGTGAGCGTGCAGCCGATTTGGGAAGATATGCAAAGCGTTCCCCGATTGGTTTCGGGAATATAGACCGCTTCTACCTCATGCCCGCCTGCGATACGTAATAGATACTTGCGGGTGCCATCATCAGATACTTGACGCGTGACAACCTCGGGGCGGGTAATCTGAAAGTGTTCGGCTAAACTTGCACGGAAATCTTTAGACAGGTTTGTCATTTCATCGAAAGAGGTAGCACCCTTTTGATACATCCAGCCCCACACCTGATTGACCCGCATTTTCAGTTGTTTTTCCGGTGTGCCTATGTCCGCGAATGCAGTTTTCAACGCATCACGCCCAAGGCCGATCAGGTTCGGCTTGGCTTCCCCTTCCAGCTTTCGCGGAACGGTTGTCACATCAGGTGTTATCGGTACGCTCATCACGGCGGCCTTTTATCAAATAGCCCCAAAACGGGGTTTCGGGGCTATTATAACATAAAACTGGAAAGCTAAACCTTTACTTACAGCGCTTTTCCGCTTCTGCAAGTGCCGCGGTAAAGCCGACAAGTGAAAACGTATCAGTTGTTTTCGTGCCCCGCGCGCTTTGTGCTTTGACAACAGCGGATGCGCCGCGTTTCATCGATGCCCTGATTTTACCGTCAACAGAGCCCGATTCAGGCCAAGCATATTCGCCTTCTGGAAACATTTTATATTCTGATGATCCGATTGCCAAAATTACGGCATTATCCGGTTTAAACGGATAACCGCCTGTGAAAGATATTTCGCCCTTTACCCCGTTTTTCGGTAGGTAGGTCACAAAAAGCCTGATGTCGCCGCGATTAACGGAAACAGGTTTTCCGCCTTTGGTGTTCACGATTTTGGTGGGCTTCGAGACGATCCAACATCTAAGTGGTTCATTTTCAACGAATACCGACCAGTCGGATTTTGAATCCACCACATTAGTCGAGGTTTGTGCCGTTACGGATGTAATATTAAAGGACACTGCTGCGGTTATGCCGCATGTCAATGCAATTGCTCTGTTCATTCTGCCTTACAGCCTCCAAGCTGTTTCATGTTTTTTGCCTGCTCCGCCCTAATTAGGACGGAAATATGTTGATGTTGTGACAGTATACTAGAATAAGAATGATAAATATAGCCAGTAAGCAATGTATAAACCTTTAATATCGGCGGATTATTGTCGAAGGAAGTGAATATCAGATGGAACGTGCGGAAATTGTGGCAGAAGTGTGGCGTGGTCAGTTCTTAGAGTGTGTTCATCGCGGGCATATCGCGGTTTGCAACACAAAGGGTGAATTGCTGGCTGGATGGGGTGATCCGGCGGCAGTGACCCTGCCGCGCTCATCGTGCAAGATGCTGCAAGCCCTGCCTTTAGTGGAAAGTGGTGCGGCAAAACACTTTGGGCTTGGATCAGAGCAACTGGCCCTGTCATGCGCATCACACAAAGGGGCGTTAATTCATACCAAGCGGGTTAATGTGTGGTTGAATAGCCTTGGGTTAAGCGAGACAGATTTGCGTTGCGGCGGGCATATGCCCACAGATGAAGAGGCTGCAAAAGGTTTGATCTGTGGTGATCACTGTTTTGACCAGACCCATAATAATTGTTCAGGTAAGCACACGGGATTTCTGACCTTGAACAAGCATCTGGGCGGCGGGGCCGAGTATCTTGAGATCGACCACCCTGTGCAAATAGCGGTGAAAACCGCGATTGAAGAAATGGCGGGTGAGGATACGCAGGGCCACGCAATCGATGGCTGTTCGGCGCCTAATTTTGCAATGACCCTGACAGGATTTGCCCGTGCATTGGCGCGTATGGCTGACCCAAGTGGCTTGGGGTCTGTACGTGAAGATGCGGCAGGAACATTGATTGCGGCCATGACAAAGCACCCGGAACTGGTTGCGGGCGAAACCTTTGCCTGCACCGAATTGATGCGGGCAATGGATGGCAATGTAGCGGTAAAAACTGGGGCTGAAGGCGTGTTTGCCGCAATTATCCCTGAACTTGGATTGGGAGTTGCGCTAAAAATTGAAGACGGTGCTACACGCGCCTCTGAATGTGCTATTACTGCGTTATTGGTGCGCTTGGGCGTGGCTGATCCCGCGCATCCAATAGTTCAGAAATATCTGTTTCATGATCAACGCAATTGCAATGATTTTTCAGTGGGAAGCATTCGACCGAGTGAGGGGATCTATCGGGATGGGGCGGGGATTTAAGGGAATAAATGTTCCGAATTGATCGCAAAACCAAACAAGACCCAAAGGCACGTTGGGCGTTAAGTGACCCTGTGTTCTTTGCTTCTGGCGCTTGTCACATTCTGACCTATGCATTCTTGAAACGATACCCTGATGCCGGGTATTCAGCTATTTGGATCAGGCCAATTGATGGATATACGGGCAATCACATTGTTGCAAAACGTGGGGATGAGGTGTTTGATTTTCATGGGCATATGAAGTGGTTACAAAGGTTTTCCCATTACAAACGCAAGGCAAAACGCTGGTATCCTGAATGGGGTTGCACATTGATGCCCTTGCCGATGGATGCTCTTATCTCAGAGAAAAAATCACGTGAGTATAATGGTTTATGGTTGCGGGAGCCTAGTGACTTTTTGTGTAATGCGATGCCCCGCGCAGAGGCTTATCTGGCACGGTTCGATGCGTCTTTCAAAAGTTTGCACACGTCCTACCGCCCGCCGTTTAATAAATAATTGACGTAAAGCCTTAGTCACCCAAATCAATTCAAATCTTTGTCCGGCCAGTATTTGGTTCCGGCGGCGGATGTGCTGACCTTCCAGCCTTTTTTGCTGAGCACGAATATTGAACGGCCATCGACGAATCTAACTTTTTGATCAGCCTTGTCATCACCAAACATCGTTCCTGCCTCGGCAGTTGCATCATAGCCATTGGCAACGAAGTCTTCAAATTCTGCTGCTTTTTCAAAAAGGATCACGACCTGACTTTCGAAGCCGCCGATGCCAAGTGATAGTCCGACCCCACCTGTCCCCATATTCATATACGTCCGCGTATCGGTCTCTTTTGATATTGCGACACCGCGGCCAAACCCGGCAGCGATGCCAAGCGTGACTACTTTGCGCGTGTCAAAGACTGCGTAACCGGCACTTGCATTATACAGATCATTTGCCGCTTCATTCTTTGAAAAAAGCTGTGCAAGGGTCTTTTCAGCCATTGCATCTCGACTTGCCCGTGATTGTTCGGGCGTGCCTTCATCAGCAGCAAGATCAGCCGTGGATTCTATCGTTTCACCAACGCTTTCGATAGATTTCCCGACCACATTCCCCGCTTTGTTGGCCCCTTCCTTGATCTTGTCGAAAACAGTTTGCGCAGAGACCGTGTGCGCAAGAACCATGATTATAGCGGGATAGATTATCAAGAACCGAAAAAACTGCACCTGTTAACCCCTATCTTAAAACTACAGCATTTAATGGAAACATAGCAGAAGGAAGCGTGTCTGTCAGGTCGCTATTCTAAACATCCCTTTTGGTTGTTTTCACCGCATCATCCCCCGTCCCCAGCATGGTAATCTCACGCCGTGGATAAGGGATGTTAATGTTATTCTCTTTCAGCGTATCCCAGAGTGCAAGATAGACGTTTCCACGGATATTGGTCAGGCCCTTGTTAGGATCTCGGATCCAGAAGCGCAGGATAAAATCGATCGAGCTGTCACCGAAATTGACAATATGGGACACCGGTTTGGGGTTGTTAACAACGCGGTCAACGGACAGGGGTGCAAGGGCGGCAAGTTTTTTGACCTCATGCGGATCGCAGTCATAATCGACACCGAAATTGATATCGAGGCGGACAAAATCGCTGGAATGCGACCAGTTGATTACCTGATTGGTGATGAAATCCTCGTTCGGGATCAGATGTTCACGGCCATCGCGTGTGGTAACGGACGCATAGCGGGAACCCAGATGGGTGATCCAGCCGAAGGTTTCATTCAGGGAAATCACATCACCGGGCTTGATCGATTTATCCATGAGGATGATAATGCCGGAAATCAGGTTGGACACAATCCTTTGCAAACCAAAACCGATACCCAGACCTATGGCACCGGAAAGAACGGCCAGATTACCAAGGTTAAATCCGATAACCTTTAAACAAAGTAAAAAGCCGATTGTATAGAGCCCGATTTGAACCATCTTTGAAAGCAGCACTTTCAGTGACGGCGACATATCGTCAATTTTGTTTATCTGCTTGATTGTTACGCGTGATGTTAGGCGGGCAATGATAAACAAAGCCAGCAATGTCAAAATTGCGGTCAATATCGTAAGGATCGAAATCCGATCGCCGACAATATCAATAGATACGCTATCTAGCAGATGTTTTGTCGGCTCCAGAAAATCAGTGACCTGAAGCGTAGCAATGATCCAACCAATCCATGTGGCTAATCTTCGAAGTGAATTTATTTTGATCAATGATGCGACAATTGAAATCAGCAGCCATGAAATTGCCAGCTCAATGGAAAGGCCAATGAAAAAAGATCGGCTAGGCCATGTGACGATTTGCATGATCGAGACAACCGAAGCGGCAATGATGATATAGATCGCAAGCGATACCCGGCGGTGGACACTCAACACAATAGCGGAAATATGTTTGTAAATACCTTCTTTGCTTTCACACCATTTTGTACATTCAGGTAAGAATGCACGTGTCATTGCGGTGCAGAGTATGGTCAGTACAATAATGATAATCAGTTGATATATAGTCCAGGTATTTTCAAGGCGCGCACCATATTTCAGCAACTCTCCCCATAGCTCTTGCGCGGATGTTAGAACTTCTGTGTTGTCATGTGGATTCATATGTTAATCAGCCCCTTTCGTTCCATGCTATGTGCTTTGCTTTGCTTTTTCCAGTACTTGCTAACAAAACGATTCACAGATAAACGGACATTATGGAAGTTCTTTTTGACATAGACGATAAAACACGCCTGCCATGGCGGTTCTACGGCATGCAGTTTACGCTTATGGCCAAGCTTTAATCGGCAGTACTGTTACATTCGCTACAATCCAAAACCATACGCGGGAGGCTAAAATGTCCGCACCAAAAACAATTTACGATAAAATCTGGGATACGCATCTGGCAGATGAGGCCGATGATGGAACCTGTCTGCTGTATATCGACCGTCATCTTGTACATGAAGTAACCAGCCCGCAGGCCTTTGAAGGTCTGCGTTTGGCAGGGCGCGGCGTGCGTGCACCTGATAAAACCATTGCAGTACCTGATCACAACGTGCCGACCACGCTTGATCGTGTAAACGGTATCGACAATGAGGAAAGCCGCATTCAGGTAGAGGCTTTGGATAAGAATGCCAAGGATTTTGGCATTCACTATTATCCGGTGTCAGATGTGCGCCAGGGTATTGTGCATATTGTTGGCCCTGAGCAGGGCTGGACCTTACCTGGCATGACGGTTGTGTGTGGTGATAGTCACACCGCCACGCATGGTGCCTTTGGTGCCTTGGCGCATGGTATCGGTACATCCGAAGTGGAACATGTTCTGGCGACACAGACACTGATCCAGAAGAAATCTAAAAACATGAAGGTCGAGATCACCGGATCATTACGCCCCGGTGTGACTGCAAAAGACATTACCATGTCGGTGATCGGTGCTACCGGTACTGCGGGCGGTACGGGATATGTGATCGAATATTGCGGCCAAGCAATTGAAGAGTTGTCCATGGAAGGTCGTATGACCGTTTGCAATATGGCGATCGAAGGCGGCGCACGTGCGGGGTTAATCGCTCCCGATCAAAAGACGTTTGACTATGTAAAGGGCCGCCCACATGCGCCAAAGGGTGCGGATTGGGACAAGGCCATGGCTTATTGGGCGACATTGTTCACAGATGAAAGCGCACATTTCGACAAAGTGCTTACACTGAAAGGCGAAGATATTGCCCCAAGTGTAACGTGGGGTACGTCACCAGAAGACGTTCTGCCGATCGATGCAGTCGTTCCCGCACCAACTGATTTTGAAGGCGGTAAGGTAGATGCCGTTACACGGTCTTTGGAGTATATGGGACTGAAAGCGGGCCAGAAATTGACAGATGTTACGATTGATACAGTGTTTATCGGATCTTGTACAAACGGACGTATTGAAGACCTGCGCGCTGCGGCTGCGGTTCTGAAAGGCCGAAAAATCAAAGACGGTATCCGTGCGATGGTTGTGCCGGGTTCGGGACTTGTGCGCGCACAGGCCGAAGAAGAAGGCCTTGCGGACATCTTTCTTGACGCGGGCTTTGAATGGCGCATGGCCGGCTGCTCAATGTGTCTGGCGATGAACCCCGATCAATTGGCCCCGGGCGAACGCTGTGCGGCCACATCGAACCGCAACTTTGAAGGACGGCAGGGCCGTGGTGGCAGGACGCATTTGTTGTCGCCAGAGATGGCAGCGGCTGCCGCAATTACCGGGCACTTAACCGATATTCGTACATTTAAAGGAGCTGCATAATGGAAAAGTTTGAAAATGTATCAGGTGTTGCAGCCCCCATGCCGCTGATTAATATCGACACCGATATGATCATCCCGAAACAGTTCTTGAAAACCATTAAACGCTCTGGTCTTGGTGTGAACTTGTTTGACGAGATGCGCTATGATCAGGATGGTAATGAAATCGCTGATTTTATTTTGAACCAGCCTGCTTATCGTGAAGCTGAAATACTTGTGGCAGGTGACAACTTTGGCTGTGGCTCATCACGTGAACACGCGCCTTGGGCGTTGCGGGATTTCGGTATCAAAGTGGTGATCTCGACCTCTTATGCCGATATTTTTTACAATAACTGCTTCAAAAACGGAATTTTGCCTGTGGTTCTGCCCAAAGAAGCGGTCGATGCTTTGATGGAAGACGCAAAAAAGGGTGAAAATGCCCGTATTGCAATTGATCTGGAGAAGCAGACCGTGTCCGGCGCAGACGGGGAAGAATATGTATTTGAAGTTGATGCATTTAAAAAGCACTGCCTGTTGAACGGTTTGGACGATATTGGCCTTACAATGCAAAAGGTTAAGGCAATCGATTCGTTCGAAGAAAAATACTGCGAAACGATGCCTTGGGTATAATTTACCGGTATATTTTTGCTTATAAAAGGCCGTTTTTTAGCGGCCTTTTATGTAAATGTGATGTTTAACAAACCACGCAAAGTAATTGAATCTCAACAAATTTATATAAAAAGCTTGACGAATAAGGCTTTTTTGCCACAATTAGGGCAATAATAAGGCGCAAATGCCAGATATTACCCACAAGGCTAGGGTAAAAATATGAGGATGAGGTAGTGATTTTAAGGCTTGCAGGAGCAGCTGTAAGAGCAACATGTGTAGCAATCTTAGTGATGCTACCAGCGTTCTTACTTTCAGAAACATCCCAATCCGCGTTGGAGTTCACACGCATTCTAGCCACGATCGGGGCTGTGTTTGTGATTTACGAATACGGATTTCCTACACCATCAGTTATAGAGTTCCGGTTTGCGGCACCATATAATCGCATCAGGTTTCTTTTAATGTTGGCCCTTACTTTAACCCCTGCCTACCTTATTTCAAACATGATGGATGGCCACGCTTTAAGCGGCCTTCTTGCGTCAATTGCTGCCAACGGGTTTGCTGTTATGGATTTTTCATACAGCCCGATTGCAATGGTTGCAAATACACTGGCTGGTGATAACAGCGGTTTGCGCGAAGCTGTGGGACAAGCAATCGCTTTGAACATCGTAATCAGTACGTCATGTGTGTTGGCTTTTTGCGCTGCTGTATTTTCAAATCTTTGGCGGTTTGGCGGCGGAAATTTCAACATGTGGTTAAATATGCCGACCTATAAATCATATGATATGACAAGTATGCAAAAACGATTAGTAAACTCGGCATTTGCCAGTTTGTTGGTCGCATTTCTGGTTCCTTTGTTCGGACCGACAATCGCTGACATCGCCGTCATTTGGATTTCCGATAATGGTGTACTGGCCCCGCTTGGAATTACCTGGGTGATTGCATTCTGGACTTATCTACCTGCAATCTATGCGATGCGCGCAGCTGCCTTGGCTAAAGTTGCAATGGACCGCAGAGATAAGGACAAGGGCGAAGATAAAGGCGAGGAACCCCATGTCGACGAGTTTATAATGCGCCTATAAGCTTGACCAAATCCATACCACGCATTACCCGTAGCACTTAGCTTTAAAAGGGATTTGCGCCATGAACACTCCATCAATGTTAATATTACCCGGCGACGGTATCGGTCAGGAAGTTATGGCCGAGGTTCAGCGCATAATTGCTTGGTATGGCGACAAACGCGATCTGGCGTTTGAAGTATCCGAAGACCTAGTGGGTGGTGCCGCTTATGACAAGCACGGCACGCCGCTGCACGACGATACCATGGCCAAAGCGCAAGAGGTGGATGCGGTTTTGCTGGGTGCAGTTGGTGGACCTAAATACGATGATCTTGATTTCAGTGTAAAACCGGAACGTGGGCTTTTACGTCTACGCAAGGAAATGGATTTGTTTTCAAACTTGCGCCCAGCACAATGCTTTGACGCGCTGGCCGATTTTTCTTCGCTAAAGAAAGAGTTGGTTTCAGGTCTGGATATAATGATCGTGCGTGAGCTGACATCCGGTTCCTATTTTGGCGAGCCACGCGGAATTTTCATGGAAGATGGTAAGCGGGTTGGTATCAACACACAACGCTATACCGAAGGCGAAATTGACCGCGTTGCGCGTTCAGCGTTCGAGTTGGCGCGCAAGCGTGACAACCGCGTTTGTTCTATGGAAAAAGCCAACGTGATGGAAAGCGGCATTTTGTGGCGTGATGTTGTAACCGAAGTGCATGCAGCCGATTATGCGGATGTAGAACTTAGCCACATGTATGCGGATGCAGGTGCGATGCAGCTGGTGCGGGCACCCAAACAGTTTGATGTGATCCTGACCGACAATCTGTTCGGTGACATCCTTTCTGATTGTGCGGCGATGCTGACAGGTTCACTGGGCATGTTGCCGTCCGCGTCTTTGGGTGCGCCGATGGAAAACGGCCGCCCGAAAGCGATGTATGAACCGGTACACGGATCAGCACCAGATATCATGGGCCAAGGCAAAGCCAACCCCTGTGCTTGCATCCTAAGTTTTGCTATGGCCTTGCGTTATAGCTTTGATCAGGGTGAGGAAGCCACACGTCTGGAAGCTGCGGTTGAGGCGGTTCTGGCCAAGGGCGTGCGCACCGGCGATTTGATGATGTCGGACGGAGGTACACCAGTTTCGACAAGTCAAATGGGTGACGCGATTTTGGCAGAGTTGGAAGCTTCGCTTTAAGCTTTACGAATGGAAGATTTAAAACGGCCGTCTGTAACAGGGCGGCCTTTTTGTATTAGATTAAGAAAGAATTTCCAACATTCTATATACGAGCCACCGTTTATTTGCGGTTATCCAAACTCCATATTCCTGCACCTCGGGTGGCAATAAATAGGAATATAAAACAGTATAGCGCAATCATTTCCCCGCCGTTTGCAATTGGGTAAAGTCCTTGCGATCCGTGCACCATCCAGTAACCGACTGCCGACATACCGCTGCAAATAAATGCAACAGGACGCGTAAACAACCCCAATACTATTAAGGCGCCACCAATAAGTTCAATCCCACCTGCAGCAGTCGACATAGGATTCAAAGGCCATGGGTAATCAATGGGAAAATTGAAAATTTTATGGACGCCATGAGCCATAAACATAAGCCCGCTAGATATCCTAAGTAGCGCAAATGCGTGTTCAGTATACTGATCTAAAAACTTCATAATTTCATTCCTGTAATTTACAGTAAGTATATCTTTTTAATATGTATATTCAATATAATTAGCTCCTGCATCTAAGTTCTAGCCAGTTTATCTTTTACCTCTTCCGCGATTTTAATATTCGCTGCTTTTATATGGCCAAAACCGCGAATGCTTTCTGGCAAATTTACCAGAGCAAGCACAGTTTCGGTATCTGCTTCCTTATCAATTTCCAGTATCATCGTTTTATATTCCTCAATCAACGCACGCTCCTTACGGCGTTCCTTCGAGTAACCAAATGGATCAAACGAGGTTCCGCGCAAGCCCTTCAAGTTTTTTAAAACCTTGAAGGCGGGGAATATCCATGCGCCGAACTCGTATTTTTTCGCTTTGCCTGTGAAGGGGTCGGGACGTGATACTAGCGGTGGGGCGAGGGATATTTTCAGTTTTAAATCACCTTCAAATTGTTCATGCAGTTTTTGTTTGAACGATGGATCAGCGTAGAGGCGGGCAACCTCGTATTCGTCTTTGTAGGCCATCAACTTATACAGGTTTTGGGCAATGGTAATTGCATAGGGCCTATCAGAAACCTGCGCCATGAAATCACGGTAGCTGTTGGCATAAGCGGCATTTTGATATGCCGTTAAACGTACTGTGCGATCTGCGATTATTTCGACCAGCGTTTGCGGTTCTGCTTCTATTGTGGCAACAGGCAAAAGCGCATCCAGACGTGATGGATGCAATGCCCAGTGACGGCCCAGCGCGAAGGCATTTTTGTTCATCTCTGCGGCGACACCGTTCAGGTCAATGGCGCGGTGGATGGCTTTTTCGCTAAGCGGGATAAACCCCTTTTGATAGGCCACGCCCAGCATGAATAGATTGGTGCCGATACTGTCGCCCAGCAGTTTTGTAGCGTATTTTGTGGCGTCAACAAAAGCGGTGTTTGCCTGCCCGACCGTGTCAGTAATGCGGCTGTGCATCAGGCCCGTCGGCAGGGTGAAATCCTTATCATAAGCGAATTCACGCGGCATTTGTTCGTGGGTGTTGATCAAGGCGTGGGTGGATTTCGATAAGGTCGATAACGCTTGATTGCCTGCCCCCACGATCACGTCACAGCCCAGCATCAGGTCAGCACAACCGTCAGCAACGCGAATGGTTTTGATGGCGTCGGGCGTGGCGGCAATTTTGATGTGCGAATAAACCGAGCCGCCCTTTTGTGACAGGCCAGCCATATCGATGATACCGCTACCCTTGCCATCCAGATGTGCGGCCATGCCGACAAGTGCGCCGATAGTGACAACGCCCGTGCCGCCCACGCCCGTGACCAGAATGGAATAAGGCTTGTCGAGGCTTGGTTTGCTGTTGGGTGCCGGCAGGTCTGGTAGATTAGTCAGGGTCGCTTTGGTTTTACGCGGAGTGCCGCCCAGTACAGTGACAAAGCTGGGGCAAAACCCGTCTGCACAGGTGAAATCCTTGTTGCAAACCGACTGGTCGATTTTGCGTTTGCGGCCCAGCGGGGTATCAAGCGGTTGCACTGCGACACAATTGGATTGCACGCCGCAATCGCCGCAACCTTCGCAAACATCGGGGTGGATAAACAGGCGTTTATCCAACTCGGGCATGGTGCCGCGTTTGCGCCTGCGGCGCGTTTCAGATGCACAGGTTTGATCGTATAGGATAACGCTGATGCCCTTCACCTTGGCGATGCCTTCCTGCACTTTTTGCAGATCGCGCCGGTGATGGATTTTGATGCCGCCAGGCAGACGGGAACGATCAATGCGACCGGGGTCTTCGGTGACGTATTCCAGCTGGGTCACCCCTGCGGCCAGAACTTCGGCGACGATGTCATAGGCATCCATGCCGCCATCGTGCAACTGGCCGCCTGTCAGGGCGACCGCGTCATTATAAAGGATCTTGTAGGTCATGTTGATGCCAGAGCCCACGGCGGCGCGCACTGACATGATGCCGGAATGGTTATAGGTGCCGTCGCCAATGTTCTGGAACACGTGATCGCAGGTGGAAAACTTTGCCTCGCCGATCCAGTTGGCACCTTCGGCACCCATGTGGGTGTAGCCTTCTACCGTGCGATCCATGAATTGTGCCATCCAGTGGCAACCGATACCCGAAAAGCCGCGGGCGCCTTCGGGCAGGATGGTGGATGTGTTGTGCGGGCAGCCTGCGCAAAATACAAGGCCGCGCGCGACGGGTAGCTCATCGCGGATCTCGGTTAGCCGTGCTTGCAGATCATTGACCTTGTTTGCCAACAATTTACCGCCCTTCAGTACCAGTAGGCGTTCGCCTATAGCGGCAGCGATTTGGACAGAATTCAGGGCAAGTTCGGGTTGAAACAGAACCGCGCCTGTTTCAGATTTCTTGCCGATGATGCTGGGCGGGTTTTCCTGACCATAAAGAATGGTACGAAGCTGGTCTTCGATCAAGGCACGTTTTTCTTCGACCACGATGATTTGATCCAGACCTTTGGCAAACGCAGCAATGCCAGTGGGTTCCAGCGGCCATGGCATAGCAACTTTGTATAACGCCAAACCCATCCTGTTGGCGCGGGCTTTGTCTATACCCAACTCGTCTAGTGCTTGGAGGGTATCCATATAGGATTTACCGGTGGAAACGATGCCGCTTTTGGGGGATTTTCCGCCATTGTAAATGGTTTTGTCCAGCGCGTTGGCCCGGGTATAAGCCCGCACTGCATCCAGTTTATGTTGGTGTAAACGCGCCTCTTGCACGGTGGGGTGATCGTTCAGGCGAATGTTCAGGCCATCTGTAGGCATATCAAAATCGGTGGGCAGTGTGGTTTTGAAATTGTTCAGCCTGACATCAATGGAACCTGACGATTCCACGTTGTCTTTGACGCATTTCAAGCCGCACCAGACACCTGCAAAGCGTGATAAGGCCCAGCCATGCAAGCCGTATTCAATAATTTCGGACACGCTGGCAGGGTTGAGGATTGGCACCATCGCATCGACAAGCGCGTATTCGCTTTGGTGTGCGGTGGTGGAGCTTTCGCAAGTGTGATCGTCGCCCATCAACAACAATACGCCACCGTTTTTGGAAGAGCCTGCAAGGTTGGCGTGACGGATGGCATCGCCCGATCGGTCAACGCCCGGGCCTTTGCCGTACCACATGGCAAATACGCCGTCATGTTTACCGTCGCCGCGCAATTCAGCCTGTTGTGTACCCCATATGGCAGTGGCGGCGATGTCTTCATTCAGCCCTGCTTCAAAGATCACTTGGGCATCTTCAAGGGATTTTTTGCCACGCTCGAATTGCAGATCCAGCCCGCCCAGTGGCGAACCGCGATAACCACTAACGTAACCGCCGGTATCAAGACCTGCGGCACGGTCACGCGCGGCTTGCATCAGGCACAGGCGCACTAAGGCCTGAGTGCCCGATGTGTAAATGCGGGTTTTGGTCAAGTCGAACTTATCGTCGAGTTTTGTGTCAAAGAATGTCATGGGTGCAAGATTACAGACAGGGTCCTAAACGGCAAGGCTACAGTTGCCTACATAGTGCTAATATTGACCTGTCATTCGGGTTCTATATTACTTGAACGGCAGAAATTAGGGGAAGCAACATGGATTTCATGTCAGATTTAAACATGGCCGATTGGATTGGCATCATCGGGTCTATCTTGATTTCGGTCGCGTATTTCGGTGTGTCTACGGGGCGTGTCAGTGGTGAAAACCCCAGATTTCAAATGCTGAATTTGATAGGCTCTATCATGATCCTTTATTCACTTTGGTTCCGTCCCAATTTGGGTGCGATCATCATTGAAGTGTTATGGATTTCAATCGCGTCTTATGCCTTGATAAAATTTTGGCGGAAGCGGCATTAAGTTTTACGAAAGATCAGGATATGGGCCGTATCGGTGGCATGTTCGTGGGCCATATCTGTATATATGGGAACGGTGTGGATTTGAGGTTCGGTGATTTTGCCCGTATGATGTAGATTATCCAGAAACTGTGCAAAGCCCTGCTTATTATAGTGCTTTGTGCTGACCGTCACACAAATCAGGCCGTCCTTGCACAATAGGCTTAACAGGTTCCCTAGATCATGCGGGCCAAGGTGGCCCAGTGTGAAAGTGCCTGCTGATATTAAAGCACCATAGTCATTGGGATAAGTTGCAAGGGGTTGTTTCAGATCAGCCTGATAAAGCGTGCGGTACAGGTTTTTAGCACGGGCTTTGTCTAGCATTTCGGTGGATATATCATAGCCATCGATAGCAGCTGCAGGCAAGTCGAGAGCTTCGGCCACAAGACCTGTGCCGCAACCTATGTCGGCTATGGGCCGGTCTTCATCAGTGGATATCTTTTGAAAGGTTTCTGCCAATGCCGCAGGTGAGTTATAACCCATGGCCGCCGCGAAACCATCATCATACTGGGTGGCAAAATCTTTGTAATAAGCGATGTTGTCTGCCGCATCTTGCAGATCATATGCGCCTTCCAGTAACTCTGTGGGTTTCTTGCTCACTTCAGTTCTACATTGAAGTCTTCCCCCAACCCATGCACTTTGTCATGGGGACGGATGATAACGGATTTTGTGCCTTTCGGAATTTTAACACCTGACAGGGAGCGCGTAAAAGGTTGTTCATTCACATGCGGATGCGCCAGAACGCGGTAACCCAGTTCTGTGCCATCGGGCAAATAAACCCCCCAACCGTCGGCATAATGATCCCAGCCTTCATCGGCGTGTTTTATCGCGACATCAAACCGCCATGTACTGCCTGATTTGCTTGCGTCAACATTCACTACACGGGGGGAATCGGCCACGGCCTGTGTTGCTATAAGAAGAGTGAATAGCGACGTCAGAGCATATTTCATGGTAAAACCTTTGTGTTTTGCACAACAGTAGCAGAATTATTGCATTTTGCCATTTCACAATACTGTGGACATGCGCTATAGCCCGCCTGTTCCCCATAGGGAACATGTCCAAACTTTAACTTAGGAGACCTGAACATGGGTTACCGTATTGTCGTCGCGGGTGCCACTGGCAACGTAGGCCGCGAAATGCTGAATATTCTGGATGAACGCCAGTTTCCAATTGATGAAATTGCAGTACTTGCAAGTCGCAATTCATTGGGAACGGAATGCAGCTTTGGTGACAAGACGTTGAAGACGAAGGATTTGGACACTTTCGATTTCACGGGTTGGGACATGGCTTTGTTTGCCGTGGGTTCTGACGCGACCAAAGAATATGCACCAATTGCAGCTGCCGCCGGTTGTGTAGTGATCGATAACTCATCGCTTTACCGCTATGACCCTGACGTGCCGTTGATCGTGCCTGAGTGTAACCCTGATGCAATCATGGGGTATTCGAAAAAGAATATCATCGCCAATCCGAACTGTTCGACCGCACAGATGGTTGTGGCTTTGAAGCCTTTGCATGACCGCGCGACTATCAAACGGGTTGTTGTGTCGACTTACCAGTCTGTTTCAGGCTCTGGTAGGGCTGCGATTGACGAGCTGTGGAACCAGACCAAAGGTAAATATGTGCCGGGCCAGGAAGTGGCAGCAAAGGTTTACCCCAAAGAGATCGCATTCAACGTGATCCCGCATATTGACGTGTTTATGGAAGACGGCACCACTAAAGAAGAATGGAAAATGGTCGCCGAAACCAAGAAGATCATTGATACAAAGATCAAGGTCACAGCCACTTGTGTGCGCGTGCCGGTTTTTGTCGGCCATTCGGAAGCGGTGAATATCGAGTTCGAAGATTTTCTGGACGAAGATGAAGCACGCGATATTCTGCGTGAGGCGCCGGGCATCATGGTTGTCGATAAACGCGAAGACGGTGGTTATATCACACCAACAGATTGTGTGGGCGAGTATGCCACATACATCAGTCGCATTCGCCAAGACAGCACGGTTGAGAACGGCATCAACCTGTGGTGCGTATCTGACAATCTGCGTAAAGGGGCTGCGCTGAATGCAGTTCAGATCGCGGAATTGTTGGGACGCAAGGTTTTGAAAAAGGGTTAATTGTTGGGTAGTGGTGGGCTGAAGCCCACCCTACTTATCGGTTTGCTCCACCGACATGGTGATACCATCCACTTCAATGATAGGTACTTTTGAAATATCGGCATTATCCAGACAATAGACGTTGATGCCGAAAAAGTCGGGCGATACGCGCTTGCGGTGGAACGTGTAGATACCACATTTCTTACAGAAATGATGCTTGGCATTGTGTGTATTCCATTGATAAAGACCAAGCTGTTTTTCGCCCTTCAGCAGCCTGAAATGACTTTCGTGCACTTTTGTCATCACGGCGTTTTTCTTACGGCAGAGTGAGCAATCACATTTTGTAAATTCGGTGAAATCAGTATCGATCTCAAATTCGACAGCCCCGCAATGGCATGAACCTTGATAGGTTTGCATTGGCTTGTTCCCTTTCGATAGCTTTCATTCGGACAGGTAGATTATCACCAACCCTTGTTATTTGTACGAAATCAATGACATTTTCAACAAGCATCCAAATTTACAAATAACTCGGCCCGTTGCGTGTTGGTAAAGCATCGCAGATATTCAACCAAGGAAGTTTTTCTTCGTGAGCAACGTGAAGCGTGGGTTTATAGTTTTCAGGCTTTTCCATTGCCGTCACATAGAAATGCATAACACCCGACAGGCTTGTCGAGCAGAATGAAAGCGGGGTGCCGCAGTCATCACAAAATGTGCGTTCAACGCCGGGGGACGAATTGTAGACCTTGGGGGCTTTGCCTGTCCATCGCCATTGTCCGTCTTTTACGCCGATGTAGGTGGTCATCGGGGCAGAACACTGGCGGCGGCAACTTTCACAGTGACAGTTGACGCAGGAAAAGATCGGCAAGTCGATTTCAAAGCTGACAGCTTTGCATAAGCACCTGCCGTGACATGTTTCAGTCATGAATATCTATCCTTTTTTTTATATCAGACTGCCGTAAGCGAAAAATTTCGCGCTTCGAACACATCCAGCAATTCACTTAATGATGCATTCACTGTTTTCCCCGATGTATCGATTTGCGCCATCGCTTTTTCATATAGAGTTTCACGGCTGGCCAGAATTGACTTTAATTGCTCCATAGCTTCGGGATTGCCTGCCATCGGGCGCTCATCCCCTTGTGCGCGAACGCGCGCCATGTGTT
Source organism: Amylibacter sp. (assembly GCA_965261565.1). Classification (GTDB taxonomy): domain Bacteria; phylum Pseudomonadota; class Alphaproteobacteria; order Rhodobacterales; family Rhodobacteraceae; genus Amylibacter. The sequence continues at coordinate 545,942 of OZ253460.1, forward strand.
CTTCCGGTGTGGTTTTCAGCCACACGGTTTGAAAATTTTCAAGCAACTGATTGTAGGTGTCAGGGGCTGCAACAATGCCGCCGGAAACCGCTAAAATCATGGTATCATAGGTTGCTATAATCCGGCTTATCGCCTGTGCTTCCAGTTTGCGGTAACCTTCCTGCCCGTAAAAAGCCATCACTTCAGCTACAGGCATACCGCTTTGTTCTTCAATCTCGTGGTTAAGTTCGACAAATGGCATGCCCACGGCTTTGCCTGCCAGTGCGCCAAGAGTGGATTTTCCTGCACCGCGCAAGCCGACAAGGCAAATGCGGTGCCCGCGGTTAGCACCGGTCGAATCAGAGTTTAAGATTTGCAATATTCGTTGCTGAACCTCAGCATTTGAAGATCGGTACATATCCGCCACGCGCAGCACATCGGAATCCCAAGGATCATCTTCCCCCATTAGCCACTCAATACGATGGTCAAGTGCGGTTGCGATCCTTTGCAATAATCCGATCGAGATATTACCTTCGCCCGCTTCAAGCTGAGCCAGATATCGTGGTGAAACGCCTGATGTTTCAGACAACACGCGGCGTGGGATACCTTTGCGTTCCCGGGCCTTGCGAACGCGTTTTCCGACCCGTATAATCAAGGCAGAGACATGATGATCGCCAAGCGTTCCGCCATTATCCAGTGTTACTTCACCCTGGAAATTTGTAATATCATCCATATGACCATCGCTTATGCATTATAATGCATATATATACAATTGTCGTTAAACTTCAACAAAAACCTTAATACGTTTCCACATGATAACGGCCATTTTCGCGCATTTCATCACGCAGCATAGTCCAATCCAGATCTACATTACGGGCAATGTCATGCATTGCCTGTTCTACACCCTGTTCCATTGCTTTTAATCCGCAGATATAAATATATGTGTCCGGACTTTGCAAAAGCTTGGCGACCCTGTCTGTTTCATTCCTTAAACTATCTTGCACATATTGCTTTGGCGCATCACTCATACGGCTAAAAGCAAAGAAGGTCTTCATGAACGTTTCAGGTATTTTCTTAAGCGGGCCAAAATACGGCAAGTCATCGGGACGGCGTGCGCCAAAAATTAACGTCATAGCATTTTGCAGCGCGGGGTTCTCGCGTTGGCGGCGCATTGTGAAGCCGCGAAACGGTGCAGAACCTGTGCCGGTGCAAATCATCAACAGATTTGCCTGCGGATCGGCAGGTAGCAAAAACGTTGCACCAAACGGCCCAGTCAGCTGTATTTCGTCGCCCATTTCAAGGTCGCATAAATAGTTCGAACATATGCCGTGTTCTTCGCGTTTTACTGTCAGAGAAATATTGTTGAAATTCGGCCGTTCACCATCGCGCGGGCTGGATACGGAATACAATCTGGAAAGATGTACGTTACCTGTGGCATCTTTTCCCGGTGCTGAAACCCCAACAGATTGGCCTTCCAGCACAGGAAAGGGTTGGCCGCCAAGATCAAGGATAATATGACGTACGTCCGTATCGCTACCTTCAGCGGTTAAACGGTAATTTCCCTGAACAGTGGCGGTTGCCGGCTTGCCCAGTGTATAGAGATTAACCGATGGTTTTGTAGCTGATTTGGGCGCAACGGCTTTGCCGCCCGCCCCTTTATGGGCCTCTGCCAAAAGGGCTGCTACAGCCGCATCATGCGCTTCTATATCACCATCCGCATCGGGCGATTTAATGTCAGCCTGTTCAGGTAAATCCATCCAGCCAAGCTGTTCTTCCACAGAATAAGGTGTCTGGACAATGCGCCATTCGTCAATCGACCCTGTTGGGCAAACCGAAATACAATCCATGCAAAAATTGCACTTTGAGGCATCCACAACAACATTATTGTCATCATGGCTGATCGCCTCGATCGTGCAGGCCATTTCGCATGTATGACACCGAATACATATCTCGGGGTCAATCAGGTGCTGCTTTTGCGGTTTGTTCATCTACATCTCATCTATTTGTCAGGCGCAGTATATCGGGGGTGAAAACATTTCCGTGTTAATATCTACGCCATATGCAACTTCACATATTCAAAATCACCGGGCTGGTTATTTATACCGATCTTAGGTGGGGCAATCCAGCCAGCGTATTTACCGGGCTCGGATACAGGTATCATCAAAGACTGAATAAAGTCGCCATCGGACTTGGTCGGTAGCCAGTCTTTTACTTTTGCATCCCATTTTCCTTTGCTGATGATATTGCCTGTTGGATCAACCAACACGTCCGCAAAAACACCAATCTGGCGGTGGAAGCCTTCATGCGGCATGGTCATTTCAAATTGTACACCCAGCTTTTCTATGATCTTGTTCCAACGCCCAACGCCGCCTGCTGCGTCACGCACATAATCATCCCGCAGACGCATGTTAATCGCAGTCAACGCGGGCACATCCTGCAAAAGGATTTGATTATCCACAACGCTGCGCACGGGATAAAATGCATCATTCAGCTTGTGATCATCATCAATACGCCCTTCCAGATAACGCCCCTTGATACCTGCGTTGAACGCATTTGCCGCATTGGTAGACACTTCGCGGCCAAACAGATCCAGTGACAATGTGTAGTGCAAATTCAGCTTTTTCTGGATGGTAGGCAGATCAATCACCCCAAGGGCACGGACTTTTTCGATGTCATAAGGATCATCAATACCCGCTTCTTTCATCGCCTCACATGTGCGTTGAATGGTACGCCCGACACCTGTTTCACCAACAAACATGTGGTGGGCTTCTTCGGTTAGCATAAAGCGGCATGTGCGTGATAATGGGTCAAATCCGGATTGGGCCAGACTTTCCAGCTGCATTTTGCCATCACGGTCTGTGAAATAGGTAAACATAAAAAACGACAACCAATCCGGGGTTTCTTCATTAAATGCCCCCAGCATACGTGGCGCCTCTTCCGAGCCTGATGACCTGCGCAACAGATCATCGGCTTCTTCGCGGCCATCCGCACCGAAATATTTCTGTAAAAGATAAACCATTGCCCAAAGGTGGCGACCCTCTTCCACATTTACCTGAAACAGGTTGCGCATGTCATAAAGTGACGGGGCAGTAATGCCCAAAAAACGCTGCTGTTCCACTGACGCAGGCTCTGTGTCGCCCTGAATAACAATCAGGCGGCGCAGCATGGCGCGGCATTCACCGGGAACCTCTTGCCAGGCGGGTTCGCCTGCATGTTCACCAAATGGGATACGGCGATCTTCAACCGCGGGCGCCAATAGAATACCCCAGCGATATTCCGGCATTTTGACATAGTCGAATTTCGCCCAGCCCTTTGGGTCTACACTTACGGCTGTGCGCAAATAGATATCACTTTTTTGAAATTTGTCAGGCAGCAGTTCTGTCCACCAGTTGATATATCCGGGATGCCACTTTTCCAGTGCTTTCAGAACGCGCTTATCCGAAGACAGACCCACATTATTGGGGATTTGCGTATCATAGCTGACATTGACGAGATCATTCATTTTAATTTCCTATCGTGCGCAACTAGACGCGTTCCATGTTGTATTTGCCGCGACGCCCAGTGCCGTAACTTTGCAAGGCACCATCTTCGCCAACTGCATTCGGGCGCTGGAACACCCAATTTTGCCAGGCTGTAAGGCGGCCGAATATGCGGGTTTCCATTGTTTCAGGCCCAGGGAAGCGCAGGTTTGCTTCCATTGCCGTCATAGCATCAGGTGAAAAACTGGCGCGTTCTTCCATAAAAATCCTGATTTCATCTTCCCAGTCGATATCGTCAAGCGCATAGGTAACCAAGCCGAGTTCGGAAGCATCTGCGGCCTTCAATGGTTGGGTGATTTTGTTTTTAAGAACATCAACCACTTCGGGGTCGCCCAGAAAGCGGGTTTCCAGGCGGGTTAGATTATTACCCATCGGATATTGCCCGAAGTTGGACATCGACAGGGTAACAGCACAGGTTTTCCGGTTATCACCTTCAAATTCGTCTTCCATCATATAGCTGCGATCAACGCTGAACAGTAATTCCGCCAGCACGCCCGTAAAGCAGGAACCATGTTCGACAAGTGCCACAAGAGAGCGCGATGTCATGTCGATGCGTTTCAGAATGCGCTTCCAGTAATGCAACACCTCATTCGCCAACCAGTGGTCTTTGTGGTTTAGCAGAAGATCCTCATGTGCCTGCATCAATGCGGGGTCGCCCTGAGTTTTAAACACGATCAAACCCAACTCCATTTCATTCAGCCGCAGGTGCAGGATGGCGTCATCCAGTTCACGCGCCATACGTAACATATAGGTATCCGTACCTTGTTTTTGAAATTCATCCATTGTTGCGGGGGCTGTGTTGTCCGGCCCTAAGATTGTGATTGTCACGCGCTTGTTGGTGCGGTCAGTTGCAACCTTGATCGTGGAATATGAAATTGATCCGTCTTCTGAAAATGTGCGGTCAAGCGGAGTAAGCGTGATACCTTTTGCATCTGATGGGCGCGCAGATTTACGTGCAAATTCTTTCGCGCGTTCTTGAACCACCGCGTCGAACTTTGAGTTTGGAATAACTTCGTCAACAAGGTTCCAGTCTTTGGCACGCTTACCTTTGACGCCCTCTTCCAGTGAGCAAAACACATCCGCCAAGTCGCGGCGCATTTTACGCTTGTCAGTTATGCGTGTCAGGCCTCCGGTTCCCGGTAAAACTGCAAGCAATGGCACTTCGGGTAGTGCCACAGCAGAGCTGCTGTCATTGGTCAGCATGATATAGTTGCAGGCCAATGCAAGTTCGTAGCCACCACCCGCACAAGAGCCTTTGATAGCACAGATATACGTCTGCCCGGAATCCGCTTCTGCGGCTTCAAACGTATTGCGGGTTTCGTTGGTGAATTTACAGAAATTAACCTTATGAGCATGTGTTGCGCCACCCAGCATTCTGATGTTGGCCCCTGCGCAAAACACCCTATCTTTGGCGGATTGCATAACCACGGTTTTTACCTCGGGGTGCTCAAAGCGCAGTCTTTGCACAACATCCGCCAGTTCAATATCAACACCCAGATCGTAGGAGTTAAGCTTTAGTTCATATCCATCAAAAAGGCCGCCCTGTTCGTCAACGTCCATGTAAAGATTTGCAATCTCTCCATCATATTCGACCCGCCAATGGCGATACCTTGAGGGGTCGGTCTGGAAATCAATAACCTTCGTCATGCATTCGATTCCTTTATGATCTTCGCTAACTTGCAATATATTGCCTAATATCGCCACCGTAAACAAATTTATGCGCTATAATGCTATATACAAAATACTACAACATGATTACCTCTGCTGCTTCGATGCGTTGCAAGCGCGTAGCAAAATCGGCAATAGCAGCGCAGGTTTTTATAGGTTGGTCAAGATGAGGCGAGTGGCGACAATCATCCAGCATCAGCACATCAACGGGTGAATAAATACGGTCTTCGATTTCCTGAATTTGCGCATACGTTCCATATTCGTCCTGAAACCCCTGTATCGCCAGAACCGGAACGCGTAGGTAATCAATAGCATCAGCCACATTCCATTTTTTGAAATCCGGGTGCAACCAGCTATCATTCCAACCGCAAAACATATTGTCTGCATCGCGGTGATATTTCGCCATCCGCGCGGTAAGATCGCCAGTATCATAAGCCAGCTTGGCTTTGGCGATTGCCGCCAATCCCACGGGCTCTGTAAAGAAATGCGGTGCCATCAAAACCAGCCCTCGAATACGGTGGTCTTCAATGCTGCCCGTATAAATCGCTGCAATTGACGCGCCATCACTGTGGCCCAATAAAATACCGTGTTGCAATCCGATCTTGTCCAGCACAGCAGGTAAAACATCAACGGCTTCGCGTGTCATGTAATCCAGCGGTCTTGGCATATTTGCGAGATCAGATTGCCCATACCCCGCGCGCGAGTAAACAAAAACGCCGAAACCCGTTGCATCCGCCAGTTTTTGCGGAAAATCACGCCATAAGGCAAGACAACCCAAACCTTCGTGCAGCATGACGATTGTCGGGGATTGATCTGGGGGTGGCCCAAAACAAGCACATTCCAGATCTTTGCCACCGACAGTGATTTTTCCCAACTCCTGATCTTGCCACTTGAATACACTCATGCTTCTGTCCTTAGTTTGAACCGCTGTATTTTACCGGTAGCTGTTTTGGGCAGGTCGGGTACAATCCTTATCCAGCGTGGGTATTTCCATTTGCCGACTTTATCTTTGACATATTCCTTCAGTTCGCCTTGCAGCATTTCACTATCCTGACCAGATTTCAGCACCGCATAGGCCATCGGCTTTTCCAGCCCCTGATCATCACGCGCGGAAACAACCGCCGCTTCTAGAATTGCAGGATGGGAGGCTAGCGCCTGTTCAACCTCAAACGGGGAAACCCAAATACCGGATACCTTGAACATATCATCCGTGCGCCCACAGTATAAATAGCGGCCATCTTCGGTCAGTTCATATTTATCCCCTGTGCGTGTCCATTCGCCTTCAAACGTTGCCCGGCTTTTATCGCGTTGGTTCCAGTATCCGTCGGCGGCCGATGCGCCGCGCACAAGCAGCTCGCCTATTTCTTTAGCACTAACAATTCCCTTGCCGGTATCGTCAACCAATCGCAGATCATAACCGGGGACCGCTGTGCCGGACGTACCATAAACCACATCGCCGTCACCGTTAGACAGGAATATATGCAGCATTTCGGTTGACCCGACACCGTCCAGAATATGTGTGTCCCAAATTTCATGCCACCGTTTTCCGATATCTTCTGGTAAGGCTTCGCCTGCGGAAATGCATGTTCGAAGGCTGCTAGTGGGCGATTCATCGTTATTTTCCACATGGGCAATTATTGCGGCATATAAAGTTGGCACACCGCAAAATACAGTTGGGCGTTCTGTTTGAATGATTTCGACAGAGATCGCGGGTGTTGGCCGCCCATCAAACAAAACAGTTGTGGCCCCGACCGACATCGGAAATGTCATTGCATTACCAAGCCCATAGGCAAAAAAGATTTTCGCAGCCGAGTAAACCACATCATCTTCTTTGATTTTTAGCACGCGTTGCCCGTATGTATCCGCTGTAGATTTCAGACTATCGTGGATGTGGCGTACACCTTTGGGCAAGCCAGTTGTCCCCGATGAATACAGCCAAAACGCAACTTCATCACCCGAAACATTCAGGGCTTCGACGGGTCGGGCCCCATTCAGAAAATCAGAGTAGGTTTCCATATCTTCAGGTCCGTCATCCCCCACAACAACAACTTTGCGCAGGTGGGATGTGGCAGTAATTGCCGGGCCGACAACGGGCAGAAGTTCTTTGGAAACAAACAGGCAGGCCGCACGGCTGTCATTCAGAATAGCCTCATAAACCGGCGTGGATAAAAGCGTGTTAAGCGGAACCGGTATCACGCCGGATTTCAGACAGCCCCAGAAAATTTCGGGAAACTCAGTTTTATCAAGCACAAGCATCAAGGCGCGCTCTTCTCGGTGAATGCCTGCACTTGACAATGCACCGGCAACGCAAGCAGATCGGTTGGAAAGCTCACCATATGTAAGTGTTCTTTTCCCCCCTGCAGCTTCACGAAAGGCAATTTTATCGCCACGCCCTTCGCTGACATGCCTGTCGACAAAATATAACGCAGCATTTCCTTCTGGTGACATACAGGCCTCCCTGCCGTAAATCGGTTATGCTTTATACTGCATTGTTTTGGAAAATGTGCAAGATAATGCTAATACAACGCAAAATACTCGCGTTCTTCCCAATCAGAAATCGCGGCTATGTAGCGCTCCCATTCTGCGGATTTGATATGACTGTAATAATCCACAAATGCATCACCCAACTGCTCGCGATAGAACACACTGCCCTTTAAAGCGCTGATCGCATCAATCAGGCTTTTGGGCAGATGTTCCGCGTCACTGTCATAAGGCCGCTCGACAGGTTTAGGGGCTGACAGATCCCTGTTAATGCCATCCAGCCCAGACAGGATTTGTGAAGCAAAATACAGGTAGGGATTTGCCGCAGGTTCGCCGATACGATTTTCAATGCGGCTGGCTTTGTCACCCGGCCCGCACAAGGCGCGGATCATCGCGCCTTTGTTGTCGCGGCCCCATTGAATACGGTCAGGGGCCAGCGTGAATGGGCGATAACGTTTATATCCGTTTACTGTCGGCGTTGAAAAAATGCAGCTGGCCGCCGCGTGTTCCAGTATGCCAGCAATCCACTGTTCACCAAGTTTGGATATCTGTTCACCTTCCTTTGGCATGAACAGGTTTTCGCCCGTTTTGATATCAACCAATGATTGATGCAGATGCCATCCGCTTGCCAGCGCATCCGAAAACTTCGGGCGGCACATGAATGTTGCATGAAGGCCCTGGCGCGCACAAACCTGTTTCACCATAGAGCGGAACAGCACCATATTGTCTGCGTGCTTTATACCTTTAGCGGGGTCAAAGGTAACCTCTAGCTGGCTGGGGCCAAACTCGACTTCCAAAGACCGGATCGGCAGATCAAGAGCTTCACAATTTTGGCGGATCAGATCGTAAACATCTTCCAACGCATCATAGCGTTGTTCTGAAAGGTACTGAAATCCCTGTGATAGCAATTCCGTTTCAGGCGGCGTGCCGGGTTGCCCTGCGTCATCCAAACCAAGCTTTGGGTCGGTTATCCGTAGCACGTGAAATTCAACTTCCAGCCCCGTGACAATTTCCATGCCCTTTGCATGCAGCTTGGCCAATGTCGTTTTCAGCAAGCCACGCGAACACACGGGAACAGACGTGCCGTCGGTATGATAGAGGTCAGCCAGCAACCAGCCGTTCTTGGGCGACCACGGCAATACGCGAAAAGTTGACGGATCGGGCAACATGACCACATCACATGCCCCAGTAAGTACGCCGTTGCCAAATCCGATATCTTCCTGCCAGACAGGGTAAACCGTGACGTGTGATGTATCCTTCAACAGCAGTGTAGAGGTCATGTTCACGCCGTTTTCAAGCGCAGCCTTCAGGCTGTCTATGACCAGCGTTTTGCCGCGCAACAATCCATGCTGATCCACAAAAGAGACCCGCAAAACTTCCAGACGCGCCTTTTCGGCCTGCTTGATTATCGCATGCGCTTTAGCCTTGTCCCCAGCTGACCAAAGCCCGTGTTTATCAACGAAACTGGGCATCTCTTACTCCCTGATTTTCAAACAATGCTACAACTTTGCATCCCATTCACATGCCGTGCGGCGTTCCGCGTCTTTTTCGCGCCAAAGGCTTTCATGGTCATCAGTCACCGCAACCGCATCCAATGCGATGGGGCCGATAACATTTTTTGCGGGTAAGTCGGATAAGAAATCTGCCAAGTCAGCCCCATCCGCTGCCATCTTGTTGATCGCCATTCTGATCAATTGCCGATGCGCCCCGATGGCTTTATCCGAAGTCGCGAGATTTTCCAGTGTCCGATCCCGAATGCGCCCTTGCGATTCTACCGCCCACTGATCATGTACGTTAATATCCATACCCATGCCGGTATAGGTCAGGGTTTTCTGCTCTGCAGGATCAAACCCGTATTCATTGTCAGCGTTGTGTTTCGGTCTGTAATCCACGCCCGTGGTTTCATTAGCCCGTTGCGCATGCATTTTTTCTTTGTCGATAGGCTCAGTGAAACTGGTGAACATCGAATACCAATAACAGCTTTCATCATCTATCGGCACATGCCACTGGGTGATATTCATTGTGGCCGACATAGGAATTGTGATGGCACAGGGGAAAATTTGATTGGTCACACGCACGTGGGTTTTGCCGCCTTTCAGATGGCGCAAACTGGTCAATCGCAGCCCGAATTCGGTTTTATCAACCAAAATTTCAGGGCGCGGATATTCGCGCAGAACTTGCGTGATCGGAATGTCTGTGCCAGCCGCATTATCGCGAAATTGCTTACCATACTGATCACTTGCATCTTCATCTTCCAAAAAGCGGTGCAGGAAAGATGCGTGAACCGGGTCGATACCCACTTCCAACGCTTGTAACCAGTTGCAATTCCAATAGCCCTTATAGGCAAACACATGACTGTCAGGGGCGCGAAAGCAATCAAAATTCGGAAGCTCAGGTGGCTCGCCTTCCCCCATAAAAGCAAAAATAATTCCGTTCTTTTCTACTACTGGGTAAGATGTTGTTTTGATCTTTTTATAAGCGGTTGAGTCTTCCGGTTCGCCGGGCTGTTCCAGACACTGCCCATCCGCACCAAAGTTCCAACCGTGGAAAGGACATCGCAAGCCGTTATCTTCCAACCGCCCATAACACAGGTCAACACCACGGTGCGGACACCTACGGTCTAGCAGGCCAAGTGTACCGTCATCGTTGCGAAACAATACAAGCAATTCACCCATCAAAGTGACAGGAACGATGCGTTTATCATCGCTTAATTCCTCGGATAGAGCTGCAGGTATCCAATATTGACGCATGACTTTACCTGTAAGAGTGCCCGCCCCAACTTGCGTTAATACCTCATTCTTTTCTTTGCTTAACATGAAATTTCTCCCATTCACTTATCGGATAATTTCACTGGATTTTATCCTGAAATTCCTTACGACTTAGAGTAAGGATAGTATTGTTCAGGGGTGGGATGAAATTAATTATCCAGAGGTCCTATTCAATTAATGGATAGGTCGCTTAAACCCCAAGGTAGCGATGTAGTGCATCCCGATCTTTGCGCAGCTCATCCGATGTGCCATTCCAAACAATCTTTCCACGCTCGATAATGAAATTACGGTTAGCAATGCGCAACAGATCTTTCAGGTTTTTATCGACTACAAGAATAGACATGCCCTGTTCGCGAACCAAGGTCAGAGCAGCCCAGATTTTTTGACGGACCAAGGGGGCTAGCCCTTCGGTTGCCTCATCCAGTATCAGCAATTTGGGGTTGGTCATCAAAGCGCGCCCGATCGCCAGCATTTGTTGCTCGCCCCCTGACAAAAGATTGCCCATAGACCCTTGGCGCGCGGCCAATTCGGGGAACAGGTCAAAAACGCGCTCTACCGTCCAAGGATTGGCAATTTTCAAATGATTGCTAGCCGTTGCAATCAGATTTTCCATCATCGACAGGTTCGGGAAAATCTGCCGCCCTTCCGGCACCAATCCCAACCCCAGATTGGCGGTTTTGAACGACGGTCTACCGACAAGTTCCATGCCTTCAAATTCAATCGAACCTTCGCTGGCGGGCACGATCCCCATGATCGAATTAATCGTTGTGGTTTTACCCATGCCGTTGCGCCCAAGAAGAGTTACAACCTGCCCCGCACCAATTTCCAGATCAACGCCGAACAAAGCTTGCGAGGTGCCGAAATGCGTGGTGAGGTTGGAGATTTTCAGCATCATTCTTCCCCCAGATAGGCGTGACGCACATCATCATTGCTGCGGATTTCATCTGGTAGGCCCGTTGCTATAATCTGGCCATAAACCAATACGGATATGCGGTCTGCCAGCGCAAACACAGCATCCATATCGTGCTCGATCAGCAAAATAGTGCGCTGGCCTTTCAGGCCTTGCAGGAAGTTCACCAATAGGGCGCTTTCTTTTGGGCCAAGGCCTGCCATTGGCTCATCCAGCAACATCAGTTCTGCTTCTGATGCTAGCGCAATGGCAATTTCCACTTGCCTGTGTTCGCCGTGCGAAAGGGCTGAGGTTGGATCATTTGCGCGCTTACGCAAACCAACCTTGATCAGGTTTTCCATAGCCTTGTCGCGAATATGCGTGATTTTGCGCGCAGGCTTCAGAAATTTATATGAATGCCCGTCATTGGCCTGTACGGCCAAAGCGACATTGTCCAAAACCGACATACCCATCACCAGCGACGTGATTTGAAACGAACGGGTAATGCCCAGTTTGGCGCGGCTATACGCAGGCTTATCGGTAATATCGATCCCGTTCAACTTTACTGTTCCCGCATCTGGTTTCAAAGCACCTGACAATTGCGTAATCAGCGTGGTTTTACCGGCACCATTGGGACCGATAATAGCGTGTATCTCACCCTTGATCACATTCAGGTTTACATTGTCAGTGGCCGTGATCCCGCCGAAACTTTTCATCAGTCCTTTTATTTCTAACAAGGGTGGCATCTTATTCCCCCTTGCCCTTGAACAGGCCCATCAGCCCGCCGCGAACAAACAATACAATCACGATCAACATCACCCCGAACGGCAAATGCCAGTATAGGGTAAATGATGATAGCACCTCTTCCAGTAGAATGAATACGGATGACCCCAGTACAGGGCCAAATGCCGTACTTGCCCCGCCCAGAATGATCATGAACATCAGTTCACCTGACCGTGTCCAATGCATCATGTCGGGCGAAATAAATGTAGTGAAGTTACCCAACAGAAACCCTGCATACCCACACATCATGCCCGATATCACATAGGCTGTCAGACGGTAGAAATAGGTGTTGTAACCCAGTGTCACCATACGTTCATTATTGTCTTTCGCGCCTTGCAGAACCATTCCAAACCGTGAATTGACGATAGTTTTGACCAGCAACATTGCAATGACGAGTGAGACATAGCTTAGCCCGTAAAGTTGCATCGGGCTATCAAGGTTTAGGAACGGTAGTTCCGATCTCACATCAATCGTCAAGCCGTCATCACCGTTATAAACATCCAGTGACTGAAACAAGAAAAACGCCATTTGCCCGAACGCCATCGTGATCATCAGGAAATAAACCCCCTTGGTGCGCAGGCTGATCGCACCAGTGATCAATGCAAACAACGCGCTAATGCCAAGGGCCAGTGTCACATGAAATAAACCGTTATAAGTTGCAATCAGATCAAACCCGCCCCATGTGGCGTGGTAGGATGGAATGCCGGTCGCATAAGCCCCAAGGCCGATAAAGGCCGCATGGCCGAATGACACCATACCACCATAGCCAAGGATCAAGTTCAAGCCGACAGCCGCAATACCAAGGATCACAAGGCGGGTGGCCAGATCCATATAAAAAGCCTGCCCAGTCATCAGAAAATAGGGCGGCAGAACCACCAATGCGACCATACCAATGACTGTCACCCAGCCGGTTTTCGTCATATTGCCCATCAACGCACCTTGGGTGGAAACAAACCTTGCGGTTTGACCACCAGAATAATTGCCATCAGGATATAGATCATCATCGCCGCCACCGCAGGAGCTGCGGTTTCAGCCGCATTTTCACTCATTATAAAGGTGAATAACGTGTCCAAAAACGAACGGCCCAGCGTATCGATCAATCCAATAATCAGGGCGGCGATAAACGCTCCTTTCATTGAGCCCACACCGCCGATGATAATCACCACGAAAGCGGTGATAATGATCTGCCCCCCCATTCCGATAGAAGCCCCGGTAATGGGTGCGATCAACATCCCCGCCAACCCCGCCAACATTGCGCCAAGCGCAAAGACCAATGTGAACAGCATCTGAATATCGATACCAAGGGCCGATACCATTGTGCGGTTTGATGCACCCGCACGGATCAGCATTCCAAGACGTGTGTAGTTCACCAACCAAAAAAGCCCAGCTGCCACCGCAAGACCTGTGCCGATAATCAACAGGCGAAAACTTGGAATAAGTGCGCCATCGAACAATGCCACCTGTCCGTTCAACCAGTCAGGTAATGGCACGGTTATCCCCGCAGGCCCCCAGATGATCTGTGCCGTTGTATCCAGCACAAGAACCATTCCAAAAGTCCCCAGCACATGGTCCAGATGATCTTTGTCGTATAGTCTGCGCGCCACAACCCGCTCAACCGCATAACCGACCAGCCCCGTCAACGGCAGTGCAATCAGCACAGCCAACAGAAAATTACCCAATACCAAAGTTAAAGAAGCACCGATAAAAGCGCCGACCATATAGATCGATCCATGCGCCAGATTAACAAAATCCAGAATGCCAAACACCAATGTCAGACCTGATGCCACCAAAAACAGCAACAACCCCAGTTGCAAGCCGTTCAACACCTGCACAAATAATAGTGTGTAATCCACGAGGGTAATTTCCGATTGGTGTTACGTGAATATGGCCAGGTTATTCCCCCGGCCATATTGATTTGATGAAGTATTAATTTACTTCAGGGCGCAATCTTTGGCATAGATATCCTGATGAGCCTCATAAACTGTTTGCACAACTTTTGTGGTCCAGTCCCCATCATCATCCTTAACAACTTCACGCAGATAATAAGACTGGATCGGCATGTGGTTGTTGCCGTATGTGTACTCACCACGTACGGAAGGATAACTTGCAGATTTCATTGCCGCACGCATTCCGTCCATATCTGTCAGATCACCACCAACAGCTTCAACCGCTGACTTGATCAGAAAAATAGAATCGTATGCTTGTGCTGCGTAAAACGACGGGTATGAGCCGTGCTTGGCGCGAAAGTCGGCAACGAAACGTTTGTTCTGCTCATTATCAATCGTTGGATCCCACTGTTGAGTAAACTGCGATCCCAAAACGTCTGTAAAGTCGGCAGCTTGAAATTTCGGCAGCGACAGCGCATCAACAGTGAATGTTGTATAAAGTGGCAGGCTATCTTTCAGGCCGGCCTGTTGGTACTGCTTCATGAACGCACCACCAGATTTGCCGGGATAAAATACGAACAAACCTTCAGCACCTGATGCCTTGGCTTTTGCCAATTCAGCTGAAAAATCCAGCTGTGTCGGCCATGTGGTCATGTCCGTACCCATAATCTCACCTTTGAAGGTCCGCTTCACACCCGCAACCATGCCTTTACCCGCGGCATAGTTCGGCGCGATGATATAGATCGATTTCACACCTTTCTGGTTCAGCACTTCACCCATCGCCATTGGCGTTTCATCATTCTGCCAGCTAGCGGAAAAGAAGTTTTCATGGCAAAGCTTACCCGCAACAGGGCCAGGGCCCGCGTTTGCTGTGATCAAGAACTTACCCGCATCCAGCACGGATTTGCGTGACGCCAGTAAAACATGACTCCATATGTAGCCTGCAACAATGTCAACATTGTCCTGTTTTACTAGTTTATCCGTGACCTGTTTACCCGTTTCAGGTTTGAACCCATCGTCACCGAAAATCAGGTTAATATCCAGATCACCCATTTTTCCGCCCATATGTTCAATCGCCAGATTGACGGCTTTTTCCTGATCTTTACCGATCACGGCAGCACCGGTTGTTAGCGTAGTGACAAACCCTATTTTCACTTCAGCCGCATGCGCAAGGCTTGTCAGCATGGTTGCGGACAATGCCGCCCCTAATAGTCGTTTCATGGTATTCCTCCCTAGAACCTTAGTTTTATTTTGAACCAATCCCGCATTGAACGGAAATTGATAGTTTTGCAGAGCCATTCAGAAACTGGATAGCGTAGATGATAAACTCTTGCAGGCAGATGCGTATAACAACCTGCACAATATCAGTCATGTTGGAATAAATTATTGTATTAAGCAATCCAAAAAACCAGCCCTTTATCGCGCCATAATCCCTTATGCATCGCATTCCAACAGCATCGTGCCCGCACCTGTGTTTGAGATCGGAATATGGTAATTCTGGTGCAATGGCTTTACCTTATACCCCAACGCGCCGCGCATCATCATCCACATCAAAAATTCAGTACCCTGCGCACCTGCTTGACGTACAAGTTCATGGCGTGAAATTTCGGTCAGGCTTTCAGGATCGGTTACGATCTTTTCCATACACATCTGATCAAACTCTTTGTTGATGAATCCGGCACGTTCCCCGTCTAACTGATGCGACAGACCACCTGTTCCAAGCACAACAACCTTGATATCTTCAGGATAAGATCGGATAGCTTTACCCAAAGCCTTGCCGAAATCCAACGCACGTTTCAGCGTTGGAATCGGGTGCTGCACGGTGTTCGCACTGATCGGAATCGCACGCGGCAAGTTCGGATTTCCCCCCAAACCTGGCCAAAACAATTGCATCGGCACGGTAAAGCCGTGGTCAACAGCCAGTTCCTGACAGGATGTAATATCAAACTCATCCTCAACCATGCTTTCAATAATATGCCACGAAAGTGGCGCATCCCCTTTAAAAGGCGGTATCACCGGAAGACCCCAACCTTCATCCGCATTCACGTATTCATGGGCCGCACCGATGGCAAAGGTTGGCATTTGGTCAAGGAAAAAGCCAAGTCCATGATCATTGTATATATTGATCGCAACATCAGGCTTGTGTTTATCCAGCCATTCTCGAATGGGCGGATAAGCGTCAAAAAACGGTTTCCAGTATGGGTCTTTCGTCTGCTCATTCGCAATTGCATTACCAACAGCCGGTATATGGGATGTGGTCAGTCCACCTATAATTCTAGCCATATCAATCCCCTGCTTTGCGGAGTTTTTCTTTAAACTCGTCAACGGACATACCGGTTTGCTGTGCACCAATATCCTGCATATTCATCTTGTAAATCCCTGCAAGCTTGGCCAGATAATAGATGTTGCCGCCCTCGGCTATCATTTCCAGCACATTTTTGTTGCGACAAGCCTGTTTTTGGGCCTCGTTCAGTTTGAATTTTTCCATATAGCTTTCAGGATCAACCCGATATGCGGCGCGAGCTGCGGCACCGTTGAACGAGTAACACATCTTGTTCAGCGCATAGCCCTTCATCGCCATCTTACCATCAAAAAAGGTCGTTCCTTCAATTGGTGTGTGATAGTCAAATTCATCAATCTGCATGGGCGTTCTCCTTTAAGGCCAATAAAGCCGCATTGGGTTATCCACCAATAACGCCTGTTGTTTTTCCACAGTTGTCGCAATACGCGGGATTACATCTACCAGATTTCCGTCATCAGGCATATGGGATTTCATATTCGGGTGCGGCCAGTCAGTTCCCCAAAGCACACGATCTGGAAAAAGATCAACCAAAGTGCGGGCAAACGGGATCACATCATCATAGGGCGGGCCCGTAAGTGTCAACCTTTCGGGACATGTGACTTTTGTCCAGAAATTATCGTTTTCCGCTAGTAAAGTAATGAATTCCTGAAAGCCACCTTGTTCCACAAGCTTTGATACATCGGGTCGCCCCATATGATCCACAACTACAACTGTGGGCAGTTGTTTCAAAAACGGGATCAGGTCGTGTTGATCAGCGGCTTCAAAATAAACCACAATATGCCAACCCAGTTTTTTTACCCGTTCGGCAATGTCCAGAAATACCTGTTTCGGTGTGGCGTCTACCAAGCGTTTAACAAAGTTGAACCGCACACCCCGCACCCCTGCCTTATCCATCAGTGCCAGTTCTTCGTCTGTTACGTCAGGCCCAACCACGACTATACCACGCGCCAAATCATCCGCAGCTTTTAGCACATCAACCAGCGCTGCATTATCGCGCCCATGGCAAGACGCCTGTACAATCACATTGCGCGAAAACCCCAGATGATCACGCAGTGCAAACAACTGCTCTTTACCCGCGTCACAAGGCGTATACTTGCGCATGTCCGCGAACGGAAACTGCGATGCGGGTCCAAATACATGGCAATGCGCATCTACTGCACCCTTGGGCGGCACAAAGTCAGGTTTGCGCGGGTCAGGGTGAAACCCCATCCAGTCTTTATCCATCTTTTGCAATGCATCCGTCATGCAAACACCACGCCGTCAAACAGCTTTCGTGCCGTGCGTAAAACCGCAGCTTTGTCTGCCCCCGCATCTAGAATAACCGTTGTTTCGCCTAACGGATGTTCAATCTGCAAAGCTTTTTGGCTTCCATCAGGTACCACTGCCAAACTTGCGGCAACCGAACCTTCAAGTAAACAGGCCGTTGCAACAGAAACCGCGCCCAATACCCCGATCGAAGCATGGCAACGATGCGGTATAAAAGTACGCGTTGCAATCGCACCACCATGCAATGGCGCGCTGACCATAGTCATTTTAGGTACCGTTTTATCGGATACATCGCCGAGGTTCATTATCGGCCCGACTTTCAGGCGGATCGCTTCCAGGTGGGCACGCAGGCCGGTATCAGCTTCTAGTTCTTCACGGCTTTCCGCGCCGGTTATCCCTACATCTTTCGCAAGTAACACCACACAAGGCATTCCATTGTCGATTAAAGTCACATCAACCCCGTCAATATTGTCACGCACACTGCCTGTGGGCAGCAACGCGCCGCAGCTTGATCCGGCTGTTTCTTTGAACGCGATTGAAATAGGTGCCGCTAATCCCGGCACCCCGTCAATCCGCGCATTCCCCTTATAGATTACACGGCCCTTTGGCGTTTGCACCGATTGCACCGCCACTTTTCCAGAATTCATCATATAGACTGTGACCTGCGTTTCATCACCCGTAGGTCTCACCATCCCACGCTCAATCGCAAACGGCCCAACACCCGTCAGCATATTACCGCAGTTTTGTGCATCACTGACACGTGCTTCATCCACAAAGACCTGCAAAAACAGATAATCCACGTCCGCACCATTTTCAGATTTTCGGATCACTGCTACCTTGGATGTCAGCGGATCAGCCCCACCCATCCCATCAATTTGGCGCAGATCAGGTGAGCCCATAATCGACAGCAAGATAGCATCGCGTGCAGCGCTATCTTCAGGCAAATCACTTGCCAAAAAAAACGCGCCCTTAGAGGTGCCGCCACGCATCCACATGCAAGGAATGCCGTTTTCAGACATATCTCAGGCCCTTATCTTTCAAACGGCCACGCATTTCATACATATCCAAACCCAGTTCACCACTTGCCAGCCGCGCCCGCTTTTGCTTTTCATTCGCCAGCCGCGCTTGTGCTTTCGCCAAAACCTCTGCCGCTTCTTCGCGCTTAACAACACACACCCCGTCATCATCGGCCACGATCACATCACCAGGATTCGCTTTTACCCCCGCGCAAACCACAGTCACATTAACCGACCCCAAGGTTTCCTTCACCGTCCCTTGCGCACAAATCGCCTTTGACCAAACTGGAAAATCCATTGCCTGCAAATCACGTACATCGCGTACGCCCGCGTCAATAATCAAACCTGCGCAACCACGCGCTTGCGCCGAAGTCGCCAGCAGATCCCCGAAGTAACCCGCATCCGTTGGTGAAGTTACTGCCAGCACCAAAACATCGCCCGCCTGCAACTGCTCTATTGCAACGTGAAGCATCCAGTTATCACAGGGTGCAGCCAGTATGGTAACTGCCGAGGCCCCGATGGAAGCCCCCCCATAAATCGGTCGCATATAAGATGCCAACAGCCCTTTGCGCCCCTGTGCCTCATGCACTGTTGCCACACCGCACGCGCCCAGCGCTTTCACAACCGCAGGATCAGCCCGTTCAATATTTTGAACAACAACATTCATGTCAATTCATCAACGGTCGTTGGGTAAATCGCCTGAAACCCTTCGGCATAGCGCAACGGCTTGCCACCCGCTTGCCCGCCTGAATTGCGCCTGAAATGATTGCCACGGTTTTCGGCAACATTGGTATAATAATCCCACAGATGCTGCTGCCCTTCCATGCATTCTATTGCCGCGCGTTTTTTATCCCACACATCCGTGATGTCTAAAAATACATTCGGCTTCCAGCCCATTTGTTCGGTTTGATGCGGCTCGAACAAGTATAATTGTGGCGCACCCAGAACTTTTTCGCCAGGGTTATGGCCCCAAGCCTGCGCGATCATCCGACATTCCATCGCTACATCAGTGGTGTACATATGATCGGTGTTATAGGGATCATACTTTGAGTGGCTCATCATGAAATTCGGCTGTACCGCGCGGATCACATCAACCAGACGGTATTTGTCATCGCGTTCCAAAACCAACGGATAATCACCCAGATC
This sequence comes from Amylibacter sp., assembly GCA_965261565.1. Taxonomy (GTDB): domain Bacteria; phylum Pseudomonadota; class Alphaproteobacteria; order Rhodobacterales; family Rhodobacteraceae; genus Amylibacter. Next base: position 565,665 of record OZ253460.1, read on the forward strand.
GAAAAATTGGATGTCATGCACATCCAGTGCAGCAGCGGCATTTTCGGCTTCAATCCGGCGTGCCGTTTTCACTTTTTCCAGCGTCATGCCTTCCTGCTTCCACAACTTCGCACTTTCGCCGCGCTCGCCAAATGACAGACAAACAACCGTCACATCATAGCCCTTGGCCTGATGCTGCGCGATCGCCCCACCTGCCCGCCAGACAAAATCGGCAGCATGTGCGCTAATCACAAGGGCAGTATTTTTGTCAGACATGAGGGCAACTCCTTATTATGCAACAGGCTATTACAGCATTGGTCGAATACCTTTAGATTGCCAATCGAAAAACCTTACCTCCTATAATAAAATACTATAGATAGTATCTATCGAAAGGTTAGCATGGAACCCCGACTTCCAAATATCAGACACTTACGGGCCTTCGCAGAGGTCGCCCGCCAAGGTAGTATCAGCCAAGCGGCAGAGGTTGTTTTTCTATCACAACCCGCAATTACCCACGCAATATCCAAGCTGGAAACTGCACTGAATACAAAATTGTTCACGCGGTTACATAAAGGTATGTCGTTAACGGAAACCGGGAGGTTCTACCTGAAGCGCACAGACCGCGCCCTTGCGGAAATTGCAATTGGAACGAAGAAAGTCACTAAAAACAGTGCGGAACGTATTGATCATAAACTGACAGTTCCGCAGCTTCGTGCATTGGTGGCATTGGCCTCGGCCAGAAGTTTTTCCATGGCTGCATGGAACATAGGAATTTCACAACCCTCTATCCACCGCGCCGCCCGCGATCTGGAAAAAAACATCGACCAGCCGTTATTTTTGGCGTCCGGCAAAGGCATCACTTTAACCCCCATCGCAGAAATATTGGTACGCCACATTCGAATTGCGGCTACGGAACTGCAACAGGGTTATTATGAAATTGCGGCCCTGCAAGGGCGCGATACAACAAGGATCACGATAGGGTCCCTTCCTCTTGCTCGCGCATGGTGTTTACCACAATCCATTCACAAGTTCCTGAAAAATAAAGAGTTCGTTCAGATAAAAACTGTCGAAGGGCCGTACATGAAACTTCTGCGTGATCTGCGCCACGGGCAGTTGGATTTTATAATAGGGGCATTGCGCAGCCCTGCTCCGCATGACGACATCATCCAAAAGCCCCTGTTTGACGACCCGCTTGCAATTGTCGTGCGATGCGGCCATCCACTATCAAAGCTGACGGAAGTAAACCTGAACGATACACTGAATTACCCGTGGATCGCACCGCCCAGGCAAACCCCAACGGGCACTTATCTTTACAACATGCTGCACATATCCGACATGGAAAACACACCCATTAAAGTCGTTTCCAGTTCTTTGGTTCTGGTGCGCGGCATGCTGCTGGCGGGTGATTATGTAACCATCACTTCCGTTAACCAAATCCGCTTTGAGCTGGAAAACAAATCACTTATTGCACTGCCCATAGAATTGCCGGACAGCACAAGACCGATCGGGCTAACCTATCGCAAGGATTGGGAGCCAACACCAACGCAAAACATATTTATGGACATCGTCAAGAAAATACACCTTGATCCGCTCGGGCTGGTTACAATAGACGAATAGCTATTCAAAAGTTTGATAGAGGAATTGCTTTTCCAATTTCAACTGTCTTTAAAAGTTGGCGTAGAAGTAACCTATGAATGTTGTTTCAGAACGACATCTCGTGAATTGGCAAGGATAAAATATATGAGAATTTGCGTGGCGGGTGCCGCTGGTGCCTTTGGAATGAAACATCTGGATGCGTTGGCGAAAATCGACGGGGTGACAGTTACTTCCGTTGTCGGCCGCCAACAGGCTGCCATAGAAAGTTTCGCCAAAGAGCGCGGGATCGCACACGCTACAACCGATCTGGCCGAAAGTCTGGCGCGTGATGATGTGGACGCGGTTATTCTGTCTACACCTACACAGATGCATGCGGCCCAAGCCATTCAATGTATGAAGGCTAGCAAGCATGTGCTGGTCGAAATCCCCATGTCCGACACGCTGAATGATGCGCGTGAAATTGTTCGGGTTCAAAAGGAAACCGGCATGACCGCAATGGCAGGCCATGTACGTCGTTTCAACCCGTCACACCAATGGATCCACAACAAGATCACCAAAGGTGAGATCAGCATTCAGCAGATGGATGTGCAAACCTATTTCTTCCGCCGCAAGAACATCAACGCGGCTGGCAAGGCCCGCAGTTGGACGGATCACTTATTGTGGCATCACGCCTGTCACACGGTTGATCTTTTCCAGTATCAAACCGGAGAAAAGGTATCCGAAGTATACGGTGTTCAGGGGCCAAAGCACCCTGACCTTGGCATCGCTTTGGACATGAGTATTATTATGAAAACACCGAAAGGGGCGATTTGCACCCTGTCGTTGTCATTTAACAATGATGGGCCTTTAGGGACGTTTTTTCGTTACATTTGTGACAACGGCACATGGGTCGCACGCTATGATGATCTGGTTGACGGTTATGAAAAGCCCGTTGATCTGTCAGATGTCGCGGTTTCCAGTAACGGCATAGAATTAATTGACCGAGAGTTCATTTCAGCCATACAAGCAGGCCGGGAACCGAATGGTTCCGTACAACAATGCCTTCCCGCTATGGAAGTTCTTGATCGCATTGAACAGGTTATGGGTATATAGTTGAAAACCCAGATAGGCATAATCGGCGGCGGCCCATCGGGGTTGTTACTTTCGCAACTGCTGGATTTGCAGGGCATCGACAATGTTGTGTTGGAAAAGCATACCCGCGAATATGTGCTGGGGCGCATCCGTGCAGGTGTTCTGGAACACGGCTTTGCCGATCTTATGCGTGAAGCGAAGTGCGGCGACCGTATGGATGCGGAAGGAGAAATCCATGATGGGTTTTACATCGCCCATGACGGCGCACGCGACCGTATTAACCTGAAAGATTTGACAGACGGCAACTCTGTGGTGGTTTACGGCCAGACTGAATTGACGCGGGATCTTTATGAAGCCCGCGAGAAAATGGGCGGTAATGTGATCCATGAAGCAATGGATGTCATGCCCCATGACATTACATCTGATGCACCTTATCTGACCTACAATACTTGTGCTGAAACCAAGCGCATTGATTGCGATTATATCATCGGCGCTGACGGGTTTCACGGCATCAGTCGCCAATCTATCCCCAAGGATAAAATCCGCGCGTTTGAACGGGTCTACCCATTCGGTTGGCTAGGCGTTTTATCGAAGACCAAACCCGTATCGCCTGAACTGATCTATGCCAAACACGCGCGCGGTTTTGCACTTTGTTCCTTACGCTCACAGACCCTAAGCCGCTATTATATTCAAGTGCCGCTTACCGATACAGTTGACGACTGGCCGGATGATGCATTTTGGGCTGAATTAAAACGTCGCCTGCCAAAAGATGTGGCAGACGCGATAATCACTGGCCCCTCGATTGAAAAAAGCATCGCGCCCTTACGCAGTTTCGTGGCCGAGCCCATGCGCTACGGCAATATGTTTCTTGCGGGTGATGCCGCACATATCGTGCCACCAACTGGCGCGCGCGGTCTGAATTCTGCAGCGTCAGATGTTTACTATCTATACCACGCCATATTGGATCATTACAAAAAAGGCGATGATACCGGCCTTGAAACCTATTCGCAAAAGGCCCTTGCGCGTGTGTGGAAAGGTCAACGGTTCAGTTGGTGGATGACGACACTATTACACAGCTTCCCTGATAGCAGTGCTTTTGATAAACATTTGCAACAGACCGATCTGGAATATCTTCTGTCATCGGAAAACGCGATGGCATCCATGGCGGAAAACTATGTTGGCCTACCGTTCTAAAACGAATTATGCTTGGTGTATTCCCTGACGTAATTTTGACCGAATGCAGTTAAATATGTTAGCCAGCTTTCGAACGCGGAGGTTGTTGTGACCAAAATTGATTTGATAAATATTCTGGAAGCCCAGCGATTAGCATTCAACCGTAATCCAAATCCGGATTGGGTAGTACGCAAAGCGAACCTACGAAAATTAGGCAGGGCAATTGCCGCCCATGAAAAAGCGTTTCAAAAAGCAATATCAAACGATTTCGGTAACAGGGCTGTACAGGAAACAACACTGACGGAATTGCTGGTGATACAAGCCGGGATCAGCCATGCGATCAAACACACGCAACATTGGATGCGCCGGCGCAAAGTTGCAACAGCGATACCATATAAAATGGGGTCCAATCAAATTATCGCCCAGCCGCTTGGCGTGGTCGGCATAATCAGCCCTTGGAATTACCCATTACAACTCGCGATCATGCCTCTGATTGGTGCTTTGGGCGCGGGCAACAGGATTATGATCAAGCCCAGTGAATTTACCCCTGAGTTATCACAATTGATGAAGACGGTTCTTGCAGAGGTTTTTACTGATGATGAGGTTTATGTTGCCAACGGCGGTGTCGATGTGGCGCAGGATTTTTCCAACCTGCCTTTCGACTATTTACTGTTTACCGGATCAACCGAAGTTGGTCGGATGGTAGCCTGCGCCGCTGCTAAAAACCTGACACCTGTCACACTGGAGCTTGGTGGAAAATCACCCGTGATTATTGATGGCGCTGCAGATATGGACTTAACTGCCACACGCATAGCGAACGGCAAGTTAATGAACGCGGGGCAAACCTGTGTGGCCCCGGATTATATCTTGATGCCTGCCGATAGGATTGACAGTTTCACCAAAACAGTAATTCTTAAGGCGGAAACAGCCTATCCTGTAATTTCTGGAAACCCGGACTATACGTCCGTTATTTCAGACATACATTTTGCAAGACTTCAGGACTTGCTGAAAGATGCGGAAAATAAAGGGGCCAGAATACAAACAGCCGGAACAGACGACAAACAACAACTTGCAAAAGAACGTCGTGTGCCACTTTCCATTATTACGCACACCTCACCTGATATGCGGATTATGCAAGAGGAAATTTTCGGACCTCTTTTGCCGATCGTTGCAAGCGAAAATCTGAACCATGCTTTGGATTACATCGGCAAAAAAGCCCGGCCCTTGGCGCTTTATTGGTTTGGTAATGATAAGATAAAACGCGAGCGCGTTCTTACCGAAAGCATCTCGGGCGGTGTCTCAATCAATGAAACTGCCTGGCACCTTGTGCAAGAAAACCTACCCTTTGGTGGGGTTGGCCCTTCGGGTATGGGTGCCTATCATGGCGAACACGGGTTCAAGACATTTTCCCATATGAAAGGCGTGTTTATTCAAAGCCGTTTCAGTGCAGGCAAGATGTTAATGCCGCCATATACGAATAGAACGTCTACAATATTGAAACTCATGAAGAAGGTTATGTGAAGCTAGGGGTAGTCCTGCGCTATCGTATAAAATTAACCCATTGTCTGAACAATATACAATTCAACTTTTAGGATCGTCTATAAGCGGTGTTGGCTTAGCAAGGTTCATCAGAGATTTTATGTCTGTAATCTTTATATTCTGCCCATCTACCGTCACCCCATAAGGCCGCAGAGCCTTGAAGGCACGTGACAGGTTTTCCGGTGTCATACCTAAAAAAGAGGCAAGGCGCCGCTTTTCGTAATTCAAAGGAAATGTTTCCATGTTACCTGATTGAATGTGTAGCTTTATCAATTGGTTTGCCAGCCGTTCAATAGATGTGCGCAGTTTCAGGTTTTTGGTGTTCTTGATCACGCCGCGGTAGGATTGGGCAAGTTCGGAAACAATCGCACGGGCAAAAGTATTGTCTATTTCAAACACATCACGGACATCAGTGGCAGATAACAAAATTAATCTGGTTTTTTCCAGGGTTCTAGCCGACATAAGGCAAGGAGCATCCTTTAATACAGCCGCCAAGATAAATGCTGAAACAGGTTTGACTGTGGCCATAGTTGTTTCACGATTATTCCAAGTAGCGAAAAGTTCTACACTGCCATCAACAACGATATGTAAAAAATCGCAGGGATCGCCCTGTGTGATCAATTCTATTTGTGGTGGGAAATTCTGTATATAGGCCCCACGAACCATCTGGTCAAAATTATCATCATTCATTTCGCTGAACAGTTTTAGAGATCTGATTTCTGTGGTTTCCGATGGTTTCATTAACGACTCGGCTGCTGTTTGATTTTAATCAAGGCACCATGTTTGATTTTCAATGTGAGTATACCACATAAATTGCCGTACACGCCATAATCTTTTGCCGTGCAATTATTTACTTACGAAACTGATATTTCTTGATTTAGATCAAATCGCCAAACTGAATGAAAGGCCAATCCTATGCAAAAGCCATAAGTGGCTTACGATTCTAGGCCGATACCGTGAGGGGAATAATTGTGAACCGTTACAAAGCAAAATCACAACCGGCCTTGGACAGCGCAGTCAATGGGCTGCAATTACTAGGAGTGGTTGAAAATGCACAATATTGATAATGTCACCCCGGGCGAACAATACCGCGCGCTTGGGTTAAGCACTTTGGCCTTTACGGTCTGTTTCGCGGTTTGGACAATTTTTTCGATCATTGGCGTTAAGATCAAACAGGATCTTGGCCTGTCAGAAACGCAATTTGGTTTGTTGGTTGCGACCCCCGTATTAACCGGTTCGCTTAGCCGTATCTTCCTTGGCGTTTGGACAGATCAGTATGGCGGCCGCATTATGCTGCCGCTGCAAATGCTGATTACAGCCGTATCGGTTTGGTTGCTGGCGTCAGTACAAACCTATGCTGTTTTTCTGATGATTGCTCTGGGTTTGGGTTTGGCTGGTGGCTCATTCATCATCGGTATTGCTTATGTTTCACGTTGGTTTGAAGCCAGTCGTCAAGGTACTGCCCTTGGTATATTTGGTGCCGGGAACGTAGGGGCCGCAGTTACAAACTTTGCCGCACCTTTTTTGGTAGTTGCCCTTGGTTGGGAAGATACCGCGCGCATCTATGCTGTGGTTTTGGTCGCTATGGCGATTATTTTCTATATCTTTGCCAAAGAAGACCCCGTTCGGGCCGAGCAAAAGAAATCGGGGGCAAAACCGGTTTCTGCTGCAAAGCAACTGGAGCCTTTGAAAGATATTCAGGTTTGGCGCTTTGCAACGTACTACTTCTTTGTATTCGGTGCTTTCGTAGCCTTTGCATCATTCCTGCCACGTTATTACGTCGGTGCTTATGGTGTTGCCCTAACTTCTGCCGGTGTGTTCGCAGGTATGTATTCCCTTCCCGGTTCTATCTTCCGTGCGCTTGGTGGTTGGATGTCTGATGTCTGGGGCGCGCGCTTTGTGATGTACCTGACATTCATCATATCCCTGATCGTGCTGTTTATCATGAGCTATCCAGAAACCAGTTATGTGGTGCAGGGCATTCCTTATGCAGATGGATCTGAGCGTTTGATCGAGTTTAGCTTTGGCATACCTTTGTATGTGTTCGTCTTCCTGACCGTAATCCTTGGGTTTGTGATGAGCTTGGGTAAAGCGGCCGTGTACAAACATATTCCGGTTTATTTCCCAAATAACGTGGGTGCCGTGGGTGGTCTGGTCGGTATGATCGGTGGCTTGGGTGGTTTCATACTGCCTATCTCATTCGGTATTTTGCTTGATGTGTTCCACGTCTGGTCAGTTGTGTTCATGCTGATGTTTCTAATCGTTGCGGTCAGTACTATCTGGATGCATGCGGCTATTCGTAAAATGGATCGTGAAAGACATCCAGAGCTGCGGGACAATACACATCTGTCAGATGTGCCACACACGTAATCAAATTCAAATAACCGGCGGGCCGCTGATGGCCCGCCTCAACCTCACCCGAGGAGAGAAAAAGTGGGACAAGATCTAAGAAACTATACACCGGATGATGAGGCCTATTGGGCCTCAACCGGTAAAGCGATTGCCACACGCAATCTGTGGATTTCTATTCCATCGCTGTTGTGCGGCTTTGCGGTTTGGCTTTACTGGGGCATCATCACGGTTCAGATGATCAACCTTGGTTTTGATTTTGATAAATCATCATTGTTCACGCTGTCTGCGATTGCGGGCCTGACCGGGGCGACACTGCGCATTCCGTCAACATTTTTTATCCGAATTGCTGGTGGGCGAAATACGATCTTTTTCACCACAGCATTACTGATGATCCCAGCCATAGGCACAGGTTATGTGTTACAGGATCCGAACGCACCGTTGTGGAAGTTTCAGGTTCTTGCATTTCTGTCTGGTATCGGCGGTGGTAACTTTGCCAGCTCCATGTCCAATATCAGCTTCTTTTACCCCAAGAAAATTCAAGGCTATGCATTGGGTATGAATGCGGGTCTGGGCAACTTTGGTGTGACCACAATGCAAATTGTGATCCCGCTGGTGATGACCTTTGGTCTGTTTGGTGGTGATCCGATGATTTTGGAGAACACATCCGGTACCTTGATCGGTAAAATTCCTGCCGGTACAGAAACATATATCCATAACGCCGGTTATGTGTGGCTTTTGGCCCTTATTCCACTGGCCTTTGCAGGTTGGTTGGGTATGAACAACATCCGCGATGAGCATGTATCCCCTGACATTCCTAACCCGGTTGGCGCATTCAGTACCATCACAGGTATGTTGCTGATCGGTTTTGTTACAGCTGCTTTCGGCCTGTGGTTATTGTTGCCTGCCAAAGTGGGCGGTTCCGGTTTCATGGTATCAAAATGGATCGTGTTACCGATTGTTATCGCACTGACTGTGTTCTTGTTGAAAATGATCCCGGGTGCTGTGGGCCAAAACCTGACACGCCAATACAAGATTTTCAACAACAAGCACACATGGGCGATGACTGTGATCTACACCATGACCTTTGGTTCATTCATCGGTTATGCCGCCACCTTTGCGCTGGCAATTAAAGTAGTCTTTGGTTTCCAACATGTCATGGTTGACGGTGTGATCACCCACAACCTTGCAAACCCTGATGGCCCTTCTGCCTTGATGTATGCCTGGATGGGGCCGTTCATCGGTGCTTTGATCCGTCCTTTGGGTGGTATGATTGCCGATAAAATGGGCGGCGCGAAAGTAACACAAATTGTTTCTATTGCCATGGTGGCCTCGGCCCTTGGTGTGGCTTACTTCCTGAAGCAGGCTTATGTGTCAGCAACACCGCAAGATTACTTTTTGCCGTTCATGGGTCTATTCCTGATCTTGTTTGCGGCAACTGGTATCGGAAACGGCTCTACCTTCCGTACAATCGCTGTTGTGTTTGACAAAGAACAAGCAGGCCCCGTTTTGGGTTGGACATCAGCGGTTGCTGCATATGGCGCCTTTATCATCCCTAAAGTGTTTGGTGAGCAAATCAAAGCGGCTACACCAGAATACGCGCTTTACGGTTTTGCGATCTTCTACGGGGTCTGCATCCTGATCAACTGGTGGTTCTACCTGCGCCCGGGCGCATACGTGAAAAACCCATAATTTAAACGATCACCCTGCCCCCGCAATCAGTATGCGGGGGCCGAAAATCCGCATTTAGGAGAGAAATCCATGAGTCACTTGTTAGATCGCCTTAACTTTTTCCAGTCAAAAGAACTGGACCAATTTTCCAACGGTCACGGCCAGACCACACGCGAAAACCGTGATTGGGAAGATACTTACCGAAACCGCTGGCGGCATGATAAGATTGTACGCTCTACCCACGGGGTGAACTGCACAGGGTCATGTTCATGGAAGATTTACGTTAAATCGGGTATTGTGACCTGGGAAACCCAACAAACTGATTATCCGCGTACGCGCCCTGATTTGCCGAACCACGAACCACGCGGTTGTGCGCGCGGCGCAAGTTATAGCTGGTATCTGTATTCTGCCAATCGGGTTAAAAACCCGCTTGTGCGCGGTAAACTGATGAAGGCATGGCGCAAGATGCGCGAAAACCTAAGCCCAACAGCAGCTTGGAGAGCCTTGCAGGAAGACCCAATTTTACGCGCATCATACGTGAAAACACGCGGCAAGGGTGGATTTGTACGTGCGACTTGGGATGAGTCTGCCGAGATTATCGCGGCGGCGAATGCCTATACTGTTAAAACTTACGGCCCGGACCGCGTGTTTGGTTTCTCTCCAATACCTGCAATGTCGATGGTAAGTTACGCCGCAGGCTCTCGGTATCTTAGCCTTTTAGGTGGTACTGTAATGTCGTTTTACGACTGGTATTGCGATCTACCGCCTGCCAGCCCGATGACTTGGGGCGAACAAACCGATGTGCCCGAAAGTGCAGACTGGTACAACGCGGGCTACTTATTGCTTTGGGGTAGTAACGTACCGCAAACCCGCACACCTGACGCGCATTTCTATACGGAAGCGCGTTATCGTGGCACAAAATCCGCCGTGATCTGCCCTGACTATTCAGAGGCTGCCAAATTCGGCGACATCTGGCTTGCCCCAAAACAAGGGACCGACAGTGCATTGTCTATGGCAATGGGTCATGTGATCTTGCGTGAATTCCACCTTGATCGCCAAGCCGAGTATTTTGAGGATTACACCCGTAAGTACAGTGACTTTCCAATGCTGGTATGCTTGGAAGAGAAGGATGGAAAACTTGTTCCGGGTCGGTTCCTGCGTGCAGACGATTTCCGCGGCAAGCTGGGCGAAAAGAACAATCCCGAATGGAAAACCGTTGCATGGGACAGCAAAGCAAACTCTCTTTGTTCACCCAATGGTTCGGTTGGTTATCGCTGGGGTGAAGATGGCGAATGGAACCTTGAGGAGCGCGCCAAAGGTTCTGATGTTGATTTGAAACTGTCCAATATTCTGGATGAAGATCACGATGATATCGTTGGTGTTGATTTCCCGAATTTCGGCGGTCAGGCAACAGAGCATTTCGTCAAATGCGACCATCCTGATGTGTTGACAAAGAACGTGCCGATAAAACGCATTAAATCAGGTAAAAACGAAATACTGGTTGCAACTGTGTTTGATTTGTTTTGTGCAAACTACGGTCTTGATCGTGGATTGGGTGGTGACTGGGTTGCAACAGATTATGCAACGGATGTACCAAACACACCTGCATGGGCTGAAAAAATCACCGGTGTTCCCGCTGATAAAATTGTTGCCGTTGCACGTGAATTTGCCCTGAACGCAGAAAAGACCAATGGTAAATCCATGGTCATTCTGGGGGCCGGTTTAAACCACTGGTATCACATGGATATGAACTATCGCGGCATTATCAATATGTTGGTGATGTGTGGTTGTGTAGGTCAATCTGGCGGCGGCTGGAGTCACTATGTGGGTCAGGAAAAATTGCGCCCGCAAACAGGTTGGCAACCGCTGGCGTTTGGGCTGGACTGGTCACGCCCACCGCGTCATATGAACGCGACATCCGCATGGTATGCGCATACGGACCAATGGCGTTATGAACAATTGGGCGCAAACGAAATTCTGTCACCAACCGCACCGGATGGTGATTGGGATGCTAGCCTGATCGACTATAACATCCGTGCCGAGCGCATGGGCTGGTTGCCTTCCGCACCACAGTTGAAAACCAACCCGCTTGATGTGGCCAAGGCCGCGAAGAAATCGAAAAAGGATGTGCCCGCTTATGTGGCAGCACAACTGAAAGCAGGCAAACTGGAAATGTCTTGCGAAGACCCGGATGCGGAAGAAAACTGGCCGCGCAACTTGTTCGTTTGGCGTTCCAACCTGTTGGGGTCATCCGGTAAGGGCCACGAGTACTTTCTGAAGCATCTGTTGGGTACCGATCACGGTGTACTGGGTAAGGACTTGGGTGAAGAAGGCGGTCAAATACCGAAAGAGGCCAAGTGGCATGAAGATGCGCCCAAAGGCAAACTTGACCTGCTGGTGACCATTGATTTTCGTATGTCCACCACTTGTGTTTACTCAGATATCGTGTTGCCAACCGCTAGCTGGTACGAAAAGGACGACATGAACACGTCTGACATGCACCCGTTCATTCATCCGTTGCAAGCAGCTGTTGATCCGGCGTATGAAAGTAAATCGGACTGGGAAATATTCAAGTACATCGCCAAGAAGTTCAGCGAAATATCACCTGAAATTCTGGGTGTTGAGACTGATATCGTGCAGCTTCCTATCTTGCATGACACGCCTGCTGAAATTGCGCAAGACCAAGTGCTGGATTGGAAAAAGGGCGAATGTGATCTGATCCCCGGCAAAACCGCACCGAATTATATTGCGGTCGAACGGGATTATCCGAACCTTTACAAAAAGTTCACATCAGTCGGCCCATTGCTGGATAAGCTGGGTAATGGCGGTAAAGGCATCAACTGGAATACCGAGGTAGAAGTGCAGCACTTGCGCGATCTAAACGGTGTGGTGTTGGAAGAAGGCATTTCACAAGGCATGGCCAAATTGGACAGCGCGATTGACGCTTGTGAAATGATCCTGATGCTGGCCCCTGAAACCAACGGTGAAGTGGCCGTGAAAGCTTGGAACGAACTATCCAAAGCCACGGGTCGTGAACATGCGCATCTGGCATTGCCGAAGGAAGACGAAAAAATCCGCTTTCGCGATATTGCTGCACAGCCACGTAAAATCATCAGCTCGCCCACATGGTCCGGTATTGAAAGTGAGCATGTGTGTTACAACGCAGGTTACACCAACGTACACGAGTTGATCCCATGGCGCACATTGACGGGTCGCCAGCAACTTTACCAAGACCATCTTTGGATGCGTGCTTTTGGTGAAGGGTTCTGTACTTACCGGCCTCCGGTCGATTTGAAGACCATCAATTCCGAGATCAATACGGATGAGGGTGAGCCGCATGTAGTGCTGAACTTTATCACACCGCATCAGAAATGGGGTATCCATTCGACCTATTCCGACAACCTGTTAATGCTAACGCTTAACCGTGGTGGCCCGGTTGTTTGGATCAGTGAAAATGATGCAGCGGTTGCTGGTCTGGTCGATAATGACTGGGTTGAAGTTTATAACGCCAATGGTGCGCTGACCGCGCGTTGTGTTGTCTCGCAACGGATGAAGGACGGTTCGATCTTTATGTATCACGCACAGGAGAAAATCGTGAATACACCGGGGTCTGAAAAAACCGGTAACCGTGGGGGTATCCATAACTCGGTGACCCGAACTACGGTGAAACCTACCCATATGATCGGTGCTTACGCTCAACAAAGCTACGGGTTCAACTACTACGGTACCGTGGGTTCAAACCGTGATGAATTCGTAATTGTAAGAAAAATGCGCAAGGTTGATTGGCTTGATCGACCCGCGACAAACGTGGAGGCAGCAGAATGAAAGTTCGCGCACAAATAGGCATGGTATTAAACCTGGATAAATGTATCGGGTGTCACACATGTTCGGTCACTTGTAAAAACGTATGGACCAGCCGTGACGGCGTTGAGTACGCATGGTTCAACAACGTGGAAACCAAACCCGGCACAGGTTATCCAACTGACTGGGAAAACCAATCGCGTTGGAATGGTGGCTGGGAACGCACCAAACGCGGTAAGTTGCAACCGAAACAAGGTGCAAAATGGCGGATATTGGCGAATATTTTCGGCAACCCCGACCTGCCCGAAATCGACGATTACTATGAGCCGTTCGATTTCGATTACGACCACCTGAAATCGGCCCCTGAAATGGAGGCGTTCCCAACGGCCCGCCCGCGTTCTAAGATTACCGGTGAACGGATGGAAAAGATCGTCAAAGGCCCGAACTGGGAAGAAATTCTGGGCGGCGAATTTTCGAAACGATCACAGGACTACAACTTTGAAGGCATCCAGAAAGAGATCTACGGCGAATATGAAAATACATTCATGATGTATTTGCCGCGTCTTTGTGAACACTGTCTGAACCCGACTTGTGTAGCATCTTGCCCATCGGGTGCGATCTACAAACGCGAAGAAGACGGTATCGTTCTGATCGACCAAGAAAAATGCCGTGGATGGCGCATGTGTGTGTCCGGGTGCCCTTACAAAAAGATTTACTACAACTGGGAAAGCGGCAAATCGGAAAAATGTACTTTCTGTTACCCGCGTATCGAAAGCGGTAATCCAACAGTTTGTTCGGAAACATGTGTGGGCCGCATCCGTTATCTGGGCGTGATGCTGTATGATGCGGACAAGATCGAAGAGGCGGCAAACGCGCCTGAAACCACTGATCTATATGAAGCACAATTGGACGTTTTCCTTGACCCGAATGACCCTGCGGTCATTGCGGCAGCACGTGCTGACGGTGTACCAGAGGATTGGATAAAATCTGCACAAGTTAGCCCGGTCTGGAAAATGGCTATGGATTGGAAAATCGCATTCCCGTTGCATCCTGAATACCGCACATTGCCGATGGTCTGGTATATTCCGCCATTATCACCAATCCAAAATGCAGCCGAAGCTGGTGCAATCGGTATTGATGGCGACATGCCGGACGTGCGTTCTTTGCGCATCCCGGTGAAGTATCTTGCCAACATGCTGACAGCAGGTGCCGAGGAACCCGTTGTAACAGCGCTTGAACGGATGCTGGCAATGCGGGCTTATATGCGATCGAAAACCGTGGATGGTGTGATTGACGAAGGTATTGCGGAACGCGTTGGTCTTAATAAGAACCTGATCGAAGACATGTATAAAATCATGGCTATCGCAGATTACGAAGATCGTTTCGTGATCCCGACAACACACCGTGAACTGGCCGAGGATGCGCTGGATCTGCGCGGCGGTTGCGGTTTCACCGACAGCAATGGTTGTTCGACAGGCATCAACAAAGGCTCGATGTTTGGCGGACGCAAAAAAGCGGCATTCACCATGCCGGAAGGAGCGTAAGATATGACAGATCGTACATTGAAAGCCCTTTCACTGATTTTGAGTTACCCAACACAGGAACTGCAAGATGCCATGCCTGAAATCGGCGGTGTTCTGGCTTCGGATACACGGCTGACGGGCGCGGTCCGTCGGGCACTTCGCCCGATTGTGTCAGAGTTGGGCACGCGTGATATTTATGCTTTGGAAGAGGCATATGTCAGCCTGTTTGATCGCTCAAAATCCATCTCTTTGAACTTGTTTGAACATGTTCACGGTGAAAGCCGTGACCGTGGTGGGGCAATGGTCAGTCTTGTAGAAACTTACCGTGAGGCGGGTTTTGACCCGATCAGCAGTGAGCTGCCCGACCATTTGCCGGTGTTGCTGGAATACCTTGCAATGCAACCTGCCCATGAAGCAAAAGAGGTATTGGCGGATGCAGCGCATATCTTTGAGGTTATCAGCACCCGTTTGGAACGGCGTGAAAGCGGCTATGCTGCAATATTTGCGGCCCTGTTGCAGCTATCTTGCCAAAAGGTGGACAAAAATGTTGTGGCGGCTCTCTTGGAGCAGCCAGAAGATGACCCAGAAGATCTGGAGGCACTCGACCGGGTTTGGGAAGAAAGCGAGGTCTTGTTTGGCCCCGATCCCAACGCTGGATGCCCGCAGGTTCGCGACATGCTTACAAATATGGACACACCTGTTAACCCCGCACCGGCCAAGCCGGTTGCAGCCCAATAGTGGAGGCTTAAATGCATAACTTTCTTTTCGGAATATATCCTTACATAGCAACAGCGGTGTTACTTATCGGTTGTATCGCGCGCTATGAACGTGACCCGTTCACATGGAAATCAAGTTCCAGTCAGCTATTGCGACGCAAGCAACTGATCATGGGATCGGTTTTGTTTCACGTCGGTATCCTAACTATCTTTGCAGGCCACTTTGTGGGGTTGCTAACGCCTATCTGGATATTTGATACAATGGGTATCAGCCATGGGGCCAAGCAACTTCTTGCGATTATCGCCGGGGGTGGTGCTGGTATCCTGATGTTGATCGGCGGCTCAATGCTGCTGCATCGCCGCCTGACAGACCCGCGCATTCGCAAAACCTCTAGCTTTGCCGATATTGCAATTCTGGTGATCTTGATGATCCAGCTTGTATTGGGTTTAGGGACAATATTCAGCTCTCTTCAACATCTGGACGGTCATGAGATGACCAAGTTCATGTCATGGGCGCAAGGGATTGCAACCTTTGAAGAAGGTGCCGCCAATCACATTGCGGATGTGGCGCTGGTATTCAAGCTTCATCTGGCCCTTGGCTTGACGATTTTGCTGCTGTTCCCTTTCACCCGCCTGGTACATATGCTGTCAGTTCCTCTGCGTTATTTAACCCGGCCCGGCTATCAAATAGTGCGGTCCCGCCGTCAAACAACAGGTGGTAAATAGCTATGAACCGTCCTTTATTCCCCGATATTATAGTAAACGGTGCAACCATTCCCCAAGCAGATATTGCGGCGGAGGCACAACAACACAAAGCCCCCCCCGGCAAGCCTGGCATTGCCTGGCGTGCCGCAGCAAAAGCATTGGCTGTTCGCAACCTTTTGCTGAATGAAGCACACGCTAGGGCGCTTGTTCCTGAGCCCGCTAATCTGGGTGAAGGGCGCCGGGAAACTGATGATGAAGCTTTGATCCGCAATCTTATGGACATTGCAGTTAACCCCACTCAACCAAGCAAAGAGGATGTATATAGTTTTTGGAAGAAAGACCCTTCACGCTATTTATCACCACCCCTTTGGGAGGCTTCGCATATACTATGCGCTTGCGATGTTAAGGACGCGGATAGCATAGCTAAAGCAAAAGAACGTGCAACATCGATAGCAAATGCAGCATATAAAAACCCAAGAGGGTTTGCGCGGCTTGCACGTGACGAAAGCGATTGTTCATCCAAAAGCAGTGGCGGTGTACTTGGACAATTGGGCCCCAATGATACGGTTCCAGAATTTGAAACCGCCTTAGCAGATATGAAGCCGGGGCAGATCACTCAGGAACCTGTCCATACCCGATACGGATTTCATGTGATTAAAATGGATGCCTGCGCTGATAGGCATGTTTTACCTTTTGAGGCAGTGCAAGCCCAATTGAGTGAAGCATTACAAAAGGCGGCATGGGTGGACGCGGCACAATGTTTCGTAAATGATCTTGTGCAATCTGCAGAAATCACTGGCATAGATTTACGTGCTGCGTAATTGTGTAACTTACCACTCCAAGCACTCTGCCCTAATTTAGGGTGCTTGGGTCACTACTTATGTAGGATTGTAGCCTTATTGCGCCTCTACCAACACTTTCAAGTTGGCCAGACCCTGTTCATAATCGCCGCCGACCCATTTATCCATCATCAGACCCATCCAACGCCCAATTGGGTTTATGCCCATATCCGTAGTGAACCCCCATGAGACCAGTGTCGATTGATCTTGAGGCACAAAACTAAACCAGGCATCCGCTTTGCCTTCACTGCCGAAATCAAGGGTGGTTTTAATGCTTTGGTTTTCTACACTTTCAACGATTGTTGCAGTTCCATTGCCGACATTTCTATTATCAGAAGCCCATTCCATTTTGCTGCCAACACCGGCATCTGGACCGGAATAAGTAACTTGCATATTCGGATCACGTGCCAACCAGGGTGACCATTGTTCACCATTCTTCTGGTTGTTCACAAGCGGGAATATCTTATCGGGGGTCGCATTTATGGCAACGCTACGTTCGACAGATACGGTACGTGGCAGCGAAAAAGCGATGGCAGTCAAAATAATCGCAATAAATACAATTGCGCCAATGATGCGTTTGATAATTTTCATGGTACTGCCCTTATTGCCCAAACTTACAAAACATAGCGTATAATATTTTTATACAAAAAACAGGGCTTGTAAAACACGGTGTTCTTATTGGCGGATAAAAGCCTGTTAGCAAAGCTATAAACACGCATTTTGCCCCGCCGCCATTTCTGGCTTGCGGAGTTTATCTATGTATCGGGTCTGTATGTTATAGAGAGGAAGGCCTGCCGTTGTAGCAATATGACCGAACAGAGTTGTTAGCTCCGCACCTATTCTTAACTGTTAAGTTACGGTGGTTTTCGCATTTGGCACTGTTACCCGCCCTTTGGAAACCCGTGAACTACTTTTGACGTCGGGGATAGGTATACAACTGTAATGGTTATGATTGTATTCGGGCAGAGTACGCTAGACCTGCTCAAAAATTCCACTTTTTGAATTATATGCCTCTAACCCGCCGTTTCGGATATCCATCCATAGGCCATGCAAGGCCAGTTCTTCAGATTCAACACGGGCCTGAACGAATGGGAAGGTCATCAGGTTTTCGAGTGATACAAGCACACCTTCGCGTTCCAGTGCGCTTATTTGTTCTTCTTTAGTGCCGCCTTTGGCCGCAACGCGATCATAACCCTCACGCAGGATATCCATCCAGCGACCAACAAAGCTAGTGGCTTCTTCCAATTCCGGTGCGTTGCCCGAACACATATCATGGCACCCGTTAACGCCGCCGCAATGCGAGTGCCCGATGACCATGATATTGGTGATACCTAAAGCGGTAACTGCATATTCCACCGCAGCAGATGTGCCGTGATGGTCGCCGTCAGGCGAAAACTTGGGTACAAGGTTGGCGATATTACGGTGAATAAAAAACTCACCGGTTTCAGCACCAAATACGGATGTGACATGCACGCGGCTATCACAACATGAAATTACCATCGTGCGCGGATGCTGACCATCATCCACAAGCTTGGCAATCCAGGCTTTGTTTTCCTGGAATTGCGTTGCGCGCCATCCGTGATAACGGTTAACCAAAAATGAAGGCAGTGGTTTGATATGTTTCATGACGCACGAACAGTCCTAATTTCAAATCAATTTTCCTAGATTTGTACGCACAATACAAGGGCCGCGAGCGGTTTAGTTAGGAATTCTTTTTGATCATTGGTTAGCCTGCAGCCGGGGTGATAATGAGTGGTGTGGTAAATGGCAGAAATTATTGTGTTTCGTTCAGGCGAAACGCCGGAATTGGATTACCCGGAGATTGAAAATCTGTTGGGCGCAATGGGTTTGGAGCAGGGCTTGCAGGTATTTGAGCGTGTTATGTTCGAAATATCCGATATTTTATGCCAATTGGAATTGGCAATCCATGAAGGAGACTTGCAAACTGCCCAACGCAGAGCAAAAACACTGCGTACACTTAGCCCACAGGTAGGGTTGGAGTGTCTGGCACATGTTGCTTGCAATATAATCGATGTGATTGACTGTAACGACCTGGCTATATTGCCTGTTATTGGCCATCGTATTATTTGTCTTGGCGAAGCCTGCCTGTTCCAGATGGCAGAATTACCGCGGGTTTTATCAGACCGATAGTTGCTATGGCTTGAAGCATGGATAAATTCGGGTAGAGTTGCAAAAAAGGATACTTGAATGGCCCCAAAATTTGCAGGCAAAACCGCGAATGCAATTCCGATTGATTTCATTACATCTGATGCGCTGAAGGCATGGATAGCCAAGGCTGATGTGGCTGAAAAGGCATGGGTGAAGGCAAGTGGCTTCACCGCTGCATTGGGGCAGATTGTGATTTTACCTGAAGCAGGCGGGAAAATTAAACGGGTTCTGGCGGGATGGGGTGATGCAAATGCACGTGGGCGCGGACGTTACTGGGCTGCATCTGTTGCCGCAAAATTGCCCAAAGGGGTTTATGAATTCACTTCTGGATTAAAAAAATCCGAAATGGAAGAAGCCAGTCTTTCTTGGCTTTTAGCGCAATATGTATTTGATCGCTACAAGGCGAAATCTGGTGCGATGGCGCGGTTGAAGCCACATAGCAGTATCGATCAAAAACGTTTGGAAGTATTTGCAGCGGGCGAGTTTTTAGCCCGCGATTTGATTAATGTACCTGCATCCGATATGGGGCCGGACGCATTAGAAACAGCATTTCGCAAGCTTGGGAACACCCATAAAGCAAAGGTTACCGTCACCAAGGGCGCGGCTTTGTTAAAAAAGAACTTCCCGATGATCCATACAGTTGGACGCGCTTCTGATCAGGCGCCCAGATTGCTGGATATGACATGGGGGGCGGCTAGCCACCCGAAGGTAACTTTAGTGGGTAAAGGTGTTTGTTTTGATACCGGAGGTCTGAATATCAAGCCCGGCTCATCCATGGGGTTGATGAAAAAAGATATGGGCGGGGCGGCCACGGTTTTAGGTCTTGCACACATGATTATGTCGTTGAAACTGAAAGTGCGCTTACGGATTTTGGTGCCAGCCGTTGAAAACGCAATATCTGCCAATGCATTTCGCCCTCAGGATGTTTTGACTTCTCGTAAAGGCCTGACAGTTGAAGTGAACAATACAGATGCTGAAGGGCGGTTGGTTCTGGCGGATGCGTTAGCCTATGGCGATGAGGAAAAACCAGATATCATGGTATGCATGGCCACACTAACAGGTGCAGCGCGTGTAGCCCTTGGGCCTGATATGCCGCCATTTTTTACCGATAATGATAAATTGGCTGCAACTATTTCCAATGCAGCAAAAAATCAGGCTGACCCTTTGTGGCGATTGCCATTTTGGGATCCTTATGAAGCAACTATTGAACCTGATGTGGCTGATCTGGATAATGCACCAAAAGGCGGATTTGGCGGCGCGATCACCGCAGCCCTGTTTTTGCGACGGTTTGTCGAGAGCGCCAAGGATTTTGTGCATCTGGATTTGTATGGCTGGACACCAACTGCCAAACCGGGTCGGTCGCATGGCGGTGCATGCCAATCTGCACGTGCAATACTGCAGGTGATCGAACAGGGATACGGCAAATGACGGATCGTCGTGTATTTCTGTGCAATGAGCGTGTGGCCCATGATAGCCTTAAAGGTCAGGTTGATGGTGTGACATTTGTTAAGGGTCAGTTGAAGCAAGTCTGCAAGTCTGTTGCCGGGATGTTTGCGAAGCCACATGGCGGTATGGACTGCCAACTTATGTTCGGTGAACAGTTTCTTGAATTGGAGCAAAATTCCGAAACGGGTTATTCTTTTGGACGCAGTGAATTGGATCACTATGTCGGTTACGTAAAAACTGATGATCTGGTGCCAGAAAACCCTGCAAATTATAAAGTGAATTACCTGAACTCTCATATTTACCCCGAAGCAAATATGAAAACCGTGCCGTTAATGGCATTGCCATTGGGTGCGTGTTTGAATGTGGTTTCGATAAAAGACAGATTCGGAAAGCTTGCAACAGGTGGATTTGTTCCAGAACAGGCAATTACGCCTTTGTACAACAATGCGGATGATTTTGTTTCGGTCGCAGAAAGTTTTCTGGGTGTTGCCTATCTATGGGGTGGAGACAGTTATCAAGGTATTGATTGTTCCGGGTTGGTACAGGTCTCAATGCATGCCAGCGGGCACGTCTGCCCGCGTGACAGCGATATGCAACAAGAAGCGATTGGTACTGAATTTGGCGGCAATGAGCCTTTGCGCCGTGCTGATCTGATCTTCTGGAAAGGGCATGTCGGTATTATGGTTAATGAAGATACACTGCTTCACGCGAACGCACACCATATGCAGGTAACTTTAGAACCGTTCGAAGATGCGGCTGCGCGTATATTGCAAGCTGAGGGGCTGGAAATTGTGGGCCGCAGGCGGCCTTAATCAATTAATTTGATCATCTTGCGTTCTAAAACGTGCAATACCGTTTTTAAATCATTGCCGCGCTTTAGAATGCGCCCATCCATGGCAATAACTGCATAAACCCCTTGTTTTATTGATTGTTTAGGGCACTTTTCGATACGATATATCGGGTATTCAGCAGTACGCCTGAATATGGAAAAGACCGCTACATCCATTAGCGGGGAAATTCCATAATCACGCCACTCACCCGCTGCCACCATCCGCCCGTAAAGCGACATGATAAGGGCAAGCTCTGACTTGTGAAAGTGGATGGGAAGCTTTTTTTGCTTCTTATGGTCGAGATGAACATCCTGAAACATGTCATGAGTTTGCGGTTTTCGATGGGCAAAATCAAGGACATTAACCTTTCATTAACGAAAATAACGATGTTTAGCCTTAAAATTCACAATGGATAGACATGTTTATTGATTATTCAACAGGTGTAAATGAGTATTGTGATTAATGAGTACACAGCGCCCCGCCTGAAAAGACGGGGCGTTGTGGGTTTTAAAAGGTTTAATTTTTTACGTAGTGGAATAAAACAGCAAATTCTTGTTTTTTAACAAAGCCTAAGTATTGCCTTAAACATTTCAATTTATTGCCGTGTTCTAACGTCAAAAGATACGGGTAGCTAGCAATCAGCTTCCCTCGGTGCCGTGGCTATTTTTGCCCCCACCCCATGCCACGGCATCGAGGACTACAACTTCTAACAGATATTGACGAATATTGCCCGTTGGCATTTAGTGTTACTGTGTATTTAGGAGTTATTGATGCGCGATTTTCAAACCAATGGCCGTTCCCCTGTTTTTGCCATCAACGGCATGTGTGCAACATCGCACCCGTTAGCGGCTAAAACCGCTGTTCAAATTCTGGAAAGCGGGGGTAATGCCGTTGATGCCGCGATTGCCGCTGCCATATTGCTAGGGATTTGCGAACCGCAAATGACAGGTATTGGTGGTGATTGCTTTATTTTATTATCCCCAGACGATTCGGGTGAAGTAATTGCTTTAAATGGATCAGGCCGCGCCCCTATAGGTCTGTCGGCAGAAATCATGCGTGCTGCAGGGTATAAAACTGTACCAACAGAAGGTGTGGAATCTGTGACGATACCGGGTGCGGTAGATGCCTTTTGCCGTTTGTCAAAAGATCATGGAAAACTGGGGCTGGCATCCGTTTTAGCGCCTGCGATATATTATGCCAAAGCAGGTATTCCTGTCGCCCCGCGTGTAGCTTTTGACTGGGCAATTGGGCAAGATAGGGTGCAGGGAGACGCCAAAAAGTTTTATCTTTTTGATGGGAAAGCTCCCCGAGCCGGGCAGGT
Source organism: Amylibacter sp. (assembly GCA_965261565.1). Taxonomy (GTDB): domain Bacteria; phylum Pseudomonadota; class Alphaproteobacteria; order Rhodobacterales; family Rhodobacteraceae; genus Amylibacter. The sequence continues at coordinate 588,393 of OZ253460.1, forward strand.
TTTTTACGCCCCCAATCAAGCGGAAGTTCTGGAGCGCATTGCGCTTGAAGGGCGGCGCGGGTTTTATGAGGGCGAAGTAGCAGAAGATATGGTCGCATCGCTTAATGCGCTGGGTGGTGTGCATACGCTGGATGATTTTGCCGCTATGACAAGTGATTATACAACACCGGTTTCAGGTGAATACAAAGGTACGGAACTGGTAGAGCATCCGCCGAATGGCCAAGGGGCTACTGCGATTTTGATGAATAACATGTTGGCCAAATTCGACATAGCTGGGATGGATGCCTTTGGTGCGCAAAGGGCCCATATTGAAGCCGAGGTAACAAAACTGGCTTATGATGCTCGCAACCGTATTATTGCCGATCCGGATCAAACAACCCGGCTTGAGCATATGTTATCACAAGATACAGCTGATGCATTGGCAACCTTGATCAACCCGAAACGGGCAATGTTGTCAGCCACAAAACTGAGTGAAAGTGTACACAAAGACACCGTTTATTTGACAGTAGTGGACAAAGACATGATGTCGGTATCGTTGATCTACTCGGTCTTCAAAAAATTTGGCTCCGGTTTGGCATCGTCAAAATTCGGAGTTAATTTTCAGAACCGTGGTAGCGGCTTTACCCTGCAAGAAGGCCACCCGAATGAAGCAATGGGTGGGCGGCGCCCCATGCACACGATCATTCCGGGCATGTTGCGCAAAGACGGAAAAGTCACCATGCCGTTCGGTGTAATGGGCGGAGCATATCAGTCCTGTGGACATGCGCGTTTCATGTCAAATATGCTGGACTTCGGTATGGATGCTCAAACTGCAATTGATGCGCCACGTTGCTTTGATTTCGAGGGCGAAATGAACGTAGAGCGTGGTTATAGCGATGTGGTAAGGTCAGAACTGGCTGATATGGGACATAACGTAGTCATTCCGGATGGGCCCATGGGTGGTGCACAATCCATATTGATAAACCATGAAACCGGTGTTTTGGAAGGTGCTTCTGATCCACGAAAAGATGGCTGTGCTTTGGGGTATTAGGTAACGTAACCCATCAATTCATCTGAACATCAAGCTGGTATTGCCCATCGTTCATTTGACCAAACAAACCTTGCACTTCAGGATGCTCTACCGGTTCACCAGTATCGTCCATCATAAGGTTTTGTTCGGAAACATATGCAACGTAATAGGATGAATCGTTTTCCGCTAACAGATGGTAAAAAGGTTGTTCTTTGTTGGGGCGCTTCTCTTCGGGAATAGCCTGCCACCATTCATCAGTGTTTGAAAATTCCGGATCTACGTCGAATACGACGCCGCGGAATGAATGTTTACGATGGCGGACAACAGTCCCAATTCCATATTTTGCATTTACTTGTAACACGATTAACCCCGAATCCCGAAATTCCAGCTTGCATCAAAACTCTATAAAGTGATTATTCTATAAAAATGCCAAAGAAATCAACAAAAAACAGGGAAACAGTTTGTGAACTTATTGGTAACAGTGCTGCAAATAGTGGCTCCCGTCTTTCTTTTGGCTTTGATCGGATTTATCTGGGTCAAGCGCGGGCATGAATACCGTGTGGCTTTTGTCACCCAACTTGCGATGTCGTTTTCGGTGCCATGTCTGATCTTCGTCGCCCTGATGAAAGCCGATATCGACCGCAATGCTTTGGCTGGTACCTTTTTCGCAACATGTGTGGCTTATTTATTGGTTACAGTGGTTTTTGTTGTGATTGTGAAAGTTATGCAACTTGAGGTACGTACATATCTTGCGCCGCTTATATTCGGAAACACAGGCAATCTTGGGCTGCCGCTTGCACTGTTTGCATTTGGTGAAGTTGGGTTAAGCTACGCCATTGTGATCTTCGCGGTTATGGCAGTTTATTCATTTTCTTTCGGGGTCTGGCTGGTTTCTGGCGGCGGCTCTTTGGTCAAAGTCATCAAGGAACCGTTGGTGGGCGCAACTTTGCTGGGGGCGTTGTTTCTTTATAACGGTTGGCAAACACCGGAATGGCTGACCAATACGCTGGAACTGGTTGGGCAAATGGCAATCCCGTTGATGTTGATCACGCTGGGTGTAGCCCTTGCGCGCCTGAAGGCGGATAGTTTCGGACGTGCGTTTGGTCTGTCTTTGGTCAAGGTGTTGATTTGTACCGGTTTGGCATGGGGAACAGGCCTGTATTTTAATCTGGAGCCTATCGCACTTGCAGTGCTGGTCATGCAAATCGGCACTCCAGTTGCAGTTACATCATATCTGCTGGCAGAGAAATATGGAGCGAAATCTGGCGAGGTTGCAGGATTAGTCGTTGTTTCAACACTTCTTTCAGTCATAACAATACCGATAACTTTAGCATTTTTTATCTAAACATTTCGGATCATTTCCTTTATAGTACGTCCAAACACCAGCATAAGACTGGGAAGAGAGCAGATGAAAAAAACAATTTTAATAATAACCGTATTGATTCTGGCCGCCTGTTCGGGTTCCGGCAAAGGACCGCCGCGCAATCTGGACAATGCCTGTTCAATGAAATCCCAGCGTCCGGGATGGTTCAAGGCTATGGACAAAACCCAGCGCAAATGGGGCGTGCCGAAGCCTGTCCAAATGGCAACGATTTATCACGAGTCGCGGTTTTCACCGAAAGCTAGAACACAATATCGCTTTGCTTTGGGTGTGATCCCGATGGGACGCCAATCATCTGCTTATGGCTATGCACAAGCGATCGACGGCACATGGGACTGGTATAAACGTGAAGCGGGTGGATTTGGTGCAAGGCGCAACAACTTTGCGGATTCGGTTGATTTTATTGGTTGGTACATGAACAAAACAGAAAAGCGCAATGGCGTATCAAAGTTCGATATGTATAATCAATACTTGGCCTATCATGATGGACATACTGGATATGCCCGTGGGTCGTATCGTAACAAAGCATGGCTGAAACGTGTTGCACGTGATGCAGAGGCACGTGCGATTATGTATCAAGGACAGTTAAAAACCTGTGGTGGCTAGGTAGGAATTATCTGTCGGACACCTGGCCCAATTCGACCGCTATTTGGTCAATGTCGAACAGGCTTTCCTGCAGATTGACCGCTTTATCGAGGTCCCCTAAAATCACAGTGGTTTTTTGACCGGTTTGATCGGTTGTTATCCATTGGCGTAGCTCTACAGGATCAGCTGTGAAAACCAGTTGAATTTTCCCATAATCCGGATGCTTTGGATCCTGCGCTGTTACTTTTGTCAGCGGCCCCTCTTCTTTATGTGATATAATCAGACCACTTGTGCGCAAATTCACATCCTTTTTAAGAATGATTGCCAAGGGCGATTTTCCCAGTGGAAACCCTTGCGGCCCTGCTGTGGATTTCTTGTCAAAGATTGCAATTTGCCCGCTGCTTGCAACAACTAAGGCAGGGTTTGGCTGCGCATATTCAAAGCGCATTCTGCCCGGACGTTTTATCATAAAATTGCCCTTTGACAGCGTATTGTCAGCATTCACTTGCGTAAACTCACCTTTAGCTGATGTGAGCCCATTTAGGTATGCAGAGAGTTGATCAAGCGACAGTTTTTCAGCATTTGCACCCGCTGGCACAAGGCAAAATGTTAGTACGAGAGTCTTAGCAAGTGTTTTCATAAGGTTCATTTAATCATTCTATACGCAGTTTCAAACGTAAAGAGTATATCAAGAATGTATATGGCCATAAACCGCTGATGTTATTCCGGCAACAGAATGTCACGCTTACCCACATGGTTTGCAGCAGATACAACGCCCTGATCTTCCATTTGCTCAACAATTTTTGCAGCTTTGTTATAGCCAATCGAAAGCTTGCGCTGGATATAAGAGGTAGAGCACTTCCGGTCAGTAGCAACGATAGCCACGGCCTGATCATAAAGCACGTCTTCCTTACCGGTATTCCCGCCAAGGCCCAGTACCATGTCAATATCGCTTTCCTGGTTGCCTTTGGGGCCATCAATGATGCCTGTCACATACTCAGGGGAGCCAAAAGATTTCAGGTGGTTAACAACTTCTTCAACTTCTTCGTCACTTACAAACGGGCCATGAACACGGGTAATTTTACCGCCGCCTTCCATATAAAGCATATCGCCCATACCGAGCAGTTGCTCAGCACCCATTTCGCCAAGAATAGTGCGGCTGTCGATTTTCGATGTTACTTGAAACGATATACGTGTCGGAAAGTTTGCTTTGATTGTGCCTGTAATCACATCAACAGACGGGCGTTGTGTGGCCATAATCAAATGGATACCAGATGCACGGGCCATTTGTGCAAGGCGCTGAATGCAGGCTTCAATCTCTTTGCCCGCAACCATCATCAGATCGGCCATCTCATCAACTATAATAACGATAAACGGCAGTTTTTCCGGTTTAAACGTTTCAGTTTCAAAGATCGGTTCGCCAGTATCTTCAGCAAAACCAGTTTGCACTGTGCGGCTGAAATCCTCGCCTTTTTTCAAGGCGTCGGCAACACGAGAGTTGTATCCGCTAACGTTACGCACGCCCATTTTAGACATCTTGCGGTAGCGCTCTTCCATTTCACCAACAACCCATTTCAAAGCAACAACAGCCTTTTTTGGGTCGGTTACAACAGGCGATAAAAGATGTGGAATACCGTCATAAACAGAAAGCTCCAACATTTTGGGGTCGATCATAATCATCCGGCAATCTTCGGGGGATAATTTATACAACAACGATAGGATCATAGTATTGATCGCAACAGATTTACCCGCACCCGTTGTTCCCGCAATCAGCAAGTGAGGCATTTTTGCAAGGTTGGAAATAACCGATTGCCCACCGATATCCTTGCCCAATGCCAACGGCAGGGCCTGATTGCCGTCACCATATTCCTTGTCAGACAGAAGCTCACGCAACAGAACAGTTTCACGATTTTCATTTGGCAATTCAATACCAACAACAGATCGTCCCGGTACAGTTGATACGCGTGCCGAAAGGGCCGACATTGAACGTGCAATATCGTCAGCCAACCCAATAACACGGCTGGCTTTCAGACCCGGTGCCGGTTCTAATTCATACATGGTAACAACCGGACCTGGCCGCACTGATACGATTTCACCTTTGACACCATAATCGTCCAGAACATTTTCCAGCAACCGTGCGTTTTGTTCAAGGGCTTCATCACTAAGATGGTGACGCACAACTGCTGTTGGGTTAGACAGCATATTGAGTGGAGGCGTTTCATAAGCATAGCTTGTTTCTTTGAACAGGCTGGGTTGGGCTTCCGCTTTAGCTTTTTTGCTTTTTTGAACAGATTTCGGTTTGCCATGTTGTACAACCTGCTTTGGTTCAGCGGTTGGAACCGAAAAGATGTTTTCTACAGGATCGTTCAAATCCAGTTCATGATCGTCGATTAAGTTATCATCAATAACAGCATCATCCTGAACCGATTGATAAGCTGTGGACTGTGTCAAAACCGGTTCTTGCTTAGTATTTGCATTACTACCTGGCTGAGCTGCTACAGTCGTATTTTTAATGGCTTCCGATATGCGGCGTTTAACTCGCTCTTCCGGGGTGCTTTCCAACTGAGGTTCAATATGCACCAGAGGGTTTGCATCTTCAGTTGGTTGACCCTTCCCAAGCCCGAAACGTGGCAAGGATGGCATTGAAAGTTTCATCGCTGGCTTTTGTGCGGGCACTTCGGGCTCTGTTATCGCTGCACCCAAAACCCGCGGAATATCGCTAATAATGGGTTCAGCCGCCTTGGCAGCTTCCGCTTTTGCCGCTGCCTGAATGCGGTAGCTTTGGATTTTTCTGGCTACAGCAGCAATTGCATTAACAAGACTGGCATACGATAGTATAATGGCGATAACCGCATAACGACTTGTAACGCGTAATTCAGAAATTGTATAGCCGAAGACGAACAGGCCGAGTGACGTAAAAATCACACCGAGTAGAAGCGTGATCATAGCCACTCCAAGGCCTAGGCTAAATGGATTTAAATCAACCAAAAACCCCAATGCAGTATAGCCGAAAAGCCCACCCCAGCCAAAACTGTAATCCCAAGATGCTGAAGGTATATGCGCTTCAAGGAATATCGCGGTAACAGCCACGAATACGGGTAAAAAGATAGCACGCGTTGCTGCCCGTGTTTCACCTATGTGTAAAATAAAGCGTATGCTCCAAGCGAATGAAAATGCAGGGATCACCCATGCGGCTTTACCGATCGCCAGAGTAAGTGTACCAGCAATCGCCGCGCCAAATTCACCCAATATATTTTGTGCAGGATCTGATGTGACATTGAAACGATTTGGATCATCTGGTGAATAGCTCCACATGATCAAGGTAAATAAAAGACAGACACCAAGAAGGCCAATACCGATCAATTCTGATCCGCGTTTTTTAATCGCGACCTGCATATGCTCTTCCAATAAAGGGCTTCGGGGTCTTGTTTGATACGCCATTCTAATTCACCTCATACAAACACGCGCGTATAGCTTTCAGGCCGCGCATGATTTCCTGCTCTGTGGCCACAAGAGCCACACGAATGTAACCCTTTGCGGGATCATCCTGTTCTGTTGGGCGTGCCAGATATTCACCCGGCAAAACGCGCACACCGGTCGTTTGCCAGATTTTCAGAGCTGCCGCTTCGCCGTCTTCAACGGGAAGCCACAAAAAGAAACCAGCCTCGGGGCTGGAATACCCTTTCAGATTACCAAAAACCTGATCGGCAATATCATATTTTTTTGCATATGCTGCGCGATTGGCAATGACATGTTCTTCGTCATTCCACGCTGCAACCGCTGCCATTTGCAGTGGTAGTGGCAATGGGGCACCAGCATAATCACGCAGCTGTTTCAGCTTGCCTAACGTTTTTGATCCGCCCGCAACAAAACCAGAACGAAGTCCTGGAAGATTCGATCGTTTTGACAGGGAGTGAAATGTCAGAACTCGTTCCGGGTCTGCGCCTATATCATTGGCAACCTGCAAAACCCCCGTAGGTGGGGTTGTACGGTAAATCTCGGAATAACATTCATCTGCAAATATATAGAAATCATGTTTTTCCGCTAACTTGATCAGATCACACCAATAATCATACGACGCAACTGCACCTTGCGGATTGGAAGGTGAACAGATGTAAGCGATTGCAGTATCATTCAGCACATCTTCATCAAGGGATGCATAATCAGGCAAATAGGCATTTTGTTGATGCGCTGAAACAAACACTGGTGTTGCGTTAGCGGCAAGTGTTGCTACAGCATATACCTGATAGAACGGGTTCGGAATTAGAACATTTGGTTTTCGTCCATTCTTTTGTTCCGGACAAAGTGCAAGACAGGCATTAAACAGGCCTTCACGTGAACCATTTAGCACCATAATCTGCGTGTTCGCATCCATCGTCACATTGTAACGGCGTATGATCCAGGCCGATATTGCGGCCAATAGTTTTGGACAGCCCTGATTGGGGGGATATTGGTTAAAACCAGCCGCATGTTGGGTAATTGTGGATGTGATAAACTCTGGGAAAGGGTGCTTCGGCTCGCCAATAGTCATATGCACGACATCACCACCTGCGGAATGATGATCCAACAGGGCGCGCAAACGTGGAAATGCGTATTCTGGCAGGTTCGAAAACCGCTCTGGAAACTGCATGTACTGCCTCAATCTAAGGGTCTAAACGCCCTATTTCGTTGCAGTTTACCTAGAAAGTTGATAATCGCCAACGGGTTTTTAGCGAATTTTCATTCGTAACAGAAGTTTGTGGCTTTTTTGCCTAATTCAATGCGGTTTCAACTGCGGCACCCAAGGTCAGTAATTTACGTTCTTCGAAAGGATTGCAACAAATCATCAGCCCACATGACTGCTGGTTTGTCGGCAAAGTTAATCCACAAAGCCCCATTAAATTGCCAATACGTGTATTGCGTAGGGCAAGAAGATTGGCCCGAATATAGTATTCGCCATCCTGTTCCAATTTTTCAATGTTTGGGGGTAAAGTCGGAGATGATGGCAATAGAACAGCGTCATAACCAGCGGTGCGTTTCCGATAGCTTTCACGCAATTGATTCAGCTTTTGCCAAGCTTGAACATATTCATAACCCGAATACGTTTTCCCAATTAAGAAACGTTCGCGAATTTCCGGATACATCAGTTCCGGCGTGGCATCAATTTCGGGTTGCCATTGGGCATATGCTTCAGTTGTGAACAGGCAACCTGCAAGTTCCATTGCGGGTATGATTTCTGGTATTTCCAGATCTTCTATAATTGCACCGGCATTTCTAAGACTCTGAATGGCATCTTCAAATGCGCGTCTGGGTTTATCTTCCAGTGCACTCAAAGCAAGGGTTGTGCATATGGCCAGGCGTTTTCCCTTAAGGCTTGCATAAGCAAGTTCCATTGGTTGCGTGCCTTCAAGGATCGCTAGCATGTTTGCTGCATCTTCGACAGAGCGGCACAGTGGCCCAACCGTATCAAACTTCGCACAAAGTGGTACAACACCTTTCAGTGATAGCAATCCGGATGTGGTTTTCAATCCGACAAGATCATTCCAAGCTGACGGGATGCGTACAGAACCACCAGTATCAGAGCCTATTGCTGCAGCCGCTAAATCAAATGCAACAGATGCCGCTGCCCCCGAAGATGAACCACCAGAAATTGCTTTGAGATCATTTATACAGGGCGGTGATTGTGTCACTGGATTCAGGCCCAAGCCAGAGAAGGCCAGTTCGGACATATGGGTCTTGCCTAAGCATATCAAACCCCCATGCGTAGCATTTTTCAAAACTTCCGCATCTTTGCTGGGTACCCGCCCCTTTAAAAAGGCAGAGCCTGCTTCAGTTCCCAAGCCATCCGTATCAAACAGATCCTTCCAGGATACCGGCACACCATCCAATGGGCCGTTTCGCGTTCCTTGTACCGCACGGTCGGTTGCAGCTTTGGCTTCACCCAATGCGCGTTCTGGGGTCGTACGCGCATAAATCCGGTCAGCCACAGAATGTACTTCAATTGCATTTAAATAGATTTGTGTCAGTTCCGTTGGACTAATATCACCCATGTCGATTAAACGCCCAAGATCCGAAGCAGTTTTTTTCAGCAGGTCATGTGACATGGTAGAGTTTCCTTTTTGCCGCAGACTAGCGGCGTATTGCCGGCTGGACAATCCACGTTTTCAAGTCATATTCAACAGCATGAAATATGATGCAGATATTATCATTGTTGGTGGTGGATTAAACGGATGCACTGCCGCACTGGCTTTGGCTCAAATCGGGCTGGATGTCATTCTGATTGATGCGATGTCAAAAAAAATACTTGCGGACCCTGCATTTGATGGGCGTGGATATGCCTTGGCATTGACCTCAAAAAACATGCTGAATGTTCTGGGTGTCTGGGCAGATGTTTCCGCTGACAGTTGCCCAATGCTGGACATCAAGGTCAGCGATGGTCGCGCTGGTGAAGGTGCGGCCCCGTGGTTTGTTCATTTCGATCACAGTGAAATAGAAGAAGGCCCTATGGGCTACATGCTGGAAGATCGATTTCTTCGCCAAACATTATTGCAGGCAATTGATGACAATTCAACAATTCAGCATCTGGATCTGACGAAAGTTATTAGCCAAAAGATTATCGCGGGGGTGGCATCTGTAGAGCTGGCGGACGGTAAAATATTAAGTAGTAGATTATTGATTGGTTGTGATGGCCGGCGAAGTCAGGTTGCGGCGCGCGCGGGGATCAAACGGACTGGTTGGGATTATAAACAGACGAGTTTAGTTTGCGCCATTGCCCATGAGCTGCCGCACAAGAATACCGCACATCAATTTTTCATGCCCTCTGGGCCATTGGCTATATTGCCATTGAACAACAATATTTCTTCGATCGTCTGGACTGAGACAACCGAACGGGCAGCTGAAATATCAACAATGAATGATGCGGGTTTCATTGCGTGTCTGCGCCCGTGTTTCGGTGATTTCCTTGGCGAAATTTCACTGGTAGGCGGGCGTTATTCTTACCCCTTGAACCTGACGGTCGCAGATCGGTTTGTGGGTCACAGGCTGGCTTTGGTGGGTGACGCAGCACACGGCGTTCATCCATTGGCGGGGCAAGGATTGAATTTGGGCCTTCGTGATATTGCTGCCCTGACAGAAGTGTTGGCTAAAGCAATGCGGCGCGGTGAAGATATTGGTGCGCTTGATATCCTTGCACGATTTCAACAATGGCGCCGCTTTGATATAAGTTCATCCGTTGCATCAACAGACATTATTAATAAGTTGTTTTCCAATGATAATCAAGTATTGCGTACCGTACGTGATATGGGTTTGGGATTGGTTAATGCAACACCATTCGCACGTCGTGGCTTGATGCGGCAAGCAGCTGGTCTTACCGGTGATTTACCAAAATTGCTGCAAGGCAAGATGATATAAATTTGCTGATGCTTCAATTATTATGACCAATTTAATATTATTCGTAAGGGTGGTATATCTTACGATCTAACTCACGCAGCACAGCTCTCATATCAGAATATATTGAAATTACAGCAATACAATATAGCAACAGAATCTAGCTTGCAGCAAAGAGAAGCCGCACAGATATGGTAGGTTTTTAAATTGGCGCACTTGCACTTTATATACAAATATTGCAGTTTTTATAAATTAATGTGATAGATTAAGAACATAGTATAACACTGTATAATACAACAATAATTTCGTTTTATCATATTAAACTTTTAAAATTAAACTAACACCATTCGTACATAATTATTAATATTGCAGGCCCATATCCTATAGCTGATATATCCCTTTTTCAGAGCTGTTATCTTATTTATAACTTGCGCGCCTCATCAACCAGCATGATCGGAATGCCGTTGCGAATTGGATAAGCCAACTTGGCGGCACGAGAGATAAGCTCATTTGTTTTTGCATCATATGCCAGCTGCCCATGGGTTAGCGGACATAGCAATGCTTCCAGCATTTTCCCATCAGGTTTCACTTCAGTGATCATTGTATTTTACCTTCGCTATCATTGGATGATCTCAATGCGAACTCTATCAAAGTCGCAACAGTTTCACGCCGCACTTTCAGGTTTGGCGCTTCCAGTAATACCTGCCTTTCTTCCGGGTTAAACGGGCACATCATAGACAGCGAGTTTACCAACATTTCTTCAGATGCATCCTTCAGACTGTTCCAATCGGTTTGTAGTTCTTTCGCTTCAAAATAGGTTTCAAGCATGTGAAGGAATGCGGGTCGATTGAAGCTATCATCACTTTCTTCATCGCCAAGGTCGCGCTCAAAATCACGCCAATCAATATCGGCTTTTATATAAGGCGTGAAACCAATTCCACTTTCCACGACTTTATAACGGCAGATACCTTTGATCGAAATCAGATAGCGGCCATCATCTGTTTCAGTAAATGATGTGATACGCCCTGCACATCCGACTTGATGCAACGGTGGATCGCCAATGTCGCCAGGTGCTTCTCGGGCCTGCATCATTCCGATAAGGCGGTGATCGGTTTTAAGCGCATCATCTATCATTTGCAAATAACGCGGTTCAAAAATATTCAGCGGCAAGCGGGCCCGGGGTAAAACCAGCGCACCTGTTAGCGGGAAGATCGGAATTGAAGTGGGCAGGTTTGACAAGTCATATATCATTATATTCTGCCCTCTTTTGGATTTAAGAAAATATCATTGACGATAGTTTGCGGCGCCCTGTCTGCGCTATTGGGTCTTGCGCACCCAGCGCATCAAAAATTTTAAACAGTTGTGTCCGCGCAGCCATTTCGTTCCACTCGCGGTCGCGGCCAAACAAATCAAGAAGAGTGTTCACAGCGGATGCGGCATCATCATTGGCGAACTCTGCCATAGCTAGGTCAAACCGCGCCTGATGGTTATCGGGGTTGGCAACCAGACTGGACTTTAATTCGCCAATTTCACCAGTATCTTCGGTCATGCCGGCCAATTCAATTTGCGCCTTTACTGCCAAGATAGCAGGGTCCTCTGCGATCGATGCTGGGACAGCTTGTAATAGTGACGTCGCTTTTTCTATATCGCCCAGTGCAATATGTGCTTTTATATGGCCAGCAAAAGCAGCCGCATTTTCAGGATCTTCGCCAAGAATGGCGGCAAAGGTATCAGCGGCATCGTTTGCCGCACCTTGTTCCAGCATTTCCATCGCCATCGCAACGGCTTCTTCCAGGCCCCCATCGTTTCCCGTTGAGGCAAGAAGTTTATTGATGAAATCTTTGATTTCAGATGGAGCTTTTGCGCCCATAAAACCGTCCACTGGCTGCCCGTCAACGAAAGCGAAAACAGCAGGGATGGATTGAATGCGCATCTGGCTGGCTATCATTTGGTTCTGGTCGATATCGACCTTAACCATTTTAACTTTACCTTTCGCCGCTTTTACTTCTGCTTCCAGCGCTGGCCCTAACGTTTTGCACGGGCCGCACCATGGCGCCCAGAAATCTACGATAACCGGAGTCTCTTTACTGGCCTCAATAACATCCTGCATAAAGGTATCTTCATTGACGTCTTTTACCAGATCGCCCGTTGGTGGTGTATTTCCGAGTTCTAACATCGGATGCTCCATTCATTCATTTGTTAACATTGATTTAGCTCTGCACCGCTTAGATGTCAAAACTGGCAAATAATGGCGCATGGTCGCTGGGTTTCTCCCATCCACGCGCAGAGCGCAAGACGCGGCTGGAATGGCCAGTATGTGCTATGTCGTCTGTCGCCCAGATATGATCCAGTCGGCGGCCTTTGTCTGCGGTATCCCAGTCGCGTGCGCGATATGACCACCAGCTATAAAGCTGGCCTTCGGGAATATCCTGCCGGGTGATATCGACCCAATTCCCTGCCATTTGGGTTGCAGCCAAGTGTTCAATTTCCAGTGGGGTGTGTGATACAATCTTTGTCAATTGTTTGTGGTTCCAAACATCATCTTCGCGCGGAGCTATATTCAAATCACCTACCAGAACAGCTTTTTCGGGCTTTTCTGCATTAAACCAATCACGCATGTCGGTTAGGTAATCCAGTTTCTGGCCAAATTTATCATTAACATCGCGATCAGGCACATCGCCGCCCGCGGGAACATAAAAATTATGAATGGTCAGCCCGTTGTCTAGTTTCCCAGCAATATGGCGGGCGTGGTCAAGGCCTGCAAAACTTTTGCGACCAACTTCGCGGATAGGCATGCGGGACAGAATCATCACACCATTATAACCCTTTTGCCCGTTGGCTATCATATCGGTGTACCCAAGGGAGGCAAATCCTTCGGTCGGAATTTTATCTACGGGAGACTTGCATTCTTGCAGGCACAGCACATCCGGTTGTTCTTCTTTCAATAATCTCAAAACAATTGGTTCACGCAGTCGGACTGAATTGATGTTCCATGTGCAGATTTTAATTGGCATAAATATCCCCTGATGTTGAGATGTGATAATGTCGTGGCCTGCGGGCGACCTCAAGTGAAAAAAGCCCGGCGTAGTGCCGGGCCAGTTTTGGGGGAACTTTTATGTTTTTTATGCGACCAGTCGGTAGCCGCCTGATTCTGTAACCAGCAGGCGCGCATTGCTGGGATCAGGTTCGATTTTTTGGCGCAGGCGGTAGATGTGGGTTTCCAAAGTGTGCGTGGTGACACCAGCGTTATAACCCCAAACCTCATGCAAAAGCACATCGCGGGCAACAACGCCGTCTTGTGCCCTGTGCAGGAATTTTAGAATATTGGTTTCTTTTTCTGTTAGACGCACTTTTTTGTCATCTTCAGTGATTAACATCTTTGCCGCAGGTTTGAATGTGTATGGGCCAAGTGTAAAGATTGCGTCTTCTGATTGCTCATGTTGACGTAATTGTGCACGGATACGGGCCAAAAGCACTGGGAACTTGAACGGTTTTGATACGTAATCATTTGCACCTGCGTCCAAACCCAAAATAGTATCTGCGTCTGTATCATGTGCCGTTAGCATCAGGATCGGGCATTTCACACCCTGCTTACGCATGAGACGGCATAGCTCACGGCCATCCATATCAGGTAAGCCAACATCAAGAAGCACCAGATCATAGATGGCGTCTTTGGCTTTATCCAAACCCGATGCATCATCTTCTGCTTCGAAGACATCGAAATCTTCTGTCAGGATAAGTTGATCGGCAAGGGCTTCTCGTAGGTCTTCGTCATCATCGACCATAAGGATTTTTTTTAGGTTGCTCATAATGTGAACTCCATTTCTTAACACTAACTTGTGTTTTTTTCACGATTTGGGCAAGAGTAAGAATGCTTTCTTCACAGGGTCGTGTCGAAAAAACAGGATATGTTTCATATTTTGCTAAGGCAGGATATAGAATGCATCAGAATATATGATTATCAAGGGCACCAAATGGCTATTTTATTAACAGTCGAGGAACAAATCGCTCGAATGCGGGCTGATTTGCGTATGGGCGTGCCAATTTTGATTTCCAGTGGCGTATCAGTTTGGATGGCCGCGGCGGTTGAAACCTTGGGTCAAACCCGGTTGAAGCATTTCAGGGATTATTCCAGGCACCTAGAGCTGGCAATCACCGAGCGACGGGCGAAAACTTTATCGGCACGGGTATACAACAATGATTTAGCACGCATTCAGGTGCCAAATGCGGCGGGTATCGACTGGCTTCGCTCTGTTGCAGACCCAGTCGATGATCTGCAAAGTCCGATGAAAGGTCCGTTTGCAGCAATACGTGAAGGTGATGCAGAACCACACCGTCTGGTACTGATAATCTGCAAACAGGCGCGCCTGTTGCCAGCGGCAGTTTTGGTGCAAATCGCGCCCAAGGCTGCTGATGAACTATCTTACCTGCATCGTTTGCCACTCGAATCATTAGGTCCTTGTTTACGTAAAAGCAGCCCTCTTGCGCTTGTGTCTGCAGCGAATGTGCCGTTGAGCATTTCCAAAACCGCTAAGGTGCATGTGTTCCGCCCGGATGATGGTGGTATTGAGCACTATGCGATAGAAATTGGCAATCCGCAGCGTAGTGAGCCGGTTTTATCACGACTGCATTCCGCATGTTTTACGGGTGACATCATAGGCTCGCTGAAATGCGATTGCGGGCCGCAGTTAAACGCGGCGATGCAACAGATTGCGCAGCGTGGTTCAGGTGTATTACTTTATATGAATCAAGAAGGGCGCGGCATCGGACTGGCCAATAAAATGCGGGCCTATACCTTGCAATCCCAAGGATTCGATACGGTGGAAGCCAATCACCGGCTTGGGTTTGAGGATGACGAGCGCGATTTTCAGCAAGGTGCAGAGATGTTGAAGTCACTTGGCTTCAACGCCGTACAGTTGATGACCAATAACCCAAAAAAGGTTGAACGGATGAATGCGGCGGGTGTGAGCGTAGTTGAACGTGTACCTTTGCATGTGGGGCATAACCCGTTGAATAAAGATTATTTGACCACCAAAGCGAAAAAAAGCGGACATCTGTTGTGACACCGTGCTTTGACGATTTGGTTGTTGAAAAATGGGGCGCGCGATTTCGAGGTGTGAATCTTCCTTGTGCTATCGGGCGTAGTGGTATTGGTGTCAAACGTGGTGAAGGCGATGGGATCACTCCTATCGGCGTGTTTCATCTGGCCGCAGTTAAGACCCGTACTGACCGTTTATCATTTCATACTCCACATGTGTCGCAGCGAACAATTCGGATTGCAGATATATGGTCGGATGATCCCAATGACCCTCAGTATAATCACGGAAGCTATGGGCCAGATTACCCGTATAGCCATGAAAAACAATATCGTGCTGACCCGCTTTATGATGCTTTCGGCATCCTAGATTTCAACTGGCCCGATGCGGTTGCTGGGGAAGGCAGTGCTATTTTTATGCATATCTGGCGTAAACCACGCCACCCGACCGAAGGCTGCATTGCATTTGACCGTAAGGTGCTGATCTGGATTTTTGAACATTGGCAGGAAAGATCACGGGTAATTGTGCGTTAGCTGTAATCCCGTTCGCCAAATATCGCAGACCCCACGCGGATATGGGTCGCCCCCAAAGCTACCGCACGTTCAAAATCACTGCTCATGCCCATCGACAGGCCGGCTAAGCCGTTGCGTTCGGCGATCTTGCGTAAGAGCGCGAAATGAAGCGATGCTTCTTCATCAACGGGTGGAATCACCATCAGGCCCATAATGGGTAAATCCATATCGCAACATTCTTTGATGAATGCGTCTGCTTGCGCTGGCATAATCCCCGCTTTTTGCGATTCTTCGCCCGTGTTGACCTGTATAAACAAATCAGGTGATTTTCCTTGAGCTTGAATTTCAGCAGCCAGTTTTCTGGCCAGCTTGGGCCTGTCAACGGCGTGAAGAGCATCAAAAAGGGCAACAGCATTTTTGACTTTGTTGGTTTGCAACGGGCCGATAAGATGTACACTGACATTGTCAAATTGTTCTTTAAATGCTGGCCATTTACCTTCAGCTTCTTGCACTTTATTTTCACCGAACAAGCCGTGGCCCTGTTCCAGAACAGCATGCACACGTTCGTTTGGCTGCACTTTTGATACGGCAATCAATTGGGTGCTGCCAACTGGGCGACCGGCCAATTCTTCGGCTTTGAGAATGCGTGTTTTAATTTCTGAAAGTGACATATAGCCTTTCTGCCGTGTCGTCACAAAATGGTAAACCCTAAAATGGAAGGGTACAGATTTGTGTAGTTCAGCGGGCCCGCGTTAAAAAAGCCTTGTTCGCTTAAAAACAACGCGGTAGATGTTGGATGAAAGATTCAAGGGACTGCCTGTAATGTTGAGTGGAATATCTAATAAGCTGGTACTTTTGCTTGTGTCGGCAGTTCTTGCCGGCTGTGGCGGTTTCAACAGTGGTAGCTCCACAGGATCATTTGGTGGTTCTAGCGGATCATTCGGTGGTAAAACACAAACAACTGCAGTCAAAGTAGACGACCCGACAAAGCACGATATCCCACAAAATGCTAAAGAAAAGCAGCGGGCTGGTGCTCCAACACTTAATCTGGCAGAATTGTTCAACCCGTCTAATGACAACTCTGACATTCAAGTTAACAAGTATCTATGGTCTGCTACTTTGGAAACGTTAAACTTTTTGCCTATCGAAGCCGCCGATCCATTTTCCGGTATTGTCGTTATGGGGTGGGGTCGCGCGCCTGGCTCTTCTACCGATTTTCGCGCAACTGTGCTAATTCAGGATCCAGCTTTGGAAGCAGGTTCGCTGAAAGTTGCTATGCAAAGGCGAAACGGTCCGGCAAGTGCCGAGACAAACCGACAGATTGAAGATGCTATTCTAACACGCGCGCGTCAGTTGCGTATTCAAGGCGCAAAACGGCGTTAGGCCCTTTTGATCCGTTTAAATTAGGTATAAATCGACGACGCTGGGCCAATTGCCTGGCGTTAAACGTATAAGGGTTATGATCATGTCACGGTACAACGCAAAAGTTGTAGAGCCAAAATGGCAAGCAGCGTGGAATAATGCGGAAATTTTCAAAGCGGAACGCGATGAAAGCCGTGAGAAATTTTATATGTTGGAAATGTTTCCTTATCCATCGGGTCGTATCCACATGGGCCATGTGCGCAATTACACGATGGGTGATGTGGTGGCGCGGTATAAGTCTGCAAAAGGTTTTAATGTACTGCACCCGTTGGGCTGGGATGCTTTCGGGCTGGCAGCTGAAAATGCCGCGATGGAAAAGAAAATCCACCCAGGTGATTGGACTTATCAAAATATCGCGGACATGCGGGGGCAATTAAAACCATTGGGTTTGTCGATCGATTGGTCGCGTGAGATTGCCACTTGTCATCCTGGGTATTTCCAGCACCAGCAAGCGATGTTCATAGATATGATGGATAAGGGGCTAGTTTATCGCAAAAACGCGATGGTCAACTGGGATCCCGTGGATATGACCGTATTGGCTAATGAGCAGGTTGAAGCAGGGCGGGGCTGGCGATCGGGTGCTTTGGTCGAGCGTAAGGAATTAACGCAATGGTTCTTTAAAATATCTGATTTCTCAGACGAGTTACTGGAAACTTTGGATGGTCTGACAGAATGGCCTGAAAAAGTACGCACCATGCAAAAGAACTGGATAGGTAAAAGTCACGGGCTGCAATTCAATTTTAACACGGTTGGGGCACCTGCTGGCTTTGAGCAGTTAGAAGTTTATACTACGCGGCCGGATACTTTGTTTGGTGCCAGCTTTGCAGCGATTTCATGCGATCATCCTTTGGCTAAAGCCTTGGAAAGCGATCCGAAAGTTGCGGCTTTCAACGAGGAATGTCGCCAGTTGGGTACAACGGAAGAGGCGTTGGAAACCGCCGATAAGAAGGGTTATGATACGGGGCTGAAAGTCACGCATCCTTTTGAAGCGGGTTGGGAGCTGCCCGTATATATCGCGAACTTTGTTTTAATGGGTTATGGCACGGGTGCTATCTTCGGTTGCCCCGCGCATGACCAGCGCGATCTTGATTTTGCCCGTAAGTACGATTTGGTGGTCACCCCTGTGGTTTGTGATGTAGCGCAAGACCCCGATACGTTTTCGATCGGGTCAGAGGCTTATGTGGGGTCGGGCCATATCATCAATTCGCGGTTTTTGGATGGCATGTCGATTGAAGACGCAAAGCTGGAAGTGAACAAACGCATTGAAGAAATGGGATTAGGGGAAGCAAAAACCAATTACCGCCTGCGCGATTGGGGTGCATCGCGGCAACGTTATTGGGGGTGTCCGATCCCTGTAGTGCATTGTGATGCCTGCGGTGTGGTACCTGAAAAGAAAGAAAATCTACCGATCGAATTGCCCAAGGACGTAACATTTGAAAAGCCTGGTAATCCGCTGGATCGCCATGATGCTTGGCGCAGTTGTGACTGCCCTGCATGCGGTAAACCTGCGAAGCGTGAAACCGATACGATGGATACGTTTGTGGACAGTTCATGGTATTATGCCCGCTTCACCAGCCCGCGTGCAGATACGCCTACGGTCGCTGAAGATGTGGCCTATTGGATGAACGTGGATCAGTATATCGGTGGCATTGAACATGCTATCCTGCACTTGCTGTATTCGCGTTTCTTTGCGCGCGCGATGAACCTGACAGGGCACTTGCCCAAAGAGGCAATCGAGCCGTTCAATGCGCTGTTCACGCAAGGAATGGTCTGCCATGAAACGTACTCAATTCCAGAGCCTTCAGCAGATAAAAAGACATGGTATACCCCCGATGATGTTGCCATTGACAACGGCGAGGCTAAATTGCGTAGCACTGGCGAAAAAGTGTTCATTGGCCCGTCTGTAAAAATGTCAAAATCAAAAAAGAACGTAGTCGATCCTGACGATATTATTGATCAATATGGTGCTGATACCGCCCGGTGGTTCGTAATGTCCGATAGCCCGCCTGAACGGGATGTAGAATGGACGGCAGCTGGGGCCGATGCGGCTTGGAAGCATTTGCAACGGGTTTGGCGGATGGCAGATGAGCTTGGCGAAAGCAACGACGCAAGCACAACAGACCCCAAAGAAGTACAAGCCCTGCAAAGAGCAATGCATCGTGCGATTGATGAAGTAACAAGCGGCATTGAGAGCTTTGCATTCAATAAATCCGTGGCGGGACTATATCAGTTTACTAATACACTGGCAAAATCCAAAGCGGATAGAACCACCAAGGTTGACGCCATGAAGGTTATAGCGCAATTGATGCAGCCAATAACACCGCACCTGGCCGAAGAGGTTTGGATTACAATGGGCGGCAAAGGTCTGGTGGCGCAAGCCCCTTGGCCAAAGGTAGACCCAGCAATGCTGGTTGATGATACGGTAACATTACCGATCCAAATCAACGGTAAGCGACGCGATGAAATTGAAGTTTCTGCTGATATATCTAAGGAAGCGCTTGAAAAGTTGGTTATGGCCAACCAGAATGTGCAACGTATCTTGGATGGGAATACCCCGAAAAAGGTGATCATTGTGCCCGGAAGAATTGTGAATGTTGTTATATAGCCGCCGTAAAATATTAACCGCTTTGGGTCTGACATCACTGTTAGGTTCCTGTGGCTTTACCCCACTTTACAGTGAAGGAAGTGCGGCATCTGATTTACATGGTATGATTGAAATCACTGCTGGCAAGGGACGTGAATCATTTGAAATGCGCGAACACCTGATTGAACGGTTTGGGTTTGCCAAAAATGCACAATATAATTTGACCTATACATATCTTGCTGATTCAGAAGGCTTGGCCGTGTCAGCTTCGGCAGAAATCACACGGTACAATTTGAGCGGTATTTCCAGTTTTAAAGTCACGGATAATGCAAGTGGTACCGTAGTCTTCAGTGGTGTGGTTAAGTCAAAGACCGCCTATAGTGCAACATCAGAAACCTACCCTACACGCATTGCTGAGCAAGATGCGCAATCACGTCTTGCATTGGCCTTGGCTGAACAGATGATAACGCGTATTTCCGCAACCTCCGCGCAGTGGGCCAAATGAAACTTGCAGGCGTAAAGGCTACAGCATTTTTTGCAAAGCCCGACAAATCATGCGCAGGTTTGTTGATTTTTGGGATGGATGCAGAAAAGATAAACACCCGTAGGCAAGAAGTGACGCTGGCTTTGGTCGGGGATGCCGCAATGGATGAAATGCGTCTGACGCGATTATCTGCAAGCGATGTGCGCAAAGATACAGCTCTTGTTTTGGATGCGCTTAAAGCGCAAGGATTTTTTCCGGGACCGCGCGTGGTTGTGGTGGAAGGTGCATCCGATGGGTTGGCCTCTGTTCTGGGGAGTGCTGTCGCAGAATGGGTGCAGGGCGATGCTTATCTGATTGTTACCGCAGGATCGTTGAATGCGCGATCAAAATTGCGGAAGGTTTTTGAAGCGCCGCAGAAGCTTTATGCAATAGGCATTTATGATGATCCAACGCGACCGGAAGAAGTTGATAAAATGCTGGTTGATGTAAGACTTACAAATGTATCCATAGAGGCCAAAAAATATCTGTTGGCTTTGTCACGTGATGTGGGATTAGGTGATTTCAAACAGGTTTTATCCAAGTTGTCGTTATATAAATTGAAAGACGAAACAGCTGTCGAAATAGCCGATGTTGAGGCTTGTGCACCTGCTACACTGGATGCCGATATTGATGATGTTTTGCATATCGTGGCTGAGGCCCGCAGCAGTGATGTTGGTCCGACACTTAGCCGCCTTGCGGGGCAAGGTGTAAATGCTACAGCTTTGTGTATCGGGGCTATGCGCCACTTTCGCATGCTACATGCCGCAGTGAGTGACCCGCAAGGCCCAGATGTTGGCTTTAGCCGCGCCCGCCCGCCAGTTTTCGGCCCACGCAAAGATAGGCTTGTTCGGCAAGCTCGCGCTTGGGGTGGGCCACGATTGGAACGCGCATTGCAAGAATTAATGGATACTGATTTGATGCTACGTTCATCAAAACCAGTTCCGACAATGGCCGTTGTTGAACGCGCATTTATTCGCATTGCGATGATGCGCCCTAAATAAGGAAAACTGGATGTATAAAGTTTTAGGAATGGCTGCTACCAGAACGCTTCGAGTTCTATGGATGATGGAAGAGCTTGGGCTGGAATATGAACATCTACCCTACCCGCCACGCTCAGAAGAAATGCTTGACGTAAATCCTTCGGGTAAAGTCCCCGCCCTGATTGTAGATGATCAGGTGATTATCGACAGTGTCGCAATTATGCAGTTTCTGGCGGATAAGCATGGGGGAATGACCTATACCGCTGGAACAGTCGAACGGGCGCAACAAGATAGTTTTACCCAGTTTATCAACGATGAGATTGACGCTATTATCTGGTGTGCTGCGCGAAATACGTTTATTCTGCCTGAAGATAAACGTGTGCCAGAGATTAAAGAGACACTTAAGTGGGAATTTGTGCGGTCTATGAAGTTGCTTGGAGAGCGTATTGGCGACAATGAATTTTTGATGGGTGATAAAATGACCGTGCCCGATATTTTGCTGACCCATTGCGGTGGCTGGGCAAAAATGGCCGGTTTTGAAATACCTGATGGGCCGCTTAAGGCCTATTTCAAACGCATGATTGCACGGCCGGCTTATCTACGCGCTTATGCTTTGCGTAAAGACAAGTAATTTACAACACCCTGTCCGGCCCAACGTCCTGTTGCCAGACATCCAGTGATCAGATAACCCCCTGTGGGGGCTTCCCAATCAAGCATTTCTCCTGCGCAAAAGACACCTGGTTTTTTGCGCAGCATCAGGGGATCTGTTAATTCTTCGTAAGGGACTCCGCCTGCTGTGGAAATGGCCTCTTCAATTGGCCGCGGGCCTATATGATTAATTGGTAATGCTTTTGCGGTTTTTGCAATATCAGATAACGAGACATTACGTGCGAATTCGTTTAACAGGGCAGATTTTGTAGCATCAAGTCGCAGTGCTTTGCGTAAAATGGAACTGCGGGAAGATTTTTTCGGCAGGCTTGCAATTCTATTTTGAAGTGTTTCCAATTTTGTATCCGGCACTAGATCAACAAACAATTTAGCACCCTCACGCATATTTTTGCTGACCGCATATATACCGCTGCCTTCAATTCCTTTGTTTGATATAATAAAATCTGCCCGCACAGAGGTATTTCCTGCCGTAAGCTGAACAGTTTTGATTGGCATACCGAATTGTACCTTCATGTAGTCTGACCACGGTACGCTAAACCCCATATTCGCAGGTTTAAACGGGCGGATGGATATATCTTGCTCTGTCAGAATATCAACCCACGAACCATCTGAGCCCAGTTTCGGCCAACTTGCACCGCCAAGGGCAAGAACACAGGCGCGGGCGGTTAGACTTTGCACACCATCCGGTGTTTGAAACAGCAGATCAGACCCATTCCAACCTGTCCATTGCCAGCGGGTTTTGTATTGAACACCTTTACTTGAAAGTCGCGAAAGCCACGCGCGCAATAAAGGTGATGCTTTCATAGCTTTGGGGAAAACACGGCCCGACGTTCCCGTAAAAATATCTTGCCCCAGCGCACGAACCCATACCTTAGCATCATCATTACCAAACATTTTAAGCATAGGCATTAACCAGCCTTCGGTCTCATCAAACGCAGTTGTAAACTTTTTAAATGGTTCATCCTTGGTCAGGTTCAGACCTGACTTTCCCGCCATCAGAAACTTGCGTCCGAAAGATGATTTGGCATCGGCTATTACCACTGTAAATCCTGCATCAACCGCAACCTCGGCAGCCATCAGGCCAGCTGGGCCAGCACCGACGACACACAGGTCAATCATTGGTGATTTCTGTTTTATGGGATCAGGCCAATACGTTTACGTATTGGATCTTCGCGCAGACTGATTACCTGACCAAGCCAGTTATCCGCATCCGACGTACACATCCACACCAAAGCTTTGGCAACCCATTCCGGTGGGATATGTGCGGCCCAGTCCAATTGGCTGACAGGGTTTACACCGCTGTCTTTAATTATCATTTGCATGTCCGTGGCCACAGTGCCGGGTGACAGAACAAGCGCGCGAATGCCGTTTTCACGTTCTTCCTTGTCCAGACATGCATTCAGGTGATGCACCGCTGCTTTGGATGTGCAATATGCGCTCCAGCCTTCAAGTGCGCTGGTGCCTGCGCCGGAACCGATGGTGATAATTGTTCCGCCATTTTTCATTTGTGATAAAGCTTCGCGGATACCATAAAACACGCCTTTGATATTGATATCAATCAGCTTGTCCCACGCGGTTGGATCAGCTTTTGCCAGATGTTCAATTGGATCTATTACGCCAGCATTGTTGATCATAACGTCAAGCGTGCCAAACGTGGCAACACAGGTTTCAACCATCGCCTTAACTTGCTTCAGGTCAGACACATCGCAGACAACAGCTGCTGCATTGCCACCGTTTGCAGTGATGTCATCCGTGATGGATTTAATATCAGTTTCAGAGCGCGCGGCCAGCATGACATTTGCGCCCAAGAGAGCAAACTGACGGGCAGCGGCTTCGCCAATTCCGCGACTGGCCCCTGTAATCAGGACGGTTTTATTTTTCATGAATTATTCTTTCAAAAATATACATCGTATTGGTCATAACAATACACGCCCACCACACAATAATGCAAGCCACCGCCGTTGCTATAGTTGCAAGCACGCTTCACATTGCAAAGAAGAATTTGATGGTTGTTTGTAATGTTGGTCTGCCTTAGGTTTGCCATTCAGATTTAGGAGACGGTTATGTTTACAAGAAATAACTTTATAGCGACTATGTGCGCAATGACATTTATGTCGGGATCCCCTGTTCACGCGGAAGCAGAATCAACACAGATACTAGAGGAATATTTTGCTATATTTAAATCCGCTCCAGTTGAGCTTGAAATTGGCGACAAAGAAGACAATGCAAAATCAACGCAGTGGAATAATGTGACGTTAAAATCCAATGATGGTCAAACGCAAATTGCAATTCCCTGGGTGAAAGTCAGTAAAAAACTGTTGGGTGGTTTTGAAATGACAATTGCAGAAAACATTGATGGTGCTTTTCAGTCGCCCGATCCCGAAATAATAGAACCCATAAGGTTTGTAATAGAGAATAAAAATCTGGCTGTTGATATCGGTGGCGAAAAGAGCGCACGGCAATATAAATCCAAGTTTGACGAAATGGTAATCCGCACTTTGGATAGCAACATTATCAGTATTTCAGCGAAGATGATTGATGGTACAGGCACCCAGCTGCTGGATTCTGGTGATGCAGGTAAATCATCAGGCAGTTTTAACATTAAAAGCATGATGATTGACTATGGTTTCAAAATAGAAGGGGAGATGATGGCATCTGCTTCTTCGATGACAGATTTTACCGGGAAATTTGAAGTGCCGACTTACAAAGAATACGACCCGGAAAATCCGATAAGTAATTTCGATCCATCGCGCGATTTGTTTATTGAGTATAGTATCGGGTCGGGGACAACTGATGTTTCAATGGGTTCTGCCGTTGGCCCAATTGAAGCCAAAGCAACATTCGGGTCAGGTTTCGGTGCCTTTGGAATAACAGACTCTGTTGCATCGATATCCGGGGAAACCAAAGATATCGCATATGATATCAACGCTATTGGCATGGGCCTGCCGCCAATGCAGATAAGTGCAGCTGATGCAGTTGTAAATCTTTCTGTACCGCTGGATAATGTTGATGAAAGCAAACCCGCCGGTTATAAAATTGCCCTAACTGATTTAAAATTATCCGATCAGGTTTGGGCCATGTTTGACCCCACCTCCGTTTTGCCAAGAGATGCTATCAATCTTGATATCGATCTGTTGGCAAATGTGCGATGGATGAAGAAAATTTCCGAGATCGATGTCAATAATACAGACCAAGAACCACCGTTTGTTGTGGACAGCGCAGAGATTAAATCACTTAACCTGACAATTGCTGGTGCTGAATTGCAAACCACAGGATCTATGTTGATGGACAATTCCAAATTTCCACCCGTTCCAGAAGGAACTGTTAATATATCTCTGCAAGGTGCTCAGGGCTTGATTGGAAAACTGACCGAGATCGGCTTGATCCCTGCACAAAACGCAATGATGATACAGGGAATGACTGCGATGTTCTTTCGCCCAAGTGAAAGCGGCGAAGATCACCTGACCTCGGTTATCGAGATGACCAAAGACGGCCATATTTTAGCCAATGGCATGCCAATTAAATAACCTGAAGGTACAGATACGTGGTGCATGATTTTGAAAGCCTGTCGCAGAAAGTTCTAATGGCAGCGGAAACCGCTGGTGCAGATATGGCAGATGTACTTTTAGTGGACGGGCAAAGTGTTTCTATAGATGTACGCCAAGGCGCATTAGAGCATGCAGAGCGGTCTGAAGGTGTTGATATGGGCCTGCGGGTTCTTATCGGGAAACAGCAAGCATGTGTATCAGTGTCAGACCTAAATGATTTCACAATATCACAAATGGTTGAACGGGCTATCGCAATGGCTAAAGTTGCCCCTGAAGATCAGTATATCGGCTTGGCCGAACCAAATGAACTGGTGAAATCGTGGAACGTTGAAAAACTTGAACTTGCTGATATCTCGGACAAACCTACGCCAGAACAATTACAAGAAACGGCTAAGTGTGCAGAGGCCGCCGCTTTAGCGGTAAAAGATGTTTCAAAAGTTCAGGGTGCCAGTGCTGCATGGAGTGATTCACGGATATATTTGGCTGCCTCAAATGGGTTTGCGGGGGGTTACCGCCGAACATCATATTCAACAACATGTGTGGCAATTGCGGGCGATGGTTTGCAAATGGAACGCGACTATTGTGGTGAAGGTCGGACATTTATGGCTGATATGCCGAATGCAACAGAGATTGGCCAACTAGCAGGAAGGCGCGCTGTAGAAAAACTTGGCTCAACCAAACCACCTACAGGCAGCTTTCCTGTTTTGTTTGATGAACGCATATCCTCTACATTGATCGGGCATCTTTTATCCGCAGTTAATGGTGCATCAATTATTCGGGGTTCAAGCTGGTTAAAGGATGAATTAGAAGCGCGGATTTTACCGGAAGGTATCAATTTAATCGAAGATCCGACACGTGCCAGAACTGCTGGATCTAAACCATTTGATGCAGAGGGATTGCCAGTAGATATTCGCAATATTGTAGATAATGGTTTTCTTACAGGCTGGACGCTTGATTTGGCAAGCGCGCGCAATCTGGAGATGAAAAGTACAGGCAACGCATCACGTGGTGTAGGCGCGCCGCCGACACCTGCTTCCGGGAATGTGACTTTAACTGGCGGGATTAAAGCACGCAATGACCTGATTTCAGATATGGGTACGGGTCTGTTGGTCACAGGTTTGATCGGGTCAACTATCAGCCCGACGACAGGAGATTATTCGCGTGGTGCAAGTGGGTTCTGGGTTGAGAACGGTCAGATTATAAGGCCCGTGAATGAATGCACAATCGCAGGAAATTTAAAACATATGCTTGCAAGTCTTGTGCCTGCCAATGATGGCCGGGCACATCTATCACGCATAGTTCCCAGCCTGCTCATGGAAAGCATGACTATTGCAGGTGCCTGATCTAAAATTGCTTTTAGATGCAGCAGGCGCTGCCGGCCATATTGCAATGAAATATTATAAAAACGATGTCAAGAAATGGGACAAGCCGGGCGGCCAAGGGCCGGTGACACAAGCAGATATTGAGATCGACAAGATGTTGAATGCCGAATTGCTAATGGCACGACCTGATTATGGCTGGTTGTCAGAAGAAACTGAAGATGATCTGCGGCGACTGGAACATGACACGGTATTTATTGTTGACCCGATTGATGGCACCCGATCATTTATTAACGGGCATGAAAACTTTGCAACAGCTATAGCAGTCGCACGAAAGGGTGTTGTTGAAACGTCGGTTGTGCATTGTCCAGCTAAAGGGCTGACATATTATGCATCATTGAACCATGGCGCATTTTTAAATGGTAAGCCGATTACCCACAGTGATGCATGTGACGTGCAATCTGCACGCGTTTTGGCATCTGGTGCACAAATGAAGTCACAGCACTGGCGTAATCAACCGCCCCCGATTGAACGACACTTTCGCTCTTCTCTTGCTTATCGGTTATGCCTTGTGGCGCAGGGACGATTTGACGGGATGATAACATTACGTGACACTTGGGAATGGGATGTCGCGGCCGGTGATCTTATATGCCGTGAAGCGGGTGTGAAAGTATCGGATAAATTTAAGGGCATTCCTATATACAATCAGCCAAAACCGGCATTGGCGGGAATGATTGCGGCCGCCCCAATATTACACACAGGCCTTGTCCAGTATTTGAAGTGAATTGCCATTTTGCGCCAAGAAGTTTATGCAATGTTTAAGTGTTCTGGCAAAAGGTTTAACAATGACGCAAAGACTTCATCTGGTATTTGGCGGTGAATTAAAAGATCCGACTACAAAAAATTTTCGCAACGTCGATGATATCGATATTATCGGCATATTCCCAGACTATGCCTCTGCGTTCAACGCATGGAAATCAAAAGCTCAGCAAACTGTTGATAATGCGCATATTCGTTACTTTATCGCGCATATACATCGCTTACGGGATGAAGAAGCTGCCACAAGCCCGACAGAAGAATTAGGATAAGTTTGTAATCAATGTTTTCAAACGCGGAATTTTGGCTTTACAGAACGGTTACACGCATATCAGGCAACCGGCTTGCCAAAAAGCTGCAAGTCAAATGGGAAGCCGCAGGAATAACCACAGACCGGTTTCCAGAGCGGTTGGGCGTAGCATCGGCGCCCAGAGCGCTAGAACGATTGATATGGTTACATGCACGTGATGTGAATACTTTACAATCAATGCTTGGTCTAATTGAGCAGCTTGATGAACATGAACCGGGTTTGTGTTTTCTTGTTACAACCCGAAGACAGGAAGAAACCGAAAAGATTATCGACCAATTACCTGATAATGCTGTTCACCAGTTTCTGCCAATTGACTTAGAGCAACCGGTGCATAGCTTCCTAGAACACTGGAAACCGGATATCGCCATTATTGCAGGAAGTGAGTTCTGGCCAAGGTTATTAACAAAACTTGACTCACTGGGCGTCCCCATAATCGCTGTAAATACAAAAATGACAGAGAGAAGTTACAGGCGTTGGTTATGGGTTTCCGGTTTGGCAAAGCTGCTATTTAATACTTTTAATCTTATACTTGCACAAGACGAGCGTGTATTGCAAAAGCTGGAAAGGTTTGGCGTTCCTGGTGAAAATATCCAGGTGACCGGTCTTATAACAGGTGAAAATAAAGTGCTGCATTACGATGAAGCACTTTATTCCAGTTTGTCTACAACGATCGGTAACCGTTCTGTTTGGTTATCGGTTGTGACACATCGAGATGAAGAAGATGTTGTTGTGAACGCATATAAGGTAGCATTGCGCCGTAACCGCCGTTTATTGTTGATATTACACACACGTGAAGAAAACCGAGGCGCGCGAATAGCGGCGCGGCATGAAAATAAGAATCTAACATTTGCCTTACAGGAAAATGATAGCATTCCAGATGAGATAACGGATGTCTATGTGACAGGTCAGATGGATAACGTAGCAACGTATTTACGGCTGGCATCAGTAACGTTCTGTGGTGGTACGCTGTCCACAGGGGATACCATTGATCCGTTTCACCCAGCCTCTATGGGATCCGCAATCATTCAGGGGCCCGCATGTGGTGAATATAAACAGGATTATGACCGTTATCATGAGGCAGGTGCGACGCGACTGGTATTAAACGGTAACGATTTAGCACAGACTTTAAATGCGGTTATTGCACCGGATGTTGCGGCAACAATGGCTCACAATGGGTGGGAAATAAGCTCGGAAGGTGGGGAAGTTACGGGTATAATCATTTCTGAAGTACAGGAAATACTTGCCAAAGGGATGTTACCACATGAAGTCGCCTGACTTTTGGAAGAACAAACCGAACAATGCTGGTCTCTGGCCGCAGATTTTATCACCACTATCAAAATTGTGGCAATGGGCAGGTGCGCGACGCTGGAAAAAGGGGGCTCATGTTGAAATCGGGATTCCGATCATCTGTGTCGGCAATGTTAATCTTGGCGGTACTGGTAAAACGCCGACCGTTATAGAGATTGTCACACGATTGATAGCATTGGGGAAAAATCCGCATGTGGTATCAAAAGGGTATAAGGGTCGGTTAATAGGCCCAATTGTAGTAGACCCGTCAATCCACACAGCAAATGATGTTGGAGACGAGCCTTTGTTACTGGCAGCATTCGCCCCAACATGGGTTTCAAAGGATCGTCATATTGGCGCACGTGCGGCACGTGCGTACGGCGCGGATGTGATTGTTCTGGACGATGGCTTGCAGAACCCTGCCGTTGCTAAAGATTTAACGGTGCTTGTTGTAGATACGGAGATGGGTTTTGGAAACGGCCATGTCATGCCAGCAGGCCCATTGCGCGAAGCTGTTGAGAATGCCGCCGCTAAATCTGATTTACTATTGACCATCGGGCCACATGGTGATGCCCATAACAGATTTCGGGATGAATGGGATGCGGTGAAAAACCTTCCGCACGTTTCGGCTACAATTACGCCGCTAAAAACAGGTATGGACTGGAAAGATATGCACGCACTTGCTTTTGCAGGAATTGGCCGCCCTGAAAAGTTTTATACTACTTTGACAGAAATGGGTGTAGTTCTAAAAGGAACGCGCAGTTTTGATGACCACCAAACTATATCAACTACGTTGCTATTGCGTCTGGAAAAAGAAGCGTGGGAAATGGGTGCGCAATTGGTGACAACTGAAAAGGATGCGGTACGGCTGCCCAAAGAATGGCAGCAAAAGGTCTTGACGGTTCCAGTGCGTTTGGAAATACATAACCCGAAGATCATTGATAACGCTCTAAAATCTACTTTTCTATGAAATGGTCATACGTATTTTCGCCAAGTTTCGGTGATGCTGAGTATTTTCCAAGATCGTTATCCGAAAATCTGACCAGAAGCCGCACAGATGGCGCGCCGTCCAAATCCATTACCATTGTACGGCGTTTGATTTGTGGGTCGTCAAACACCTCTTCCATTGTATTAATAAGCTCTACAGGAACGCGCCAACTCGCTAACCTTCAGGCTTTTTAGTCGCGTACCAGTTTCTTAGCTTTCCAGTTGCGTGTTCAGAAGTTTCTGCAATGCGCTGTATGATTGGTTGCCATGTTTGACGCCGTTGATCAGAAGTGTCGGGGTTGAATCGATGTTGTCAGCCTCGGCATTCTTTTGGAAATCTGCCACCAGGACTTTGGCCATATCCTGATCCTGCAAGCAAGCTTCCATATCCTCGTTTTTCAAACCGGCAATGCGGCCGATTTTATAAAGGTTTTCGGCGATCTCGGCACCGCTGCCTTTTGTCCATTCCCGTTGGCGCTTGTAAAGCATGTCGATTATGCCGAAATATCTTTCCGAACCGCCACAGCGTGCAAGCATGCCGCCCCATAAGCCAAGACGGTCAAAATAAACCTCGCGATATATAAATTTGATTTTACCGGTATCGATATAGTCAGTTTTCAGGCTTGGCATGATATCCGTATGAAACTTTGCGCAATGCGGGCAGGTAAATGATGCGTATTCAGTTAATGTAACCGCAGCATCAGGGTTACCCAGAGACATTTCTACCACTTCTTTAGCATCCTGTGCCATCAGATTGGTGGATGATAATGCGGTCGCGGCCATTGTGTATGATATGAACTGTCTACGTAACATGTGATTACCTTTATAATTTTTTCTGTTTGATACTTTGGCCCAAACGGGAAAGTGCATCTTTCAGATCATGGTTGGAAACATTTTCAACGGTCATGTCAATATCTTTGACCGCCTGTGGTGAGAGGATTTTCGCCGGTTCGGGGCGATCAAAGGCTTTTTGATCTTCACCAAAACCAATAGGCGCAGTTTGTGTTATTTTGATCCTACTGATCGCAGAATAGCCGTAACAAGCGTTTACGCGCTCTATGATTGTGGGCAATTGCATTTGTAGTATCGGGGCATTTGCGCCGGTTGATAAAATTGTCAGGGTCGCGCCCAGGCCTTCGCGGGCGTAGTTCACTTTTACGGGTTGTGCGATATTGGCTATGGTCTCACCGACAAATTCAGCCCAATGGGTTAACAGGCGGGTTTCAACGAAGCCGCGCTTTTCGGAAGCTTTCCGGATTTGTCTGGACAAGATACCACCAGTACGCACAAATCCGCGTGACTTGCGTTTGGGGCTGTATGTTCCAGCAGTTTTATTTTGCGCGGTTCTTGCCATGGCTTCCAATATACCCAATCAGTGGTATATTACGC
This sequence comes from Amylibacter sp., assembly GCA_965261565.1. Lineage (GTDB taxonomy): Bacteria > Pseudomonadota > Alphaproteobacteria > Rhodobacterales > Rhodobacteraceae > Amylibacter. The sequence continues at coordinate 620,115 of OZ253460.1, forward strand.
AAGTGGTGGCAAGTATCCAACGCATAAAGACAATTGGGGTGATAAAGTTTGCGTGATGTTGAAGTGACTGAGGCGGATATACTTCTGGATTGGTACGACGGTAACGCCCGATCTATGCCGTGGCGTGTCAGCCCGCAAGGTCGCGGGAGCGGTATTATCCCTAATCCGTATCATGTCTGGATGTCCGAAATTATGTTACAGCAGACAACTGTCGCAGCCGTTCGGGACTATTTCGTGAAATTCTTAGGCAGATGGCCAACCGTATTTGATTTGGCAAAAGCCAAAGATGAAGATGTCATGGCTGCATGGGCTGGGCTTGGATATTATGCGCGGGCACGGAACCTGTTGAAATGCGCAAAGGTGGTTGCCAATGATCTGGGCGGGGTTTTTCCAAGTGATGAGACCGCGCTGCAAAAACTGCCCGGTATCGGACCTTATACGTCCGCAGCAATTGCATCTATTGCTTTTGACAGGCTGGCTACAGTTCTAGACGGCAATGTCGAGCGTGTTATGGCACGTTATCATTTGATCAAAGAGCCATTGCCGGCGAGTAAAGAAATATTGCGCGGTCTTGCAAAACAGATGCTGCCACATGAACGGTTCGGCGATTATTCACAGGCGATTATGGATTTGGGCGCAACCATTTGCACACCTCGTAATCCATCTTGCGACATCTGTCCGTGGGCAAAGACGTGTAAGGCACGGGCTTTGGGTGTTGCGAGTGAATTACCTAAAAAACGGCCAAAAATAAAAATTCCAACACGCTATGGAACATGCTTCGTGGTTATGCGTAAGGATGGTGCGGTATTGTTAGAACGTCGCTCGGAAAATGGATTGCTGGGGGGAATGCTTGGCTGGCCGGGGGATGAATGGCTGGCAGATAAGGTGGAAGTTATGCCGCCTTTCGCCGCAAACTGGTGTATGGCACCAGAAGAGGCGCGCCATACGTTCACCCATTTTCATTTGAAGCTACGGGTGCAATATACGGTTGTTTCGAACGATTTTATTTCTGTATCCGGGCATTTCAAAGAGGCTAATGCGTTTGATGTAAACGAATTGCCAACCGTTATGCGTAAAGTCTGGAAGCTTGTTTCACCGTTGTCGTGACATTATATTTGTCAAATGACTAACTTACGATATTCTTTGTCTGAAAGAGGTTGCAAAGTGCAAAAAACAGGTTTTTCAGCGGCCATACCGTTTTTGATTTCACTGACACTTGTGTTCGTTGTTATGTTATCGGGCTATCTTGGCGGATGGTGGATGTTGCTGACCCCAGCATATACATTTTGGGGGATGACGGTAATTGACCGGATTGTCGGATTGGAATTGAAAGACAAAGACCCTGATACACCTGACGATCAGCTTTTCTGGTACAGGCTTTTAACCATAGTATGGTTCCCGATTGAAGTAGTGCTTGTTTTCGGAAGCATAGCATTTGTCACTTATTCGGATCATTTGGCAGGGCGGGAAAAGTGGTGGTTTATGGCCTGTATAGGCCTTGTGACGGGTGCCGTCGGCATTGTTTATGCACACGAGTTGATGCATCAAAAATCCAAAACCGAACGGCATTTGGGAGATGCGTTGATGACCTTGGTTTTGTATGGCCATTTCAGATCAGAGCACTTGTTGATCCACCATAAATATGTTGGTACGCCCAAAGATGCGGTAACAGCGCGTTATAATGAAGGCTTTCACCGGTTTTTCCCGCGTGTATTACACCAATGTTTATCTTCGGCATGGACCGCTGAGAAAGCCATGCTGGCCCGCAAGAAACTAAATGTGTTTCATCTCAGTAATCCGTTCTGGAAATATGCCATACTGCAAATCATGTTCCTGTTGATCGCCTTTGTTATTGCAGGTTGGTTCGGGGTTGGACTGTTTTTTGTGCAGGCGTTTGTTGCGGTACTTCTACTGGAAGGCACAAATTATGTCGAACATTACGGGCTGACACGAAAACATTTGGGTGATGGAAAATATGAGCATGTAAAACCACATCATTCATGGAATTCCGCCTATAAGGCTAGCAACTATTTGTTGATCAATCTACAACGCCATTCCGACCATCATTATAAGCCGAACAGACGGTATCCGCTATTACAGAATTATACCGAAGATGATGCGCCGCAACTACCAAGAGGCTATACTTTGATGGTGGCCGTGGCTATGTTTCCACCTTTGTGGAAGAAGATAATGAATCCACGGGTTAAAGTATGGCGCAAACAGTTTTATCCCGATATCAAAGATTGGTACGATTACAACAAAGCCAAAAATCCCATGCCTAAATAAAAAAATCCCCGCCACAAGGGCGGGGAAGTTAGGCGTGATGTCAAAGCGGCGGGGCTTTGACATCGGCGGTAAAAATTTCGTTGGCTAATACCAATGAACATAGTATCTGACTCATTTTCAGGGTTCCCTTGGCGCGGAATATGTGAATCAATGTCCCGACAAACATGGGGGATATTATGGGTGCAGCGATACCACTTCGAGATGACTTTGACGGCGACAGACTTCGCAGACTGGCGCGGTCGAGCCGTGACAGCGATCAGACGCGCCGCCTTCTGGCACTGGCGTCAATTTATGACGGCGGTCGGCGGACCGCAGCGGCGCGGATCGGCGACGTGACACTACAGATTATTCGTGACTGGGTGATGCGGTTCAACGTGGACGGAGCAGACGGGTTGATCACGCGCCGGTCTGTCGGGCCAAAACCAAAGCTGACAGCAGAACACCGCCGGGCGCTTGCGGAGATGGTGGAGCGCGGCCCAACCCCCGCGATCCACGGCGTGGTGCGGTGGCGGCGCTGCGATCTGGCGCGCTGGCTCTGCGAAGAGTTTGGCGTTTCAATCGCCGAGGGCACGGTGGGGCGGGTTCTGCGCGAGATGGGTTACCGGAAGCTCTCCGCCCGTCCGCGCCACTACGCGCAGGACGGGGACGCGATTGTTGCGTTTAAAAAAACTTTCCCGCCGAGGTGGAAAAGATCAGGGCCGGTCTGGCCCCAGGCGTAGAAATCGAGCTCTGGTGGCAGGACGAAGCCAGGATAGGTCAAAAAAACAAGATCACGCGACGGTGGGCCAAACGTGGAACCCGACCCAGTGCGCCGCACGATCAGCGAACCCAATGGGCCTATATTTTTGGCGCGATCTGTCCAGCAAAAGGCAAGGGTGCCGGACTCGTCATGCCGTACTGCGACACACATGCAATGGACGCCCATCTCGCCATCATCAGTGGTGAAGTCGGCCCCGGTGCCCACGCTGTAATTCTCGTCGATCAGGCCGGGTGGCATACAACGCCCAATCTCGACGTTCCCGAGAACATCACCCTCCTGCCGCTGCCGCCCCGATCCCCGGAACTGAACCCCCATGAAAATATTTGGCAATTCATGCGCGATAACTGGCTCTCCAACCGTGTATTCAAAGACTACGACGACATTGTCACCCATTGCTGTGAGGCTTGGAACAAGCTCATGAACCAACCTTCGCGCATTCGATCAATCGGTATGCGAGATTGGGCGCATAGGTTGTAGGCCACGCTCGTTGGTATAAGCCTGCATTTCAGAGCGGATTTGCTGGCGCAGCAGGTCAATCGGGATGTTTTTACCCTCTTTTCGGAAGCACCAATAAGTCCAGCCGTTGCACGATGGCGCACCTTCCAGTGCAGCACCTACCTGATGGATTGAGCCTTTGGTATCATGTGCGATCAAGGTGCCGTCTGCACGTATCTTGGCAGAGTGACGGCCATTTAGTGAATGCAGTTTTTCACCCGGTATTAACATGCCGCGTTCAACCAATTGGCCAAACGGCACACGCGGTTCTGCGCGCTTGGATGTGCTGACTTCAAGCGAAGACTTGTCCAATGTGCGGATAGATTTGATGCGTTTCTCTGCCACTTCGCGGTAGGCCATTTCCCGTTCAATTCCAATGAAATTGCGGCCCAGTTTTTTAGCTACCGCACCCGTGGTTCCAGAGCCAAAGAACGGATCTAAAATTACATCACCAGGGTTGGTTGAACCAATTAGCAAACGATGCAGTAGCGCTTCCGGTTTTTGTGTCGGATGGGCCTTGTTACCGTCGTTGTTTTTAATACGTTCATGTCCGTTACAAATCGGGATCAACCAGTCGGAACGCATTTGTACGCCGTCGTTCAGCGCTTTCAGAGCTTCATAATTGAAAGTACTTTTGGATTTTTCAGATTTGGATGCCCAGATCATCGTTTCATGCGCGTTGGTCAAACGCACACCGCGAAAATTCGGCATAGGATTTGATTTGCGCCAGATAACATCGTTCAAAATCCAGAAACCTGCATCTTGTAACGCAGTGCCAACACGGAAAATGTTGTGGTATGATCCAATCACCCAAATAGCACCATCCGGTTTCAAAATGCGGCGTGCAGCCTTTAACCATGCACGCGAAAACGCGTCATAAACCGCAAAAGATGCAAACTGATCCCAATCGTTATCAACAGCATCAACTTTGGAGTTATCAGGGCGGTGCAAATCACCTTTTAATTGCAGATTATAGGGAGGATCTGCAAAAATCAGATCTACAGAGCCCTCTGGAAGCGCATTCATTACTTCCACACAATCGCCAGACAATATCTGGTTCAATGGCAGAGAGACCCCGTATTTGGTATTCATATTTTTCATCTTTAACTGCCTCAATGCGCTTTTCGCGTCGTTGTTGAGGCCTAAGATGATTCATTACTGAATCCGCGTCAATTTCTTTTTGAATCAATAGGTTGCCTATTTTTCACCACACAACATCTTGTGTATAGGTTTAAACGAACGTCTATGGTGAGCAGTCACACCTAGTGTTTTTAGACCCTCTTGGTGTTGTTTGGTGCCATATCCGACATTGGTTTCCCACCCATAGCCTGGAAACTGTTGCGAAAGCGCAACCATTTTTCTATCGCGTGTCACCTTTGCAACGATTGAAGCGGCGGCGATGCTGGATGATTTGGCGTCTCCCTTGATGATCGTCTCACTCGGGCGGTTTAGGTTTTTTGGGATTTTATTTCCATCTATCAGCACGAAATCTGCCGGCTTGGATAAGCCCGCCACGGCGTTTTCCATCGCTAAAAGAGAGGCTTGTAGAATGTTTATCTGGTCTATCTCTGTGACCGAGACATGCGCAATGGATACATCTGCGCTTTGCATAATCTGCTGAAATAAGTATTCGCGCATCTTAGCCGACAATTTCTTTGAGTCGTTCAGGCCTTTGGGTATATTATCGGGATCAAGCACCACGGCACATGCTGTAACCGGCCCTGCCCATGGCCCCCGACCGACTTCATCAACACCGGCAACTATATCATATGTTTTTAATAACTGCTGTTCGCGCTCAAAGTCCGGCATATAAACCTCGTGTTCGTTTGATGTCTTTTTGCACGGCGGGTATGGTGCGGCAACTTAATATAATGCCAGTAGTATACAAAAAGGCACCACACGGGTGCCTCTGCTGTTTGGCTTCAAGGTGATACAGGCACACTGATCAGCTATGCGTATCATTCCATTTGCGAAAATAATGATCGTTCAATTTACGCCTGTCTTTGCGATCATGGTAACGTCTATCATCGTACTGACGTTTCGAATTGCGATGGCGATCATGGCGGTGGTTATCATAATAATCGTTACGGTGCGCGCGATGCTTTGCCAAGCATCTTTGCGAATAAAATGTTTTCCATCCGTGGCCCGTATATTTTTTGCGCAAGCATGATTTTGGGCGGTAGTTGCGATGTCCAGGGCGATAATCTCGATTATCATATCTATAGTTTCTTGAAACCTCTTCGCGATGTTTCTTATTTTTACGAACCTTATGCGCGACCAGACCAACCGCTGCGACGCCAAGTAAAATGCGCGCAAAGCGATCGCTATCACTTGCGGCAACTACAGGAGAGGCAAAGGTCGCTGATATCGCAATGGCGCCTGCAACCAGTGCACCGGTAAAATTAGAAATATGCATTTTGTATCCTTTCAAATTGGCGCCATATGGGATGGCGTTTGATCTGAGATAAATTTGAAAGAAATGGCAAAGATAGACAATTACAACGCGATGTTATTGGATAACGCAGACAAAACGGATACTTGTTATTGAATATCGCGGGTGAAAAGACCAAGTTAGGCTCATGAAAAATATATTGATAAAAATAGTACTTGCCGTGGGTTTCAGCCTGGCTGCGGTGACCCCCTCAACAGCAGCGGCAGAGTGCTATGTGGACTACAAGGCCAAGCAAACCTCATCGGGTTTGAAATTACACTACGGCGTGATGAAATTACCCGGTAACGCATGTAATAATAACGGCAAGGCACAAAAACTTGTTTCAAAGCGACTGGCGAAGGGCGGTTGGAAGCTGCTAAGAATAATGGCAAGATTTGATCAATCCGGACTTTCACAAAGGCAGGCCAATGCGGGCGCGTATTTCCTTAGATACTGAGAATAGACGCTTTAAGCCAAGCGCATTCGCGTTATGGGGCAGCCTGCTGATTATCGGGCTACTTTTGGTCGCATCAATAGTTTTGTTTATAAACTTGCCGGACGCGAATATGTTTAATGATCGCGTTGAGCGGATTTTTGTGGAAAACGATGCGCTGACCAACCCTACTGAAACCAAACTGCTGGAAATTTTGGCGCAATCTGGCACATCATTTGCCGAGGTGTTGCAGGGGTACAGGTTTATAATTTTTGTACTTTTGGTTCTATCGTCAGCACTTTTAATTTCGGCATTGTATTTTCTGATCACCAATTACGGTTTAAGCCAGCGTATGACCGAAATCGAGCGGTCAGGCATTCATGTCACAAGCCTTGTCGTGAACCGTGGTGAACGGGTGGTTTATATCAACAACATGGAGTTTGATCTGACAGAGGCCGTTTGCGAAACCCTGTCAGTATTGTGTGAAGCACGGCTTGATGATGAGATTATTACGGGTGCTGATCTGGAAGCGATGATCAGCGGGAAAAGTAAACTGGACAGTGATGAGGCTGCCGGGGCGACCCGGATTAAGCGCCTGCGCGACCATTTGGGAAATCAAATGATGTCGCAACTTTTGATTAAAAACATCAGTCGCAAGGGTTATATGCTCGCGATTGAAAAAGACGTGATAAAAATGATTTAGCGGGCATTTCAGGCGATCAGCAATTTAATTTATATTTACCAACGCGATTTGGGATGGGCGATCAGAGTTCTAGCCCCCCGAAAGTATCAAATAATATCTATGCAGAAGCGGACCCGTTTTCTTTAAACAACTCAGCTATAACTTTTAATAAAATCTTCAATATTAGACTTTAGAGATATGAAAATTAACATGGCTCTACTGGCAAATAATCTATGCGGGGAACCTAGCTTAAAGGAAGAGTAGATAGAGAATGAAAATTGTTTTAAATGCAATGGCGCACAATGAAAGCCTACATGCACAAAGTGCTATGGCGCATTTTACAACGCTTTTCGATGAAATTAATATTATTGATCATTGCTCTACAGATAATACTGCCGAAGAGATCTCAAAATGGAATAACGCAAAGTGTAAAATCAACTTATTTCGGTTTAATGAGCCAGGTTACTACCAATCTGAATTAATGACCTATTTTGCACGCGCACAGGTTAATAATTTTGATATTGATTGGGTTTTCTTTCTAGATTTCGATGAATATATTCCCGTAAAATCACGCAAAGAACTAGAGCAAATACTAATACAACACCAAGCAGATCCTGTAGTTCAAATGCCGTGGTATAATCTAATACCCGTGAAATACGGACTAAGTAAACATTTATTGGGAAACTATTATATAGGCCCCGATGCATCTCCGTTTTGCAAAATCGCATTCCAACCGAAGCGGGTATCATTATTTCCCCAAATTATCATCCAACAGGGAAATCATGCTATTACATACGGTCCAAATCAAACGGCCATACATGCGGTGCCCAGTATTGGATTATTTCACATACCCATTGATGGATTATGTCAGTTAAAGGCAAAGATTAATGATGGTGTAGACGCCTATATGAAACTTGATATCGGCCATAAAACAATATTAGGCAGCCACTGGGTGGAAATGCAGAAAGTATTGAAAACGGGCGCTAACTCGGGCCAATTGTTAAACAGCTTTATTGCCAATTATGGTGATACTGCAGAAATACAAAGCTTCCTACAAACAGACAAACCTTTGTTAAGCGAAGCCGATTTAATCGCACAAAGGTATAGAAAAATTAACCTTGAAGTTGCTGGTGCTTACAAGACTGATAATTCACATAAACCAGATATAAAGCTGTTAAAGAATATACAAAACATTGCGCTTAACCCGAACGGGAGTCTTGAACTCCCCAGTCGCCCAAAGATGCGTAAAGCTAAAAATGACCTGAGCTTCATTCCAAAAAATGGTTTTAAAATTCCAAAACTACCTGAACATAATGCACTATTGAATGGTCTAACAAATGATACTTCATTAGACGATTTCATCGCGGAATCTTATCACAAAATCGAAACTTTGACACAAACAGCCTGGGGTGGACATATTCCGTTCATGTTTTCTTTAATCGCGCAATTGCGCCCTCGCAGATATGTTGAGCTTGGAACACATTACGGCGCAAGTTTCTTTGCAGCTTGTCAAATGTTTAAGTATCTTGGCCTTCCATCCTTGGCGGTTGCCATTGATTTTTGGGAAGGGGATTCTCAGGCAGGCTATTATGGCGAAGAAGTTTACAATAATTTTGAGCACTTGCGAACCACACGCTACAATGACCAATCAAGGTCAATCAGGTCATTATTTTCTGATGCAGCCACTCATTTTGAAGATAGTTCAGTGGATCTAATTCATATAGACGGATTACACACATATGAAGCCGTTAAAGAAGATTATAATACATGGAGACCAAAGCTTACAAAAAACGGCGTGATGATTTTCCATGATACAAATGAATATCTGTCAACATATGGTGCATGGGATTTTTTTGCAAAAATTCGCACAGAAGCAACTGAATCATTTGATTTTAAACACGCGCACGGGCTGGGCATATTGGCATTTGGGGACAATAGCTCAAACCCCATGATTTCAATCCTGCAGCAGATGAACAATAACCCAATAAGTGTTGAACAGCATTTTTCACGATTGGGAGAATTATCTGTGAAAGAAGCGCTTTATCAACTGCAAATAAAGGATGTGAGTACACCCCGGGAACAGAGCGAAGACTATAACGATTTGGACAATATTGGGATTGGTACGGATGTCATGGCTAAAGCTTTAATCCGCCGCGTAAAGAATAAGCTAAAATATAATATACGCAGCCGTATGGGAATTTAGGATAGTTATATGTTTGCAATTGCTGAAAAAAAACCAAAAAGTAAGTTATTTAATGCAGAGTTCTATAGTGCCCAATGCAAGCAAAAATTTACTTCCGAAACGCATGCGTGGAAACATTACAAAGCACATGGGATTGAAAATGGATATGAGCCCGCTCCGTATTTCACATCGAATTGGTACAGGTGGCAAAATCCAGATTGCAACACCTTTCCAAGCATTCTTGAGCATTTTGAAATGGCTGGAAAGCAACGGATAATTGACCCATCACCATATGTGGACTTGGTACAAATTGCACGTTCGACAGGGACTCATAACTCTGTTGACGCATATCTAAAATTACTTGAAGGTGAATGGACTTACAAACAGGGCGTTTTTAAAGATATTACTGAACTTGAAGGCAATCAGGCTGCGTTTTTGAGTGGCATTCAAGTTGAAAAACTATTTGACCGTCGAATGCAAAATAAAACCCCGGAACGAAAGCGGTTGGTATGGGTTCAAATTGGACCTGGTTCAAAATTTAAAGAATGGTTCAATAAAGACAATGAGCGGTCTTGGGATGTATTGTGCAACTGGTATTGCTTTGATGCTATGGACCTTTCATTAGGCGATATTGGGTTTGCGCAAAAAGGCACAAAATTTTCAGGTATTTCAAAAGTTATACAAAATCACATGGAAATTTTCCACCAATATGACCAGGTTATATTTATTGATGATGATCTAGAGTTTCAGTTTTCTGATATTGATAAGCTTTTTCAGATAGCCAGTGAAAATAATTTATCATTATTCCAACCAAGTTTAACTGAGAGTTCTTACTGTGTATGGCCCGATATAAAACTGCATAAACAAACGGGCGTAGTGCCTTTTAATGCCGTAGAAATAATGATGCCTGGGTTCTCAAAAGATTTCTTACTGAATAGTCGACACTTCTTTGAAGAGACAATAAGCGGCTTTGGCTTGGATCTTACTTTAGGTAAAGTGGCCGCCCAAGAAGGCTTAAAGGTTGGTGTGATTTATGATGTAAAAGCAAAACATCTTAGGCCAATAAACCAATCAAGTGGTGCATTTTACAATTATTTACGATCTTTCGGCATTAACTCAAAATTAGAACTATGGCGGTTAATCCAAAAATATACGTTGGACACAGAAATTAAGGCCTTAATAAAATGAAACATACTATTGTTGTTCATATCGGTGGATCAAAGTGTGGCAGCTCCGCTATTCAGAACTTTTTGCAACAAAATATTAATGAACTACAGAACCGTAATTTCCATGTGTCTTCGTTAAACATGTTGGAAAAATCAGCAATAACAGGAGAGCAAATCTGGTATTTTCAAAATATGCTAGATGACAAGGTTCTACATGGGGCTCGGTTTAGGCATCGGGTTGATAATTTTTTTGCAGATAAAAAGACAGAAACCACACTAATGTTCAGTGCTGAAAATCTGTCTAACCCATTCGGGTTTGAGGAAATTTTCAAAGGACTAGAAGAAAAATATACAATAAAAATAATCATCTATATTCGCCGCCAAGATAATTATCTGATGTCAGCCTGGCAACAATGGAATCTTAAAACAAGCCCAGATTTTTGGAGTTGGTGCATCGGAGAAATTGGTACGAAAGCAAATTGGCAAAATGCAATCGAACCTTGGGTAGATGCATTTGGGAAAAGTGCGTGTTTAGTACGCATTTTTGAAAGCGACATGATGGTTGGTGAAGATATCATTGTTGATTTCTGTCATTTAATTGGTGCACACCTTGAAGGTTTGGAACATTCCGTTGGAACTGTAAATCCAAGTTACAATCAGGCTGTTGAAAAATTTGCTGAATCTGCAAACTTCCTTTTTAAAGATATACACGACAATAAAGTATATGAAATGATTGGCGAATTAACAGGAAACCGTCATTATAAAAGACCTGAAGAGGTGCCATTGTCCCGGGCGCAACGTGTTTCAATTATAGCATGTTATAAGGAAAGTAACGATTGGATTAAGCAGATGTTTTTTCCGGATATGGAAAGAGCAGAACTGTTTTCCCACATTCGTGCCTCTTCGTTTTGCCATCCATCAAAAACATTAGAACAGGAAAAAGACGCTTTGGTTCTTGATCTAATTTATCAACTTTACCACCGTCAAAAGAATTAATATTAATTGTAACGAACTTAAACTTTGCCAAAAAACCCTGCCAGATAAAGTGATAAAGTCCCAAAGTATGTTAATCTGTATAGACCCATTTTACGCCCTAACCCGAGTGCCCTTAAGCCTTTACTAGATCTGAACTGTGAAAATTCTGTTAGTTTCTTTTTATTTTCAGGCGTCAGCAAATAGGTAAATTTATTTAATGCATTAGCATTCAAATCATTCCAGCCAGCATATTGGCCATTTATTGCAGCCAAAAGGCGCTTTATTTTCGCTGTCACGCCCTGATTAATCCCGATGGTATTTCCCGCGTGGCTTCTATAGTAAATCTGTGGGGCAGCGTCATAAATAATTCTACCGCCCGCACCAGATATTACAAGATAAGCCCACCAATCATGACTTATAACATCAATATCCGGACCGGTTTGTTCAAGTACTTCCTTTGCTTCTTTATTAAACAGCATCGTGTTTCCACCTGCAAAATTTTGAACAAGCGCATTCGTGAATGATGGTTTTTTTTGAAATAACGGCGAATTAGATACCTGCCTGTCACTTGCATCTATAATTATGGTTCTTGCACCATATAACCTGGGCCCTTTACCAGTCAGTTGGTTCAATTTATAGACCGCTACTGCAAGTTTATTTGGTAGCCATATATCGTCTTGGTCCGCAAAAGCAAAATAGTTACCAATGGCCTGCTTGTGACATAATAAAGAAAGAAAGTTTTTTAGGTATCCTTGCCCGGGGCCCTCGATAAGCAAGATGCGTTTCTCGGGGTAGGCTTTAATAAACTTGCGAACTATATATTTAGTTTCATCTGTTGAGCCGTCATCACTAATAAGTAATGACCAAGCTTGATGTGTTTGATCAACAAAAGATATGAGCTGTTTTTCAATAAAGCTAGCTCCGTTATATGTCGCAAGGCATATACAAACATGATCCATATTAGTCATTCAAAATTTTGCGGTGAAACCGGTTTAGAAAAATAAACGCCAGCACCGTGAATGTTCCCGATATCGAAAACACATACAGACCTGATACATAAGATGCGTCATAAGTTGGGTAGAAGGCGTGGCGCATTTCACCCACGATATGTACTAATGGGTTGAACCAAAGATAATCCCGATATGGTTGGGGTATCGCTTCAAAAGTAAATAAAATACATGAAATTATAAATAAAGGGCGGTTTAGTATTGTCCAGATCCGTAACCACACCGGGAACAATGAAATTAGAAAACAATTTAGTGACCCAACTCCAAAGGCAAGTGCAGCGGCCATCATCATGCCGTTAAAAACTGAATGATAATTTATAATAGTATGGACGCTGAATATAAATATTATTCCCGTGATAACAAAAATGAAAATTACAATATGAGTTACAAGATTAAGTATAAAGCGCGCGGTTAATGCATCGAAATATGTAACACTTGGATAAAATAATAACGGTCGTGAGAACTGAATGGATTGTGAAACTTTTGTATTTATATCAATGTACATCATAAACGGTAATAATCCTGTCGCATAAAACAGCGGAAAATTATCCCCCATAGGGGGAGCTTTGAATGCCAAAGAGAATACGAAAGCCAATAGGGCAGTGGCAGCAACAGGCTCAAGCACTGCCCAAAAGTACCCGCCTGGTGAACGCCCGTATGTGGTTGCCATTTCCCGTAAGATTAGCGCAAAAACAGCTCTGATTGTTTTAATGCGGGCAGATGGCAATGACGGTAATGCCTTATGCATTGTCACTCCTTTTGTAGTTTAGGTTGTGTTTGAAATACTTTTACAGCGCATCAGGAACATAGGTTTAATGTTTTGCAACATTCATTTGGATTATAACCATGGCTTATATTCACCCTAAAAAGTAACTGCGACACACCTCAATAATAAAATATTAATGCTTAATAAGTTACTAAGGTTCAGTAATGAAACTGCGTCACTCGATCATCATGCTTAGTTTTATAGGCGTTGTATTCTCTCCAACGTTTGTTGCAGCTTATTATCTATATTTCATTGCTGAAAATCAGTACAGTTCAAGCGTTGGTTTTTCAGTACGCAGCGTGGAAACCTCATCAACCAATGATATTTTTGGAAGCCTTTCCAATATTAAAGGTATCTCTTCAGGCAGCTCTAAGGATTCTGACGTTTTGTTCGAATTCATTCAAAGCCAACAAATGGTTGAATATGTCGATGCTAAAATAAACTTACGGCAGATTTACACAAAACCCAAAAATGATCCCATATTTTCATTTATTAATGATGGTTCCATAGAGGATTTATTAGAATACTGGGATCGTATGGTGAAAATCTATTATGATTCAAGTACAGGATTAATTGAATTGCGTGTAAACGCGTTTACTGCACAAGATGCCCAGATTGTTGCACAAGAAATATTTGATGCAAGCTCACAAATGATAAATGAACTATCGGCAATTGCACGCGATGATAGCACCAGATATGCAAAAGAAGAGTTGGGTAAAACACTAACTCAATTGAAAGAAGCGCGTAAAAATATTGCTTTATACCGCACCAGAACACAGATTGTAGACCCAATCGCCGACGTTCAAGGACAAATGGGATTATTAACCAGCTTACAAAGCCAATTAGCGGAAACCTTGATTAATTATGATTTACTAAATGAAGTAACAAGAAATGATGATCCGCGTGTTGAGCAGGCAAATCTAAAAATAAAGATTATACAAAAACGAATAGAAGAAGAGCGCAAAAAATTCGGCCTTGGCAATGAGAGTGGCGATGAGACGTTTTCTGACTTAGTTGGTCAATATGAAGCATTAGTGATTGATCAAGAATTTGCAGAGCAATCATATTTGGCTGCCAGAGCTATGTATGAAACAGCACTTTCTGAGTCGCGCAGACAAAGCAGGTATCTTGCAGCATATGTTAAGCCTACGTTGGCTGAAACACCAGAATATCCAAAACGCTTATTTCTTGTTGGAACAATTGCAATGTTGTTGGCAATAGCTTGGGCAATATTAGTTCTAATTGTATACAGCATTAAAGACAGGCGATAAACTGGCTATGATACGGCTTGAGAACTTATATAAATCATTTTCAGTAAGCGGTTCACGCACAACAATTGCAAACAACATAAATATCGAATTTCCCAGCAATACAAGCATAGCACTTTTAGGGCGAAATGGTGCTGGAAAATCAAGTTTGCTACGCATGATTGCAGGCACAATGAATCCGTGTTTCGGTAGGGTGAAATTCACTGGCGCAATATCATGGTCCGTTGGCTTTGCCGGCAGTTTTCATGCTGAATTATCGGGCGCACAAAACACACGCTTTATTGCTCGTATATATGGCGTTGATAGTGATCAGTTAATCGAATACGTAAAAAACTTTGCTGATCTAAAGAACCATTATTATCTGCCGTTCCGCACATACTCGTCAGGCATGAGAGCGCGTTTGGCGTTTGGTGTGTCAATGGGCATAAAATTCGATACCTACCTTGTGGATGAAATCACATCAGTTGGCGATATGGCGTTTCGAAATAAATGCATTTCTGTATTTGAAGACCGCATGAAGGACAGCGGAGCTATTGTAGTATCTCATTCAACAGGCGTCATTCGTAAGATGTGTACTGCAGGGGCGGTTTTGGAAAATGGCATGCTTACATATTATGAAGATTTGGAAGAGGCCATAGCCATGCATAATAAAAATATGGGCCTGTAATTTTTACCCAACAAATCTTCCTATCATGCTGTGCAATTTAGCAAAATCATCAAACACCGCATCAGGCTTAAGATCTTCTATAGATGCTTTCCTATATCCATCAGTAAACAGATAAAACGGCTGGCCCGCATTTATCGCAGTTTGCGCATCTACTTCGCTGTCACCGATGTAAATACACGCGTTATCGCCCAACTGTTCCATAGCTTTACGCAAAGGGGCCGGATCTGGTTTCTTTACCGCCAAACTATCGCCGCCTATGACTGCTTCGAAATATTTTTCAATATCGAAACAGCGCAATACCTGCAGGGTAACTCCATATGGCTTGTTAGTACAAATCGCCAATTTATGCCCAGCCTTATGTAGCACATCCAAAGCAGCCAAAGCGCCTTTATTCAGATAACTTAGTGTCGCAGGATTAACCGCGTAATACGCCGAAAAAGCAGCCAGTAGCTTGGCGTGTTTTATTTCGGAGAATTCAATCCCAGCCTCTTTCATCACACGCTCGACCAGTGTGGGAATACCGTTTCCGATAAATCCGATTATCGTTTCCAGTGACAATGGTGTTGCGCCAAGATCAGACAGCATCTTGTTGGCCGCATCATGTATATCGGGCGCTGATTCAACAAGCGTACCGTCTAAATCAAAAACAATTGATTTCACAGATTATACCTTCCATTTGATAGAGCATCCCATCGATGCGACTTGTGCCACCGGCCAATTGAAATCAAATTCGGGGGATGTAACAACCTTCAGCTCAGCACAGCGTTTGCAGCATCGCGGATAGCTTTGATATTATGACCGTAAATCTCTGGATGATCCACGCTGCCACCATTGAACACCGCAGAACCAGCAACCAAAACATTGGCCCCCGCTTCAGCCACCAATGGTGCCGTGTTGGGATCAATGCCGCCGTCCACTTGGATATGAATAGGGCGGTCTCCGATCATCGCACGCGTTTGACGAACTTTCTCAATCATCGAGTGATTGAACTTTTGGCCACCAAAGCCGGGGTTAATCGTCATCACCAGGATCATATCAATGCTGTCCAGAATATGCTCAATCACCGACAAAGGTGTGGTCATGTTCAACGCAACCCCTGCCTTTACTCCCAAGTCGCGGATGCTTTGCAAGGAACGTTGCAAATGCGGGCCCGCTTCTGCATGAACCGTAATCATATCTGAGCCTGCCTTGGCGAAGCCTTCGATGTAAGGGTCAGCAGGCGCGATCATCATATGCACGTCCATAAAGGTTTTCACATGCGGGCGAATAGCGGCCACAACGTTTGGGCCAATGGTCAGGTTTGGAACGAAATGCCCGTCCATCGGATCAACATGTATCCAGTCACAACCCTGTTCTTCAACGGCACGAATTTCTGCACCGAGATTGGCGAAATCCGCTGATAGGATTGAAGGGGCTATTTTTATATCACGGTTGAAAGACATGTTCGTTCCTAAGCCAAAGTTTATATGGGCGGTGGTAATCACCCCCAAGATTTATTTATGCCGCAGAGTTTATCCGCAACGCTTCACGCCTACCGGGGTAAATGCTGTCGGCGTCACCAGGGAAGCTTTCAAAAGCACGCGCAAACTGTTTATGCTCTTTTGCAAACTCTATCGGGTCTGCGCCCTGTTTCCAACATTGTTCGGCCTGACGCAATGACATAGCACTTTCTGCTGCACCATCAATATGCCCAAAAGCACCGCCGCCTGCAGTCAGGGTCAGGTTTGAATGAACGAACTGTAACCTAGAATGTCCTTGTTGTATTTACAAAGTAAGTATAAGTATATATACATCATAAAATAAGAAGTTTGTGTAAGCTTTATTTACTATAGGTTACAATGTCTATTCGAATGCTCAAAACCCTGATCGCAATTGATGAACACGGAACATTCAGTGCTGCTGCCGATGCAGTTTACGTAACGCATGCCGCAGTTTCCCAGCAAATGAAAGCCCTTGAAGCGGAATGGCAAATTGCAATTTTTGACCGTTCTAAACGCACACCAGTATTGACACCTGCTGGCCGCGCACTTGTTGCAAAGGCACGCGAAGTTGTGACTGCCTATGAAAATATTGTATCATCAGTACAAGGTGATGATGGCTTGCGCGGAGAACTTTCGTTGGGTGCTGTGCCAACCTGTCTAACGGGCCTTATCCCTAATGCGTTATCCGCGGTAAAGGCACAATTCCATGAATTACATATTTCTGTAAGACCAGGCCAGACTCATAACCTAATGAGGGAAGTTGAGCGCGGAAATCTTGATGCTGCAATTATTTCAAAACCACAGATCATACCAAGAAACCTTACATGGAATTTAATAACAGAAGAGCCTATCGAGCTACTTGCATCTAGCCTAACAGACAGCGATGATCCGTTAGAATTATTAAAGCGCAACCCTTTCATCCGGTTTACACGCCGCGCCGTTGTCGGTGGGCTGATCGAGGCTTGGTTACAGAAAAACGACATCCAAGTTAACGACAGTATGGAGCTGGATAATCTCGAGAGTATTTCCGGAATGGTCTATGCAAACCTTGGCGTTTCACTTGCCCCTAGACAATGTGTAACGCCCCCCAATCCATTACCCCTAAAACGCCTATCATTAGGTGCAAACACGCCTGTACGTCAGCTTGGCATAATTACGCGGACTGATAATGTAAAAGTGCGCGTATTGGATGAAGTCTATGACCATTTATTGCAAGCCGTTAAAGTTGGTTAATACATCAAACGAATGAGGCTATAATTTGGGTGCAGAATTTTATGTGTTACTGCTGATTGGCGCGGCGGCTGGCGGATTTATCAATGGTTTAGCAGCCTTTGGTACCGCTTTATTTTCACTTGGGTTTTGGCTGCAAATTATGGCCCCCGTTGAAGCGGTTGCAATCGTTTTGGTGATGTCTGTGGTTAGCGGCTTGCAAGGGGTCTCATTAGTGCGGCACCAAATCATTAAAAACCCCAAAAGGTTGGCGCGGTTTTTGATCCCTGCCCTGTTTGGCATCCCCCTTGGTGTGGCAGCTTTAAGCATTCTGAACCCTGCGATTTTAAAACAAGGGGTGGCCGGTTTTTTGATCTTATATGGTGGTTTCTTTACGTTTCGTAAAAACCTGCCGAAGTACGAACGGCCCACGCCCGTTATAGACAGTACAGTTGGCTTTCTAGGTGGAGTTTTGGGTGGTGCTGCATCGCTTTCAGGGGCGTTGCCCACCATGTGGTGTTCCATGCGCCCTTGGCTTAAATCCGAAACCCGCGCGGTGTTGCAACCTTATAATGTGACAGTGCTAGGCCTGACCGCTGCGATTTTTGCGTTCAAAGGCGTTTACACCGCAGATCTTTTGATCAAGTTGGCCATTGTATTACCTGTGGCGATGATATTCGCGCAAATCGGCATCGCCGTATTCAAAAGATTAACAGACGCACAATTCCGGCGGTTGTTGATACTCATGATGTTTGCATCGGGTATTGTTTTGATGGTTAAAGAGTTGTTGTAATCCCTAAATCAACTCGTCCGTGCGATCATCGGTTTCACCGAACCGCTTCAATGTAGCAGGCTTCGTGCCTTCGTAAACCCGGTGCAGGTTTTGCGCTATCTTCTTGTTTTCCCTTTCAAACAGACAATTCCCATCAAGATCAGAAGCCACAATAAACGGCCCCATCTTTTTGCATCGAAGGACCCACATTGCTTGGGCAAGCCCCAATTCTTCGTTCCAATGCACAGCCTCGACGTTTTCAACGCCACGACCCAGCAATGCGCCGGTGCCATAGCCAACAGTGCTAAGGTAAATTGCACCATTGGGCACAAATATATCTTTATAGTTTTTGCTGGTCATGCCACCTTTACCGATCACCAGCTTGGCCCCGGATTTTGCAAGCCATTCCGGTAACCATTTTGCAAACCTAAAAGAGGCAGTGGCCGTCACGGCACCCATTTCAAAACTACCATCAGGATTAATGCGCGCGGCAGGAGAGCAATGAAAATTTGCAGCACTTTGGGCTGGCAATTCCATAGGGATGTTGGCTTTTTCTTCCAGTGCACGCATATATACGCCTTCGCGGGCGGTATACATCAAACCGTCCAGATAAACGATGTCGCCAAGTCGCAATTCGGCCAAAGATTCTGGTGTGGGTGTGGTGCTTAGGCGGATTTCTCGTGGTCGTCGGGCATTTCCCATTCCACTGTCTCCCTGCGTTGATAGTCTGTGAACCAGTTCGGGTCGGTGCGGTATTCTACACGACCATCGCTGTAAATCCGCGCCACGGCTCGCCGAGATGATAAGCAAAATGCGTGAACCGACATTTGCATGCCACCGGTGTGGCAATAGCCAACTTCGATGTTGCAATCGATCACCATGGATTTGCCGACAAAACCCATCGCCCCCATACCGATGGAATTGCCGAGTTCCTTGAACTCATCTTCCAATTCAGCAATGCGCGGATCGGTATTTTTGTCGCCGACAATACGCAGGCAAGCGGCGCGTTTGCCCAGCACCATAGCGGTATCCTTGCACCCGCCTAGCCCAATGCCGATGATCGCGGGCTGACATGCCAGCCCGCGTTTGCCAAAGGCCACAAGACAATCCAGATAGAATCGTTTGATGCCTTGGATACCGTCTGACGGGAACAACATGCGGTAATCGGTGCCGAACAGACCGCCCTTATGCACCGTAATCAGGTCAATCCATTCGCCGCCCGGCTCATAACCATATTCAATTTCTGGTGCACCAATTCCGACGTTATTATCGTGATCAGTACGCCATAAGGGATGCACGCGATTGGGCCGCAAAGGCACGCCGTTGGTGGCCTTTGCCGTGGCACGGCGCAGGGCCGCTTCCAGCGCAATCGGGCCGCCTTCGACTTGGGTAGCATTGCCCATTTTCACATACCAACGCGGTGTGCCGGTGTCGCCGCACATAGCGCGGCGGTCTTCTTTGGCGGCTTTGTAGTTTTCCAACATAGCCTCTAAAACAAAGGACGAAAGATCACTGTCTTCGACTTTGGCGGCCGCCTGCAAGCCATCCAGATAATCTTGCGGGATTTCGATGGCGGCTTTGTCCATCAGAACTTCGGCGGTTTTTTCAATCAGATCTATTGCAATCATAGCATTATCCTACCAGTGTTTCAGGTGCATCGTCAGGCAAAATGGTTTCACCCGGTTTGACGATGGTAAACCGCACATCCTCACGTTTCATGGTCAGCTTACCCGATTTTTGCTGCGCAACGGTGAAATATGTGCTTTCCATGTCGCCGCTTTCAGGAAAATCTTCACGGAAATGTGCGCCACGAGAGTTTTCACGCTCCAGCCCTGCTTTGGTAATAACCTCGGAAATATCAATCAGGTTTTGTAGATTGATCCAGTCGTGCCATGTTAAATTAAAGGCCAAATTATCACCTGCAACGCCCAATTCCATCAGGTCAGATTTCACTGTCGCCACGCGTTTTAGCCCGCGCGTCATACCTTCTTTGGTGCGCATCACACCCACATCATCCCACATCACATCTTTCAAAATATTGCGCAGATCGTTCACGTTGCCGGGATTTTTTGTTAACGGATAGCAGGCGCGGTCAACTTCTGCCTGCAACACGGCCTCGTCAGGGTCGCGCAAGGCTTTGATTTTCAACGCATCACGCCCCATCACTTCACCTGCAACACCGCCATAAACCGTTGAGTTAGCTACCCCGTTGCCACCCAAACGGTTCGAGCCATGCGCACCACCTGCATCTTCACCGGCCACATAAAGCCCAGACATTTCAGTGCGGGTGTCAGCATCCACAATGACGCCGCCCATAAAGTAATGCGCAGTCGGCACCACCTCAACCTTACCTGCAGCCAAATCAAAGCCGCTGTCGGCACAGCGCTTGACCATGCCCGGGAACTTTTGTGCAACAAATTCTGGGCCAAGATGCGACATTGAAATGTAAACACCGCCGTTGGGCGACATGTTATTTTTGCGCATTTCCGCATAAATGCCACGGCTGACCACATCGCGTGTAGCCCTTTCACCTTTCGCATCATAATCAAACATAAAACGGTGATCGTGGCTGTTCAGCAATGTGCCACCCGCCCCGCGCAACCCTTCTTCCAGCACGGTGCCAGTCATGCGGGTATGGGCGCCCGCGAGCAGGCCTGTTGGGTGAAACTGCACCATTTCCATATCGCGCAACGGCAGCCCAAGACGCAGGGCCATCGCCTGCCCATCCATGGTTTTGTCGCCCGAGGGCGTGTGATAGCGGTACATCGTCGGCCCGCCGCCCATGGCCATCAGAACGGTTTTGGCGCGCACAAAACGAAAGCCGCCAGTGCGCATATCAATGAACAAAACGCCTGCAAGGCCTTCGCCATTTTTGGCTGGGATAAACCCTATCGCGCGGTGTTCCTGCAGTTTTTCAATCGGGCGTTTCAGCACCTGCTCCATCAAACGATTGATAATCTCGATGCCCGTCAAATCGCCCTTATGCACCGTGCGATCTGCAGTTTGTCCCGCAAACGCTTTTTGATGTAAGCTGCCATCCGCATTGCGATCAAAAAAACAACCGATCTCATTTTCTAACTCGGTAATGCGTTCCACTGCCAGCTTGCAAAGCTTCCATGCCATATCCTGATTGGGCAACCATTTGCCACCGTTGATGGTATCCATGAAATGGCGTTCCACCGTGTCGCCGCCACCCAAAGCCACGTTATAGCCGCCTTGCACCATACGCGTACAACCGCATTTACCGATCAGGCCTTTCACTGCCATGGTGATTTTCTGGTCAGGTGCGGTTTGTTGTGCGTGCAGGGCGGCAAACAGCCCCGCCCCACCTGATCCGATGATCAGAATATCCGTGTCGTGGCGTTCTATATTCGGGGTCTGCATATTACACCGCGCTTAAAAAGAATGAGGTTGAGATCAGGAAGGATGCGGCAAGTGCCATTGCGGCATATGTTTTTTGGCGCGCTGACCACGGCAAAAATTCCAATGCCATCAAGCGCAAACCGCCAAAGATATGAACCGCCAGCAGGAAAACAAGGCCGTATTCGACAAGTTTCACCAACGTGAAATCGGTCCAGTGCAAAAAGCCGTCAAGTGCTTTGGGATCGGTCAGCGCCAGTGAAAGCACCCAAAAATGCACAGGCAAAAACACTGCCAGTATCAGGCCAGAGGCGCGATGCAGCGCAAAGGCGTACCAAAGTGGATGATTTCGATGCGGACGGATCATAGCGCGGTTACCGCATATACAGCGCGGCCTCCCAGATAAAGTAACGCCAAACCTGCGCCCCATGTGAACAGGCTTAAAGCGGTGTCTTTCAGTTTGAAGGTTTCAAACACGATTACGCGTAAACCGATGGCCGCGTGTATAGACACTGCTATAACAAAACTGCCGTAGAATAATGCCCATAACAGGCTACCTTGGGTACGCCCCAGAATTTCTGCAGCAGATAAACCACCCCGCACCGCATATATCATCACCGCAATGTGGCCCAACACCAATGGGGCCATTATCAGAGCAGTGAGTCTTTGCAACGCGTATAACCTCACTGTCAGCATCTATTTATTCCCTCCGAATGTGGCCAACCGAAACACGGCCTTTGTGGTCTCGCGCTTTAATCCCGCGATTGAAGCCGTTGGGTTTAGCTCATTCGGGCAAAACGTCATACAGCTTTGGTGCGAATGGCAGTTATGGCAGCCGTCGCCCTGACTGACAGCGTTTAACACATCATCACGCGCGCCATCCTTTTCATCATTCACCAACGCCCATGCCCGATTCAATGCTGCAGGCCCAAGATAGTCAGGGTTGGCTGCCACCACATCACAGGCCGCATAACAAACCGCGCAATTTATACATTCAATTGCCTTGTTGGCTTCAATGCGCTCTGGCGTTTGGGTGTTTAGTGCTTCAATTCCATCATGGCGGGTTTTGGTTGGGTGATGTGCACCTTCTGCCCGAACCCACTTATCAAAAAATTCATCCATATCCGTAACAAGATCTTTGATAACGGGTAAATTCCGCAACGGTTCTATTATCACTTTATTGCCATCATCTATGACTTTGTTGACATGGGTACGGCACGTCCAGCGCGGTATGCCGTTAACCATCATCGCACAAGATCCACACATACCAACGCGGCAAGCATATCTATATGAAAGTGTAGGATCATCGTGTTGTTGGATATACGTTATCACATCAAGAATTGTCTGGCTCTGCAAGGCCGGAACGTCAAAATCCTGATAAGTACCTGAATTGCCATCCCCACGCCATACAGACACTTTTAAATTTTGCTCTTCAATCAAGTTATGCTCCGGCACTATGGATAAGGCCTATAATTATCCTTGAGTTACGCTAACATAAAGCCATTTATATTTTACTTTAGTGTAAGAGAATTTATCCATGTTTGTTTATACCACTATCTTTGGCCTTTAAATAAACATAGCATTATTGGCAGTATTATTCTGGTATAATTTTCTATGCTATTATAAATTATGTATTGCTAAGTTGTAATTCCATGCTGATTTAGTGAGCGTTTCTTTATAATTCCATTGACGAAGCGTGGCGAAACGTTTGTTATTCCATTAAAATGCATTGCTGCATGCAAGCTGGGGGATAATAGTAATGGTTCAAAGAAATTTTTTCACCACTTGTCTGCGCGTATTTTCATTCCTATTCATACTGACTGCTAGTTTTTACATACAATCTGCAATTGCTCAGGAGGTTGAGGAAAACACTTCTAAAGAGCTGTCTATACCCGCCTCGGAACCTGTGATTGTAGATGGAGACACTCTATTCGTTGTGCGCGGCACAAGCGCACTGCCGGCATTAGAGCGGGCATCTAGCATCAGAGACAAGTTAATTGAAGTTGCTGAAGCTTCTGATGCCAAAACTGTTTCGGTAAGAATTCGCTTTGGTGAGTTTGGTCAGGAAATTATTGTCAATGGCACTAGAATTGTAACAGTTTCAGAGCCTGATGCAAAATTTGAACAGGTGGAAATTGATATCTTATCTAGCCTACAGGCTGACGCAATTGAAGCCGCTGTTTTAAAATATCGTCTGGGTCGCAGTCGTGAAGCACGTGTAACTGGCGCAATTGAAGCACTGCTTTGGACAATTGGGTTTGCGCTATTTTCAATTCTATACTTCCAACTGCGCAGCAGATTACCACAGTTTATTGGTAAACATATCGAACGGCGATTTGCCGGCGTCGAAGAGGTAACGCAAGATATTGTGCAAGGTAAAGCTGTAGCCGCTTTGGTGCAATTCTTACTACGGTTTCTATTGTTACTGATATATTGTGTGGCGGTTTACTACTATATATCATTTGTGCTGTTTGCTTTTGCTGAATCCAGACCATTTGCACAAATTTTAATAACCTATGTCACTGATCCGGTTATCGATGTAATCATGGGGATTATCAATTACACTCCGAATTTGGTAACCATTGCGGTTATTGTTTACTTTACTCATTATGCAATACGCGCAACAAAGGTCTTTTTTACCAACATTGAAGCGGGTACGTTCAAGCTTAAAAACTTTGAACCGCATTGGATTTGGCCATCATATAATATTGTGCGCGCATTACTTATTATAATTGGTATTGTTTTTGCATTTCCCTATATTCCAGGATCGGATTCAGCTGCATTTCAAGGCCTAACAATTCTGGCTGGCGTCATGGTTTCTATGGGATCAAACTCTGTTGTCAGCAATGTATTGGCTGGGCTGTTCGTGCTTTACAGGCGCAGTGCAAACGTTGGAGATCGCATAAAAGTAGGCGACCATGTAGGTGATGTTGTACGCATCCAATTGACTGAAACACATTTGAAATCTGTCAAAAATGAACTGATCAGCATTCCAAATGCCCAGTTACTAAACTCTGAAGTGGTGAACTATTCCTCTAAAATTGATGGACGCGGGTTGCTGTTACACACAACAGTGGGGATTGGTTATGAAGAGCCACAAGAGAAAGTAGAGGCGATGCTGCTGGAAGCGGCAAATCGTACCACAGGATTAAAAAAATCACCCCCGCCATTTGTTTTGTGGGCGGCATTGGCCGATTACGCAATCAATTACCAGGTCAACGCATATACGACCCGCGGCTCAAGCATGCCCAAGATGTTATCAGATTTGCACAGAAATATCGTTGCGGTATTTAATGAAAACAGCGTACAGATTATGACGCCTTCATATGAAGCAGATACACCGGAACCGAAAATACCGACAACGCCTTGGGATGGTAAATTGGCCAACAAGGTAGAGTCTTAAACATTTGCAGAAACCTTCGAAAATACTGATGTCCTAGGTGGGGTGTTTCTGCAGAAGTATTACATTTACAGTGCATGCATTTTACCGACAACACACTCTTTCAATTTGAAGATCGCTGGATCAATATCGACGCAGTGCCCAACATCGGAAAGGCAGATTTCACAACCATTGGCCCAAATGAATGGCTGGTAAATGAAGTTCCGTTCACCGATGTAGAAATAGCATTCTCTGCCAGAGTCGCTGGTAAGAAATTAGCTGAATATTTATCTCTTTCTATCGGTGAACCGGTTTTTTACTACTGAAAGAATAACATGGCTTTCTGGCACGCCCATAACATTCGCACGTTTCAGTTTTGGCTGAGGTTACAGCCTGAAAACCCGGTTTTAAAACTTAGACAATTTCCAGAACACGGTGTTCTTTGAAACTTCTCCAGGCATTATCAGTCATGCAATAAATAGGAATGCGGCCGTCTTTCGATAGGCTTTCATCCAGTTCCATATCGCTGGTTGGTTTAAACACACCATTTATGACGCGCTTTGTTCCGTTGCTTTTTAGTATCGTTACCGTTGCCGAGCTAGTACCTTTTATTTCAATTAATTCTTTAACTTTGGGTACATCTAAGGTTTTCATTTTGTCATCCTTCCAAATCATATCATTGGGTAGCTTAGACAACGCTGGCATTATTTCCAGTAAATTGTTTTGTTACTTGTTCACACTTACCCTTTTCACCCAGCAAATCTGTGCGTATGAAGGCTTTATGACAAATTATCTATATCACGGCGACCTGCCAGACGACCTAGACCTTGGCCCGATTGTGGCCATAGACAGTGAAACCATGGGATTGATACCGCATCGTGATCGATTGTGTGTTATTCAGCTTTCTTCTGGCGATGGTGATGCGCACCTGGTTCAGATTGCCAAGGGTCAGAATGAAGCGCTCAATCTTTGCAAGATGCTGGCGAACCCTGATCAATTGAAGCTGTTTCATTTTGGTCGCTTTGATATTGCCGTGATGGAAAATCGTTTTGGGGTGCGGACTTCACCGGTTTACTGCACCAAGATTGCATCAAAACTGATCCGTACTTATACAGACCGCCACGGGCTGAAAAACCTACTGCAAGAACTATTAAGTATTGATATATCCAAACAGCAGCAAAGCTCTGACTGGGGGGCCAAAACGCTGACAAAAGAACAGATCGCTTATGCGGCTTCGGATGTTTTATATCTGCACAGGCTTAAAAATGAGCTGGATATACGCCTAGCACGTGAGGGGCGTACTGGATTGGCAAACGCATGTTTTGAATTTTTACCTTATCGCGCCAAACTGGATTTAGAGGGTTGGCCGGATATAGATATATTTGCGCACTAGCAATATTGAGTAAATCAAAGTGATAAATATGTACGGCTATTGACGTACAGCTGGTAAGGACCACATGTAATAAGCATGACAAAAGAAACCAGAGATACCTATTCACAATTAGTGCGCTTCGTCAAAGTCGGGTTTCCTGTTATGGCGTTGCTGCTTTTTATAGGTGTATTTGTCTTCAATAAAGCCAATCCAATTCGGGATGGCGTTATTACTCCAATACCGGGCCTGACTGATCTTGCCGTCGGTCAAAAAATCACCAATCCGCATTATTCGGGCGTAACAAAATCTGGTGATGCATTCGCAATATCTGCAACCTCTGCATTACCTAATGCACCTACACCAGATTTGATTGATCTGGTTTTACCTAATACCGTGATAGATTTTGCAGACGGCTTAGAAGTGCAAACATCGTCAAATTTCGGGCAACTTAATTTGAATACACAAGAAGCAATATTGACTGGTTCAGTATTATTGGAAACTTCTGATAACTATCAAGCCAGCTCTGAAAAGATTGTGATGAATTTTTATACTGGAAATGCTTATAGCATCGGGCCCGTCACAGCAAATGGACCTATTGGAAATATAACTGCCGGCAAAATGCACCTGACACAAAACCTACATGAGAAAACATCACAGGATGGTGCAATTCTTAGCTTTGGAAATGGCGTTAAGTTAGTATACTATCCCACAAATGTAATGAATAAGGTAACACCGCGTGATTAAGCATATGTTTTCCATTTTGACCGTTTGCGCTTTTGCATCCCCCGCAATATCTCAAAACACAGGTATTGCGACAACGCCGAACGCGACTCTTCCGGTTGAAGCTACCGCGGACGATCTTCTGGTGAATACCACAGAAAATTCTGCCCTTTTTTCTGGAAATGCTCACGTTATTCAGGGTGTTTTGGATTTACGGGCAGAAAAAATAACTGTATTTTTTGAAGAGGCCAACAGAAATATCAAAACAGTAAAAGCCATGGGCCAAGTTAAATTTACCAATGGTCAAGAAACAGCTGAGGCGCAAAATGCACAGTTTGATGTCGTGTCACAAGTAATAACATTTTCCGGCAATGTTGTTTTGCGCCAAGCTCAAACAATACTAACCGGCAACTTACTTACGTATAATATCACCACAAGTCACAGTAAAATGTCTGGCGATGTAAAAACCGTCTTTATTCCGAAATAACCTATGAGCACCCCGAAAACACAGACAGACAGCATTGATGCTTCTGGCCTTATTGTCAGAAATATCAAGAAAGCCTTCAAACAACGTGTGATTTTAGATGACGTGAGTCTAAAACTTGGTCGTGGCGAAGTTGTCGCTTTGCTCGGACCGAACGGTGCAGGTAAAACCACATGTTTTTATTCTATTGTAGGCTTAATACGTGCTGATGCCGGTAAAGTTCTTGTAAGCGGGCGCGATGTAACGCAACTGCCAATGTATCGGCGTGCACAGCTTGGTATTGGCTATTTACCACAAGAGGCCAGTATTTTCAGGGGAATGAATGTAGAAAACAATATTCTTTCCATATTGGAAATCTGGGAGCCGAATAAAGCTAACCAGAAAATTAAACTTGAACAACTTCTTGAAGAGTTCTCTATTGCCTATATTAGAAAGTCCCCGGCTTTAGCTTTATCAGGCGGCGAGCGAAGAAGAGTTGAAATAGCGCGCTGTCTTGCAAGCAATCCAAACTTTGTTTTGCTTGACGAACCCTTCGCCGGCGTTGATCCAATTGCTGTCAGTGATATTCGGGATTTGGTTGCAACATTAAAAAACCGGAATATTGGTGTTTTAATTACAGATCATAATGTTAGGGAAACTTTAGAGATCGTAGATCGTGCCTATATCCTTCATGGCGGCAAAGTATTAATGAGTGGGACACCCAAAGAAGTGATATCAGATCCAAATGTACGAAATGTTTATCTGGGAAGCACTTTTAAAATATAAATTACGCAGTGTTTATCATATTTTATCCCAGATTGTATTGCGCGACTCGCAAAGCCGTCCTAGGCTGTACCTATGAACCTTCCACATTCCAGCTTTTAACATCCGTCTGACATTGTCAGACGGATGTCTGTATGCGGCCGGTTCATACGGTGTAAAAAAAAGGAGATTTTATGCGTTATCAAATCAGCGGAAAACAAATCGATGTAGGCGAATCATTAACGAACCATGTCAAAGATGAAATTGGAACAGTTGCGGTTAAATACGCGCAAAGACCAACCGAAGCACATGTTACATTTTCAAAAGATGCCCATGAATACAGGTGCGAATCCACCATACATTTATCTACAGGATTAACTGTAGCCGCTGAAGGAAGAAGCACAGAAATATATGATTCTTTTGAAAAATGTGCTGATAAAATTGAAAAGCAGCTTAGACGATATAAGCGACGCCTGAAAGATCATCACAAAGATCGCGTAACACCGGTTGAAGTTATGGAAGCTTCGGCGTATATCCTCGCCAGCGAAGATGCAGAAAGCTTGACCGAACCAGAATCACTTCAACCTGTTATCGTTGCTGAAATGGAAACAAAAATTCAGCTACTATCAGTTGGCGAAGCTGTAATGCAGATGGAACTAACAGATGAACCTGTTTTGGTTTTTCGCAATGAAGGCCATAAGCGCATAAACGTAGTGTATAAGAGGAAAGACGGGAACATAGGCTGGGTTGATCCAACAAATTTGGAATAGAGCGGCACAGTATAGTTTTTGACGGTAACACATGATACTTACGGAAATTCTAGTAGTAGATGCTGTGCATTATGCACAGCACGAAACCAGCAAAAAACGCCTGCTTCAGAAAATTTCTGAGCAGGCTGCGAGTGCCTATGGTATTGATAATACATTGGTATTTTCATCGCTTAACGCCAGAGAATCTCTGGGAACAACAGGTGTAGGCCGTGGTGTTGCCATTCCCCACGCGCGCTTTGAATCCCTAGATCACGTTGTTGGTTTGTTTACACGTTTGGAGAAGCCGTTGGATTACGGGTCTATGGATCACCAACCAGTAGATCTGATATTTACTTTGTTAGCGCCCCAGAAAGAAGGCGCAGAGCACTTAAAGGCTCTTGCCTTGGTCTCGCGGACCTTACGCAATGAGGACGTCTGCGCAAAGCTTAGATCAAATCAAAACGAACAAGCCATCTATTCAATTCTTGTGGAAAACAATGAATCACAGGCTGCCTAATTGCGCCAACCTTTAAACCCGAAGCCCATATAATCACGTACATATGCTTTTCTGACAAGCTGCTCTAATTCTTCGTCATAGATTTCTGCCAACTCGAAAGCTGCATCTTCTTGCGCTATTTCGCCAACAGAAATATGAGAAAGACCAAGCTGATCTTCTATCGTGCGTATAGCACTTTCATAGGTGTTGGCCCGCAGCAAATGATCCGGGTGCACGATCTTCGTGTAACCATCAAGAATAGCAGTCTGGCTGGCCCAGGATTGATCAATCCGCGCCCGCGTTTGGCCCTTTAAATTACCATTCAAGAATTTTGTGAATTTTTTAATTGCCTGGCGGTAATTTTCCACATCATAGCCGATACTATCCAATGCGCCTTTATTGATAGTTTCGCACAACCCCTGATCGGGAAGCTTAACATTATATTGCTCTACAAGAATTTTTCTAATCCATGGAAAGCCTTTTTCACCGGTTTGAAAAATATGCTGATTAAATGCCAAATGCACACGTTCTACTGGATGCGCCAAATATGAAATGGCAATGCGAGGCTGATGTTGTTTCAACCATTCATAAACCTGCTTTTGCTTCATGCCAGCCAAAATACTTCCTTTTTTATCAACCAAATGGGATCGCATCCAATTTTCCAGTTCAACCCTCCCAACGCCTCCGATGGGTAAGAAAAGGAACGGAATTGTATCGCCGAGTATAAAGTTTTTAGCAGCAGCATGTCTTTCCGGTTCATGGAACTCTGGAAGGCCGTTATCAAGAAAATTTATTGAGCGGACCTGCTCGATCATTTCAGCATAATTATTCACTTTTACAGACAGGCTTTCCGGATTCTGACGTTTGATTTTTTCTTTCAAACCTTCTAATTTCTCTTCGCTACCCAAAAAATTAGAAAGGCCATTAAATACATCCAGCTTCCCTAAGTCGGTAAACGATAATTGAAATGCGGATTGCCCAGATACCTGAAGCTTAGTGCGGGTTTTTTTGGAAAACTCAGAAAGATTATTCACATATGCTTTAAACCCGACAATGTCGAAGTCAGCCTTTGCGGTTTTACGCTTATGAAGATCTGTAAGTCGCCATTGATCTGTTTTTTTTGCGATCGCGTGTGAAATGTAGGAATCCAGCGGGTTTCTGGTAAGGACAATCTTTGCGCATGTTTGATCTTCTAAAACATAGTTTAACACCCGGGCGTCGTGGTCAGAAAACAGCCTGAATCCCGGTAATTCTTCATTGCTTTGCGACACCATTTTTCTGATCAGTTTATTTGGATCTTGATCGCGATCCTTCACATCCATACCGCAATAAGAATTCTGGTTTGGATAGCCGACAAAATGCGGATTGAACAATTCTCCATTACAAGAAAAGCTATCGAACAAATTAATGTTTTGCTCAAATAAATTTGACCCTGTTCTCATATTGGCAAGCAGGACAAAGTATTTAAATCTATTTTTTGACATTATCTAACAACATATGGTTTTTTTATTGCTTTCTCTATATTCTTGGGAACTTTCTTCCTTTTTTTGCTCGGTTTATAACTTAATGATACGCCACTTTTTGACAATTTACGAACCAATCTATCCAGTTTTAATGTATCGGCCAATTCCGGAATAGCGGTTGGTTTTGCCGCTGTTCCGGGATCCAAAATATGCAGCGCAGATTGCAGGACAAGACCAGGGGTGTTTAATGCTTCCTCTAATGAAAATATAGTACAGCTTGCGTGTTTACCTTCGTTCAGTGTCTGTAATAAATTACGCTCTCTGGCTTGTAGAATCTGTGCGCGCATAATCTTCCCTTTTAGCCTCATTTTGCTATTTGCAATGGAAAGAAGCCACGCTTCTTTGACGACAACAAAATGGGCATATTCATCACGTGTTATTTCCGGCAATATCTTCTGGGTATCACTCATATCATACATAATCGCTACGCATCCATTTGGGCTTTGGCTTCTCAGAAAGTTTGACAAAAAGCACCGGGGATTCATATTCCGCTGTTTAACATTTGCTGTTAAGTTACCTTTCGCCAGCATTATATGTTTGTGAAATGTAAAGTGGTGTGGCTTAAAAATATTTGAGAAAACATTTAATTCTTTTGTTTCACGCGCCCACTTTAAAAAATCCGGAAAGAGTAATTCAAAACCTGTCAAAACACCAAAATCTTCACTTGCCATACTTGTTTTGCATGCTGACCTGCGTGGGAACCGGCCCTGAAGCATTCGACCTTCGCCACCTTCAGCACTTATCGTATTCGCTTTTGAAAAATTTCCAATAAATGCTTCTTCATTTGTTTTTGAGAGTGGAAAGTTCTTACGGTTTGTTTTTAGCAAACCTCGATAAAGTTTATGCGCCCCTGGCCAGACTTTTCGAACAAAAAATGCGTCGGTTTCTGGCAGCTCATCCATATGATCATCATAAAGTAAAAACGGCTTTCCTTGCGCATCGAATACAGAAAATGTTAAAGATTTTGGCTTTATATGGTCCGAATGATTGCGGGCCAATGACTGAAAATACGACTCATCCGGGATCCAGCATTTGGAAAAATATCTGTCATTTTCCTGCCTGTTTGGATCTTCAATGATTTTTCTAAGCGTTTGAGATGTCAAACACCACCACTGCGACCCCATATGTGGGGTAATATGTTTGGGAATTGTTCGGTTTATTTTCAACAACCGCTGAACATCGGTTAAACGATCAAACCCAAATCTGTGTTTGCGCCATGAGAAAGGGAAAAGCAAAGTGAATCTCTCTTGGTCCAAACCCCCTTTAACCCACTTTTCATCCTTTCTGGAAAAAGATTCGACAAAGTCGATATCTTCATGTCGTTCTAAAAAAGCCTTTAACTGCTTGATTGGTCGTGCCGGCAGACAGGAGCCGCTTGCCATGAAGACATTTGTCACGTCTGGGAAGTTTTTTAATAATTCTTCTGACGCATTCAGGGTCGCCTTAACAATAGAGAATTGCCCCCATCCACATTTCTCACGTTTCGGATAAACCACGTTTTTAACATGATTAAGAGCCTTTAAAAGCGCGTCTACCTCTGGGGTGACTGCATTTTGATCAATGTGCAAACTCACTGGGCAGTCATTGTTAGCAAGAAATCGTACTAACTGCGCGGTTCTGTGCAGGTCTTGATGCGCCAGTACGATGAACCCTAATCTCATGCCCAACTACCACGCGACATCAAGCCAAGGCCTTCTAGTTGCTTCCAATCTTTATAGCGCGTAGAATATCGCGTCCACATTTCCTGATTAGATGCGGCGTATTCTTTGTATTCACGGCTACCAGCATAATGTTCTTTTCGCTGTAACTCTTCTGAAGCCTTATCAATAAATGTGCTGATAAATTTTGTGTGCATTAAGCAACCGCAAGCTTTCTGCCCACCCCATTCATCATAAACAATGTTTAGACCACGCGGTAGCATACTATGTGTCGAACTTACATAAACATTCCCTCTAGACCATTTTACGAGTGGTATTTTATTAAGTGCGGGTGCTTTCTCTGGTTTGTCTTTAAAAAAGACCCTTTGGCGAACACCGCCCTGTATCCACAGGTTCCTGTATTTTTCGTTACGCTCTACAATATAATTTCCCGAGTCGAAGAAAGGTGAAACACGCATCGGGTTTTTACCCTCACCGCAGTATGCCGCATTAATACTTCCGCGCGGATACATATCAATCATTAATGCCCCAAATGATTTAACTGATGATGAATCAAGCCAATCTGTTAATGCTGACAAGGGACGTGTATCAAAGTGTGGGTAAACGAAAAACTCATCGACATCGACAACAAGACACCAATGCCCGCTGGCATATTTTGACTGTAAGCCATTCAGCCAATCTACCCCGAAGTTTGCCCGTTTGTAGCTGTTTGATGTTGTCCAAAGCGATACGTCCGGTTCATTTTCTAATATCTTCCGACCACCATCGTCTGAATCGTTGTCCACAAAAAAGAAATGATTGACCCCCAAGCGCCGATAATATTTCAGAAAAAAACTTAACCTGCTCTTTTCATTTCTAACCGTAGTAAAAAGAAATATATCATTTGGCTTTGTCGTTAAGCTACGATCGATTACGCATGCTAAATCCCGCCTCTTTCTAAGAGACCGGATGCGCCTACGCTTACGCTCCAACCGCAGTCGATATTTCGACCAGATGCCCATTTGCCTCATTTCAATCCTACTATTAACGTGAAAACCTGTTCAGCCTATTTGTTTCAAGTTAAAGCCAAGTATGATTGCACCTCTTTTTGTTATTATTTAACTTTGCCGTTTTTTTTACGATATTTCCAGTTTTTTGTTTGATTGCGCCTTTTCTTCAAACCAACGCCCCCCCGCCATCAAACCTAACTGCTGAAGTTGTTGCCAATCCTTGTAGTAAACTGATCTATTGTGCCAAAAATCCGGATCGGCGATAATTTTATCATAATAGCTATTATATTGGTCAGTCTGCGTAAAATGTTCACGCCGTTCTTTTTCTTCATTTGATTTCTCAATAACAATATTTAGAAGCTTGCTGTGAAGCAGAACACCAGTTGGCATGCCATTACGTACATCAAATCCGCTGTTCAGCCGGGCTGGTAGTGCAATATGGGTTGAGCTGGCGTATGCATATGATCGCTTCCATTTAATAAGCGGCACTTTATGCATATGTGGGGCCAGATCAGGTTGTTCAGTGAAAAACTTACGTTTGCGCGCCCCGCCACGGATCGATATGTTTCGGAACTTCCGTTGTCTTTCCCATGTGTAGTTATCGCAGTCAAACCACGCAAGCGTTTCAAATGGGTTGGCACCGGGAATAGCGTTCGCGCAACTTAGTGGCCCCTTAGGGTACATATCCAGCATAAGTGCAGCCATCGCCGAAACGTCTTGTGCATCCAGCCAACCTGTAAGTTCAACCAAACTACGCTGAACCCAATCCGGATAGACAAACAGCTCATCTGCATCAAGCGTTAGGCACCAATGTCCATGAGCATATTTCATTTGTAGCGATGTAGTCCAATCAACACCAAAACGAGATTCTTTGTAACTACATGATGTAGACCACAGAGAAACATCCGTTTGATCCTGCAGATATTCATGTGTGCCGTCATTACTTCCGTTATCGACAAACAAAAAGTGTGTGACACCCAACTTACGGTGATGTGAAAGAAAATAGGGCAGCCGGATAATTTCATTGCGAACCGTCGATACAGCTAAAATAGTATTGGGCTGTATTTGTCTTGTCCGATTAATAACCGACTTAAGCTGATGGCGTTTTCTGAAGGCGCGTAATAAAAGCCTGCGACGTTTCCAACGCAATTTATATGCTTGCCATAATGCGCCGTTGAAGGTCATTCGCGACTCATTTTTTATCGCATAAAATATATGTACGCATTCTGCCCGCCATCGATATGCAAACCCATTACCATGCTTTTCAGCAGTTTGTTTTCATATACCATATAACAGTCTAAATGCTTAACTGTAATTGTTGTAAATTACTGCGCGGCGCGGCGCGACCCTACAGTTTCAACTAAAAACTCCATCAATTCATCATGCAAATCAGGCCGTGAAAGAGCAAATGCGATTGTGGCCTGCAAAAATCCTGATTTCGAGCCGCAGTCATAACGTTGTCCATCAAATCGCAACCCATACACATCGTTGCCGTTTTCCACTTCCATTGCAATCGCATCGGTAAGTTGAATTTCACCACCGGCGCCTTTTTTTAATTTGCCAAGATTGTTCAGAACATCAGGCGTAAGAATATATCGTCCGATAACGGCCAAGTTAGAAGGCGCATCTTTTGGTTCAGGCTTTTCAACCATTCCATTAACTTTCAGCAAAGATCCCATATCTTCTTTAACATCAAGCAAGCCGTAGGCAGACGCCTTTTGTGGCGGAACTTCCATCGCGGCAACCATGCAGCCACCAGTGTTTTCATATGCTTCAACCATTTGTTTCAGGCATGGTTTTTCCGCTGCGATAACATCATCCGGCAAAATCACTGCAAAAGGTTCATTCGCTATCAAACGACGCGCACACCATACGGCATGGCCCAACCCCAACGCTTCTCTTTGGCGTACATAGACAATTTCACCGCTATCCATTGTGGATCGCTTCAATTCTTTAAGAAGGTCATTTTTATTTTTCTTGCGTAAAGTTTGCTCAAGTTGCGGGGCCGCATCAAAATAGTCTTCTAAAGCACCTTTGCCTCGAGAGGTAACGAAAATAAACTCTGTGATCCCAGCTTCGCGTGCTTCATCAATTGCGTACTGAATCAACGGCCGATCAACCAAAGAAAGAATTTCTTTTGGGATCGATTTCGTCGCAGGAAGAAAGCGCGTGCCCATACCAGCAACAGGAAATATCGCTTTTGTTACTTTTTTTCTCATTTACTCTACCTCTTTCGGGCGATTCTGGATTGCTCGCTACACTACTTTTACATTTGAAACATAAATTTCCTATTGCGTAATTTTGGTTATATTACGACCATAGTGCCTTTTTTAAAACGGAATCCTTGGTTTTTTATTCTGCGTTTACTTATTTAGTAGACCTGCTTCACAATAGGTTATTTTTATGCGAGGAAGTGCCTGGAGGTATCATTTTATGAAAGCTTTGAAGATTTTAAGTGCACAACCTGCATTGTTTTTTCGACTATCGGGCATCCGCCTTACAGATTTCAACGCCCTGGTTGCGACACTTCATCCGATCTGGTTGAAAAGTGAGGAGAAACGCCTGTCCCGCAAAGACAGGCAACGTGCGATTGGGGGTGGGATGAACTATCGCCTGGAGTTCGCAGAACAGCTTCTGCTCTGCCTGATGTATTACCGAACCTATACCAGCCATGCTTTTATGGGGCTTGTATTCAATGTATCCTCTCCGACAGTTTGCCGCCGCATTCAAGCCATGACAGAGTTGATGGCAGGCCATTTTCGGATGCCTGAACGTAAAGTAAAGTTGTCGGAAGTGGAAAAGGCTGATCTGCTTTACCTGATGATTGATGGTACTGAGCGTCCAGTTCAACGGCCCGGGAAGCCCTCGGCTCGAAAAGCAAAATATTCTGGCAAGAAAAAGAAGCACACGGCGTCCCACCAGATCATCACAGATGACAAGAAGTGTATACTGGCTGTTGGATGCGCCCATGACGGGCGCAAACATGACAAGCGTATTTATGATGAGACCCGCGTGGATAGGCCCCCTGATATACTTACCCTTGGGGATTTAGGATATCTGGGGACATCACTGGAAATCCCCCTGAAAACATCAAAGAAAAAACCACTTACGAAAGAAGAACAAGAATACAATACATGGCATTCAAAACTACGCATTGGCGTAGAGCACGGTATTGGCCGCATGAAAAAGTTCAATATATTTTCGGATATTCACCGCAACAACCAACAACAAAACATGATTGCCAAGAATGTCGGAGCACTCGCAAATATGAATTTGAAAACAGTTTGACAAAACGGGTGGGGATACTTGTGTCTAAAAATATTCGACCCTATTGTGAATCGGGTCTAGTATCATACTTCTCTATATGTGAATACTTTTTGCAAAATGCAAATATTCAAAGATACTTTTTTAAATTCCAAATACTGCCGCCTATATCCACGCCCGACTATGCTTTCTGCAAAACAATTCCCGGAGCAAGTGCAATAAAAAATGGGTTTTCAAAGATATTTTTACCATATGTCAAAGGTTCATGATCATCAAAGCGAACTACTTTGCCCCCTGCGCCATGTAATACAGCCTGCCCAGCGGCAGTATCCCATTCCATAGTGCGGCCCAGACGCGGGTAAAAATCCGCTTCGCCCGTTGCAACAAGGCAAAATTTTAGAGATGAGCCTGCGCTGCGCATATCCGCCACGCTATACTTGTTGATATAATCATCGGTAGCCTGATCACGATGCGATTTTGAAGCGACAACAATCAGATTGTTCTGATCCGGTTTGCTGACATGTATTGGTTTGCGTTCACCAACAGTATTCTCATCAAACGGGCCCATCTCTTCAAATGATTTACCATTTATATCTGTTATAAATAGTCGGTTTTTTGCTGGGGCATAAACCACGCCCATCACGGGAATGCCATTTTCGACATATGCAATATTCACAGTGAAATCGCCGCGTCTGTGGATAAATTCTTTTGTCCCATCCAAAGGGTCGACAATTAAAAATGTACTTGATGTGTTGCTATGCGTCTCACTTTGTTCTTCCGTTACAATGTCAACATCAGGAAAGCTTTTGGATAGCCCGTTGAAAATAATCTTATCCGCAGTTACATCGGCGATGGTAACCGGGCTTTCGTCTGACTTTGTGTTCACTTCAAAATCATCCGACTTATAAATGTCCATAATGGCACGCCCGGCTTCAAGTGATAGGCGGCGCATTTCCAAACATAATAAATTTCTATCGATTGCAGTCATTTTCTAGTTTTCCTGAAAATTTAGCTATTCTTGCTTCATAACGATATTCATCTTAATGTCTATTTCATTAAACTAACGATACACTAAGGCAAAGCAGCCTTTCAAAGCAGGACCGGCACGGATATGTCAGGATTTATTATAGGTACATGGAATTTTTTCAAGTTGCTGTATCATACAATTGTAAAAGATACTCGGGAATCTGATGGGAATGCATTACGCGGGCTTATAAAAGAACTCATGCAGACACTCCTCTTAGTTACCATGTTTTATGTCATGATTAATGTTCTATCAATGCGTGGTGCTGTGGTGCGTGGCAATTTTGTGTTGTTTTTAATGTCCGGCATATTTCTGTTTATGACCCATAATAAAGCTGTTTCAAAAATATCGGGCTCTGGCAATGCAACTAACCCTATGTTGAAGCATGCGCCTGTTTCTACGTTGTTATTGATACTATCCACCGCCCTATCATCGCTATATATCCAAATATTTTCTATGAGCATCGTTTTTTTGATTGCGCATACACTAATTGAACCCATTGTTTTTTATAATTTTAAAGGATTTATTTTTTGCTTTTTTATCGCATGGCTATCTGGAGCTTCAATAGGATTATTGTTTTTAGCGATAGCGCCTTTTGCACCGTCCATAATAGGGCTTGTTTCATCATTTTATCGGCGTGCAAATATGATATTTAGCGGTAAAATGGTTCTCGCCAGCACAATACCTGGGTTTTTATTGCCAATGTTTACATGGAACCCTCTATTTCATTCTATTGATCAGGCACGTGGATATACCTTTATAAATTATAATGCCCGCGTTACTGATATTAACTATCCTATTATTTTATCATTTATATTCATTGTTATCGGCATCATGTTGGAACATTGGGCCCGCAAATACGTATCCGAAAGCTGGTCTAAGCGGCAGTGAATTATTCAACAACCCGCAAGGTTAAATTCAATCTGCCGCCAGATTTTAGCAACTGCGAGCTGCCGTATTTAATCCGATCAATTCCATGATATGCAAGACGGCTGGCACCACTCATCACCAAAACATCACCTGACGATAACCATATTGATTCCGTAGAATCATTTTTGCTTTGCCCACCTATCCGAAAAAGCGCATCATCCCCCAGAGAAATAGACAAAACAGGGTGTTTAAAATTTCTTTCGTCCTTATCCTGATGCAATCCCATTTTCGCTGCCTTCGTGTAATAATTTATAAGGCAGCATTCAGGGTCAGGCTGTCCATTGCATAAGTCATACCAAATAGCCCGTATTGATCTAGGAATTTCCGGCCAATCCGTCCCGTTTGGGTGCTTTGTTATATACTGGTATCCGGTACGATCAGAATACCAACCAAATTTTCCTGCAGATGTCATTTTAACAGACATCTGCCTACCCCCTGGCGTTAGAGGTGAAAATAGCGGGGCCTTAGATACAATCAGACGAATATCATTTAGCAATGCTAACTGATCAGTTCGGTCTAATAGGCCTTTAAAAACCTGACACCCTTTAAGCGAAACAATTGTACAATTTGCCATTTTTGGAACCTAATTTAATAAAATATTCACGGTCGTTTCTTAACGCATATAATTGCCAAATGTATCTATGGGTTTTTCAAACAACAAATTCTTAAAAAACTACATCTATGGTGTTGATGTTGTGAAATTCGGGACATATATACAACTGGTACTAAAGAGCCGACGAGCGGTTTCTTTTGGGATCGAGATTAGGTGCCGCTACTGGGCCTGAACTCTACAATCGCCGAGAAAGGAATACCAAATGGGCAAAGTAATAGGCATTGACCTAGGAACAACAAACTCTTGTGTAGCTATCATGGATGGCTCTCAACCGAAAGTTATTGAAAATTCTGAAGGCGGGCGCACAACCCCGTCAATCGTAGCATTTACAGATGATGAACGTCTTGTCGGCCAAGCCGCAAAGCGCCAAGCTGTTACAAACCCAGAAAACACTCTGTTTGCCGTAAAGCGCCTGATTGGCCGCCGCAAAGACGACAAGTTACTGGCAAAATCACTAAAACATTTACCCTACAATGTCATTGATGGCGGTAATGGTGATGCATGGATCGAAGTCCGTGGTGAAAAATATTCTCCTTCGCAAGTTTCCGCTTTTATTTTGCAAAAAATGAAAGAAACTGCCGAGGCATATCTGGGTGAAGATGTAACAGAGGCTGTTATTACAGTACCTGCTTACTTCAACGACGCCCAACGTCAGGCTACAAAAGATGCAGGTAAAATCGCCGGCCTTGAAGTTTTGCGTATCATAAACGAACCAACAGCCGCAGCCCTTGCTTACGGGTTGGACAAAGAAGGTACAAAAACCATCGCGGTTTATGACCTTGGCGGCGGTACGTTCGATGTGTCTATCCTGGAAATTGACGATGGTTTGTTCGAAGTGAAATCCACAAACGGCGATACCGTTCTGGGCGGTGAAGATTTTGACATGCGTATTGTCGAATATCTGGCTGCTGAATTCAAAAAGGAAACCGGCGTTGACCTGATGAAGGATAAAATGGCGCTTCAACGTTTGAAGGAAGCTGCTGAAAAAGCTAAAATTGAACTTTCTTCTTCTACGCAAACAGAAATCAACCAGCCTTTTATCTCTATGGATCCAAAGGGCGGGCAACCTTTACACTTGGTGCTGAAATTGACACGCGCCAAACTGGAAAGTCTAGTTGCTGATCTTATTAAACGGTCTATGAAACCATGCGAAGCCGCATTGAAAGATGCCGGCATCTCTAAGGGTGAAATTGATGAAGTGATTTTGGTCGGCGGTATGACCCGTATGCCTAAAGTTATGGAAGAGGTTTCAAAATTCTTTGGTAAAGAAGCTAACAAAGGCGTTAACCCCGACGAAGTTGTTGCCATGGGCGCAGCTATTCAAGCGGGTGTTTTACAGGGCGACGTTAAAGATGTTGTTCTTCTGGACGTTACACCTTTGTCATTGGGTATCGAAACGTTGGGTGGCGTATTCACACGTCTTATTGACCGCAACACAACTATACCAACGAAGAAGTCGCAAATATTTTCAACTGCGGAAGACAACCAAAATGCTGTAACCATTCGTGTGTTCCAAGGTGAACGTGAAATGGCGATGGATAATAAAAT
This sequence comes from Amylibacter sp., assembly GCA_965261565.1. GTDB lineage: Bacteria > Pseudomonadota > Alphaproteobacteria > Rhodobacterales > Rhodobacteraceae > Amylibacter. The sequence continues at coordinate 661,545 of OZ253460.1, forward strand.
TCTAGGGCAGTTTAACCTAGAAGATATCCCGCCCGCACCTCGCGGATTGCCACAAATCGAAGTAACATTTGATATTGATGCGAATGGCATTGTCTCTGTATCTGCAAAAGATAAGGGCACCAACAAAGAGCAAGTTATAACAATCCAAGCCTCTGGTGGTCTATCTGATGACGATATTGAAAATATGGTCAAAGAAGCAGAAGAAAATGCTGAAGCGGATAAAGAGCGTAAAGAGCTTGTTGAAGCTAAAAACAGTGCAGAAGGCCTGATTCACAGCACAGAAAAAGCGATGGAAGAACATGGCGATAAAGTTGATCCTACAACTCTTGAAGTCATCGAGCTATCGATCAAAGTGCTGAATGAAGCTTTGGAAACAGAGGATGCCGGCAAAATCAAGGCACGCACTCAGGATGTAACCGAAGCGGCAATGAAGCTAGGCGAAGCTATTTATAAAGCTTCCGCCGAAGCGGCTGAACCTGAAGCGCCAGAAGGCTATGGCGAAACGGAAGAAGGCCCGCGCGGCGTAGACGAAGATATCGTTGATGCTGACTTTGAAGATCTTGGCAAGGAAGGTCGGTAATTCGATCTATCCAGACTTTTGCTAGAGGCTGGCCTGCTATCAGGCCAGCCTTCTGCAATTAGGAGGAATTATGTCTAAACGTGATTACTACGATCAGCTAGGCCTTTCCAAGGGCGCATCAACTGACGAAATCAAAAAAGCATTTCGCAAAAAAGCAATGGAGTTGCATCCGGACCGTAACAAAGGTGACGATACGGCTGAAGGCAAATTTAAAGATGTAAACGAAGCTTACGACTGCCTGAAAGATCCAGATAAAAAAGCAGCTTATGATCGCTATGGCCATGCTGCATTTGAAGGTGGTATGGGCGCCGGCGGCCGTGGCGGGCCGGACTTTGGTTCAGCATTTTCTGATGTTTTTGATGATTTATTTGGCGATTTTGCAGGCCGTGGACGCGGAGGAACGCATCGCCCAGCGCGCGGTTCTGATTTACGCTACAATCTATCTGTTACGCTTGAAGAGGCTTTTTTAGGTAAACAGGAAACAATTAGCGTAAACGCATCCGTAAACTGTGATGATTGCTCCGGAACCGGTGCCGAAAGCGGAACAGAGCCGTCTACGTGCCCAACGTGTTCAGGAATGGGAAAGGTTCGTGCCCAGCAAGGGTTTTTCACTGTTGAACGTACCTGTCCAACTTGTAACGGGCGTGGCAACATCATTACCAATCCATGCAATATATGTTCGGGATCAGGACGCCAACAGCGCGAGCGATCTTTAAGCGTAAATATACCCGCAGGCGTAGAAACCGGCACACGCATTCGACTTGCTGGCGAAGGTGAAGCCGGGGCGCGTGGCGGCCCGACCGGCGACCTTTATATTTTTATCGAGGTTGCTGACCATGATATATTCGAACGTGAAGGTCCGAATATTTATTGCCGCATACCAGTCACTATGGCAACTGCGGCTTTGGGTGGTGAGATAGAGGTTCCTACAATTGATGGCGGCAAAAGCCGTGTAAAAATTCCACATGGCTCGCAATCGGGTACACAAATGCGATTAAAAGGCAAAGGTATGCCCGGCTTGCGTAGCAGTGCAAAAGGCGATCTTTTCTTGGAAATAGGCGTGGAAACACCTGTGAACCTGACAACAAAACAAAAAGAGCTTTTAAAAGAATTTGCAAGCCTGGGGAAAAACAACAGCCCAGAAAGTCAAAACTTCTTTGGGAAGGTCAAAGGTTTTTGGGAAGGAATGAAGAGCTAACGGCCCTTCATTCTTTCCGTATCACAAGATGCCATAACCGCCATATTCAAAATATCATTTGAAGATGATGACACCGAACATAATTGGATCGGTTTTTCAATACCGGACATAATCGGGCCAATCACAGTTGCGCCGCCAAGTTCTTGCATCATTTTTACAGAAATTGAAGCCGAGTGACGGGCAGGCATAACCAGAATGTTGGCAGGGCCGGTCAAGCGGCTAAACGGATAATTTTCCTGCGTTTTAGTATTGAGCGCAACATCTACCGTCATCTCGCCTTCATATTCAAAAGCTACGCCACGGCGATCTAAAACATCAGCAGCAAGTTTCATTTTCACAGCACGTTCAGACGGAGGATAGCCGAAATTTGAAAAACTGACAAAAGCAACACGGGGTTCCAACCCCATATTGCGCGCAACTTTTGCCGCATGCTCTGCAATGTCAGCCAGATCATTTTCATCGGGCCACTCGTTAACCAAGGCATCGGCAACAAGAACAACCCGGCCTTTTGTTATCAAGGCGTTCACGCCAACAACGCCATCACCGGGTGCAACATCATAAACATAATTTAATAGTCGCATCACATGCGCAGATTTTCTTGTTGCTCCTGTGACCATCGCATCCGCATGGCCATGTTGCACCATTAGGGCTGCAAAAACATGCCGATCACGAGATGCTAATTTGTGTACATCAAGCATATCATAGCCTTTGCGCTGCAAACGATCATACAAAAATTCTTTATATGTATCTAAATGTTTGCATACTGCAGCATTTGTAATTTCTATATCGTCAAATGCATCTGCCATTCCCGCTTCTTCAAGCAGTTTTTTAATTTCAATTTCGCGACCGACAACTACGGCCTGACCCAAGCCTGATCTTGCATAACTAACGGCCGCTCGCAAAACCTTGGGATCATGGCCTTCAGCAAATAGCATTCTTGCCTGAATGCTTTTTGCCCTTACGAACATAGCTTGTAATATTGATGCAACCGGATCTAGCCTTGACCGTAAATCAAACTCATAGGCATCCATGTCAATAATCGGGCGGCGCGCAACACCTGTATCCATACCGGCTTTTGCAACAGCAGGTGGGATTATATGGATCAAGCGCGGATCAAATGGCGTAGGAATAATATACTCTGGTCCGAATGATAATTTCTTACCATAGGCCAGCGCCACTTCATCTGGCACATCTTCTTGTGCCAGATTTGCCAAAGCATGCGCACAGGCGATTTTCATTTCTTCATTGATTGAGCGGGCGTGGATATCCAATGCTCCACGAAAAAGATATGGAAAACAAAGCACATTATTTACCTGATTTGGATAATCAGACCGCCCTGTGGCAACAATCGCATCAGGGCGTACCGCATGGGCTTCCTCTGGTGTTATTTCAGGGTCAGGGTTCGCCATTGCAAATATCACCGGATTTGGCGCCATCGCTTTAACCATCTCTGGTGTAACGGCACCTTTGGCAGATACGCCCAATAGAACGTCCGCACCCGTCATTGCTTCTAGTAATGTACGCTTATCCGTGACAATAGCATGCGCTGATTTCCATTGATTCATGCCTTCTGTACGACCCTGATAAATCACACCTTTTGTGTCACAAATCATACAGTTATCATGCTTTGCCCCCATTGCTTTGATAAGCTCAAGACAGGCAATGCCTGCTGCACCAGCGCCATTCAAAACAACCCTTACATCCTCAATTTTCTTGCCGCTTATCTTTAGCGCGTTCAGCAGGCCAGCCGCACAAATCACCGCAGTCCCGTGTTGGTCATCATGGAAAACCGGGATGTCCATCATCTCGCGTAATTGTTGTTCAATAATAAAGCATTCTGGCGCCTTGATGTCTTCTAGATTAATGCCCCCAAAACTTGGGCCCATCAGTTTCACAGCATTAATAAACTCGTCAGCGTCTTCTGTATCTAGCTCAATATCGATCGAGTTAACGTCTGCAAACCGTTTGAACAGAACAGATTTGCCTTCCATTACGGGCTTAGAGGCCAAGGCGCCCAGATTGCCCATACCCAATATAGCCGTACCATTCGTAATAACGGCGACCATGTTGCCTTTAGAGGTGTAATCATATGCCGTTTCAGGGTTTTCAGAAATTGCATTAACTGGTGCAGCGACCCCAGGAGAATATGCTAGTGAAAGATCTCTTTGTGTTGCCATTACCGTCGATGGGATGATCTCAATTTTGCCGGGCTTTGGCTCCATATGATAAATTAAGGCTTCTTCGTCAGTTATCTTTTGCTTATTTTCCATTATTTATACCTAGTTTAACGTTAAACTACTTTTCATTCGAACCGTTTTACGTTGTTTTTGGTCAAGTTACAAGAAACTTTCCTGTTTGCCCTTTCCCATTGAAACGGTGTTGAGTATCCTTTGCATTAAGCAAAACCTTGGGGGTAACTGTGTCCGCACCAATTCGTGCCGTAACGCCAATGATGGCGCAATTTCTGGAAATAAAATCTGATTATCCGGATGCGCTTTTATTTTACCGCATGGGCGATTTTTATGAAATGTTTTTTGATGACGCAGTTCAAGCTGCTGAAGCGTTGGATATCGCCCTAACTAAGCGCGGCAAGCATATGGGCGAAGATATTCCCATGTGTGGCGTCCCGCATCATGCGGCAGAAGGTTACTTTCTAACGCTCATTCGCAAGGGCTTTCGTGTTGCGGTTTGTGAGCAGTTGGAAAGCCCGGTTGAAGCCAAAAAACGAGGCGCAAAATCAGTTGTAAAGCGCGGTGTGGTTCGTTTGGTTACACCAGGCACGCTAACAGAAGACAGCCTTCTGAATGCCAGACAACATAATTTCATGTGCAGTTTTGCAAATATCCGCGGCGAATGCGCCTTGTCCTGGGTGGATGTGTCAACTGGCGACTTCTTTGTACAAGCCTGCAAGGCCACACAGCTTGGCCCACTTCTTGCACGGATTGCACCGAAAGAGGTTTTAATATCTGAATCGGCCGATATCAGTCTGCAAGAACAAATTAACGAAATAGGTTGTGCGGTAACACCCTTGGCTCGATCCAGCTTTGACAGTGATCAGGCCATAAAGCGGTTATGCGGCTTATTCAGCGTAAAGACACTAGACGGGTTTGGGGCATTCACCCGCCCAGAGCTATCATGCCTAGGTGCTGTTGTTGATTATTTGGACATCACACAGAAAGGCAAGCTTCCAATACTGCGCCCGCCTGTACAGGAACAAAGCAATTCAGGTGTTCATATCGATGCGGCAACCCGGCGTAATTTAGAAATCACTCGGTCGCTTTCAGGTGAAAAATCGGGCTCATTGCTACACGCAATTGATCGCACTGTTACCAGCGCAGGCGGCAGGCTTTTGGAAGTCAGGCTCGCTAATCCTTCCAGCGATATAACAAGCATAAACAACCGATTGGACTCTGTTACATATTTCACAGAAAATTCTGATATTAGAAATATGGCACGGGATCTGTTAAGACATACGCCCGACATCAGCCGCGCACTGACGCGAATATCGCTGGAACGGGGAAGCCCAAGAGACTTGGTTGCGATTAAAAATGGCCTTGTGCAGGCGAAAGCTTTTCTAGCGCAACTTCCGGGCAAAGATTTCCCCAATAATCTTCAGCAGACATTTAAAGATCTACAAACAGACAAACAAATTGTCGAGTTACTTGAAAATGCCGTTCAAAATGACCCGCCATTACAATTTCGTGACGGCGGTTTCGTTGAAGATGGCTACAACGATGAACTTGACGAATTACGCGCGCTTCGCGATGAGGGCCGCAAATTCATCCTTGGCCTACAAGCAAGTTATGTTGAAAACACAGACATCAACGCCTTAAAGATCAAACATAATAATGTATTGGGATACTTTATTGAAACGCCCGCTACCCATGCGGATAAAATGCTTGGCGACCAGTTTTCGGATGTTTACATACACCGCCAAACAACTGCAAATGCCGTTCGATTTACTACTGTGGAGCTTTCCGAGCTGGAAACAAAAATTCTAAACGCGGCTAGTCGGATTATAGGTTTAGAGAAAGGAATATTTGCCGAACTATCCAACTTTGTTTTAAAGAATGCGGTCGAAATCAGTAATTGCGCGAAAGCGCTGGCTGAAATTGATGTGCAGTCAGCTTTCGCGGATTTGTGCACTTCTGAGAACTGGGCAAAACCAGAGCTAACAGCAGGGCTGGATTTCAAAATCATTGGCGGGCGTCACCCTGTTGTTGAAATGGCTTTGAAGAGTGAGGCCGCCGGTCATTTTGTGGCCAATGATTGTGATCTGACATCCGGTACAGAAGATTGCAGACCGATCTGGCTGCTAACTGGCCCTAATATGGCGGGTAAATCAACATTCTTACGCCAAAATGCGTTGATAGCTATTCTGGCGCAAATCGGTAGTTATGTGCCCGCTAGCTATGCAAAAATAGGTGTCGTTTCTCAAATATTTTCACGCGTTGGTGCTTCTGACGATCTTGCGCGCGGGCGCTCTACATTTATGGTCGAAATGGTTGAAACGGCCGCCATATTAAATCAGGCAGATAATCGCGCACTGGTTATACTGGATGAAATTGGCCGTGGAACCGCAACCTACGATGGCTTGTCTATTGCGTGGGCCACTTTGGAACACTTGCATGACATCAACAAATGCCGCTGTTTGTTTGCAACGCACTACCACGAATTATCAAAGCTTTCATCCAAGCTAAAAGGGTTAACCAATGCAACAGTGGTTGTGCGTGAATGGGAGGGTGAAATCATTTTTTTACACGAAGTGCGTCATGGTTCTGCCGACCGTTCATATGGGGTGCAAGTAGCCAAACTTGCAGGCTTGCCGCCCGCGGTAATTCAACGTGCAAAGTCTATCTTGGAAAAACTAGAAGCAACTGATCGAGCTACAGGCGCAAAATCCAATTCTTTTTATGACGAACTGCCGTTATTTTCAGCTACACCCGTAATACCAGCCACAACAATCAAGCCCAGCGCTGTTGACGTTTTTCTTAACGATATAACCCCGGATGAACTAACTCCACGTGAGGCACTAGACATTTTATATAAGCTAAAGAAATTATAATACGCATTGATGAAATTGGCGGGCGATACCAGTAACCACAAAACTTAGCTTTTACGGTTTTGAATGGCTAATGCGATCAGACGTTTTCCGATACGTGGAAATACATAGGCAAAGGTTTGAATATATATACGACTGTCCATACCAAACCCCTGATGCCTGATATACTCAAGATCCCATTTCAGCTTTTTCCTGGCCCCTGCATGACAATCCGTATAACCACAACACAACTGCGCCAACCCGGATATTCCAGGGCGTACAGATTGGCGTGACGCAAAATTTTGAATGCTTTTGGCATAGTTTTTATATATATGAGGCCGCTCTGGTCTTGGGCCAATAAGGCTCATATCTCCCAATAGAACATTTATTATCTGCGGCAACTCATCTATATGGATATCACGCATAAACTGCCCCAACGGCGTAACTTTAGCACTGCCATCTTCATATGCTTCTTGCATACTGCGTAGCTTATATATTTGGAAAACCTGCTTATTTATACCAACCCTCTCTTGCGTGAAAAATAGCGGCCCGGGATTTAGAAAAATATTAAGAGCATATGCTGTTATGCAAATAATAATTAGGGTAGGCGCCAACATAAGCGACATAACAATATCAAATGAACGCTTATAAAATAAAAATATTCTAGGTGGCTTTGTTACGGTATCTGAAAACTGATGATCGAACGCTACAGTATGAATTGCGAAGTCGTATGGCACCTTACTTTCCTCAGTTTAAGTGCCTTCTATAGCACTGGATCTGTCTTATAAAATATTCTTATTAAGCTCATTTTTCTATTATATGGCAGCTTAGACCCATCATCCGTTATGCTTACAATTTTATTATTGAAGAATGGTTAATACATTCTTTGTAATTATGACCTACGCCTTGATTAACCTATTCACGTTAACAATATGATAGCGTTCAAGTGAATTTTGACTGTGAAAGTAATCGGCGGATAAATGGAATATGCCTGCAACCAACAGCCCTGGAAAATGCAATGAATACAAGACAAAGACTGCTTGTTGTTGCCGGGGAAGATGCGGTCATGCGGCTTGCCACATTTACCCATCTGCAGTCCGTAGGTTTTGACGTGGCCGTTGCCGCGCCGGTTAACCATGTGGCATTAACAGGGGCAGGCATTCCTTTCTTCCAGTATGACCTTGTTAGAAACGTCCATCTTCTGGCCGATTTGCGCGCCATCGGGCAGTTACGAAAAATTGCTAATGAGTGGGTGCCACATATTATCCATGCTTATGACACCAAGCCTTGCTATCTTGTGCCGCTTGCTTTGCGCGGAATTACGGGCCCTAAAGTTTTACGCACAGTTAATGGAATGGGTAAGGTTTTCACAACAGATAGCCCCAAAAACCATATTCTTCGCATAATTTACAAATGCTTGCATTGGTTTGCAAAGTCACGTGTTGATCATACCATTTTCCAGAATTCTACCGATCATCTTTACTATATAAACAAGCGTCTGGTGCATAGGCATAAAACAACGATTATCCCTGGTTCTGGTATTGATATGAAATATTTTACTGCCTTCAAGAACAAGTCAGATCGCTCAACTGTTCGCGCTGCATTAGGCTTAAATCACAAAACCATATTTATTTTGATAGCACGCATCACAAAAGAAAAGGGGGTTCTGGATTATCTTGATGCAGCGAGGGAAATAAGAAGCCGCCATCCTAATACCGCATTTCTATTGGCTGGACCTGCCGCTGGTGATGAGCCTAATGGCATTAATTTAGATTTAATTAATTCATACGCCAGCGATGTAACCTATTTAGGCCGGCGAGATGATATACCGCAACTGCTAAACGCATCAGATGTTTTTGTTCTTCCCACCAAATACCGTGAAGGTGTTCCGCGTGCCATGCTTGAAGCTATGGCTATGGGGCTTCCTGTAATAGTGAGCGATATTCCAGGATGCCATGAAGCCATTAAGGGGCGGGGATCAGGGTTTTTGCTTTCCACCTCAGACAACCATGCGCTGGTAAAGGCTATAGAGCTGGCATTAAATTCTGACCTGTCAGCGATGGGCGCATCAGGACAGATGGATATAGAAAATACCTATGCTCTGCCGGTTGTGATGGGCGCACTAACAAACATTTACAGGAATATCATATGACCCCGAAAGATTATAAGTTGCTTTTGCGGTGTATCGGTTGGAATAGCCGCACATGGGCCGTTCCAATCAGCAAGGTTTTCGATAAAACGGGCGTTCTGGAACGTAAGAGTTTGCAGGTATTAGAGCTGGGCGCAGGCAGGGCTAGTACTCTAGGCGCATTGTTTCTACGCAACACCAACCACGTTACAGTATCATATTTTGATGAATCAACATTTGGACAAGTTGCAAGGCGCGTAAGTACACTTTCAGAAGATAGAGATGCTGCATATAAATTGCGCCTTACGCAAGCATCGGTTCTAGACTTACACGGTACCTACGATGTTATCATTATGAAGTCCGTCTTGGGGGGGGTATTTCGCACCAATCAATCTAAACAGAATATTAATGGTTTTATTCAAACCATCGTCGCCAATAACCTATCTGACAATGGCGTATTAATTTCAATCGACAATGGTTTGCCCTTCTACACCAAGTTGATTGATAAGTTCGGCGCGCACAGTGCGCACTGGCGATATTTCCGACCACGCGAATTTTCAGGAGCAGCCATTCAATTCAACTTTGGATTATTAGGTGCTTTTTCATTTAAGATGCGCCTTGGTCATTTCGGTGAAATTCTAGAAGATCTAACATATTTTACTGATTCAATACTGTGCAGCATCTTTAATAAAAACCCCACTGTCATAGCAAGTGCATATATTAAAACACCATTTATTACCAAGCGGGAATACTTGGAATGAACTTTAGCATTATGGGCTTTGGAATATTTCTGCGCGCTTCAACGCAGCTGATTATATTAATCGTATCATCACGGATATTCACCCCTGAAGACATCGGTATCGCAACTATTCTTTTCGCTATCTATCATCTTGTTTGGCCCTGGTTTGAGGTAGCTATTGGTCAAAGTTATTATCAAGTGGATAACGGTGATCACAAAAGCTTTGAAAGCTTATGTATGCTTGCAAGGCTCTCAGGGTTTTGTGCAATTATTATTGTTTTGGGCTTATCATTTACTTTAGAAAATCTCGTACCGAACAATGGATTTATGGTTTCTATGATGATGGCAGCCTCAATAGCCGCACGTAGTTTTTCAATAATATCCAGTACAGACCTATTAAAAGCGTTACAGATTAAACTTCACACAACAATTGAACAGGGCAGCTATATAATAGGATATTCGTTGGCATTGGCGTTGAGCGTATTACTTGATTTGGGATCGCTGTATCTTATTATTGGAGTATTTCTGCACAGCCTTATTTCGGGCCTGTTATTTAAAATCTACAACGCAGTACATATACCCGCGAAATATCATGGGAAGGCAACTCTTGAAATATTAGTACTTTCAGGCGGATATTTCATTGCATCAGGGTTAAGCACATTTGTTAGGGAGGCGTATATCATTCTAATCGGCGTAATGATTTCAACATCGTCAGCTGCATTTTATAGCCGTGCATTGCAAATATACATGTTGGGTGTTTTTACCATTGGGCAGGTTTTTGATAAATTACTCACCCCGATGTTTCGCCGAAATATCGTTCAGGGTGTCAATAATAAACAATTATTTGATTTATCGACTTTTATAATGATTTCAGTATTTATTCCGACCTCTGTTTTTTTATACATTAATGCAGAAACAGTTATTATCCTATTATACGGGCCAAAGTGGGCTGCCTCTGCGCCCATTTTGCGGGTTTTAACCATAGGGTTAACTTTTCGAACATGCTCAAAAATTAACGAGGCGACTATGCGTGCATATGGCCTGGCGTGGCAAAGGGTAGGCTTTTACCTTCTATGGGTAAGTGTGCTGTTGATAGGTGCCTATCCTGCTTCAAATATAGGCGTAGCAGGTTACGCTTGGGCAGAATGTTTTGGTGTTATCCTTTTTTGGGCACTATCAAGCAGATCAGCAACGCGGCTTACAGGACAGAGTTGGCGCGCACAGATCATAGTGTTTGCAAGCAGCGCCCCAGTTTTATTGCTGTTCGTTACCAGTCACTATGCACTTAAATATTCGCTAAAGATCGATCATACAGCTTTGCTGTTTCTGGATTTATTCATCCTTATCGCGTTGGCATTTATGCAAGTCATAATAATAACGAAACTACGCTATCGCAATTTGAATGTATTACGCCAATTCATTTGAAAGCCAGGAAAATCTGGTGCCATAGCGCGCACAAAGGGCTGCACCATCCGCTGCGAAATACTGGTACTGCGCTGGCGAAAATCTTGGTTTATCCTTACAAACACCCGCATTCTTATGACTTAAATATAAATCTGCCTGTGGTGTGACGCCAATAAATGTTTGGATTTTTTCCAGTGTCAGTTTGGTATTTTGAAATATATCCTGATCTTCAACAACCAGAAGCCTGTTCTTTGGAAGCATTGCTTCCCATCTTGCCAGATGCGAGGAATATAGGCCACGCCGCATGTAGCTATGGTGTTGCAGTGCAAAAGTCCAATATCCCGGCTTTATTTGTGCTTTCGCCCAATCTTTATCAGACCGTTCTGCTTCTGCGGCAAGCGCATCTTCGAAAGAGTAATGTTCGCCACCTCGTCTGCATTCGTACATATATTGAGAATAAGCACGCTCTACCGGATTGCGCAAAATCGCAATGCATCGCACATCAGGAACAACCTGTAACATTCGTTCCGCAGCAAACGGTGCAAACAGATAATTTGGTGTTGCTTCAATTGTAATGCGGGATGTTTCCGGAAAGCATCTTTTGTACCACCCCACGCCACGCCACCAGTTTTTATCAGCAAAATGCACTTCTTTCATTTTTGACCCGGCAATCTCTTGATGCTGGATCAGCGTGTCAAAAAACGATGTTGTTCCCGCTTTTTGCGCACCGATAAGAAGTATAGAGGGCAATGATCCGGGCCGGTGGAGTTGCAAAGTGTGGTTTCTGGCCGCATTGGCATATCGTGCAATATACGGCCGAAAACGATATGGAAGCATAAATACCATTACAGAACGCCTAATTTAACAAGCCGACGTGCCGTGCTCAATCCGATGCCACCGATGACATCATTCTTATATGGTAACGTACTGCGGTGAATACCTTCCGGTCTGAAACGATTTCGGTTTCCGCCTATCATATGCCTTGGCGTGGTGATCATTCTTGCTTCCCAATCGGCAGGAAATGAAAGCCCTAACCAGCTAGCTATAAGCTTTAGCTGCCCTTCAGGGTCATTCGTTAAGTCTTCAAAGCGTATGCCATGCGCCTTGGTGCCAAGTTCAAGTATTATGTCGTCTGCAACAGCACTGGCCATAGCCCAACCGACATATGCGTAAAGTTGTTGCTTCGCGGCTGAAACCATACTGGGCTTTATGGCTTCACTGCCCTCAATCGCCCGGTTTGTGCCATTAGAAATTGAACGCAGAACTGATCCAGCCAAACGCTTTACTCCAATAAATCGTATATTGGCCCCGTGATTCATTAGCTGTGATGGGCGCCTTGCGGCCCCCCGCGCTGTTTTTGAAGAATCCACGACCCAGTTAGCATCGGGGCTAGCGGCACGTAATGCTTTAAATGCAATTCTATTCAATCTTAGCCACATTTCTAATTCTTTAGGATCATGCGCCTGCTTTTTAATTAACCGGCCGTCCACTTGCATCATCGCCGTATGCAATCCAGAAAACCCGCCGTATTGCACCGCTTCTTTGGCAGCCGCTACGCGAACGGACCCCCAAACCGGACAATTTTCTAGCTTTACGCCACATGTACACATCGCCATATGGTCAGAAAAAATTTCCGCCATACGAAAGACTTCACCACCCCCAGTAATTTCTGGGTGCGTTGTTAAAATTTTTTCTAACACGGTCGAACCTGAGCGCCCATACCCGCCGATATATATAATATTATCTTGCCTCACATCTTCAACAAATTAACCTTCCCGGCTTTAGATATAATTAACCAAAAATTTATACTGTAATCACAATTATTCGAAGCTGGTTAATAGTTTGTAAATTCAATGGGAAACCTGCCCTATGTATCAATTGCGTGATATTTTTTTGTTCCTTGGCTTAAGCTCTCTTCCGATATACTTTTTCCCGTCGGGATTACCGCAACCATCGCATGTGTTGTTATTGCTCTTCTTCATTTGCTCATTCGCAGATGGTAAGTTGAGATTACATATTGAAGACTGGCTTCTTGGTGCTTTGTTTTTATTTACCATGGCACGCGAAAGTTTCGCCATAATGGGCGGGGGCAGCAGTTTCTCAATCATATACCCGGTTTTCACGTTTTTTAACCTCTGCGCGTTGGTGTCAATCCGTAAATATTTTCAACAAACACGATCAGATAAACGGCAATATTTTATCTGTGGTATTTGTATGGCAACCTTAATCGCAACGATAAGCGTATTGATGTCAGGCTTTTCATCTACCGGAAACGACATACTTGTTCGTTCCATTGGGACTTTCAATAATCCCAACCAAATGGCATATTTCGCGGTTTGTTTGGGTGCAATAACACTAACACTATACTTAGCAGGTTTAATTCATACGCCCATTGCGGTGCTATTTTTCACGGCAGGACTTGTACTTATATTCGCGGCCCTTTCAAAAGCCGGTCTGATTGGCTTTGCCCTTATACTGTTTGTTTTCTGCCTATCACTTGCACATCGTACACATCGAAGTATTGGCTTAATCACATTTTTTACGATCCCTGCAATTACAGTATACATCCTGAACACTGGGTATTTCGAGCATACGTATGCTTTGCAGCGTCTGCAAAGTATTGGAACCGATACGGACGATACGCTTTATCAGCGCGGGTATCTGATGTTCCAATACTTCAATACACCGGCTGATGTTTTATTCGGTTTGGGAAACGATAAAGTGCAACAAGTCCTTACACATGAAATTCACAGCACTTTGTTTTACAATCTAGTAAATTACAGTCTTTTTGGTTTCCTGTTCTATACAGGATTTCTAATCACATGGGCAATAAATCTGGCAAAAAGCTTTAGCGTTATTGCAATGATTGGTATCACTGGCGCGCCGATGCTGTATGGGCTTGCACACAATGGTACGCGTTTTACAATATTCTATGTTTTGATTGCCTGCGGCTTATCCTTGTCCCGCGAAGCTGCTTTGCAAATAGATACAAATTACAATCCTACCTAATGCAATAATTTCAAAACCGTTCGAATGATTAATTTCAGATCAGAATAGAATGATTTCGTATTGGCATATTGCTTTATATAACGCGATTTTCTTGGCAAAATATTTTCTAGATACACCTTTTCTGGATTATCGACACCAGTAAGCATGCTGCTTTCATCTACATATTCCAATGAGGCATAATCGGTTATACCAGGGCGCAGATCTGACATAACAATCCGAAGATCCTCAGGGTATTGTAAAAATAAATGTGGTACTTCAGGACGCGGGCCAACTAGGCTCATATCTCCTGCTAAAACGTTTATTAACTGGGGCAGTTCATCCAGCTTAAAACGACGCAGAAATTTTCCAACCGGCGTAATTCTGTCATCGTTTGCAGCCGTAACAGAATTTCCGGACCCACTATTGCCTACACACATAGTACGAAATTTATGGATAAGGAACGTCTTTCCATAACGGCCCACTCTGACCTGAGAAAAAACAATCGGTGCGCCATCCAGCCACCTGACAAGTATTGCACATATCAGGAAAACCGGTGACAGAACAACGAGCCCAATAGCTGCAACTATAATATCAAAATAGCGTTTTATCATACCAGTAATGCTTCTTTTAATGTTGCAACAACTTGATCATTTTGTACTTTGGTCATCATTGGAAATATCGGTAATGTCAGGCAGCCATCAAAGTATGCATCCGAAAACGGCAAGCCATTTTGTGGAATTCTGGCAACTTCAGACCAATAGGTTAATCTATGTAATGGTGTATAATGCACCGAATATCCGATACTTCGCATTGCAAATAGTTTGATCACTTTGTCCCTTATCATACTACCGCCATGCAGCTGAATTGGATAAATGTGCCAAGCGTGGTCGTTCTGTGCCCCGGGCCTGGGTGGCTTGGTTAAGGGTAAGCCATTCAATGCGATATCATACCATTCGGCATTACGCATTCGCCCGATTCGCAGTGCATCAGCTTCTTGCAGCTGGGTGCGCCCAATGGCAGCGGCAATATCTGTTAAATTATATTTGTAGCCTGCCTCCACCACATCATAGCGCCACTGGTGACTTTTACCTGTAAATCGCGCAAATGAATCGCGATCAATTCCATGCGTACGCATAAGTTTACAGCGGGCAGCAATTTCAGAATTACCGGTAACAATCATTCCACCTTCACCAGTTGTAATTGTTTTGTTGGCATAGAAGCTGAACACCGTGGCATCTGACCCCATAGAGCCTATATGCTTTTTCCCAATGCGCGATGGAATTGCATGAGCCGCATCTTCAATTAGGCGCAGACCGTGACGTTTGCAGATGTCTAAAAGAGGTGCGATATCATTTGGGAATCCGCCAAAATGCACGAAAATAATTGCTTTGGTGCGTGGCGTTATTGCGGCTTCTATTCCTGCGAAATCACCGGAAAGCGTATTTGGATTTATATCAACCAAAACCACCTTTGCGCCCAGATATCGTACAACTTCTGCACTTGCCGTAAATGTTAATGTTGGCACAATTACTTCATCATCAGGGCCTACATTCATAGCCTCCAGAGCCAAATGCAAACCGGCAGTTGCCGAGTTTACCGCCAAGGCATTCACATTACCGCCAATAAATCTTTCGAACTCGCCTTCGAATAATGCGACCTGTTCCCCACTTGTAAGCCAACCAGACTTCAGAACGTCTGTTACAGCCTGTATTGCTGTATCCGAAAGCCTAGTTCTATAAAATGGAACATCCATAGTGGTATTATTCAGTATGTTATGCTTTGCGCATCAGAAATATTCAAAAGATATTGTCGACTAAACGTAAAATATATGCATACTCTCCTTTAAGTAGTAATTATAATTAGGTTGTATCGTGTTGATTAATAAATCCTTAGCAATATGCTTTTTCTTTATTTTATCTACTTGCGGCGCAATATATACCTCTCCTGCAGTGAGCCGTAATTCAGATAGTATACATGTCGTAGAGCTTACGCCCCGATCCATCAGCAGCGCAAATCTTACACCTTACACTCCAAAACAACTTCCAGATGTATTTAATCAGACATCGGTTTCGGCCTACCCAATGCCAGTAGATAACGTTTGGCATCAAGCTACACAAAATAATCAACCTGAAGCAATCAACCTTCCAACCAACATAAAGCCTGGCCTCTATAAATTAGGCATTGCAGATGTGGTTTTTTTAGCAACACCCGCTTCTGAAACAACAACTGCATTGGCCGCGCTTATTGCAAGCCAAGACAAACACCAAGGATATACAATTCAGGATGATGGCGCGATTTCCATTCCAGGTATTGGTCGTGTTATTGTCGCAGGCCAGACAATTGAAGAAGCAGAGGCAACGGTTTTTCAAGCGCTGGCTGAAAACCAAATCAACCCTGAATTTTCCCTGGAAATTACCGGGTTTAACGCCCGAAACGTTTCTGTTGCTGGCGCAGTGAAGGTCCCCGGATTAATTCCCATCACAATGAAGCCGTTAACTTTGCAAAATGCACTACAGGGCGCAGGTGGAGTATCTTCTTTAGCCCCCGATTATACACATATCCGCATTATCCGCGATGGTAAGAGTTATCAATTTCCACTTCTGTACCTTCAATCACAACCAGATTTGCAAACCTTTATTTTGCATGATGGCGACAGTGTTTTTATTGACAACAGCTTCCATAAAAAATTGGCCCGTATTGATGCAAACTCCCAAGAACTGGCAAGCATACAAATCAAGGCAGACCTTAGGCGTGAACGGTCCGAAATGGCGCGAAAAACATTCCTAACCAAACTAGAGCTAGGTGCAATTAAACGCGATTACGTTTTCCTTGCAGGCGAGGTTGCCAAACAAGGGCGATTTCCATTGCCGTTTAACAATACCGCATCTGTTGCAGATGCAATCTATTCGGAAAATGGAATTAGAACGCGCGAAGGTAATTTAAGTCAGATTTATATTATACGTGCAAACAGTATAAATACGCCAGCAACCGCATATCATCTGGATGTTAAAAATGCAGTAAATTTACTGCTTGCAACGAAAATGCAATTACGGCCAAATGATATCGTATTTGTAGCAGAACAGCCTGTTACCGCTTGGAATCGCGTAATCAGCCAAATCCTACCAACTTTCAATGCCGTCAATTTATCTGATTTGATCGCACAGTAAGTTTTCAAATCCTTTAAACGCGCCCCACCTAGCCCGGTAATCTCTTTTGGAAAGCTTTCGTATATAAATTCGCAAATCAATTTTCGTAATAACCTGAAGTATCATCATATCCGAACTGATTTTTGGCGCCGAAACTTTTCATGGCCTTGTTATCAACTCCGCTTAATATCAATCCGCTGACACGCAAGCCAACAGACTGAAACATAGCGAGCCCTTGTTTGACCCGCAATCTAGATGTGCTGTTCCACAAAACTGCATATAAATTTGCATCTGTATACTGCCCTATAATGCGCGCATCTGGTACGACTAAGACCGGTGCCGTATCTATAATTATATAATCATATTTTTTGCGCAGCACGGTAAGAAAATCCGCAAACTTAGTTGAAGCAAAAGTATCAGCTGCGTTTTTATTCGGCTTATCACCAATAAGTATATCAATCTTGGTTCCGGCAGGCCTATAAACAGCTTTACCCAGCGCCTCTCCATCAAAAATAACAGACATAAACCCTAAATGATCATTAAGGTGATAGTGCGCTGAAATTGTACGTTTTCGAATGTCGCATTCAACAACCACAACCGTTTTCCCCAATTCGGAAAGACTAAATGCTAAAGCCAAAGTTTGCATTGTTTTACCTTCATCCGGTACTGACGAGGTCATCATCAGAACCTGCGGTGGTTTATCAAATTCCGGCAGCAACACAGAGGTACGTAAGTTTCGAACCGACTCGGCAAACATAGATATCGGTTTATCTTTCATGTAGGCAAAGATATCTTTTCGGTCACCGGCCTTCACCATCGGAACAAAGCCCAACACTTTATGGCCCGTATAAGATTCAACACCTTGCGCTGTACGAAATGTGTCATTGCTATTTTCACGCAGCAAAATAAGCCCTGCCCCGAACAGGCTGCCAAGCAATGCTGATAACGTTAGAATTATACCTTTATCCGGCGACACGGCCAATCTAGGTACCGCTATTGATAAAAGGCGGCTATCTGACTTTTGCAAGCCTTGCTGTACAATTGTTTCCTTTAGGCGCGTTAAAAAACTTTCATAAAGAAGCCCATAGGTTTGTGTCTCATGTCTTAGTTGCTGAAGCTCCACCAAGTCAGCCGATTGAGTATCAACTTCGCTTTCAAGCAGCTTTTCTGATGCTGCAAGCGTGGTGTATTGCAGATCTATTCGTTTTGCTTCCTGTCGCAAATTGTTCAAAATACCTGCAGCCCGTACGCTAAAAACAGACTGATTGATTGTGCCGTCTTTCAGCTCGTCCGCAGTACGCCTTAATTGTACATTATCTATTTGTGTCGCAATGTAATGTATATCGCCGGATTTAATCGCACCTTCAAAGCGTGCTAAATTTGCATACAAGCGCGATCTTTTGGCACCAAATTCTGAAATCCGAATACGTATTTCTTTAAGCTGGATTGAAAGCGCGCCCAGGGCTTGGGCGCTAACCAAATGTGTTTTATCGCTGAACCGATTAAGCTGCTCTTCGGAAATTTCCCATTCCAGCTTCAATTCAGCTGCTTTTTTGCTTAGCCTTTTGCTGGCATTCTCAGTCGCCGCCAATTTTTTATCTAATGAATCCTGTATATAAAGACCGGCTAAAGCATTAACGATTAAAGCGGATTTATCCGAATTCTGTGTAGTGATTTTGATTGAAAACGCTAAGGATTTGTGAATATTTGAAACCGATATTGCAGAAATTACCGAGTCGACGACCGTATTGAAAATTTGGGCTTCGGTAAATTTTCTTTCTGGCTTATGGAATACAGTATTCCAAAACAAAATTGCACTTGGGTAATTTGAAGCCCGCAATGTCGCATTGAATTCAGGATCGCCCACCAAATTCAGTTTTTTTACCAATGCCTCAATAAGATACCTAGACCGAATAACCTCTAATTCAGTATTAATTTCTTCAGATCCACCAGATACACCTGACAAAACACTTTCTATATTAACAACATTTTGCTGTTTGATTTCCAGCGCAATTACAGCTTTAGCCGAATACAAAGGCACCGCAATCTTGTATGCGTATATTCCACCTACAAGGCATGCCAAAACAGCAGATAGCAATATTACAAAACGCCCCCGCCAAAGCGCACTGAATAATTCAGCCAAATCAAGCTCATCTGAACGATGTCGAAATGGTGGTTGTGAAATTGTCCGAATGGTATTCAGCTTATTCATACATGACGGCTCTGCATTTATGGCACCATCTTCTATAAATTAAACTTTTATTAAAATATCATTAACAGAGGCCAAATCGCCCTCGCTTTTGAAGTGCTTTGAAAATTAATGAATAAATCCGGCAAAGCGGTATCTATAAGAATTATCAATTGCGCTATTTAGTCCATCCTGTTCGCTAATTCTTAAGCACTACACAATAAATGTAGCTGAATTATAATCTGCATGCGGGGTTACGTGTATGACTACGCCATCTGATCCGCTTTTCCCAAGCCAATGGCATTTCAATCTTATCGGCGATATTAACGCTATATGGAATGAATATACCGGCGACGGGGTAAATATCGGTGTCTACGGCAATGGTATTCAATCCACACATAGTGATTTAGATGATAATTATAATAGCACTTTAGGTGTGGTTGATACCAATGGCACCCTTATTTTACAGACGCCAAATTTAATAAACAATGCCGCGCAAGGAACCGCTGCAGCTGGTATCATTGCTGCAGAAAAGAATGGCGGTGGAACCGTTGGGCTTGCATATAATGCTTCAATTACTGGTGTAAATATTCTTGATCCCGCTATCTATGGTTATCTTCATTATACAACCTCTGCAGAGCAATCTGCGTTTGAGAGCGTCATAAATCAAGCCAGCTCTTTTGATGTTATGTCAAATACATGGAGCAATATTGCTTCCTTTGATTTATCCCGCAGTAAAACAGCCCCTGATAGTATTGATTATCTTTATCTGGAGCAAATTAAACAAAATCTTGCCGAAGGTCGCCAGGGATTGGGTACGGTGGTCGTGCAAGCCGTGGGCGATGACGGTATTGATGCGAATGGGTCAAGCATAAATTCTTCACGCTTTACTGTTTCGGTGGCTGCTACAGATAACAATGGCTTTGCTACAGAGTTAACAAATTTTGGGTCATCCATTCTAATTTCAGCACCGACAGCCGCCGTAACAACAGATCTTATTGGCAATGATGGGCTTAACGCGAGCGGCACATCAGAACCAACCGGCCCTGATGCATTATTGGATACGGATTACACTTCTGTTTTCGGAAACACCCCTGCAGCAAATTCTGTTGTTTCTGGGGTAATTGCGCTAATGCTTAATGCCAATGAAAATCTTGGATGGCGAGATATTCAAAATATACTGGCAATTTCTGCTGCACATACTGGCTCTGAAATTGCCACTGCAGCCACTGGCTTTGAGCGTGGTGACTGGGTCTTTAATGGGGCTACAAACTGGAATGGTGGAGGTATGAGTGTTAATGGTTCCTATGGTTATGGAATTATTGACGCTTTTACATCCGTTCGCATGGCTGAAGCCTGGTCAAAGTTAAACAGCTCACCCCTCACAAGCGTTAATGAGCAAGTCGGGGCGTCTGCGACAACCGATTTTGGCGAAGGATTGGCAATTTTCACAAACGGCGCAGAAGTGGATTTTACTATATCCTCTGCTGTAAATCTTTCTATTGAGCACCTACAATTAAATCTGGATTTTGAGCATGCATTCATAGGTGATATGAAGGTTTTCTTAACCGACCCAAATAACCATAAAATTCAACTTGTATATCAAAGTGATGTACCCACCTCATTTAGCGGCACATGGTCTTATGGTGTTGATAGTTTTTTGGGCGTTTCCTCTGTTGGCGATTGGACCGTTTCTGTTTCAGATGCGTTTCCCTTATCGGATAACGGCACATTATTCGGTGGCTCAATAGATTTCTTTGGCGCCACAACAACAACGGATAATATTCATCATTTTACTGCAGATTTTTTGGATTACGCGGCGGTAGATCCAGCGCGCTCGGTTATTACCGATACAGATGGCGGGCAGGATTGGTTAAATTTTGCCGCCATAGCAGATAACGTTAAAGTAAGCTTGCTGCCCGACAGTTTTTTCTCGGTAAATGGTTTGGATTGGGGCCGACTATCAAGCGGGTCAGAGCAGTTTGAGAACGTCATTACAGGTGATGGCAATGACATCATCACCGGAAATAGTTTAGCCAATGAGCTGCATGGAATGCGTGGCAACGATACGTTGTTCGGTGGCGCTGGTGCAGACACTTTGAATGGAGGTGCGGGTAATGACGTTTTATTTGGCGGCTCCGGTATTGATTTCTTCACCGGCGGAGATGGAAATGATATATTTTTCATTGATGAAACAAACGAAATTATCTCTGGCGGTTCCGGTACAGACACTGCACGAATTGATAGCCAATCAGGTATAACAATAACTATGGCAGGCTGGACAGGCGTTGAGCGTGTGGATGGTGCTGATGGAAATGACACGATTTCAGCAATAGGACAAACAGTACCACTGCTTCTAATAGGCGGTGACGGGGATGATACACTCTTCGCAGGCTCCATAGGGTCCACGTTACAGGGCGGTAGTGGCAATGACACGCTAACCGGCGGCACGGGTAATGACACCTTGTTTGGTGGTGTTGGAAATGATCAATTATTTGGCGGAATTGGGAATGATCTTATCTTTGTTGAAGATGATGGAGATGTCGTTAATGGCGGGGCAGGATCAGATTGGGTTCGGATCAGCAACTCAGAAGGCGCAAACATTGTTGTCGGCGGTTGGATTGCAATAGAGCGCATCGATGGCGACATCGGCAATGACACTATTGATGCATCCGGTAACACAACAGGCTTGTTAATGTTTGGCAGAAACGGTGATGATCACCTGACGGGTGGTAGTGGGCAGGATTTTCTGTTTGGTGATGATGGCTCTGATACTATCATTGGCGGCGGGGGGATAGATGTGCTTGATGGCGGCGCAGGAGCGGATAATCTTTCGGGTGGTGCCGGTGATGACATGTTCTTTATCGATAATGCCGGTGATTTGGTTAATGGCGGCGCCGGCCTTGATCGCGCCCGGATTGCAAATGGAGTTGTTGGGATCGACATTGATATCAGCAGCTGGATCGGAATTGAACGATTCAACGCATCTATCGGCAATGATACAATCAATGGATCTGGCAATGCGGAAGATCTGGTAATCAACGGCAATATGGGTGACGACTTGGTAATCGGTGGATTGGGGTCAGACCTTCTATTCGGTGGTAGCGGGAATGACAGTATTGCAGGTGGTAGTGGACAGGATTTTCTGTTTGGCGATGCAGGTGCCGATACATTTTCGGGTGGTGCCGGGGACGATTTTTTCTATATTGACGACCCTGACGATATTGTAACAGATGGTGGCGCGGGCACTGATCGTGTTGTTATTGTTAAAGCGGGCATTATCGTCACGTTAAACAGTTTATGGACCAATATTGAACGGATTGACGGAGCAGCAGGTGCCGAAATCATCGACGCAAGCGCGCAAACCAATGTTATGAGCATCATAGGCAACGCGGGCAATGACAGGCTGATTGGCGGCAACGCAAACGATGTGTTGTTTGGCAATGATGGCGTAGATACTTTAATCGGCAACGCGGGCAATGACCAGCTTTTCGGTGGTGGAAATGATGGTGATGCGGATGTCTTTATCTTCTCTGATGGATTTGGAACTGATGTGATCCGCGATTGGGAGGATGGATTTGATCGTATGGATTTTTCAACTCATACAGGCATAAACAGCATTGATGACATCACCATTGACCAATCATCCGGAATTAATACCGTCATATCATTCGGCACTGAAAGTATCACACTGAGAGATTTTACCGGCATAACTGGCATTGATGATTTTATATTCTGAGCACATATAAGCGTATCCATAATGCCGCTGCGCGTTGGACAAACCTCCAGAGCTTTGGGGTTTTTACGATGTTTTATTTTGGTTATTGAAAGTGATAGCCCCTTCGGGCTACCGACTAGAAGATACACCCACTTGTGCTGCGCGCAATAATCTGTCCCCGATCATAAAGCCCTGGCTTAATACCTGAATAATATGACCAGCTTTTATGTCCGGAACGGGCGCTTCAAACATTGCCTCATGAATTTGTGGATTAAACTTATCGCCTACCGCGGGCATTACCGGCTCTATTTTATGTGTTTTAAAAACAGACAATAATTCACGTTTTGTCAATTCAATGCCATCAATCAGCGCACTAGAAGTTTCGCGTTGCGCATCATCAATAGTGTCTAGCGCCCTAGACATATTATCAAATACGGACAACATATCTTTCGCCAGCTTCGCGCCACCGTAAATTTCTGCATCCCGGCGATTCCGCTCGCCCCTTTTGCGTTGATTTTCAGCTTCTGCCAAGGCCCGCATTACACGGTCCTTCAAAACATTATTTTCTTCACGAAGCTCTTCAATTTCAGATAGCTCCACCGCCTCTTCGCTGATGTCTATCTCTTCAAAATCCGCAACATCATCAAAGTTCAGTTCGATTTCTTGTTCTATGTTTTGTTTTTCATTCGCCATTCTATTGCCTCAGTGTCCTATTTTGACAAAATGCGCCCCATAAGTTGCGCTGTGTAATCCACAATCGGAACGATCCGACCATAATTCAAGCGGGTAGGGCCAATTACACCCACCGCACCTATAACTTTTCGATCAGTATTCATATAAGGCGAAACAACCAAAGAGCTACCCGAAAGTGAAAAAAGTTTGTTCTCGGAGCCGATAAATATACGAACGCCTTCGCCCTGTTCAGATAAAGACAGAAATTCGGTAATTTCTTTCTTTTGCTCCAGATCGTCAAAAAGTTTTTTGATGCGATCTAAATCTTCTTGAGTCGCATCATCTTCTATCAGATTTGACCGCCCCCGAACAATCAAACGTGCGTCTGTACCGGTATCTAATGACCAACTGGCAACACCTTCTTTAATCAAGGTTTGCGCTAACTTATCCAATTCCGTTCGATGTTTTTCTATTTCGGAAAATAGAACATCTCGCAAAGCGCTTAGCGTGTGGCCGGCAACAACCGAATTCACAAAATTTGCAGCCTCTCGCATTGATGACGGCGTTTGGCCCGGCGGCGGCGTAAATACACGATTTTCTACCTGTCCATCTACCATAACCAGAATAACAAGTGCGCGATCCGGCGTCAGTGAAACAAATTCAATATGTTTAATGGGTGTCTCTGACTTTGGGGCCAGCACAACGCTTGCGCTATGGGTCAGACCGGACAATAACGCACCTGCCTTATCCAGCACCGTTCCGATTTCACTTTCGTCTTGCGAAATTGATTTTTCTATCTGCTTGCGCTCGTCGCTAGACAAATCCCCGACTTCCAACAAGCCGTCAACAAATAACCGTAGCCCCTGTTGCGTTGGAATGCGTCCTGCGGAAATATGCGGGCTGTCCAATAGCCCGAGATATTCCAAATCCTGCATAACATTTCGAATAGTTGCTGCTGACACTTGTTCATTAAGCGATCTCGTTAAAGTACGTGACCCCATAGGTTCGCCTGTATCCAGATATGATTCTACTAAAAGTCGAAAAACCTCTCGGCTACGACTGTTTAGGTTACTAATAGAGCTAGTAAATTGATCAACCAAGGCTACACCCAAATTATAAAGCCTGTTATTTCTAGGGATTGTTTGTCCTGTGGTCAATCGGCCTTTGCACCTTTTTCAACAAAAGGGTATCACGCTGAAAAAAGGAACCAGCAAATGCGCCCATCTAACCGAGCAAATGATGAATTACGTGATATTATTGTCAACACCGGCATCACCAAACATGCAGAAGGGTCATGTCTGATTAAATGCGGGGAAACTCACGTACTGTGCACTGCTTCCGTAGAGGAACGAGTGCCGCCTTTTATGCGCAATACTGGGTTGGGTTGGGTCACAGCCGAATATGGCATGTTGCCACGTGCCACCAACACACGCAATCGTCGTGAGGCGGCGGCAGGTAAGCAATCCGGCCGTACACAAGAAATCCAACGGCTTATCGGGCGCTCACTTCGTGCGGGCGTTGACCGCGTTGCTTTGGGCGAGCGACAAATCACTATTGATTGTGACGTGATCCAAGCAGATGGCGGGACACGCTGTGCTTCAATTACAGGTGGCTGGATAGCATTACGGCTGGCCGTAAATGGACTGCTAAAATCCGGCCTCGTTAAAAGCGACCCGATTATTGGCCACGTCGCCGCCATTAGCTGCGGTATTTACGGCGGACAGCCTGTTCTTGACCTGGATTATGCTGAAGACAGCGAAGCAGGCACCGATGCTAATTTTGTAATGACTGACACGAACGGCATCGTCGAAGTTCAGGGATCGGCCGAAGGTTCTACATTTTCACGTAGCGAATTTAATGCTTTGATGGATCTTGCCGAAAAGGGTGTTGCAGAGCTTATTATCGCACAAAAAGCCGCAACTTCCTAAATGCGCAAACTTACTGAAAATAAACTTGTTCTTGCTTCTCACAATAAGGGAAAACTGGTTGAAATAGCAGAGTTACTAAAGCCATTTGGCAAATCAATTATTTCAGCTGGTGATCTGGGACTTATTGAACCGGATGAAACTGAAGATACTTTTGAAGGTAATGCGCGCATAAAAGCACATTTCTCAGCAAAGGCATCAGGATTACCTGCAATTTCAGATGACAGCGGTCTACAGGTTCAGGCCTTGGGCAACAGTCCTGGTGTATATTCTGCAGATTGGGCAGAGACATCGACCGGCCGGGACTTTGATTTGGCTATGACCAAAGTATGGCTAGCGCTTAAGAAAGCACAGTCATTTGAACCCTTCAAAGCTCGGTTTATCTGCGTTTTATGTATCGCTTGGCCTGATGGCCATGATGAAATATTTCGAGGCAAAGTAGATGGCGCTATTGTTTGGCCAAAACGTGGGTCAAACGGATTCGGATATGATCCGATTTTCCAACCAGCTGGCTATAAACAAACATTCGGCGAAATTGACCCTGTCAAAAAGCATGAAATGAGCCACCGCGCTGACGCTTTTGCTAAACTTACCTCTAGGTGTTTATGTGGTTGAGGATTGGCAAAATGGCGGTTTCGGCATTTATATCCACTGGCCGTTTTGCATGTCAAAATGCCCATACTGTGATTTCAATTCACATGTTCGCCAAAATATTGACCATCCAGCATGGAAAAACGCACTTTTATCAGAGTTGCGCTATGCTGCACAACTAACACCCAGCCGATCAGTACAGTCTATTTATTTTGGTGGTGGTACGCCTAGCTTGATGCCGCCCGACATTGTGGCCGCAATTATAGACGAGGTTACTAAACAGTGGCGCGTTGCAAATGACATCGAAATCACACTGGAAGCTAACCCAACTTCGGTAGAGGCTGGCAAATTTTCTGATTTTAACAAAGCTGGCGTTAATCGTGTATCGATGGGCATTCAGGCTTTGAACGACATTGATTTAAAACGGCTTGGCAGGCTTCATTCAACCCATGAAGCATTACAAGCACTTGATATTGCAAGAAATATTTATAATAGCGTTAGCTTTGATTTAATATATGCCCGCCAAGATCAATCTCTAAAAAGCTGGCAATATGAGCTAAAGAAAGCTCTGGATTTATCTTTAGATCATTTATCCTTATACCAACTAACGGTTGAAAGCGGAACGCGGTTTGGCCAGCTCTATGACCGCGGTAAGCTAAACGGACTTCCCGATGAAGATAAAGCGGCAGACATGTATCAAGCGACGTCTGAAATTTGTGCAAATGCTGGTTTGGTTAATTACGAAATATCAAACTACGCCCGCAAAGACGCCCAATCTATTCATAATCTTATCTATTGGCGATATGGTGATTATATCGGCATTGGCCCCGGTGCCCATGGGCGAATAACTGTCAATGGTATAAAAAAAGCAACAACTACACCATTAATGCCTGAAAAATGGCTTGCGCATGTTCAGTCTAAAGGTTTTTCACTTCAAACTACCGAGACAATTTCGCGTGTTGAGCAAAGTGAAGAATATCTTATGATGTCGCTACGGCTTGCAGAAGGTACAGATTTAGAGCGGTTTGAAAAATTGGCAGGTCGCTCTTTGAATCGTGAAACAATTGCAACTTTGGCCGATTCTGGCCTGCTAAGTTGTGACAATAGCAGACTAATTGCCAGCCCAGCCGGGCGCATGGTCTTGAATGCCATACTAAAGGAGCTGCTGACGTAAATGCGCATAGTATACATGCTATCAGGTTGGATTAGTGTCGGATTGGGTGTGGTGGGTATTGTATTGCCAATTCTGCCTACCGTTCCTTTTTTATTGCTTGCGGCTTTTTGTTTTGCGAAATCTTCCACTGATGCTCACCTATGGTTAATAAACCATAAATATTTCGGCCCACCTATACTTGGCTGGCAACAAAATGGCTGTATCCGCAGACCAGCAAAACTCATGGCAAGTATTTGTATTCTATTGGCTTTTTTTGTTTCTCTAGCTTTTGGCGTTGCTTGGTGGGCGTTAACACTTCAGGCTTTTGTTCTTATTTGTGTTTCAATATTTATTTGGAGCCGCCCAGAGGTCTAGACGATAGCAGCTGGCACAAAGCATCTAGTTGTTCCAGTGTTCTGTATGAAATTACAATAGCCCCCGAACTGCTACCTTCTGTATGGTCGATGCAAACCTTCATATCCAAATTTGCAGACAAATCATTTTCCAAAACAACTGTATCAGCATCTTTTGCGCCAAAATTCGTTGCGCGCTTAACTCTGGCTGGGCCAATATCTGCATTACTTTGTCTAACAAGCTTTTCAGTTTCGCGAACAGACAGGCCTTTTGATATAACGATAGCGGCAAGTTTTGATGGATTTACTGCGGTAATCAGCGCTCGCGCATGCCCCGAGGATATGTCGCCGGAGCGTAGCATGCCTAAAACATCTTCAGGTAATTGTAATAGGCGCAAAGTGTTGGCTATGTGGCTTCTGCTTTTCCCCAAGACCTTTGCAAGCTTTTCTTGTGTATGATTAAAGCTTTCCATTAATTGCATAAAGGCACGTGCCTCTTCGACAGGATTAAGGTCTGAGCGTTGGACATTTTCAATAATTGCAACCTCTAGCATCTCTGTGTCGTCCATCTCGCGCACAATAACAGGCACTTCGTGCATCTGCGCCAGCTGTGCGGCCCTCCACCGGCGCTCTCCGGCAACAATCTGATAGTTTCCGGCTTGGTTTGGATCTGAGCGCACAATTATAGGTTGAATAATGCCTTTTTCTGTGATTGACGCTGCCAGTTCAGCAAGATCGTCATCGTGAAAATCTTGCCGTGGCTGATTGGCGTTAGCATTAATCTTTTCAATCGGAAGGGTTAAAACCCCAGCAACAGCATTGCTTTCATTCCGTTGGGAAACAGGAACAGGCTCTATATCCGCCATTAAGGCTGAAAGACCACGACCAAGGCTTCTCTTTTCAGATTTTTTACTCATTTTCTAATAACTCCAATGGCTTAGCTGGTTTTTTATTTTCCTCACGGCGTATAAATTCAGCCGCCAAACGACGATACGCAATGCTGCCTCGACTTGCCTTATCATACAATATACCAGGCAGACCAAACGATGGAGCTTCGCTTAGTTTAACATTTCTTGGTACGACCGTTTCATAAACAAGCCCTCCCAGATTATCGCGTACATCTTGCTCAACCTGCCCAGATAAATTATTTCTCTTGTCATGCATAGTCAGGACAATTCCCTCAAAAACAAGTGATTTATTAATGTTTTCGCGAACCTCGCGTACTGTCAGCATTAATTGGGATAGCCCCTCTAATGCGAAAAATTCACACTGAAGTGGTACCAAAACAGAATGGCTTGCTGCCAAAGCATTTAGAGTCAGTAAATTAAGAGATGGTGGGCAATCAATAATAATGTAGTCAATTCCTAGTTTTTCAAATTTAGCGACCTTAAGGGAGCGCTTTAATCGTAATATACGCCCCCTGTCGCCTACAAGCTCTACATCTGCTGAACTTAAATCTGTTGTTGAGGGTGCAAGGTATAGATTATTCACTCCGGTTTTAACGATACTGCTATCAATTGGCACACCATCAACAAGCACATCATACATAGTAATAGTCCGCTTGCGGGCATCTACACCCAGACCCGTGGAAGCATTTCCTTGTGGGTCAAAGTCAATAATAAGCGTTTTTTTGCCCGAAACCGCTAGTGAAGCGCCCAAATTGATAGCGGTAGTCGTTTTTCCAACTCCGCCCTTTTGGTTTGCAATAGAAATGATTTTCGGACTAGAATTTTTCTTTTCGGGTTCAGGCACGTTTAATATTCCACACTTTTAGGATCGAACCCATCTCATCAGACCTGCTTTTTATCTTTTCTGACTGAAAGCGCCATGATTCATGGGCCAGCTCCACTTCTCTAGCACAAGATTTGCCTTTCAAAAACAGGCAAAATGCACCATCAGATAGAAAATGGTGCGAATATCCTAAAAGCGCGCCAACTGGCGCAAGCGCCCTAGCAGAAACAACCTCTGCCATTATGGGCTCTATTTTCTCAATACGAATTGTGTGTATATAAGCATTGAGCGATGTTTCACGTGAAACATTTCTTAAATAGGCACATTTTCGTGCATCACTTTCAATCAAATGAAAACTAACGTCCGGAGCCTCTGTTTTGGCTAATATTGCCAATACCAGCCCGGGAAATCCTCCACCAGAACCCAAATCAACCCAAGTTTTAAGATTATGAGGTCTTTCAGCCCACATTTGTGCAGAATCTAGGATATGGCGCGCCCAAACCTCTTCTAAGCTAGCGCGACCAACAAGATTAATTGTTGAATTCCACTTTTTAAGCAAATTAACCATTCTTGTGAGGTCCAATATTGTTTCACGTGAAACATTTAGATCGCATAGAAGTATTTCCTTTGCTTTATCTTCTGAAATCATGCGCGCCTTTCAGACTGTGATAGCCTTATCCTTCCCAATATAAGCGTTAGCGCAGCCGGCGTCATGCCGTCTAGGCGCCCGGCCTGGCCCAAAGAAGCAGGACGCGCTTGCATTAATTTATTCTGAAGTTCGTTGGAAAGGCCCGGAATATTAAGATAATTAAAATCTTCCGGGATGCGAAGACCCTCATCACGACGCATCGCCTCAACCTCTGATTTTTGTCTGTCTATAAATTTAGCATAAAGCGCATCGCGCTCTACCTGATCTGCAACATCTTTATCTAAGTCTTTGATTTCAGGCCAAACAACAGAAAGTTTTTCTAGATTAATATCTTTAAAGGCCAATAAATCAATTACAGAGCGCCGGATACCGTCTTGGTTTATTTTTATGTTAAACTTACTTGCCTCATTAGGTGACAAGGATTTTTTAGACAGCAATATTCGTGTCGAGCTGAGGCGATCCATTTTGTCAGAAAAAATCATTTTGCGATAATCTTTTACCAAGCCTACCTCTATACCCTTAGGCGTAAGTCTTTGATCGGCATTGTCAGCCCTTAAAGACAGACGGTACTCTGCGCGTGATGTAAACATGCGGTATGGCTCAGATACACCGCGAACGGTTAAATCATCTATCATAACCCCAATATATGCCTCAGCGCGATCGAAATATACCGGCCCTTCCCCCATAGCTGAGCGGGCCGCATTGACACCAGCCACTAGACCCTGGGCCGCAGCCTCTTCATACCCGGTTGTGCCATTTATTTGTCCAGCTAGGTATAAGCCCTTGATATTCTTCAATTCCAGCGTTGGCTTTAACGCCCTAGGATCAATATAATCATACTCAATCGCATAACCTGGTTGTAAAATTTTCACATTCTCAAGGCCAACAATTGAAGCGACATACGCCTCTTGTATATCTACCGGTAGCGAGGTTGATATTCCGTTAGGATAAATCGTGTGAGTATTAAGGCCTTCTGGCTCTAAAAAGATCTGGTGTGAAGTTTTATCTGCGAACCGCACGATCTTATCTTCTATTGAGGGGCAATAGCGTGGCCCAATTCCATCGATATGCCCGCCATACATTGCTGACTTAGATAGGTTTTTTTCTATGATTTCATGCGTTTGTTCATTGGTGTGCGTTATCCCACATGCAACTTGTTTCGAAAATGCCGCTTTATGCAAAAATGAAAATAGAGATGGAACATCGTCTGCGGGCTGACAATCAAGCCCCTCCCAGTTAATTGTCCTGCCATCCAACCTAGGCGGAGTTCCGGTCTTAAGGCGCCCCATAGGTAGGTTAAATCCGTCTAACCTTTCGGCCAAGGGAATGGTTGCCTTATCTCCAATGCGCCCACCAGAAAATGATTCATTGCCTATATGGATGATCCCACGCAAAAATGTACCCGTTGTAAGGATAATATTTTTCGCTAAAATTTCAGCTCCATCCGCAAGAATTACACCCGTAATGGTTTCGCTTGATTGTTTTAGATCAGACACTTCGGCCTCAATAACCACCAAGCCGTCTTTGTTTAAAAATTCCTCTTGCATAGCAGAGCGATATAAAGAGCGGTCCGCCTGGGTTCGCGGACCCTGAACCGCTGGGCCCTTACGCCTGTTCAATAATCTGAATTGAATGCCTGCTTTATCTGCAACGCGCCCCATAACACCATCAAGCGCATCAATTTCACGAACAAGGTGCCCCTTGCCCAAGCCGCCAATAGCAGGATTGCAAGACATTTCACCTATTTTGGAAAAACCATGCGTGATCAAAGCAGTAGATGCACCCGTGCGCCATGCCGCCTGCGCTGCTTCGGCGCCCGCATGGCCGCCACCTATAACAATAACATCATAATGTTTCACGTGAAACAATCCTACAATTTTGCTGTTTTATTTCCCCAAACAGAAGCTTGAAAAAATCTCATCCAGAATATGTTCTACACCAACACACCCAATAAGTGAATTCAAAGCATTTATACCGCGGTGCATTTCTTCTGCAGCAAGCTCTGATACATCGTAACCATTTGATAATATTAGCTTTCCTTCATTCAAGTGGGTAATTGCATTAGATAAGGCAACTCGATGCCGCTCACGAGAAGCCACCATAGCACCTAATGACTTACGTTCCAATATAACCGAGATAGCTGAGACCAGTCCTTCAATTCCCTCGCCGGTTTGTGAAGAAATATTCAGCCCTTTACGCATCCCGTGTTTATCCAATTTTGTCCAAACTTGAAGATCTTCTTCATTTGGGTACACGCCAAAAGCGGGGACGTCATCCACGTCATTCAGAAAAATTCTGATGTCGGCACGCCTAGCGCGCTCTACAGCCCGGCCTACTCCGATGCCCTCAATGGCATCGTTTGTTTCCCGCAACCCAGCAGTATCAAGTAGCGTTACTGGAAGTCCGCCTATATCCATACGAACCTCAATCACATCCCGGGTGGTTCCTGCAATTTCAGACGTAATAGCCGCATCGCGGCCTGAAAGTGTATTTAGCAGTGTTGACTTACCTGCGTTCGGCGGCCCCACAATCGCCACCTCAAAACCTTCGCGAATTCTTTCAGCGGCAAAACTTCCATCAACCTGCTTTTGTAAATCCTCCAGAACGCCATTTACAAGCTCTGTAACCTCTGGTGTTACGTCTTGGGGTATATCTTCATCTGCAAAGTCAATTGTAGCCTCTACAAGCGCTACAGCGCGTATTAGATCGCGGCGCCAACTTTCAACCTTTTCTGATAGCGCCCCCTGCATAAACATTAAGGCCTGCTTTTGCTGGGCTTCAGTTTCTGCGTTAATTAAATCATTTAGCCCTTCGACCTGCGCCAAATCAAGACGGCCGTTCATCAGGGCGCGTCTGGAAAATTCACCGGGCTCTGCAAGACGACAGTCTTTAATTTTTGATAAGGCTGCTAGAATGGATGAAACAACCGCAGTGCTGCCATGACATTGCAGCTCAACAACATCTTCCCCTGTAAAGCTATTGGGCGCCAAAAAACCCAAAACAAGGGCTTCATCTAAGCTTTCACTTTGGTTGTTTATGATGGTGCGGACAACCGGTCTTCGTGGCGGCACATTAGAGCCAGACATTTTATTTACCGCAGCAAAGGCATTTGGCCCCGAGATCCGAATAACGGAGACACCCGCACGCCCCTTAGCAGACGCCAATGCAAAAATAGTATCAGACATATATTAACCCTTTGTTTATAAAGGATTTAAGTATTCATTGAGTCGAAAAACTCAGTGTTTGATTTTGTTTGCTTTAGTTTGCCTAGCAAAAATTCAATCGCATCAGTTGTTCCCATCGGATTCAGGATACGGCGCAGAACAAATGTTTTTGCTAGGTCACCAGGTTCTGTCAGCAACTCTTCTTTGCGCGTTCCAGATTTCAATATATCCATAGCGGGGTAAACGCGCTTATCTGCAATTTTTCTGTCCAGAACGATTTCAGAGTTACCAGTGCCTTTAAATTCTTCAAAAATCACTTCATCCATACGCGAGCCAGTATCAATAAGGGCAGTTGCCACAATTGTTAATGAACCACCCTCTTCTATGTTACGTGCAGCACCAAAGAAGCGCTTTGGGCGCTGCAGTGCGTTTGCATCCACACCACCAGTCAAAACTTTTCCTGATGATGGCACTACGGTGTTAAACGCGCGACCAAGACGAGTAATGCTATCCAATAAAATAACAACATCGCGCTTATGTTCAACCAAGCGCTTAGCCTTTTCAAGAACCATTTCCGATACTGCAACGTGACGGTTAGCAGGCTCATCAAATGTAGATGATATAACCTCGCCTTTTACCGATCGTTTCATATCCGTAACCTCTTCAGGGCGCTCATCGATTAGTAGAACAATCAAAAAACACTCTGGGTGATTAATTTCGATGGAATTCGCAATATTCTGTAAAATAACTGTTTTACCGGTTCTAGGCGGTGCAACAATTAATGAACGTTGTCCTTTACCAATTGGAGCAACAAGATCAATTACACGCCCGGATTTATCTTTAAGGCTTGGATCTTCAATTTCCATAGTCATACGTTCATCAGGGTAGAGTGGTGTCAAATCATCGAAATGTACTTTATGTTTAGCATTTTCAGGATCGCTAAAATTAATAGAAATGGGCTTGGTCAACCCAAAATAACGCTCACCCTCTTTCGGTGCCAGAATAACACCTTCAACCGTGTCACCGGTTCGTAATGAAAATTTACGCATTTGCGTCGGACTAACATAGATATCTTCCGGCCCTGGTAAATAATTTGATTCTGGAGACCTTAAAAATCCAAACCCGTCCTGTAAAACTTCCAAAACACCTTCACCGACAGTTTCAACACCATCCGCAGCCATTTCTTTTAGAATGGCAAACATCATATTGCCTTTTCGCATTGATGATGCGTTTTCAATTTCCAACTCTTCAGCCATTTTTAATAGATCGGCTGGGCTTTTTGCCTTTAGTTCGGAAAGGCTGATTGTTTCTTGTGTCATGACATACTTCTTGCGTAGATTTTCTAATTTTACAGATTTGAAAGTAGCTTTTAAACGGTGGGGGACACCAAGCTTTGGCAGTTATTAAACTGAAATGCTGGATAGAGTCAAATGGTGTTAAAATGGCCGGGCTATTACCATAATTATAATTATAATCATTAGAACGGTCGGTATCTCATTTGCTATTCTATAACCTTTTCCTGACAGCCTTGGTTTTCCTGCTGCCAGCAATTTTCTTTCTTTTGAAAGCCAGCCATGAAAAGCAGACATTAAAATTACCATTGTCGCTTTTACCCAAGGCCATCCTTCTGTCCAATCTATAACACCAGGCGTAAAGACCATCAAAAGCCCACATATCCATGTAATAATCATTGCGGGGTTTATTATGCGCTTTAAAAGTAAATACTCCCAGCGTTCTAATGTTACTTTTGAATCAAAAGCATTTGGATCCGTTTCAACGTGATATACAAATAAACGCGGTAAATAAAGCATTCCTGCCATCCAAGAAATAACAGCGATAACATGCAGGGATTTTATCCAAGGATATAATGAGCTGAGTAAGTCTGACATATTTTATCCGTTCTTAACGATACTATAATAATAAATATATAAAGAGAAAGGTTGTTGTTTGATGTAGGAACCCTGAATTACAAGGATTAAATTTTTATACAATAAATTACCTGCCTTAAATACAATGATAACTTTTACTAAAGCTGTTAATAAGTGACAATAAGCAAATTAAAACAATAGTTTATAAAAATAACAATTCGAATAATAATGTTCATTATAATTTCATACACATAAACCACAAAAAGATTATAAATCTATACACTGTGAGTAGTTTTTCGCTATACGGGGTTAATTTCATGGGTTTATATAAATTTGTAGAAACAATAAACAATACTGCGATTACGCGCATATTCATGTACAGGTTATTAACAGCCTTCAAGCCTATTTTCACACAACCAAGTAACAGGAGGTAAGGTGTGGCATCTGTTATTCTTGCGTCCAGCTCAAATATTCGAGCAAAGCTTTTACAAGATGCGGGAGTACCTTTTTGTATTGTTCCGGCTAAGATTGATGAAACAGCTATTATTGCCTCTTTAGTAGCAGATAATGCAAAGCCACATGAGATTGCTGATACACTTGCCGAGTATAAAGCTGCCCGTATTGGTTCTAAGTATACGGATAAATTGGTGATTGGCTGCGATCAAATTTTGGTTTGCGAAAAACAAATATATGAAAAAGCACCAACGCAAGCAGAGGCGCGTAAAAAGCTGCTTTCTTTGCGAGGTAAGGCACATCAGTTACTGTCTGCTGTTGTAATATTTGAAGAAGGCAGGCCCGTTTGGCGCCATATAGGCCGCGCGCAGCTGGTTATGCGGGATTTTTCAGATGATTATTTAGCGGAATATATACAGAATAATGAAAACGAAATGCTGAGTTCTGTAGGATGCTACAAGATTGAGGGCTCTGGCGCGCAACTATTTACACATATCCAAGGGGATTATTTTACAATTCTTGGAATACCTTTATTAGAGGTTCTTGGATTTTTGCGGACACGCGGGGTTTTATTGGTGTGATGAGTGGAACATTTAAAAAAGCGGCCGTCGTGGGGTGGCCAATTAAACAAAGTAAATCGCCATTGATTCACGGTCATTGGATTAAACAATTCGGGATTAACGGCAGTTATGAAGCTATTGGTCTGCAGCCGGATGATTTTGCTGCGGGAATTAACGAAATATCGTCAAAGGGCTACCGGGGCTGCAACGTAACAATCCCTCACAAAGAATCAGCTCTGGCAATTGCCGATTTTGTTACTGACCGCGCGGAAGCTATCGGAGCAGCTAATACGCTGGTTTTCAAGGACGGGAAAATATATGCCGATAATACTGACGGTGTGGGGTTTATAAACAATTTAAAACAAAATGCGCCACAATGGGTAGCGTCCAAAGGGGAGGCACTTGTATTAGGTGCCGGCGGTGCTGCGCGGGCAATTATATATGCGCTTTTACAAGAGGGTGTACCAGAAGTTATCATCGCAAACCGAACAGAGGCAAAGGCATTGCACCTGGCTAATTTTTTCGGGGATAAAGTGACAGTAACCCCTATAGAAAACGTTTCAAAGGTGCAGGGTAATGTTCACACATTGATTAATACAACCTCGCTCGGCATGATTGGACAAGCTGAGCTGGAAATTGATCTATCCAGCTTGCCCAAAACGGCATTGGTAACAGATATTGTGTATAATCCCTTAACAACAAGCCTTTTAAGTCAAGCCCAAGGATTGGGGCTAGAAACGGTGGATGGATTGGGCATGTTATTACATCAGGCAGTGCCGGGGTTTGAGGCATGGTTCGGCAAGCGACCAACAGTAGATGATGCTTTGCGCCAGATTGTGTTGGCGGACTGATGGGCACCCTTTATGTTCTGGGCTTAACCGGTTCCATCGGGATGGGTAAAACCACAACGGCTAAGATATTTCGTGAGGCGGGAATTGCAGTTTGGGATGCAGACGCGGCAGTGCATGAGCTATATACAGGCCATGAACAAACAATATCAGAAATTGCAAAGATTGCGCCGTTAGCAGTTGGATCTAACGGTGTAAGCCGTGATAAATTGCGCAATATTTTACAGGCTGATGGCAAGTTATTTCCGGAGCTTGAGAAAATTGTTCATCCTGCAATTCGTAAGCACCGAGATGCATTTTTGAATAAGTGCCGCGAACTTGGGCTTAAGCTGGCGGTTGTTGATATACCATTGTTATATGAAACAGGCGCGCAAAGCTGGCTGGATGGTGTTTTGGTCGTTACAATTGACGAAACCACGCAAAGGGCCCGGGTAATGGAGCGCAAGGGTATGACGAACGAAGCATTAAAAATGATATCTGATAAACAACTGCCGGATTCTGATAAACGTGAACTTGCAGATTTTGTGATCGAAACGAAAACATTGGATCATGTGCGCAATGAAGTTAATGATTTAATTGCAAAACTTAACGGGAATGCAAAAAATGCGTGAAATTGTATGGGATACCGAAACAACCGGCTTTGATCCGGAAAGCGGTGATCGTTTGGTTGAAATCGGCGCGGTAGAATTGCACAATCACATGCCTACCGGAAGCGTTTATCATCAATATATTAACCCTGAACGACCTATGCCGCAAGAAGCCTATGCAGTGCATGGTCTGGGCGATGAGTTTTTAGCAGATAAGCCTGTGTTTAAGACAATTGCGAGAGATTTTCTTGAGTTTATCGGAGACGCAAAGATTGTGGCGCATAATGCCAAATTCGATATGCGTTTTATCAACGCGGAATTGAAATGGATAGGTATTTCACCCATCCCCGCATCTCAATCCTTAGATACATTAGAAATTGCACGTAGAAAGTTTCCTGGGGCCCAAAACTCTTTGGATGCTTTGTGCCGCCGTTTTGGCATAGATAATTCTGCACGGGAAAAACACGGAGCGTTGCTGGATAGCGAAATTCTAGCCGAAGTCTATTTGGAACTTATTGGCGGCCGGCAGCCAGACTTTACATTAAGCGTGGTGGCGGACGGAAAAAGCTCATCAGGCAATAAAGCCGCCGGCCAAATGTTACCATTGGAACGGCTGGGTCTGATGAAATCAAAATTGACCAAGGAAGAAGTCAATGCGCATCGGGAGTTTGTGGAAAAACTTGGGCCCGATGCGTTATGGAATAGCCAGAATTAGTTTACTTTTTTGTTTTCCGATGCTTGGCGTGCAAGCTCAGCGCGGTAAAGTTGAACAAAGTCAATATTGTCAACATTCAACGGTGGGAAGCCACCATCTGCAGTTACATCGCTGACGATGCGGCGTACATATGGGAATAACATGCGTGGGCACTCAATCATTAGGAATGGATGTAACTGCTCATCTGGAACATTCTCGATTACAAAGATACCTGCATAATCAAGCTCAAGCATAAAAACAGCGTCTTCTTTAGCTTTTGCCGCAATCGTAAGTTTTAAAATGACCTCATATTGACTGTCTTGGCCTTTGCGCGCATCTAAATTCACTTGCACGGTAATTTCTGGCTGGCCTTGGTCGCCTGCATTTTTCTGAGCGGCAAGATTTTCAAATGATAGGTCACGAATATATTGCTTAATAATTTGCAAACGAGGAGAGGCTTGCTCTGTCGCTGCGGTTTCTTTGGTTTCTGCGGTTTCTTCAGCCATTATGCGCTCCAATAAGATTTTCGCAGTTTCCTAGCAGTTTAATGCAGGCCCGACAACGGGTTTTGATAGTCGGTTAGCGTTTCGTCCATCCTGAATCACCCGCATTGCTGTCTTCGTCGTCAATTACGGAATAGTCACCGTCTAAAATATTGTCATTATTAGTGCTTTGCCCGCCCTGCGTTTCAGTTTTCATAGTAAAGTTTCCGCTACCCAATACTTTTGCAGCACCCCACTTTATAAGCGCAGAACGAATAGGCGGGATCAATAAAGCAAACCCAATACCATCAGTAAAAAACCCGGGCGTTAGCAATAAAACACCTGAAACAAGAATCAGCGCACCATGCGCAATTGGATCAACCGGATTTTCGCCAGTTTGCAGGCTTGATTGTAGTCTTGCCATGGTGGAAATACCCTGCCTGCGCAAAAGTGTTGTTCCGATAATTGCGGTTATAATTACGATTGCAATAGTTTTCCACATACCAATATAGCCACCTACTTGTATAAATAGGCCTATTTCTATGATCGGTATTAGTATAAATATTAAAAGTAGCGGCATAATACCCCTTTCGTTCATCTTACTATATAGTCGGTGGACTTGACGGAACCAAGGTCATAAATATGTCTAGAACAAAAGATCGTCGATGGTCTATATAAAATCTGAAAGGGTACTTAATGAGTCCTGCTGTTATCCAATTGTTAGTACTTGCAGCAATTGCAGTTTTTTTAATTATACGCCTGAAGGGCGTTTTGGGCACACGCGACGGGTTTGAACCAAAAGCGGATCGCTCTGAACCAGCGCCCACATCAAACAAACCTCCATTTGAAGTGATTGAGGGCGGCTTGGATCGCGATATTACGGACCATGTTGAAATGGACGGCCCCGCAGGACAGGCATTTGCAAAAATGAAAAAAGCTGAACCTGATTTTTCAGTCGGTGAATTTTTGGATGGTGCGCGCCAAGCTTATGAAATGATTCTTATGGCATTTGAAGGTGATGATCTGGATACTCTAAAACAGTTTCTAGCTGCGGATGTCTATGAAAGCTTTGCCTCTGTGATCAGTGATCGGCAAAAGGCCAGCTTGAAGGTTAATGCGACCTTTGTCGGTGTTCGTGAAATGAAAATCACGAAAGCCAAGTTTAATGGTCGCAGCAAAGAGGGCGAGATCACAATGCGGTTTGTCGGCGAGATTGTCAGCTATGTGGAAGATGACAAGGGCAAAATTATTGAAGGCAATCGCGATGTGATAAAGCGTCAAACCGATACTTGGTCTTTTGCCCGTAAATTCGGCAGCAATGATCCAAACTGGGCATTGGTAGCAACGGGCGGATAAGCCTTATGGCGGCCAAAAAACTTTCGGATGCTGAAAAAGTGCTTTGGCGCTCGGTAACTGAAAGGGTCGATCCGATGCGCGAAAGCTTTACTTTTGAACCTTCTGTAAAAGCGCAGCTGAAATCAGCAAGTGTAATACCGCAAAAACCTAAACTTGCTACTTTTCGTATTGGGGCGAAATCTAAAGGAACCCAATATAAGCCAAGTGGGGC
This sequence comes from Amylibacter sp., assembly GCA_965261565.1. Lineage (GTDB taxonomy): Bacteria > Pseudomonadota > Alphaproteobacteria > Rhodobacterales > Rhodobacteraceae > Amylibacter. Next base: position 701,972 of record OZ253460.1, read on the forward strand.
AACTTCACCCAAGGGTGTGACGCCGAATATGGATAAGAAAAACTTTCAACGTCTGGTGCGTGGTAAGTTGGAAATCGACGGGCGCCTTGATTTGCATGGGATGACACAGGAGCAGGCCAAGATCACCTTGCGAAGTAAATTGATGCAAGCGCACGAGCGCGACAAGCGCTTGATCCTGGTTATCACGGGCAAAGGCAAGCGGCGAACAGATGAGTTTAATCGCCAGATTGTAGGTGTCTTGCGCCAGAATGTTCCGATGTGGTTACGCCAAGCCCCGCTATCTTCAATTGTGCTAGAGGTGACATCCGCCCAACAGCGCCATGGTGGCGAAGGCGCGTTTTATGTTTATTTGCGTAGAAACCGGTGAGTGGCATAATAAGTCAGACCACATACTGCGATAATATATAGCGTGTATGCGGGCATTTGATTGGGGAAACTGTAACCTAGATCAATAAGCTGCCCTGTCATCAGTGGGCCAATGGCAGATCCAAGCACCATAAAGGCAACGGCCAATGCCTTGATCGCACCTATATGTTTTGTGCCGTAAATCTCTGTCCAGACAGCAACAGAAACCGTGCTTGCACCACCTTGGGTAATGGCCATCAATAACAGCGCTATCAAAGCAGCACTTAGGCTGGCAAATATTGAAAAGACCAGCATGCCGGCCGCTAAAGGAAGCAGTATGAAAGGCAGCATCCGAACGCTTCCCCATTTATCGACCGCCCAACCAAAAACCAACCCGGCAACTACGCCCATTGCTGTAAAGGCGGGGTAGAGGGCAACAAAATGTACATGCTGCCAGCCCTTTGCCTCGGCGAGATGCACTTGTTGAAAAAACACCGCCGTGGTGAATATGCTGGGCGTTATGGCTACGGGGATCAGCAACCAAAACAGTGGATGTTTTATCGCCTGATTGCGCGTCCAGTGATGGCCGTCCATACCAACGGCTTGCGTTGTTTTGGCGATGGATTGCGGGGTTCGTTCTTTGACCAGCAAGATGCGCAATAAAACCAGAAACAGGATTGATAGGAAAGCCGCAGCAACCCAAATGGCCTGCCAAGAAACAAAAGCCAGTAAAGCGACAACAGTGATGGGCAAGAAGGCCTCGCCTATGGAAACGCCAAGGCCGGCTATGGCAACCGCTTTGCCGCGTGCGGTCGTATACCAACGCAGCATCGAGACCAAGGCTACATGGTTTAACATACCCTGCCCGCTTAAGCGTAGGCCAAAGATAACGGCGGGTAGTAACCAGACCGAGGAATTGAAAGCCATGGCTAGGCAGAAAATCGACATGATGATCAAAAGCACAGATGTCAGGGCGCGGGCGCGGAACCTATCGGCCAGCCCGCCAATCCAGATCATCGTCAAGCCCGATGCAGTGGTGCCAAGAGCGTAAAGCGAGCCCCAGTCACCGTCCGAAAGGGAAAAGGCTTCCATGATTTGCCGCGCAAAGATAGAGATGAAAAAGGTTTGCCCGAAAGAGGTGGCAAACAGCATCACCCCGCCGGCAAAAAGCCAGCGGGCATTGGTACGCAGGAAGGTTAAAATGGCCATGTGCGATCAAGACTATATTTTTAGTCACAGGTCACGCAGAAAATGTTATAGGCCTGCCGAAAACGAGATGTCCCAGTTGGGACATATAGTTAAGTTACTGATATTACAGATCTATCCTAAAAACCGGCTATAGTATCAAAGCATATACCTTGAAACATCCGAAGCTTTAGCAAACTCGCCCAGATGATCTTCGACGTATTTTTTGTTGATCTTCACTTTTTCGCCCGGCTTGTCTGGAGCCACAAAACTAAGCTCTTCAAACACGCGTTCTATAATGGTGTACAAGCGGCGCGCGCCGATGTTTTCTACGGTTTGGTTTACGTCTGCCGAGATTTTGGCGATGGCAGCAATGCCGTCTTTGGTGAAACTTACGTCAACCTGTTCGGTTTGCATGAGGGCAGTGTATTGTAAAGTCAATGCGTTGTCGGTTTCGGTCAGGATACGCACGAAATCTTCTTCTGTCAGGGCGCGCAATTCTACCCGAATAGGCAAGCGGCCTTGCAATTCTGGCAGCAAATCAGAGGGCTTGGCAGTGTGAAACGCACCCGAAGCGATGAACAGGATATGATCGGTTTTCACAGGGCCATGTTTGGTGGAAACGGTAGTGCCTTCGATCAGGGGCAGTAAATCACGCTGCACGCCTTCGCGCGAAACATCACCACCACGGGCATCTGCGCGCGCGCAGACTTTATCGATCTCATCCAGAAAAACGATGCCGTTTTCTTCAACTGCTTTGATCGCTTCATTATTAACGGTTTCTTGATCAACCAGCTTATCCGCCTCTTCATTGATTAAAATTTCGTAACTGTCGGCAACTTTCATCTTGCGCTTCGTGGTGCGCCCGCCCATTGCCTTACCGAAAATTTCACCCAGATCCATCATGCCCATGCCGCCACCTGGCTGGCCCGGAATATCCATCATCTGCATCGGATTTGAGGTGTCAGCCAGATCAACCTCAATCTCTTTATCATCTAGCAGCCCGTCGCGCAGTTTTTTGCGAAACATTTCACGGGTCTGTTCGCGGGCATCTGCGCCGCAAAGCGCATCAATCACACGATTTTCCGCACTACCATGTGCGTTGGCTTTTACCACTTCGCGCATTTCATCACGCACCATGATAATGGCGCTATCAACCAGATCACGCACAATTTGTTCTACGTCGCGGCCAACGTAACCCACTTCGGTAAACTTGGTGGCTTCGATCTTAAGAAACGGAGCTTTTGCAAGCTTTGCCAGACGCCGTGAAATTTCGGTTTTACCTACGCCCGTGGGGCCGACCATAAGAATATTTTTTGGATAAACCTCATCACGGATGTCATCTGCTAATTGTTTGCGCCGCCAACGATTACGCAAAGCCACCGCAACCGCGCGTTTGGCGTCATTTTGGCCGATAATGAAGCGGTCAAGTTCGGATACAATCTCGCGGGGGGTTAGGTCAGTCATGAGGTTTCCTTTTGGGTGTTATTCCAAGGGGGCAGCTTATCTTTGCCGCGAAAGCTTGGCAGGCCATTCATCAGCTTACAGCGCAACTTTTCCCAGTTGGCACCAAGTAATACAAGGCTGCCGCCAATTATGAATACTACCAAACCATAGCCGCCATCCAATACAGTTAAGATCAGGGCAATCATATAGCCAGTGCCCGATATCAGAAATGATCGGCGATCAATGATCACAGCAACAAGGGCGATGGCAACCAAGAAGAGGGCCAGAAACAGAAATGATGTAAGTGTTGCGGACAAATAAAGCGTTAGAGCAATAGAGTTCACAATGGCCGGGGCTGCCAATACATGCAGCCAGAACGCGTTGGCCGCACGACGGGTTACGCGATGTGGGTCTGACATATCAAAATACATCGCAACGGCGAAGGCGCATAGGCCAAGGCCAATGGTTATTTTACTGGATGATTTGCTTGCGGTAAGCAGAAATAGATCTTTAAAGTCGTTTATGTCTGAGCCGTTATTGGTAAGTCCGATTGCAAATACGAATATGGCCAAGCCTGCCAGTAAAAGTGAAAACGGGACGCGGAAGAAATACCAGTATGCAATCAGGAATACGGCCGTAACGCCGCCTGCTATTGCCATGACTGCCATTTCTGGTGCCCCCGTTGCATAGAGAAGCGCAAAGCCGATTTGAATGGCGCCGAAGCCGAAAAGAATGCTGAGTAAAATTGAGGGCGCGATCATCCGACGTTTTAGGGTGAAATATTTTGCTAAAAGGGCAACCAGCACAATTTGCAAACCTCCTGTTAAAAACAAGGTGGAAGCACCTTTGGTTTTACTTGCGTCGACACTGTCAAAAATAGCGACACCTGTAATTGCGCTCCAACCTGCGTAAAGAATAAGCAGGCCGACCACGATAAAGATTTCATTGAAACCTTTGAACAGCTCAAACGGTTCGTCAATTTCAGCGGATGCAGCCCGGTAGCCGCGCCGTTCATCGGCAAGTTTACTAAGGGATGCAGCCTGGATTTCTGTAATTAGGCCAGCACTGACGGCGGCCCGAAGGTCATCAGTCTTTAAGCTCATTTTTTAATCACTTCTACTGTCATGTTACCATTTGTATAAACGCAAATTTCGGCGGCTATTTCTATTGCTTTGCGAGCGATCTTTTCGGCATCGTCTTTGCCATCCATTAAGGCGCGCGCTGCAGCTAGTGCGAAGTTTCCGCCCGATCCAATGGCGGCGACATCATTTTCCGGCTGCAAGACATCGCCCGCGCCAGTGATCACGAACAGGTCTGCCCCGTCGGTGACGATCAGCATGGCTTCCAGATTGCGCAAGTATTTATCCATGCGCCAATCTTTGGCCAGCTCAACACTGGCTTTTGCTAATTGACCAGGTGTGGCTTCCAGCTTTGTTTCAAGCCGTTCCAATAGGGTAAATGCATCCGCTGTAGATCCTGCAAAGCCGCAAACAACATCATGCCCGCCCGGTGATATGCGGCGTACTTTTCGCGCGGTTCCTTTGATAACGGTTTGGCCGATACTGACTTGGCCGTCACCTGCAATAACAACTTTGCCACCTTTTTTGACGCCAATAATTGTTGTGCCGTGCCAGCCGGGGAAATTTGTTGTTTCAGACATTGCTTACCTCATTATCTTTGAGGTGAATATATGGCTTTAGCCGAGGCGTTACAATAACAAGCATGTTTTTGATTGACGGAAGTTATAATACGTGTATGTACACTTATATGAACTTTAATGACCCGGTAAATTGCCTAACATATAACGCACAGCGTGTCGCCAGAACGATGGGTAGACAAATGGAAACTGCGTTGCGCCCTGTTGGGTTGACCAGTCAGCAATTTTCAACGCTGACTATTTTGAAGTATCTCAAGGTTATGTCGACAGTTGAGCTTGCAGATAAAATGGGTGTTGAACGTACCACGATGACCCGGAACATTGAACAAATGTGCCGAAAAAACTGGCTGGAACCAGTAAAAACGGAAGATAAACGCGTGCGTGCGTTTCAGCTAACTGACGCAGGCCTAAAGCTTCAATCCAAAGCTTTACCTCTTTGGGAGAAGCAGCAAGCGAAATTTCTGGAGTATTTAGGAAACGAAACAGCAAGTGATCTGATTTTACTGGCAGGTAAGGCCTAAATTTAAACCCCTAAATGTGTATATACACAAAAGGAAACACTATGACTACTCAAACTACAAACACTAAACTAGCTGAAGCTAGCGCATTTAAATCGCTAGTATTTATAGGCATAACACTGGCGTGGTTTGCCGTTGTTATGGGCCTTTCTATGAATGGTTATTTTGAAACGCCAGATGGAGTTTTACCTGTTAAAATGCCAATTTTCTTTATGATCCCACCCATTCTTTTTATGTTGGCACTTTCCATGTCGTGTAATGTGGCGCGCTGGGCTGATCGAATAGACGTGACAACGCTTACGTCTTTACAAAGCTGGCGCGTAATGGGCTTTACCTTTTTAATTCTCTGGGCATTGGGCGAACTTCCTTTGGTTTTTGCGCTGTTGTCCGGCTTTGGCGATGTTGCAACCGGTGCGTATGCTGCATTTGCCACGGTGAAAGTCAGCGAACGCAAAGCCGGCTGGCAAGTATCCGCACGACGGGTAATTTATATGGGATTAATTGATTTTACCGTTGCGGTAGCAACAGGCCTGTTATCTGCAGCCGGCTATCTGAAATTATACGAAAGTGAGGTTTCAGCCCATCTTATGACAGCTTATCCAATGGTAATGTTCCCGATATTTATCGTGCCGGCCTTTATCATTCTGCACATTCTGGCCTGGCGTAGTATTGCAAGGGTATAATAAAAAAGGCACCGCAATGTATTTGCGGTGCCTTTCCAAATGCTAATGTAATGCGGTTTAATCCAGATTACGCTCAATCTCTTCTGTTGTGAAAATCTCGATCACATCGGCCTCGCGGATGTCTTCGTAGTTTTCAAACGCCATACCGCATTCTTGACCCGCATGAACCTCTTTCACTTCATCTTTGAAGCGCTTCAGCGTTTTCAGCTTGCCTTCATGTATTACAACATTGTCACGCAACAGACGTACGCCTGCTTCACGGCGGGCAACGCCTTCGGTCACTTCACAACCGGCAATTTTGCCTGAGCCTGTGATTTTGAAGACTTCCTTGATTGTGGCGTATCCGATGAAGGTTTCTTTAATCTCGGCAGACAACAAACCAGAGGCCGCAGCTTTGATATCATCTAGCAAGTTGTAGATGATCGAATAATAGCGGATTTCTACGCCTTTTTGGTTAGCACTGCTACGCGCCTGCGCGTTGGCCCGAACGTTAAAGCCGATAATCGGCGCGCCGGAGGCTTCAGCCAATGTCACATCAGATTCCGTAATGGCACCAACGCCAGAATGCAAAATACGTACCCGCACTTCGTCATTACCGACTTTTTCCATAGCTTGCACGATGGCTTCGGCAGAGCCTTGAACATCGGTTTTGACCAAAATTGGCAATTCGGAGACATCTTTATCGGCTTTGGCTTTTTCCAATAGTTGATCAAGTGTTGTTCCTGCGCCAACGGCGGCTTTGTTGTCTTTGTTAACCTGCGCACGGTAATCGGCAATTTCACGCGCTTTGGCTTCAGAAGCCACAACATTTAAAACATCACCAGCTTCAGGCGTGCCGTTTAAGCCCAGAACCTCAACGGGAACCGAAGGCCCTGCTTCTTTTACATGTTCGCCTTTATCGTTTATCAGCGCGCGGACCTTGCCCCATTGTTCACCCACAACAAAAATGTCTTTGTGGCGCAAAGTTCCTGTTTCAATTAAAACCGTGGCAACTGGGCCGCGACCGGTATCAAGCTTGGCTTCAATCACAGCACCTTGGGCCGGACGGTCAGGATTAGCTTTCAGCTCCAGCAATTCGGATTGTAGTGCAATTGCTTCCAGTAACTTATCAAGCCCCATGCCAGTAATTGCCGAAATCTCAACATCCTGCACTTCGCCGGACATGGCCTCAACAACCACTTCGTGTTGCAATAAGTCTGTGCGAACACGGGTTGGGTCAGCCCCTTCAACGTCCATTTTGTTGATCGCAATGATCAACGGCACATCTGCAGCTTTTGCGTGTGCAATCGCTTCAATGGTTTGTGGCATGACGCCGTCGTTGGCAGCAACAACCAGAACCACGATATCGGTTACTTGCGCACCGCGCGCGCGCATGGACGTAAATGCTGCGTGACCAGGTGTATCGAGGAAGCTTAGCAAAGCGCCGCTATCAGTGGTGATTTGATACGCACCGATATGTTGGGTAATGCCGCCTGCCTCGCCAGAAACAACGTTGGTTTTGCGCAATGCATCCAATACCGATGTTTTGCCGTGGTCAACGTGACCCATGATGGTGATCACAGGCGCGCGTGGCTTCAAATCTTTTTCATCATCTTCGATGGCCTGAATGGCGTCTTCAACATCAGCGTCGGAAACACGTACAACTTTGTGACCAAACTCTTCGATGATTAGTTCTGCTGTATCTGCATCAATCACCTGATTTTGTGTCGCCATGATGCCGTTGTTCATCAATGTTTTTACAACAGCGGCAACTTTTTCAGCCATACGGTTTGCAAGCTCTGCAACCGTAATCGCTTCGGGCAACTGAACATCACGGATAATTTTTTCGCGCTCAACATCACCACCCATCATCTGACGGCGTTGACGTTCTTGTTTGCGCTTCATTGCCGCCATAGATTTTTGACGGCCATCACCCCCGCGCAAGGCTTGGTTGATGGTTAATTTGCCGGAACTGCGGCGATCGCCTGTGTCACCTTTGGTTTGTTTTTCGCGACGCGGCTTTTCAACGCGTTTTGCAGCAGGTGATTTTGCAGCAGGGCGCGTTACATCAGGGTCAGGCGCAGGTGCGGATGCAGCAGGTTCTGCATTGGGATCAGCGGCAGGTGCGTTTGCGACTTCTTCACGTTCACGCTTACGATCCTCACGCTCTTTTTCCTCACGCTCTTTTTCCTCACGTTCGCGACGACGCTCTTCACGTTCCGCTTCGCGCTTGCGCGTTTCTTCTGCTTCACGTTCTTTGCGTTCATTTTCTTGACCGGCAGCGGCTGCAAGTGCTTTTCTGCGGCGATCCATTTCAGAATTGGAAACACCACCTGCAGCTGATTTTGCACCAGAGCGCGTTCCAGCAGGTGTAGCGCCTGGTTTCCCGGGAACAAACACACGTTTGCGTTTCTTTTCAACCACGACCGATTTTGAACGCCCATGTGAAAAACTTTGGCGTACCACACCAGAACCACCTTTTAGCCCAAGTGGTTTTGGTTTGCCGTCGTTATTGTTTTCGTCGCTCATTCGTATTCAACCTTTCGCAGCCGGTATTGAACCAGCAATTTTAGACGGGGCGGCATCGCGTTTTTCACGAAATCCAGCCAGTCGATTGGCTTCTATTAGGATGCGCGCCGAGAGTCCACCTTTGGACACTGCCGCGTGTATCACACTTTCCCGCCCGAATGCCAAACCCAATTCTTGTGCTGTAAGCCATGAAATATAGGAATTTGCAACCGCAGAGGGCCGTATCTTTTGTTTTTGCGGGGCAGAACCATCCGCTGCCTGTATGAGGACATACCACCGCTCTGACATCATTGCGGATTTGGTCTTTTCATAGCCGCAAATCGCATGGCCGCTTTTGCGGGCCATAGATAGTAAATCTATTGCGCGTTTGGCAAGTAATTGTTCAGTCAGTGCCAGCAAATCATCGGGTATATTGACCTTTTGTTTGGCTGCTTTTGAAAACAGACCTTGCCTGATAGCTTTTTCCAGTTCCGCCTGATTGGCGGTAACCCATATACCGCGCCCTGGCAGACGTTCAGAAATATCGGGCGTTACCATATCTTCAGGCCCCAATACGAAGCGTATCAGGTCAGATGTTGGCAAAGTGTCTTTGGTCGCTATACAGCGACGTTCAACCACTTTGGTTCTATTTGTTCGACCACCGTGTCCCACGGGCAAGCACTGAAACCTGACGCATCAGGCTTCAGCCTCCTCTTCGGTGTTAGCAGCTTCTTCAGCTGCGGCATCTTCGGCAAGTTGCTCTTCCGTAACCCACCCCAATTGCAGGCGTGCCGACATGATCAGCTCTTGTGCTTCGGCTAATCCCATATCAAAGCTTTCCAACAATCCGTCATCTTTCACGCGCTCGCCGTCTACGGTGGTATAACCGCCAGCCAGCTCCCAGTCGGCACATGTTGCAAAATCATCGATGGTTTTTACACCGTCTTTAGCCAAGGCCACCAACATTTGCGGCGTCAAGCCACCAAAGTCGATCAGGCTTTGCTCAAGACCCAGCTCTTTGGCTTCCGCCAGTGCTTTTGCATTAATTTCTTCTAGGCTTTCTCGCGCACGGGCTTGCAGCTCATCTGCTGTAGCTTGGTCGAAACCGTCAATGACCAGTAGTTCATCCACTTCAACATAAGCGACTTCTTCCAGAGTAGCGAAGCCTTCAGATACCAGCAGTTGGGCAACAACTTCGTCAACATTCATCGTGTCCATGAACAATTTGGAGCGTACTTCGAACTCAGCCTGACGACGCGCTGATTCTTCTGCTTCTGTCATAATATCAATATCAAGACCTGTTAGCTGCGAAGCCAAGCGCACGTTTTGACCACGACGGCCGATTGCCAGTGACAGCTGTTCTTCTGGCACAACCACTTCGATACGCTCTGCATCTTCATCCAGAACCACTTTTGATACTTCGGCTGGCTGTAGCGCATTAACCAAAAAGGTCGGCGCATCTTCATTCCATGGAATGATATCGATTTTTTCGCCACCTAGCTCATTTACAACTGCCTGTACGCGCGAACCACGCATACCAACACAAGCCCCAACGGGATCAATTGAGTTATCGAAGGAAATTACACCGATTTTCGCGCGCGAACCCGGATCACGGGCAACGGCCTTTATCTCAATAATGCCGTCGTAAATTTCCGGCACTTCCATTTTGAACAGTTCAGCCATAAATTCTGGTGCTGTCCGCGAAAGAAAAATCTGTGGTCCGCGCATTTCAGAACGCACTTCTTTGATATAGGCCCGTACCCGATCACCATTGCGGAATAGTTCGCGGTTGATCAGTTGATCGCGGCGCAACACGGCTTCGCCGCGGCCTACGTCAACGATGACATTGCCGTATTCAACGCGTTTGACCAAACCGTTGATAATTTCGCCTTCGCGGTCTTTAAATTCAGAGTACTGACGTTCACGTTCAGCTTCGCGCACCTTTTGCAGAATAACCTGTTTAGCGGATTGCGCAGCAATACGGCCAAAATCCATCGGCGGCAGTAGATCGATAATCAAGGAGCCCACTTCGGGGTTATCAATATGCGCTTTGGCTTCTTCCACAGTCATTTCCGTTGACAGGTTTTCAACCTCTTCTACAACTTCGCGTACACGCGTCATTGTCAGCTCGCCCGATTTACGGTCGATATGGGCGCGAATGTCCAGCTCTGCCCCGTAGCGGGATTTAGCGGCTTTCGCCATGCTTTCTTCCATCGCCTGAATAACCAGATCAGGGTCGATCAGTTTTTCACGCGCTACCGCATCCGCGATTTGCAACAGTTCCAGACGGTTTGCACTGGTAATAGCCATGGGTTCAGTCCTCTTCGGTTTGAATTTCGTCGAACGCAGCTTCATCAAAGCCAGCATCTTTGCGGGCTTTTAATGTGTGGGCGATCAGTTCATCGGTTAAGACCAGCTTGGCATCGTCAAGCCAGTCAAATTGCAGGCCGATAATCCCTTCTGGGATTTCAATCAGCACTTCATTATCTTCGACACCGCGCAATTCGCCCTTAAAGCGTTTGCGCCCGTCGATCAATTCTGTGGTTTCAATCTTGGCTTCATAGCCTTGCCAAGCTTCGAAATCTTTCAGCCGTGTCAGCGGGCGGTCTATGCCGGGACTGGATACTTCCAGCGCATAATCGCCCTCAATCGGGTCTTCCACATCCAGAATGGCACCAACTTCGGTGGAAATACGTGCGCAATCGTCAACCTCGATACCGCCATCGGGCTTTTCGGCCATGATTTGCAATATCGTGCGCTTGCCTGACATTAGCCGCACGCGCACCAGCTCACACCCCAGATCTTCGATCACGGGGCGAATAATCTCTGCCATGCGTTTATCTATTGCCGCTTTTGCAATCAGGTCTGACAAGGTTTGCTCCAAACACAAAAAAACGGGCAGCCGCCCGTCGAGAATTTCCGATGGAAGTCTGGGGGTGGAAGCCAGTCTTTCCGCTGTTGAAAAAGGATATAGGCTGAGTCTGTCTGGGATGCAAGGGGATAAAGTGGGTTGAGCCGTAGTGGTTCGTGCCCTCCTCATAGGTCCAGATTTTCCAGATCACGCTGGGTTCCTTTGCGATGCTTTCGGCTAGCTGTGTCGTTCCTGCCAAGAATTCTTCAGTGATCGGACTGTCATATGTCATGTGCAGGTCCCATATTTTCTGCGTACTCATTTTTGACCCTCCTTTGTGAGAGTGTCGTAATTTGATTGATGTGGTTCAGTGGTTTTTGCCGAACTGAATTGCGCTCAGAGCAGCAAGCACGGTAAAGAAGACCGGATCGGACCAACCGAAGCCGACGAAGATACCGGTGAAACAGGCGTAAAGTGTGATGATCACACCCAGAATGTTGGTCCACACAAGACCGGTCAGGATTTTCCGAGCCGTGTCGCTGGCGTGCTCCGCATCGCGAAACAACAGGCTGATGATCCCGATACCACCCAGGAAGATACTGTTATGCTGTGACAGGAACACGGCGTATTTGTCGTTCAGTTGCAGCCCATAATTAGGCCACAGAATTGTCGGGATGAAGAACAATGCAAGCGCGAAAAATACATAGATAATTCCGTGGGACGTCAGGAAGGTTTTGTTGGTCATGGGTCAGTCTTTCTTTGGTTGAGGCAGTTTTTTACGAAGCCTGTTGAGCGTTTTGATGGTTTGGCGTTTCTCGTCCGCGGCCAATTGACCAAAAATTCGCTCAAGTGCCTGATTGTGGATTGGAAGGAAGCCCTTCACCTTTTCTCTTCCGCTGATGGTTAGTCGTAGAACTCTGGCGCGTCGGTCATGCTCATTGACTGTCTTTTCAATAAGACCGGCCTGAACCAGATTTTTGACCACGACATCGGTATTGCCCGACGTGCTTAGGATCAGGCGCATCAGATCATTGACGGACAATGCGCCCTTGTTGCTTAGTGTTTCCAGCACATCCCATTGTGACGCGGTCAGATCCGCCGCGCGAAAGACCGACCCCATAGCGCGAAGGAACAATTGATTGCTGCGCAGCAATGCCAGCACTAGTGTTTGGTTTTCTCTATTTTGATTCTCAGTGCTCATGAAATTTATTATCCCTAGTTAGGGATAATGACAACCCCTTTTATCCTTTTTGCCTTTTGCACGGCCGTATTTGGTTCCTTCCTCCCAGATTTCTGCCCTTGTCAATTGAACTTGCGGCCGCAATTCCAATCCGAATTTCAGAATTCATGTCTTACTTGGTTGATTTAACCTATTACCGTATTCGATACTTAGCTTTGAAATATGCGTGATGTAGAATCGGGCAATTAGGGCTCAAAGCCACCATAGGCCGACACAAGAACACCTAGGTTTCATTATCAAATTATAGGGCGGTGGGCTTTGTTACTACCTTTGTGTTGCTTTGCTTTGCTTTTCAAAGACAGGTAATGCGGTTTGCGTTGCGCTTTTTCTGCGACAAGCTGTTTCATGGTTTTCTTGGGTGATGCTTTATCGTCTTTTTTGTCGGTCATTTTCTGAACATCCTAAAATCTGTTGGGGCAATTATACTGCTACATGGGCAATAAAAGGCAGCTAAGGGGGCAACATCACTTCTTGTCGCGCGCGGCTTTCTCTTCCTTGGTCAGTACGTTGTTCCAAACATTTTTGCTAATGCCCAACTCTGGGCGCATGGGTTTGGTTTTACCAACGCTGACTTTTCCACCTTTATTCAGGAATTCCTGAATAAGAGCATCATCTGTGGTTTCTTTAGGGACATATTTCATAAAAGTTAGCTTATCGCTTACGCGCACTTCAGGCAACAGGTAGTTGCGTTGCAGGGTGTGATGTGTGAAGTTCCATGGCGATCGCCAAAGGATACTACGATATGATAGTCTATGGATTGGACACCTGCTCAGTATGTTCAAAAGCCCGCAAGGCGTTAGCGGCCGCAGGCAAAGGCGTCAGTTTCCGCGATGTCCGGGCCAAACCCTTGAGTGAGGCTGAATTGGCTGAGTTAATCGCTGAATTCGGGGATCGGTTGGTGGATAGAACGACGAATGATTACCGAGCGCTCAATGCTTGGCTTAAAAATTCAGAGGCTGATGCGCAAATTGCAGCCAAACCCAAAGTGATGGCGCGTCCGGTAATACGTGATGGGGATCGTTTTTATCTAGGCTGGGATGACGCGGTTCAGGAAGCTTTGTTAGATTAATGAGTTAATCAAATAATTTCAATCGTTTAAGTATATGCCCCAAATGGAACATACTATGCCGTACCCAAATACGTCCGATACCCAAACGTACTTCCTTCGGGCGCAAAACGGATTATTTTATGATGTTTTGTCATTAGATAATCGCTGTGATTTAACGTCAGTCGCCGCTTCGTTCAACATCTCCCATACGCGGTGTGGTGTAAAAGGGGTATCGGATAGCCTAACACCGCGGTCCCATAGTGCATCTGCTACAGCATTAGCCGTCGCTGCAACTGCACCAACTGTGCCCGCCTCGCCGCAGCCTTTCATCCCCATCACGTTGGCTGTTGAAGGCACCGGTTCGGACCGAAAGGTGAACATGGGAAGGTCATCGGCCCTTGGCATAGCATAATCCATGAAGCTTGCTGTTAGAAGCTGACCTTCGTCATCAAATACTACGTGTTCCGTTAATGCCTGTCCTATCCCTTGCGCACAGCCGCCATGGACCTGTCCCTCCACAAGTAATGGATTAATAAGATTTCCGAAATCATCCACAGCCGTGTATCGCTCCAGTGTGACTTCGCCAGTTTCTGGATCCACTTCGACTTCGGCTACATGAGCGCCGTTAGGAAATGACCACGACTCGATATCTCCGATTGCTTCATGCACCAGCAGATCGGATCGCCCAGCAGCGCGTGCCATATCGGCCGCCTCCTGCAGGGTTGGCGTCAGGTTAGATCCCGCCGCGCGGAAAGTTTCACCGTCAAACATCACATCTTCAGCCTCTACTTGCATAAGACTCGCCAGATATGGGGTAAAAGCTGTAACCATTTTTGATACGGTGGCCAATGTTGCGTTGCTCACAATAGTGACGGAGCTTGATCCGCCAGTACCTTCGCCTGTTTTAATTTCGTCGCTGTCTCCTTGGATCACAAGTATCCTGTCTTGGGGGATGCCAGTTTGATCGGAAAGGAATGTTGCATAGACAGTTTCATGCCCCTGACCCGTTGATTGCGTGGGAACACAAATTGAAACCGTACCATCATTGTTAAATGCCACACGTGTGCAAATCGATGCACTGCCCACGGCGCTCATAACATGGTAACACAATCCCATTCCGCGTAACTGCCCTCGCTTTAGACTTTCGGCTTTACGAGCGTTAAAACCTGCGCGATCAGCAGTTTTTTCAGCGCAATAAAGGACGCGGTTATAGTCGGCATGATCGTAAAGCTCACCTGTCGAAGACGTGTAGGGAAACTGGTCAGGCTGGATGAAGTTTCGCCGATGCAATCCCAAATATCAACGCCTAATTCACGCGCGGCGTAATCCATCATCCGCTCTAGCAGATAAATAGCTTCGGCCCGTCCCGCACCCCGATACGCATCAGTTTGCGCAGTATTTGTGAAAAACCCTTCGACTTTCAGATAAGTATCTTGGACATTCAAAGCACCCGTAAGAACCATGGCAAAATAATCAGTCTGAATATATTGACCCAGATCACTGTTGTAAGCGCCAAGGTTGCACCGAGTGTCAACGCGATATCCTGTCAGCTGATAATCCTCATCAAAAGCCATAGAAACATCGTGATCCAAATCCCGAGCGCCATTATCAGTGAGCATCGCCTCAAGCCTATCAGACGTCCAGCGTATTGCGCGGTTCAGTATTTTGGCCGCATGCGCAACCAATACAGGCTCTGGGTAAGACATAGCTTTCATCCCAAAACCACCACCAACGTCTGGTGTTGTAACCTGAACATTCACTGGTTCCAGCCCAAGTATTTGAACGATGTTGTTTTTTACCACCCAAACGCCCTGAGTATTGGATGCAACGTGGAGCTTGTCACCGATCATTTCGGCAAAACAGGCGCGGGGTTCTAGTGTGTTAACGATTATTCTATTGTTGCGGATTGTTTTATTAACAACATGTGTGGCGTGATCGAATGCTGCATTACAATTGGTTTCATTTCCTTTTGACCAGTCAGAAGCACGGTTGGTAGGAGCTTCTTTATGCAACGGCTCGCCACCTGACGATAGCAACATATGCGTGGGCAACGTATCAAACTCAAATCGGATCAATTCTGAGGCGTTCAGAGCTTGCTGATGTGTGTCGGCAACAATCAGAACCAAGGGTTCGCCAACAAAGCGAACTTTTCCATCCGCCAGCAGCGATCGTTGAGGAGCAGCGCCATTGCTGCAATCACGATTAACGATGACTTCATAGGGCAAACCTTTGGTGATACCGGCCGCAATCAGATCATCAGCACCTAATACAAGATGTACACCTTCAGCTTGACGGACATCAGACAGGTCTAATAATTTGATATTCGCATGAGCAACAGGTGATCTGAAAAAATGAGCGTGCAATGCATTCCCGGGCGAGATACTATCTACGAAAGTGCCTTTTCCAGTTAGAAACCGAGTATCTTCATTGCGAAATATTGGCTGGCTTTTACCGAATTTATTCATACCGTTCCCTATCGATAGCGCTTCGTTGAGCCAGTGTTTTGCATGGATAGCATGGCTGCCAGTTTCACTCAACTGAGCGTGGCTCACTGTTTGCTTTTTACCGCAAGGGAATTTGATAACCCAAAGATATGTTGCTTGCTGCGATGATCTTGGAATGAACCCCACATTTAAGCTCTAGAATTGCTGCATGTTTTGATTAAATTATGATTCCAGGTGGGCTGTAAAGAGGCGGGCGATATAAATTGGAAATTCAATAGTTCCGAAAATGCGCGGCACTTTATTCTCCATGTATCTGGCGAAAGCTATTTTATATACGGCATTGAAATTGGTGAATTGTGCTTTCTTAGGGAGCAGTTCAGCTAAAATTAGACCTTAAGATTCTGCCATGCGTTTTTCCTTTTTCAAGAAAACAGCCAGATATGCCTCTAATTCTTCTATGCCGTCCAAAGACATCCCTTCTGGAAAAATGAATGTTACATCACCTTCTGAAACAGGGAACACAGCTTTACGATGACCAGCACTTGGTGTTTCGCTCGGGATTTCCACAGGTGGCATCTGTGGTGGAGGTGTAATCTCGGTGGGGCGCTGAATCGTAACTTGTTCCGTTGGTATCCCCGTATCACTACCCTCTACGGCTAAGTGTGTTCCATCATCTGATATCCACCGAACCTTCATGGGCTTTTTGAATTGGAGACTACCCTGACTTTCCCATTGCACATAATCGCCCAAAGTAATCCCACCGCGATCTATTTCATCGGCTTGCAGTTCTAATTCGGATTCATTTTCAACCTCATCACCACTATTTTCGCTTAGTAACAGTCCAGAAAATGAAATGGATTTTTGATAGTTTGAAATTATATCGCTAACAGATTTTTCATTATAAACAGCATTTCCTTCATCTGCTCGGTCTAGTGTTAGGTGAGTCGTCAACACCATATCCATTGAGCCCGAAACCCCAGCCACACCAAATTTATCCCACAGCTCTTTATAAATGTGAGGGCTAAGTGCGGTATGAATTATAGTGCGGGGCAAATATGGCCATTGAGGCAGGCATCATATCAAGACACCCTGCGACTGCGTGGTGCAAAATTGGCCCACCCTTTTCGGTGCCATTGGCGAAGATATTATTGCCATCTTTGTCCAGAATGGAAAAATGCACATGCAGGCCGTTACCGGGGCGATCGCCGAAAGGTTTGGCCATAAAGGTTGCTGCCAAGCCCTGGTCGCGGGCCACGGAACGTACGATGCGTTTGAAAAACATCGCATCGTCTGCGGCGCGTAGAGGATCAGGTACGTGATTAAGGTTAATTTCAAACTGTCCGGTGCCGGCTTCTGAAATAGCCGCATCTGCAGACACGCCCCATGCATCGCATTCGGCATAAACGGCGTTCAGGAACGGTTCGTGCAGATCAAGTGTGTCTAATGACTCCAAGACCTGAAACTCTTGTTTGATCGGGGCGGTTTGGGCGGTGCCGTAAACCGCATTGGGGTCTGTCAGATAAAATTCCAACTCGGTAGCGACGACAACTGTTAGATCGCGGGCTTTATATTGATCGACAATATGGGCCAAAGCCTGACGCGGGTCACCAAGAAACGGAGTTTTGTCTTCTTGCAGGAATGTGCAGGGCACTAAGACAGCGGGCTCTATCGTTGTAGACAGCTTTAATGGCCCGCGCCCCGTAGGAACACAATAGCCGTCACTGTCACCGGAAGCGAAAACCAGCTCACTGTTTGGAATATCGGCACCCCAAATATCTATTCCGCAAATTGATAGCGGCATACGAAAGCCGTCTTTTAGTATAGTGCCCAGTTTTTTGGCGGGCATACGTTTGCCGCGCATCTGGCCGTTTAGATCAAAAACGCCGACTTGGACGTTTGGATTTGAGGAAGTGGATTTCATGATTCGAGCCTTGGAGGTGGTTTTCAATAATTTGATCAAATTATGGGGTGAGGTCAATTGTAAATAGCAATTTACTACATTTAGTTTATCTTATAGAGGATATACTAAATATTGATTAAAATAATTTGAAAAATATATTAAAATAGTTTGTTTCCATATTGTCGACAAAATTGGCTGTCAAATATCCCCTAGTATTTTGTGTAAATAAGTAACGAGGATTGTCAGTATGGACAGACTAATGGAAATGGAAGCCTTTGCGAAAGTTGTAGACAACGGAGGCTTTACAGATGCAGCCAAAAAAATGGGCTTATCAAAATCCGCTATTTCAAAACACGTATCATCTTTAGAAGCGCGCCTTGGCGCCCGGCTTCTTAACCGTACAACCCGTCGTGTCAGCCCTACCGAAATTGGTCTTGCATATTATGATAAGGCCAAACAGGTTCTTGTTGATGCAATAGAAGCCGACGCAATGGTTTCATCAATGCAAATCGCCCCGCGCGGCTCACTTCGTCTGGGCGCGTCGCCTGATTTCGGCGGAAATCATCTTTCGAATGCGCTGGGTGGATTTTTGGGTCAGTTTCCGGAAGTATCTGTCGATATGGTTTTAAGTAACCGCAACCTTGATCCGGTTGCTGATAGTTTTGACCTTGTTATCAGGGTTGGGCAACAGCAAGACAGTAGCATAATGGCCAAAAAACTTGCATCAACCAGAATGCAAATAATCGGGTCACCCAGCTATTTTGAAGAGCACGGGATGCCAACCAAAATTGATGACCTGAACCAACACAGCCTATTACACTACTCTAACCAACCAAATGGAAGCGTCTGGAAGTTGAAATCCTGTACAGGAGAAACACGGACGGTACGTGCAAGTGGAAATTTAACCGCAAATGATGGACAATCTTTGCTACAGGCGGCAGAAGCTGGGCTTGGAATTGCATTCTTACCGTGTTTTTTATATCATAAAGCGATGGAAAGAGGCAGCGTAATTCCTGCATTAGCTGACCTGCCTGTGCAATCGCAGGATATTTACGCAATGTACCCTCACGGACAGTATACGCAGCCTAAACTTCGTGCATTTCTGGATTATATGTCAGATTATTTTAAGAATAAAGGCATGGGTAAGTGGCAATAGGCCACCACCTATCATGACGGTTTGAAGCGGTAGTGATAAGCTGCCGCTTCAGTCATTCCCAGCGCTTCATAAAGTGCTTTTGCGGGAATGTTTTCACGTACTGTTAGTACAGATATCCAGTTACAGCCCTGATCGCGCGCCCATAGGCACGATTCATACATTAGTGTGTTGGCAACACCTTTGCGCCGATGATTGCTTGCAACTTCAACCGCATGAACCATTGCGATATCGCCATAGATAGCTGCAAAAGCTACGCCCATTTCACCAGCAGAAAGAATGACTTTCCGGGTCATCACGCGCTTCATGACGTTTAGGCGTTTTTGGTCAATCCCGCCAGCCGACCATATTTTGACGGCGTTATTGTCAGGTACATAAAGCCTATCAATGTGGTGGTTTTGTTTCGGCGGTGTTACAAACAATTTATCTATCGGGGCAATTAAAATAACTACGGGATCAACGATGTCATAATCTAAAACCGCTAGCTTATGATCAAGATGCTGATCTGATCCGCGGATCATAAAGAGTGGATTTTGACCAAGCGAAGACATTTTTTTTGTAGCAGAACTGATTGTGGCGGTTTTTGCGTCATTTATAATCGTTGCTGCTGAAACGCGTTGCCCGCCACCTGCCCCTTCACGGATTAGCCAGCCGTTATAATTGTGAATAGTCAGTGGTGCCCATGTTGCATCGACTGCATCGAATAATTCTGTTTGGCTGGGTGGTTGCATAAGATTAGCTTCAGTTGAAAGTTTCGCGAATGAGCGCAGTAACATTTGCCAGTTTTACCGAATTTGCAGAGCGTATAACCAAATTACAACCAAATAAACCGTCATTATAATAGGGATATGATCCGATGGTCACATCTGGATTGCTTTTAGCAATAATGCCCAGCGCTTTTGCTATATCAGCTTCTTTTTGTTTCACATTAACTGTTTCAGACTGGATAATTGTACCCGTTGTCAGCCTGGGTAACAGTCCTGCCAGCATTGCTTTAAAGATTGCCGGAACGCCCGCCATGACATGAACATTCTCGATTGAAAAACCGGGTGCTTTGGATATTGGATTATTAATTAATGTAGCACCATCCGGTATGCGCGCCATACGTAACCTGGCCTCGGTTAATTCTATTTCCGGATTTTTATAGTTTGCTGCTAAAGCTGCGCGGGCATCTTCCCGTACATCAATCGAAATACCAAACGCATTTGCGATGCAATCCGCAGTAATATCATCATGTGTTGGACCGATACCGCCGCTGGTAAAGACGTTTGTATATTTCATGCGTAGTACGTTTACTGAATGCATAATTTGCTGTGCGTCATCTGACACGACATGTATTTCCTTCAGATCAATCCCAAGCATGGTTAATTGCTGTGCTAAATAGTTTGAATTGGTATCTTGCGTGCGGCCGGATAAGATTTCGTCACCGATGACGATCATGGCAGCTGTTGGATTGCTCATCTGACTTGTCCTTATTTTGCGAGGAACGTAAGTTCCAGGCATGAAATTTAATAAACCCCTTATACCCGCAACGCTTATTCGTAGATATAAGCGTTTTTTGGCGGACGTCACGTTGACCGATGGTTGCGAGGTGACAGCACATGTTGCCAACCCGGGATCTATGCTGGGTATGAAAGAGGCAGGATTGCGCGTCTGGCTAGAGCCAAATAATGACCCTAAGCGCAAATTAAGGTATTCATGGAAATTGGCAGAAAAGAAAGACGGCACATTAATAGGCGTTGATACCAGCCTGCCGAATAAGATAGTTGGCGAAGCTTTAAGAGATGGGTTTGCTGCCAAACTTGGATATAGTCATGTTCGCCCTGAAGTGAAATACGGCGAAAACTCTCGTGTGGATTTTTTGCTGACGGACAAAAACAAACCTGATTGTTATCTGGAAATCAAAAGCGTTACCCTATCCCGCATCAGCGGGCTGGGAGAATTTCCCGATAGTGTTACCAAGCGTGGCGCAAAGCATATGGAAGAGCTGGCGCATATGGTGAGGCAGGGGCATCGCGCGATATTGTTGTATTTGGTGCAGCGGAATGACATTAACAGATTTACAATTGCAGGTGATATTGACCCTGACTACATGAATGCGGCGATTAAAGCCAAAGCCGCAGGGGTAGAGGTTGAATGCTATGGCACATCACTCACTACCGGGGGAATTTCGCTGGCGAACCGCATCATTTAATCTTGGCTCTGGTCAGCGCTGTGAATTAATACTATTTAGCAATAAATTCTATGATTGTGGAGCATCCCTTTGGAAGGCACGAAGAAACCAAGGCTAAACGCAGATGGTATTACCATCCATTCAAAGGAAGACTTTGAAGGTATGCGTCGCGCTGGGCGATTGGCCGCAGAAATTCTGGATATGATCGGCCCTTATGTGAAGCCGGGTGTGACGACGGAATACCTTGATCAGTTGTGTCATGATTATATGGCTTCCAATAATTCAATGCCGGCAACATTAGGGTATCGGGGCTATCCAAAATCCAGCTGTATTTCGATTAATCATGTTGTGTGCCATGGTATTCCGTCTGATAAAAAATTGAAAGACGGCGATATTTTAAATATTGATGTGACCTGTATTCTGGACGGTTGGTTTGGCGATAATTCGCGCATGTATGTTGCGGGTAAGCTGTCGCGCAAGGCAGAGCGATTGATCCAAGTTACCCATGATGCGCTGATGCTGGGTATTGATCAGGTGAAGCCCGGCAATACCTTTGGGGATATTGGCGCGGCAATTCAAAAATATGCCGAGGCACATCGATGTTCTGTTGTGCGTGATTTTTGTGGACACGGGCTGGGGCGCGTTTTTCATGCCCCGCCAAATGTTTTACATTATGGCAACTGGGGAGCCGGCAATGTGCTTGAAGAGGGCATGTTTTTTACAATTGAACCAATGATTAACCTAGGTAAGCCCCAAACTAAAATACTGGCAGATGATTGGACGGCGGTCACAAAAGATAAATCTCTGTCGGCACAGTTTGAACATTCGATTGGCGTGACAGCAGAGGGTTATGAAATTTTTACCCTGTCACCAAATGAAACATTTCATCCGACATTTTAGCAATGCAGCAATTTTGAAACCATTGGTTAACCAAAACGGGTAACCATGGACCCATGGACCCGAATCTACAAAAATCTGAATTTGCCGAAGCAGCAATGCTGGGATTCAGCCTGTCACAGGCTTCGGCAGTTGACCCAAAAAAGCTTCAACACAAGTACCGTAGCCAATTACGGGCTCGATTTTTAAAAGGTGGTGCGCAGGCAGCTGCGGATTTTGAATTGCTTGAATTAATTATTTGTCGTGCAATCCCAGATAGAGATGTGCGATCTTTGTGCAAAGTTTTATTGAAACAATTCGGTTCATTTAATGCTGTAATAACTGCGTCAGAAAATAGCTTGCAGAATATTCGCGGAGTTGGGCAAGCCGTGATCAATGAGTTGAAGATAGTCCAGGCAGCTGCCCATAAAATGGCACAGCTGCAAATTTTAAATAGAGATATTCTGACATCGTGGAGCCAGTTAATCGACTATTGCCGGTCAAGCATGGCGCATTTGGCATATGAACAATTTCGAGTATTGTTTCTAGACAGTAAAAATGTGCTTATTGCGGATGAATGCCTGCAATCGGGGATTGTCAATCATGTGCCGGTTTATCCACGCCAAGTAGCTAAGCGCGCGCTGGAACTGGATGCAAGCGCAGTTATTCTTGTCCACAACCACCCGAGTGGGGATCCTGAACCATCGCCTGCAGATGTAACTGTAACGCTGGATATTATTCGTGCGCTAAGTGCACTGTCCATCACAGTTCATGACCATATAATAATCGGCAGAGCAGGTGATATCAGCTTTAAGGCGCGCGACTTGATTTAAAGATTATCTTTTGCCCAGATCTCAACACGGTTGTTTGAGGTGATTCCTTCAGGGGTGTCTTCACATGAAAGTGGAGAGATGTCACCGTAACCGATTACTTCAATCTGTAAGTCTGAAAATAAATCGGCATCATCCGCATTCTTTATAATTTCGGATATAATCATGGCTGTCGATTTAGAGGTGCGCTTACTATCAGCAAAGCTATTCTTAGAATCAGTGAATCCTGCAATTATTAACGTTTGATCAGCGTAGTTTCCTAAAAATAATTCTGAAATAAAAGCCTCAAGAGCAACATTGGATTGTGGGTTTAGTTTAATTCCGTTTTTATCGAACCTTAAAACAGTAGACAGTTGCCTGGCACCGTTAAAGCGTTGCAGCATGGAACGAAACTCTGAAGATTGCGCCGCGCCTGTGCTGTTGAGTAATCCATGTACGATACGATTACCCTGATTGTCTAAACTGTTTTCGTGTATGGACAGACTGGGGTAACCTTGACGATCAATCATGGTTTTGGCCTGGGTATTGCCAGTGTAATTAAGAAATTCGCGCGCAAATATGGGTAAGGTTCCAGTTGTTGCCTCTAGGTAATAATAGAACGTTGTAGGATAATTGCCTGATGAAATATTAAAGACGCTAGGTCGCAGATAGGCACCACATTTCCCGAGTATGGGTAATGCATTCGCTGTGCGGCGATTGGCAAAACTGGTAATCCCCAGACCATAAGGATCATTTGCAGTGGCCTTTGAAAGCGCCCTTAGGCTGTTAAAACGCTCGGCGCCATTGGACATAGAAAAATCATAACCAAACTCATTTGCAATTTCTGATAATTCAGAAGAGTTTTCAGGCAAATAGATATTAATTTGCGCATCAGGGCCGCCAATTTCTTTCCAATTGGTTATTGAGCCAGAAAGCACACCCTGAAGCGCAATAAAAGAAATGGACTTAACAGGATTTATGTCTGAAGTGATTGCAACCAAAGCATCTGCGGCGATGGGCACAATATTTGATTCTTTTGCACTATCCGTTAAAGTCCTTGAGGTGCCACTGTTTATTTTCAATGCGCCGTATGATTTGGATGCCGCTTGTTGTTGCACCGAGATTTTAGCAAACTCTTGGCCATCACTAGCGGTAATTTTTATGCTTGACCGGACGTCCGTTTCAATTGTTGTCTCAATATCCGCCCCCAATGAAAAGCTGTAACTTTCCAGTAGCGGTATTAGTAACCTGTCAATAACGATCTGATCGCCTAGTATTGAAAACTCTGAGGCAAGGCTATTGATGTTGGGGCATGCGGAGCCCGTACAGGTAACAGTTCGCGCGTCTACCTCAAGCTGACCCAGGTCGGTTTCAATTACGTAAACCCCATTATTAAAGCTATTAAGCTCGCCAATCAATTCGATCGGGCTTGAGGTGGACTTTAATGTGACTTGCCCCGCCCAAACTACGTGGGAGATAGTAAATATAGCTAATGAAACGGATAATAATCGAAGTAAGAACATATGATGTCGCCAACTAGTTTCGTTCTGCCACAATCAGGTTCCTAAGCATATTTTTCAATACAATACTTTCATTTTTTGCAGAACAGTTTCGTATTGAGATATTCTTGCTTGTAGATTGCGGGCCCAGATCAGAAGTATACCTAACAGTTTTGATTGAAAACCTATTTCCACACATACTGTTTGGATCGTCTAGAACAATGCTGAAATCAACAAATATATCATTGGGGTTGTTAGTGCTGTAAACCTGAATAAATTTTCCAGTCCCCAGATCGGCATTGCCAAGGGTGGTTAAATATCCGCCACCTAGTAAAAATGACTCTTTATAAGAGCGAGCGTTCTGGGCTGTAATTTGTTTATTTTGTACGCTGTTAA
Organism: Amylibacter sp.; assembly: GCA_965261565.1. Taxonomy (GTDB): domain Bacteria; phylum Pseudomonadota; class Alphaproteobacteria; order Rhodobacterales; family Rhodobacteraceae; genus Amylibacter. Next base: position 726,682 of record OZ253460.1, read on the forward strand.
ACGCATTTTCATCTATTTGAAGGCCAAGGTTTTTTCTACCGGACCAAGCTATAATTGTGCGCTGTATCGAAGATAAATCTTTAACAGGTGCAGTGATAGATTTTGAAACCCCGTCAGCAAAGGAAACTTCAATGCTTGCGGGATCAGATAAAACCGGGATTATTATGGAAACCATGCCGCTGTTATCAACGATTTCATTGAATCGTAAACCTGCGTGCGTGATTGTAACTACCTTATTCTTATGACAAGGCGCAATCAATTGCAGCTTTATGCGCGCACCCCTAAGCGATTTTGCGGATAAATTAAGTGAGCAGTCCGTCTGAATCGGATCAATTTTAAAAGTACTTTGCACAGGAGGTTTTGCCAGAACAGATGCGATCTGTATTTCACTATCAAGTTTGAAACCCAAGGCATCAGCTGCTTCAGCCGGTAATATTTTTTCAATATTTACTGTGTTGGTGGTATGATCGATGGCTAATATTTCAGGGCCAGAAGTGGCATCTGTTTTTGGCATATAATCTACATCATTTGCGGCAATTTCTGTTTTACTGGTCTTTGAAGCGAATAGCTCATCGCCTTTGTGCGCAAAAGTACCTACGCCCAGTAATAATATGAGGCCTGTTACAAGGGTTACGGCTTTGTCATTGATGCGCACAGTATGATTCCACAGATATATCAGTGACATTATGCCAAATAAATACTAACTATTGTATTAGCTGCCTGATCTGGAACAGGCTGTGAGGATGATAAGACACACGCCCCACACATCGTGCCACGATGTTGGGAAATATCAATATATAGCCAATAATACACTGATATTGCAACAAAAAGTGCCACAATTCAGCCTAAATTGAAGACACCATTAAGTTTAACATTAAAATAAAATGCGTATTATCAGCAGTTTTTTAGAATTTGCCGTGGCAGTGTTTGAACTTTTTGCCTGAACCGCAAGGGCATTTCTCGTTCCGTGATGGATCACCCCATGTGGCTTGATCGGCTTCATCGAAACCATTTATCGCGCCAGAATTTGATGCCGGTGCTTCACCTGACGCCTGCATTTGCATTTGTTGCTGCTCTTCCTCGGTTAACATTCGAATATGGGACAGTTGTTTTGTGACATCCACACGCAAACCATCCAATAGCTTTTCGAAAAGCTCAAAACCTTCTGTTTTATATTCATTCAGCGGATCGCGCTGGGCATAGCCACGAAAACCAACAACTGATCTTAGGTGTTCTAACGTAACAAGGTGTTCACGCCATTTGCCATCGATCGTTTGCAAAAGAAGTTGTTTTTCAATGTTTCGCATGTTTTCCGGACCGAACTGCCGTTCTTTTTCCGTAGCAGATGCATCGCCTGCCTCATATAAAAGCTCACGGATTTGTTCGTCATCTACGCCTTCTTTTTCTGCCCAATCACTTATCGGTAAAGACATGCTAAGAAGTTCTTTGGTGCTAGCATCAAGTTCTGCTAGATCCCACTGTTCGGGGTAGGATTTTTCTGGAATGGCCTGATCTACAATATCGTCAATAACCTGATCACGCATATCTTTGACGACATCTGACAGGTCATCGCCTTCCATTATTTCACGCCTCTGACCGAAAACGGCTTTGCGCTGATCGTTCATTACGTCATCAAACTTCAGTAATTGTTTGCGAATATCAAAGTTACGCCCTTCAACCTTGGCTTGTGCGCGCTCCAAAGATTTGTTCACCCATGGATGAACGATACTTTCCCCTTCTTCCATGCCCAACGTGCTTAAAACTTTTTCCAAACGCTCAGAGCCGAAAATACGCATTAGATCATCTTCAAGCGACAGGAAGAAAGCGGAACGGCCTGGATCGCCTTGACGACCGGAACGTCCGCGTAGCTGGTTATCAATACGGCGACTCTCGTGACGTTCAGTCGCCAGAACAAATAAACCGCCTGCAGCTAAAACTGCATCTTTGTTGGTGGCAATTTCTTTTTCAAGCGTATCGCGTATTTTAGCTTCATCCGCATCATCGCCGGCATCGTGTAGTGCCTTTGACAGGCGCATATCAAAGTTGCCGCCCAACTGGATATCGGTACCACGGCCCGCCATGTTCGTAGCAATAGTTACCGCACCAGATGTTCCGGCATCTGCAACAATTGCAGCCTCTTGTTCATGAAAGCGGGCGTTTAGAACATTATGCGGCACACAGCCTTCGGCTTTAACCAAGGCTTCGATCTGGGTTGCTTTTTCAACTTCTACCTTTTTATCTTCATCTTTTTTCATGCGCTCAGATCGTTTGTGTATACTGGCAGATAAGCTATTTAAATACGTTTTATCCTTCAAAAGGTTTGATAGCATTTCGGATTTTTCAATTGAAGTCGTTCCAACCAGAACAGGCTGACCTTTAATGTGTGACAGGGCAATTTCTTCAATGACAGCCTGATATTTTTCTACAGCTGTGCGGTAAATCGCATCGTGTTCATCCATACGAATGATCGGTTTGTTTGTTGGTATTTCAACAACGCCTAATCCATAAATCTCGGCGAACTCTTCCGCCTCAGTCAGTGCTGTACCTGTCATGCCGGCCAGTTTTTCATACAGGCGGAAATAATTTTGGAAGGTGACGGAAGCCAACGTGACATTTTCCGGCTGTATGGTCGCGCCTTCTTTTGCTTCGATAGCCTGATGTAAGCCTTCAGATAGCCGGCGACCTTTCATCATACGGCCAGTGAATTCGTCAATCAGCATCACTTCGCCATCGCGGACAATGTAATCTTTTTCGCGGGCAAACAGTAGATGCGCACGCAATGCCTGATTGATGTGGTGAACCAGTGACGTGCTTTCAGGATCGTAAAGCGATGCGCCTTCTTCCAAAAGGCCTATTTCCAGAAATTGTTTTTCAACAAAATCATTGCCTTCTTCCGTTAGATGTACGCTGCGGCTTTTCTCATCAAGTTCGTAATGCTCTTGGCTTAGATCAGGGATTAGTTTGTCGATGCTGATATAGAGATCAGAGCGGTCTTCCGCCGGGCCAGAAATAATTAACGGTGTCCGAGCTTCATCAATCAGGATCGAATCAACCTCGTCAACGATAGCAAAATAGTGGTCGCGCTGGGCGACCTGTGAAATATCGCTTTGCATGTTGTCGCGTAAGTAGTCGAAACCCAACTCGTTGTTAGTGGCGTATGCAATATCAGCACGATACGCTTCCAGTTTTTCTGTAGGGTCCATATCCGGAACAATAACACCCGTTGTCATACCAAGGAATTCATAGACCTGAGACATCCATTCGGCATCACGACGCGCCAGATAATCGTTTACGGTTACAACATGCACACCCCGGCCCGTTAAGGCGTTTAGATATGCCGGAAGAGTGGCCACAAGGGTTTTACCCTCACCAGTTTTCATTTCAGAGATATAACCTTGATGCAGAAATATGCCGCCAATGAGCTGTGTATCAAATGCACGAAGTCCTAAAGCACGTTTTGCTGCCTCACGGGCATTTGCGAATGCCTCTGGTAAAATATCATCCAACACTTCACCAGTTTTAAGGCGTTCCTTAAATTCCTGAGTTTTAGCTTTAATCTGTTCGTCGCTTAAAGATTGGAATTCTACTTCCAACGCATTGATTTTGCTAACCAAAGGTTGAACCGCTTTGATTTTACGATCGTTCGGTGAGCCAAAAACTTTTTTGGCTATTGTATTCATGCCCAGCATGATGTCTCCGTTTATTCAAAAGCCGCAAAATTACGGCGTATTTTAGCGCATATATTAAATACTTATGCTCCAGCAGCTTGTAGGCTTTGCCTTGAAGGCCTATGAAGAAGCAAGCCGAATGGCACTCTGTAAACCACGCCAGTTTAAGGCATGTAAGCGGGTGTATTGTCAGTGTCAACTTTGGTACTTAAATTGTCCGACACAATTCTTTGAACTGTGTCGGTATTTTAACGTTTAAACGGAGAATATGAATGGGTATTACACGTCGACTAATTACAATTGCAACAACCGTCTTGGCCCTTTCGGCACCGGTTTTTTCGCAAGAAGATCCAACAAAAGACACAGTGATCGCTACTGTTAGTGGTACAGATATAACGCTAGGTCATGTTATATCCTTGGCAAGCCGATTGCCAAAACAGTACTTGGGCATTGAAGATAAAAATCTTTATGCGGGTATTGTGGATCAGCTTATACAGCAACAATTGCTAAGCAGTTTAATAACTGAAGAAACAACAGAGATTAAACTAGCACAGGACAATGAGCGGCGCGCGCTTTTTGCAGCAGTGGCAATTGACAGAATATCTGCTGAGGCTTTGACACAAGCAGCAATCGATGAACAATACACCACAATATATAAGAACGCAGAACCAATACCAGAGTATAATGCTAGCCATATTTTGCTGGAAACAGAGGCAGAAGCAGCAACTGTAGTGAAATTGCTGGCGAGCAATGCCGATTTTGCAGAAACTGCAAAAGAGAAATCTACGGGACCAAGTGGACCAAAGGGCGGAGAATTGGGTTGGATGGGTTTAGGCCAACTTGTGCCGGAATTTGAAACGGCAATGGTTGCATTGGAGGTGGACCAAATTTCCGAACCCGTCAAAACTGATTTTGGCTGGCATGTTATCAAACTGAATGACAAGCGGAACCAGCCGATACCGGAGCTAGCAACGGTTCTTGAAGAAATAGAGAATATCCTGACATCGACAGCATTGGATAATAGAATTTCACAATTGGAAGCATCTGGTAGTATCGTGCGAAATGAACAACAGATTGACCCCTCTTACGTCAAGAAGCTTGAAATTTTAGAAGAGTAGGCACTGGACTGAACCATGGCCATTGATCAAACCACTACTGCAGTAAACGCTGTTTCACCACTGGCACCAAAAGATGGCTTTCCTGCATTGCCGCCAATTGATGGGGTTCTCTTTGCTGCGGGCCAGGCTGGCGTAAAGTATCCGGGCCGGGATGATGTGATGTTGGTAAAAGTTGCTGCGGGTAGCTCTGTTGCCGGGGTATTTACAAAATCCGCAACGCGCTCTGCACCCGTTCTAGATTGCCAAGAAAAACTGAAAACTGCCCTACCCAAGAATAAGCCTTTTGCGATACTGGTAAATTCTGGCAATGCAAATGCGTTTACCGGAGCGAAGGGTGCTTACTCGGTGCAGTCAATATGCCAAGTAGTTGCAGAACAGCTTGAAACACGTCCTGAATGTGTTTTTACTGCCTCTACGGGTGTTATTGGCGAGCCTTTGCCGCATGATCGTATTATTGCGCAGGTTAAAGAATTGAACGCAAACCTGACCACAGATAATGCACAGGCGGCGGCGCGGGCAATAATGACAACTGATACATTTGCCAAAGGTGCGTGCGCAGAGTTATTTATTGGCGGCGAAACCGTTCGAATAGCTGGATTTGCCAAAGGCTCTGGCATGATCGCACCGGATATGGCGACAATGCTGGTTTATATCTTCACCGATGCGGCAATAGAACAATCTGCTTTGCAGGCCATGTTATCACAGCTAAACGAAGGGTCGTTTAATTCCATTACTGTAGATAGCGATACATCAACATCCGATAGCCTGATGCTGGTCGCGACTGGTAAAAGCGGTGCGCCTGTTATTGATGATACCAAAAGTCTGGAAGGCAAAGCGTTTGCCACGGCCCTGAACAAGGTCATGCTAAGCTTGGCCCATCAGGTCGTAAAAGATGGTGAAGGTGCAACCAAGTTTGTAGCTGTAAATGTTGCAGGGGCTGCATCGGACACATCGGCCCGTACCATTGCATTGGCCATAGCCAATTCGCCCTTGGTGAAAACTGCCCTAGCAGGTGAAGATCCTAACTGGGGACGGGTTGTAATGGCAATCGGGAAGTCAGGCGAGCCAGCAGATAGAGATAAACTTTCTATAAAGTTTGGAGATATATTAGTTGCGGAAAACGGCTGGGTTTCTGAAAGTTACACAGAAGAAGCTGGCGCAAGCTATATGAAGAACGCAGATCTTTCTATTTCTGTCGGCATTGGTGTTGGGAGCGGTGCGGCCACAGTCTGGACGTGTGACCTGACCCACCAATACATCACGATCAATGCAGATTACCGTTCATGAAAACAGTTTTGGTTTCCGCGGTAGCTTTAATTGATGCTGATGGGCGCATTTTGCTGGCGCAAAGGCCAAAAGACAAGCCTATGGCTGGTTTATGGGAGTTTCCGGGTGGAAAAGTTGAGTTGAATGAGACGCCAGAAAAGGCACTTATTCGTGAATTGCACGAAGAGCTGGGCATTGAAACATGGGCCAGTTGCCTGGCACCTTTAACCTTTGCCAGCCATAGTTATGAAGATTTCCACCTGTTGATGCCGGTTTTTGCTTGTAGAAAATGGGGGGGAATCGCTACACCTAAGGAAGGCCAGAAATTGGCGTGGGTTTATGCTAAAGACCTAACCTCTTATCAGATGCCAGAAGCTGATTTACCTATAATACCCGTGTTAAAGGACTGGCTTTAAACAAAAGATTAATACGTAAAAACACCTTTTAATATGTGGAATTTTGTGTATTCTTACAGCCGTAATCGGTGCTTGAGTCTTTAAAATTTTTGCTACTATTTTAGGGATAGAACGCATGTATAAGACCATCATGATTAGCAGTTACATTGCTGTGCAAGGCCTGTTTGTTCGTGCCTTGGAAAATGGAAAAATTGCAGTAAAAGTAGGCGATAAAGAGTTTGTTGGAACGCCTGTTGAATCGTTTTCAAAGACTGCCAATCAGGCTGGTTAAACCCAACCTGAAAGTTCATTTTTTATCACATTTGCCAATACGTTTATGTGCGCGGCACTGTCATTCAGACATGGTATATAACTAAAAACTTCACCACCGGCATCCATAAAACTGTCTTTAATTTCTTCGTTTATTTCCTCTAGCGTCTCAACGCAATCGGAAGAAAATGCAGGCGCTATGATCGCAATATTGGTTTTGCCGGATTTTGCCAGGCGGGCAACCTCATCAACTGTATATGGTTCAATCCATTGCTCTGGGCCGAATTTTGATTGGAATGTGACTTTAATTTCAGTGTCATTCCAGCCCAAAGCTTCTTTTAGTAGTCGGGTCGTTTTTTGACATTGGCAATGATAAGGGTCGCCTTCTGTCAGATATCGCAAAGGAACGCCGTGATATGATGTCACCAATATATCCGGCTTTGTGTCCATTTTAGAATATGCCGTACGAACTGAGTCAGCCAAAGCAGTGATATACTCAGGGCGATCATAATAGGCGGGAACGGTTCTGATATATGGCTGCCAGTTCATTTTCATTAATACCCGAAACAATTGATCATTTGCGGTAGCGGTCGTTGGTGCAGAGTATTGAGGATAAAGTGGAAAGAATACGATACGCTCGCATCCCTGATCTTTCAGCTTATGAACGACGTCCTGTGTTGACGGATTGCCGTATCGCATGCAAAAATCAACTATTACGTCGTCACCGTAAACTTCATTCAGGTTTGCTGCGATCTTTTCGCATTGCAGTCGTGTTGTGGTTAACAATGGGCTTTCATCTAAAACTGCATTCCAAATTTTTCGATATGCATTTCCAGATTTGCTTGGACGTGTCGTTAATATAATCAATTGTAAAAGCGGCTGCCATTTCCACTTGGCGTAATCGATAACGCGTGTGTCAGATAAAAATTCGTTCAAATAACGACGCATTGACCAGTAATCAGTTGCGTCTGGTGTTCCAAGATTGGCGATAAGAACACCTACTTTGGCAGGTTTTACAGCGGGGTGATTATTTTCGGTATGGGCAAGTCTATCTGATGTGGTCATGGAAAAGCGTACCTTGGCTGTCTTTGCTAGGGCCTGATGTAAAGAAGTTATAGATTGAATCAATGCCCGTTATAGAAGCTAAGCTTAAATGCAGATGATTTATTTACAAAATATTGAACAGGTAACTTTGATTCAGAATTTTTTAACTATTCAATGAACATATAAAATCTACGACAAGTTTTAATAAAACACAGTTAAAATAATATGTTGCCCCGAGGCTTTGCATCCTGCTGCCGTACGATTGTCAGGTACAGGGTTGAAGTCTTATATCCGATTGAAGCCCGCCCTGGACTTTATTGTATTTGAAAGCCTGCATTATGTATGAAGTCTTAACAAATCAATCACGGCTTTCAAAGCAAATGATTCTGATTTGTTTGGATGTTTTTATTCTTTTATTTGCTTTGTACGGCGCATTTGCATTGCAGCTTGGAATTTTAGTCCCCGATCATACGTTGCAGAAATTTTGGATTCTGTTTCCTGCAATGACACTCCTTGGCCTAACTCTGTTGCTTGGCTTGGGTCTTTCGCGCATTAAACTTCAAGCCTTTGAGCGCAATGCAATTCTACGTACGGGGCTGTGCTCTATCGGGATGGTGCTTTTTTGCAGTTTCGCCAGTAAAATTATTTCTTCCGGGGCACCGCGCAGTGTTCCAATAATATTTGGAGTATTGTTTTTTGCAGCGAACATTTCTTCACGTGTTGCTGGGCAATACTTGTTGGATTACTTGCCAAAGGGAAAGCCACCTCAAAAGCGTGTGTTATACCAATGAACATAGTATCTGACTCATTTTCAGGGTTCCCTTGGCGCGGAATATGTGAATCAATGTCCCGACAAACATGGGGGATATTATGGGTGCAGCGATACCACTTCGAGATGACTTTGACGGCGACAGACTTCGCAGACTGGCGCGGTCGAGCCGTGACAGCGATCAGACGCGCCGCCTTCTGGCACTGGCGTCAATTTATGACGGCGGTCGGCGGACCGCAGCGGCGCGGATCGGCGACGTGACACTACAGATTATTCGTGACTGGGTGATGCGGTTCAACGTGGACGGAGCAGACGGGTTGATCACGCGCCGGTCTGTCGGGCCAAAACCAAAGCTGACAGCAGAACACCGCCGGGCGCTTGCGGAGATGGTGGAGCGCGGCCCAACCCCCGCGATCCACGGCGTGGTGCGGTGGCGGCGCTGCGATCTGGCGCGCTGGCTCTGCGAAGAGTTTGGCGTTTCAATCGCCGAGGGCACGGTGGGGCGGGTTCTGCGCGAGATGGGTTACCGGAAGCTCTCCGCCCGTCCGCGCCACTACGCGCAGGACGGGGACGCGATTGTTGCGTTTAAAAAAACTTTCCCGCCGAGGTGGAAAAGATCAGGGCCGGTCTGGCCCCAGGCGTAGAAATCGAGCTCTGGTGGCAGGACGAAGCCAGGATAGGTCAAAAAAACAAGATCACGCGACGGTGGGCCAAACGTGGAACCCGACCCAGTGCGCCGCACGATCAGCGAACCCAATGGGCCTATATTTTTGGCGCGATCTGTCCAGCAAAAGGCAAGGGTGCCGGACTCGTCATGCCGTACTGCGACACACATGCAATGGACGCCCATCTCGCCATCATCAGTGGTGAAGTCGGCCCCGGTGCCCACGCTGTAATTCTCGTCGATCAGGCCGGGTGGCATACAACGCCCAATCTCGACGTTCCCGAGAACATCACCCTCCTGCCGCTGCCGCCCCGATCCCCGGAACTGAACCCCCATGAAAATATTTGGCAATTCATGCGCGATAACTGGCTCTCCAACCGTGTATTCAAAGACTACGACGACATTGTCACCCATTGCTGTGAGGCTTGGAACAAGCTCATGAACCAACCTTCGCGCATTCGATCAATCGGTATGCGAGATTGGGCGCATAGGTTGTAGGCCACGCTCGTTGGTATTAGTGTACGGAGCAGGCCAGAAGGGGATCAAGGTGGTTTCAGTGTTGCGCCAAACGCCGGGAATACACCCAATAGCATTTGTTGATGATAATCCGGAAGTGATAGGAATGATTGCGGCTGGATTACCAGTAATAGATGCGATGAAAATAACAGACATCATCAGCACAAAGAAAATCGATCTGGTAGTTTTAACTTTGCAAGCTTTTACCGATAGGCGTCAAAACCTGCTTTTAGAACAATTAAGTACGTTAGAGTGCGAGGTTCAGACACTTCCTGCATTTTTGGAAATAATAGATGGGGTAAATCTGACTAGCGGCTTGAAGCCCGCTGCAATCGATAGTTTGTTGTGCCGTGAAAAAATAAACCTAAATGTGCCGGAAATAGATCGAACTTATGAAAATAAAACTGTTCTTGTAACAGGCGCAGGCGGTTCTATCGGATCGGAACTGTGCAGGCAGCTTATCAAGTGTGGTATACGCAAGTTGGTATTATTCGAGCATTCAGAATTTGCACTTTACGCGATTAACCGCAAACTTCAACAAAGTGCAAAGCAAGAAGGTGTGGACATAGTTCCTGCCTTAGGATCGGTCACTGACAGGGCACGTGTAGAGGCGGTTATTTGTGCCAACAAAGTACAAATAGTCTTGCATGCCGCTGCTTACAAGCATGTACCCTTGGTAGAGGTGAATGAATTAGCCGGGCTTTATAATAACGTAATTGGTACGCGAAATGTAGCCGAAGCTGCGCGCAAATTTAATCTTGAAAGGTTCATTTTAATTTCAACGGATAAGGCTGTACGACCAACAAATGTTATGGGGTCGTCTAAACGGCTTGCAGAACTTGTGGTGCAGGATTTGGCAAGCCGCTCTAGCAGGACGCTTTTTTCAATGGTGCGCTTTGGTAATGTTCTAGGTTCTTCCGGTTCGGTTATTCCTCTATTTCAAGATCAAATTGCAAAAGGTGGGCCGGTTAGTGTAACCGATAAAAACGTAACACGTTAGACCCGATTCACAATAGGGTCGAATATTTTTAGACACAAGTATCCCCACCCGTTTTGTCAAACTGTTTTCAAATTCATATTTGCGAGTGCTCCGACATTCTTGGCAATCATGTTTTGTTGTTGGTTGTTGCGGTGAATATCCGAAAATATATTGAACTTTTTCATGCGGCCAATACCGTGCTCTACGCCAATGCGTAGTTTTGAATGCCATGTATTGTATTCTTGTTCTTCTTTCGTAAGTGGTTTTTTCTTTGATGTTTTCAGGGGGATTTCCAGTGATGTCCCCAGATATCCTAAATCCCCAAGGGTAAGTATATCAGGGGGCCTATCCACGCGGGTCTCATCATAAATACGCTTGTCATGTTTGCGCCCGTCATGGGCGCATCCAACAGCCAGTATACACTTCTTGTCATCTGTGATGATCTGGTGGGACGCCGTGTGCTTCTTTTTCTTGCCAGAATATTTTGCTTTTCGAGCCGAGGGCTTCCCGGGCCGTTGAACTGGACGCTCAGTACCATCAATCATCAGGTAAAGCAGATCAGCCTTTTCCACTTCCGACAACTTTACTTTACGTTCAGGCATCCGAAAATGGCCTGCCATCAACTCTGTCATGGCTTGAATGCGGCGGCAAACTGTCGGAGAGGATACATTGAATACAAGCCCCATAAAAGCATGGCTGGTATAGGTTCGGTAATACATCAGGCAGAGCAGAAGCTGTTCTGCGAACTCCAGGCGATAGTTCATCCCACCCCCAATCGCACGTTGCCTGTCTTTGCGGGACAGGCGTTTCTCCTCACTTTTCAACCAGATCGGATGAAGTGTCGCAACCAGGGCGTTGAAATCTGTAAGGCGGATGCCCGATAGTCGAAAAAACAATGCAGGTTGTGCACTTAAAATCTTCAAAGCTTTCATAAAATGATACCTCCAGGCACTTCCTCGCATAAAAATAACCTATTGTGAAGCAGGTCTGTTACTTTATGACTACCTACGAAGCATCACGGTTGGTTTTGCTGGCAGGTAGTTTTGCACACGGCGGAGATGTCTTTGTATTGGATATGGGAAATCCAGTTAAAATATATGACCTTGCGCGCTCGATGATAGAGCTTTCAGGGCGCACAGTTCGCGACGCAGATAATCAAAACGGCGATATCGCGGTAGAATTTACCGGATTGCGCCCGGGTGAAAAACTATACGAAGAATTGTTGATTGGTGATGAGGTGCTGGCGACACCGCATAAAAAGATTTTACGGGCCCGGGAGCAAATGCTTTCAGAAATTGAGGTGGCAAATGTTATACGGGAAATTAAAACGGCATTTGATGCAGATGATGTAATATCAGCCCGTACCGCAATAGAAAGATGGGTGGATGGTTATAAGCCACCACAAGCCGTCTGTTTTTAGGGTTAAGTATACCTTTACCGCTTTTAACTATGTCTTGCAAAGTAAGCGCATGGGGCCGATATTCGTGGAAAACAAGGAACGTAAATATGCTCTCTTTCGAAGCGTCACTTAATGGTCCACTAAAGCAAGCTACACGTGTCTATGAAGGCTATTTTTTTGATCTGGACGGAACAATATATTTGGGTGACAGGCTATTACCAGGCGTTCCAGAGCTGTTCAATTGGTTGGAGGATAATAATGTTCCTTATGCATTCGTTACAAATAATCCTACCAAAACCCCACTGGAATATGAGCAACGGCTGCAAAACCTTGGGTTGGAAGCAAAAGGCAGGGTTGTCACCTCGGCAACGGCAACCGCACAGTGGCTGATAAAACACCGCAAGGGGGCTGTTGTTTATCCGATATCAGAGGCTCCGTTAGAGATGATTTTGCGTGAAGCTGGTATTGAAATATCAAATGACCCGGCAAAAATCGATATTGTCATTGCCAGTTTTGACCGTAGTTTTGACTATGCTAAGTTGGATATAGCGTTCCGTGCAATTGTTGAGGAAAATCGCGCTATTTTAGTAGCGACAAACCCGGATCGTTATTGCCCGATGGAACATCGCCTTGGTGTGCCCGATGCGGCTGCAATCATCGGGGCAATTGAAGGTTGCACACAATCGAAGTGCAGCCATGTATTTGGTAAACCATCGCCGGCATTGGTAGAAATTGCCGCTGAAATTCTGGGTGTTGCGATAGTAAATTCGGTTATGGTTGGCGATCGTTTATATACCGATATTGCAATGGCAATAAATGCAGGAATGGAGGGCGCACTTGTCTTGACGGGCGATAGTTCACAGGCTGAAGTTTTCGCAAGTAAACAACATGAGCGCCCACAGCTTTGTCTTGAACGTATTGATCAGCTTATTCCGCAATAAAGTTGTCAGATGTACGGGTGTCGCAGCATAAATATATGGATAATCATACAAACAGTATTTGTGAAGCGTTGCCAAAACAAAGTTTAAAAATCACGTTGCATAACAGATTTTGTCTCTGTAGACGAGGCAGTGGAGACGTGGCCGAGTGGTCGAAGGCGTTCCCCTGCTAAGGGAATAGGCGGTTTGTAGCTGTCTCGAGGGTTCGAATCCCTTCGTCTCCGCCACTAAACATATCTAAGCTATTGTTTTTAAAATATTTAAATTAACGAAATATAAATAGATCCCCCTTTCAATCCCCCACATAGCTTTGGAACATCTAAGTTCTTATTGGAGTTTATTGGAAGATAATTGGCTGGGCCTCGAAACAAAACACTATGATCGCTTTATGATTTAGTAGTTTTCTAGCTCTTTAAATGGAGCATATGGTTTATCTCTACATAAACCGAATTGATCGGTGACATCTTGGATGTATTTAATTGTTTTTTATCCTTTTTAAATACAACTGAATAGTAACTCATACCATTGTAAGCACCATATGAATTTTTAGCCATGAACTTAACGCACATTACACGCATTCCAAAGTTGTACTTCATAACAGGTGTAACCTTAGCCCTAATTACGCTTGTAGGATCTTTCAGCTTGTCGAGGATTCTATCAGCCGCTTGACTTCGAACGTTCGCCATAGCTGGTAGTGCGCTAGCTATCATTGCCGCTACAAATAACGAGCGCAAAACGGTGTTTATAATAAATTTATTTCAATCTATTTTTTAAACTCTTGTAGAGCTATTTTTAAGTAACATAAAAAATAATGATTGCTAGGCGAAATCCTCCCCATTATTAAAAAAGCTATTTGCCATAGTCGCGTTATTTGAGAATACGGTCCAGTTCAGGACCGTTTTTAGGATTGAACAATGACTTCATGCTAATCGTGCTATTTGTGCTAAATGACCCGGCTAATAAATAGCCAAGGTGCCATCAGGTATGGCAATGCAGAAACTGTTAAAGTGTCCGACATAAAAGATTTTGGGGAGATAACGGATAAAAAGGGCCACGAGCTAACTTGGTAACTAGGGCGGAGAGCCGAAGTTCGCTGCGGGTGCAAAAATACCAATGATTTCCCCAAACCGCCATTCACTGGTGAAATCTCCAGACTGGTCACCCAAGGTCTGCTTCCGGCCCATAGCTGCCGTTCGCATCAAGTTTGAAACAGCAAAGCAGTTTCCCGAATGCAGATATTGCTTCACTATAATGTCGGTTAAGTGTGTTAATAACCAAAAATACCAAAATGAAATATTGGTACAGACTAACAAGGAGAATAGAATGTCAAATAAGAGAGTTGCCATCATCGGCGCAGGCCCTTCCGGGCTGGCACAAATGCGGGCCTTTCAGTCTGCCCAAAAAAACGGCGAGGATATCCCCGAGATCGTTTGCTATGAAAAGCAAAGCAATTGGGGTGGCCTATGGAACTATACGTGGCGCACGGGCCTTGATGAGTACGGTGAGCCTGTTCATTGTTCTATGTATCGCTACCTATGGTCAAACGGGCCCAAAGAGGGTCTTGAATTCGCTGATTATTCTTTCGAAGAGCATTTTGGCAAACAAATTGCCTCATACCCCCCTCGTGCAGTGTTGTTTGACTATATCGAAGGCCGTGTACACAAAGCAAAAATCCGGAACTGGATTCGCTTTAACTCCCCTGTTCGCTGGGTGGAATATAACGCTGATGCCAAGATGTTTACAGTCACCATTCATGACCAACTGAAAGACAGTACATACAAGGAAGAGTTTGACCATGTGATTTGTGCATCTGGCCACTTTTCGACACCAAACGTACCCCTCTACGAGGGATTCGATACTTTTAACGGTCGCGTGCTACACGCCCATGATTTTCGCGATGCCCGAGAATTTGCGGGCATAGATATTTTGATCCTTGGTTCATCCTATTCGGCCGAAGACATTGGATCACAGTGCTGGAAGTACGGTTGCAAATCCATAACCGTTGCATATCGCAATGCACCTATGGGGTATAAATGGCCAGACAATTGGGATGAAATACCCGCATTGGAAAAGGTCGCAGGCAACACGGCTTATTTTGTGGACGGGACATCACGGGAAGTCGATGCAATTATCTTGTGTACAGGCTACAAACACTTCTTTAACTTCTTGCCTGATGATCTGCGCCTGAAAACCACCAACCGCTTGGCTTCGGCAGACCTATATAAAGGTGTCGCATACGTCCATAATCCGAAAATGTTCTATCTGGGCATGCAGGATCAGTGGTTCACCTTCAACATGTTCGATGCTCAGGCATGGTGGGTGCGAGATGCAATCATGGGAAAGATTGATATACCAACAGACAAGGCGGTATTGATGGCGGATGTTGATGCACGAGTCGCAGTCGAGGATGCCGGTAAAGATGATTATGATGCTATCTGGTTTCAAGGAGATTACGTCAAAGAGCTAATCGTCGAAACCGACTACCCAAACTTCGACGTTGAAGGAGCTTGTAAAGCCTTTAAGGAATGGAAAGGTCACAAGAATACTGACATCATGACCTTCCGCAACAACAGTTATAAATCCGTCATCACGGGTACAATGGCACCTGTCCACCATACACCGTGGAAGGATGCGCTGGATGACTCGCTGGAAGTTTATTTGAAAAACTAAACAAGTCTGTTTTTGGAATGATAAAGCCTAACCCATTGCGCTATTTCAAAACTGCAACGTTACACTCACCGAGTGGCGCTGGCTTTGTGTTGCATAGATTTGGCACAGCATGGGCGTTCAAGTTTAGTTCGAGTTATCTGACAATGCCTTGGGAGCTGGGCCTGAATTGGTCTATCTCACGTAAAAAAGCGAATTCATGGGCAGCAAGGCTTTGTTCGCCGCTGATGGTAAAGAAAAAGTTCGTTTTGCAGGTGTTTCAGCAGAAACTACTAAACTCATGGATGGCGAGGGCAAGTTGATGCTTAATGGCGAGGAAGTTGGCACGGTAAACAGCCCAGCCTATTCTCACCGAATGGGTAAATCGCTAGGCCTATGCCACCTTCGATCCGATATTCAAGTGGGAACTGTGCTGCAAAATGTTGGCGCCAATGGCTCAATGGACGTGCTGGTAGAGGACGTTCCATTCCATGATCCAAATAAGTCACGCACGCATGCGTAGTATGTGATAGTCATAATTAAACAGCCCAGTATTCCTTATTTGATACTGGGCTGATCTCTCTGCGAGTGGAGTGTGGCAGATCATTATTATAATGATGAATGTTAAATTTTGCAATTGATGAATGTTAAATTTTGCAATTGATGAATGTTAAATTTTGCAATTATAGTTTTCTGGATGTCTACTTTTGGCTAACCGACGATATCCGAGACGATTACACTTAATGACTGCTTCCCGCCCTTTCTGGCCAAGTCAGCTAACGGCCTAAAGCTGCAGTCCAAGCCGTTAATTTACGCTGCGGTGCAGCACTCCCAAAACGGACCTTGATTGAACGGCAGCTAGAAATAAAGAAGCAAGGCATCTAGTAAACTAGCAACTGTATTTAATTTGAGCACCAGAGTTGGTTTTTAGCCACCAGAGCATTGGCGATCACCAGTAGTTTTCGGGCAACCGCGATCAAGATGACTTTGTGGGGTTTCCCTTTTTCCTTTAACCGTTTGGCAAATACTTTGAGATGCTGATTGTGTGTCGATGCTACCAATGCTGCCTGATAAAGAAGGCAACGCACATTGTATCTGCCGCCTTTGATTGATCTTTTTCCGTCGGAACGGCCACTGTCATTATTTATCGGTGCGACGCCAGCCAACGCTGCGATTTGTTTATCGCTAATAGTGCCCAGTTCGGGCATTTCACCAATTAGAACGGCGCATAGCACAGGACCTATTCCTGGAATTGAGCGCAGTATTTTAGCATGCTGTTTCATCTGTGGGTCAGCTTTGATTTGTGTCTGCACCGCATCGTCCAGTACCTTGATCTGGTGCGACAGAAGGTCGAGAAGTTCTATGTCCAAACCCACCAATTCAGCATCGTGGTGCTGTTGAATTTGACACTTCAGTCGTTTGCGCAATTCCACCAACTGGCGACGCTTTGTGCTCAAGGCATTGAGATGGCGTAGTTTCTCCGCAGGTAATCTTCGCCCACAGTGAGGACGGAACGCCATGAATTCTGCAATCAGGCGTGCATCAATCGGATCCGTCTTTGCTAACGCCCCCGTTGCGCGGGCAAATGCACGCACGTGCGCCGCAGAAACTTGCCTGACATCGTAACCCGCAGTATCCAGTACTTCCCATACGGCCCATTCATAGCCACCCGTTGGTTCCAATGCGATTATCTGGCCTTGTGGCTCACCCAGCTTACTCTGCAGACTGACATGGCCAGAGGGTGTATTGGGAACCAAAAAGCAAGAACCAGTTTTGCTAATAAATACGTAAATTTCAAACTTGCCAACATCCAAGCCGACAAAACCTTCATTATGTGTCATAATCTAAATCTCTTTCTTATGCTCCGGGGTCATGTGCCCCAATCAACTGTTCGAGTTTGAAGAAAGAGAAGGGTCGCCAACCTAGGCTACGTGGTCCAACCACAAGGGGCTAACGGCGAACACCTTCCCGATCCGACATCTTGCAAAACGTCGGATCGGGCGCAGGATAACAAAGCTTAGATACATAAGGGGCTATTAAATTCTCTAATACGGAACCTTAGTAAAACTCACCCTCAAGAGACAAAACCACAGAGCAGATGGGATCATAACAAAGCTGTATGCCTGTAGAAGATGACCAACACTTGTTAATCAACAACGGGGTATGTCTTGCCCCAACGCACGCTCTGGTCATTTCCAGCCAGAATTAGAACCAAACGTTGCAGGTTTTGTTAAATGGTATGCGCAGCAATGGCCTTATGGGCAATTACTGCGTGAGGTTTGGAAAGCTTATTTCATCACTCTTGTATGCTGAGCAGCCCGTTCTCTTTTGAAATAATGCTCCAAATATGTTCTGCACGTTCCTTGCTTATCAAGCTTGCTGCCTTCGAAAGAACCTTGGTTCTACGTAACGCGACATCGTGAAGTTCTGCCAGATCATAGAGTTCTGATACTTCGCCCTCTTTTTTCGTCGTTACTGACACCTCGGCAATGGTGCCAGACATCCCCTCTTTGGCTTGTACGAATACTTTGTCGCGCAAGACTATCAATGTTGCATCCTGACAAAGAGCGTCGGTATAGCTGTCTAGTCGCGCAGTATCATGCCCCAACAAAGCCATCGCGCTGGTCAAGCGATAACTGAATTTAGCCTCCAACCCTGTGCGTGGCTCTGGCAAGTTACACACGGTCATATAGCGTGGTTGTACCGTGATCATGATCTTCTCAATTTGATCCACACTTAGATCATGCTTTGTTTTTAGTGTATTCAAAGCCTCTAATGTTGCGTGCAATCCATGACAGCAAGCATGAAGTTTATGCTGCACGGTTTCAAATACAAACACCTGTCCGAGCCCTTCAAATGCTGTATTATTTTGCTGAGCGTCATGGGTTTCTGCAAAACCTTGTGGATCATCAAGCCCGCGGTCAGCCGCAATAAACCCTTGCTCGGCTAAAATCGCGGCCTCTACACCAGACGACGCAGCCATGCCTGTATGATATGGTTTGCCCATTGTCCCGAATTGCGCACGTATGCCTGCGGCGCGTGATGCGGCAATGCTAAGTGCATTGAGCGTTTGGGTTTCATTTAGCTTCATCAATCGAGCCGCAGCCATCGCCGCGCCAAAACATCCTGCCGTTGCCGTAATATGAAAGCCTTTGCGATAATGGCCATCGCCGATCCAATGTCCAATCCGGCATGCCAATTCCACGCCAATCAGCGCCGCATCAATCAAATCTGACAAGGATGCATCCTGCGCTTCGGCTATTGCCAATGCCGCGGGCACAACCGCTGCACTTGGGTGACCCAAGTAGATGAAATGCGTGTCATCATAATCAAGTGCGTGTGACGTAACCCCATTCGCCATTGCCGCGGCGCGCGGGGTAAGACTTTGTTCAAGGCCAACGACTTGGCTTGGGCCTGCTTTACTGTCTTGTGCAACCATATCGCGCACAATTTTTGAAACTGGCTCATCCTTTCCTGCGATCGCAACTGCGACCCAATCAAGCAAAGACAACTTCATCACATCTCGCGCACTGTTTGGCAAATCGCCCGCTTGCGTTTCGATGGCGAATTTCACGATGTCTTTTGAAATATCTTGAGTCATGTCCAATCCTTAGTATGAGCGAGGCATATCAAGGACATGCTCGGATAGATAGCTTAGGATCAGGTTGGTCGATATTGGCGCCACCTGATAAAGCCGCGTTTCGCGAAACTTGCGTTCGATATCATACTCTTCGGCAAACCCAAATCCACCATGGGTTTGCACACAAGCCTCGGCGGCGGCCCAAGAAGCTTCTGCCGCCAACATCTTGGCCATATTCGCTTCTTCACCCGGATTTCCGCCAGCTTCATAAAGGCGGATCGCTTCCTTCATCACCAATTCAGCCGCACGCATCTGTGCATAAGCCCGCGCAATGGGGAATTGTATGCCTTGGTTCTGGCCGATTGGACGCCCAAAGATCGAACGCTCGCTTGCATATGCCGAGGCTTTCTCGATAAACCATTTTGCATCACCAATACATTCTGACGCAATCAAAATACGCTCTGCATTCATACCAGAAAGAATGTGTCGAAACCCTTTACCTTCTTCACCAATAAGGTTGGCCACTGGCACTGGCATGTTATCCATAAAGATTTCAGTGGTCGCGTGGTTCATCATCGTACGGATCGGGCGAATTGTTAGTGTCTTTTCCGGCAGGTCACGCATATCTACCAGAAAAACCGACAAACCATCCGTTTTTTTCTTAACTTGATCCAAGGGCGTTGTGCGCGCCAAAAGCAATAAAAGATCAGAATGTTCGGCCCGAGAGGTCCACATTTTCTGCCCGTTGACGATGAAATCATCACCCTCAAGCTTTGCAGTCGTTCGCAAAGAGCCAGTGTCGGTGCCGCTGGTGGGTTCCGTCACACCAAAAGCTTGTAAGCGCAGTGAGCCTTCTGCAATTCCCGGTAAGTATTTACTTTTCTGCCCATCCGATCCGTGACGCAACACAGTCCCCATGGTGTACATTTGTGCATGGCAAGCGCCCGCGTTACCCCCGCAGCGGTGAATTTCTTCCAAAATTGCAGCAGCAGCGGAAATGGGCAACCCCAACCCCCCGTATTCTTCGGGCACCAGTGCGGACAGATAGCCCGCATCGGTTAACGCCTGAACAAACGCATGCGGATAGTCCTGTTCTCGATCAGTCTTACGCCAATATTCTCCCGGAAAATCTGCGCATAAGCGCCCGACTGCATCGCGAATTTCGGGATAGTCCTGTTCATATTTCATCTTAATCTTTCATCCTTTTGATGTGCATGTTTATCGAATGATAAATGGGTTTTGTGTCGAAGTTTCATGCGCGATCCAGACAGATTTTATCTGCAAGAACTCTTTGATTGCATCCTTGCCACTCTCGCGACCTTCACCTGATCGTTTGTAGCCACCAAACGGCGAGGTAAAGCTGACCGCGCGATAGGTATTCACCCACACGGTTCCAGCACGTAAATTTTCCGACATACGTAATGCACGACCAATATCAGAGGTCCAAACACCTGCAGCAAGGCCAAAATCTATGTCATTGCCAATGGCTACGGCTTCGGCCTCATCATTGAAAGAAATCACGGATAATACTGGGCCGAACACTTCTTCCTGAGCGATCCGCATATCATTGCGAACACCTGTAAATATCGTGGGCTCGACAAACTGTTTCCCGCGCGCACCCACGCCGGTATATGCCTTGCCGCCCAACACGCATTTCGCGCCTTCGGCTTTGGCAATTTCAATATAGTCGAGTACTTTTTGGAATTGAGCAGGCGTAGTGACGGGCCCTACATGAGTTTCCGAGGACATCGGGTCACCAATTACTGCGGTGCTTGCCACCTCAATCAGCCGTTTAACGAATGCATCATGGATCGAATTTTGCACCAACAGGCGCGAACCCGCGATACACGTTTGTCCAGTTGCCGCGAAAATACCAGAAATCACACCCATGATGGCCGCTTCTATATCCGCGTCTTCAAATACAATATTGGGTGATTTACCGCCTAGTTCCAAAGTTACGGGCATGATCTTTTTGGCCGCGGCCTCATATATTTTTTGGCCCGCACTATCAGAACCAGTAAACGCAACTTTTTCGACACCAGGGTGGGCAACCAATGGCGCACCGCAAGTCATACCAAATCCTGTAACCACATTAACAACACCATCTGGAAATCCCGCTTCTTTGAACAGACTTACAAACTCCAACGTTGAAACAGAGGTGAATTCTGATGGTTTTATCACAGCTGTATTACCAGCAGCCAAGGCCGCAGCCAGTTTCCACGCTAGTAATAGCAAGGGGGAGTTCCATGGCGTGATCATCGCAACCACACCCAAGGGTTCATAACGGGTAAAATTCAATATGCCTGGTTTATCGCATGGAATAACCGCGCCTTCGATTTTATCGGCAAGACCACCGTAATAACGATACCATTCCGCCATATAGCGAGTCTGCGCACCCATTTCTGCCAGTAGCTTACCGTTATCGCGTACCTCTAATTCCCCTAGCTGATCAGCATCGCGCTCAATCAACTCTGCCAAACGAACCAACAGTTTGCCCCGCTCTGTGGGTTTCATTACACCCCAACCACCATCAAATGCGGCCTTAGCGGAGGCGACGGCACGATCTACATCAGCAATATTTCCATCTGCAACTTTCGCCCAAACTTCGCCAGTATATGGATTTTCCGTATCCAACCATGCGCGTGATGCGGGATCGCACCATTTGCCGTTGATATAGTGACCGTATGATTTCATAATCGGTGTCCCTTTTATGGCTTAGGCGCAAACTCGGCGCGGATCGCCGCGCCATGCTGATCCAAAATTGGAACCTCTGTCTGCCTTGGATTATCCGTCACCACAGGCAAGTCCGCCAACTGTAATTCGACATCACCATAACGAATTTCCACATTTCGAAGTGCATTATGCTCTGACAGATCCGCCACAGAGCTTAATCGCGCCATCGCGATAGACGCAGCAGACAGTTTTTCAATCAACTCTGCGCCCGTATATTTTGCAAAATGCGTAGAAATAAGCCTATTCAGGTCATTCAAATTGGCCACACGCGCCGTGTTATCTGCGAAACGCGCATCGGCAACCAAATCGGGTCGTCCCAACACTTTAACACAAAAATTCGACCACTCGCGGCCATTCTGAATTGCCAGAATAATTTGACCCCCGTCCCCCGCAACAAAGGCGCCATAAGGAGCGATTGTTGCATGTGTTAACCCCAAACGCGCAGGCGCGCCGTTCAGATAACGATGCCCCATTAAAGGCATATTCATCCAGTCCGCAAGAACATCAAACATGGCTATTTCCAAATCGATCCCTTCACCCGTGCGTCCGCGTTGGATCAACGCACGTAGAATTGCGGAATAGGCGGTTAAACCGGTTGAGAGGTCACTGATAGAGATACCAACACGGGCCGCATTATCAGGCGTTCCTGTAACCGCGCAAAGACCGCTTTCGGATTGCACCAAAAAATCATAGGCTTTTTGATTAGCGGCGGGCCCATCGCTTGCATAGCCCGAAATTGCGCATGTGATTAGTCCGGGATTAACCTTGCGCAGTGTTGTGCCTGAAATCCCTTTGCGCCCCAATGCCCCTGGTGCTAAGTTACTGAGCAGAACATCCGCATGGGCCAATGCCGCATCCAAGACGGCCCTATCACCGAGTGCATTCAGATCAAGACAGACGGATTCTTTTCCACGGTTAAGCCAAGCAAAAAAGGTGCTCTCGCCATCAGCACCAGTGTCATAACCACGCGCCAAATCACCCTCTGTACGCTCTACTTTGATGATGCGCGCACCACTATCGGCCAAAAGTAAACTACAATACGGGGCGGTAACAGCCTGTTCTATGGAAACAACGACTATCCCGTCCAGTTCACGGTTTAAACCCATTGGCTTTCTCCTAATTAAATGCTGCCTAAGCAACATTTTTTAGAGTATGCACTGTATTTCGATATACCAAAACTATAATCTATGCATAGCTTGTATACCAATAAGGAAACGATATCTTGGATTTTCGACAGCTTCGAACATTCCGTTGTGTGGCCGAAACAGGTTCGCTTAGTCGCGCCTCTGACCGATTACGGATTGCCCAACCAGCCTTATCTCGGCAAATTAAACTGCTAGAGCATTCAATTGGTGTGCCATTATTTGATAGGCATGTTCGCGGAATGGAGCTTACCACGGCAGGCACGGATCTCTATAAACGGATATCTGCCCCCCTTTATCAATTAGAACAGTCGTTTGCGGATATCCGATCATCAGGTGCACAAATCAGTGGCCAAGTTACCTTGGGCGTTTTACCCACGGTGACACCTGCATTTGCTGTGCGATTATTAGAACGAGTCCATAAAGAGCTTCCAGATGTTACCCTATATCTCAAGGAAGCTTATTCCGTTGATCTGCTTGAATGGATACAGAATGGAACAGTGGATGCGGGTTTTCTCTATGGTCCTGCCAGCGCATATCATTTGCGCACCTTTTCGCTGTTAAGCGAAGAAATTGTTTTACTAAGCCCATTAGGAACGTTGCCCAACACACCAGAAAAAATTCACCCAAATGAATTAACCGATCTTCCATTAGGCCTGTTGAGCCGCTCAATGGGACCACGTATGGTCATAGATCGCATGACGCGCGATCATGGCATCACGTTGCGTGCCGCATATGATGTCGACAGCTTTCCAATCTTGATCGCAATGGTCAAAGCGGGCCTGTGTCATACATTTCTGCCGCTTTCCAGTATCACAGAAGAACACAAAGCAAAGCAGATTGAAGTTCGTCGTATTCGACCAGATGCACCAATGCGCGAATTAATCCTCGCACAGCCATCCCAACGCCCACCAACACGTGCAACAGATGCGGTCATCAATTTGTTGCGCAATACGCTGTCCGAAATGATTTCTGAAAAAGAGATTGATGCGATCCCCAGCCCCGACCTAGTTCAATCCCATATCAAAAAAGCATATTAAGGCTCGCAAGAATTGAATTGTGTTATATAATTATTTTGCCGATGCTTAACGAATTGTAACAACCTGAAAGACGCTGAAAATGAACCATACATTTGATACGCTGCTGCTGAGCCAGCCAACCGATGAAGTGTTGCTGGTCACGCTCAATAGGCCCAAGGTTGCAAATGCTTTTAACACGCAAATGGCCACAGATTTGATTGCGCTTTTTGAAGGCTTAAATCTTGAAGCAGAACAAATTCGCGCCGTGGTGGTAACAGGTGCAGGTGATCGCGCGTTCTGTGCAGGTGGTGATCTGAAAGAGCGTAACACATTGGATGATGCTGCGTGGCGTCGGCAGCATTTAATATTTGAGCGCATGACCCGTGCAATACTACAATGTCCGATCCCGTTAATCGGCGCAATCAATGGTGCCGCATATGGCGGTGGTTGCGAAATCACGGCCGCACTGGATTTTGCCTATGCCGCCGATACTGCCACATTCGCGCAAACCGAAACGCGTCTTGGTATTATCCCTGGTGCGGGTGGCACACAAACGCTGGCGCGCGCAATTGGCGAACGCCGTGCCAAGGAACTTATCCTAACGGCGCGTTCCTTTTCCGCACAAGAGGCGCAGGAATGGGGATTGGTCAACGCAATCTACTCCAGCGATGCGTTGCTGGGTGCCGCGATTGCCACCGCAACAACCATTGCCGCGAACGCACCCATTGCCGTGCGACAGGCCAAAAGTGCTATCCACCGTGGGTTACAGATGTCGATTGCAGATGGGTTGGCATTTGAAATCGAAGCTTACAACAAAACGATCCCAACAGCAGATCGCGTCGAGGGTGTTCTGGCCTTTAACGAAAAACGCAACCCGCGTTTCACAAACACATAACGGAGGCGAGCATGTCAGATACAGTGAGTGTCCGAGAGGTCGGTTTACGCGACGGGCTGCAAATGGTTAAATCCCAGATATCCACCGAAACCAAGATCGTTTGGTGTCAGAAACAGGCCGCCGCTGGCTTTGCCGAAATTGAAGTGACATCGTTTGTTCCACCCAAAGTTATTCCACAATTCGCGGACGCACCCGACGTTCTGCAAGGCGCTCTTAAAATAGATGGATTGCTCGCTTCGGTTCTGGTGCCAAATGCCAAAGGCGCTTCACGTGCAATGGATGCAGGAGCGCAAAAAATTACCTATGTGCTGTCTGCGAGTGAGGGCATAGCCAAGCGAACACGCATCGCTCCACTGGCGAAGGCATCGCCATTGCCCGTGATATATTTAATGAACGCAAAGCACGAAAACTGGAAGGCAGTTTAGAACTGTCTTGCATTATCGCAACCTCGTTTGGATGTTCTATCCAAGGTGCCGTGGACTCCAAACGGGTCATTGCCATTGCCGAAGAATTGGCGGCTCTAGGTGTCGATGAAATCAGCCTTGCAGATACTGTTGGACACGCTGATCCAAACACAGTTTCCAGATTGTTTCGTGATGTACGCGCCGCTTGTGGCGCAATTCCATTAGCCGCACATTTTCACGATACGCGGGGTATGGGTTTGGCCAATGTGGTTGCGGCCTTAAATACAGGTGTCCTCCGTTTTGATGCCTCACTTGGTGGCCTTGGTGGTTGCCCCTTTGCGCCTGGTGCGACAGGCAATATCGCCACAGAAGATTGCCTCCACATGCTGGAACGACTTGGTTTGGATACCGGCGTCGACATAAATGCTATGATAGAACTTCGTCTGGCTTTGGCAGATTGGTTGCCCAACGAACCTCTTGACGGCAGACTTCTGCGCGCGGGCTCCATCCCTTATTAGGGTATACTAACGCGCAGGCAAAAAGTGAACTTTTATTCCAATTAGAGTTTGATTTTGTGGATCAATGCATCAACGGCACACACACTGTTTTCGTAGATGAATAATGGATTGATTTCCACCTCGGCGATGCTGTCGGTATGCAGCATGACATAGTCACAAAGTGATGCCAGCGTTTGTGCCAATTGATCCATATCCACCACTGGATTTCCACGAAACCCAGCCAGCAGTTTTGCCAATTTCAATTGCATAATTGACTGTTTTATTTTCGCAGCACTGACAGGCAAAATCAAGGTATCCGTATCCGCCAAAAGTTCCACAAAAATACCGCCGCTTCCGATCATCAAGGCCATGCCAAATTGCGAATCGCGGCGAATGCTCACGATCATCTCAGCCACGGGGGGCGCAGCCATACGCTCTATCAAGAATGTATCCGTGGCAACATTCGCGTCATAACATGCAACAGAGGTTTTCATCGCGACTACAGCTGCATGAACGGCCTTGGCATCTTTCAATCCTAATACCACCGCACCAGCTTCGGTCTTATGGGCCAACTTGGTGCTCATCATCTTAAGCACGACTGGAAAACCCAGTTTTTCAGCGGCAATAGGGGCATCATCGCCCTTGACCAAAGCACTGTTCGGCACCGACATCGCCACCGCGCGCAGCACCGCTTTACTGTCTGCCTCATGGATCATTTCAATCGTCGCAGGCATAGGAGAAGACAACATCGGCTTTGGCATTTCCGACATGATCCGCATGCGGTCTGCGTACCATTTACCAGCCTGCGCGATCGCATTTAGTGCTTCGTGAATTCCCTGCATCGGGGCAATACCGTTTGCGATCAGTTCTGTACGTGTTGTTTCATCCATATTCTCGTGGATGGTAGAACAGATGGCGGCTGGAACACCGGCAAGCTTGGCCGCCGCGCCAAAGGCTTTGGCATCAGCAAGGTACAAATGTTTACTCTCGTCCAAACCTGTCGCTGGGTAATCCTGTACGAGTATGGCAGCATCTACGTTGGCTCTGGCAATGGCTTGCGTGAATACGGGCCGTGTATATTCTGGCTGCCCCCAAATTGGCGTTGTATAATCCAAAGGGTTCGAAACCGTGGCGATTTCCGGCAATAATTCAAGCAGGACTTTGGTATCTGGCGCATCAAACTGTGGATAGGTCAGGCCAATCTTCTCAGAATGATCCGCCAACATTGTTGCCCCACCACCAGAGCAAGTGAAGCCGACAACATTTTCACCCTTGGGCGCGCCAACGACGCAAAGGTATTTCAAAGTTTCGATAAACTGTGACGGGCTGTCTACGGGGATGACGCCGCAACGATCAAACAGTGCATCATAAAGCTCTTTCGTCCCCGACAATGATCCCGTGTGGCTTTGCGTCAGGGAGCTGCCAATCTTGGACACACCTGTTTTCAACGCGACAATTGGTGTACCATCTTTGATTGCCTTTAACGCTGCACGTTCAAATTTTGCAACATCTTGCAGACCTTCAATATGCAAGCCAATTGCGCGCACGACGGGATTATCCGACAACGCCTCAACGAAATCTTCCAACGCTAGAACCGTTTGGTTTCCTGCAGAAATCATATGGGTTAGCGGCAATGATCGGCGGCTCATCGTGATGTCAGAGGAGAACATACCGCTTTGCGTAATCACAGCTGCCCCGTACCCTGGACAATCCCCACCGTGGGCAAAGGGCCACAATGCAGCATTATCCAGATAATTGATTAACCCATAACAGTTGGGCCCGATCAGGGCCATGTCACCAACAGCCTCTAACAGCGCAACTTCTTTCGCAGCACCCTCACTGCCTGCTTCTCGAAAACCCGCAGTATAGCAAACGACGCCACCTGCACCCATGTCAGAAAGTGTCTTGATCGCACCAATTGCTGCTTTGGGTGGGACCGCAAGAAACACTGCATCTGGTGCGCAGGGCAAATCGTCCAGTCCCGCATAACAAGACACACCACCCATTTCGGCGCGTTTTGGGTTTACCGGCCAAATCTCACCAGTGTAACCACGCCGGCGTGCTTCTCCGATTGCAATAACCGCATCGTCACCTCCGACAAATGCGATTTGCGCG
Source organism: Amylibacter sp. (assembly GCA_965261565.1). Taxonomy (GTDB): domain Bacteria; phylum Pseudomonadota; class Alphaproteobacteria; order Rhodobacterales; family Rhodobacteraceae; genus Amylibacter. The sequence continues at coordinate 754,739 of OZ253460.1, forward strand.
GGTTTCATTAATCGATCGAAATTTTTACGCTGCTTTGGGGTCATGCGCCAAGCGGTCGTAGGATAGAGCGCGTTATGATGTGGCGTTGGATTTCGCTGGTGCCATCCCAAATCCGTTCGATCCGACTGTCGCGCCACATACGTTGGATTGGCAATTCTTCCATCAATCCCATGCCCCCAAAAATCTGCACGGTGTCATCCGCCGTTTTGCACAGCATTTCTGAACAATAAACTTTAACCATTGCCGCATCTTGGTCTGTCATCGTTCCTGCATCGGCACGGCGCACGGCATCCGCCACCAGTAAATCAGCAGTGCGTAAACCAATCGACATATCTGCCAGACGAAAACCTGTTGCTTGAAAACTGCCAATCGGTTTGCCAAATTGTTTGCGATTTGCTGCCCAATCGATCGCAGCCTCCAACAGGCGTTCCGCTTTGCCACAACAGGTTGCGCCGACCCAAATACGCCCCATGCCCAGCCACTGCCCAGCCAGATCAAAACCTTTGCCTTCTTCACCTAAGACATGTCCCGCACTCAACCGTACATCATCGAAAATCAATTCGTAGGTTTTGTATCCCCGATTGCTGACGCATTTGTTGCCTTCGCGAAACTCTACCCCTGGCATATCGCGATCTACTAGAAATGCAGTTATCCGTTTGCGAGGACCACGTTTTGTTTCATCCATACCGGTAACGGCAAAGACAATTGCAAAATCAGCCATTGTTGGGGCCGAGATGAAGTGCTTCATCCCATTTAATATCCAGTCATCTCCATCGCGTTTTGCGTTGGATTTCATTCCCATTGCATCCGATCCAGCCTCAGGTTCGGTTAGGCCAAAAAGCTCTCGCTTTTCGCCTGTCACGCATGGCTTCAAGTAGCTTTCAATCTGATCACCACTACTGGCCAGCAACAATTCAGTTGGGCGCGCAATCCAAGAATGCAACGCGTGGCTCGTTCGACCAAATTCACGTTCAATAATCGACATTTGTGTGTGGTTTAGGCCTCCACCGCCAATATTTTCAGGCATGTTTGCCGCATAAAGGCCCAATTCTTTGGCTTTGACCTCAATATTACGGCCAATCTCTTCAGGAACTTCGCCTAAATTATCAACCACCTCTTCATGCGGGATGACCTCCTCATTGAAGAAATTGCGGACTGTGTCACGCAACATCTCATCTTCATGGGACAATGTAATACTCACGTTATTTTCCAATTCGTTATTTAGTAGATTTAGCCCGTTTGCGCGACACGATAACTGACACAACAAAGGCAATAAGTGTGATCGCAATCAGAACCACAGCGGCGGCAGCCACAGTTGGATCTGTATTTTCGCGGATGCCGTTCCACATGCGACGAGGCAAAGTGTAGACGTTGAATTTTGATATAAATAACGTCACAACAATTTCATCCCAGCTAAGAATAAAGGCAAAAAGCGCGCCAGCCATAACGCCCGGTCGGATCGATGGCAGTATAACGCGACGCATGGTTGTCCATCCGTTGGCACCCATATTGCGCGAGGCTTGTTCTAACTTTGGATCAAAGTTTGCCAGTGAAGCACTGACCGTAATCAGCACCATAGGTGTAGCAAGGATTGTGTGAGCAAGGATCAGGCCCAAATAGCTGTCCAATAAACCCAGTGGTATCCAAAGGCGATAAAATGCCATCGCAGAAATGATCTGCGGAATGATCAAGGGCATCAGCAAAAGTGCGCGCACCAATTCACTGTATTTCGATGTCACGCGCCATAAACCGATGGAACATAACGTTCCAAGAATTGTTGCGAACACTGCTGTACTGCTGGCAATCACCGCACTTTGATAAAAGCTCGACAACCATTCAGGACTGCTGAACAGATTCTCGAAATGCCGCAACGACAGACTATCTGTTGGAAAGGACAAGAACCGTTTGGGTGTCAGAGATGTAGGAATTGCAATCAGCGCAGGCAACACAAGAAAGGCGAGGCAAATCCAAGCACCGCTGGTGACAACGCGTGACATGATACTGGGTTTCATGATGCACTCCCTCCAAAAACAGTGCTCAACTTCATAAACCGCGACATAATATAAAGCATTGCCATCACACCTAATAACATCAACGCCGCAAGCATCGCCGCCGTGCCCCATTTCAATGTTATCAACAGTTGTACCGAGATGTATTCGGCCACCATCAACACCTTACCACCGCCAAGGATTGCAGGTGTCACATAGAACCCAAGGCTTAGGATGAAGACCAGCAAAGACGACGCAACGACACCAGGCCGCGTCAATGGAAAATAGATTTTGCGAAACGTTTGTCCGCCACTGGCACCCAAATTCTGTGATGCCTGAAAAACCCGTTGGTCAAGGCCCTGCATATTGGCCAGCAATGGTAGCACCGCGTAGGGCACCATGTAATGCACCATGCCAATGAGAACGCCCAATTCGTTGCGCACAAACGCAATGGGTTCGCTGATGATGTTCATCGCCTCAAGCGAGTTGTTCAATAGCCCGTTATTGCCCAAAAGCATCAACCAAGAAAACGTTCGCACCAGAACAGAAATCCAAAATGAGATCAGCAAGAACGCCAGCATCGCATTTTGTTGTTTTTGATGCGCGTGAACCATCGCATAGGCAATGCAATAACCGATTGTCACACTAAACGCTGTGGTCAACAAACAAACCCGTATCGTCGTCCAGATAATACGCCCAAGTGAATCGCTGGTCACCAGTTTTTCATAATTCCCCAACCCCAATGTGGGATCAGAAAAGCTCAGCCATAGGATGTTTATGATCGGACCTAAATATAAAACCAACAACAGCCCTAAAAATGGTGTCACCAGTAACCAACCAGGCGCGATGGATTTGCGAAGTGATTTGAGCAAGGGATGCTACTTTCGTTAAATTGAGCGTAAAGGATAAATTTCTGGGCGACGTTATTTTTCAACGCCCAGAAATCTGGAGAAACCAGCCAGATATTAAACTCTGGCTGGCATAGTGTTAGCTAATTGCTTCAAGGAAGGTGTTTACGGCCTCACCACCATTATCGGCCCACCACTGAGGATCATTGAATACGACCCTGTCGATATTCTCTGCAGAAGTGATCGCGTATGGGATCGATTCCGCAGGTATCTGAGAGAACGCAGCAGGGTTCGTTGGCGTCATACCCAGACAAGCAAGGATAGCCAATTGCGATTCCACCTCTTGCGCCTGTGCGATGAACTTCATCACATCTGCACCACCTGGATTACCTTTGGGTACAAGATATGCACCCGGCATTGCCAAGGCTTCGTTCATGACCAATTTATAACGACCATTTGTATCTTCTTCGATAGAACGCGCACGGTTCTGCCAAACCATACCCATGGACACTTCGTTATTCACAATCATTGAATGTGCTGCAGAACCAGAACCCCAATACAAGCTGTCTTCCTTGATGGATTTCAGTTTGGTCAATGCGCGGTCCATATCAAGTGGATACAATGCATCCTTGGTAACACCATCAGCCAACAAAGCGGCTTCAAGTGAACCGTTCGCCCATTTATAAAGCGACCGTTTGCCTGCAAATTTGGTCGTATCAAAAAAGTCAGCCCAACCTGTTGGGGGTGTGTCACCGTAGGCCTCGGTATCATACATGAACGCATATCCGTAGAAAATGACAGACACGCCAAATTCCCATGCATAGCCATCCAGCGTTTTGGTCTTATCAACAACTGAATAATCAATTGGTTCCAAATGACCACTTGCGCCCAATGCCAAGGCATCAAAAGCATCAGCATCAGCCACATCGGCTGTTACATTACCAGCGTCTACCATCGCACGAATTTTTCCTTGCAATGGACCAGAGGTATCGATGCGTAGGGGAATGCCTGTGGCATCTGTAAACGGTTTCCCAATTGCTTCGCCGTGGCAACGTTCAGCATCACCACCCCAATTCCAAAGCACAATTTGATCTGCTGCTGCTTCGGCGCTACCAACACCGATGGTCGAGGTTGCGACACCAGCCATAGCGCAAAGCGTCAAAAACGACCTGCGATCCATACGCCCCGCTTTGAACGCATGCGCGCCCTCCACCAACATTTCTTTTGTAAATTGCTTATCACTCATTTTAATCTCCCTTTGAGGATATGGACCATTGGTCCGTTAATTCGGTGTGGTTTTCCCACACTCGATATTCATTATTCATCTTTAAGTTTGACCAACGCGTCTTTGGACCAAGTTAAATCGACCTGCTGTCCTTCGCGTACTTCGAACTTGTTGCGCCACGTATCGACATCGACTTCGAAATCATCTTCGCCGTCCACTGAAATTATGTATTTCAAAACGGACCCAAAATATGTGATCGTGCGTATCTGTCCGGTCAAATTTGCTTTCACGGCACCTTGATCTTTTGGCGCTAAATCAATTTTTTCAGGGCGCAGAGCAAAGAGATTTCCACCCCTTCGCAGAAAATTACTCTTACCCAGAAACCCAGCAGAGAAGTGGGTGTTTGGTCGCTCGTATAATTCTACCGGCGAGCCAATTTGTTCAATCTTACCTTCTTGCATGATCACGATTTCATCCGACATGGATAAAGCTTCTTCTTGGTCGTGTGTCACAAAGATAAATGTCGTACCGACGCTTTGGTGAATTTCCTTAAGCTGTTGTTGCACCTCTACACGCAGTTTTTTATCCAATGCTCCCAGCGGTTCATCCAACAACAAAACGGGCGGCGCAAAGGCAAGTGCACGCGCAAGAGCAACACGTTGGCATTGCCCACCTGATAATTCGCTTGGCTTTCGCGCACCGAATTCTTTTAACTGAACAAGATCAAGCATCTCGTCTACGCGGGCCTCAATCTCTTCGCGCGGGTGTTTGCGTACATCCAACGGATAGGCGATATTTTGTCGAACCGTCATATGGGGAAACAGGGCATAGCCCTGAAACACCATCCCAAAATTCCTTTTTTCAGCAGGGACATTGGCAATGGATTGCCCCCCCAGTGAAATGTCACCCGCGGTCACATCTAAAAATCCAGCGATCATCATTAACAACGTGGTTTTACCAGACCCCGAAGGCCCCAAAAGGGTCAAAAACTTGCCCTTAGGTATTTCCAGATTCACCGATTTGACGGCCTCGAAGTTACCAAAAGACTTGCCTAGGTTTGTTAACTTCAAATCACCGTTGGTGGCTATCTCGCTCATTGTGTCGCCTTTCCACCGCGCAAGTTTAGTTTATCACGCGCTTCTTGCGGCGTAACGGCACGCCCACCCATGCGCTCGATGATTTCGACCACACGCGTAACAAGCTGTCCGTTGGTTGCCAGAACACCACGGTCCAACATCAAATTGTCTTCCAACCCGACACGTACGTTCCCACCCATTGCTGTAATGGCCGCAGCCATTGGCATTTGCATCCGCGCAATCCCAAAGCCAGCCCAGCTGGCGTCATAAGGCAAATGATCTTTCATAACCTTGAGCGTTTCAACAGTTTGATCTGCACCCCATGGGATGCCCAAACAAATCTGGAACATCGCAGGCTCGGCGATCAAACCTTCGCTGATCATTTGGCGAGCAAAGCGGATGTGGCCCAATTCGAAAACTTCCAATTCGGGTTTGACACCCCACTCCTTAACCTTTTCAGCCATATAACGAAGTGTGGGCGGCGTTGAGATATAGATATTATCGCCATCGCCAAAATTCAGCGTCCCGCAATCAAGTGAACAAATGTCAGGCAAGCATTCTTTGATATGAAGCAATCTTTCTTCTGCGCTGATCATATCTGTGCCGGGGCCTGGCATGGCTGGATTGTCTACGTCTTGGATCCAATCGCCACCCATCCCTGCAGTAAGGTTTATAACCACATCGGTATTACTGTCGCGCACACGATCAACAACTTCTTTAAACAGTTTCGGATCGCGCGATGCTTTGCCCGTTTCGGGATCACGAACATGTATATGCGCAATTGCAGCGCCAGCCTTCGCAGCCTCTATAGCTGCCTCTGCAATCTCTTTTGGTGTGACTGGTACATGCGGGCTGCGGCCCGTTGTATCTCCCGCTCCAGTCACGGCACAAGTAACAATAACATCATAGTTCATGAATTTCTCCCTACTCTCTTGCACCCAGAGTTCCGTTAGAAGGTGATTTGAATTTCTTTTTTTTCGTCGCTTTTTGATACGAAATGACGTAAAAAAATAAAATATGGTATTTTTCTTAAGGCATGAATAGCAAATGAGTACTAAACAAGAATCTGCGAATGACTTCTGGAATTGCGTCTTTGTCCTTACGCCAAGGTTCAATATGATGACTTTGACAGCCTTGTTAGAGCCGTTGCGCATTGCCAATTATCTATCGCCAGCACAAGTTTACTCACATCATTTTTGCTCCTTTGACAGTAACCTGGTTAAGTCAAGCAACGGTATGTACCAGACTTGCGAAGCCCCCAAAGAGACGTTATCGCGAAGGTCCACAATTTTCGTTCTCGCCAGCTGGGGTGGCGAGAATTACAAAAATACGCAACTCATGTCTTGGTTGCGGCTTCAGCACCGCAAGGGTGTACAGATTTGCGGAATAGAACTCGGGTCGTTCATTCTTGCAGAAGCTGGGCTGTTGGCCGATCAAAGGGCAACGACACATTGGTCTTACCTGCAAGGGTTTCAAGAGAAATACCCGCGCATTGATGTGGTGGAACAGCTGTTCACACAGACCAGTCAAATTATGACCTGCGCAGGGGGCACCGCTAGTTTTGATCTCATGTTATTTTTCATCAGTAAGTATCGCGGTGAAAAACTTGCGGGGGAAATTGCCGACCAAATTATGCATCATCCACTTCGGCCACCCGAAACCTCGCAAAGGGTGACACATGGTCGTGGAATTGACTCTTTACATGCGAATGTTCGTAAAGCGGTTGAGATTATTAAAGCAAATATAGAAGACCCATGGCGCGTCAGTGAGATTGCCGACGGCGTGGGCATCTCTCAACGCCAACTTGAACGACGCTTTAAGGCGCATTTTGGTTGTAGCGTTGCCAGCTTTAGCCAACTTTTGCGATTACAGCATGCCCGTGTACTTCTTGTATCGACGGACCTAAGTATTAGCGAGATTTTAACGGCGTCGGGCTTTAACACTCAATCCCACTTCAACGCTGTTTTTAAAAATTGCTTTGATCGCAAGCCCAGTGCCTATCGAACCGCATGGCCAGAAAACGAACAAGTGCCACATTGGCCCGGAACCTTATCAACTTTCATAGAAAACATACGTCTGTCAGGCAAACGCTCCTAACAGTTCCTTTTGTACTCTAGGCCGAGTCGCGCAGTGCGCGTAGCACTGCTACAATCTGGCGATCGCGCTTGGCGGCCATTTCCTCAAAACTTCTATCGCCTGCAACTTCATTACATCCATCAACCATTCGATCGCGGAGTTCTTTGGTCAGCTCAGGCGCTTCCAACCGTGTCCATGGCAATTTAAGCGCAGGGCCGAATTGATCCAAATTCGTCGCCATGCCCCCTTCTCCGCAGGCCACGTGAAATGCCATACATTGGCCTTGCGCCGCCATTCGTGGAGCAGGCCCATTCATCAGTGCTATATCGATGTCTTCTGGCGTTGCCTCACCATTCGCAACCATATGCAAGGCTTCACGCCAAAGCGCCTCCTGTAATCGCGTTGCAACGAAACCTGGGATTTCTTTTTTCATAACCAACGGTGCTTTGCCCGCAATTTCATAAAATTCCCCAGCCCATTTTACGGCTTCTGGGTCAGTTTTTTTGCCACCCACAATTTCAACCAACGGTAACAGGTACGGTGGGTTAAACGGGTGTCCAATAACGATGCGTTCAGGCGTTGAGCATTTCATCTGAATATCCGTCATCGTCAAACCAGATGTCGATGACCCGATCACAACGTTGGCAGGCACAATCCGCCCTAACGTTTTATACAACGCTTGTTTCATTTCCAGATTTTCAGGCGCACTTTCTTGGATAAACTGCGCATCTTTCACAGCCTCTTCCAGATCAGTCACAATGCGCAAACGATCACGCGATGCGCCCTTGGCCAAACCTAAATCGGTCAAACTGCCCCATGCTGTATCAAGGATCGCCATAAACGCAGGCGTTTCTGCCGCGTCATGCAAATACAGCGTTACGTCATATCCGCGCGCCAAAAAATGCGCGGCCCAGCCGCCCCCGATGGGCCCCCCACCAATGCTTGTGATGCGGGTTATAGTCTTGGGATCTGGGTACATGATTATTCGCCTTTAAAATTCGGTTCGCGTTTTTCAACAAATGCTGCAACACCTTCTGCGGCATCACTTGATTTCAACATCTTACGATAGGTTGGCATCGGATCGGTACGCATCTTATGGAATGCTTGCTCTAACGGCGCACATTCAATGGCACGCTGCACTTCTTTCACACTTTGCATCGCAAGCGGTGCAGACCATGCAATAGACGCCGCCCATTCACGCGCGGCTTCCATCAAGTTTTCTTTCGGAACCACTTTATTGACTAATCCATAGTGCGCGGCCTCGGATGCTTTCATACGGCGCCCTAGCAAGAACATTTCCATGGCGATATTATAAGGAATACGGCGTGGTAGACGTTGCAAAGCACCAGCATCTGGTACGATACCAAGGGGCATTTCAGGCAGTCCAAATTCTACATGATCTGCAGCTATTAACAAATCACATCCGATTGCCAATTCAAGGCCCCCGCCAATAACCAACCCATTCAGGGCCGCAATGACTGGTTTGTTTAAGCTCCAGTTTTCAGTCAATCCAGCAAAGCCACCTTCACCATAATCAGCTGTTTCCCACCAATTATCCAATTGCATTTCACCAGAGTTCAAAGCCTTTAAATCCCAACCAGCGGAAAAAATCTTATCTCCTTCGCCCGTCAAAATACCTACGCGAAGCTCAGGATCATCGCGAAGTTCCGCAAAGGCGGCCCCGATCGCTTGGCTCATCGGAATGTCGATTGCATTCACTTTCGGCTTGTTTAATTTCACTTCTAACACGTGACCGTTGCGGGTCACTTCAACACCGTTCGACATGGTGTACTCCTTTATGATTTAAATGCGGGGATAACGTCGTTGCAAAACAGTTCTAAAGACCGCTTTTGCGACGCCATATCCAGACCAAAGCTGGAATAGTAAATGAATTCATCCACACCCAAAGCTTCGTATCGTTTCAGTTTATTGATCACCGTTTCAGGCGTACCAAATAATAAATTCTCTTCCAACATGGCAGGATCGTATTGCTCGCGCCCTTCCAATTCAGACAAAGCAATTTCCTTGGGGAAACCATCTTTCACATCACCCAGATTGCGATACAGGTTTTCGAATTGACCCAAGACACGCGTGATCGCATTGACCGCCGTATCGCGTCCCGCATCATTTTCATACACACATGCATGGCGCATCATCGAAAAGATTGGCCTGAAACTTCCACCCGCTTTGACAACAGCTTCGTCAAATAGTTTCTTATACAGCTCTGCTTCCTCAAATGGGCGTGTAAAGGGCCATGTCATAACGTTACATTCATTCGCGATCGCGTAATCAAACGTAATTGGCGAACGCGCTGCCACCCATAATGGCGGATGTGGTGTTTGCACGGGTTTGGGCACAGAAGTGGATGTCGGGAAATTCCAATATTCACCTTCGTGGGCATAATCACCCTGCCACAATGCTTTCAATGCAGGTAACATTTCTTGCATGTAGCGCCAGCCATCGGATTGCTTGACACCAGGGGCCATGCGATCAAATTCACGTTGGTATGCACCTGAACCAATCCCAAATTCCAAACGCCCGCTACTGATCAAATCTAAAAATGCCGCTTCACCAGCAAGGTTGATCGGATGCCAATAAGCGGCCGTTGCAACAGCAGTACCAAGGCGAATAGTACTGGTTTCACCAGCCCACCAAGTTAGAATTTGAAACGGATTTGGCGCGATCGTCATCTCTAGGCCGTGATGCTCGGCTGCCCAAACAATGTCAAAGCCACCGCGTTCGGCTAGTTGCACCATTTCAATGGTATGGCGTTGCAGCTCGTTCATATCAACGCTTGCATCCAAGCGTTCTAGATTAATTGCCAGTTGGAATTTCATATCATTTTCCCTTTATATCAGCGCATTACAAATGGATTTGCCATTGGCTCATCCGAAGTATTTATCCAAATTGTCTTGGCGCGCGTGTAATCAAACATGGCTTGAAACCCGCTCTCGCGGCCATAACCAGATCCTTTGTTTCCACCAAACTCTGCAATTGGTGACACAGCGCGGTACGTATTAACCCACACAATCCCCGCGCGAACTTTATCCGCTACACGTAAAGACCGCGCGCTGTTGGTGGTGAATATTCCAGCGGCCAACCCATGTTCAGTGTCATTCGCCAACGCAATAACTTCTTCTTCGGTCTTAAAACGCTGAACACACAACACCGGCCCAAAAAGTTCCGTGTCAACGATACGCATATCCTGACGTGGGCATTCGACAATCGTCGGTTCATAAAACTGACCACCCATCCCGCCGGGACGTTTACCGCCAATCAAAACCTTACCACCTTGTGTGATCGCATGGGCAACTTCGCGTTCTATGGTATCAATCTGGCCTTTGGTACAGAGCGGGCCCATCTGGGTTTCATCCGCCAAAGGATCACCGATGATAACCTTTGAGGTAATCGCGATCATTTTTTCCAAAAATTCATCGGCAATATCTTCATGCAAATACAATCGCGATCCGGCAACACAGCTTTGTCCCGCAGCGCCAAAAATTCCAGCGATTGATCCATTCACGGCGCTATCAATATCAGCATCATCAAACACTATAAAGGGTGATTTTCCTCCAAGTTCAAGAGAGACTTCGGCAAAGTTGTTCTTGGAATTTTCCAAAACATGGCGCGCTGCATTCGGGCCACCGGTAAAAGAAATACGCGATACCAATGGATGCGATGTCAAAGCGCTTCCGCACGGGGTTCCGTGACCACTGATGATATTGACAACACCGGGCGGGAAACCCGCCTCTGCAACGAGTTCACCAAATTCCAACATCGCAGCAGACGCATATTCACTTGCCTTAAGAACGACAGTGTTACCAGCCGCCAATGCAGGGCCAATTTTAACCGCCACGAGGAATAACTGGCTATTCCACGGCACCACAGCGGCAACCACACCCAGAGGTTCTCGCTTGGTAAACACAAATACATTTGGTTTATCTATTGGCAGTGTTTCACCGCTTATCTTATCGGCACAACCCGCATAAAACTGAAAGAACTCGGCTATATATTTTGCCTGCCAACGCGTTTCTTTAAGCATCTTTCCCGTATCAATGGACTCTGTTCTGCCCAATTGCTCTGACTTGTCGGCCAATAACTCAGCAAGCTTGCGCAGGCATGCGCCACGCTGAGTTGGGGTTTTGTCAGCCCAAAGCCCACTGCGAAAAGCGCGGTCTGCAGCCTGAACTGCCTGATCGACATCTTCTTCTGTTGCTTCTGGAATGCGACACCAGATTTCTCCAGTTGCTGGGTTCACACTGTCAAACGTGGCGCCATCTGACGCAGGAACCCAATGGCCATCAATTAACATTTTGTATGTTTGAACTTCGCTCATTGCATACTCCCCAAAATTTATATCTGCTTTGATATTGTCGGCTCTATCGAGAATAATTTATGTTTTTTCGACATAAGGCGGCGAAAAATACCGCTATAAGTGTCGAAAATGGCATAATCTTGGAAGGAGGAGGAAAACTGCATGCCAAAAAAACACGAAGCCATCGGTGCGCCATTGATCATAAATGGCCGGACCCTTTCATTGTCCCGCGCCGTTCGTGCAGGGGATTTTGTCTATCTCACTGGGCAAATCCCCATGCAGGACGGTGTCCCAATGACAACTGGCAGCATCGAAGATCAAACGCATGCCATGCTCAAAGACATCAAATCTTTATTGTCAGAGGCAGAATGCGATCTTTGCCATGTGATCAAAGCCATGGTCTGGATTCGTGATCGCGCCGACTTTCCAGGATTTAACGCCGTTTACGGCGACTATTTCCCCGTAGTCCCACCGACCCGCTCTGTCGTTGTCTGTGACCTGCTGGTTGATGTGCGTGCCGAAGTAGAGGTCGTCGCCTATAACCCTTTACCAATGGAGAGCTAGGATGCACCATACTCTAACCGACGGCACGGCCTGTATTCATAACGGTCCAAGCGATGCCCCTACTGTCATAATGATCCACGGTCTTGGCCTGAACCAGGAATGTTGGGATTGGACAACCCCCGCATTACTTGATGCAGGTTTTCAGGTCATCACCTATGATCTTTATGGTCATGGCCAAACTGTCAATCCGCCGACCACACCGTCCCTTAGCCTATTTTCAGAACAACTCTGTCAGATTTTGGCACATTTTGATTTGACATCTGTCGCCATTGTCGGATTTTCACTGGGCGGAATGATTGCAAGACGTTTTGCGCAAGATCACCCAGCGAAAACGTCCGCCATCGCAATCTTATTTTCCCCGCACCAACGATCTCAAGCGGCGCAAAATGCCATTCTGGCGCGTGTAGACCAAGCACGCATCGAAGGTCCGGCATCAACGATCGACGACGCATTAGAGCGTTGGTTCACCGAATCCTACCGTCTTGCAAACCCAGAACGCATGGAACTTGTGCGCTCGTGGGTGTTGGCAAACGATATCGCTGTTTATCACACGATCTACCAAGTGCTGGCCGATGGTATTGACGAAATTACAGCCCCCACCCCACCAATTTCCAGCCCTGCTTTCGTAATGGCTGGCGATGAAGACTACGGAAACGGACCAGAAATGTCTCAGGCTATCTTTGCTGAAATTGTAGGGGCCGAAATCCACATCCTTAAAAAACTGCGGCACATGGCTGTTGTAGAAGCTCCTGACGCTGTGAATACCCCATTGGTTTCGTTCCTAAACAAAGCCTTGCAACAGGAGCATTCCACATGACTGACACGTCCAAGCGCGAATTGCGCGACGCCTTTGGCGCATTCCCCACTGGCGTCACTGTCGCCACTACACGTGAGCCAGACGGCACACCACGTGGGTTTACAGCAAATTCATTTACGTCTGTCTCTCTCGATCCACCAATGCTCCTAATTTGCATCGCCAAAACCGCCCATAGTTGCAGTGTTTTCGAAAATGCGGATCACTTCACCATTAATATTCTAAGCGAAGAGCAAAAAGAGGTCTCTGGCTTGTTTGCCTCGCGCCAACCCGACAAATTCGAGCAAGCGGATTGGCATGCAGGCCATGCCGATATGCCAATTCTAACAGCTTCTCTTGCCAGCTTTGTGTGCGCGCGTGACCAAATCGTAGATGCAGGCGATCACATTGTTCTGATCGGAAAAGTCGTCACATTTGACACCAACGAAGGTGCCCCACTTGGATACCATGCTGGTGCATATTTTTCGATCGATACAGAAAAACAGCTTGTCGCCGCCGCCGCGCGTACTGGTAAAGTCTTCTTCGGCGCAATCCTAAGACTGGACCAAAATATCCTACTCAGCAGATCTGATGACGGAACTCTGAACGTTCCGCGCGCACCAAGTGGAACAACAAGCCACGAAGGGCTTGTCAGTATGTTTGACGATCAAGGATTACAAACCAGCCCTCAAACTCTCTATGCCGTCTATGAAGATACCGCCGTGGGTTCTGTTGGGGTATTTTATCATGGGACAACTTGCAACTCAGCCCCCGCCTCGGGCGAAATGATACCAATCAACGCTATACCCTTCGAACGCATTACCAACCAAGCTGAACGTAGCATGCTTGAACGTTATGCCCGCGAATACCGCCACGGCAGCTTTGGCATTTACCAAGGCAATCAGGACACAGGTACAGTTCACCAACTTACCCCAACAACACCATAAAAGACCAAATCACAAAAACTAAAGGAAATAAAATGCTCCCTGAACTCAGAAAAATTGTCACCTTCGATGAAGACATTTATCGCGATGGCGAAAAGGCTGCTGATCCAATCTTGCGTATCATTGGTGTTGCAGCCGTCGTGCGCAACCCATGGCATGGCAAAGGATATGTCGAAGATCTCGGCCCTGAAATTCGTCGCATGGCCCCTCCGCTTGGCAAAGCGTTGACGGACAGGCTCATTTCTTTGGCTGGTTCTGCTGATGCGATCCAAGCTTACGGCAAAGCCTGTGTCGCAGGGACAGATTGTGAAATGGAGCATGCCTCCGCCCTTATCCATACGCTAAAATTCGGAAATTTCTATCGCGAAGCCGTTGGCGCAAAATCCTATCTTGGCTTCACCAACACCCGTGGTCCAGCAGGCATTCAAATTCAAATCCCGCTGATGGACATCCACGATTCTGGTCGCCGGTCACACTACTTAACATCGCAATTCTCGATCTATGATGCCCCAGCCGCAGATGAATTGGTCGTCGCTCTTGGTGCAGCCACTGGTGGCCGACCTCATCACCGCATTGGCGACCGTTATTCCGATTTAGCGGAAATTGGTGCTAACATAGATAACCCAGCAGGGGTATAGGAATACTAGAAAAGTCAATGCGTTTGCAGCGAGTGATTTCGCTGCAAACTTATCCAATATATTGCCCTTAAGGCCACTGCTGTGCGTACCATTTGACGAAACTGGCAACGTTTGGCTCTAATTCTGGTAGGAAACGACCTGAACGGGCGTCGGGACAACTTATACCCCGTTGTTGATTAACAAGTGCTGGGACATCTTCTGCAAGTGCAGCATCCAACCTATCCAAGTAGGCCGCAGATTTTTCTGCGAACTCTGGTAAGGCAACCGTCTCGGGTGGGAAGCAGGTCGTTTGAAACACTTTGCATTGGTTGGCACCAATTGGCTACCATCGCGGGTAAAATAGGTGTCACTTGGTTCCAACGTTATAACTTCACCTGTGGCATGATCGATTAAACGGCATTTGCCTGACAAGATGGTCATCATCTCATCGCCTTGTTCAGTACATTCTACAACACCCTTGGTGCAACGTCAGATACCGTGTTGGGTGCTGTGTCCTTCTCCGCCTATATCAATGCGACCCGAAGCTATTGGGTTTCCCTCTTTTATCCGATAATCACTATTAGGATTTTCAAAAGGCCAATATTCAAGCGGACCAACATCGCCACCGGGTTTGTATTTATGCATTGCGTCACTCCGTAAATTTGCCGTCAATCAACGGTCAATATGTTTCCTTATTGACCGTATAGCAGATTATAAAGCTCTGGCTTTCAACATCCATTTGCTACAAATGTTTGCTTTGCATAAATGTACGTAACAGTACATCAAGAAGCGTTACACAATCGTTGCCAATTACCGCGTGGCAGTGACCAGTTTTCTAGCATCCATCTGAGGATTAACATCGATTGTGATCAACAAGTATGCAGTATCTTTACCTATATTCAATCGGTCAGAAACTGACGTAAGCAAAAGCGTGTCTCCAGTTTGGAGCTGCGTGTCTGAATTAAAATCAACGCTTCCTGCCAAGATATGAATGGCATGGAAGCGATGAGGTATCGGTTTTAACACCTGTTGATACGGGCCGCGTAGTGTTTCCACATTACACTCACAATGCCTTGGATCAAACATTAGGTTAAGATCAGTTATGGGGCCATCATTCAAAGTTGCGTGAATTTTCAATGCTCCGTCAAAGCGTACTGGCTCCCACAGGTCAGCTTGAAGAATGCTTGCGTCATGTATTAAAGCAACGCCACTGCCTTTGATAACAGTCAGCACGCGTGTGCGACCCGTGAATTCCGAAAATACCCCGTCCTCAGAGACATCCGCCATACTTATTCTCCATAGGAATGTACCACCTGATTGGGCCGTTGCAATTTCCCGGGTGATACCTCCACCGTTTTTCCAAGGTGTTTCTACAAGTTCATCGTATTTAATGATATTCATAAGAATTCGCCTTTATTTGATAATGTTGCCCGTACGGCCTAACCTGAGTCATTTAGATCGCACGGGCCGCCATCGCTCCTTCTGCAATCGCTATATGAACCTGACGCGGGGCGACGCAATCACCGATGATGTGGTGCGGCAGGCCGCGTGCCTCGATAGCCGATTGCAGTGCCGTTTCGACCACACCGCCGCGCCAGTCGACGACGATGTCAACATCTTTGATGAGGAATTCATTGCCAGTATGCACAGAACGCAGCGTGACGCTGCGCCCGTCGATGGCGTGGATTTCCTGCGATGGGTGCATCTTTGCGCCACCAGCAAGAAAACGTTTGTAGATCGGTGCGCGCACCGTGGGGGTGACAAGCTCGCCAATCGCGTATTCGGCGGTGACCAGTGTGATGCGGTTCTGGTCGAGTAACGCGTCAGCAGCAGAGAGGGCGGCGCGACCCCCGCCTTCGTCATTAATCAGGATGTGCTGCCTAGTGGGGCCGTCGGCGATGGCCTGCCATGGATCGATAATGGGGATCGCATCGGGGCCAGTCGCGATGGGCAGCGGCGGCGCCGCGACGGCACCAGTCGCGAGGATCAGGGCGTCGGCGTCCAGCGTAGCTATATCTTCCGAGGCAAGGCGTTGGCCGGTGTGGACCTGGACCTGAAGTTGGGTCAGCTGGGTGCGATACCAGCTCAGGGTCTTGCTAAATTCGCGGGTCATCGGGGCCTGTGCCCAGAGCGCGAGCTGGCCACCGAGACTGTCCGATGCTTCGTAAAGGGTTACCCTATGGCCACGTTCGGCGGCAACGCGGGCGGCTTCCAGCCCAGCGGGGCCGCCTCCGATGACCGTGACGTTTTTTGGTGCATTTGTTGGGATCGCATCACCCCACGCGACATCGCGTCCAGTCATCGGGTTGTGAATGCAGCGGATCGGTTTCGCCGCCATCGCCTGCGCGATGCAGAGATTGGCCCCGACACAGGGGCGGATGTCCTGTGGGCGCCCCTCGATCAGTTTGCGCACAAGGTCGGGGTCGGAGATCTGGGCGCGGGTCATGCCGACCATATCGGCATCACCCCGTTTGATTATGGCGTTGGCCATCGCCGGATCGGTAATCCGTCCAGTGGTGAAGACCGGCACGGCCACACAGGATTTGATGCCAGCGGCCAACGGCACGAACAGGCCGTGCGGCGCGGGAGTCGGCGGCCAGTGATCCATGCGTCCCGCTCGTTCGTAATTCGTGCCGACGATGACGTTGAGATAATCAACTTGTCCAGTCCGGGCGATCAGCGCAGCGATTTCCTGAAGATCAGACTGGGTCAATCCGCCCTGGACCCGCTCATCGCCGGGCAGGCGCACACCAAGGATACGGTCGCGGCCTATGCTACTACGCACGGCGTCGATGGTGCGTAGCAGGAAGCGCATGCGGTTTTCCAACGACCCGCCGTAATCGTCACTGCGCATGTTGGAATAGGGCGAAAGGAACGCGGCGGGCAGATACCCGAAGGCGGAAAGCAGCTCGACCCCGTCGAGACCACCCTTGCGTACGCGGGCAGCGGCGGTGCTATGGGCTTCGACCAGCTCGTCAATCTCGCCGATAGTCATTTGTTTTGGCGTCTCGCGTGAAAGACGGGACATGATCGGGGATGGGGCGACCAGTGGGCGACCGGCATCGGTGTCGGCGACATTGGCCCCAGCATGACCGAGCTGTATCAGAAAGCGCCCTTCATGGCTATGAACCGCATCGGCCAACCGTTGGTAGCCGTCGATGCAGCTGTCATCGCTGGCATTCAGGCCGCGACCCGCGCCAACCGCGCCAGTGCGGTGCACGGCTGTAGATCCGCTGACCTGCAGAGCAGCCCCGCCTCGTGCCTTAGCCAATTGATAGGCGATGTAGGCGCTGTTGACGTGACCTTCGGTCTCGATCCCTGGCACATGGGCAGTGACCAGCACTCGATTACGCAGGGTGAAAGGGCCAACATCGACTGGCGAGAGAAGGTGATTGTATTGGCCGGTCATAATGGCCTCCATAGGTTGGTGCACTACTATTGCTTGGGTGTTCGACGTTGTCTAGAGCGGGTCAGCCGAGATATTAGCGCTCAATAGCCGACATTGGCCGGTCGCAGGAAATCGGCAAAGCGGACTTTTGCCCCATCAATATGAATGAGTCTGTCAAGTGGGGCCAGGTGTCTGCTTAGAACCCTTAGTTACCAATGCGCACCAAGCACATTTCGACGTGAAGGGCAGATTGCCGCCGCTCGTTTTGATTACTAAACTACCAATGATTTCACAAAACCACCCATTTGCAGGGGAAATCCTCAGACTAGCCAACCAAGGTCAGACATGCGGACATAACCATCGCTCGGATGACTTTGATTACCATCTATTTAAAGGCTCTTTATTCTAACCAAATGATTATCCCAAGATCGTGGATTATGCGATAAAAGAGTTAAAGATTTATCTTTCAACGCAAAGACGCCACCATTTCCATCAGTTGTCACGAACCCATTTTTATTTGCAGTTATGCCGCATATATCAGCGCGTTTTATTCCTTTGACAAATCCTGTACCCGCATCATAAATATGCACCCTTCCCCCCTTAGGTGCAGTGGTTCCTATTGTTGTCCCGTCTGAAGATATAGCGATACTGCCTAAATAATTATGCAAAGCGGTTTGCTGCGCGATAGTTGCTGACAACAATTGCACGTTTCCGTGTTTCTGGATAATCCCTACAAGCGGTGGTATCTCATTAACATCACCTTCCCACTGCATGCAAAAGGCGACTAGCCCGTTCGCTGCTACATCCAGATGGCGAACAGAGTTTCTGTGTAAATCTGATGTCAGTTCGATTTTCTCGGAAATTTGCCCATCTTCACTGACAAATGATAGATTTGGCCGCATAGTATCCAAGTTCAACTTTTTGCGCCCTGTTTTGGGGTGCGTTCTGACACCACCGTTTGCAATCACTAGCCCCGCATCATTTGGCATTGTTTTCAATTCATGAGGGCCAATACCACCTGAGTAAAACTCACCAATGCGGCGGTAATTTTCTGATCGCGCCCACAGACCTATAATCCCTTTACCTGTTTCAATATCATTTTCAGTGGTGCACAATACTTCCCCATCTTTTATGTAAGCACCATGTCCGTAAAAATGCCGGCCCATAGGTGCATACAGTTTTTGGGTTAAGCGGCCTGTTACACAATTGATAACCAAAGCATAGCGCCCTGGTCTGCGGGCAAATGCAACGGCTTCTGGTTTTGTTGGATGCACAGCGGCCGCGTGCCCCCGTCCCGGCAGCGGTATCTGGAAAATATCCTGCCCCGTTTCCGAAAGGCCGAATAGCGCAAAGCTACCATCTGCCAGCTTTGCCGCAGCCAGATAAGTAGGATTACCTGCATCTGCCCAGGTTAATGTTGGTATTGTTGATGTAGCCAGCAACCCGGTTAAGAATGTTCTGCGGCTTGTCATGTCAGTCCCCGTCCAATGCGTTGAAACCTGTGGTCACACCTAAATGAATACTTAGCTCTTCGGTTGTGGCCTCTTTTATGCTGAGGACCATTTGCAAAAGGCTTTCGGTTTTGAAGCGCGTTGCTGTTTCGACAATCGATTGCAGGCTTTTATCTTCTATGGTCGAAATAAAACCCAACGCGATGGATAGTTCTTCTTCGGTAATCGGCGCTTGATCGTCTGCCAAAGCAACAACCAGCAGTTCAATTGTTTCTAGAGATACCTCTATATTACGAATTGGCCGTTCCGATCTCCATGCTTCGGCGCGCTTGGGGCGTGGCCTGTCCAATGTGCCCAAGGGGCGTGCAAGTCTTGCAATCTCAATAAACTCTAACGCGCCAATTATGGTTGTAAGATAGGATTGTGCAGCTTCTTTTTTGGTTAAAAAAATCGCGTTCTCAGGTTGGCCTGCTGTTAAAACCATTTTGGCAAAGCCTGTTTGCCATGCGACATTCATATGATTTGCTTTTTTTGCGATGTCTTTAGTAATGGCCTGAACCAATGCACATGTGGTGTCATTGCGTGAGTATGCGTTGAAGCCCGGCTCAAACAGTAAATACTCAAGGGCAAAAAAACCTTTCGCGGCGATTGATACTTCGGCAAATTGATCTTCATTTTCAATCGCAGGATCATTGTCTTTGATAAGGCGTTTAAGTGTTTTAGGGGTGAAGCTTTTTTTATCAGGCCAAAAGGCGATGTTCAAAGGGCCGCCGATATCGTCAATGGGGCCAAATAGAATAACGCTGGTGGCAACCCATGCATCAAAAGCGTTGTGGTATGCGGGTTTTAACGATGCGGGCATACAATTGTTCGTTGCTTCTTTTGCAAGATTTTGTGTTTGTAGTGCAAAATTTGCATGCAGGTTTTTAGTAACTTCAACCGCTTGTTTCACGCCCCCAAACATGGGTGTTGCATGCAAACATGTGGCGATGAGAATGATACGTATCATAGGCTTTCCAAAAACGTGATTAAAGCATCACGATCCGATTTTGGCAGTTCTATAACATTGTTTTTTGCGCCTTCGGCTTCGCCGCCGTGCCACAAGATTGCTTCTAGTAGATTTCGCGCACGTCCATCATGTAAAAAACGGGTATGGCCGCTAACTTGGCTTGTCAGACCTATTCCCCAAAGCGGTGGGGTCCGCCACTCCTGCCCGGTCGCGCGGGCTGCAGTTGTATTATCGGCCAATCCTTCCCCCATGTCATGCAGCAGCATATCTGTATATGGCCATATAAGTTGAAAGCTTTGCTCATTCTGACCGTGTAATACCAATGAACATAGTATCTGACTCATTTTCAGGGTTCCCTTGGCGCGGAATATGTGAATCAATGTCCCGACAAACATGGGGGATATTATGGGTGCAGCGATACCACTTCGAGATGACTTTGACGGCGACAGACTTCGCAGACTGGCGCGGTCGAGCCGTGACAGCGATCAGACGCGCCGCCTTCTGGCACTGGCGTCAATTTATGACGGCGGTCGGCGGACCGCAGCGGCGCGGATCGGCGACGTGACACTACAGATTATTCGTGACTGGGTGATGCGGTTCAACGTGGACGGAGCAGACGGGTTGATCACGCGCCGGTCTGTCGGGCCAAAACCAAAGCTGACAGCAGAACACCGCCGGGCGCTTGCGGAGATGGTGGAGCGCGGCCCAACCCCCGCGATCCACGGCGTGGTGCGGTGGCGGCGCTGCGATCTGGCGCGCTGGCTCTGCGAAGAGTTTGGCGTTTCAATCGCCGAGGGCACGGTGGGGCGGGTTCTGCGCGAGATGGGTTACCGGAAGCTCTCCGCCCGTCCGCGCCACTACGCGCAGGACGGGGACGCGATTGTTGCGTTTAAAAAAACTTTCCCGCCGAGGTGGAAAAGATCAGGGCCGGTCTGGCCCCAGGCGTAGAAATCGAGCTCTGGTGGCAGGACGAAGCCAGGATAGGTCAAAAAAACAAGATCACGCGACGGTGGGCCAAACGTGGAACCCGACCCAGTGCGCCGCACGATCAGCGAACCCAATGGGCCTATATTTTTGGCGCGATCTGTCCAGCAAAAGGCAAGGGTGCCGGACTCGTCATGCCGTACTGCGACACACATGCAATGGACGCCCATCTCGCCATCATCAGTGGTGAAGTCGGCCCCGGTGCCCACGCTGTAATTCTCGTCGATCAGGCCGGGTGGCATACAACGCCCAATCTCGACGTTCCCGAGAACATCACCCTCCTGCCGCTGCCGCCCCGATCCCCGGAACTGAACCCCCATGAAAATATTTGGCAATTCATGCGCGATAACTGGCTCTCCAACCGTGTATTCAAAGACTACGACGACATTGTCACCCATTGCTGTGAGGCTTGGAACAAGCTCATGAACCAACCTTCGCGCATTCGATCAATCGGTATGCGAGATTGGGCGCATAGGTTGTAGGCCACGCTCGTTGGTATAATCTGCTTGTTACGAACTTTGGGTTATGACAGGCAATACAACCCGAATTATAGAATACTTTCTTGCCGTGTAGAACTTGCGGTTTATCGTAGTTCAATCGGGTAGGGACACCCAGATTACGGGTATAGAACTTGATCAAACCCATGCTATCCCCCGAAATTTCCACACCACCGTGTGCATCGGTATTGCCGTTTGGGGCTGATTGGCAGGTAACTTGTGCTTCGGTACAATCGCCCCAGCCTGCGGGGTAAAGTGGTGTAGATATCCCGATATCACTGTGGAAGGCTGCTGCCGACTGATCCATCAACGTTGCACTATGCGCTTTCAAACCAAAACGCCCAAGGGCAAAACCACCTATATCTCTGGAATAGACAATGTTTGCACGCCCAGATATGCCATCGCCATTTTCATCTTCCGGATCTTCATTTGCCAATATTTCAGATGTTGGCACGGCTTCTAAAAGCCCAAGACCAATCATTTGCGGGGCAATACGGGGAGCCACAACAGTATCTGGGTGTAATGGACCGTATGCCAGGTTTTTAAGAATATATTTTGGGTTTTGCAAAGTCACGACCAGGCCGTCTGGCAAGGTTATGCCTTCGTCTTTGTAATCTATATAAAATCGCCCTTCAGCTTTTTGCCCCACTATCGAAAAATCCTGAAATTGCCCACCATAAACAGGGTCAGGCAATGCATCCAGATAGTCTTTTATGTCATCCGGATATGGGTATTCTGTTCCCGATATTGCAAGGCGCATGACCATAGACACACTGCTGTCATTTGAACTTTCAGGTGGATGGCCACGACCGTCTTTCAGATGGCATCTTTGACATGACCGCGCGTTATAAAGTGGCCCCAAACCGTCAGATGCTAATGTGGAAGACGGTGACGAAACCCAAAGTTTGCGAAAAAGTGCATTACCAAGCTTGAAGTTCAATTCACCTTCATATCCGATGTTTCCTGATGGAAGTGAAAAAGCATTTTTTGTTTTACTTAACCTTACTGTTGCTGCCCCGGCAGGAAGGGATTCATAGGTTTCCGGTGTCAAAAAATTATTGGTTGGCAGTACAATTTTTTGAATACGATCCTGTTCACCTGCCGTTCGTGGAACAATATTATTTAACGTTGGCTCCAACGCCAATGCAGGGTTTGCAGCAGCTATTATTGAAAGGAACATGATCAGGGTTTTCATAGGGTCTTTGTCTCCATATTTTAATCCGACAAATATACTCAGGTTTAAAATATTTCGAGGCGTCAAATTGTAGCATAGTTGAAAACCTTCGACGGCTCTCGAATACAATTGTCTAATACAATGAAGCATATGGTGAAAAATGTGCGGCAAGACGCATCCTGCCGCACATAAGATTGAGATTATCCCCCGAAGGAGAATACTTTGACCACGGACAGTGCAACAGCACGTGACGTTGCACCGCCTTCTTCAAATTCGCTTAAACCAAATGATGCAACAAAGTCGTTGCCAAAATCATAATCGACGCCAATTGATGCCAACTTATCATTGAAGCCGTCAACACCATTACGCCCTGTGTAACTCGCGACAAAAGTCCATTTATTCATGGTATAGGCCGCGCCGAGTGTACTATAGGTAACATCATCTACTGTTCCACCAAAACCATTGAAGCGTGCAACTTCACCCAGAAGTGTCAATTCACCGCCATTCAAATCAAAGCCTTGTTGTAAGCCTAAAGATGCGCCTGTTTCATCAGAAACATCACCGACACCTGCCGACAGTTGACGGAAACTTAAATTATATTCAGTTTTACCAAAATTGCCGGCAAATTGCAGCGCAAAGTTATTTAACTTTTCTGTATTGCCTGCACCACCGTCAGCTAATGTTGTGCGGCCACGCTCTTCTCCGAAAGAATTACTTAATCCAGTTGTATCCGTATAAAATACAGACGCAGAAACAGTGTGTTCGCCCCCACCAAGTTTAAACGGAACCTCAACGAAACCACCGATGGCCTCAGCCAACTCATAATCTTCAGCCAGATCCACCCCGAAGAAACCTGGGGTCGCATCCCACGCCAGCGCAAATGAAGGGCTGATTTTACCAACGCCTATAGAAAAGCTATCATTGGAAAATGATAAGCCTAATTCGCTTACATAGAGGCCATTGTCTTCGAAAAACCTATTATCCACTGGGTCCAGAATTGGTTCCAATACCAGTTCAGAGAAAACGGCAAAGCCACCTCCTAAGTCAAATTCCAATCCCAAAGTTGCTGTGACGTAGACATCATCTATTTCGCCTGTTGCAGTTGGTGCGTCGAAAGTGGAAACACCTGAAAATTCCAATTCCAGTTCCCCTGATAGTCGTGAACTACCATCTGCATAGGCTGATTGGGCAGCCGCCACCAGTACAGTTGCAGCAAGCGCACTTGTTAGTTTAGTCATCGTTATATCCCTAATTTTTAGCGGGTCTCTCTGAACCACTTATTTGTTTTTTGGTATGTTTATTGAAAAACGGCTGTTGGATTATCTAGGCTGTCAGAGCCTTCGAATGCGATATTGTCCAAACCTAAAGCCGTTGTAGCGCGTTCGATAGATTTGGTTTGCTTGATCAATGCATTTACTGCGTCAAGGATCAGTGCCTCACCTTTGGCATTACCGCGCTCAAGCATTTGATCATAAGAGAATCCACCATCAGCTGCGGCTTTCAATTCGCCCAATTCGACCATGGTCGCGGCCAGATCAGCCTGAAGTGCTGCATCTATTGAACCATCTTTAGATGCAACTAAATCGGATATGGAAGCCCCTGAAACAACAGTGCCATCAATGCGCATATATTTACCTAAATAGACATTCTGTACACCAAGGCCATCGTAGAAATGGCTGTTATGGGTATTATCAGAAAAACAATCATGTTCTTCTTCAGGGTCGTTTAACATCAACCCAAGCTTCATACGTTCCCCCGCTTGCTCACCATATGAAAGAGAGCCCATGCCGGTTAACATTGCAGTAATACCTGTATTTTCATCCTGCATGACTTCCGCGCGGGCATCTCCGTCCAATTGCCATTGTGCCGTCATCCATTCCAGATCAGATACCAGCAAATCAGTTGCAGCTTTCAGATATTGACCACGACGGTCACAATAATTATTCGTGCAGGCTTCGCCTTGCGCATAATCAGTCCAAGGACGGCTGCCAGCCCCTGCTGCGTGGCCGTTTAAGTCTTGGCCCCACAAAAGAAATTCAATGGCGTGATACCCCGTAGCGACATTGCTTTCGACCTCGTCCGCCTCGTGCAGTTCACCTTCCAGGAAAGCGGGTGTGATTGCCGATGCATTAATTTCTTTGCCCGACAGAGTGATTGTTGGGTTGGCAATTACATTTAGAACGGCATAAGCGTTTTCATCTGTTGCCCCGCCGTATTCTGCATCAACATAATCGATCAAGCCCTCATCTAAGGGCCATGCGTTTACTTTGCCTTCCCAGTCATCAACAATGGCATTACCAAAACGGTAAACCTCTGTTTGTTGATATGGCACGCGTGATGCCAGCCATGCCACTTTCGCGGCCTCAAGGTTTTTCACTGATGGGCTTGCGATTAAAGTGTTTACTGCATTTTGCAGTGTTTTTGCCGTCGTTAAGCTATCCTCATACTTGGCGGCAGCGATGTTGGAATAGTTTTCCAACACTGCAGATTTACCTGCAAATGCTGGAATAGCTGTAAGTGCAGTGGTCATCAGGCCGATAACAAGAGATTTCATTTTCTGTCCTTCACTTGGAGTTAATGTTTTGTTTTGGTGTTTTGTTCGCTTGCAAGGCTTGGTAATGGTCTTGACCCAACATCTGATTAAAGGTGAGCAATAGAACCGCTTTAATGTCGCCGGCTGCCGCTGCGATCATGTTCGCAATAGAACTTTCATCCCCACCGAAACACTGGAGTGTAGCTTGATCGCGCATAATCCTTCGGTGTGATTTATGAATGAGTACCAGCATAAGCGATAAAAATTCCGAGCTATAAATCGGCCCGTTAGTTTGCCCTAATGCAAGGATGGAATCCTTACGCACTCGCGACGGGCCGCCTTCGCACCACATGTGCAAATATACAATGGCCATCATTTCAAGTGGGGGTAATTCAAGCATATGGCCAATTGGCGCGGCACCACGGGAAACTTGTGGTGAGATCATTTTGTTAACAACAACTTGTTTTGTCGCGTTTTTCGTAAAATGTAAGTTTTAGCCCCAAGGATCAGATGCGCTGTATCATCGTGCCCCAGCATCTCATCAGCGTTATAGGTTGGGGTCTCATCCAATTCGATTTTTTGCTTGTCATCTATCTGTATTGTCATGAATTTTGTCATGGTTTGCCCAGTTATCTATTACCTGATAAAAAGAATCAGGTATATGTTAAGTCGCTGTTTAATAACTCAGGCGAAAAGCTAAAGCAATACCTGACTTTTTTAATAATGTATGAAATATTACTCATACCCACATATCCAACGGGCATCATACAGCCGCAAAAGTGCGTTGGGTTCGCCATTCAACAATGCCTGCCTTGGCCCAAAGCAAAAATTCATGGGCTGGTAAATTATTGACATCCTCCAATAACCCGCAACATTGACATTATGTGTGGAAGATTTGCCCAAACGAAACTGGGGTGGCCAGGCTACTATGTGTTGTACGACAATATGGAGCCACCTAACCTACCCTAAGCATTGTTTATGCGTCGCGCGCTTTATGCCCTTCACTATCGTGAGCACATTGTTCCAGCTGTGTGTTTCATGTTCCATTCCTTGGTGGTTACGATGAGCTAGAAACACTCGCTTAGAAAATAGCCCTATTTGGACCTATAAGCGCTGACGCTAGAAACGCTGGACCAGCATTTCCATGGCAATAAATCTCGTTTGACTGCGCAGTACTAAGGAGGTATCTCTGTTTAGAGGATTATCTGCACTTTACTCCGCGCTGAAAGAACATTGTTTATCCATTAGCGTCCATTATTTTAAAATGCGCGATCACTAATATATCGTTGAGATGCGCGTACGAAAATTAATTTTTTAAGGCCATATTTATTCTGAGGATTCATAAGTTGTTTTGGCGGGTTATTTTAGCAACTGCATTTATTGCAGCAGGTCTTTTGCTGTTTGTATTTTCTGGCTTTTCAAAAGGCCATAGCTCTCAATTCAATTATACTTGGGTGGTCCACTACATAAATGCTTTTAGCTGGGGCGCACCGCTTCCTAGACATTTGCCTGGATTGTGGTCCGGACTTGGTGGGTATGATTTCTTTTTTTACGCACCGCTTCCATTTTGGTTCATCGCCGCGTTCGTCACCCCGATTTGCTTAGGCTGTTCGCCCGAAACTCAGTTTGTATTGGGCGCTGCCTTTTTTTGGTTGCTTAGCGGGTTCACTTTTTATCTTTTCCTGCGCCGCTATTTTGATATGTGGTATGCAACTTTTGGGGCGGTATTTTATGCGATCCTTCCCTATCACCTTTGGATCGATTGGTTTGTGCGTCAGGCTGTTGGAGAGTTTGTTGCATACGCATTTATTCCACTCATCGCAATTGGCTGCGATGCGATTAGATTAAACGAGCGTCATGG
Source organism: Amylibacter sp. (assembly GCA_965261565.1). Classification (GTDB taxonomy): domain Bacteria; phylum Pseudomonadota; class Alphaproteobacteria; order Rhodobacterales; family Rhodobacteraceae; genus Amylibacter. The sequence goes on from OZ253460.1 coordinate 782,082, forward strand.
CTGGACACTGTCCATTGGAATCGCGGGGACCGCCTTTTGCCACCTGCCAACGGCACTTCTCGCCGGCCATGTTTTTGGTGTCATTGCTCTTTTCGTATTTTGGGAGAAAGCACGCAAAAAGCAGGACGCATTGGGCTTCTTGGGATCGATTGTTGGCTGGACGGTCTTGGGCGGCCTTCTTTCATGTTTCTATTGGCTCCCGGCGCTGACCCTTTTGGACACGGTTTCACCTAATGTTCTCTACTCAAGCCATTTCATCGCAGAACAATGGTTATTTGGATTGCATTTTGACCAACCAAACCCATCTTTCGCATCGATTGTCCTGTTTAGTTTTTTGGCAACCCTGCCATTTGTTGCCGTTTCAGCTACACTGTCACGAGGAGCCATCCAAGTGTGGATCCTCGTGCCAGTCGCCCTTTCACTTTTTCTAAACATCGAAATTTCTGAGTTTGTCTGGAAAAACTGGATTATTAAAAAGGTTCAGTTTCCTTGGAGATTGATGGTTTTTGTCGATTTCTCGGCGGCGATCGCGATAACCTTTGCCTTGAGGAAATTCGAGCCATTCTATAAGGGAAAGGTCTTTATAGTTCTGGTTTTTCTGGCGATGGCGCCCGCAATAAAGGTTGGCCAGACAGGGATGTATTCGGCAATAGCTGAATACAAAAAATTTAACGATTGGGGGGGAGCAGGCGAGTACCTGAGCGCAGAAATGCTGGCAGTCATAAAAAGCCGATATGATGGTCATGTACCTTCTCAAGCAGATATTGCCTCTGAAGTTCAGGAAATCTCCATAGAGTTGGCAGAGACAGCACCACTCATGTCTATCCAAATCTCGCCACGGCGCGCTACAATTACAACAGTTCAAGATGTTCCCCGCCTGTCGGTTCCTGTGCAATACTGGTTTTTGTGGCGCGCGGAATTGGAAGGGAACATTCCTCTGAAATTATCGGCAAACCCACGTCTGGGAACGATTGAAATTATAGCGCCAATTAATGGACTTCAGGGACGGACGATAACTCTCACGCTTCCCTATCATTATAGTGAAAAAATAGGCTTAGTTGTTTCCTTTCTATCGCTAATGCTGCTTATTGCCGCCATCATCAATTCACTGGGCATTATCAGAAGAAACCTAGTTGAAACGGGCAGGGTGGCGAGGTAGCATTTTAGAATAACAAAAATAACCCCTTCCGCTACTTCAGAACTAGCCCTGAGATCATCCGCTTGGCTGTGATGCTGTATGTCCGACCCGTTTTCTTTTCGGAATGCCGAAAATCTACTGCACGAACGCTACCGTTCGAAATGAGATCATTCCAAGTTCAACCACACCGTCACTTTTGCTGGGTGGCGCCGATTTTATTTCATGTAAGTTCGCGCTTTATGCGGTAAACTAAGACTAGTTTGAATTCGTCTGATAGTACCGCCACCATACCTTTTATAATTTAGTTATGACCATAATGGCTATACTTAATATACTAGATTGAATAAGAAATTTAAGATTATTATCCACATGTAAATACCAAGGCCTATGCATGGGATAATCCACCAGCCTGATGGGTATGTCTTTACAGAATTGTAATGGTTTTCGAAAGGTATTTGCAATTGCATTTTAGCGGGCAGTGGGGCCACAGCAGAGTTTTCATTTGCCGAGAATCCTCCTGGAGTGATCCCATTTTGGATCTTGGAAACGATACCTTCTTGTAGGTAATTTGTTACCGCCATAATACCACTGTACTCCGCTATTGAAGTTTAAAATTTGCTCAATGCTGGTAAAAGAACAAACATCTACGGGGGTACAATCTAGGATTGAAATGCGGCTATATTGTGTTTGAAATATGGATTCATGACCATATACAGTAATATTTATAGTATGAAATTTTCAGGCTTACCAAGTTAGACAGTATAAATTGAAATATAGCCTATTCTAGTTCTAGTTTTCCGGAAATTATGCACTGGCTATTTCCAACAATGTTTTAGACAGGCTTTCGCGCCAATCTGGGATGGAAATTCCATAATCGGCACTAATATCAGAGCAATCCATTCTGGAATTAAATGGACGCTTCGCAGGTGTTGGGTATTCAGATGTGGGTATGCCCGTTACGTTTACCGGCAATCTTGCCTGATTAAAGATCTCACTCGCAAAACCTGCCCAGCTTGTCGCCGGTTTGCCGGCAAAATGATAAATGCCAGAATGACCATTACCTGTGTAAAACATAGTCGCAATTTGCATCAATGCGGCAGCGATATCACTAGCTGAAGTTGGCCCCCCGATTTGATCATTTACAACATTCAACTCTGTAAGATCATTGCCCAGCCGTAACATTGTTTTTACAAAGTTATTGCCATGTGCAGAAAATACCCAAGATGTTCGTAAAATTACATGAGGCCCGGCTGCTGCTACGACACCTTGCTCACCCAACAGTTTACTGCGCCCATAAGCCCCTAAAGGCGCAACCGGGTCATTAGGGCGTTTTGGTTGCTCTCCTGATCCGTCAAATACATAATCTGTAGATATATGTAAAAGGGGTATAGTGCGATTTGCCGCTGCTTTGGCCATTTCTGAAACAGCAATCCCGTTTATCGTGGTTGCAAGGCACTCTTCTTTTTCTGCATTATCAACAGATGTATATGCAGCTGCATTAATGATAATATCCGCATCTGTTTCGGAAATGATTGCGGAACAGTCTTTTGGTTTTGACAGGTCAGCGACGCTTCGGTTAAGGCAGATTGTTTGCTTGTAACGCGAAAGCTCTGTAGCAACCTGCCCTGTTTTCCCAAATACAAGAACTTTCATTGTTTGGTGCCTAAGCGCTCACCAACGCCTGCGCGATCTTGCAAGGGCTTCCACCAAGCTTCATTGTTTAAATACCAATCAACAGTGCGTTCAAGCCCTTCTTCCAAAGTAACGGAAGGCCGCCAACCCAGTTCATCACGTATTTTTTTTGGGTCAATTGCATAGCGCATGTCATGGCCGGGTCGATCGGTAACAAATTTTATCTGATCCGCATAAGGGTGATTTTTGGGTTGTTTTTTATCCAGCAGCGCACAAATCATTTTAACGAGGTCAATATTTTTAACCTCATTCTCACCACCGATATTAAATGTTGATCCTACAGGGCCTTTTTGTAGTACTGTTAGTAATGCGCTTGCATGATCTTCTACAAATAACCAATCGCGGATGTTTTCACCTTTGCCGTAAACTGGTAAACTCTTTCCCGCCAAACCATTAAGAATGATTACCGGAATAAGTTTTTCTGGGAAGTGGTATGGCCCATAGTTATTTGAGCAATTTGTTAATACAATCGGTAAATTATAGGTTTCGCCCCATGCACGCACCAGATGATCGCTACCTGCTTTTGATGCAGAATAAGGGGATCTAGGGTCATAGCGCGTGTCTTCGGTAAACACACCTGTCGTGCCAAGAGAGCCATAAACCTCATCAGTAGAAATATGGTGAAATCTAAAATTCTTTGGATTTCTGGCAGCAATCCAGTATGCGCGGGCGGCTTCTAAAAGGTGAAATGTGCCGATTATGTTTGTTTCGATAAATTCAGCAGGCGTATCAATAGATCTGTCAACATGGCTTTCTGCCGCCAGGTGCATGACAGCGTCGGGCTTGTGCATAGCAAATATCCGATCCAGTGTCTGGCGGTCTCGAATATCTACCTGTTCAAAAGCATACAGGGGGCTGTCTTTTACGCTGGCGATATTTTCTAAACACGCAGCATAAGTTAGACAATCAACGTTAACAACTTGATGACCTGCTGCGACTGCCTGCCGAACAACCGCAGAACCAATAAAGCCTGCCCCGCCTGTTACTAATATTTTCATTACTTAATTTGCCCCCAAATAAATGGACTTTCAAAACTTTCAAAACTCTGCGCTTTTGCATCTTTTTCTGACAAGACGGCATCATTAGGGTCCAGGCCCCAATCAATGCCAATACTGGTGTCAGAAAAAGAGACAGTTCCATCACATTCAGGGGCATAAACATCAGAGCATTTGTACAGTAATTCTGAATTTGGCTCTCGCGTTACGAACCCATGAAGAAACCCTTTCGGGATGAATATTTGCTTGCCATTTTCTGCTGAAAGTTCAACCCCAATCCACTCACCATAGGTAGGGGATCCTTTGCGAATATCTACGGCAACATCATAAACGGTACCTGCCCCAGCACGAATAAGTTTGTCTTGCGCATGTGGCGGTGATTGAAAATGCAGGCCTCGCACAATGCCCACATCGCGGCTAAGTGAATGATTGTCTTGTACGAAAACCGTATCAATTCCGTGATTGGTTAAAACTTTTTGATTGTAAACCTCTGAAAAGAACCCACGGCCATCTTCAAAGCGTTTTGGCGTTAAAATCAAAACATCTGCTAATTTAGTAACTGTAATATCCAATGATTCTATACTTTCATTTAAGTCTGCGGAGTCTAGTCATACATACTCATATATGAAACCTCTCCAATAGAGATAAATTTTATCCATTTATCCAAATGAATATTGGCATAATTAACCCACATTTGTTTCGATGAAGCGTATACCTGTTTGTTCAATGCATGCCGCTGTAAGGCGTCCCGTCCGCCAAGCACCTGTATCTATTGCGATTTGTCCCAATTTGGCAGATGCTGTCGGTTCAATCCAGTGACCATGCACAACCCATAATCCGTCAGTGCGCGGGCCGGTTCTGAATTTTGATTGACCCCATAAGACTGCATTATCTGTTTGTTCAGTCAAAGTGTGACGGGGGTCTAGGCCTGCATGAGCTGCCACCAGATCACCGCTTTGCCAGTGATGCGGTAATGCGCGCAACCAGTCTTCCATACCTGATGGTAATGTCTTGCGAAATGCTTGTGCTAAAACTTCCATCCGCTGCGAGCCTATTTGCGTTATACCAAAGCTAAGAAGGGTGATATCTCCGCCATGTCTAATCCAACGGGGCCCGGCTATGACTGGATCGTCAATAAAATCCAGTGCCATTTGTTCATGATTTCCTTTTAGGCATATTGCGTTGGGTATTGCGATAAGGCGTTTCAAAACCGCGGCACTTTCTGGTCCACGATCTATCATATCTCCGATTACAACGAGATAAATATCTTTATTGTTACTGTCTTGAAGAATTTTTTCTAACAAGTCGTTAAGCGCATCAAGGCGCCCATGAATATCCCCAATAACATAAGTAGGCTTCAAAGGCTTTGGGTATTGCTGGGGCGTAGTGGATTTTTTGAAGAATTTTATCATTCTAGGGGTTCGTTTAGTGCTGAGCTAAGAGAAGTTAAAAGTACCGCTGATGCCCAACCAGAGATAAACCCGCCTAAATGTGTTTGCCATGCCAGTAAGCCGTTCAACCACCACCACATTATAATGTTGAGTAGAATAAAACCCAATATTGCAATTGGTATGGGTAAGAGTGAGAGTTTGGCAATTCGTCTATCCCGCCAATCCCAATAAACCCATGCACCTGCCAGACCAAACAAGGCACCAGATGATCCTATCATTGGTTGTGCGCTGTTGCTGATTGCTCCGAAGGCGATACCTCCACCAAATGTTGCCAGAGAAAAGATCACAAAAAATCCAACTATTCCAACTCGCTTTATAGCGATTAATCCCAAGCTAAAGAGAACAATCATATTGGTAATCAAATGCATTAAGCCACCGTGCAGAAATGTATATGTAAAAAACATTGTCACAGTTTGCCCTGTATAATTTGGCCGCCAATTTGTTAAAAGCCCGGCCCAGAACGCTCCGTTTTGATAAGCTAACCCTCGCCATTGACGTGAGCCAACCAACCCAAAGCCGGCCAAGGTCAATACAATCTCAACTAAGACCATAAATAATATAAGGCCCAGTAATGCGGGGTGGCGCTGCCACTGAGCGTATGGATGGTCTAGTAACAGCCAGTTTTTCATAAACACGATTCTTACGTCAGTATGTTTCGGACGCAAGAGATATATATTTATTCCGGAATAAATCTTGGTAGTCGCCCAAGGCTTGCTTTCATGAAGCGCAGAATACGTGCATCTGCCTCTGCCTCTGTTTCATCTTTGCTGATAGGTGAAACAAATCTGACAATTGCTCCATCAGAGCGTCCTATGGTTAAACTGTCATAAACAACACCTGCTTTTGCTAAATAGTCATTGGTTTCGCGTTTACCGCGTTGTTCAAACCAGTAGTAAACCAGTTGTTTTGACAGGCCCTTTTGAATTATTGCACGGTTAACATCAAATACACCATAAGGCGTGGATGACATATCAACAGAGCGGTTTCCAAATGTGAAAATTTCCCAGCCGCCACCAGGAAGGCAAACTTCGGGGGAATGGATGCCAGAGCCCTTGGTTTGTTCTTTATAATATGCTGAGAAAAGGCTCACATAGTTTTTTTCCGAAGGGCTTTCGTAGCGATTGTTAATATAGTCATCAGCACCAAGAACTTTTTCAATACTAGGGCTAAGCGGTCGATATATCCCGGACCATTCTGAAATTTCACGCGGGAATAAGCTAAATTTATCACGGTCAGGTAAGTTTCGCTCGATTGAAGGCGTCAAAATAAATGCTGCACTTACTGCCACTGTTAGTAGCGTGGCAGTTATTATGTTTCTAGAAGAGTTTATCTTGAAAATCTGGACGGCCTGCTTGCCTAAACCCTCACTATCAAGGTCAATGGCCTGGCTAAGTGGAAGAGGGTTTGGGGTTAGTCGCTGTAGCGCGATAGCCATTAGGAACAAAATTCCGATACAGATCAGAAAAATTACCCAGCCTTCGAAGAAATGCATAAAGCCTTCTACTTGTTCGGTGCCATATTTATTGACGATAACACCGATTGCGCCAATGCGGAGCGAGTTCATAACAATTGTGATTGGAGCCGCAGATAACATAAGCAAGGCTTTGTGCCAGAAAGGGCCGCGGTAAAGGATAGATGTTAAATAAGAAAAGCTTAGAATTGGAAACAGGTAGCGTAATCCTGAACATGCTTCGGCGACATGTAGTTTATAAACGCCTAGATCAATTATATTGCCTTCTAGGTAAACCGGAACACCCATTAGTGTGACAAACCAAACCCCAAGCTCTGAAGAAACGCCTTGTAGAAAAATCGACATTTTCCAATAAATTACACCAGGTAAAGCCAGCATGAATACTAGGTGCAAAACAGGAAGTTGATGGCGGCGGCCTTTGTCCCAGCCAAATACAGTCAAGACGACGCCACCGACCCATATAATCATCGAATATGTGACAATGTCTGGAATTTGAACCAGATTACCGGCAATGCCACCAAGTAATCCCAATGCAATAACGATTAACCCCGGCCAGCGATTGATACGGGCTTCACTTTGTGCCTTGTGCTTCGTATTGCGTAATTCACGTAAAAACAAATAAAGCGAGATTAGTGGAATCAGCGGGCCGTGACTGTATTCAGGCGTTGCCCAGGTTTTGGCAAGAAATGTTATCCCAAGCCAGAAAATTGGCAGACTGGTGATGACAAGTGCAAAAAACCATAAAATACCAGCCTTATTGACTTCAAATGATCTGGGGCCGTACCGTTTGGGCGATGATATTTCAGAAACTGACATTAAAAAACCTTCAGGCGATAATCGTTACATATAAAGCTACGCGGCTAAACTTCTGTAAATGTAGCTTAATATAGGTGAATAGGCCATCATTTATTCAGATGGAAACAGTCTGATCACGAAAATATTACAATACAATTATTTTTGCAGGTCAAACCGCCGGCCTATGCCAAAAAACAGTGAATGGCTTTCAGCATGTGCAGATGGATCTTCATCTCGTGTGCGGTATACATATCCAGTATTTAAATTCCAGTCGTCAGTTAAGTCGTATCTGTAAGTGGCAGAAGCGCGTACTCTTGTATTTAAATCCGTTTTTCCCGTGGTATTTGATGATGTGAATGATGCACCTAAAATAAAGCTAGAGTAGCTGTTGATCTGGTGATCATAGCCAATTGACAGCGCTGAAAACAAACGTTCGTCGTCATCACTATCATTTGCAACATATCTGTTGAACTGTGTGGTTATTTCACCGGTGGGAACCATTTGTGCAAATCTCAGGCTACCAATGACGTTTGTTTCATTCGCTTCACCTCTTGTTACACCCAAGCTGCCGGATAGTGTTGCGTTTGGCAAATCGTAGATCCTGCCGACATCGAATGTATTGCGCCGCCCATTGGTATCAATACTGCTAGATACTTCAGGGCTGACACTAGACCTGCTTCACAATAGGTTATTTTTATGCGAGGAAGTGCCTGGAGGTATCATTTTATGAAAGCTTTGAAGATTTTAAGTGCACAACCTGCATTGTTTTTTCGACTATCGGGCATCCGCCTTACAGATTTCAACGCCCTGGTTGCGACACTTCATCCGATCTGGTTGAAAAGTGAGGAGAAACGCCTGTCCCGCAAAGACAGGCAACGTGCGATTGGGGGTGGGATGAACTATCGCCTGGAGTTCGCAGAACAGCTTCTGCTCTGCCTGATGTATTACCGAACCTATACCAGCCATGCTTTTATGGGGCTTGTATTCAATGTATCCTCTCCGACAGTTTGCCGCCGCATTCAAGCCATGACAGAGTTGATGGCAGGCCATTTTCGGATGCCTGAACGTAAAGTAAAGTTGTCGGAAGTGGAAAAGGCTGATCTGCTTTACCTGATGATTGATGGTACTGAGCGTCCAGTTCAACGGCCCGGGAAGCCCTCGGCTCGAAAAGCAAAATATTCTGGCAAGAAAAAGAAGCACACGGCGTCCCACCAGATCATCACAGATGACAAGAAGTGTATACTGGCTGTTGGATGCGCCCATGACGGGCGCAAACATGACAAGCGTATTTATGATGAGACCCGCGTGGATAGGCCCCCTGATATACTTACCCTTGGGGATTTAGGATATCTGGGGACATCACTGGAAATCCCCCTGAAAACATCAAAGAAAAAACCACTTACGAAAGAAGAACAAGAATACAATACATGGCATTCAAAACTACGCATTGGCGTAGAGCACGGTATTGGCCGCATGAAAAAGTTCAATATATTTTCGGATATTCACCGCAACAACCAACAACAAAACATGATTGCCAAGAATGTCGGAGCACTCGCAAATATGAATTTGAAAACAGTTTGACAAAACGGGTGGGGATACTTGTGTCTAAAAATATTCGACCCTATTGTGAATCGGGTCTACTACCATTTGGCAATTCATAAATTGCACCGAAGCTACCCGTGACACCCTCTTCGTGTGTCCTCATGCGGGCAATGCCTACACCTTCATCTTTATCGGAAACTGTGTAACCAATATTGCCGTGGTATTGATGCGCTGGTGACGCGTCATAGATCAGGCCAAAGGATACATTATCTGTAGTGCTTTCCGTCATATCCGTATCTTCGGAGTCGAAGTCTGTATGCGCGGCATTTAGATTACCTTGAAGAACCGGAGAAAATGTAACGCGTACCGTTGCGCCTAGGCGTATACGTTCTGAGCGTGCTAAATCAGGGTCGCTTGTTCCAGAATATGTTAGCAAATTGTGGCTTGCGTTCAGAATTAGACCAACTGGCGCGGTCTTGAATAGTTCTAAAGAGCCATTAATGCCAACGCTGTTGCGCGTTCCGGTTCCATTCAAGTCATCAAGATCTCCTGGAAGAACGATGTCGCCCGTAAGAGGATCAATAAAATCGCTAAAGGGCAGAGTATCATCCACATCGCTTCGGCGGTAATTTGTGCCGAATGTAAGGGCTGAATTACCTGTGTCGCGGCGATAAAAAAGGCGCAAAGACGAATCATCAACGCCAAATTCCGTTCCTGGGTCATCAGGGCCGTTCGATATTCGAAAATCACCAGTTGCAGTAAGAGACAAACTGTCAATGGCCGTTTCAGATCGTAAACCAAACGTCAAAAGTGTGCTGGAAAACGTGGTGTCTTCCTCACCGCCAAAAGTTAACCCATCGTTGGTATCAAATCCAAAACGCTGATCTACATCCAGCGTAATATCAAGCCCATCAATAGGGCTTTCTTGTGCCTGTGACGATAAGGCATATAAGCCAATAGCGCCGATGGCGACGACGCGCATCGATTGTTTTTTTCCCACCTGCATTCTCTTTTTATTGTTACTACTCAAAAAGTCGTCGTTGTGGAACGACGATGGTATCACCATTTCTTATAACACGGTTATTGCTTAGCACTGCACCTTTTGACAAAGCGGCATAGTTGAATTTGTATGATACTTGTTGTCCAGCACTATCAGTGCTCCAAACTTGGATGCGTTTTGTCGCGGCAAACTTAGTAAATCCGCCCATTTCGGCAACAAACTGCAATAAGGTTGTTCCGCGTTTGATTTTATACTTACCAGGCTTGCCTACTTCGCCTAGTACATAAACCTCAAGGGTACTGTTTCCACCGCTTGCTTTTGGTGCACCTAATGATGCCAGACCAACAAATACTGTTGGAGGTGTTACAAAGTTACTAGCCATAGAAGATGATAAAGCACTTTTGATTTCCGGTACCGATTTTCCTGATGCTTTGAGCGTGCCAGCCATTGGAAAAGATACGCTGCCATCGGGTAAAACAAGAACTTGCCGATTCAAACTTGGGTCTTCCAGTACCTCAACCTGAAGCACGTCGCCAGGTTTTATCTTATACTCTTGTGCCAGCGCCATTGGTGCAAGCAAGACCATTGTTAAAAATACCAAAAATTGTTTCATTTTATTTCTCCACTTAAGCCACTCTACTACAGAAAGGATACGCCCCCATTGCGCACAGATTGGTCTATTTTTTGGAAATAAACTATTCTTTATTGTATAAACCGTTCTGATTGTGGACATTTTTACCTCTAAACGTATCACTAACGCAACATTTTATCGTATATTTAGCAACGGTTTATCGATTTAGGTGATTTATTGAAGACAGATTGTGCAAGTAGGATCAATAAGTGAAGAACTTCAATAAGCAGAATTCGTATGAGTGTTACTATGATTGATTGGGCAGCCACCTCTAATAAGGTCTCAAATGTATCGGATATGTCCGATACTATCCAGGTTAATATAAAATCTAAATCCGCTCTATTAGAACGCATCGCAGCCTGCTTGCGCAACGATAAAGGCTTTACTGTAGCAACGCTCAACCTAGACCATATTGTAAAGTTGCGACAATCAGACCAATTTATTCAAGCTTATAGGGAACAAACTTTCGTAGTTGCTGACGGAAACCCGATTGTATGGCTGTCACGGCTGGCAGGCCGCAAAATTGAATTGGTCCCGGGCTCTGAATTAGTTATGCCGCTTATTTCATTAGCAGTAGATATGGAAATACCGGTAGCACTATTAGGCTCAACTCAGGAAACACTGGATAAAACAACCGCCGGATTAAAGAAAGATAATCCGGATTTGCAAATAGTTGCATGCATAGCGCCGGCATTTGGATTTGATCCAGAAGGTGTTCAGGCACAAGAATGTATTGATGAGTTGTCTAGGTCCGGGGCGCGATTATGCTTTCTGGCACTTGGTGCGCCAAAACAAGAGGTGTTTGCAGTTTTTGCTTCGCAAAGCTTACCGCATTGCGGGTTTGTTTCGATTGGTGCTGGCCTGGATTTTATCGCAGGATCACAAACCCGTGCACCATTGATTGTTAGAAAACTGGCTATGGAATGGCTATGGCGAATGTTAAGTAACCCGCGCCGTTTAGTTTGTCGCTATGGTGTGTGTATTGCGATATTACCAAGCCTGATTGCGCAGGCGTTTCGCGCAAGGTAAGTAAATTTGCTTGTATGAACCTGTATGATGGTCTTTTTAGACAGCAAGCGATGGTAGAAAGAAACAAGGACATGATATATTGATAGATTTATGGGATCAAACTTACATGATAATACCCCAAGTCTCATGTCTCAACAACACATGTGGTAAAGGCGGTTAAACAATGCCAAATAGCTTTGCGTTCCTTGTGTTGTTCACCTGGCCAATTGTTATTGTTATTTTATTTCAAAAACAAAAACTGCCATCTGCAATAGTATGGTCGATTGTAGCCGGTTATTTGTTACTCCCGACAAAAACAGAAATTGATTTGCCAATTTTACCTGCGTTTAATAAGTCATTTATACCAAACTTTATTACTGTAATCATGTGTTTAATAGCTGTTAACCAATTAAAAGGTAATAATGCAATTCCCGGGGGAGGCTCGTGGCAGGCACGTAATTTAAATCACGGCGTGAAATTTTTAGATGGTTGGCTGCCGCGTACCAAAATGGGATTACTTCTGGTTCTTATGATGCTTTTAGCCCCTATTGTGACTGCATTGCTGAATAATTTTCACATTATTATTGGTGGGTTTTTTATTCCTGGCCTAAGCTTTTATGATGCCCTTTCATCAGGATTAGGTGCCTTGGTGGCATTACTACCTTTTCTCATGGCACGTAAATTTCTAGCTGATACTGAAAGTCATATTGTTTTGTTAAACGTGTTATGCTTGGCAGGTTTTTTATACGCGTTTTTAGCACTGTTCGAAATCCGAATGAGTCCGCAATTAAATATCTGGATTTACGGGTTTTTCCCACACCAGTTTTTGCAACATATACGCGCTGGCGGCTTCAGACCTGTCGTATTCTTACATCATGGGCTATGGCTTGGGATATTCTTTACGATTTCTTTTCTTGCCGCAGCGGGACTATGGCGCACAATGAGAGGAAAGGCACGCGGTAGAATATTATTCATGACAAGCTGGATTGCAATGACGTTGGTACTGGCAAAAACATTCGGTGCATTTGTTATTGCCGTAACATTTGCACCAGTTGTTTTATTATTTAAGCTGCGTACGCAGATGATTTTTGCCGCCGTGATTGCATTGATTATCTTATTATACCCTATGGTGCGGGGGGCAAATGTACTTCCTTTGGATGAAATTGTTTCATTTACTAACAAGATAAGCGGAGAGCGCGCTGGTTCGCTGAAGTATAGATTAGATAATGAAGATATTTTATTAGAACGCGCTAATGAACGCCCATTCTTCGGTTGGGGGGGATGGGGAAGATCGCGGGTATATGATCAAAACTCTGGTAGAGATATTAGCACAACTGACGGGCGTTGGATTATTGTGCTTGGGCAGGGAGGCTGGATCAGATATCTTGCTGAGTTTGGTTTATTAACAGTCCCCATATTGTTATTGGCACTGCGAAGGCGAAAATTAAACATATCCTTTGCAACGTCTACGCTGTGCTTAATATTATGTGCTAATCTGATTGACTTGATCCCAAATTCCACCCTTACACCCGTTACCTGGTTAATTGCGGGTGCATTGATGGGAAGGTTGGAAATTGGTGCTTCTGCAGAAGCGAAAGAGATTGAAACTACAGAGGTAACGAAAAATGGTGCGCGATACAGGCGTGATTTTAAACCCAAAACGAAAACACCTACTAGGGGTAAAGCCTTAGTGAAGCAACGACATGTATAATAATGCAAACATACATTTAGTTTGGTTACCACATGATCGAAGGGCATAAAATGAGCTTTGTTCTAATATACTTAGTTGAAACGATGATGTTTTTATGTCTGATGGGCGCATGAAAAAAATAAACATTTCAATTATCAACTATAAAACCGCTGAACTTACAATCCAGTGTCTTTGTTCGGTTGTGGATGATCTTGCCGGGATCGACGGCCACATAACAGTTGTTGATAACGCGTCAGATGATAGTTCGGCAGAAAAAATAGAAACATGGATTAGTGTACAGACTTCGAAAGTGCCAATTACATTAGTGCGCAGTGAGACTAATTCCGGGTTTTCTGGAGGCCATAACCAAGGTATTGCTGCTTGCCTTGCCGAATACTATCTGGTGTTGAATTCGGATGCTGTGCTTCGGTCTGGTTTTTTCGCATCAATTCTGGCGGCCGCTGATGCCAACCCAATCACGGGTCTGTTTGCGCCCCGTTTAGAAGATGAAGACGGAACACCGCAAATTAGTTGCTTCCGCTTTCATAACCCTGCAAGTGAATTAATCCGTGGCGCAGCAACGGGCCCTGTAACTAATTTATTATCTCGTTACAATGTTTCGCTGTGTGTTGCGCCGGCGAGTGATAGTATAGAATGGGCAAGTTTTGCATGTATTCTATTACGGCATGAATTATTTGATGTAATTGGGCCGATGGATGAGGGGTATTTTTTATACTTCGAAGATTCAGAATATTGTTTACGCGCGCATCGGGCGGGATGGACTATAAAATTTGTACCAGATGCGCGCGCTGTACATTATCGCGGAGGAAGTGCGCCGGTAAAAGCGCTTGCAAAAGAAAACAAGAGATTGCCTGCGTATTATTATGCATCGCGGACGCGGTTCTTTTATCAGACATATGGATGGGTCGGCCTGGTTTTTGCAAACTTACTTTGGATTACAGGCCGAGTGGTTGCAAACCTAAGAAGGTTTGTTGGTAAGTCTGTACCAAAGGCTAAACAAAGCGAGCAAATTGATATATGGTGCAATATATTTTCACCACTTGGTTCGCGTCATGCGCCCGGAGGTCAATGATGGCACTTCCGGATTTCCTTATAATTGGTGCAATGAAGTGTGGTACAAGTACCTTGCAAGCTCAACTTGCTGCCCAAAATCAAATCTTTATGACAACACCAAAAGAACCGAACTTCTTTTCGGATGATGATACATACGCACTAGGGCTAGATTGGTATAAAGGACTTTTCAAAGGTGCTGAGCCGCACCAACTGAAAGGTGAAGCAAGCACACATTATACGAAATTACCAACCTATCCAAATTGTATCGACCGTATGTATGGTGTATTGCAATCGCCAAAATTTATTTACATGATCCGTGATCCTTTAGCCCGCGCAGTTTCCCACTACATTCACGAATGGACAATGGGGGAAATGTCAGGGAATATTGACGCTGCGTTTGAAAAACATCCGGAACTAGTAACTTACGGCCAGTACGCAATGCAGATAGAGCCCTATATTAAGCAATACGGCATGGAACAAATTCATCTTACAAGTCTTGAAAATTTAAAAGCCGATCCGCAAGGCACGTTAGACGATATTGGTAACTTTTTGGAATTGGAAAGCCCGCTGCAATGGCAATCAGAAATAGCGCGTGTGAATGCTTCGGATGAGAGAATACGTCGCTTTCCATTGCAGGCAATTTTATTTGATAATCCAATTGCTACGAAATTGCGTCGCACTTTGATTCCTCACGCCATACGTGATCGAATAAAATCTGAACGCCAAATGTCCGAGCGCCCAAAGTTATCTTCCAATTTATTGCAACGTCTGGAAGTAATATATTCAGAAGACCGGACAAAACTGCAAAAGCTGTTTCCAAATTATGAAGGCTTGGGAAACGGGTACAGGTTTTCTTTGAAATGACGGAATATATCCAAATTGGTGCAGTTATAATTGGTCGCAATGAAGGTGCGCGATTAGTGCGTTGTCTTGCGTCAATTGTGGGAGGCGTAGATCAAATTGTTTATGTCGACTCGGGCTCGGAAGATGGCAGTATTGCTCAGGCACGTAAAGTCGGTGCCGATGTTATTGAGTTAGAAACTGACTTGCCATTTACAGCAGCTAGGGCGCGTAATGCTGGCTTGGAGCATTTGAAATTGTGCGGTAGTTTTAAATATGTGCAATTTATTGATGGCGATTGTGAGCTACAATCAGGGTGGATTTCTACAGCGCTGGAATATCTGGAAGCAAACTTAAAATGTGCTGTTGCGTTTGGAAGGCGGAAAGAAAGATTTCCAGAGACCTCAGTCTATAACCGGCTTTGTGACAAGGAATGGAATACACCTATTGGGCAATCACGATCGTGTGGAGGTGACACTCTGATGCGTGTTTCTGCATTATTAGATGCGGGCGGCTTCAACCCAAACCTGATAGCGGGTGAAGAGCCGGAGCTTTGCGTGCGGTTGCGTGCAAAAGGTTGGCAAATTTGGCGGTTAGACCATGAAATGACATTACATGACGCTGCAATTCTACGTTTCGGGCAATGGTGGAGGCGTGCACGGCGTGGTGGGCATGCATATGCGGAAGGTGCGGCGCTTCACGGTGGGCCGCCGGAGTGGCATAATGTTGCACAGGTTCGACGTTCAGTGATATGGGGGGGGGTGCTTCCAACGATTATTATACTGTTATCCTTTTGGAACATGTGGGCTTTATTACTAATGCTAGCTTATCCATTGCAAGTTATACGGCTGGCTCTTCGCGGCGGGATAGGGGAGCGAAAAAGTTGGGAGCTTGCATTTTTTCTAACGCTATCAAAATTTCCTGAAACCGTTGGGATCGTGACATATTGGTTGAGGCGGCTTAAAGGGCAACAAATAAAATTGATAGAGTATAAATGAATTGGCTTAGCTACACTTTCCTGTCTGGAAAGAGCGCTAAAGATTTGTGGTTGGGAAGTGGAAATGTACAAAGTTGATATTGGTGTATTTGCCTATAATGAGGCGCATCAAATTGCAGAAATGATAAATGGACTTATGTCACAGGATGTATTTGATGCTGATATGTTTTCAGTACGGGTTCTTATCCTGGCAAATGGGTGTACAGACCAAACGGCACAAGTTGCATGCGATTTTTCAAGCACGTTTGCAGATTCCATATCATTTGAAATATTTGACCTTCCGAAAGGTGGAAAATCACGAACATGGAACATATTTGTTCATGAATTAAGCAGATCAGATGCTGATATACTTGTTTTCTGTGATGCGGATGCTGAGATGCCTAACCCGCAGAATATATCAAGCATGCTGTCTTTATTAGTAAATGACCCAGAGTTGCGCGCTTCTACAAGTCGTCCGACAAAAGATATTGCCTACTATGCAAAGGAGCTGTCATTTATGGAAAAGATAATTTCCAAGTCTGGTGGCAATCTATATAACTGGCGCAACTCTATTGCCGGGTCGCTTTATGCTTTGCCAATAGGTGTTGCACGCTCTTTCCATCTGCCGATTGGCCTACCTGTGGAAGATGGGTTTGTGCGTGCAATGGTTGCAACGCAATGTTTCAAAGATATCAGTGGTGAAGCTAAAATTGATGGAAAAGAGGGTGTTTTCCATATTTATGAGTCAGAACGAAACGTCCGCGCCCTCATTCGGCATCAAACTAGACTGGTTATTGGTAGCGCGATAAATTCAACTGTGTTTGGGTATCTTAATGATCTTAATGATCACTCTATTTCCGAAGAATTGCAAAAGGCTGCTGGCCAAGAAGATTGGCTTGAACAGGTTTTGGCAACGCGCCTTCCAAACCGGTCATTCGGTTGGGTACCTTGGTCTTTTCTTACAAAGAGATTGAGGTTTAACATAATCAAAGAAAAAAAGAAAATCAGCACAAAGCTTTTGGGATCTCTTGTTTTGGGGCTTATCTTTGACGCTATTGTTTATATTAATGCACAAATCAAAATGGCACGTGGTACTGGCGTTGGGTATTGGTGATTTTCACAATGTCTTAACTGGCAGATGTGAATGCAGATTGAATGTCATCTACAATTTTTTGTTCCGTTGCTTGGCGTGAGAATGTTTCCTCTTGCATAACTTTCAAATCAGCACCCAATTGATCGGATGCTTTATCATCTAGTAAATATGTAGTGCAAAGATCAATGAATGTATCAGGCTCATTTGTGTGAGGTATTGCGTTTCCAATATCATCGCCAAATCCACGAACCGAATGGGTAGATGCCACAACTGGTTTGCCGAAAGAACATGCCTCAATGACCTTAATTTTTGACCCGCCACCTTCAAACAATGGTGAGATAACCAGTCGCGCTTGTTCGTATTCCGGTGTTACTTCATCAACATAGCCGATGAATTGCACATTTTTTACACTTGGAAATTCATTTTCAAGTGATTTCCAATCACCAATTCCAACTATTCTAAAAATGGCATTTGGCAATCGTTCGTGAATTTTCGGCCAGCAATTTTTAAGAAACCATCGTACACCATTCTGATTTGGGCGATGTTTGAATGTGCCGACAAATAGAATGGTTTGGGTTTTAGAGGTATTGGCAACTGGTTTGTAATTAGACGAAAAAAAAGGCACGTTGTTTATAACAGAGGTTGTGACACCATTTAAATTCAGCATGTCCTCTTTTGCTGCGAACCAGACAAAAGATGCAGTTCCTAAGCGTTTAATCAGGGTTTTTCGCACAGCTTTATAAATGAATTTTTCGAAGATTTTAAATAATACTGATGTACCGAAAATTGACTTTGCAGAAGTTAGAAAGGTTTGATCATCCCTGTCATCTACATCAACGAAGATTTTACGCCCCAGTGTGGGTTTTAAACCAGAAACACAAAAAGGCAAGGAATAGCGGAATGCGATAATCTTGTGATCAGGCGTTATAAGCTGCTCAATTGCGCGTGCGACACTGGGTTCCTTACTGTATTCTTTCGAGAGGAATAAAAAACGCCGTAAATTATGTATTAACCAGCCAACCCCTTTTCTGGGTGATGGGCGTACACGGTTGCTTTGCGCGAAGTGAAAGCTAGCGCAACCAGGGAAAAACACTTTTGTTTTGTTACGCCTTTCAGGACCTATCATAACAACATCTACAGGTCCGATTTTTATCAATGCTGAAAAGAATACAGCCGTGCGCTGCCCACTACCCATTTTCGGGTTCATCGCGCTACCCGGTATTATCAACATAGAACGCGTTGGACATGTGTGTGGAATGGTTATAGCCATTTAAAGTTTTGTTCCGATAAGTCTTTAACTTTGGGAAGTCTTATTTTAATTTGCGCCCGTACCTTTGCTAGGTTTCCTTCAAGATTATTTAGGTATTTAAGTGTTTTATTCTTATCAAGAACATCTTCAGGGGTCAAAAGCATGTCTTCAAGCTGAAAGTGTTCCATCAACCCTTCAAATTTTCCTTGATAGGTGACACAAAGCGCGGGCACACCCATACCTAAACAGGCAATTGCGAAATGCATACGAGCAGTCATTGCGAAATCAACGACACCCGCAACAGCTTTAGCATCCCATGCATCAAAAGGTGGATTCAGCATGTGAACTCGTTCTGACATGTCTTGAGATAAATACTTTTTAATATTTTGTAATGGGCCAATATCGCCGACCGGGTCTGGGCGGGTGTCGTGAGGTACAAAAAGAATTGCACGCAGCGGATCAGCTTTAAGCCACGCTGAAAGTAGTTGTTTATAAGCTTCAATGCCTTTATCACCCATTTTGGTTATAGTTGTTCCACCAGCATTAAGCGCTAATATAGTATATCCTTCAGCTTTTTTTTGCTTAGCCCAATCAATAACCTCCTTTGAATTATTTGTTCGTGCTTCGGGTTGTAATAAGAATGCAAGGTCGGCAACTTGAATACCCTTTGATTTACCAATTGAATTGAATCGAATAAGTGAAACAGGATCACGTACATGCATCGGCATGTCCGGTAGGTATTGCAATTGCTTTACAGCATTCTTCCCTGGCGTTTTCGAAATACTAAAACCAAGGGCCGCTGTTTCTATGTTGGCTTGATGTGCTAAATCCAATAATTTTAATCGCCTGCAAGCTCCCCCGTAAACTCCATCGATGACATCGGCGCCCAAAAACACCATGTAACGGGCTTTGAGTATTTGTAGGATTGATGAAACATACGATAATAATTGCGGCGCAGGTATGTAACATATATTTGTGTGCGTGCGTAAGGAAAATTCTTGATTTGGATCCATAATTACTATTGGTTTTAAATTGTATTTTTGAAATAGCTGCTGACAGGTCACATCAACCATTGCTTGATCCCCTAAACTGCCGTTGTTGGTGGGGGGTACTACGATGATAGAATGATCATCAATTTTTAAGAAAATGCGGATAAATTTAGCTATTCCGCCAATTATTGTAGAATGCATTATTAATCCTATTTCTTGGTTAGTTTGTTCCTTAAACATGTTTGATACAAATTTGGCAACAGAATGATAAAGACTGCATTATCTATCTATGCTTATCAGGCGATATCTTTGTATAAGCCTATTTATAATCAATCACTGTAAATGAAATACAGAATGTTATGTGGGGCGTAACTTATTAAATGAAGCAGGCTAACTCAGACGCAGCCCCCAAAGGGAATTTGAAAAACCGTATATTTGCAGCTGGTAGTTGGAATATTGCACAGCTTGTATCCAGTCATATAATGCGCTTGCTAAGCAATCTGGTTATGACACGGTTGCTGGCACCTGAAGCATTTGGTCTGATTGCAATGGTTGTGACGTTGAATATGGCCTTAACCTTATTCACGGATATAGGCATCCAGAAAAGTATTGTCCGAGAAGCAAAAGGCGATGACCCGCATTTTTTACGTGTGGCGTGGGTCGTTCAGATGATGCGCAGTAGTTTTATTGCTGTTGTTGTTGTGATCGCTGCCATTTGTTTACTATTTCTTGGGCCAAAATTCGCGATGCCCGGTACAGTCTACGCTGATACTTCTTTGCCATGGCTGATAATGGTATCGTCGTTAGCAGTACTGATGCAAGGCATGGAAAGTACAACCAAAGCGCTTGCATTTCGCCAGATGCACTTTGGTAAACTGACAATCATTGGCATCTGTACGCAAGGTTTGGGCGTTTTAGCTATGATCGCGTTTGCCAATATTGAAAGCAGTGCTTGGGCATTGTTATTTGGCTTGCTGACCTCAAGTTTTCTGGGATTGATTGCCTCTCATATTTTCTTTCCAGGCCCAAAGATGGCTGTTGAGTGGGACCGGGACATCATTGACCGGCTATGGCAATTTGGTAAATGGTTAATTGGATCGTCTATCTTTCATTTTATTGCGACAAACACAGACAAACTGGTGTTGGCCGGGTTGTTGGGAAAAGAAGTATTTGGTTTGTACGTGATTGCCTCGATATGGATAAGCGCTGGTAAAACTATAATATCCCGATTACTTGGTCGCATTGGGTTTGCAACGTTAAGTGAGCTTATGCGCGAGCGGCCGCATGATATTCCACGTTTGTTCAGGCGTATTATGCTTGTAATAGATAGTTTGTGTGTAGTTAGTTTTTTAGCATTTTTCATCTTCGGGCAAATGCTGATAAATATTTTGTATACGTCTGATTATAGTCTTGCAGGTGAATATATTCCAATACTCGCACTGATGTTTCTTCATCTACGCTTTGACGCACATGGTACATTGATTTTAAGTTCAGGCGATAGCAAGTCTATAATGATTATTTCAATTATACGGGCCGTTTCAATCTGCGTACTGCTTCCCGCAGGGTATTATTTTATTGGAATGGTCGGTGTTTTAATGGCAGTCGCACTTAGCCCATTGCTGTCGATTCCCTTTGTATTGTGGCGAGTAGCCCCAATTTTAAATCATAAAATTAAGATTGATATATTTTGGTTAGTACTGGTTTGCTGTGTTGCTGCTGTTGTTTATTTGACGCGTTTATAGAAATAATAAGGCAACTGGGGGATTACAAAGGAAACCATATTATACTGAGATAATGAGGGAACTAGTCAGAGACATTGAGTATATTGGTAAGCTTAACGATCACGTTGATAGTCTTGGGGCCAGTATAAGGGTATAATATATCAGTAAAGTTATTTCGCTATATTCTGACTAACTATCTATATAGAAAACTTGGTAAGCCAAGTGCAATTGATCAGCATTCGCATATTCCGGAAATAGTTTACCCAACACAGGATTATAATTATCAGCGCTCATATTTTTTGGAAAACCAATTCGATAAAATTAAAAGCATGGCATTTAAAGGCCCTTTAAGTGTTGATATCAAAAAGCTGACAGGCGAAATTATCCAATTAGGTCCTATATTGCGTTTTGAAGTTGATGATGCTTTTGTCACGCCAAAATATATATACGCGGGGCAGGATAGAAAAATATTTTCAAATACACAAAAAAATAGACCACTTATGCCTTGTTCTGAAGTTGAGTACGGTACAGTTGTATCATCTTACCATGGTTGTAATTATTTTGGGCATTGGCTGCGTGATGATTGTGCCACTTACCTACTAGCAGATGATTATCCGGGGGCATTGTACAGGATGGCCACACCCCAATGGGCAGATAAAAATCACTATGCAAAAGTGTTTAATCAAAAATGGGGAACAACAGATCCTGTATATTGCCGCAAGCTTTCATTTTTCATCGATCATGGGCAGAATCCGCACAAAGCAAAACGCTTTCGAGAGTTAAGGGAGCACATCCGTATAGGGAAAGCCCCATCTATAAAGCCAAAGATTGTTTATATTAAGCGAGGGCCAACAGCCAAGCATCGCAAACTGGTAAACGAAGATTTGCTAATAGAGTACCTAGAAAAATCAGGTGTTCATATCCACCATGCTGAAAGTGACCTTAAGGAGCTTACAACGAATTGTCTTGATGCGAGAATAGTTATCAGTGTTGAGGGTAGCCAGCTGTCACATGCGCTATACCTTTTAAAAGATCGGGGGGGAGTTCTGGTTATTCAACCTCCTGACAGGTTTTTCAATTCCCATTTAGATTGGGCACAACAGCTTGATATGAAATATGCGTTTGTTGTGGGTGATTTGGATGAGGATGGGTTTTCAGTAAATATTGAAGAATTTGCACGGACTTTAGATATATTGAACAACGTCGTTTAGGCTAATATTGAAATCAGTCATTGATGCCATCAAACACATACATGACGGTTTGGCCTGGTGGTAATTCTGGTATTGTAAAAGCAGGTAATGTCAACTGACCCGAAACCACCTTGGGAATGATCCGAACCTGCTTTGAAGATACATTATGCGATGCGTATGTCCCTGTAAGGCTATATTTTGTAATTTGTTTTGCGTGTGCAATGGGTAATTCCACTGTTACAGAAGTAGACCCATCATCGCCGTTATTAGGGTAATTCGGTACCCTGCGTGAAATAAGTATAAGAGTTAGCCGATCTTGTTTTTGTGTTGCATAAACTGCCACCAAAGGAGCATCTTTTACAGCTTTTCGCCTGCCAAAAGCTTTAAGGGATGCTGTTGGAACCTGAATGGTTTCAACACGTAATAAGTCGCCAGTTCCTTTATGATTGAATAATGAAAGCAGATCCCATGCTGGATATGCTTGGCCACCTTTTTCCGGGCGTGCATGAGAAGTCCAATAACGCCCGGATCCAAATGTGAAGTAGTTTTGTAATGTAAACCCTTCACTAGCGCGCATTAGAAATGCATCTAGTGTAGCGGTTCCTGCAGCGAGACTTTTCATGACTGTTTCTTGCTCAGCAGTTTGTTCTTCTGTGATTTTTGCACGGTTTAGACCATTTTTAGCATACCCAGGACCGGCCTCATAAGTTCCAATTGCCAAAGGCCTATCACGATTTTTTTGAACTTCATGCGCGTCATTTTTTATTTTCAGTGCCGTTGGCTTTGCAGATTGTGTAACTTGGTTGAGAACACTGAAAAAGCTTGCCGGTGTCGGGCGAACCGGGCCTTCGTCTTCATCCCACCCTCCGTTATATGCAGCTATCGTTAAGTAATCTGATGAAGGCGAGGCATGGGCAGCATCACGGCCATACGCATTTATATTTGCCCATCCACCTATGACTGTCTTTAGTTTAGGTTCTAATGTATTCCAATATGGGCTACTGCGCATGGTTGATAAAATATACTCTTGGTACAGACCATATACCGTACCGGCACTATATTCCTTACCAGTTGCGGCATCTGTCATAGGTGTAAAAATCCAAGGCCTAAAGATTCTGTTCCAAGTCTCGTTTCCAATTTCAAGATAGATGTTGGCGAATGCAGATACCCAAGGCTCTTGTTGTCCTTGTTTGGTGCGTTTCCAGGCCCAAGGTTTTGTGCTGGGTGTATCGATTTTTGGGTCGTAACTTGCTGCTAGATACTCAACAAACCCAAGCCACTCCTTTGGTGATAAATGCGGTTCAATCTGTAGCCAGGGTTGCATACCGATAGATTGCGCAAGTTTGAGAGAACCAGGCAGGGTGCTTCGAATGCGTTTGCTACTGGTAATACCGCTTGGGTTTGTTAGTTGCTCAAGATCATAGCTTGTCTTTTTTGTGGCAATCAATCCATGCGTTCGTAAGGCGCTCATACCTGAAGATTTTAACTTTGCTATACTCTCGTCAGCATATTCCAGATAAGGTGTGTCAGCGCGATAAACCCTGAAATTATCAATATCAACAATACTTGGCCCTGACATAGTAAGGTTCATTTGCTGTGGTTTGCCACCTGTGTAGAGTGTCGGGGGTGTGAAAGTAGTACTATATTTTTGCCAAGTGTTTGTTATTCTGAATTTTATAGGTTTGATGTTGTTTTTATTTTTTTGCCCATAGAATCCAGAAAATTTGAACTCTACCTGTTGTGTGTGGTCCCCACGTAGCCAAACTTCAAAGCGGTATTTTTTACGAGGTTCCAACACACGGTACCAATTTTGCCCTGAGCCAGAATGGTTATACTGGCTTAAGGAAAACTTATTGTCGTTATTAAGTGTTACGCGCAGAAAAGTTTCACCTGGTTGAGATACCAGTGTATCGGCTAGGTGAGGCAATAGCTCCCAGTGCCGATCAGGGTCTTCGTCAGAAAAAAAAGATATCAGATTATGGCGAGTTAAACGTGTTTCTCCACCGGCACCCCAGACACGGTTAGAATGTGTGCGAATTCGCGAGGAAGAATAGAATTTCTTACGAAGTATAACCATATCGCCTTTTTCAATGGCAGGCCCATTATTTGTAAGATTAAAATAAAATCCTTTATGGTTTTCTGGCGGAACATCTGATTTATAAATAAGATATCCAGCAACGGATTGATCAGGCTTGTCCCATGAAAGTTGTAACGTACCCTTTTCAGTTACTTTTCCTGTTAAGTTCTGTGGAGCTTTTGGTGCATTAAAAATTGATAGTTCTATTTTTGGTTTAAATTTTATTACATTATTTGATTTCGTTTCCTGGCCACTTTTTTTTGGTTTTACTGCCATTACTGACGTCGCGTAGTCTGAAAGCTTCCCCCGTTTGTCTATGGCCCGGATACTAAAATGATATGCTACATTTGATCTATTCCATGGATCCCAAGAAAACGTAAATTCAGTTTCTTGCGGACTAAGAACCATGTTCCTTTTCAACGCAGAGAACCAACCGCTAACCTGAAATCCGTCATTGGGAATGGTATCGCTACGAACATGGACAAAAAAGCCATTTACAATCCGGTATATATCTACATTTGCGCCATCAAGCGCGCCGCTCTTAAGGGTGTCGTATTGTGAGATTGCTGATTGCCTTACGGACACCTTATTGGTTGTTCCTTTTGAAGCAATATATCGTGTACTATAAATAACAGGTTCAAATCCGGAATTTTGGCCTGTAAGCCTTCCACCATTTCCAAAAGGACCAATCGTTACAGTGAAGGGTTGAATATTTGGTGTTAGTATTTCATTCGTTACAATAAAATGCGCAGGTTCTATTTTATCCGCCCCCAGAAGCATAGCTGCCGGGTAAAATACCACTAAAACTAAGGCATATAATTTTGATAACCGTGCCATATTCATGATGCTTTCATACAAAACGTGGGTGGATATTCTGGTAACGTAAAGTATGATGCTACAGGGTAGGTTGGTTTTGTGCAACGGAGATGAAAATGTCGAAAACAGATATGAACGGGATGTGTTATGCGCTTGTTTCCCCTTGCCGTAATGAAGAAGCATATATGCAAAAAACATTAGACAGTGTGGTGGCCCAAACCCTTACCCCTGATCTGTGGGTAATTATAGATGATGGCTCTACAGATAATACGCCTGCTATTTTGGCTGAATATGCTGCACAATACGATTGGATCAAAGTTATTACCAAACCTGATCGCGGGCACAGAGCTGTTGGCCCAGGTGTTGTTGAAGCATTTTATTTTGGACTAGATCAATTCCAGATGGATGATTTTGAATTCATTTGTAAACTTGATTTGGATTTAGATTTACCTGAAGGCTATTTTGAGGGTCTAATAAACCGAATGCATGATAACCGCCGGATCGGCAGTTGTAGTGGAAAGCCATATTTCCGCAATTCAGCTGGGGCAATGATTAGCGAAAAATGTGGTGATGAGATGTCGGTTGGGATGACAAAGTTTTACCGGGTAGCTTGCTTTAAATCCATTGGTGGTTTTGTTCGCGAAGTTATGTGGGATGCGATTGATTGCCATAAATCGCGCCAATTGGGATGGATTGCATGTAGCTGGGACGATGAAGAACTTCGATTTGAACATTTGCGCCCCATGGGCACAAGTCAAAAAGGTGTTCTAACGGGTCGAATGCGGCATGGCTACGGGCAATATTATATGGGCAGTGATCCATTTTATTTTTCGGCAACTGCTATTTACCGTATTATACATCCGCCTTATTTAATAGGTGGATTAGCAACGTGGGTGGGTTATATGCGCGCATGGCTGTTTCGTCAAAAACAACATGATGACGCTGAGTTACGCAGCTTTATTCAAGCATATCAGCGTCGTGCATTACAGGTGGGAAAACATCGTGCTATTGCAGAAATTGATGCGGCCCAAGCAAACTAATCTTCAGGGCGAAGTTGGTCTTTTTGGGCTTCATAATTCAACAGTTTCAGTAGCCAGGCAGCTTCTTTTGAAGCATCGAAATCGGCCTCAACTTTCTTACGTCCTATTTTTCCCATTTTTTCTTGAAGTTTAGTATCATCCAATAATGCGCACATTTGTGTAAGAAGCATGCTCTTATCTCCAGGGGAAACTAGCAACCCGCTTTTCCCGTTTTCTACTAATTCCGGCACACCTGCCACATGTGGTGCAATGACAGGTAGGCTACTGGCCATCGCCTCCATTAAAACGACAGGAACGCCTTCAGCAAAACTGGGTAATACAAAAATATCTGTTGTTGCCAGAAGTGCAGCTATTTCACTTTGCGATTTATAGCCGGTAAAGATGGCTTTGTTTTTCAAACCTAAAGACAGCGCCCTTTCTTCAAGTCCAGGACGTGAAGGGCCGTCTCCAACCAACGTTAATAACGTATCAGGGTGTGTTTCAAGCAGTGTCGCAAATGCATCCAATAAAAGTAAGACCCCTTTTATGGGGGCTAGGCGCCCAACAAATAGAAGGTGCTTATTTTCTGTCTTGCTTTCAGATTTTTCGTATCGCGAAAGTTCCACACCACAATGAACTATTCGCATTTTGGACCAATGTTTGGGGTCGGCAAAAAGCATACCTTGGCTGCGACAAAAATGACTGATGCATGCTACAAATTGTGCGCGTGCTATTTTTTCATCAATACGCCAATGCTTTGGTTCAAAAAATATTGCGGGACCATGCATAGTATAGCTAAAAGGAATACCTGAGATTTCGCTGGTTAGCATTGCAACCGTACAACTGGAATTACCAAAATGATTGTGAAGGTGGGTGACAGCATTCTTGCGCAAATGCTCTGCTAAAACCCCAGCCTCTGCAAAATAAAAAATCTGATAAATAAGATAACGCAACCCAGGGGGTCTAGTTTGCCATGCAAGCTTTAAGGCAGTGAACCACCTTCGTGGGTTGGTCACAGCAATTTTGGAGTGAAGGTAGATCAGCTTGAAAGGGTTTCGACTGCTTTCAAGTACGCAAAACGTATTTAAGGCCTCTTTTTGTTGTTCTGCACCTACGTGATGCTCGCTGCCTGTTCGCCTTATTGTACATGTCAATATATTTGCGCCAAGATCGCGCAGAGCAGCAACCTCACGCTGAATAAACGTATCAGATGCGCGTGGATACTCGCCAGTCAGATATGCAATACAACGTTTTTGTTCGGTATTCTTTATCATTTTTAGCTGACCCTTCCCAACGACATCATTCTTCTGATGTGAACGTATCATAAAAAGCACGTTCAGGCTTGTAACCAAGTCGGTCTTCTAGCCGAGCAGTGCTATAATACAATGGCTTGAAGCGCGCCGAGAAGCTGGATTCATGAAAAAGAGTAGGTAACTTTCTAAAAACACCAGGTGCTATATCTGCGGCTATTGATAGGATGCTTATAAGCAGTTTCAACGGGCGGCGTGGAAGATATATAGCGGCTAGATCGCGCGCTGTTATCCAATCCTTTTGCGTCGGCGTATTTGGATCAATAGCATTTATGATATCCAATTGGCCACTTCCCGATGGAATTGGAATATCGCTGTTATTCAAATTTTTTATAGTAGCCAGCACCAAAACTTCCGCGCAATGATCCACATGGATGGCAGGGACCGGCGCATCCCCGCCAATACAAAAAACGCGCGACCCTTTAGAAACCCCTAGGCGAGATGTCCACTTTCTACCCGGGCCATAAATTGCACCGGGCCTGATAATACGCGCATTCAACCCATTTGACTGCACGGCATAAACCACTAATGCTTCTTGTGCGATTTTGGCACGACAATAGGCATCTCTATGGTTTGAACTGATTTCAACAGGCGCGGTTTCATCTAAAGTAGACCAGTCCGGCATTGCGGAATAACCGTAAACAGACAATGAGCTGACCAAGACAAAGCGCGGTGGTCTTTTTAACTTACAAAGCTCTTTGATTAATAAATCTGTAGCGTTTATTGTGCCCAATTGATGCAAAGCATCTTCACTGCTGGTTATTGCAGCTGCATGGATCACCGCATGACTTCCTTTTACGATAGCACCTAATGCCGAAGCCGCATCAGGGTGTGAGAGGTCAAGCTCACTAAAAACAATAGATGAATCTTGTGCCCAAGATTTTGGGCAATGTGCTTTTGAGCGCGCTATTGCATGAACTTCGAAACCCTGTGCCCTAGCGGCACGAACAACGGCTGTACCAACAAATCCTGTCGCTCCAGTTACAATGATCTTATCTTTCGCCATCAGTCGGCCCATGAAAGTGGATGCATTGGCTCAAAATCCGTGACTGGAATATACGGCATTTTTTGGTAACCTAAATCTTTTCCACTCGGGTGGGTTGCAAAATGGCATGCGAGTGTCAATTCTGTTATGTGTAAAGCAAAAGCCGCTGTCATGTATGGCGGTCTTCCGGTTTTAATAGCCTCTACCATATCTACTATTGACCTGCAAAAATCCCGTGTTTGCGATCCTCGGTAAGATGCGATTTTTTCTGAACCACCCAGTAAAGGTAGTCGCGTTGCGAATGGTGACAGGAATCTTTTTCGCCGGATTGTATGGTAACGGCGTAGTTTTACTTTCGCACGATCATTCCTTGGATCATCTATGCCTAGCACACCGTCATCGCCAAACAACATTAACTGGTGGTCATGTTCCGCATAAATTCCGTTAGTCATGCGCAAAATTACGCCAGAGCGAAATTTGATAGTGGCAACTGAAAAGTCTGGTGCTGGGTGTATATCAATGCCGGGAACTTTATCGGGCTGTATAATATCTGAAAATGCAGTCAGACTTTCTGCTGGCCCGAACATTGCACAGAGCCATGTTAAGACATAGCCTGCGTGCTC
Organism: Amylibacter sp.; assembly: GCA_965261565.1. Classification (GTDB taxonomy): domain Bacteria; phylum Pseudomonadota; class Alphaproteobacteria; order Rhodobacterales; family Rhodobacteraceae; genus Amylibacter. Next base: position 811,457 of record OZ253460.1, read on the forward strand.
AATTGTACAGCCTGTTTCAAACTCGTCTATTGCTGGCCAGGCAACGCCGGCCTCGTTGATCCATTTAGCAGTGGGCGCACGATGAACCATCCCATCGTCCATGGCTGCATAGATCAACCTGACTTTTCCTGCGACATTGTCATTCAATGCCTGCCATAAGGTTTGGGCAACTGGGTTGTGCAATGTGCATGGTGCAGAACTAAGTAATAGTGATTTTTCTTCGGCTAAAGCGACAAGCTCTTGTGCTTCGCTCAGATGCAACGCAATCGGTTTTTCTGTATAAACATGCTTACCCGTATGTAATAGGGCTTTTGTCGTTTCGAAGTGTTCTGCAGGGTTGGTAAGATTAAGAACGAGTTCAACACTGTCATCATTTAATAGATCGTCAAAAGAAGAATATACTTTAGACTTCGTCAGCCGTGCCATGGTTTCAGCCCGGGAACGCTCAACATCAAATACACCGCTTAACTCAAGCTCTGGGTATTTTTCCATTGTCAGGCGGTACATATTTGAAACGTAACCGCATCCCAAAAAAGCAATCCGCATTTAAAGTCCTTTTTACTACCAGCTAACCCTCAAATGGTTGCTTAAGTGTATATTCTTATTGACTGCAATAATGTGCAGACTATTTATGATACCCTTTGATAACTAGCCTTTTAAGCCATTGGACGATATCAAAAAATGATGTGCGGTATTTTTACAAGAGCTTTGCTTTAGGATGCTTAAGAAACAAGAGTTTCAATTTAGGTAAATTGTGTGAATTAAATGTGGGGGTAGATGCAAAATTTTGCTGTTGGATTTATATTGTTCATCGCCTCTTTGTTGTGATTGCAGGCAAATTAACGGCGGGCATATAGGCCGTTTATTTGTCAAAGTAATTGCTTGCACTCTAATAAAATGTCAGATTATAGCCTAGTGAATAAATCAGTTTACGATTAGCACTGATTCTACGATTTTAAATTAAAATTTCTGGAAAATAATGCGTGATATTCTGTCTGAAATACATAAGCAAAAGCCTGTTGATACTAGGTATATAGCAGGGCGATGGCATAAGAATAGAATATCTTTCCGCGGCCTATGGATCGAATGGAAAGTATTTAGCAAAAGTTTTATTACATCAACTAACAAAGACATCAAAAAATTCTTGATTATTGGACGCGCAAGATCAGGCACAACACTATTAACAAAACTATTGTCAGCGCATAGCCAAATAGATTGCCACGGCGAAGCGTTAAATGGTTATATGATATCACCTGCGCAGCATTTGCATCGTCTTGCTTTGAAATCGCAGCAAAGTGTTTTCGGGGCAAAGCTACTTTCATATCAAATGGTGCAGATTCATCGCCTAAAGGACCCGATTGGGTTCTTAAAAAACTTAAGAAATGACGGGTTCACCTTTATTCATATTACACGGGGGACATTTGCTCAAACGCTTTCGCTTACAATAGCGCAAAAGACTGAAAATTTTCATAGCGACCGTGGTGTTATGCTGAAAAGCCAACGAACATATTATCTTGAACCAGAGGATTTCTTACAAAGAATTGTATGGAGCGATATGCTTTTACAATATGAGCGCCGCATTTTTGAAGAAATACCGCACCTAGGCGTATCATACGAACATGACCTAGTGACTAAAATATCCCAACATCAAACTATAGAACGTCTATGTGAAGTGTTTGATGTGAACTCTGAAATTACCACGTCTGGATTGAAAAAAATGCTGCCATCTGACCCTAGTGAAGTCATTGAAAATTATGATGAAATTATTCAAACATTACGGTCGTCCGGATATGGGCATTTGATCGTTTAGTGCGCATGCGAAATTATCTATCATAATAAACACATTCAGCCCCAGATAATAGGCATAGAGGTTTTTCAGAAACCGGGAACCTTATTTACTCCGCCGTTAATCCATCCAGTGTTTCTTTGGCGATTTTGAATTGAGGCAAAGGACTTTCGTCTGCAATTTCTAAAGCACGTGTCAATGCTTCGCGTGCTTTGACTGTGTTTTTCAATGCAGCATATGTCATACCAAGATGGAATTGTGTTAAGGGGTCTTTGGGTAGTCCGGCAGCTGCGGGTTCCAAATATGTTAATGCCTCCTCATAATTTCCGCGTCTGTATTCGATCCAGCCATAAGTATCCTGGAATGCGGGTACATCAGATTCCCGTAGTCGACGGGCAATCGCAAATGCACGCTCTAGACCATCGACATCATCGCGGTGTGTGGTTATTAGGCTGGCCAGATTATTGGCTACGATCAGAGAGTTACTATTCTTAGCATAGAGATCTTCATAAATCTTTATAGCGGCATCAAAATTTTCATCCTGTTCGTATTCACCGGCTTTTATCCACATCAGTTGGGGCGCGCCATTAGATGCAGCGATTCCTGCATCTAAAACGGTGGCTGCGTCTGAATTTTTCCCATTGTTGCGAAGCATTATATAATACGTTTGCACCAACCTTACGGAGCTTGGCTCATCAGCAATTAATGCACTGTATAATGTTTCAGCCGGCTCATTTTCACCTTGTAATGTATGTAAGCCTGCACGAAGGAACAGTAAAATTGGTTCCTTTGGTGTTTTTGCCAGCTCTGCTTCAAGATAGATTTTTGCCTTTTCAGGCTCATTGTTGCGCAAATGTGTCTTCACAATAGTGGCAGCTGCCGCGATTGAAGCATCACCTTGATCTATCATCTGTTGTAGATAGGCAATATTTTCATCACCACGGCCTTGAGCTAATAGTAAGGAAGATCGAATACCATTAGCCATACGCTTTGAATTGTCCGTATCTATACGATTTAGTTGACCAATTATACCTTCTGTACGTCCCCAATCTTTCTGGGCAAGGTATATTTCTGCTAAAATGTTTAATAATTGTAAATTCTTTGGGTCTTTGCGTAATGCGTTGATTAGTACCGATTCTGCGGGTAGCAGTTTTTCATCATCAATCAAAAACCGAGCATAACGTATAGATTCTGGAATCGCATTATTTGATGCTTCAACTGCAAGAGACAACCGTTCGCCAGCTAAATTTCGATTGCCGTCACGTATATGTGCTTGCGCCATTAATGTCAGCATTTCAGCATCACGTGGGGCTAAATCTAAGGCGCTTCTCAATGCCGCTATTGCCTCTCCAGTTTTATCATCTTCTATCAACCAGCGTGCGCGCATTTTTAGAGCTGCTAAATTACCCTGGTCATCAGTGAGAACTTCTTCAATTAAAGCGCGGGCCCCAATATGATTGCCAGTAGCTTGTCTAATTTGGGCTAAAGTCACTTTTAGGTTATTTGTTTGGCTTGAAGGTTCAGAGTTTTCAATAACATTTTCTAAATCCTGAATGGCCTGTTCCTTATTGCCTGTTTCATAATCCAAGACAGCCAATAGTCCACGATATAGGCTAATGTTATCGCCGGCCTTAATAAGTCTGTTTAATTCATCCCTTGCAGCATCTGTGCCTTTTGTTGATTGTAAAAACTGAACAACGGCTGCTTTTGCCTGATTAGCGGTTTCGCCTTCACCTTCGGCAAGTTTTCGTAATAGGGCTTCTGTTTTATCTAACTCACCGCGCTCAATATACCATGCAATCAATGTGCTCCTAATGCGTTTGTTGTCAGGAAACTGTATGAACATAACTTGTAGGTGTTCACCTATGGCCTGTTGATTATCTAATGCACCTAGAGTTCTTAGTTTCAGCTCATGATACTCAAGATTATCTGGCTCAATTACTAGGGCGGCTTCCAACTCTTGTAGAGCGGCATTGAATTTTTTATCCCGTAATAGTTGATCAATAACAACACGACGTGCGATCTGACTTTCATGGTTTGCGGTTAATATTATTTGAGAGGCATCAACAGCTTTTGCACGCGCATCAGAATCATCATCAATAACGGCTTGCCTGTAGTCCAATGCGTAAGTCATTGCCTTGATTTTCTCATCTTCAGGTGCAAGTTTAAACGCCGCGCGGATATGGCGTTCAGCGTCTTCCCACCTCATCGCTTTTATAGACATTTCGCCCAAAGCACGGCGGCCATCGATATTGTTCGGGTAAATTTCAACTAATCGCTGATATTGGGCATAACTATCCCGGAACTTCCCACGTTCACGTTGAATTGTTGCGTAAGTTAACCGCGCTTCCTTGTGTTTTTCATTTAACTTGAAAACATTGCGAAACTCGACAAGGGCCCTGTCCTGATCGCCAGTTTCCAAAAGTTTTAATCCAGATTGATAATAACTTTCTGCACGTTCAGCGCCAGTTTCACATTGAAACAGGAAGAGCGTAAAAGATAATAGCATGAAAGAAAGTAGACTCGGGGACCGGAAGACCATTTAATATCCTTGCGTAATATGATGCATATGTAACTGATTGCATTGTTATATGATGCAATTTTAAATGCAAGTTCCGTTACTTACGTGCGTAAAATATGAAAGCTAGGGGGTATTGGCTTTCGCCATCTTTAATCAGTAACCTGTGCCGCGCAACACTACAGCAAATGTGGCAAGTAACACAGCTGCGTCAGTTCCCGCTGATAGCTGAGCGTTATAGTCTGCATCAAACTGTGCCCGTGCAGCGAATGACCCTTCATTTCGATCTGATATCTGCCAAAATCCAGTAATGCCTGGGCGCAGTTTATAATAATCCAAGCCAGAATAAAGCTCTTGCTGTTCAGGCATCATTGGGCGAGGGCCGACAAGGCTCATATCGCCAACAAAAACATTCCAAAGCTGCGGGAGCTCATCAAGAGATGTTTTGCGTAAAATTCGCCCAGTATGTGTAATGCGGGGATCATTTTTAAGCTTTTGGGTTTCGTCCCACTCGGCTTTAGCTTTTGGGTTTGCGTCAAGATATTTTTCCAGTAGCGCATCTGCACCAAGCACCATTGTTCGTAGCTTCCAAAGCTTGAAAACCTGTCCACTTTTCCCAATGCGTTCTTGTGTATAAAACGGATGAGATCCCGTTTTAAGCCATATTACAAAGCCTAGCAGCCCGATAAGTGGTAAAGTAACTGGTGCTGTAATAATTAATAAAACCACATCAGCAAATCGTTTTAGAAAACTCCGGTAAAGACTCTGATGTCCTAAAGACATGCTAATACTCGGCATGACCCTTATCGGTGCGCTTCTATCTACTATATTTGCATCGTGGATTGACATAATAAAACTCTATTCTTTACACATGGTCAGAAATACTGACACTAACTACTAATGAATGCCTCGTTGGGCTGTTAATCCACTCGACTTTACTGGAAGATCTATACTCAAGAACACTATTTCCTAAATTTACCAGATACTTGGCCAACAAAGGCTTTATGTACTAACAATCTTCCTTAAACACAATTTAACCACATTTTAATATTTCAGCAATATTTTTAACTCTAAAAGCGTGATTTTTTTCACAAATTTTATATTATTGTTTCTAATACCACACCAATAAAGTGGTTTTCATCCATTTGTCGCTTCATAGTTGTGATGTAATGGATATCTTCACGTAGTAATGATTTGCCAAACCGAGACGATTCGCCGTGAAGGTGAATTCGAAATGTCTTTTTATCGACAAAGATGATCCTAACTTTTGCCTGAATGAGTAGGTATAGTTGCAATCACGACATGAATTAATAAATAACAGAGCAGTATAACAATATAAGATGTATACATAACTGAAAAAGGCTAGATCATTCATGTTTATGTTGGGGTAACGGGCACTATCCAGGTATTCCAGGTTAATTTATATTCACATAAATGTGGGCTGTAGTGGGATCGAAAATACAATGGTAGGCTCTATCAATATCTATACAGACCATTTTGGCCTGAAAGAGCGACCCTTCACTCTTGTGCCCGATCCAGATTTCCTGTTTTGGTCTAAAAATCACAAACATACATATACAATGCTGGAATATGGACTAATGACCAAGGCCCCTATTACGTTGATTACTGGCGAAGTTGGTGCTGGGAAAACAACACTTTTACACTATTTGCTTAAAGATATTAGCGAAGAAATTATAATAGGGCTAATATCTAATGCTCATGGAGATGGCGAACGTGGTGAACTATTGCGTTGGGTTCTTTTGTCTCTGGACCAGGAAGCCCCACGTGAGGCAACATATGTTGAGTTATTTAATCAATTTCAACAATACCTAATTTCGGAATACGCCCATGGCCGTAGAATTGTTCTTATCTTTGATGAAGCGCAAAATCTTAGTGAGCGCGCGCTTGAAGAATTACGAATGTTCACAAACATAAACTCGAATAAAGATGAGTTGTTGCAGTTGATACTCGTTGGGCAACCGGAGTTGCGAGATATCGTTCGAGGGCCTAACTTAAAACAATTCGCACAAAGAGTATCCGCAAATTTTCATCTATCGGAAATGGATGCAGATGCAGTTCATGCCTATATTGCGCACCGATTACGAACAGCAGGTGCGGCACGTATGATTTTTACGCGTGAAGCTTGCGCATTGATTCATTGGGCAACCAAGGGTATTCCACGACTTGTAAATCAGTTGTGTGACTTTTCCCTAGTTTATGCTTCGTCTGATAAACGAAGAACCGTCAATGAAGGCACGGTGCGCAATGTATTAAACGACGGCATTTTCTTCCCGCCGCACTCTCTTGACCTAGAAAAGAAGACAGATGAGACTTGATATAAAATACTACTTATCGATTTTTTGGCGGCGATTCCCCTATTTTTTAATTGTGGCACTTTTTGTTTCCGCAATTGGTATATCAATCGCAATTACGCTTCCTGCAAAATATCGTGCTGAAGCTTTATTACTTGTTGAGAGCGAGCAAATACCGGATGAATTGGCATCCTCAACAGTCACCACCGGAGCTTCTGAGCAATTACAAATTATTCAGAAACGCTTGACGACACGTGCCAATATTTTAGACATAGTTAACCGCTTACAAATATATGGCCCAACAAATGATTTAAATCCTACTGAAATTGTGGCTGATATACGGTCTAGGACAAAGATCGAATTGGTTGGTGGTGGTCGTCGTGGCGGCGCCACAACAGTTACAGTTTCGTTTGTTGCTGATACGGGAGTGCAATCTGCACAGGTTGCCAATGAGTTTGTAACTTTGATTTTACGGGAGAATATCAGGTTACGGTCGGGAAGCGCTGCGCAAACAATGGAATTCTTTAAGCAAGAAGTTGGCCGTCTTGGCTTGGATCTTGATAAGTTGAATGCAGCAATCCTGGCATTCAAAATGAGCAATCAAAATGCATTACCTGATAGTTTGGATTATAGGCGCACGCGCCAAACGGCTTTGCAAGAACGTTTGCTTCAACTTCAACGCGAAGATGCAATTTTAGGAGATAGGCGCGCACGGTTTATTGAATTTTATGAGCGCACTGGACGCGTAGAAAGTGCAACCGGGCAAATCAGTGTTGAACAAAAGCAACTTATTAATCTTAAGCGAGAGCTTGACGCGGCATTGTCGATATATGCGCCCAGCAATCCGCGTGTTAAGATTTTACAATCACGTGTGAATGCGCTTGAAGCTACAGTTTTAAACCAACTACCCAGTGAATCATCGGAACAGAATAAAACGATGTCACTTTTTGATCTGCAGCTTGCAGATATTGATGGGCAGGTTACATATATCCGCGAGCAAAAAGCTTTGGTCGAAGAAGAGCTATACCAACTTTCCGAGTCTATACAACAGACCCCAGCGAACAGGGCAATCGCATGAATAAATTAGCAGGCGACAAATGAGGTAAAGGTTGATTCAATAAGTGATCTTTCAGATTTTAATGAGGTCACCTTCCATGTCAAATACTGACGCACCCGACAGCCACTCCCTTGATTTTCTTACGCATTTTTCAACTTTATCTGACCCACGACAACAAACAAAGCTGCTTTACCCTTTGGCCGAGATTTTGCTTTTGACGTTATGTGCCGTGTTGTCCGGGGCGAATGACTGGGTCGCTATTTCTGCGTTTGGGACAAAGAAACTGGCTTTTTTACGGAAATTCTTGCCATTTTCGGGCGGAACACCCTCACATGATCAACTGGGAAACATCTATGCCGCACTGGATGCCAATCATTTTCAGGCCTGCTTTATGGATTGGGTCGCTTCCTTAAGCAGCACCCTTAGCGGGGTCGTGGCGATAGATGGTAAAACCTCACGTCGCAGCTTGGATAAGGCTGGCAGCAAGGCTGCAATTCACATGATCTCGGCATGGAGTTCAGAGTTGAACCTGACGCTTGCCCAACGGCAGGTGGACGGCAAATCCAACGAGATCACGGCCATACCAGAACTGTTAGACCTCCTGACGCTCAAGGGGGCCATTGTCACTATAGATGCTATGGGATGTCAGCGTGATATTGCCGATAAAATCATCACCAAACAAGCGGATTATGTTTTGGCTTTAAAGGGTAATCAAGGGGCCCTTCGCAAAGACACAGAATTGTTTATGAAAGAACAGGACGCTGTATATTTTGCAAACACAACAGTAACTTACCATGAAACCGTAGAAAAATCTTATGGCCGTATTGAGATAAGAAAAGTCACTGTTTGCTCGGATATTGAGTGGTTGAAGGCGCGGCACAATTGGCCAGGATTGGAAAGCATCGTGATGGTCCAATACAGCGCAACACTTCAAGATAAGACCCGTTCAGAGACACGCTTTTACATCTCATCCATGACCTGTGACGCCGAAACCCACGCAAAAGCTATCCGCGATCACTGGGGTATTGAAAACGGGCTGCACTGGGTCATGGATATGGTGTTTCGTGATGATGAGTGTCGTATCCGTAAAGGAAACGCACCTGCTAATTTTACAACGATCAAGCACGCCGCCAGCAACATGCTGCGCTCCGTAAAAGGAAATCAAAGCCTCAGGCTAAAACGACACTTGGCCGCTTGGGACGAGGTTTTTCTTTTCCAGATAATAGATGGATAAAACTCATGCGATTGCCCTACCCCAGCGAATTCAATTAAGTTGTCTGAACTGGAACGAGATTATGAGAATACACAAAGCCGATACAATCAGGCTGTTGCGCGCCGTTCTGCGGCTGAAATTGGTGAACGGATTGAAGTGTTATCCAAAGGGCAACGAATTTCCATCATAGAACAGGCAGTTGTGCCTATAGAGCCTTACAGCCCAAAGCGCCGTAAAATAATTGTATTTAGTATATTGGGGGGCTTCGGTCTGGGGTTTGGATTGATATTCCTTATGGAATTTCTTAATCGCGCTGTACGTCGCCCTGTTGATATAACCAATCAGTTGGGAATTGCGCCAATTGCAACATTGCCGTATATATTCACCCGTCGTCAATTGATGGGACGTTGGGCAGTTTTAACATCTATGGTCATAGTAATTATGGTTGGTGTCCCCGCAGTTTTCTGGGCTCTACATACTTACTATCTTCCAATGGATCTTCTAATTCAAATGGCGATTGATAAATCTGGGTTAGACCCCATTCTCAAGCAAATTCAAATTGGCGTATCTAAGTAGGATTGTAGTATGGAACGTATTCAAACAGCGTTAAAAAAAGCACGCAACACACGAAATGGCAAAAGCTCTGATAAGCGACCTGATCGCAAGCATGTTCCGGTAGTTGCCAGTGAAGTAGAATTGGCATGGGATGAGCTGGATATACTTAAACCAAATGTAAGCTTTATGAAGCGGAACCGCATCGAGTCATTTGAAGGTGGTCATTCTGCTGCACATTACGATTTAATGCGTACCAAAGTATTACAGCAAATGCGTGCAAATAACTGGCGTCGTTTGGCTATTACATCGCCGGGCAGCGCGTGCGGTAAAACCACAACTTGTGTAAATTTAGCTTTCAGCTTAGCGCGTCAAAAAGATATACGTACAGTAGTTGCCGAGATGGATTTACGGCGCCCGGCAATGGCAAAATTGCTTGGGCTATCACATACATCATGTCAGTTTTCGCGTGCATTGGATGGCCGTGAAGACTTAAAAGATCATATGCTGCGCTATGGGGATAATTTGGCTTTTGCCTTAAACCGTCATTCCGCTAACAACCCATCTGAATTACTACAAAGCAATGTGATTACGGATACATTAAAAGAAATTGAAAAACAGTTTGATCCAAATTTGATAATCTTTGATATGCCCCCGATGCTGGTGACAGATGATGTTCTGGGCTTTCTGGATCAGGTGGATTGCGTTCTATTGATTGCCGCAGCTGAAAGCACGACAGTAGACGAAATTGATAATTGCGAACGGGAGTTGGCGGAACATACAAATATGCTGGGTGTTGTTTTGAATAAATGCCGCTATATGGAAAAAGGCTATGGTTATAGCTATTACGATTAAGATAGTATAAAATTAAAAACAGAGAATAAAAAAAGGAACCGAAAACCGGTTCCTTTTATTTTGTCATCTTGACAGATTTAGGATTTTTTAGCGCGCTTCCGTGCAACACCCAAACCACCCAATGCAGTCAGCAGCAATAAACCGCCAGCAGGCAATGGAACAGGGTTTGGTCCACCATCAGGAGGGCCGCCACTGTATTCGGCTTCAGCAACATATAGCTCGTAATCATCAACTGCGAAGAAGATGCCATTTGCGTTCAACAAGTCTAGACCGCCTTCTGCATCCCAAACACCACCTGCACCAACAGTACCTTGTTTAAAGACTAAGCCGTCCAATGAGAATAGGAACGTACTTCCCTCTTGCAAATACTGATGTGAAGACGTGTTCACAGCATCGTCATCATCCAAATTTATACCGCGGAATGTAACGCTCGTTAGCGTACCAGTACCAAAGTTGATACCCAGCGCTTCGCCAACAGTGATGTTGTCGTCGCTACTTGGGGCGCATTGATTGCCACCGTCAAGTGTTCCACAAACACCTAAGCCGCCTGGAGGGCCACTGGGTCCGTCAAAATAAGCAAAGTTGCCTTTGTCTGTGATAGTTCCACCGCCAAAGCCAAAGCCAGCAACAGTAACTAATTCGCCGCCGCCGCCAACCATTACCGGTGTACCATCAAGCACGCCGCTTTCTGTAACGGGGGTACTTTCAAAGTTATATGTCGCAGCTGACGCAGCACTTGCGCCTAATACACCTGCCGCAGCGACAGCAGCAATGTATCCAATCTTTCTAAATGTAAGCATATCTTGTCCTAACTAAATAATTCACCAAATCAGATTCGCAAAATTTTATTGAAATATGCTATCCAATACAACTTTTACTATATCTTAAGTATTAGCATTGAGTCCAAGTAAATCTTTACTTTTAAGCAATTTCGACACTATTTTGACGTAATTCCCTTATTTTATTGCATATTTTCCAATAATAACGGGAATGTGATTGAAATTTATACGAAATTTGATTGTAGAATGTCCTTATTTTCGCCTTATTGTTTCCAAATTGGAACCAATAAGCGCGAATCAATTAGCGCGAAATACTTGGATTATTATTTATATTTAACCGTCAAAACAGGCGATTTATTGCCGTTTCGCTGAATATTATATACAGGTTCTCGCCCATCTGAAAGTTGCCCGTCGGCAGTAAACAAAGTGCGGGAAGTAGTCGATTTTCTGACCCATCCTGCCCGCTTCCCTTTATCGTCGTAACCGAACTGATCTTCCCATGGGGCGCTCCAGTATAATACCGGGTCAAACCGTCTTCGGGACTTTACTGCGTCATAGTCAATTGAAACTAATTGTGGAATTCCACTTTTGCCGCGTATGTAGCGACGTTTCTGATGGGTGGGAAAGTGTACTGATACAAAAGCCGGGGCACTATCATAAACACCGTTATTGGCGAAGACACCAATATCCACACGTATATTTTTGGGATTATCGCCAGGCCACAAAACGGGCTTGTTCTGCCAATCGATTGTAATTGTTGCTTGAGGGCCATCGGCTTCGATTTTAACATGCTTGGGGTCCCCTCGTAAAAGTCGCCATTCGTATGTTAATGCGCGGCCATTAGGGTCGATTGTGTTAGAGATGTCCAGTTTCAATGTTTGCTGTCCGGACCAACCACGCCATACTCTTGCAATAGAAGACGGCGTCGTAACCAGTTTTTCACTTAAACCTGCTAAACCCGCGCTTTCAGAAAATCCTTCTTCTATGATCTTCATCTGCACCATGGGGGGTATATCTTCAGGGCGCATGTTAGCGGCTATATCCATCATTCGCTTTGGTTCATTGACTGTTTCAGCAAAGAGCACTGGATGTGCCGCGCCTGTTAGGTAAGCATCCCGGGTCTTAATATGTGATTGACCCTGCCGGAAAATCATTTGAACAGTAGGTGCGATTAAATTTTCAGTATCTAACCTGTTCCGTGTATCGCAAGGTAGTGCTGCTATTATTAGAGCGATAGATCTTAAAATCCAACGATCACTACGTGAATTCCCTTTACTGGAAAAATTATATGGCCAATTGGCTGGATAGTCATCATGTCTGGCAGGGTAGACGTAAATATGGTCTGAAATATAATTCTGGAAAGCTCGGCCCGTTTCATTTGGCCACATCATCGAGCGCCGTGGCAGACTTCCACCTTTAGGTAGGTTATATCGGGTTGATGAATTGCCGATTGTTATTGCTGTAAATGTTAATTGACTTCCCAAAGCGTAATCAAGGCTGCGTTTTTTCAACTGCTCATCATAAATTGTATGTGAGAATTGGGGAAATAAATTATATGCAAAGGTCGAATGATTGCGGTCGCGATTGTCATATAGAACACCTTTCAGACCACATGCTATCCCTCGTTTTTCCAGGGTACGAAGATAAGTGATATCGTCTCCGATTGCGTCAGGAGAAGTCATTGGGGCAGTATTTTCGTCATTCTTAAGATCTACCAGCACGATAAACCGTTTTGCATTTGCATCCCATGCTAAATTTTCAAAACCAATTATCACTTTTCCATCTTGACGGATTGAGGGAACAACATTTGATCGGTTGCGTGGCAATGCGGCACTGCGCTCCAATAGGGGGCCAATCCCCTGAGCGATTTGCATTTCAGCAAATGCGGGGTCATTCAAAAGTTTACCTAGGCCCCCAAAGCCTAGATCAACCGCGCGTTCAAGACTGGTAAAAGCTTCGGCTGTATTATTTTGCAACAAAGCCAGGCGCGCTTGAATGATCAGAGGTTCTATACGATTTGGCATTTCTGCCGCTGCTTTTTTCAACAACACATCCGCAGCACCCAAATCTCCCGCCTGTACTAGCGCATCAATTTGTTTGGAAAGCTTAATGATTTTAGGCGATTCAGGTGTACTAGCATTTGGTTGTGTTATTTGCGCTTGCGCATCCGCTATTCCGCAAAAACATACGACAAGCGTAATAGAAAAAAACAATTTACAGATTAAGAGTCGAACCAAGAAATTCTCCTGTTATATAGCCCATATGAGCATTTCATGCTGAACTGATATTATCAACCCGCATTGCAATGTATGGATATTGTGTTAGCTATTTTGCGATTCCTGTGCGCATCATTTTGGCGTTTGCACGCATCATGGATGTTATTTTCCTAAGGTCATTACGCATCTCACTTATTAACCAGTCACGAACATTTTCTACTACAGGGCGCATTGGCGTCAGGTTAGATGCAAGAATATGGTAGCGTCGCCCAGTTTTAACAACCTGTGGAAATATGGGAACCAGTTGGCCCTCTATCACTAATCGTGAAGTTTCCGGCACCCATGCAAGCGCAATGCCTTGCCCGCTGATTGCGGCTTGGATTATGTTGGAATTATCAGAGAATTTCAGAAGAGTTGGGTTTTTCAGGGGCTTTTGTCCGATGGCATGAAAAAACTCTCCCATCGTATAACGTGCATTTACAGATTCAATCAAGGTGTGGGTGCGGCCCTTTACAGGTTTTTCAAGTGTGCCATGTTCTTGGATGTAACTTAACGAACATAAAGCCATTATCCGTTCATCTGCGAACGTCCAGCGGTATAAGTTACTGTCTTTAGGATAGGAAAGCCTGATACAAAGATCAATACCCTGGATTAAGTCATCACCTTCGTCTGAGTACATCTCAAAGTCCAGATTGACAGATGGAAAGCTTTTTTTGAATGCCTTAAGTCGCGGGATAAACCAATGATTAACTGCATTGGATGACATTGATATTGTTATATTATCTCTATTTTCTGCCTGTTGATTTATGTCCTGCAAAGCATCAATAACTGTTTTAAACGCGGTTGATGTTGCTCTATATAGTTTATTTCCGTTTGCTGTAAGTTTGATCCAACGGCCATGCCTATCAAATAGTGGATATCCTAGATGTGTTTCAAATCCATGGATTGCACGGCTTATCGCGGGTTGCGTCACGTTCAGCTCTTTTGCCGCTTTTGAAAAGCTTCCTAAACGCGCGACAACCTCAAAAACGAAGAGTGCATTTGTGGAAGGTAGTTGGCGGCGCAGCATATTATAACCTCAGTTTATATATAGCATAATTATTATTATAGTTTCAATTTGTTAATAACAAGGCAAACTATCCCATAATATCAAATCACAGGGAGAAAATTACGTGACAGATTCGAAAAAAATCATGCCGGGCATAGATAGTATGTCGGCAATGGACCGTGAAGCGGTCAAAACAAAGATCAGCCGCGGTGCTTCGCGGCGTGAAGTTATGGGCTGGTTGATGGCCGGTGGTGCAACGATTGCCGCTGCAGGTTCTATCGTTAGCTCTGCTACATCTGCAATGGCTGCAACACCGAAAAAAGGTGGACACATCACGTTTGCCAGTGACCTTCACGGCCCATCAGATACGCTTGACCCGGGCCTGTGTACTTCAACAATTGACTACACACGTAGTCGTTCACACTACAACGGTTTGACGCAGTTCAACGACGACACATCAACACGCCCGGAACTGGCAGAGGAATATTCTGCAAACGGCGACAACACAGAATGGACATTCAAGCTGCGCAAGGATGTGAAGTTTCACGATGGCAGCGACTTTACCGCTGACGATGTAATCTATTCTATGGGTCGTCATTACGGTGAAAAATCTACATCTGTTGCTAAAACACTGGTAGCAGATGTTACCGAATGGAAAAAAGTCGACAATCACACAGTGAAAGCTGTGATGGCAGGGCCAAATGGTGATTTGCCTAAAATTCTTGCAACTGCGAACTTTAAAATCATCAAAGACGGTACAACTGACTTCCAAAACCCGGTTGGGACAGGTCCTTTCACGCTGAAAACATTCCAGCAAGGCGTGCGTTCACAGCACGTGCGTAACGAAGATTACTGGCGTGAAGGTGCAAATGTGGATGAGGTTGAAATCTTTGCGATCACAGATAAAGTGGCCCGCACAAGTGCGCTGTTGTCTGGCGATATTGATCTGATGCAAGGGCTTGATCCAAAAGCGGTACCACAAATTGAAGCGGCACCGGGCGTTGGTATCTGGTCAGTTGCATCTGGTGCTTATATGGGCATTGCAATGATGTCTAATTCAGCACCGGGCAATAACCCTGATTTTGTATTGGCGATGAAATATATTCAGCGCCGTGAAAAAATCGTGCGTTCAATCCTGAAAGGCCAAGGTACAGTTGGGAACGATCAGCCGATCAATGCGGCTTACGGCCCAGACTTCTGTGCTGACTTGCCAATCCGTGATCATGACTTAGACAAAGCCAAGTTCCACCTGGAAAAATCAGGCGTGACAGAAGCGGAAATTCAGGTGGCGGAAGTGGCCCCCGGTATTACCGACGTTTGCTTGCTGATGCAACGTGAAGCACAGAAAATCGGTCTGAAACTGAACATCAACAAAGTGCCAAATGATGGCTACTGGGGTGCTGTTTGGATGAAAACACCGATGAACGTGACCACATGGAACATGCGTCCAACGGCTAACGTCATGATGAACTTGGCATTTGCACCGGATGCACCGTGGAACGACAGCCTATGGGCGAATGAGCGTATGGGCCAGCTGTTAGTCGAATCGCGTGCGGTAACGGATGAGGGTCTGCGTCATGAGATGTATTGCGAAATGCAAACGCTTATCAGCAACGAAAGCGGTATGATCATTCCGGCACACCGGAACTATCTGGATGCGAAATCCGATAAGGTCGAAGGCATTACACGTATGCCTCTGGGCGCACTTGGTGGCTATGAGTGGCCTGAATTCGCATATCGCACAGACGTTTAAGTCTAGCGCTTACAAAATATTGCTGGCCCTAATGTGGGCCAGCAAACACGACGATAACCTGCAAAATTCATTATCCGCAGGGTCACGCCAAGCTTAACACGCCAGGGGGGCACTTCATGCAACGCATGGTCATTCAACGCATTATTATCGGTATCATCACCTTATGGGTGGTATCGGTTCTGGTTTTTATAGGCACATCGGTTTTACCCGGTGATGTCGCCGAAATTGTACTGGGACAAACTGCAACACCAGAAACATTAGCCGCCTACCGCGCTGAAAACGGATTGGATCAGCCGCTGTATATGCAATACGCATCATGGCTTGGCGGGATGTTTACCGGTGATCTGGGTATATCCAAAGCAGGTGGTGCCTCTATTTCCAGCCTAATCGGTGGACGCTTCGGCAACACAATGTTCCTTGCCGGTGTTGTGGCAATCATATCGGTTCCCCTATCCGTGTTTCTTGGGCTACTTGCCGCGATGTATCCGGCCACATGGATCGACCGTGTTTTAACATTCGGCACATTGAGCCTGATCTCAGTGCCTGACTTCTTTATCGCCACATTCATGGTGTTGATATTCGCGGTAAACTTGGGTTGGCTACCGGCCATCGCCCATATATCGCCTGAAGATACCATGTGGGAAACTATACGGGCCTCGGCCATGCCACTGATCACCTTGATCATTGTGGTGGCAGCGCAAATGATCCGTATGACCCGCGCAGGTATCCTGAACGTGATGAACTCACCTTATATCGAGATGAGCATCCTAAAGGGTGTGACACGCAATCGGATTATCGTGCGTCACGCGTTCCTTAATGCCATTGGCCCGATTGTAAACGTGATCGCCCTGAATCTGGCCTATCTGGTGTCAGGCGTGGTTATCGTGGAAACCATCTTTGCATATCCCGGATTGGCCAAGCTGATGATCGACGGGGTGCAAACCCGCGATCTGCCATTGGTGCAAGCCTGTGCGATGATCTTTTGCGGCACATATGTGATTTTGATAATTCTATCTGATGTGGCGGCAATCCTGTCGAACCCACGCCTACGTAACCCGAAATAGGAGGGGCAAGAAATGACTGATAATACAGCAAATACAGAAGAAGTGTCGGTTTATGACGAGCTTCCTGACGTCCCGCCGAAAAAGAAAATCAAACTGACATGGATCGGAAAGCTTGGCGTTACCGTCGTGCTATTTTGGCTACTCATGGTTTTCATCGGCCCTTATATCGCCCCGTTCCACGAAGCAGATATTATGGCCTATGACAGCTTTATGCCGGTTTGGAGCGTATCAGAAGGTGAAGGCTTGCATGTGTTGGGAACCGATTATATCGAACGTGATATATTATCGCGCATCCTATGGGGCGCGCGCACCACAATTGGCATATCGTTCCTTGCAACGCTGTTCGCTTATTTAGTTGGTGTTACACTTGGTATTGGTGCTGCCGTTGCAGGCGGCTGGGTTGATATGATCTTTAGCCGGGTGAACGATGCTATCCTGTCACTGCCTTCCATTATGTTGGGCCTGCTGATCGTTGTCGCCCTTGGCACATCAATCCCTATCTTGATCTTAACAGCCGGTGTGATTTATGCGGCCAGTGTCTACCGTATTGCCCGCGCTTTGGGGCAAGACATCATGGTGATGGATTTCGTTGAAGCGGCCCGCGCAAGGGGTGAAGGCATGTGGTATATCATTACTCGCGAAGTGCTGCCCAACGCCATCATGCCGCTGGCAACAGATTTTGGTCTGCGTCTGGTGTTTGTGGTGCTCTTTATCTCATCCCTTAGTTTCCTTGGTCTGGGCATCCAGCCGCCAATGGCTGACTGGGGTTCGATGGTGCGTCAAAACCTTGATGGACTTGGATATGGATCCTACGCCGCCGTTTGGCCCGCTTTGGCCATCGCAAGTTTTACAATCGCAATTAACCTGATCGTTGATGATATTTCAGCGTCTGAAGGTGGTAGCCTAGCTAGGAAGATGATCTAATGAGCGAACTACTAGAAGTAAGAGGCTTACGTATAGAAGCCCCGAAAAAAGATGAACCAGCGGTTAAAATCGTTAAAGGTGTCGATTTTGATGTGAAAGCCGGCGAAGTGGTTGCCTTGATCGGTGAATCCGGTTCGGGTAAAACCACCATCTCACTTGGCTCACTTGCTTACACCAAACCTGGTCTGGAATTTTCGGGCGGTTCGATCAAGCTTAAAGGCGAAGACGTGCTGACGATGGAACCGCAGAAGGTGCGTGACTTACGCGGTAACCGTGTGGCCTATCTTGCGCAATCTGCAGCGGCCACGTTTAACCCTGCCCTGACGATTAACGAGCAGGTAACTGAATCGGCTGTGTTGCACGGTGTGATGACCCAGGATGAGGCAAATACGCGTGCGACCGAGTTGTACCATGCATTGGAATTGCCTGACCCTGAGCGCATCGGCTTTCGCTATCCGCACCAAGTATCAGGTGGGCAGTTGCAACGTTTGATGGCCGCAATGGCTTTGGTTGGGCGCCCTGACCTGCTGGTTCTGGATGAACCGACAACGGCACTTGACGTGACCACGCAAATCGAGGTTCTGAAAGCCTTTAAAAAGGTGATCAAAGAAGAAGGCTCAGCTGCGATTTATGTGACCCACGATTTGGCCGTTGTGGCACAAATCGCCGATCATATTGTGGTGCTTTATTCTGGTGAAGTGCAGGAACAGGGTTCAGTTGACCAAATTATCAACAACCCGAAACACCCCTATACCAAACGCCTGATGGCTGCCGCACACGCAGGGCCTAAGCCTGGCATGGGTGATAAGCTAAGCGGCGACCATGATAAGGATGTGGCCAACGTAGAAGTTAAAAACATGACTGCGGGTTACGGTGATATTGTTGACGGCAAACCTGCCATAACCGTTTTGCGCGACATTAACATGTCGGTGAAAAACGGCCACGTGGTTGGTGTGATCGGCGAAAGTGGTTGTGGTAAGTCCACCTTGGCACGCGTGATTGCAGGCCTGCTACCGCCTGCACAAGGCGATATTATTCTGGATGGGAATGTCTTGAAAGGGTCGTATAAAAAACGATCCAAGAAAGATCTGCAAAGGGTGCAGTTTGTTTACCAAATGGCAGATACCGCACTTAATCCAAAGCAGTTAATCAGCGAAATTCTGGGCCGACCTGTTGAAATGTTCCAAAACCTGCGCGGCCAGGAAAAACGTGAAAAAGTGGCCGAACTTCTGCGGTTGGTTGAACTGCCTGTAGAGTTTGAAAATCGCTACGCCACCGAACTGTCAGGCGGCCAAAAACAGCGGATCAATCTGGCCCGCTCACTGGCGGCATTGCCCGAGATCATGTTATGTGACGAGGTAACCTCGGCACTGGATAGCATCGTGGCCTCTAACGTGGTGAAACTGCTGAAAAGATTGCGTGATCTGACGGGTGTGTCGTTCATGTTCATCACCCACGATTTGTCGACCGTTGCAGCCTTTGCAGATGAAATTGTTGTGCTTTATGCGGGGCGTATTGTGGAACAAGGGCCCGTTGACGAAGTTCTTTCACCGCCTTTCCATCCATACACACGCCTGCTGATCAGTTCGGTACCTGAAATGCGTATCGGCTGGCTGGAAGAGACGATGAAAAAACGTGAAATGGCGGTGGGTATCGCGCGCGGTGTTGAAATCACCGATGTGGGCTGTCCATTCTATAACCGTTGTCCGATTGCCATAGCTGGCACATGTGAAAGGGTTACGGCCCCGACATATGAACTGAAAGCAGGTCACTTCATTTCCTGCCATCACAGTGCAGATGAAATTGAAGCGATTGAAAAACAACCCCAACAGGTTCTGCATGGTTTTGAAAAGGCTGATGCGGATGATGGTCAAATCACTGCACATTGATTGCAGGGCTTAGTTAGAAAGGATCAAAAAGATGATCAATAAAATCCTGATTGCCGTTGATGGTTCCAAGCACTCGTTGAAAAGTGCGGAATACGGGGCTTATATTGCCAGTAGCGTTGGTGCAAAGGTTCTACTTTTGCATGTTATAAAACCATACCGTCTACCCGATAGCCTAAAGAAATTTGCGAAAGCTGAACATATGGCAACGATTGATGCTGATCTTTTGAAAAAAGGCGCACAATATCTGCTGGCAGGTGCACTGGATGCCGCACGCAAGGGCGGGCTAAAAGAAATGGACATGGAAACCGAAGAAGGGCCGATTGCCCGTACGATCGTTGAACGGGCAAAATCCTATAAGGCCGATCTGATTATCATTGGGTCACGCGGTATGGGTGATATTGAAGGCATGTTGCGTGGTGGTGTTTCACACCGCGTTGAGATCTTGGCAAAATGCCCTGTTTTGGTGGTGAAATAATCATGAAGAGCTAAGGGCGGGATTAACGGATCTTGCCCTTAGGCTAACAGTGATTTTGTAAGCTCTGAACTCGGATTTTTTAACCCGTCAATGACAGTGTAATGATTTTCCACACCATCAAGCTGAATATCGATTTCCACACCATGTGATTGCCAGGCATCATTCAGTAAATGGCTTTGTTTGATAAATTCCGGACGCTCGGCACCTCCAACCCAGCAAGTTACGTTTGCCCCAGCTACCGGAGTATCCAGATACGGACTTTCGGATATTGCTTCGGCTATTGTTAATTTAAGCGTTTCATTAAGTTTTGTTTTGCACAAGTTTCGAAGATCATGCAGACCGCTTATTGAAACGGTTTTTTGAACGCGTTTTAGTAATGCAGGGCTTAGTGGGCTGCTTCTACAGGTCATTCGTGCGGCCAGATGCCCACCCGCTGAATGACCTGTAATACGGATTGGTCCATCTTCAATCTTATTGGCGGCATATGTAACCGCTGCCGCAATTTCCCGGGTTATCTCACTGATCCTTGCATGCGGGGCAAGCGTATATGACGGCAAGGCAACAGCCCAACCATGGGCCAGCGGGCCAAATGCCAGATCTGAAAAGTAACACCTGTCTAATCGCAGCCAATAGCCGCCGTGTATAAAAACCACCAGGCCCTTTGGCTTTTCTGCTGGCCAGAAAATATCCAGTTTTTCACGTGGCTTTGGGCCGTAAGGTAGTGACAGATCTGATTTGACGCCACTATTTCGAAATGCTTCAGCCCGTTCTTGCCAGATATCAAAATACCCAAGCGCGTTTGGCACGTAATTGGCATTATCAAAAGCATCGTCCCAATCAGTCATTTTGGCATTCCCTTTTAGAATGGATAAAACTTAGATTGCGTTATAGCGTACAAAGTCTAAGTTCGTTTAAGAATTTTGCCATATTTTACAAGGAGAGATCAATGAATGTGATTTTTGTCCAACTGCGCTGCAAACCCGGAACCGCTTATGATGTTGCAGATGCACTCTATGAACGTGAGATTGTATCACAGCTATATTCGACAAGTGGCGAATGGGATTTATTAGCGCAGATTTATCCGCCAAAGGATGTGGATGTTGGCAAATGGGTTAATGAAAACATCTTAGATATCGAGGGTATTGATAGATCACTGACAACGCTGACTTTTAAAGCGTTCTAGGGCTGTTTGTTCGGTCCGCGATGTTTAGCGTTTTCTGACCATAACCGCGGGCCAATTTTTACCAGTATTATGCCGAAACCAACGGTCCATAGGATTGCTGTAATTTCTATGCCTGAAAGATTCAGTACATTTATGGATGTGGTGACGCTTCTGATGATTGCAGCTAACCCGATAAGTATAAATGCCGTTATCAGGCCGGGGCCGGCTTTCAACTCGCGGCCGGTATGGCCTAATGTTGCGCGCATCATGACAGCTGTCGTCATGCTCCCAATCGCCCCTATGCCAAGCAGGTGAAGCCCGGCAGTCTGCGCACCCAAACCCAATGCACACAAGCCTAAAGGGATAAAGCCGTAAGCCACATGTAGCATTATCAAAAGCGGGGAATTGACAGCACGATACCCACACCAACGTACCATGCGCCAAAGATGCAAACCTGCTGCTATGATCAAAAGCCATCCCACAAGTGGCACGTCGGGAAAAATGGCCCAAGCGATTAATGAAATAATGCCACCAAGCAAGCAAACACCATCAAACCGATTGAACGGAACCGGAAGTTTGCCGGGATTTGATTTAACCAACCAGTTTCGAGTGAAACTGGGAATAATACGACCCCCGATCAGGGTGATCAAGAAAATGACGACCGCAATACTAAGCCGGCGACCATACGTTGCATCACCCTGAGTTAATACTTCTATGTGAAACAGGATATTTGCACCAAGAAACATCAGAACAGGTAGTATTACTTTTAGGTTTCTCCAATTGCGCCCAACAACAATTTCTATCACGATCATTAGCCCAACTGCGATTAGAAATGAGCAATCAATTATCATCACAACAAACGGTGGGCGGAAACCGCCAATCCCAGCCATTGCCAACCGTCCTGCGACCCATAAGCATATCAGGATAACCAATGGCCAACCTCGTATTGGCATTCGCCCAGTCCAGTTCGGTATTGCGGTAAATAAAAACCCGCAAATGACAGCGGCTGTATATCCGAATAACATTTCATGAATATGCCAATCCACCGGAGAAAAAGGCCCACTTAGCTCAACCACGCCTTGGTAAATACTAACCCATAACGGAATGACGGTTGAAGCAAATATTATGGATAACAAAAAAAACGGCCTAAACCCGTAACTAAGCAAGGTTGGCCCATAATAAGCCTTACGTCGTTTAATTGGCATAATTAGATCCGCTTTTCATCTTCAACTAAGACATTATACTGTTCTAAAAGGAACTCTTTGCGCTGCATCAACTTTTGTTATTCGTAAATGGCGTGGATTTTCCAAAAGGACTTAATCTATTGTTAGTATAACTAAATATGTTGGTTAGATAATTGAATGTAAATTCATTTTTTTCATCTTGTGTATGGCGGTCAGTTTGTAGATGTATAAATTACAACTGAAATTTTATGAGGTTTACAATGACACTTTCACCCCGACGCGCTGCTGATTTACTTGCTGAACGGCTTTATCAAGCTGGTTGCCGCCATGCATTTGGCATGCCGGGTGGTGAAGTACTTACGATTATTGATGCTTTGCGAAAAGCAGGAATAGAATTTACGCTTGTTAAGCATGAAAACAGTGCGGGCTTTATGGCAGAAGGTACTTATCATCGTACTGGTGCGCCGGGAATTTTGGTGGCGACACTGGGGCCGGGGGTGATGAACGGAGTTAATTCTATCGCCAATGCACATCAAGACCGCGTCCCGCTTATTGTATTGACGGGATGCGTGGATGATGATGAGGCATTGACTTATACGCATCAGATTATGGATCACCGCGCTGCTTTTGAAACAATCACAAAAGCAACGTTCCGAATGACTGCTAATGGGGCCAGTATTGTTACTGATAAAGCAATTGGTATCGCGACAGAAGGGCGGCCCGGGCCAGTACTTATAGATATACCTATCTCTACAGCGGATACTGAAGTCACAACACCACATGTTACCGGGCGTGCTATTGCCAGTAAGGTAGCCCCAGCTGATGGGCCCGATCTTGATCTTGCACAAGGATGGCTTTCAAACGCGAAACGACCGGTGATGATTGTGGGTCTGGATGCGATGAATGATGAAGCGGGTGCAGATATTCAAGCGTTTTGTGAAAAGTTCAATGTCCCCTTTATTACCACATATAAAGCTAAGGGCATCGTGCCTGAAACGCATTCATTGTGCTTAGGGGCAGCGGGATTATCTCCGCTGGCTGACAAATCCTTGGTGCCATTTGTTCAGGCGGCGGATTTGATCATCTGCGCAGGCTATGACCCGATTGAAATGCGCACAGGTTGGCGTGGGTTATGGGATTCCGCTAAAACAAATGTCATAGATATAACGGCTGAGCCTAATCATCACTATATGCATCAGGCAACATTGAACTTTGTTGCTGATACAGGTGCAAGCCTACGCACAATCGGCAATGGACCCAAAGCTCAACAGACGTGGGTGACTGGTGAAATTGAGGCTGTGAATACAGAATTACAGAAAGCATTTCCATGCGATGATGTTTGGGGTCCTGCTGCGGTTATTGATGAGTGTAGAAAATGTTTGCCAGAAACAACGTTGGCCACTGTGGATAGCGGTGCGCACCGCATATTACTGTCACAAATGTGGACTTGCCATGAACCGCGCGGCTTGATGCAATCAACGGCATTCTGTACGATGGGCTGTGCTGTTCCATTGGCAATGGGGGTTAAAATAACATCACCAGATAGGCCAGTAATATCTTTTTCCGGCGATGCCGGGTTCCTGATGGTTGCCGGTGAGCTTGCTACCGCTGCAGAACTGGGATTAAAACCGATATTTTTAGTATTTGTTGATGCGAGCCTTGCCCTGATTGAGTTAAAACAAAGTCAACGGCAAATGAAGAATCATGCTGTAGATTTCGGGCTTCACGATTATGGTGCCATAGCGCGTGCATTTGGTGGTGATGCTTATACTGTAGAGTCGCGTACAGAGCTGTGCGCAGCTTTGGAACATGCACAGAAAGCGGAAACGTTTACACTGATTGCCGCAACGATTGAACGTGGGGCCTATGAAGGTCGTTTTTAGATAGGAAAAAGAATGGCCGGAGCACTTGATGGATTGATCGTTCTTGACCTGTCACGCATTTTAGCAGGGCCAACGGCAACACAAATGCTGGGTGATCTTGGTGCAACGATTTTAAAAATTGAAAACCCTAAATCTGGCGGGGACGATACCAGAGGTTGGGGACCTAACTATGCTGTTGGGCTAGATGGTGAAAACACAGATTTAAGCGCGTATTTCATGTGTGCAAACCGTAATAAAAAATCAATTTCTGTTGATATAGCTACCCCAGAGGGGCAAGATATTATCCGCCAGTTAGCGGCGCGTTCTGATATTGTCGTCGAAAATTTTAAACCGGGCGGGCTGGAGAAGTATGGATTGGACTACACCACGATGTTAAAGGCACATCCTGAGCTGGTGTATTGCTCGATTTCCGGCTTTGGTCAAACAGGGCCAAATAGCAAAAAGCCGGGCTATGATCTGATGGCTCAAGGCTATGGCGGTATCATGAGTCTGACTGGTGATGCGGACGGGCAACCGATGAAGGTAGGCGTGGGTATCGCCGATGTTATGTGCGGAATGTATGCCACTATCGGTATTCTTGCGGCATTGCGCCATCGTGAAAGCACAGGCGAAGGTCAGCATATTGATGTGGCCTTGGTGGATACACAAATGGCATGGCTTATCAATGAAGGGACGAATTTTCTGACATCCGGTAAAGAGCCTACGCGCCACGGCAATGGGCATCCGAATATCGTGCCCTATAGTGTATTTTCAGCATCGGACGGTTATGTGATTGTTGCAGTTGGTAATGACGCGCAGTTCAAGCGGTTTTGTGATTTTATGAATAAACCGGATTTGGCAAAAGAGGCGAAGTTTGCAACAAATGTTGCACGTATCGAAAACCGTGTGGAGTTGACTTCATTTATTAATGTAGCACTTGCGCAAAAAAAGATGGCAGATATTATTACAAGCCTTGAGGAACTTAAAGTTCCCGTTGGACCAATTAATACCGTTGAAGGTGCGTTGCATTCTGATCAAGCGAAGGCACGTGAAATGGTGATTGAAATGGCAAATGAAGATGTCAAAAATGGCGCGGTTTCACTGCTTGGTAATCCACTGAACTTTTCGCGTACACCGGTTACATACCGCCGCCCGCCGCCGATGTTCGGGCAAGATACAGATGACGTTCTAAATGAATATATTGACCAATGTACCCAAAATAATGAGGTTTAATATGTATCGTTGCCTGTTAATTGCAATCTTAAGTTTGTTGCCAATAATAGCGAATGCACAATCTATAAGCCCACGCGAAGGCTGGTTTGTTTTTCAGACACAATATAGTTTCAAAGAACTTGTGAACCGTACCCGCTCGGCGGTTAAAAAAGCACCAATAACAATAGTGTCGCAAGCAAGTGCATCAAGTGGTGCACATAATCAGGGCTTTGAAATACCTGGAAATCGCGTGATAGGTATTTACCGCAACGACTATGCTCGCAGGATGTTGGCCGCATCTGTGGCAGCTGGGGTTGAAGCGCCAATTCGGCTATATTTAACCGAGAATGAAGATAACACGGCAACGTTATCATATAAAACGCCGACATCTGTATTTGCACCCTATATGGATGAGGGTGGAGAGGATTTACAAACGCTTGCGGTAGAATTGGACGCAATTTTTCTTGGGATCGCAAGATCTGTCGCTTCCGACCCCTGACGGTATAACAGTTTACGTTCTACTCTCTTCTTGTGGTGCAGTTTGTGAAAACCACAAGTTATTGATTATTGTTGTATTTGGTCAATTCGCCGTTATCTAGGGTTACAGTGTATTCTTATTTAATTACGTACGGATTATACATCTTAACAGAAAATTACTATTGTTAAGGGATAATCCATATGCTGACCGATATCTTTGGGAACGATGTTTCACTTGAAACAACTGCGGCCCTTGAAAGCTGGAACAAGATGCAGCTTGGATTTCTTGCCCACGCAGCAGTAACGCCCACGCATTTGATGGGCACCTTGGAACGTGAACCTAACTTTGCCTTTGGCCACGCTGTTAAAGGACTGTTCTATATGATGCTTGGTCGTAAGGAACTGGTGCAAACAGCTGTAGAAGCAGAAATTGCCGCTCGTGTAGCACTTAATAAAGTATCTTCTACTTCACGTGAACGCTGTTTTGTTGATGCCCTTAGTCTCTGGCTTGCAGGCCATCTAAATGCGGCACGTGATCGTATCGAAGATATATTATTACTTCACCCGCAAGACAGTCTTGCAATGAAAATATCGCATGCAATATCGTTTATTTTGGGCGATTCCAGAAAAATGCTAAACTCAATTGAATGTGTTCTGCCCGCGTATGATGAAAGTCATGCTGCGCGTGGATATTTAATGGGCTGTTATGCTTTCGCTTTGGAAGAAACGGGCGACTATAGCCAGGCTGAAATTGCCGGTCGTAAAGGTATGCTGCAAGCACCTGATGATGCATGGGGCTTACACGCGATTGCACATGTTTATGATATGACCGGGAATGCAAAAGCGGGTCTGGATTGGCTTGATGGCCGTGATGACGCTTGGGCGCATTGTAATAATTTCCGTTATCATGTCTGGTGGCACAAGGCACTGATGTATATGGATCAGGGACAGGCCGATAAAGCGTTATTTTTGTATGATACTGAAATACGCAAAGATAAAACCGATGATTACCGTGATATTTCAAATGGGGCATCGATTCTTAGCCGATTGGAACTTGATGGCTTTGATATTGGAAACCGTTGGGAAGAAATGGCGGATTTTGCAGAAAACCGAACAGAGGACGGTTGTCTGATTTTTGCTGATCTACATTATATGCTGGCACTTGTTGGTGGCAAGCGTGACGATGCTATCAAGAACATGATGTCGCGCATGCATACGGATGCCAAAAGAGGTCAATCTGACATGGATAAGCTCATGACCGATCCAGGGCTGGCAGCAGCAACTGGCTTAGAAGCTTTTGGCGATGCGGACTATAAAACCGCATTCGCAAACCTTGCTAATGCGCATAGTAAAATGCAATTGACCGGAGGCAGTCATGCCCAACGTGATGTGTTTGAGCGCCTGACTATCGATGCTGGTATTCGTGCGGGCTATCTGGATGAGGCCGAAGCAATTCTAAAAGAACGCAAAGCCAAGCGTGGTGGGTCGGAAGATAGGTATGCCTCAGTTCGATTTGAGATGATTTCAGCTGGACGGGGTGGGCATGTATCGCCTATGCAGCTGCCTGCTGAATAGATAATGTTGCAAAGGCAAAACGGCCTTTATTGATTTGGGAGAATTTTGAATGAGCATGATTGCGGCAAATCCACATTCTGCGCCAATAGCGGCAACCCAAACAAGTGCAGTTGTTACCTCAAAGCGTGACCCAAGGCTGGATTTTTACCGTGGCATGGCCATGTTCATTATTTTATTCGCGCATACCCCCGGTAATTTTTTCACAAGCTGGATCCCTGCGCGCTGGGGTTTCTCAGATGCAACCGAGATGTTTGTGTTTTGCTCAGGCATGGCATCAGCGATAGCATTTGGCCGTACATTTGATCGCGCAGGATGGGCGCTGGGAACAGCGCGTGTTGGTTATCGGGTCTGGCAGGTTTACTGGGCACATATCGCAATGTTTTTTACAATTGCAATGATGATGGCATATTGGGATAACACGGGACTGTTTGACAAGTCTTATATCAACAGTTTGAATCTTGCGCATTTCTTTCGTGATACTCCACAAAACATTGTGGGTATATTTACCTTAACATACGTCCCGAATTATTTTGATATTCTGCCGATGTACCTTGTGATCTTGGCGATGATGCCACTCGTGATGGCAGTTTCGCGCATTAATCTGGGATTGACGGCCGCACTGGTTATTGCGGTTTGGTTCTTTGCGCAACTGCTGTTGCTGAAAGAATTGGGTAATCCGGAGTTGGCTTTAAACTTGCCGGCTGAACCTTGGTCTTCAAGGCGTTGGTTTTTTAATCCCTTTGGTTGGCAATTGGTGTTTTTTACCGGTTTTGCTTTTATGCGTGGGTGGTTACCTGCTCCACCCGTTAAGATTTGGTTAATTTCCCTGGCTGTTGTGATTGTCATTCTGAACGTGCCTTTTTCCAATATCGGAATGCGAGAGTTTGGATTTGACTGGGCCCGTGATTGGCGGATTGGTCATAAATGGATGATCAATAAGCCTGACTTTGGTATTTTACGGTATGTTCATTTTCTAGCATTGGCTTATTTGGGTTGGGTCGCTGCCGGTGAAGGTGGCAAACGCCTGATTTCAACTGGCCGGTCATGGGTTTCTGTTGTATGGGCGCAAGTGGTTTTCACCATTATGAAAGTGGGGCAACAGTCTCTTGTGATTTTTGTATTCTCAATGGTTTTTGCCCGTTTCAGCGGATTGTTGCTGGATCAGATGGGCCGCTCTACTCTGAAGACGACATTGGTTAATTTCCTTGGTATGGCGGCGATAATAGCCGTTGCTTATTTTGTTTCTTGGATAAAAAAACACCCTTGGCGGGTATCAAAGGTGTAGTAAATGCAAAGACGTGGTTTTTTGACAGCTTTAGCAAGTTTTGCAGCCCTTGGAAAAAATGGTATCGCTATAGCTGCGCCGAAAATCATTGATCAACGACCGTTTTCCAAAACTGCATTAATTCAAGAGGCGCGTACGCTTGCAAAAAATACATACGCCCCTCGTGAAATGGTTCCAAAGGAATGGCAGGATCTGACATACGACCAATACAAATCAATTTGGTTCAATACCCGCAAGGCGCTTTGGCGTGAAACAGATAGCCCTTTTCAGGTGGATTTCTTTCATCCTGGGCTGTATTTTCCGCAACCTGTAGAAATCAACATAGTTGAAGATGCAAAGGCCAAGCGTCTTGGGTTTGATTTCGGGTTGTTTGATAAAACAGATAAAGTGCCAGAACTGCCTATTGATGAACGTTTGGGTTTTTCGGGGTTTCGGTTGCGTACAGAGCTTGAAAACCCCGGGATTTTTCAAGAATTTATGGTTATGCAAGGTGCCAGTTATTTTCGGGCAATTGCCAAAGGGCAGCACTACGGCCTATCCGCAAGAGGCCTTGCTGTAAATACTGCTGATCCGAAGGGTGAAGAATTTCCGGATTTCACTAAGTTTTGGATAGAACGTCCCGCCGCTGATACTACTGATATTATTATACATGCACTTTTGGATGCACCATCCGCAACAGGGATTTACAGCTTTATTATTCAGCCCGGCATGCCCACCGTAATGGATGTATCAGCCCAGATATTTGCGCGAGTGGAATTGAAACACATCGGTCTTGGCCCGCTTACCAGCATGTTTTTATTTGATGAAACCAATCGATCGCGGTTTGATGATTTTCGCCCTGCGGTTCATGATTCTGATGGCTTATTGGTGCAAAACGGGGCTGGTGAAACATTATGGCGTGCATTGGCAAACCCCAAAAACCTTCAAGTCAGCAGTTTTGTTGATGATGGACCAAAAGGGTTTGGCCTGATGCAACGACCAAAGGGGTTTTCAAGTTTTGCTGACCTTGAAGCAGGGTACCACAAGCGCCCCGGACTTTGGGTGGAGCCAGGCGAAAACTGGGGCAAAGGTTCAGTGACATTGGTGGAAATACCGGCGGATCGTGAGATATATGATAATATCGTGGCGTATTGGCGCCCACGTAAAGCTATCCCAGCCGGGGGCGCCCACAAGTTTACATATCGCCTTAGCTGGGGGGGCGAGCCGGCGAATGAAAAACCTGTATCGCGTGTTATAAATACACGCATGGGCAAGCGATTTTCAGGTGGCTATATAGCAACAATTGATTTTGCTGATAATGCGGTCATTCCCAATGACCTAAGTAGTATTACCCGACATATTAGCGCCAATACCGGAACGGTTAGCGACGGGGTTCTGCAAAAAAACCCGGAAACAGGCGGTGTGCGTCTGGCGTTTACATTCGATCCTAAATCCGCAAAATCGATGGAAATGCGTGTCCAGTTAATGCATGAAGGACATTCAATTTCAGAAATATGGCTTTACAGGTGGACTGTGTAATGGACAGGGCTTTTGAACATCCAGTTGCAGATGACCTTGATTGGATGCCAAATCGTAAGCCGATTGGCATGCCGCAACAAAACTTTCAGGTACCATACCGTGATGCAGATGCACCAAATTGGCACGACCCTTCGCGCAATTGGATTTACCGTTTGTTAACTTTTGGCCCGGCAGTGCTAACCACATGTCTGTTACTTGCTGCCTTTACTGATTGGCTTTCAACAGGCGGTTTTGGCGCGTTGGAGTACTTTTTGATCACGCTTGTCGGATCAACTTTTTTCTGGATTTCTTTATCTGTCAGTACTGCAACTGTTGGATTTGTTAGTTTTTGGTTTAAAAGGCGATTGATAGAAACAACCTTGCCAACACCCCTAACAACATTAGATGTTGCTTTACTGGTTCCAATTTACAATGAAAACCCATCGGATGTATTTGGCAATGCCGCAGCTATGCTGGAAGAACTGTATTGTGCAAAAACTGGACATAAATTCTCACTGTTTATTCTAAGTGATACGCAAGACCCGAAGATTGCTGCACAAGAGATGCGTGCGATGATTATTTTGCGTAATGCGCTGTCTGATGATGCGCGGATTTACTATCGCCGTCGTGCACAAAATACCGCCCGAAAAACTGGGAACATCAGCGACTGGATAGAAGGTTGGGGTGCTGGGTTTGAAGCAATGTTGGTGCTTGATGCGGATAGTTTAATGGCTAGTTCTGCAATCGTGACACTGGCCGATGAATTATCCCGTGATCCTTCTACGGGTCTGATACAATCATGCCCAAAACTATTTGGCGCAGAAACATTATTTGCCCGTATGCAGCAATTCTCCAATGTTACTTACGGCTGGCCCCTGGCAGAAGGCTTGGCTCTTTGGGCTAATCGCGAGGGAAATTATTGGGGACACAATGCAATTATTAGAACAGCAGCATTTGCTTCATCGGCGGGTTTACCGCGGGTAAAATCACTTAGAGGTAAAGAAAAGTTAATCCTTTCGCATGATTTTGTCGAAGCAGGTTTGTTGCGACGCGCGGGGTGGGCTGTTCGTTTTATGCCTAGTATTGAAGGCAGTTATGAAGAAACTCCCGCAACATTGGTTGACTATGTATTACGTGACAGACGTTGGTGTCAGGGAAATCTGCAACATTTGCGCATCGTTCCTACAGCAGGTTTTCACACCGTTTCCAGATTTCATTTATTGCATGGTGCGATTAGTTATTTGCTATCGCCTGCTTGGTTCATTCTTTTACTGGTTTGGGCGCTGTTAATTAATGGCGATAAAACCAATGTGATTAGCTACTTTAGCGCGTCCAGCCCGACGACACCAATATGGCCTCATATGAGTAATGTTAACAGTTTGCTAATTCTTTTGTTCACGTACGGCATGTTGTTGGCACCGAAGGTTGTTGGTGCGATTGTAATGTGGGCGTCGCCAGAAACGCGCCGTGACTATGGCGGTGGTTTGCAGTTTGTAATCTCATTTTTATTAGAGGTGTTCACGTCATTCGCATACTCACCGATTTTGATGATTCAACAAACTATTGCAGTTATTCGCAGTCTTGTCGGGTACCCTGAAAACTGGGAACCGCAAAAAAGAAGGGGCGGGAAATATTCTTTACAAACATTAGTTAAGTTTCATCTGGTTGAACTTATGGTTGGGCTTGCATTGTTAATCGGGATGAATGCAGGCCTTGTTTCGCTTTGGCTACTACCCATCGCCATTAGCCTGTCAGGGGCAGTTTTGCTCTCCCGGTTAAGTGGAGTTAACCTTGTCAGTAAAAGCTGGAGCCGTAAGCAATTAGGCACGCCGGATGAAATTTGTGTGCCACGCATAATAGCTTTGTCACGTCAATACAGAGCAAATATGCGCAGAGCACTTGAAGCTATACCGCCAGATAGAATTGCGGCAGAGTGATTGGCACCATGCCTTTAAACTCAGATAATTAGTTAATGTGTTACAGTATATTTAGCGGAAGTTTCCGCTTAACCCAGCCCGGCCCTGCCTTTGACCCTAACATGCCTTCCGGAACATCTATGATTTTACTAAAGCCGGCTTTTTTTAGTTTTTCACTCATCCGGTTTGATCTAACGCCGCGCGCACAGATCAAAGCCACTGGTTTTGATTTGTCACCTGAAAGCAATTCATCAAGAGCAGTAATGAAATCGTTTCTACGCATATCTAACCTATGTGCGCCCTGACCGCTTCCTGTTTTCGCCCACTCATCAGGCCGACGAATATCAACCAGGGTAATTTCACCAGATAGTGCAAGTTTATGCGCAGTTGGCGGGTCAATGACCTCCCCGTCAAACGGTAATTTGTTTATCTGGCTCCATGCGATTGAGTTGGCAGAAACAGCGAGCGCACCACCCAGAAATAACCGGCGTGTCAGCTGTGGGTTCGTTGTTAATATATCCATGGAATCAAATCTATGTATAAGGGATTGAAGAGTGTTTTGTTGCCATTAAATAAAACCATATTTCAAAAATGCGATAATATGTAAATTACATACCCCTCCTCACGTAATATTTATCAGATGCTGGACTAATGAGTTGATTCTGGCTTGCCGTATCCACCTGCTGTAGGTGTGATGATGATTACAGCCTCACCGGCATCCAGTTGGGTTTCGTCACAGCCTTGTAATTCTTCAAGATTTCCATTTTGTCGCCGTACAAAAGTTTGCCCTATCTCACCGGCACCACCGCCTTGCAATCCCTCGGGCTTGCGTGTCCGATGCGAAGACAGAATAGTCATGCCCATTTCCTCCAGGAACCGGACCGTGCGTTTGGTACCGCCCCCCGCCGACCATTTGCCCTTACCACCAGAGCCTTTGCGAATGCTGAACTCTTCCAGTAAAACCGGATAACGGAATTCCAAAATTTCAGGGTCAGTCATGCTTGAATTTGTCATATGAACCTGCACCGCGTCCGTACCTTTAAACCCATCGCCTGCGGGCGAACCTGAACAGATAGTTTCGTAATATTGGTATGTGTCATTACCAAAGGTGAAATTATTCATCGTGCCTTGTGAATTGGCCATCGCCCCCAACGCTCCGAACAACGCATTGGTCACATGCTGTGAAGTTTCCACATTGCCTGCAACAACTGCCGCAGGATAGCGCGGTTTCAACATACAGCCATTGGGGATGATGATATTGATCGGCCGTAAACAACCCGCATTGATCGGGATATTTCCTTCAACCATCATACGAAAACAATATAGCACGGCAGCGCGCGCGACGGGTTCTGGCGCGTTGAAATTATTCTTTTGCTGCGCAGATGTGCCGGTGAAATCGACAGTGGCACTGCGATTGGCGTGATCAACCGTGATCTTGACTGTGATCGTTGCGCCTTGATCGGTAACGTATGAATAAGAACTGTCATGCAACACCCCAATCGCGCGGCGCACGCTTTCTTCGGCATTGTCCTGCACATGATCCATATAGGATTGCACGGCTTTCAACCCGAATTGCACTACCATCTTGCGTAGCTCGCGAATGCCCATTTCATTGGCGGCCACTTGCGCTTTCAAATCGGCAATGTTTTGTACGGGATTACGGCAAGGATAGGGATGATCTGTCAAGATTTTATAAAGTGTCTCTTCTTGGAAAGCACCGCGATCGACGATACGGAAATTGTCGATCAGAACACCTTCTTCATCTACCGTCGTCGCAAGCGGTGTCATCGAGCCGGGGGCAGTTCCACCCACATCTGCATGATGCCCGCGCGATGCGGTGTAAAACAGAACCTCTTTGTTTGCGTCATCAAAAACCGGCGTCACAACCGTAATGTCCGGCAGGTGCGTGCCGCCATTATAGGGCGCATTCAATGCAAAAACATCACCGGGATGAATATCGCCTTTGTTAAGTGCAATGATGGTTTCAACCGAACGATCCATTGACCCCAGATGTACCGGCATGTGCGGCGCATTAGCCACAAGCGAGCCATCAGCGGCAAAAACTGCACAGGAAAAGTCCAACCGTTCCTTGATATTCACAGAATAGGAGGTGTTTTGCAGCGTTACTCCCATTTGCTCGGCGATGGACATAAACAGATTATTGAACACTTCCAGCAACACAGGATCAACATCCGTACCGATGGCATAAGTGGTTTTTTTTGCTTTTATCCGCCGCAAGACAATATCGTTGCGTGGCGTGACACTGGCCTGCCAGTCAGGTTCGATCACGATGGTTTGGTGCGGCTCAATGATCAGGGCCGGGCCATTGATGGTCAGGCCTGCAGGAAACGCTTCGCGGTTTTTGTAAACATTGGCATCATGCCATGTACCTTGGGCAAAGACCCGGGTTGTGCCGTCATATTCAAACGGGTCTCTTTGGTTCACCAAGACAGGTGCATCAATTTCAGCACTGCCGCCGAAACTTTCGACCTCCAGCGACTCGATAAAAATACTTTTATCATCAAAAGTAAATCCGAACTGCTGCTTGTGCAGAGACAAAAAATCCGCCGTCATTTGCGGAATACTGGCCAGCGTCACCGCAAGGGTCGTATCAGTACCATCATAGCGCAGATGCAATCGGCTAATGGTATTTGCATCCGTAACGCCTTGTGTAATCAGATCAGCTTCATTTTGCGCCTTAAGCGTTTCAACGGTGACGCGGATGTCCGTCAAAATATCCACGTCCAGTGTTTTGTTGACCGAAGCCGCGCGCG
Source organism: Amylibacter sp. (assembly GCA_965261565.1). Lineage (GTDB taxonomy): Bacteria > Pseudomonadota > Alphaproteobacteria > Rhodobacterales > Rhodobacteraceae > Amylibacter. The sequence continues at coordinate 846,842 of OZ253460.1, forward strand.
CCGCGCGAATATCGGCCAATCCCATGCCGTAAGCCGAAAGAATGCCCGAAAGCGGGTGCAGATAAACGGTTTTCATCCCCAGACTGTCAGCTACCAGACAGGCATGTTGCCCGCCGGCGCCACCAAAACAAGTCAGGGCATAGTCGGATACATCATAACCGCGCTGCACAGAAATTTTCTTGATCGCATTAGCCATGTTTTCAATGGCAATGCTCAAAAACCCCTCAGCCACCTCATGCGGCGACTTGCCGTCCCCGATTCCAGCGGCAAGGGCTGTGAACTTTTTTACAACAATGTCAAAATCTAACGGCTTATCTTGAGCAGGGCCGAATATTTTAGGGAAGTTTTCAGGCTTCAATTTGCCCAACATAACATTGGCATCCGTCACAGTCAGTGGCCCGCCGCGCCGATAACTTGCGGGCCCAGGGTCAGCCCCCGCACTGTCTGGTCCAACTGAAAATTTCGAACCATCATAATGCAAAATAGAACCGCCACCTGCGGCAACTGTGTGAATATTCATCATCGGTGCACGCATCCGCACGCCTGCCACTTCGGTCTCATAAGACCGCTCCAGCGTGCCGTTATAATGCGACACATCCGTAGACGTGCCACCCATATCGAAACCGATGATTTTACCGAAACCGGCCAGTTCACTGGTTTTAGTAGCCCCCACAACACCACCTGCAGGCCCCGACAAGATCGCGTCTTTACCCTGAAAACGGCTCGCTGCAGTCAACCCGCCGTTCGACATCATGAACATCAGCTTGGTTGTAGTCCCTTCAAGCCCATCCATTTCCCCCGCAACCCGTGCCACATAACGCGATAGAATTGGGGTGAGATACGCGTCCACAACAGTAGTATCACCGCGCCCGACAAACTTCATCAGTGGTGATATTTTATGACTGACGGAGATTTGACTAAAACCTATGTCGTCTGCAATCTCTTCTGCCAGCAGTTCGTGTTCTGGAAATGCATAAGCATGCATAAACACAATCGCGACAGACCTGTAACCTGCTTCATACAGGTCGACCAACGCTTGACGTGTTTCAAGAGTGTCCAGAGGTTTTTCAATCGTACCGTCTGCCAGTAGACGTTCTTCCACTTCGGCGACGATGGCATATAGCTGCTCGGGCTTGATGATTTCTTTGGCAAAGATATCTTTGCGCGCCTGATAGCCAATGGCTAAAGCATCACGAAAGCCGTGTGTGGTTAGCAGTGCGGTTTTTTCACCCTTACGTTCTAACAGAGCGTTGGTGGCAACTGTTGTACCCATTTTGATGGATGCAATCTCATTTGCAGGCAGGGTTGCGCCTGCAACAATTCCCATAAGGTCGCGAATACCCTGAATAGCTGCATCCTTATAGGCTTCGGGGTTTTCTGATAGTAGTTTGTGGGTAATTATTTCACCCCTGGGATTGCGTGCAGCTATATCGGTAAAGGTACCTCCACGATCAATCCAAAAATCCCATTTTACCATAGTCTAACCCTCTGCTAGTGCAACGGAAATGAACAGGTATCGCAGGCAAAGATCAATGCGATTTTACGCGGTCAGCCAGTTTACATCCATGGCTTCGATTGATTTTGCGCCATTCATGATTGTTTGCGCCAATGAGGCCACGTGTGGCAAGCTATGCGCGACATAAACGTTTGCATGTGCTGCTTTTGCGTTCAAGAAGTTATCACTCCATTCACCGGAATCTTTTTGTGCAACTGCAGCTCGTTTGTTTTTTAGCGCCATCCAACCACCTGTTAGATAGCCAAGCATCATCAGATAGGGCACCGACACTGCAGCCGCTTCACGTGCGGACAGACCACCTGTTAATATATGATCCAGTGCAGCTTCAGCATCCTGAACTGCAGCTAACAGAGGCTCATCCGCTTCATTGCGTATATCTTCGATCAATGCCTTTACCGTCACACCTTGGTCGCGCAATGTTTTGCGGAACATCAGGTCATTGGCCTGAATAGCTGTGGTGCCTTCATAGATAGGTAAGATACGCGCATCGCGCAGGTGTTGGGCCGCGCCGGTTTCCTCGATAAATCCCATACCACCGTGTATTTGGACACCGGCAGATGTGATATCGGTGGAACGTTCTGTCATCCAGCCTTTGATGATAGGCACCATCAATTCCGCGCGAGACTGCCAACGGGCCTTTGCTTCGCCTGTGTCGTAATGTCCGTGATCCAGCGCAACTGCACCATATAGTGCCAGTGGGCGCATAGCCTCGATTTCGGCCCGCATTGTTGCCAACAGTCGCATCACATCCGGGTGGTGAATAATGGCATCACCCGCCCTGCAATCCAAGGGTGTGCCTTGTTTGCGCTCCTGCGCGTAGTTCAGGGCCTGATAGTAGGCGCGGCTGGATATCGAAAGGCCTTGGATGCCAACACCGAAGCGGGCGTGGTTCATCATGTTGAACATGATGTTTAATCCTTTGTTCTCTTCACCGATCAAAAAACCAACTGCACCTTCATTCTCACCGTATTGTAATATGGCTGTTGGCGAACCGTTTATACCCATCTTGTGTTCGATTGAAACACACTTCACATCGTTCCGCGCCCCTAGCGATCCATCCTCATTGACTAGAAACTTCGGCACGATAAAGACCGAAATCCCCTTAACGCCCTCTGGTGCATTTGGTGTTCTGGCCAGTACAAGATGCACAATATTTTCGGACATATCATGTTCACCATAAGTGATGAAAATCTTTTGACCCTTGATCAGGTAATGATCGCCATCAGGAACGGCTTGCGTTCTGATAGCGGCAAGATCGGTGCCCGCCTGGCTTTCTGTCAGGTTCATGGTGCCAGTCCAGCGGCCTTCGGCCATGGGGGGAATGAACATCTGTTTTTGCGCATCAGAGGCAGACGTTTGTAGGGCGTGGATCAGGCCCTCGGTCAGCAAATGGCATAAAGCGAAGCCCATATTTGCAGAATGCCACATCTCACGCGCCGATGCGCACAGAATTTCAGGCATGTTTTGGCCGCCATACTCTTCGGCCGTTCCAATTCCTGTCCAACCGCCTCTGCCTAACGCTTTAAACGCATCGACAAAACCTGCGGGCGTTGTGACTGTATTATCGGGGTGCCATGTTGACCCGCTATCACCGGATTGGTTCAGGGGTGCGATGACTTCAGTGGCAAGCTTGGCTGCTTCTGATAAAACCGCATCGCATATATCAGCGTCGTAATCTGCAAATGGCGCAAGTTCCGTTATGGCTTCCATGCCAATAATGTGGCGAATTGCAAAGCGAATATCGGTCTCGTCAGCGTTGTACATAAATCGGCCCTTGAGTGCAAAGTTGTGATACACATAACTAATAGGCATTTGTGCCGTTTGTCGTCAATTACCTAGCGTCGTGATTGTCAGTCTTTTTGGGTATTTGAACTTCAAATATCGCCCCTGAATTGGATGGTTTAAAATTGATACTGCCACCAAGATTACGCATGATCTCGGCGCAAATTGACAGGCCAAGCCCTACACCGCTTGCGGAACTGCCAGTAGACAACTTAGAAAATTTCTCAAATATAATTTCGCGGTCACCTTCTGGAATTCCCGGGCCATTGTCCGCAACGATAACTGTGACATCATTAGTAGTCTCTTCCAAATCAAGCTTTATAATCGGATTGGGTTTATCATTATATTTAAACGCGTTGGATATCAGGTTAATAAAAACCTGTGTTAGACGATCTGCATCGGTTACTAGTTCAATGTTATGGAATTTCTTTGATACTCGAATAGCCATATTTGATATGTCATATGAGGTGCGGCTGGTTGTAATCGATTGCTCTAACATTGTTCCTAGATTTTTATTTTGTAAGTTTAAATTGACTTTACCGCTTTCCAGAAAGCTAAGATCAAGAATGTCATCCAGTATTCGGGTTAACCGCTGACTTTCATCATTTATAATAGACGAGAACCGTGCAAATTGTTCGTGATTGATTTCATCGCCACTCATCAAAATTGCCGAGAACGACCTGATTGAAGTCATTGGTGTGCGCAACTCATGGCTGACTTGGCTTAAGAAATCGTCTTTTTGCTGGCTTAACTTGGTTAGTTTGTTATTCGCGCGACGTAATTCTTTCGCCGTTGCTGTCAACTCTTTTGATTGTTTTTCAAGGCGCGCAGAGTATTCCATTACTTGTGCAGTTTCATCTGCAACCGCAATCAGCTCTTCCACCGAAACAGTTTCTCGACCAGATATTTGCGCCATCATGGCGTGGGCAGTCGCCGCACCTACCGATCCTGCGAATTCACGCTCCAGCGTTACAATGAATTCAGATGTTGGGTCAGGCAACCCGTATAGCTTGCCCTGTTCTTTAGCTTTATGCTCGAATAGCCTTGCTGCCTGCGTGCGTCCGACAATACGTTGAGCCAACACAAATAAATCTTCTGAGGTTGAGATTTGGCTGGGCATATGGTGTTGGGATGAACGCCCAAAGACGTTGATGAATTGAAGTGCTTGCAAATTTTCCAAAGGCTTGGGGGTTGTGGCAAGCGATATTGTGATGAAAGCCAGCATGTTTAAGGATAGAGACCAGAAAACTGCATGTACCAAGGGGTCGGGGATATTAACGCCGAATAAAGATTGTGGCCGAAAGATGGACAGCCCGAACAGGCCGTTTTGCAATACCTCACTTGTCAGAATAAAACTGCCGTCAAAACTTGGTAGAAACAAGGTATAGGCCCAGATTGTAAAACCCAGCAGAATTCCAGCCAAAGCGCCTGATCTTGTGGCATTGCGCCAAAACAAGCCAAACAGTAAAGCTGGCAAAACCTGAGCCACGCCTAGAAAAGCGATAAGTCCAATAGAGGCAAGCGCAAAAGTTCCACCTGTAAATTGATAATATAGATACCCTAGGCCCAATATCCCGACAATGCTGATGCGCCGAGATCTAAGAAGGATTGACCGCACATCATCGCTTTCAGGATTACGCGCTTGTGTTCTGTGTAACCAGAGTGGCAAAACAATATGATTGGATACCATAGTTGATAGTGCGATGGCCGCAACAATCACCATTGATGTCGCAGATGAAAATCCACCTAAGAATGCAAGTGCTGCTAAGCTTTCCTGCCCCATTGCCAATGGAATCGTTAAGACAAATAAGTCAGGGTTTGAACCTTTGGGCAGTATTTCCAATCCTGTAGTAGCAATGGGAACGACAAATAAGCACATCAAAAACAGATATAATGGAAAAGCCCAGCCTGCCGTCGCCAAATGTTTTTCAGCATCATTTTCCACTACGACAACCTGAAACATGCGTGGTAAACAAATAATTGCGGTGGCTGACAGAAATGTCAAAGTGACCCAGCGCGGGGTAAAGATCCCAGTGGTTTTGGGCAGCAGTTTTTCGGCATTCACAAGAACACTAGAAGGCCCGTCTGCCACAAACCATACAACGAAGATACCAACTGCAAGAAGGGCGATTAGTTTGACAATTGCTTCTACTGCTATGGCGGTGACAACGCCATGATGCCGCTCATTAGCATCTAGATTGCGTGTGCCGAATACAACTGTAAACGCAGCTAACCCCATTGCGATTAAAAAGGCGGTTATGGCAGGCGATGGCGCATTTGCGTTAGTTTGGGTGAAAACTGCAAAACTCAAAGTTAACGACTGTAGCTGCAATGCAATATATGGTGTGGAACTGATAACAGCCAGTAATGTTACAACTACGGCCAAGAGATTGCTTTTGCCATATCGCGATGAAATCAGGTCAGCGATGGATGTGATGCGTTGGGTGTTGCCAATGCGCACCAATTTACGCAAAAACCACCACCAGCCAATGAACACCAATGTAGGTCCTAGATAAATAGCAAGAAATTCCAACCCATTGCGTGCCGCGGACCCAACTGCACCATAAAATGTCCAGGCGGTACAATAAACCGAAATTGAAAGGGTATAAACAATAGGAGAATGCAAGAACGTAAGCTTATTCTTTTGTGCCCATTGTTCGGCAATAGCCGCTATCATGAAAAGCATGATCACATAAACCAAGCAGATAGAAACAAGGATATTAAATGATAGCATTATTCGTTCCGAATTTCAGATATAAGAGCACGGGAAAGAAAGAATGCGGCAGCTATCAAAACAGCCCAAACGCTAAAGATGAATAGTACAGCACTAATCAAGGGTGACACTTCACTGCCTGTGGTAAAGAACCGCAATAAAGGTGTTAGCAATAATATTATCCCGATAACGGGCAAAATAAGGGCGATCTCTCGTTTTTTGCGGCTGCGACGTGATTTTTTATTTACGACATCAAAGGATTGTTCTTCTGTCATGTGCCCAAAAGCCTGCGAACATTTCGAATGATTTCTTTGTTGGCAAAAGGTTTAGTCATAAACAGGCTTGCGCCTGCCTGCTCTGCGGCCGCGCGGTCTTTCTTCTGGCCTTTCGCGGTCAACATCAATACAGGAAGGTCAGTATAGTCATCCATCGCCCGTAGATCTTCTAAAATTTGCATTCCGCTTTTGTTTGGCAACATCATATCTAAAATGACCAAGTCAGGTTTAATGGATTGAATGTGTTCCACACAACCTGCGCCATCTGTAAAAGCAGTAACTTTCATACCTTCACGGGTTAACAAAAAGGATAATGCCTCAAGGATAAAGGGTTCGTCTTCGACGACCAGCACAGATTTAGTCACGTATCCCTCCCATAAGATCCGGCCCTTGTAGCTTAGAATGATTTCGTCTTTTGGCAAACAGGATTATTGCAGTAGATATTTTGCCCTGCGTGCTTCACAATTATTGCGGGGACATACGGAACATTGAAGGCCGACAGCCATGTTTGTTTGCTGTGCAATTTCGTGTTTTGTTAAAAACATTTCGTAATCAGGTGTAAACACCATAATTGCGTTTGTCCGTGATGGTAGCCCTACGTTGTTGTGGTCCACATATCGGGCTAATGAATACGTTAAAAATCGCTCTCCTGTTGGTGTGTTGATAAACGCTTTTATAGGTTGCAGTGGTTGACTAAGGCTTCGGTATATTGGCCATAATGGGCATGCGCTTCCATACCGGGGAAGTGACAAAGTCGGCAGTTGCTTGCGAAAAATAACTGCTCCGGACCCATCGCATTCCATGATTCCAAAACGCGGAATGTTGTCGTGTTTTGGTAGATGGGCAAAGCGCTGCAAAACAACACTTAAAGGCACATTCAGGCGTTGGGATAATGCAATCGGGTTATAATGTAACTGTTTCGCCGACTTTAAAAACTGATCTATAGGAAGTTTTTGAGCAATAGAACTATAACGAAGTAACGCATCTATTGCTTCATGTTCATCGGACTTTGGTAAATTTAGACGTGCTACATAATCATAGGGTGAGCTAAAATTGCCTTCTATTTGCTCTATGTAAAAATCACTCTTTTCAAGTATTGCCTCAGAAGGGTCTGTATCTTTTACGACGCCTTCATTTTTGGTGTTGGGTTCGAAATGTTGTAATACATCAATTGCAGTTTGTGCCAGCCTTTCAGATTCGTTTAACAGGTTCGATAGAAAGCGCTTCTTTAGATTGACCGGTACGCTTTCGTCATCAGACAGTATTTCTGCCGTAGATTTGATTGTAGTAATATTTGATAACATCAAATGCATTGCTTCGGTAAAGAACGGATCCGTATTCATTTGATCTGATACGGCCTGAAGAGTTTCGTCTTGGGCTTTGGCACGGTCATATTGCCTGCCGATTAATCTTGCGAACCCGTGAAATCTGGCAATGAACTCTTCAGTTTTATCGACTTCGCACTCAATGGTTGGGGCCATGGCAGCGGCTTGCTTTACGCGTCCGACAAGAGCCTGATCAGCGCCCTCGGCAAAGGCACGCGGATCAACCTCTAGAACCCGCGCCAAAGCCAGTAAAGTTTTCCCACCGATTCCCCGTCGATTATGCTCAATCAAGTTCAGATATGATGCAGAAATTCCCGCCTGCTTTGCAAGGGCCGCTTGGCTGACCCCCTTTGAACGGCGGTTTTCACGGATACGTGTTCCTAACAGGCTGCGAGGCATCTGGGCTTTTCCTTTAATTTTAAACGGAAATATTGACTATAGTAAATATATTTACTTTATGCCAACATGTAAATTCAAAAAATTTACAAAATTAGCAAGTAAAAACAATTATTTATTGTAATAGTTGCTAATTGTCTTATTCTGCAAATGTCGAAAGACACTGGCGCGGCGTTTTGGAATGAACAGATCGTGTTAGAACATGGGAGGAAATCTATGTCTAAATTTACTCGTCGTGGTTTGCTAAAATCCAGTGCTGTTATGGGCGCTGGGCTAGCGATGCCCACATTAATTACAAGTCCTGTTGCTGCGTATACAAACGAGCCAACGGGCGGTTCAGTTACACTGGGCTTTAACGTTCCACAAACAGGACCATATGCGGATGAAGGTAGTGATGAGCTGCGCGCATATAAGCTGGCTGTAGAGCATCTGAATGGCGGCGGCGACGGCGGCATGATGAATACGTTCACATCAAAAGCACTTAAGGGTAATGGTATCCTTGGCAAGAAAGTTGAATTTGTAACAGGTGACACACAGACTAAGTCTGATGCAGCACGTGCTTCTGCAAAATCAATGATCGAAAAAGATGGCGCGATCATGATCACAGGTGGTTCTTCATCTGGTGTGGCTGTAGCTGTACAAGGTCTATGTCAAGAAGCTGGCGTAATCTTTATGGCTGGTCTTACGCACTCAAACGACACAACCGGTAAAGATAAGAAAGCTAACGGCTTCCGTCACTTCTTTAACGGTTACATGTCTGGTGCCGCCTTGGCACCTGTGTTGCAAAATGCATACGGTAAAGAACGCCGTGCTTACCACCTAACAGCTGATTACACTTGGGGTTGGACACAACAAGAGTCTATCCAGCAAGCTACCGAAGGCGTTGGCTGGGAAACAGTGAATAATGTACTGACACCACTGGCGACTACAGACTTCTCGTCTTACATCGCGCCTGTGTTGAATTCCGGTGCCGATGTTCTGATCCTGAACCACTACGGTGGGAACATGATCAACTCACTAACCTCAGCAGTTCAGTTTGGCCTGCGTGACAAGCAGGTGAACGGTAAGAACTTTGAAATTATCGTTCCATTGTATTCCGAGTTGATGGCTAAAGGTGCGGGTGCAAACATCGAAGGTGTGTTTGGGTCAACAAATTGGTCATGGACACTTGGCGACGAAGGCACAAAAGCGTTTGTTAAATCGTTTGGCGAAAAGTATGGCTTCCCGCCATCAAATGCAGCCCAAACAGTTTACGCACAAACTCTGCTTTATGCGGATGCTTGTGAGCGTGCTGGCACGTTTAACCCATGTGGTATCGGCGAGTCTTTGGAAGGCTTTGAGTTTGACGGCTTGGGCAACGGCCCGACACTTTACCGTAAAGAAGATCACCAGTGCTTCAAAGATGTGCTTGTGATGAAAGGTAAAGAGAACCCGGATAACGAATATGATGCGCTGGAAATCGTGGAAATCACACCACGTGCGCAAGTTGAGTACGCACCGGATCACCCCATGTTTGCGGGCGGCTCTTTGGGTAAATGTAACCCTGGTGCTTAATCTGCATTAAATTGACTTGACCACGCCCCATAAGTGGGGCGTGGTTATTCTTGAAAGCGTCGCAAAAAGAATGGCGCTGTAACCATTATGTTCTGGGGAACAGGATATGGACGCGATCCTACTTCAAATACTCAACGGCTTGGATAAAGGCAGTGCTTATGCACTGATTGCTTTGGGCCTTACTCTTATTTTTGGCACGCTTGGCGTGGTAAATTTCGCGCACGGTGCGTTGTTTATGGCCGGCGCTTTTTGTGCAGTAACATTTAGCAAAATTCTAAACATTTCAAAAATCACACTGGATCCAGAGAAAACAAATTTTCTGGGTAAACCGCTGGAGATCAAAACACCTTATGTGATGGAATGGTTCGGGGAATCGACGGGGGCTGCGATGATTGACTGGGCAGTTCCGCTGTCCATTCTGTTTGCCATTCCCGTCATGCTTCTGATTGGCTATGTTATGGAACGTGGCCTGATCAAGCATTTCTATAAACGTCCACACGCGGATCAAATTCTTGTAACTTTCGGCCTTGCCATTGTGGTGGGTGAATTAATCAAAGCATCTTACGGTGCGAACCCCATTCCCACACCTGCGCCAGAGCTGTTTCGTGGATCGTTTGATTTTGGCGTGTTGATAGGGATGGAACCCAATGCGGTGATCTACCCTTTCTGGCGTCTGGTTTATTTCGGCTTTTCAACAGTTATAATAGCGTCAATATTCTCGTTCCTGAAATTCACCACGTTCGGTATGGTGGTGCGTGCTGGCATGGCTGACCGTGAAACGGTTGGCCTTTTGGGCATCAATATCGACAAACGCTTTACTTTCATGTTTGGCGTTGCCGCCGCTGTGGCGGGTTTGGCAGGTGTGATGTACACGCCGATCAATTCGCCGAACTACAACATGGGCATGGATTTTCTGGTGCTTAGTTTTGTTGTGGTTGTTGTGGGCGGCATGGGCAGCCTGCCGGGCGCTGTTTTAGCAGGCTTCATGCTGGGCATTCTGGAAAGTTTCGCCTCTATGAACGAAGTGAAAGCCTTTTTTGAGGCGCTTTATCTGCCTTCCATCGACCAAATTGTAATCTACCTAGTTGCGATCATCGTGCTTCTGGTCAGGCCAAGGGGCTTGATGGGGCGCGAAGGCGTGATGGAGGACTGAATAAATGAACTCTCTTTCCAAAAAAGACAAATCCCTGCTGCTTTTTGTTGGCGTAATAGCTTTGATGGCACCGTTCTTGCTGAACCCGTTCCCAACGGAAAGTGCTCTGGCGCAATTTAATGCAGGCTACCCCGACTTGATGCAACGCTTTGCGATCTTCGGTATACTGGCGATCGGCTTTAACATCCTGTTCGGCCTGACGGGCTATCTATCATTTGGTCACGCTGCATTCTTGGGCGTGGGGTCATATTCCGCCGTATGGATGCTAAAGCTTCTGTCGATGAATATCATTCCAGCCTTGATTCTGTCGGTGATAATTGCAGGTCTGTTTTCCTTGCTGATCGGTTTCATATCACTGCGGCGATCTGGTATTTATTTTTCAATCTTGACACTAGCCTTCGCGCAGATGAGCTTTTCATTGGCCTATTCCGTACTGACACCGATCACCAATGGCGAAACCGGTTTGCAACTGAACTTGAATGACCCGCGAATTTTAGACGCCGCAAATACATCAGGAAACCTACCTGTGACAAGCCTGTTTGGTCTTGAAATGCGCAATACATTTTCGCTGGATTTGGGTGCCTGGGGATTTCAATTCAATGTCGGATACTATGTTTGTGCGGCCTTCCTGATATTGGCATTTTATCTATCGATCCGCATATTCCGTTCGCCTTTCGGGCTGATGTTGCGGGCGATTAAAACCAATCAGACGCGATTGAATTACACGGGCCTAAACTCTCGCCCCTACACGCTTGCAGCCTTTGTAATCTCTGGCATGTATGCGGGATTAGCAGGTGGCTTGATGGCTTCTATGGACCCGCTTGCGGGTGCTGAACGGATGCAATGGACGGCTTCGGGTGAAATTGTTCTGATGACCATTTTGGGTGGAACTGGCACATTGCTGGGCCCTGTTCTGGGCGCAGGCTTTATCAAATACTTTGAGAATATTTTCTCAAAGATCAACGAAACCGTGCTGCACGGCTGGTTCTCGTTCATGCCGGATGGTTTGAACGATGCGTTTGTCTGGGTGTTGCATTTCTTTGTTGGTAAAGGTTGGCATCTAACGCTTGGCCTGCTGTTTATGCTGATCGTAACCTTCCTGCCAGGTGGCTTAATGGAAGGTTGGGAACGCATTCGCAATAAAATCCGTGGGGGTAAAGGTGGCGGCGCAAGCCCGTCAACAGATGCCACCACCACGCCTGCCGAATAGGAGCCGGATCATGGGAATTCTAGAAGTTCAAAATGTAAATAAAAGCTTTGGCGGCCTAAAGGCATTGCAAAATGTTAATCTCGATATCGAAGAAGGCACCATTCACGCTATCATCGGCCCAAACGGGGCAGGCAAATCAACCTTGTTGAATTGCTTTGTCGGCAAGCTGATCCCTGACACGGGCACTGTGATGTTTGACGGGCATTCATTGTTGGGCCGCAAGCCGCATGAGATTAATCAGATTGGTGTCAGTCGCGTATTTCAAACACCAGAGATTTTTGGTGACCTGACTGTGGCTGAAAACGTGCTGATCCCATGTTTTGCAAAGCGTGACGGGGCGTTTACCCTGAACGCACTTGCGCGCGTTTCAGGACAGACGGATGTGCGTGAAAAGGCGGAACAGATGTTGATTGATGTCAGTATGCAGGACAAAAAGGATATGATTGCATCATCTTTGTCACGCGGTGATAAACGGCGTTTGGAAATGGCAATGTGTCTGTCACAAGACCCACAACTGTTGTTGTTGGATGAACCAACAGCGGGTATGGCGCGGGCCGATACCAATAATACTATTGATCTGCTAGCAGAAATTCAAGACAGACGTCACATCACCATGGCGGTAATCGAGCACGACATGCATGTTGTGTTTTCGCTGGCGCAAAAAATCAGTGTGCTTGCTCAGGGCACCGTTATCGTCGAAGATTTACCAGAGAATATCAAAGGTCATCCAAAAGTACAGGAAGCGTATTTGGGAGTGGCCACTTAAATGTTGGATGTATCACATATGGAAAAAGCTAAAAACGCAAATCATGCAGCGAATGCGCCTGCTTACTTTTCGGCATATGATATTCACGCCTATTACGGTGAAAGCTACATTGTGCAAGGCGTCAGTATGAATGTGCATGAAGGTGAAATTCTTGCGCTTTTGGGCCGAAACGGCGCTGGTAAAACATCCACCCTGCGTGCAATGGCACGACTTGATGATCCGATGTTGGTTAAGGGTGAACTTTGGTTGGACCACCAGCCGCTGCACAAGATGAAATCCTATCAAGCGGCACAAGCTGGTATTGCTTTGGTTCCCGAAGATCGTCGTATTATTCAGGGTCTGACCGTGGAAGAAAACATTCAACTGGCCCAAATCGCTGAACCTATCGGTTGGTCGATTGAACGTATTTACGATTTGTTTCCGCGTTTAGGTGAACGTCGCAAGCAAGAAGGCACCACGCTTTCAGGTGGTGAACAACAAATGCTTGCAATCGGTCGCGCACTAGCACGTGACATTAAATTACTGTTGCTGGATGAGCCTTATGAGGGTTTAGCCCCGGTCGTTGTGCAAGAGATCGAGAAAACACTGCATTTGATCCGTGAGCAAGGCATCACAACGATCATCGTGGAACAAAATGCTGTTGCCGCCCTAAACTTGGCTGATCGCGCTATGATTTTGGATACAGGACAGGTTGTTTTTGATGGCACTGCAAAAGAAGTGCTGGACAATGAAGAACTCCGGCATGAATATCTGGCGATCTAAAGCTTATATATACATGATGCCTACAAGGGAAACCCATGACTGATAAAACCTACCAGCCCTCATCCGAAATTGCTGCAAATGCCCATGCCGATCAGGCGAAATATGAGGAAATGTATGCAGCATCCGTGGCCGACCCTGACGCGTTCTGGGCTGAACATGGTAAGCGGATTGACTGGATAAAGCCCTATTCCACCGTAAAAAACACAACGTTTACCTACCCTGATGTTAGCATCAAATGGTATGAAGACGGAGTGATGAATGTCTGTGCAAACTGTGTGGATCGCCATCTGGTAACACGAGGGGATCAAACTGCGATTATATGGGAAAGTGATGAACCTGGCGGTGATGAACACATTACTTTTAAGAAGCTGCATGAGCACGTATCCAAGCTAGCGAATGTCATCAAATCCTTGGGTGTAAGCAAAGGTGACCGCGTCATCTTATATATGCCAATGATCCCTGAAGCGGCCTATGCAATGTTGGCCTGTGCACGTATTGGTGCGGTACACTCAATCGTATTTGGCGGCTTTAGTCCAGATGCTTTGGCCAGCCGCATTAGCGACAGCGAAGCGAAACTGGTTATTACGGCAGACGAAGGTCCGCGTGGCGGCAAAGCAATTGGCTTAAAAAAGAACGTTGATGCTGCATTGAATATCTGCGGTGATGTCACCACGTTGGTTGTCGCGCGTACAGGCGGCGGTCCCGGTAACATAGATGGTCGTGACGTGGATTATGCGACTGTGATGGCCGATGCATCAGCCGATTGCCCACCTGAACCAATGAATGCAGAAGACCCGTTGTTCATTCTTTACACTTCTGGGTCTACGGGCAAACCAAAAGGTGTAGTGCATTCATCTGGTGGCTATCTGGTTTATGCCTCGATGACCCATCAATACACATTTGATTATCACGATGGTGATGTGTTCTGGTGTACTGCAGATGTGGGCTGGATCACGGGCCACAGCTATATAGTTTATGGCCCTTTAGCCAATGGCGCAACGACTTTAATGTTTGAAGGTACTCCGACATATCCCGATGCTTCACGCTTTTGGCAGATTTGTGAGAAGCACAAGGTTAACCAATTCTATACAGCCCCTACGGCTATCCGTTCGCTTATGGCTTTAGGTGATGCGCCAGTGAACAAATGTGATCTTTCTGCATTGAAAGTGTTGGGCACTGTGGGTGAACCGATTAATCCAGAAGCTTGGAATTGGTATAATGAAGTTGTCGGTAAGGGCACACGGCCTATAGTGGACACATGGTGGCAAACGGAAACAGGCGGTCATATGCTAACCCCATTGCCAGGCGCAACTGCAACAAAACCGGGGTCTGCGACCAAGCCGTTTTTTGGAATTCAACCTGTTATTTTAGACCCACAAACGGGTGCTGAAATTGACACAACGGAAGCGTCTGGCGTCTTGGCGATCAAGGAAAGCTGGCCAGGGCAAATGCGTACGGTTTACGGTGATCACGACCGTTTCATCAAAACCTATTTCCAACAGTATAAAGGCTATTACTTTACCGAAGACGGTTGCCGCCGTGATGCGGATGGCTACTACTGGATTACCGGCCGTGTTGACGATGTGTTGAACGTATCGGGTCACCGTATGGGCACAGCCGAAATTGAAAGCGCATTGGTGGCGCATCCTAGCGTGGCCGAAGCGGCAGTTGTTGGTTTTCCACATCAAGTTAAAGGGCAAGGTATCTATTGCTATGTTACCCTGAATATGGGGATTGAACCTACAGATGAGCTGAAACTGGAACTGCGCAACTGGGTTCGTAAGGAAATCGGTCCGATTGCCTCACCTGATTTGATGCAATGGGCCCCCGGCTTGCCGAAAACCCGCTCAGGTAAGATTATGCGCCGTATTTTACGCAAAATAGCCGAGAATGACTATGGGTCATTAGGTGATACATCAACTCTGGCAGAACCAGAGGTGGTAGATGACTTGATTGCAAACCGTCAAAATATATAACTTTGAAACTGTAGTATCGCAATGCGTCACGGTCATTTGACTGTGACGGTAGTTTCACCTTTAGTGTCCTGTGTGATTTCCCTGCAACCAGCCTCATGCCAAGGCCGGGCATGGCATTGCCGCGATATGAATGAATTTCTTAACTTTTCTATATGATGCGGATTTGGCACATAACTTCGTGTCTGGATATATTTAAATTCAGATGATGTAGTCCTTATGGTAATAGGGATGGAAATAAATACATAGGAAATTTATGGTGTTACAAGCGGAACTCCGTATTAGGGCATCAACGAACCAAAGACGATATGTTGTCGCAGAGATGATGGGTTCGGGTTCTTATATGATTTCCATGGGCCATTTTGTTGCTGGCGATTTGGATGTTAAACGTCTTAAAAATGCCTTCTCGAAGGTTGTTCAACGGCATGATGCATTAAAGACGTCGTTCAATTTGGAAGATGGTGAAATATGGGTTGCGATTAATCGACAAGCCGAGTTTCAGTTTCATCATAGCATATCCGAAGATACTGGATTGGGGGCATTCCGTGAAATAGCATTGCCGTTGGTATTTAACAATGTGGACCCTACGAATGCCTCATCCTTGGTACGTCTTGTTGTTGTCCAATACCCAGATGCATGGCGGTTTACAGTTGCAATACATCATGCTTGTTCAGACGGGTTTTCACGTGGTGTGGTGAACCGAGAACTTTTGAAATGCTATTGCAATGAAGAATTGCCAGAAACAAATTCGTATTATGATTTTCAAACCAGTAACCCCATTTGCCCAATCCCTGATGAGTATCTTTATGATCAACTGCGTTCTTTTCCAGAGCCGGTATGGATTCCCGGAGACGGGCAGCTAATTGAAGAAAATGCTGCCCAAGGTAAATTCGTCGATCTGATAGTTGCTACCGAAAAGTCGAAGCTAATACCAATGAACATAGTATCTGACTCATTTTCAGGGTTCCCTTGGCGCGGAATATGTGAATCAATGTCCCGACAAACATGGGGGATATTATGGGTGCAGCGATACCACTTCGAGATGACTTTGACGGCGACAGACTTCGCAGACTGGCGCGGTCGAGCCGTGACAGCGATCAGACGCGCCGCCTTCTGGCACTGGCGTCAATTTATGACGGCGGTCGGCGGACCGCAGCGGCGCGGATCGGCGACGTGACACTACAGATTATTCGTGACTGGGTGATGCGGTTCAACGTGGACGGAGCAGACGGGTTGATCACGCGCCGGTCTGTCGGGCCAAAACCAAAGCTGACAGCAGAACACCGCCGGGCGCTTGCGGAGATGGTGGAGCGCGGCCCAACCCCCGCGATCCACGGCGTGGTGCGGTGGCGGCGCTGCGATCTGGCGCGCTGGCTCTGCGAAGAGTTTGGCGTTTCAATCGCCGAGGGCACGGTGGGGCGGGTTCTGCGCGAGATGGGTTACCGGAAGCTCTCCGCCCGTCCGCGCCACTACGCGCAGGACGGGGACGCGATTGTTGCGTTTAAAAAAACTTTCCCGCCGAGGTGGAAAAGATCAGGGCCGGTCTGGCCCCAGGCGTAGAAATCGAGCTCTGGTGGCAGGACGAAGCCAGGATAGGTCAAAAAAACAAGATCACGCGACGGTGGGCCAAACGTGGAACCCGACCCAGTGCGCCGCACGATCAGCGAACCCAATGGGCCTATATTTTTGGCGCGATCTGTCCAGCAAAAGGCAAGGGTGCCGGACTCGTCATGCCGTACTGCGACACACATGCAATGGACGCCCATCTCGCCATCATCAGTGGTGAAGTCGGCCCCGGTGCCCACGCTGTAATTCTCGTCGATCAGGCCGGGTGGCATACAACGCCCAATCTCGACGTTCCCGAGAACATCACCCTCCTGCCGCTGCCGCCCCGATCCCCGGAACTGAACCCCCATGAAAATATTTGGCAATTCATGCGCGATAACTGGCTCTCCAACCGTGTATTCAAAGACTACGACGACATTGTCACCCATTGCTGTGAGGCTTGGAACAAGCTCATGAACCAACCTTCGCGCATTCGATCAATCGGTATGCGAGATTGGGCGCATAGGTTGTAGGCCACGCTCGTTGGTATAAGAAGTGTTAGCAAAGCACATGGTATTTCCCAATTCGGCTTCTTATGTGCTCTCTACGGCCTTGGTCTTTGCTGGCTCACGGGGAAAACTACCACCTCAACCTCTTTCCAAAGCGAAGGACGTAGCTCTGTGGGTGCCGGAAAAAGTGTTGTCGGTTCTTTTTCGAATACGTTGCCATTGGACTTGAGCTTCAGCCTTGACGATACTTTTGAAACCTATGCACAATCTGTGTCATCTCGCGTAAAAAATATACTTTCCCACGAAAGTGCACACCCATTCGAGCTTATTGGCGAATTTATGAAAGCGCCAAGTGTTTCATTGAATATGTTCCCACCCCTTTCAAAAATTCGCGCAGGTGATCTTGATGTAGGCCCTCGTGAATTTTTGGATCGGCGTACAGAGTTTGATCTGAACTTAGTATGGTCAGAAGAGAAAGGCGCACTTCGGTCTACAGCATTCTATAATGCAAGACGCATCTCAAAGGATAGGGCCCGCCTGTTTATTGATTTTCAAAACCGCCTTATGATGGAAGCGGTTTCTAATCCAGGCTTTACGTGTAAAGAGCTTTTAAAGCAGACGCGAAAAGAAAAACGTGCACTTACCTCGATTATAAATGGTAATCTTAAAACACTTGAACCACATAAGAAATGGCCCCGCATACACGATGCATTTCTTCAGAAATCAGCAAATTATCCCGATGTAATTGCCATAACTACGACATCAGAAAATATCACGTATGCTGATTTGCAGGGTAAGGCGGCCACGTATTGTAATGCACTGACCACATTTGGTGTAACCAGCACTGACAAAGTCGCAATACTGGCTGACCGCTGTCCAGATTGGATCGCCGCGATGCTTGGTATATCAATGTCAGGGGCATCATTTGTGGTGCTCGATGCTAAGTATCCGGATGATCGAATTAATTTCATGTTGAAACGGCTTTCGGCACGTTTTCTTATTAATGCAAGTAACACCGATTTGCAGAACTTGGATGCAAACAACATAACGAATGTTGAACTTGGTATTGCAAACAAGTGTGCGGTATCGAGCGACAACAAGCAGCGGCCGTTTGCATATCACATGTTCTCTTCAGGAAGTACCGGAACACAAAAACTGATATCGCATCCAGACGCAACCTTGATGCGGTTCATCTATTGGCAAACGACAGAACTCGGTGATTTAGGTGAATACCGCACTGGTGTAATGGCTGGATTGTCGCACGATCCGATAATGCGGGATGTATTCCTTCCACTATCGACAGGAGGAACCGTGGTTCTTCCAACTGACGATGAGATGAAGCATCCATCAGGTTTGCGGGAACTTTTTGGGCAAAAAGATGTAAATGTTCTGCATATAACACCTGCGACAGGCCGCCTATTAACGATGGGCACAGAGTCTGATTATAAACTTGAGACTATAAAAGCGGTATTCTGGGGGGGAGACGAGCTCTCTGGTTCGGTTATTCAACCTTGGAAAGATTGCGCGCCAAATGCACGACAGTTTAATCTGTACGGAGCAACGGAAACTCCGCAAGCCGCGCTTATCAATGAAATAAGCAGTGATGACCTGAGGGATCAACGGGTCTCAGTTGGCCAGCCACTTCCATGGACCGGTATGAGAGTTGTCACTGCAGATAACGATATCGCAGATATTGGCGAGATTGGTGAAATCGTGATCAAATTAAGCGATCCGGTCAAAGGAGCATCTTCTGGAAATTCTCACAGTCTAAATGATCAAATCTCTAATGAGCATTACACAGGCGATCTTGGATTCGTTTTATCAGACGCTAAGTGCACAATTGTTGGTCGTAAAGATCGGCAAATTAAACTTAATTCATTCCGAGTTGACCTAACTGAAATAGCTGAGTTTGCAAAAAAAGTAGCTGCTATTTCTGATGCCAGAGCGATCGTAACAGAAGGTAGTTCACGCGAAATTATATTATTTTTTGTTACCGTAAATGATGGTCTAACCATTGCAAGTATTAGGGCGGAGTTAGAACGAAATTTACCAAATTATATGGTTCCCAGTAAGATTATGAATATTGATCAGATACCGTTGACCTTGAACGGTAAAGTTGATGACAAGCGTCTTCTTGAAGCTGCCAAAGAAGACCAAACCGCAAGCATCGCAAAGAAGATTCATCCACTCAAGACGAAACGTGAAGAATGGCTTGCAAATATTTTCGACCGTTTCACCGGTAATTTGGCAACCGACCGAAGAGTATCATTGGCTGATTGTGGCGCTGATAGTCTTTCAATCCTGGAAGTTCGACTAGAACTTGAAAAAAGCCGTGTCGACATTCCAGCCGGATGGGAATGGATGTCTGTAAAAGACCTTGCAAAGATTATTGACGATAATGTGGAGCCTATTCCATCCATACCTGCTTGGCGAAAATTAACAAGAATTGACGTCAACATCATCCTTAAGTCGATTGCAATAATCTACATTGTTGCGAACCATACCGATGATTTTAGTATAGCATTTGGTGGTGGATCCGCGCTACTCTTTGTATTGGCGGGATATGCTTTCGGTCGATGGCAGCTTCCTGCTGTACTTAACGATAACAAAATCGGACGGATCTGGGCTTTAATCGCCAAAATACTCATTCCCTTGGTGCCTGCCTCTATCCTGATCTTCAGCGTACATGCCAGTATTGGAAATAATCCACATCCAAGTACGCTTTTTTTCTATGAAAACATTTCCGTTTTCGTGGACAACGTTGTTATGGCACGTGGTAATCAGTACCATCACGTCACTTGGCTATGGTTTCTACATCTATATCTTCAGGTTTTTGTGTTCATAGCACTGATGTTATCATTCAGTTCAGCACGTAAGTTTCTTTCTGCAAATCTATGGCGTTCTTCAATATGGGTATTTCTGGTTAGTGATATTGTTGCAGTTGGAGTAATTTATGTTTTGGGTAATATTAATGGCGATATGGGGCATGTCAGTGCACTATTGAACCGATCACCTACAACACTTTTTCCATTATTTATACTTGGTACAATTGTTGCTATGGTAAAAAATAATAGGCAAAAATTAATAGCGTGTACATTAATTAGCCTACACTTGTTATTGGCGTATACCAGCCCGTTACATACTCAGGGATTTTTTTGGGTAACGGGTCTGTTGGCTGTGTTGTGGATACCCCCCTTAATTTTGCCGATTATTGTATCCAGAGTCGTAATTGTCATTTCAGCACATGCGCTGATGATATACTTGTGCCACAGGGCAGTAGATTTCGGACTTAGATATTTGTTTGGACCTGATATTAACAAGTTCATCATAGTAATCGTTGCTATTGCAATTGGTGTAGGACTTGGTTTTTTGATGCAGCCAATTTTACGGTTCCTGAAAGTAAATCGGTTATCAAAACTGTAGCTATATATCAAAGGGTATCCAGTGTAGTTAGCCAAACTGAGGTGCAACTAGTTGATAAAATTCATTTGGCAATAGGCAGGGCCTAAATTTTGGCTGCAAGCGTATTAGCCCTGATCTTACTATCTACTAAAGCTACAATTGGATCAATAATCGTAGTATCACGCCCAATTTTCCATGCAATTGATTGAACCAACCGGTCGACGCGTTCGATTGCGGTAGCTCCATTCAATAAAGCGCGAGCTGCCGATGAAGGGTTTACAAGTTCCAACGAAGCTTTTGCGTAGTGATCAAATGAAACAATATCAGAAACATCTGCGCCAAGCTGTACAATCAATTCACTAACCCATTCATAGATTTGCTTCGTTTTTTGAAGGTCATTGTGGACAGCATTATTAATTGACTGCGGTTCGTTTTGTTGTAGGCATCGATAATTTCCAGCCAATAACATACACCATTTGGAAAGTGGTACATACGGCGAATTGGAGATTTTCAATTTTATGGGCATCGAAGACATATGGCCGTTATGCATATACCGAGCATTATTGAAAATTGAGGCGAATGCATGAAGCTGTGAAGTCTCATAAGTACTTTCGAATTCGGTTGCCCTAAAATTGCTGGGTAACCCAACTTGAAGAAAATTGTGAGAACAGCCATTTGGGCGAAATGCCTGCGGGTCGGGGCTTACATGTGAGAATAACTTTGGATCGAAACCTTCCCAAACCGATGTATCGGCATAACAATTGCTAAGATCCAAATCTTTCAACCCAGAGAAACGATTTAGAAAAGGCGGCGGCGGCATATTCATTATTGATAGGCAGGGTTTGCCCGAGGTAGAAATCTTCCGCATGAGTCCTTTAACTTCAGGTTGACTATATTGCGGTTCTTGCATCGCAAAAACAATTAAATTGAAATCTGATAGCTCGACATCGTTTGGGGCACATGCCCTAACGTCACCGGCCATTTGTGATGATTGAAGGTCAAAAATTGAAGTCGGGCGCCTACCCTGAATTTTTATGTGAAGCCCATCATTGTTGATAGCATCAATTTCTGCAGGATGTCCGACCAAGCAAACAGATACGCCAGCTAACGCGGCTTTGATGGCAAACAACGAACCATATGAAGCGCCAACAACAAGAATATTTTGGTAGTTTTTCATGGCATCCATATCACATTACTATTTGTCAAAACTGTGTGGATACTGACATATAATACTGATAAAAATATCACATCCAAAGCGTTTATCAGGCCAGCTTATCCATATTCGACAACGTTTAAAAGTTTTTAAATGCATGCTTGAGGTTTCAACTAGGCTTAATTATTCACAGCCTCAATGACATCTGCAATATTGGAAGAGAACCGAGTATTTGCATAATAATGCGCAAAATGCCATGAGACCTTTCCTCTGATGAGGTATGAAAAAGCTGGCGACCGCGACGTCGCCAGCTCATCACCAATTGTATTCATGCTGAATGAATCCGAAAATGTAGATGAAATAATAACCGGTGAATATGAAGCCTTTTAGGTTCTGCCGCTGTGTATCTGTCGATAGAAGCAATGGTTCTTCTTTTGTTGGACTGTTTCGCCAGACAACAGCAGTGATTGTGTGCAGAAATGGAATTATGCGCTGCCATTACTGAGCACCCCAATAAGGAAAGCCCACCCCGTGCTAGACGGAATGGGCTTACGGTTTACGAAACATTGGTTATTTGGAGCCAATCGATGACAAAATCTTGCTTTTTGCATCGCCAATCGTGAAGCTACCCGGTTTTTGACGTGGCGGGAATTCCTTAAAAGTTTCAAGAAACTGCCCAACATATTCAGCAGCTGGAAGCAACAAGAACACATGATCCAGATACCAGTCCCAATAAGTGTTTGATGTTTCAGTCGCACGTTCATATGGGTCACGACGCAGATTGAACAGCAATGGTATACGCAACTCAGTCCATGGCTCGCCCCATGCCAACAATGTGCCTTCTACACGCTGTTCAAGGAATATCGCTTTCCAGTCACCATAACGTAATGCAGTCAAATCGCCCTCATCCGAGAAATACACAATTTCCTTCCGTGGGCCTTCTTCGGCTTCACCCGTAAGGTAAGGTAAGAAATTATATCCATCCAGATGTACCTTGTATTCACGGCCAATTGCCTTAACGCCACCTGTCTTCAGCTGTGCTTTGATGTCCGAATTACCGGCAACCGCCAGGTAGGTTGGCAGCCAATCCATGTGGTGCATAATCTCATTAGATACAAAACCTTCCTTGATTTTGCCCGGCCAACGTACCATAGATGGCACGCGCCAGCCGCCTTCCCAGTTGGTATTTTTCTCACCACGAAACGGTGTCATACCTGCGTCAGGCCAAGTGTTCATGTGAACGCCATTGTCTGTTGAATAATGAACGATGGTATTATCAGCGATGCCCAACTCGTCAACTTTATCAAGCAACATACCAACGTGACGGTCGTGCTCGATCATGCCATCCCCGTATTCACCTTGCCCCGAAATACCGCGTAATTCCGCTTTTACGTGCGTGCGGAAATGCATCCGCGTGCCATTCCACCAAACAAAAAATGGCTTTTCAGCGGCATGGGCACGATCAATGAAGTTTAAGGCTTTATCAATAGTCTCGTCATCAACAGTTTCCATACGTTTTTTTGTCAATGGCCCGGTATCTATAACCTCTCCACCAGCCGTAGAGCTAATAACGCCCCGTGGGCCGTACTTTTCAAAAAAAGCCGGATCTTTGGGATAGTCTTCCAGCTCGGGTTCTTCTTCTGCATTCAGATGATAGAGGTTGCCGAAGAATTCATCAAATCCGTGGTTGGTCGGTAGCATTTCATCTCGGTCACCCAAGTGATTTTTACCGAATTGCCCTGTTACATAGCCATGTTCCTTTAGCAGACCTGCAATAGTCGGGTCTTCAATCTTCATACCTTCTTTGGCGCCCGGCATTCCTACCTTTGACAGGCCGCTACGAAACACGCTTTGCCCCATGATGTAAGATGCGCGGCCTGCAGTACAGGATTGTTCGGCATAATAATCAGTGAAGATCATACCTTCGGCGGCAATGCGGTCGATGTTCGGCGTACGGTACCCCATCATCCCCATAGTGTAGGCGCTGATGTTGGATTGGCCGATATCATCGCCCCAGATAACAAGGATATTTGGCTTGTCGGGTGCGGCATAAGCAGCGCCTGATAACAGCAATGCACCGCATACCGCTAGCAGAGTTTTGGGTATTTTAAATGGCTTCATTTAGTATCTCCTTTGGTGAATATTATTGCGTACTTACTACTGTAGCGCGAGGCATACTACCTTTACTTCACTTCAAACGGGTAAATGACTTTCCAATCTTGCTTCATGTCAACAACTGCCCAGCCTTTGGCGCTGGCTTCATCAAGTGCCTCATCTAGGCGACCGATTGAAGATTTACGATCATAGGCCCATTCTCGGTCTGCATCAGTGTGATGCACCAGAAGCGCGAAACGCGCACCATCACCTGCGGCTACCCACTGCAACATTTGCAAGTCACCGTCAGAATTGCCAAACGCGGCAATTGGGCGGCGACCGATGTGTTGATTTATAGCAACCGGTTTTCCGGCTTTATCATCGATGAAATTGATCTCTGGCAAGCGCACCAGCACCGGAACGCCATCACGCATTTCAAACGTAGTTTTAACACTGCTGCCGATGACCTGTTCGGGCGGAATGCCATAAACCATTTCTGTCCATGGGCGCATAAATTCAATGCCCCCGCCAGAGGTGATGTAGGTCTTGAAATCATTGTCCCGTAAGTAATCCAACAGCTCAAGCATAGGTTGATAAACCATTTCCGTATATGGTTGATTAGTTTGCGGGTGCTTTGCTGACATTGTCCAATCTGTAACAACTTGAACAAACTCCTGTACTGTATTCCCCGTATGTGTTGCCATAATAAGCTCTAGCAATGCGTCTTCGCCCCCGGCGAACAATGCTTTCAAATCATCCTCTAGCACTGACTTGAAGGGTGCTTTACTCTTCCATTCGGGATGTTCCGATGCCAGTGCTTTAACCCGGTCAATTGCAAACGCCAGCTGGAAATACATCGGCTGTTCAGACCAAAGCGTGCCATCGTTATCGAAAACCGCAATGCGTTCAGCAACCGGTACAAACTGTGACCCACCTTCAGTGCTTACACTCTCAACGAAATGGATAATTGCCTGCCGTGATGTACCTTCATTCCAAGACGGCAGGGGGTCCTGATTTTGGGCATTGGCAATATTGGTAAAAACCAAGGCCAGCCCCACAGTTAGGGCATTCAAAGCAAAGCGACTCATATAAATTATTCTCCTTTTAAAGACATATTT
The DNA here is from genome assembly GCA_965261565.1 of Amylibacter sp. Taxonomy (GTDB): domain Bacteria; phylum Pseudomonadota; class Alphaproteobacteria; order Rhodobacterales; family Rhodobacteraceae; genus Amylibacter. The sequence continues at coordinate 872,088 of OZ253460.1, forward strand.
CACCATTAGGTTCGAAAAATTGGCGTTTTTGAACCCTTCACCAAATAGCATACTTTGTAAAACTAAGGTGCTTTTTATTGCCTGCTTATCATTTTGCGTCTGGGATAAATATGACTGCCACTGATGTATGGCCAATGACGAAAACCACAGGCTTCGGGCAATTACCTGAATTGATAGAACGCGGAATGGGTGCGCCCACTCTTCAAAACCCAACCTATTTCTGGCAATTATTGGACATAGGGAAACCCGTGTTTGATCTGTTTGATAATTCAGGTCGTATTACTGATAATAAAACCTTTGACATGTCACTCGGCTATCTTGAACGCGTGAACTTCACGCGGGCATTTAACCGTTGGCAGGGGTGTTCATCTAGTAGTTATAGAACTTAATTTATGACTATGTGTGCAGATATTTACAATATCCATATAGAATAACTGTCATCAGGTTAGCGGGTCATGAATTCAAAAGACGTACAATGCTCTGATTTGTATATTGGACGCGCCAATCGACTAACAATGGTATCTGGAAGTCGTGGTTGTTATGCAACTATTTGATTCTGCTTCAACTGCTTCCACTATGTTTCCAGAAGAATTAAAGGCTTAAATGAAATATAAAAAAATCATAATATATTGAATTATAAGGTTGAATTGGTGAGCCGGCCGGGATCCGAACCCGGGACCTACTGATTAAAAGTCAGTTGCTCTACCAACTGAGCTACCGGCCCACCATTGGGCGGGTATTATGCGTCCGCGACATGCTGGTCAAGTGTTTATCTACAAGTATCTGCTACATCTGGATTGATTGCACAGACTCGTTTATACGATGCTCATGACTCATATGGATACCCATACTAGGGGTCTGCCTTTTTTGAAGATGCACGGGCTTGGTAATGACTTTGTTATCATTGATGCACGTAAGGCGGAAAACCCCGTGACAAAGGCAATGGCCAAAGCCATTGGTAGCCGTTTCTTTGGTGTGGGGTTCGATCAGCTGGCCGTTATCTCGGACGGAACCGATGCAGATGCCGACTTGATCTTTTACAATGCGGATGGTTCCCTTTCCGCGGCCTGCGGGAATGCAACGCGTTGTATCGCTCGGCTATTGATGCAGGAAAGCGGCAAAACCGCATTGGCCTTACGCACTCAGCGGGGGCTTTTACCCTGTGGGGATGCGGGTAATGGGCTGACACGCGTGAACATGGGGCAGCCGATTTTTGACTGGCAGGCTATTCCATTGGCCCGTGATGTTGATACTTTGGCCTTGCCCATTGATGGTAATCCGAGTGCCATGAGTATGGGAAATCCGCATTGTACATTTGTTGTCGATGATGCAGAAGCTGTTGATTTGGAAGTTCTTGGTGCGCAATTTGAAAAGGACCCTTTGTATCCAGATCGTACGAATGTCGAATTTATTTCGCTGCTCAAGGCAAATGAAATCCGTATGCGCATCTGGGAGCGGGGTGTTGGGATCACGCTTGCCTCTGGTTCTGGTTCCTGTGCAAGTGCTGTCACCGCGGCACGGTTGGGATTAACGGGGCGCAAAGTAAAGGTTCATTTGGACGGTGGCATACTGGAAATCGACTGGCGTGAAGATGGTGTCTGGATGACAGGACCGACTGCGTTGATTTTTTCAGGTGAATTAAGCCCCGAGTTTTTAAATGCCATCAATGACTAAACCCCCGATATTTGCCACCTTTGGATGCCGTCTGAATGCCTATGAAACCGAAGCGATGAAAGAGCTTTCTGTGCTGGCTGGATTAGATGGGGCAGTGATTGTGAATACCTGTGCCGTGACGGCTGAAGCGGTGCGATCTTCTAAACAACGTATCCGAAAATTGCGCCGTGAAAACCCTGACGCCAAATTGATTGTAACGGGCTGTGCTGCACAAACCGAACCAGAAACCTATGCCCAAATGGCAGAGGTGGATCTGGTCTTGGGCAACGTTGAAAAGATGCAGGCGGATACTTGGAGTGCACTGGCTACTGGGCCTGATTTTATCGGTGAAACGGAAAAGGTTCAGGTCGATGATATCATGTCAGTGACTGAAACCGCAGGCCACCTGATCGACGGATTTGGCACACGGGCGCGGGCCTATGTGCAGGTGCAAAACGGGTGCGATCATCGCTGTACTTTTTGTATCATTCCCTATGGCCGCGGTAATTCACGATCTGTGGCTGCGGGTGTTGTTGTTGAACAGATTAAAAGGCTGGTCGCAAAAGGCTACCTTGAGGTTGTGCTGACGGGCGTTGATATGACCAGCTGGGGGGCTGACCTGCCGATGCAGCCGAAGCTGGGTGATCTGGTGCAGCGGATTTTGAAGCTAGTTCCTGACCTACCGCGCTTGCGGATTTCATCAATCGACTCGATTGAAGCAGACCCTGCTTTGATCGATGCTATTGCTTCGGAAAAACGTTTGATGCCGCATCTGCATTTGTCGCTGCAAGCGGGGGATAATATGATCTTGAAGCGGATGAAACGACGGCATTCGCGTGATGATGCGATCAGGTTTTGCGAGGACATGCGAAAAGCGCGGCCTGACATTATTTATGGCGCGGATATTATCGCGGGGTTTCCCACGGAAACTGAAGAGATGTTTGAAAATTCACTGCGGCTGATTGAGGATTGCGGTCTGACTTGGTTGCATGTTTTTCCTTACTCGGCGCGGGCGGGCACACCTGCGGCAAGGATGCCGCAAATGGACCGTGGGATTATCAAGAAACGTGCGGCGCGGTTGCGGGCTGCGGGGGATCAGCGTGTGAGCAAACACCTGATGTCCCAGTTGGGACACATACCTAACATATTGATAGAAAATGAAAACATGGGTAGAACTGAAGACTTTACCGAGGTAAATTTTTCCACGCCGCAGCCTGTTGGCCAGATTGTTCAGGCACAGATTAAAGGCTGCTCTGATACGCAGTTGATCGTATAAAATGGCCCACCCGATCCTATATTCGTTTCGGCGCTGCCCCTATGCGATGCGCGCACGTCTTGCGTTAGAGGCCGGTGGCATTGAAGTGGAATTACGCGAGGTTGTTTTGCGTGACAAAGCCCCTGAATTTCTTGTTGTTTCTGAAAAGGCTACGGTGCCTGTCATGGTGCTGGATGATGGGACGATATTGGAGGAAAGCTTGGATGTGATGCGCTGGGCATTGGATACATCTGATGCAGGTAAGAAGCTGACACCTGATCAGGGAAGTATGCGCGATGCTTTGGCTTTAATCGAGCGGATGGACGCTGATTTCAAACCGCATTTGGATACTTATAAATACCTTTATCGCAGTGATCAGGAGGCGGCATTTGAAGCCCGTGAAAAGGGTATGGGGTTCTTGCAAGAACTGGACGGGATGCTGGCGGGGCAGGATTATTTATTGGGCCATAAACGATCCGTTGCAGACATCGGCGTGGCCCCGTTTGTGCGCCAATTTGCCCATGTGGATCGGGACTGGTTTTATGCGCAAGACTGGGAAAACTTGAAGCCATGGTTGTTGGCGTTTCTAGAGTCTGAGGCGTTTCTGCGTATCATGGAAAAATACCCGAAATGGATGACTGGTGATAATGTAACGGTGTTCCCGCCGCGCGATTAATATCACCGTAAAATTGCGGAAAACGGACGTATGACCCACGTGCACAAAGCGTATGAAGTTTTTATGCGTATTCTTAAGTGAATATTGTCAGCTATGTGGACAAAGCTGCCGTTTTGCAGCACTTGAACCAATGACCGCTTAGCTCAAACCAAGTCGTAGTATCTGTTGCTTGTTATGGTTCTCCTTTCAGCTATAAGCACCTCGGACTAGAATTAGGATCACCAAATGGAAACTACTATTACTACGTCAACAAGCAGTAGCAGTTGGGAGATTGTTCCGACGAACGCCATAGCGGGGATCGTCCTTGCAGTATTGTTTTTCTACTTCTTTTTCCGCCATTTTCTTTTCGTGCTTATGTTCATGGATGTAATTCTCGGTTGGCTCCGCAAATTTGATTGGTTTCCCAAGGAAGGCAAGCGCCGCAAAACGATTGTTCATTGGGCCATCGCGTTGGGGTTGTTTGTCGGGTTTCTAACGATAGCTGGATCAGCAGGTTGGTTAGAGTTCATACCTCAATAGCCGCCGTTGGTTTTGGCACAGCATGGCAACACTATGGGCTCGAAGCTGCCATTTGGTGGTTGCGCAGTTATAACAAGCACCCCAATACTAGGTCGAACCATTCAGAGTTATCGGGAATTCAGACATGCATCCAAATCCATCGTTTCGTAAGGTAGCACTTTCAAGGAACCTAGAGTTCGTTCAGGATCGCAGCTTTGGTAGTCTTTCGATCAATGCAGATGGTGGCCCTTTGATTGCGCATATCCCGTTTCAGCTATCTGAGGATGGCCGTTATCTGGAGGCGCATTTGGTGCGTTCCAATCCGATTGCGCGGGCTTTGAACGCGCCGCAAAATGCGGTGATCGCGGTTAGTGGTGGGGATGGGTATATCTCGCCTGATTGGTACGGTACTGAAAACTTGGTGCCGACATGGAATTATGTGGCGGTGCATTTACGTGGCAGTTTGCGGCTGCTGCCCGATACAGAGTTGCGCGGTATTCTGGAACGTCTGTCGGAGAATATGGAGACGCGGCTTTTACCGAAACCGATCTGGAAAATTGATAAGGTATCGGATGCGGCTTTGGCTAAAATGATGCGTCAGATTGTGCCGATTGCAATGGATGTTGAAAGCGTTGATAGCACTTGGAAGCTGGCGCAGAACAAGCCTGAAGAAGCACGGCTGAGTGCGGCGAATGCTTTGGCTGAAACCGGGTTTGGGGCAGAGTATGGTGCTATTGCCGCATTGATGAAAAACCCACCCAGCGGCGGATGATGGTGAACACATGCATGACTAATAAGCTGCTGTAGGGTTAGCTTTTCCATCTCGTGGCTTTTGTTTCGTTATTTTGACTATCTGCTTTCATTGGTAATCGTCAACAGGCTCTAGCCAGGTTCACAAAATCGTGGCAAACTGGGTTGAAGCTATAAACAACAATATAACTTTGGAGGTTCAATAATGGCATTGCCTATTATCCCACTGGCCCTTGTTGCAGGTGCGGTTGCTTTAGCCCGTAATGTTCAAATATCACCTATTGTGCAAAGTGTTGAAGACAGTCTGGATCTGGTGCCTGAAGGTATGGCGGCGCGGCGCGATAAAGCTGGCCAACAGATTAACGGCAGTTATCGTTGGAAACGGATAGTGCGGTTCGGGACATCCGGAACCGCTTTGGAAATCGATGCGTCGGCACTTGGGCGGATCAAATTCAGGAAAGTTGATTGATGCGATTATATACAGCTGGGGCCTCGCCCTTTGTGCGCAAGGTACGTGTTTGTTTATTGGAGCTTGGGCTTGAAGATCAGGTTGAGCAGATGGATGTGGCCACAACACCTTTTGCGCCGCATGATGCTTTGATCAAGCAAAACCCGTTGGGGAAAATCCCGTGTCTGGTGCGTGATGACGGTACGGTAATTTACGACAGTCGGGTTATTACGCGCTATCTGGATGATCTTGCTAAAGGAGCATTATATTCAAACGATCCGCGTTTGTGGGAAACCTTGACGATAGAAGCCTTGGCTGACGGGATGATGGAAGCTGCTGTATTGATGGTTTATGAAAAGCGAATACGCCCCGAAGAAAAGCTTTACGAGGATTGGATTGAAGCGCAATGGGCAAAGATTTCCCGCGCATTGGATGCCTTGGAAAGCGGTTGGGCAGGACATTTGGAAGGCTCGGTTGATATGGCACATATTGCCGTAGCAGTAGCATTGGAATATCTCGATTTTCGCCATGGTGACCGTAACTGGCGTAAAGGACGGGTTGTCTTGGCCAAGTGGCAAGCGGAATTTACCAAGCGTGATACAATGCAAGCAACGCGACCTGCGTAGCTTTCAGAATTGTTTATGGCGAAGTTTTAGCCCGATGTGGATGGATTTGATCAAGATCAGAACGGCCAGCCATGTCAGGGCTTGGTCCAGAAAAAAATCAAACAACAGCCAGTGGATGAATATCAAAGCGGTGCCGGGATAAACCATTAGATGCAGGCGTTTCCATTTGGTCTTCAGCGCTCTGGTGGATGCGTTGTTTGATGTGATCGCCAATGCAGTGAGAATTAAAAATGCGAGCCATGCTATTGTAAGTTCAAAGTCGAATGCCTCATAAAACACTTCCTCAATATCATTGATCTGGCGGATATAGTGGAACAGGTGCAAGCATGCGTAATAAAAGCTGCCAAGGCCGAAATAACGTCGGCGCGCCAATAACCAGCGGCCAACTGAGATGCCCCATGACCAGTGTTTTATCAGCAGGCTGATTGGAGTGATAGCAAGGGACAAAACCAGTAGGTATATTGAAATTGTACCGGATACGCTCATCATTCGTGCGTAGTATCTGTCGTTTGTGACAAGGTCTATAACCAGCTCGTAAGATGGTATGGCCATGACCAGATATAACAGAAAAACAGACTGAAGGGCGCGTTGCATTTCAGGGTTATATCCCATTGCATTAATTGTGCAATTTGCGGCTAAGTAGTGACATAAAACTCACAACATTGTTATTCTTTGGGGGTATCTTGGAACGTATGAGCGCGTAAGATGTATGCCTGAAATGTAATGTCTTTGGACGCAATGGGAGTAAGCTTATGAGAAGAAAATTGATCAGTATGGGTGTGGTCAGCGCCACGTTATTGGGCTTTTCCGGGGTAGCCCAGGCTGCGTGTACAACGACGACGGCAAAAGATGATCTGACCGATGATCAGGTTGTTGAGCTTTATGAGTGTATCAAAGGTGAATTGCGCGAAGGTTATGCGTCTATGGATGACGAACGGGCCAAGGCGTATACTGAGTGGGGCGTTGCTTCGACTATACCGGGTGGTGTCGGCAATCACGGTTCGCGGTATTTGATGACATTTGTGAATGCGACAGGGTTTGATCAGTATGTGAAATTCAGCGACGATGGCAGTAAAATGCCTGTCGGCACTGTGATCGCCAAGGAATCATTTAACGTCAGTAAAAAGGGCCAAGTTAAAAAGGGCCCGCTGTTCTTTATGGAAAAAGTAGCAGCAGGCGAAGCTGATGAATATGGCAACTGGGTGTATTCAGCACTGCAATCCAAAGGCAAGGTTATGAAGATTAAGCAAAAGTTCTGTCATGACTGTCATGGTAACTTCGAAGATCAGGATGCACTTGGTTATCCTGAAGAAGATTACCGCGTTAAGGTGGCTGCGGAATAGACTGCCCATACATTTAGAATTTCAGGCCCGTTGCAGATGTCTGTAGCGGGCTTTTATGTTTCCAATCCCAGTTCACGCTGTTTTTTCTTGGATAAAGCGGTGGCGATCATTTGATGAGAATAGGTGATGTGGTTTTTCAGCTCTTCATCCGACAATCCCGGTTCCGCGTAATGCTGCAACCACTTGAAGCCGCGTGATGCCAGATACGGTGCCGGGCGGATGCCGGGCATGTCGCGCAAAACTTCAAAGGCTATTTCGGAGACTTTAAAGGTGAAAGCGTCAACGCCGTCGTTCCAGCCGCAAATTGCAAAGACTTTGCCACCAACTTTCCAGACATCAGCATTACCCCATTGCACCACATGGGTTGTGGCGGGCAGATTCTTACAGAAGCTGTTGAATTCGTCGCGGGTCATGGCGGGAGGCTATAGATATATGTGAGGATCGGAAAGGTTCAAATCTATTCCCAAGGCGGGATGTAAAACGATGCTTTAATCCTGTCCATGACGACAGTGGTTTTGAAACCCTTGATGTCGGGGTTATCATATAGGAAATTCCGGGTGAACGCTTCATATTCATTCATATCGCGGGCACTGATGATCAGGATGAAATCGGTGTCGCCTGTTACGTAATAGGCACTCATCACTGTTGGTTCATTCCGAACAGCATTTTTGAAGTGATCGATGATGTCTGATCGCTCGCGTTCCAATGTGACGGCAATCATCATGGTTAGCGGCCGACCGACCGCAGCACTGGAAACGATGGCGACATCGCCTTCGATAATTTTATCGCGGCGCAGCTTATTCAGGCGGCGTTGGGTCGATGTGGGTGATAGGCCGATCTTTTCGGATATTTGCGCAGAGGTCAGCTGATTGTTCAACTGAACAACGTGAAGTATTTTCCTGTCTAAAGCGTCCAATACAGTCATAACATTCATACTTTCTTATAATTTGCATTAATAATGCGTAAGCGGAAAAATTACGCATAATATCCGTATTGCAATTGCTATAACATGCCGTGAAAAATAGCCATCATGCCTACCTAAAATCTACGTTGAGTGACTGTATTGCATTCAACTATTGAAATAAATCAATGAAAGAAACGAAAATGCTGACAAATGACGAATTGGCAAAATGGGATCGTGAAAACTTTTTCCACTCTTCAACACATCTGGCGCAACATGCGCGCGGCGACACGCCGACACGGGTAATAACAAAGGGTGAAGGTGTTTACATTGTGGACCGCGATGATCGCAAAATGCTTGATGCGTTTGCGGGGCTTTACTGTGTGAATGTGGGCTATGGGCGCACAGAAATTGCTGAAGCGATTTCCAAACAGGCGCATGAACTGGCTTATTATCATTCTTATGTGGGCCACGGTACGGAAGCATCCATCACTTTGTCCAAGATGATTTTGGATCGTGCGCCTGCCAATATGTCGAAAGTTTATTTTGGCCAAAGCGGGTCTGATGCGAATGAAACCAATATAAAACTGGTTTGGTATTACAATAACATTCTGGGTCGTGCACAAAAGAAAAAGATCATTTCGCGTTGGCGTGGCTATCATGGTTCCGGTTTAATGACAGGTTCGCTAACGGGTCTGGAGCTATTCCATAACAAGTTTGATTTACCACTTTCACAGGTTATCCACACGGAAGCGCCGTACTACCTGCGTGGTGCAACGGAAGGCATGTCGGAAGAGGATTTTTCTGCCGATTGCGCGGCCAAACTGGAAGAGATGATTTTGGCGGAAGGGCCGGATACCGTTGCCGCCTTTATCGGTGAGCCTATTTTGGGTACGGGCGGTATCGTTCCACCGCCTGCGGGCTATTGGGCAGCTATTCAGGCGGTGTTGAAAAAATACGACATTCTGTTGATTGCAGATGAAGTGGTAACGGGCTTTGGTCGTATGGGTTCCATGATGGGGTCTACGCATTTTGGGATTGAGCCTGACATCATCACAATCGCCAAAGGTTTGACATCTGCCTATGCGCCGCTGTCTGGTTCAATCGTTTCCGACAAGGTTTGGAAAGTTCTGGAACAAGGCACTGATGAAAATGGCCCGATTGGGCATGGCTGGACATATTCGGCGCATCCTATCGGGGCGGCGGCTGGTGTTGCGAACCTGAAACTGGTTGATGAAATGGGTTTGGTTGAAAATTCAGCATCTACGGGTAAATACCTGTTGGAACAACTAACAGAAGCTTTTGCCGATCACCCGAATGTGGCTGAAGTGCGCGGTGAAGGATTGATGTGTGCGGTGGAATTCGCGGACACGACATCACCCTTGAACTTCTTTGATCCCGCCAAAAAGATCGGTTACCAAATTTCAACGGCTATGGCCAACCGCGATGTGATTGCACGCGCAATGCCGCAAGGCGATATTATAGGTTTTGCACCGCCTTTATGCATAACACCTGATGAAGTGGATCAGGTTGTTGCGGTTGCAAAAGAAGCAGTGACCGAAGTGCTTGGCGTGGGATGAATGCATTCTTAGCGCACCTGCCGTAACCCTTCTGACACCGCCATGCCCGCGCACATTGCTACGTTCAGGCTACGCGCGGTGCCTGACATCGCCAGTTTTATATGGGCATTGCATTGATTGTGCACGGGTTCTGGCACACCTGCACTTTCGCGGCCCATGACGATGGTATCTGTGGGCTGGAAACGAAAATCCCACAGGGTTTCGTTGGCTTTGGTGGTCATTAGCACCAAACGCCCCGGTTCGCGAGATGCAAGGTAAGCCCCCCACGAATCGTGGCGGGTCATATCGGCGATGTCTGCGTAATCCATCGCGGTGCGGCGCAAGGATTTCAGGGATAAAGGGAAGCCACATGGCTCGATAATGTCCAGAGGAATCGCAAAACAGGCGGAAAGGCGGATCATTGCGCCCAGATTTGGGGCAATATCGGGTTGATATACACATAATCGCATTGATTTTTGCCTTTTCAAGGGTCTGCGGCGCAAAGTCTGCTAGACGTAGTGGGATGTGGCGTGTAGTTACGCCGCAGTGTGCCTGATTATTCATCGGGCTATCGGTTTAATTACGCCCTATATGCGGGGCATGGCAAGGGAGAGATGTTCGTGTCTACCGACAGCGACCCACAAGGTAACCGCCGCGACTTTTTATACGTCGCAACAGCAGCAACTGGTGCTGTAGCAAGCGGAGCAGCGGTTTGGCCGCTTATCAATCAAATGAACCCAAGTGCTGATGTTGCCGCACTTTCATCTATCGAGGTTGATGTATCCGGCATTGAGCTGGGAACACAGCTGACAGTTAAATATCTGGGCAAGCCCGTTTTTATCCGTCGCCGTACTGCGGATGAGATCAAAGCGGCACGCGATCTGGATCTTTCTGAATTACGCGATGATAACAGTCGCAATGCAAATATAGAAGGTGACGCGTCTGACGCGAACCGTGCTATGGACGAAACTGGCGAATGGCTAGTGATGATCGGTGTTTGTACCCATCTTGGCTGTGTGCCACTGGGTGAAGCGGGTGATTTCGATGGGTGGTTCTGCCCATGCCACGGTTCACACTATGACACGTCCGGCCGTATTCGTAAGGGTCCGGCACCGGAGAACTTGCCAATTCCGTTGACAAGTTTCATCGACGACACAACAATCAAGCTGGGCTAAGGGGGAAAGATCATGGCTGGAATTCCACACGATCATTACGAGCCAAAGACTGGCATTGAGAAATGGTTACACTCGCGTTTACCAATTGTGGGTCTGATGTACGATACATTGATGATCCCGACACCGAAAAATCTGAACTGGATGTGGATTTGGGGCATTGTCCTGACGTTCTGTCTGGTTTTGCAAATCATTACCGGCATTGTTTTGGCGATGCATTACACACCGCATGTTTCGCTGGCGTTTGACAGTGTTGAACACATCATGCGCGATGTGAACGGCGGCTGGGCCTTGCGTTATATTCACGCAAATGGCGCATCCTTGTTCTTCTTTGCGGTTTATATCCACATTTTCCGTGGTCTTTACTATGGATCTTATAAAGCTCCGCGTGAGATTACGTGGATTGTTGGTATGTTGATTTATCTGGCGATGATGGCAGCAGGTTTCTTGGGCTATGTTTTGCCTTGGGGCCAAATGTCATTTTGGGGTGCAACCGTGATTACGGGCTTGTTCGGGGCGATCCCCGGTATTGGGCCGATCATTCAGGAATGGCTGCTGGGCGGGCCTGCGGTGGATAATGCCACGCTGAACCGTTTCTTCAGCCTGCACTATCTGATCCCGTTTGTAATTGTTGGTCTTGTGGCTGTTCATATTTGGGCATTCCACACTACCGGCAACAATAATCCGACAGGGGTTGAAGTGCGACGCAAGTCAAAAGCCGAAGCCAATAAAGACACGGTTCCGTTCTGGCCATATTTTGTGATCAAAGATCTGTTCGCACTGGTTCTAATTTTGGTGATCTTCTTTATGTTCGTGGGCTTCATGCCGAACTATCTGGGACACCCAGACAACTACATTCCGGCTAACCCACTGGTCACACCTGCACATATCGTGCCTGAATGGTATTACCTGCCGTTCTACGCGATCCTGCGGGCGATCACATTTGATGTACTGTTTCTGGACGCGAAGTTCTTGGGTGTGTTGATGATGTTCGGTGCCATCGGTGTGATGGCGCTGGTGCCATGGCTGGATACATCACCTGTGCGTTCCGGTCGTTTCCGGCCTGCGTTCAAGTGGTGGTTCCTGATACTGGTTATCGACTTTATCGTGTTGATGTGGTGTGGCTCACGCCCTGCCGAAGGTCTGGTTCCTTTGGTCAGCCTAATTGGTGCCATTTACTGGTTCGGTTACTTCCTTGTGATCTTGCCTGTTCTTGGCTTTATAGAAAAGACCAAAGCTGTTCCCGAAACCATTGAAGCAGATTTCGATGCGCATTACCCGCCAAAGAAGGATTGATATGATGATGAAGAAAACACTCCTTACAGCGTTTATCGCACTTGGTTTGGGTTTAGGCGGCACAGCGGCAAATGCCTCTGGTGGTGAGCAGCATGTTGAAGATTTTGCTTTCTCTTATGAGGGGCCGTTCGGCAAGTTCGACCAAAACCAGTTGCAGCGTGGATTGAAGGTTTACACCGAAGTATGTGCCGCTTGTCACGGGTTGCGTCATGTTGCATTTCGCACATTGGGCGATGAAGGCGGGCCACAATTTCCTGCGGATCAGGTGAAAGCCTATGCTTCCGGTTTTGAAGTATATGACGCCGATCTGGATGATACCCGTGCAGCGAAGCCGTCTGACAAATTTCCCGGCAGTGCGTTGGAAACGGCACCTGATCTATCTTTGATGGCGAAAGCGCGTGCGGGTTTTCACGGGCCTTATGGTCTGGGGATTAACCAGATGGTAAAAGGTATGGGCGGCCCAGAATATATTGCCTCTATCCTAACCGGTTATACCGGCGAGGAAAAAGAGCAGGCTGGCACTACGTTTTATGAAAATACTGCATTCCCGGGCGGCTGGATTTCAATGCCACCACCGATGGAAGACGAGCAGGTTGAATTTGACGACGGTCATAAAAATGATCTGCGCAATATGTCTGCAGATGTTTCAGCATTCCTGATGTGGACAGCCGAACCCAAAATGATGGCACGTAAACACTTAGGCCTGTTGGCAGTTCTATTCTTGGGTTTCTTTACAGTGCTGTTGTATCTGACAAACAAGAAGATATGGGCACCGATCAAGCGTAAAGACGCGTAAAGTTATATTACATATTTTTAAAGAGGCGGGTTTTTACCCGCCTTTTTTGTTCCCAGATAATTTTGCAAAGCTTTTGGCGGGTTTTTAAAAAGGGCTTTTGTTTCAGTGGGCGGATTAGCCTTTCCATTGGGAATTATATAGTTTACTTTCTAATGCTCCCTTGTTATACTGATGTTATCAACAGGAGTAACCAATGTCAAAATCAACGATCAGCCTTTTACAACTCTTCCACCGCTTCCCCGACCAGAAAAGCGCACGTTTATTCATGGAACAACAGCGTTGGTCTAATGGTGTGATCTGCCCGCATTGCCAAGAGTGCGACCGCATAGGCACACGTAAAGGCGGCTATTATCGTTGTAATGTTTGCATGGAAGTCTTTACCGTCCGCACCAAGACAGTCATGGAACGCTCTCACATCCCACTGCACAAATGGATTTACGGAATGTATCTTCTTGTTACGGCCCGCAAGGGAATTTCATCTCTACAACTTTCCAAAGAGTTGGGTATAACTCAAAGTTCAGCTTGGTTCATGCTTCAAAGATTGCGCGAAGCTTGTAATGATACGGGCGGACCACTGTCGGGCATTGTAGAGGTTGATGAAACCTATATCGGCGGCAAAGAAAAGAACAAACATTCTCATAAAAAGCTAAGGGCTGGTCGCGGCCCAGTGGGTAAACAAGCGGTGATCGGCGCAAAGCAACGCGGCGGCACTGTTAAAGCCATGGTTATCAGCAACACGGACGGCTCAACGCTTCAAGGCTTTATCCACGACACTGTTAAAGTCGGATCAACTGTCTACACCGATGAGCATAAAGGCTACGATAAACTGGGCGGGCTTTTCTACAAGCACGGCACGGTCAAGCACAGTGCCAAGGAATACGTCAATGGCATGGCACATACGAACGGCATTGAAAGCGTCTGGGCGTTGCTCAAGCGTGGTTACAACGGCGTATATCACAACTGGAGCGTCAAGCATTGCCAACGCTATGTCGATGAGTTTTCATTCCGTCTAAATGAAGGTTCGTGCGATAACCACACTATGGAACGTATCGAAGCGTTGTTCGGTGGCGCGATTGGCAAGCGGTTAACCTATAGCGACCTAACCGCATAATGGTCGATATCAACTGGCTTAACCGCTCCCTGTGGACGGGTGACAACCTGCCAATCATGCGCGGCATGAACTCTAAATCCGTTGATCTGATTTACCTTGACCCGCCGTTCAACTCCAACCGCAACTACAGCGCACCCATTGGGTCAGAGGCGGCGGGTGCGGCCTTTAAGGATACTTGGCACTTGAGCGACGTAGACGAAGCTTGGCACGGCGAGATAGCCGATAGGCAACCTACCCTTTACGCCATTATTGACGCGGCTGGCTATTCCCACGGCAAGGGCATGAAGTCGTATCTGATTATGATGGCCGTGCGGCTTATCGAAATGCGGCGGTTACTGAAAGATACAGGGTCGATATATCTGCACTGCGATCCCACTGCCAGCCACTATCTCAAGATGCTTATGGACGCGGTGTTTGGTAGTTCAGTTTTTCAAAATGAAATTGTGTGGTGCTATGAAATTGGCGGTCGTAGCAAGAAACAGTTTTCACGAAAACACGATGTTATTTTATTCTATGCTCGGACAGACAACTTTTTATTCTGTGCTGACGCCGTTCGATTAAAACGGAAAAAAACACACATGAAGACGGAAACAGATTCAGAAGGGCGGATATGGCAAATTAAGAAGGATCGAAAAACTGGAAAAGTATACAAATACAGTGTTGATGCTGGAGCTTTATGCCCCGATTGGTGGGTAGACATTCACCAATTAAACAGAAGCGAAAAAGAACGCCTTGGCTATCCGACACAAAAGCCGCTCGCCCTACTAAACCGCATCATCAAAGCCAGTTCCAATGAAGGCGACACCATCCTTGACCCGTTCTGTGGCTGTGCCACGGCTTGCGTGGCGGCTGAACAGCTTCAACGGAACTGGGTGGGCATTGACCTGTCACCACTCGCCGCCAAGCTGGTTAATTCGCGCTTGCAGAAAGACATGGGGTTGTTCTTCGATATTCACCACAGGGAGGACGTACCCAAGCGAAGCGACTTGGGCGACCTGCCCAGCTACCGCACCCACAAGCATATGCTCTATGGCCGTCAGGAAGGCGTATGCGGCGGCTGTCAGGTGATGTTTCCGTTTCGCAATATGACAGTTGACCATATTGTCGCGCAATCCAAAGGGGGCAGTGACCACATGGATAATCTGCAACTGCTATGTGGTGCTTGCAATTCAACCAAGGGTGCGAAGTCACAAGAGGAGTTTATTGTACGATTGACAGAACAGGGATTGAGATCATGACAGAAGAAAATGATCTAATACCAATGAACATAGTATCTGACTCATTTTCAGGGTTCCCTTGGCGCGGAATATGTGAATCAATGTCCCGACAAACATGGGGGATATTATGGGTGCAGCGATACCACTTCGAGATGACTTTGACGGCGACAGACTTCGCAGACTGGCGCGGTCGAGCCGTGACAGCGATCAGACGCGCCGCCTTCTGGCACTGGCGTCAATTTATGACGGCGGTCGGCGGACCGCAGCGGCGCGGATCGGCGACGTGACACTACAGATTATTCGTGACTGGGTGATGCGGTTCAACGTGGACGGAGCAGACGGGTTGATCACGCGCCGGTCTGTCGGGCCAAAACCAAAGCTGACAGCAGAACACCGCCGGGCGCTTGCGGAGATGGTGGAGCGCGGCCCAACCCCCGCGATCCACGGCGTGGTGCGGTGGCGGCGCTGCGATCTGGCGCGCTGGCTCTGCGAAGAGTTTGGCGTTTCAATCGCCGAGGGCACGGTGGGGCGGGTTCTGCGCGAGATGGGTTACCGGAAGCTCTCCGCCCGTCCGCGCCACTACGCGCAGGACGGGGACGCGATTGTTGCGTTTAAAAAAACTTTCCCGCCGAGGTGGAAAAGATCAGGGCCGGTCTGGCCCCAGGCGTAGAAATCGAGCTCTGGTGGCAGGACGAAGCCAGGATAGGTCAAAAAAACAAGATCACGCGACGGTGGGCCAAACGTGGAACCCGACCCAGTGCGCCGCACGATCAGCGAACCCAATGGGCCTATATTTTTGGCGCGATCTGTCCAGCAAAAGGCAAGGGTGCCGGACTCGTCATGCCGTACTGCGACACACATGCAATGGACGCCCATCTCGCCATCATCAGTGGTGAAGTCGGCCCCGGTGCCCACGCTGTAATTCTCGTCGATCAGGCCGGGTGGCATACAACGCCCAATCTCGACGTTCCCGAGAACATCACCCTCCTGCCGCTGCCGCCCCGATCCCCGGAACTGAACCCCCATGAAAATATTTGGCAATTCATGCGCGATAACTGGCTCTCCAACCGTGTATTCAAAGACTACGACGACATTGTCACCCATTGCTGTGAGGCTTGGAACAAGCTCATGAACCAACCTTCGCGCATTCGATCAATCGGTATGCGAGATTGGGCGCATAGGTTGTAGGCCACGCTCGTTGGTATAATTACGTTTAAATGCTCATCATGTGACACGCCTGTCACTATTAGCAGGAGCAATCCGCCCAATGAGGACGACATCATTTCTTGTACAGGGTGCGGTTACGAATTTGGAACATTCGCTGTCGTCAAGAAGGCGATGGTAGACAAGGGTAAGTCCATGATTGACGAGCTTATGAGGAAACACTTCGGAAAAAGCTTCCCTTGGAAGCCCCGATAACCCATCCACTTCTATAGCCAAGGTAACCAAATCACGCATTTTTCTCTCCCTTTTCTGCTGGTGGATTGACCACCTGCCCAACAAAATCTTTCAACGCCTTCATGGGATCGCGCTCTGCGATCTGTCGCAGTTTATCAAGTCCTTCGAGTTGTGTGTCTTTAGTTGGTCTCGGCATGGTGCACTCCTAGAAAGTTAAACGGATAGTTCCCTTTCCATTTGACACAAAGATTGTCTCATCCGCAATATAAAGTGCATCTTCCGGGTCGTGGGTGACCAGCAGTAAGGCGGTGTTATTAGTATTTACGATCCGCGCCACGATATCCAACATTTCATGTTTTAGTGCGGGGCCAAGTGCTGCAAATGGCTCGTCCAGCAACATCAAAGGCTTGTCGCGTAACAGAGCGCGGGCAATCGCAACACGTTGTTGTTGGCCGCCTGATAGTTCGGATGGAAATTTTGCCGCCTGATCTACAAGGTCAACATGTTCCAAAGCTTGGTTGACAGTCTTTGTATCTTCTGGGGTCAGCTTCAAATCAGGTTTCAACCCTAAAGCCACATTATTCATAACCGACATGTGCGGAAACAGGTTATGATCCTGAAACAGCAAGGAAACGGGGCGCTGGGCAGGTGGTAGGTTTGTTATATCTTGCCCGTCAAATAATATGCGCCCTTGATCAACGCCCATGAAGCCTGCAATGGCCGCAAGCAGGGTGCTTTTTCCGCAACCTGACGGCCCCAGAATCGCATATTTCTTTTGCAGATCTAGGGTAAAGTTGGCAGTGAGTTGGAAACTTTCGTGGCGCAGAGCCAGGTTATCGAATGTGATGCTCAATGCGGCCCCCTTTATCGAACAGCCAAAACAGGCCTAGACTGATGGTTATCAGCATAAGGGCGACTGCACTAGCGGCCTCGATCTGATATGAGGCCATCAAGCGGTACATGATTAAGGGTAATGTGCCACTGTCAGGGGTGGCGAACAATGTAATTACGCCCAAATCGCCCATAGAAAGTGCTGCGGCCAAGCCCATGGCAAACCCAGCAGATGGTTTCAGGTGCGGCCATATCGCCAGCCGAAAGCGCACCGGTTGTGACATGCCCAGACTATCGGCAAGGCGTCCGTAACTGGACTCGGCGCGCTGCATGGCGGGCAAAATGATGCGGATAGCAAAAGGCAGGGCCATAATGGCGTTGATGAGGGCGGTGATCGGCAGGGCTAGTTTGAAGGGGCTGATCAAAGGGAAAATCATGATAAAAAGCCCGGTGCCGATGACAAAAGGAGAGGCGACTAAAGACAGGAAACTAATACCCTCTACAAGATGTGCTGCGGGTTTATTATTCTGGGTCAAACGCACAATCAGACAGGAAATAATCAAAGCCAGACCAATACATAATGTGGCAGAGCTTAAGGAAATCATGATGGAGTTCATACTTGCGGCCATGACACTTGCAGGTATTTTTGGCAGATGCAGGATACCTTTGAACAGAATTGCCGCCAAAGGCAAAAACAGAAAAAGGCCTGTTAGGATCAGCAGGCTAATATCACGGTATTTATTTAAACCACTTTGCCCGTCCCAGCGTTTTGCTGGCCTACCCATTCCAATTGAAAATGTCGTAGGTTTGGCAAAAGACAAGGCGAGAAATGCAATGGTTGTGCATAGCATGAATTGGAATGTTGCGAAAAGGGCGGCTTTTGGCAGGTCGAAATCAAACCTGAGTGCTTGATAAATGGCCAGCTCTACCGTTGTAGCGCGTGGGCCCCCGCCTAGGGTAAGGGCCACGGCAAAGCTGGTAATGCACAGTAAGAAAATGGTAAGAAAGGCCGGCGGCAACACGGCGCGCAGAATGGGGTGTTCCAAGTGTTTTATGACGTCTTTTGATGTCATTCCCAGTTGTGCACATAATCGATAGTGTTCTGTCGGGACGGAAATCCAGCCCTGTAATACCAGTCGTGTGGCCAAGGGCAGGTTAAAGAATACATGGGCAAGGATAATGCCTGTCATCCCGTAGATGTTCAGCGGCTGCCCACCTGTTACCGTCAGGATGCCACTGAACAACCCCGAGCGGCCCCAAATGGCCAGTATGCCGAAAACCGCGACAATTACGGGCAGGATGAATGAGGTGCCAAGAAATGTAATAAAGATTTGCCTGCCTCTGAAATTCTGCCGAGCCAATGCGCGCGCTATGGGTACCGACAGCGCAATGCTGATCAGTGCGGAAAGTAAAGCCTGCATCACGGTAAAGCGGATGATCCGGGTATCAGACGGGTTGAACCCAACCGATATATCCGTTTTTATCCATACTGCCAGCAGGCTTCCCAATGACACAGCAAGAAGAAGTGCGATGGCACCCCATCCTGCAAGTGTCGTAAGAACCGTTACTGGCTGAGTGCGGTTAACCATTCCTGAAGGGCCTCTTTTTTGATGGCTTCAATCGTGCTTGCATCAAGGATCAGACTGTTTGTTGGCGTGACCAAAGTATCGAAAGCATCAGGCAGGCCGCTTGCAGGTTTCACTGCGGGATACATCCAGTTTGTGGTTGGAATGATGGTTTGAAACTTGTCAGAAGACATGAAAGCCAAAAATTGATCGGCCAGTTCGGGTTGATCGGTTGCGGCCAGTTTGCCGGCTACTTCGATCTGCATATAATGGCCCTCTTTGAAGGGGGCCGCAGATTTTGTAGCGTCTTTTTCAGCGTATATGTGATAGGCGGGTGAAGTTGTGTAGGATAGAACCATATCGGCCTCACCTTCCAGAAACATACCATAAGCCTCTGACCAACCTTTTGTGACGGTTAGAATGTGGGGGGCTAGACCTGTCCATATTTCTGGCGCACGATCGCCATATGCTGCTTTGACCCAAAGCAGCAAGCCTAAGCCAGGTGTTGAACTGCGCGGATCCTGAATGACTATTTTAAAGTTTTCGGGCATAGCGGACAGTGCCTCAAAGCTGTCTGGTATGTTTTCAAGTTTTGTATTGTCATAGACAAAGGAAAAATATCCCCAGTCATACGGCAAAAAAATTGTGTCATCCCACGCAACGGGAATATCAAAGGCTTGGGACTCGCGCCCGTGTTCGGTAAAAAGGCCGGTTGCTTTGGCGCGCGCGGTTAAATTGGTATCCAGACCCAGTACAATGTCTGCATCAGATTGCGCCCTTTCAAGCTGCAGGCGGGCCAACAAGGCAGCACCGTCGCCTGCAGCAACAAGATCCAACGTGCAATCGCATTCGGCTTCGAACGCGTCCTTTACTTTCGGGCCAGGCCCCCATTCAGTGACAAAGCTGTCGTAGGTATAGACCGTCAGTATTGGTTTATCTTGTGCGAAGGCTTGGGTGGCACATGCCAACCCAAATCCCACAGCAAAAAGGTTAAGTGTTTTCACTTTTCTCTCCTTGGCTGCAAGCGTGGGGGGTGGGGCGTTTATGAACGCTCTTACCTTTCCTACGCCGGCATTACCCGGTTCAGGTTAAACGGGTTTTCGTAAGAATCTCAGCCGAAATGGCCCCCCGAGGTGTGGACATTCTTAGACATTTTAAAAGAAAGTTCAAGCAATAGGCTTTTTCTTGAATACGACATAAGATATGGATTGGGGAAAGGAGCATGCCCATGTCATTTAACAGTTTCGGCCATTTATTTCGTGTTACCACTTGGGGCGAAAGCCACGGGCCTGCATTGGGGGCGACGGTTGATGGTTGCCCGCCAAATGTTCCGTTGGATGCAGGGATGCTTCAGATCTGGCTGGATAAGCGCAAACCAGGGCAGAATAAATACACCACACAGAGGCAAGAGGCAGATCAAGTTGAAATTCTGTCCGGTGTGTTTGAAGGCAAAACCACGGGAACACCCATTCAACTGATGATCCGTAATACGGATCAGCGGTCAAAGGATTATGGTGATATTCTGGATAAGTTCCGTCCAGGCCATGCGGATATTACCTATTGGCAGAAATACGGCATTCGCGATTATCGCGGTGGTGGACGGTCTTCGGCGCGTGAAACGGCAGCACGGGTGGCCGCAGGTGGTGTGGCGCGAGCGGTGCTGGATGTATTGATGCCGAACGTGCGGATTTTAGGCTATATGGTTCAGATGGGCGATAAGCCGATTGATCGCAGTCAGGTTGATCTGACCGAGATTGAGAACAATCCGTTTTGGACGCCTGATGTTAAGGCGGCAGAAGTTTGGGCTGAATACTTGGATAGTTTACGTAAATCGGGCAACAGCGTTGGTGCTGTGGTTGAAGTGATAGCTTCTGGTGTTCCAGCCGGACTTGGCGCGCCTGTTTATGCAAAACTGGACACGGATATTGCCAGCGCGATGATGTCTATCAACGCAGTGAAGGGAGTCGAAATAGGTGCCGGTATGGGTTCGGCTGAACTGACGGGCGAAGACAATGCCGACGAAATTTACATGGGGCCAAACGGGCCTGTGTATTCATCGAACCATGCGGGCGGCATTCTGGGCGGTATTTCAACGGGGCAGGATGTGATTTGCCGTTTTACGGTAAAACCAACATCGTCGATTTTAAAACCGCGCAAGACAATTACCAAAAGTGGTGAGGAAACTGAGATTATCACTAAAGGCCGTCATGACCCTTGTGTGGGAATTCGCGCGGTACCTGTGGGTGAAGCGATGATGGCTTGTGTTATGCTGGATCACATCTTGTTGCACCGCGGGCAGGTTGGCGAAAACCAAGGCCGGATTGGTTAAGGCATAAAAAAGGCCGCTATCAAGCGGCCCTTTCCAGTAAATTGTGTTTTGCCTTAAGCGTTGATTACATCTTTCAAAGCTTTTGCAATTGTTACCTTGGCCACACGATCAGCACCCTTTAGGAACTGCTCGCCTGTTGCCGGGTTACGCACCATGCGTTCCGGGCGAGCGCGGCAAGCGAATTTTCCAAGGCCGGGAAGTGTGACAGCACCGCCTGCTGCTACTTCGTTGGTAATAATAGACGTCAAAGTGCCAAGATATGCGTCGGCTGTTTTCTTGTCAGAACCCATGCCTTCGGCAATTGCTGAAACGAGTTGGGTTTTTGTCATTGGTTTTTGTGACATGTCACTGCTCCTGTTAGAATAATTGCTTCATTTTATGAAGCCTGCGGTAAATAAACTCGATTTTTAAGCAAGTTTCAACAAAAGACAGTCAAAAAATAGGCAGAAAACCACAATATTTAGTTAAAAAACACTTGTTTTGGCCTAATTGTTGTATCCGGATCAATTTATTTAAGTATTTTTTCCGAGCAAAAGCGAAAAAGGTTGATCGCTCACTTCCTGCTGAAAGGCGCATATTCTTAAAAATCTGTTGGATTTACGCCTAATGAAATAATATCCAGCAACGGTTTATCGCCAAACCCCGAACTTGAATAGGATTGCACAAGGTCATTCTGCGACCTGATACTTTGTGGATGAGAAGCCTTCGCGTTTAGGATATAGGGTTGTGATAACGTGGATACAGTGACCGGAACCTGATGGGCACGCGAAGCCTGAATCACATCACGGCGAACCGATTGTATGATGCTTTGAATATCGGTGCTATCTTGCGCTAAGTCATCAAGCAGGGCACCAGTAAAGACGCTATGATCACCTGTCCCGTCGTAAGCGGCCTGCCCGAAAGAGGTGGCAAGAACCAAAAGTGTTTCCATACCCAAAGCCTTGGGCAGAGACAGGCTTTGTGAGCCTGTATCATATATCGTAGGTGAGTCTTGCAGGCAGGTATCCAGGATAAATGCTTTTTGTGCAAACGGGACATCGAAAGCATCTAGTAAATTCGGAATGGAAACAGAATGATTATCAATACGTGTTGAACTACCTTTGCTGTTAACCGGAATTAATTGGGTTGTCCCGTTCTGGATTTCATTATGTCCAGCATAGTAGACTACGATTTGATCCGCATTAACCGCACGCCTAGAAACGAAACTTATAATCGCTTTCATCTTTGTTGCATCTACATCCTTGGCAAAAAAAACCGTGAAGCCTTTATCGGCTAAAGCCCGTGCAACTGCTAATGCATCTCTAGTTGCGTTTCGAAGTCTGGGTCGGTCAGTGTATTCAGTATTACCAATGACCAAAGCAATTTTATTTTCTTGTACTTGCGCGTGAACCAGATTGTGACATGTCACAGACAAGTACAATAGTATCGCAAGCCCTAACCTATGCACCAAGGTACGCATTCAGTTTTTGGGTTTACAGTTGTCGACATCGGTTTTTGATGAAAATTCAACGCGCCTATTATATGGGCTTGAACCCGTTTTATCGGGAAGCGGTTTACTTTCGCCCAAGGCTTCAATCGTAAATCTGTCTATGTCAATGTTATCCAAACTGCTTAAGTATCCATACACTGATTGAGCCCGTCGCTTTGACAGTTTCAGATTATATTTATCATTACCGACAGTATCTGAGTGCCCCGTGACTTTTACACAGTTAGCTTTCATAGCGTCAGAATTCAAAACAATCGCCAACCGATCCAAATGATCACGATATGCTTTTTCAAGTTTATCTGAATCAAATGCAAAATGAATAGACCTGCTTCACAATAGGTTATTTTTATGCGAGGAAGTGCCTGGAGGTATCATTTTATGAAAGCTTTGAAGATTTTAAGTGCACAACCTGCATTGTTTTTTCGACTATCGGGCATCCGCCTTACAGATTTCAACGCCCTGGTTGCGACACTTCATCCGATCTGGTTGAAAAGTGAGGAGAAACGCCTGTCCCGCAAAGACAGGCAACGTGCGATTGGGGGTGGGATGAACTATCGCCTGGAGTTCGCAGAACAGCTTCTGCTCTGCCTGATGTATTACCGAACCTATACCAGCCATGCTTTTATGGGGCTTGTATTCAATGTATCCTCTCCGACAGTTTGCCGCCGCATTCAAGCCATGACAGAGTTGATGGCAGGCCATTTTCGGATGCCTGAACGTAAAGTAAAGTTGTCGGAAGTGGAAAAGGCTGATCTGCTTTACCTGATGATTGATGGTACTGAGCGTCCAGTTCAACGGCCCGGGAAGCCCTCGGCTCGAAAAGCAAAATATTCTGGCAAGAAAAAGAAGCACACGGCGTCCCACCAGATCATCACAGATGACAAGAAGTGTATACTGGCTGTTGGATGCGCCCATGACGGGCGCAAACATGACAAGCGTATTTATGATGAGACCCGCGTGGATAGGCCCCCTGATATACTTACCCTTGGGGATTTAGGATATCTGGGGACATCACTGGAAATCCCCCTGAAAACATCAAAGAAAAAACCACTTACGAAAGAAGAACAAGAATACAATACATGGCATTCAAAACTACGCATTGGCGTAGAGCACGGTATTGGCCGCATGAAAAAGTTCAATATATTTTCGGATATTCACCGCAACAACCAACAACAAAACATGATTGCCAAGAATGTCGGAGCACTCGCAAATATGAATTTGAAAACAGTTTGACAAAACGGGTGGGGATACTTGTGTCTAAAAATATTCGACCCTATTGTGAATCGGGTCTAATATAATAACCCGTTTTAGATTTTGCGGCTTTATAATCAATTTTTAATTGGTTTGGCCGTTTGACAATTGGCAAATCCTTATTTGATACTGGAAGCTGGACGGTGGTAACCTGCTGGTCATCGGGTGTTGAAATAATCCCACCAAGAGTCACAATAAGACCACGGGGTGTGCCCAAATTGGTACCTTGTGCGCAATAAAGCGTATTATCGGCGTTAAGAGCATTGAAAATCGCACAATTGCTGGCATCCAACGGTAATTTGACCTGCGCATGACTTTGCACGGGCATTTGGAGAACCAATAGAAAAATGACGGTAATATTAACGGGTTTCATTTCTGCACTCCTCTGATTACGTGATGAGTAAGCAAAACCAGTGAAGATTTGGTAACGTAAACTATAAATATAGTTTCAATTTTAATTGGTAATATTTTTCTAGTAAATCTGTGTCAGTAATCCTTCAAACCTCAAAGGATTACGGTATTCAAAAGACTGCAGACAGAATGGTGTGGATTGACTGTTTGCGGTTAATCGCAGGCGTTTCAATGGTGGGGCTTCATGCTTCATCAGATATTAACGGGCAACCCTTCCCTGATTTTAGCTTGTGGGAGCGCACTTGGCCGGTGATGTTTCGCTCGATTATGTATTTGGCACGTACCGAGTTGTTTATCATCATTTCACTGTTCTTGTTATTCATGTCGCTGGATAACCGTCAGCGCAGTTATGGCAATGTCATTCGTGAACAATGCAAAAGGTTGTTGCGGCCATTCGTTTTCTGGGTGGTATTCTATGCATTTTATCGCCTGATCAAAGCAAGTTTCTTTGGCTATGAAGATGCAATCTGGGCGGAACTTGCCAATCCTGTTTCCTGGCTTGGGTATTTTGTTTTGGGCGACGTGCAGTATCATATGCACTTTTTACCGACATTGTTTGGCTTGATACTATTGTATCCGATTTGTCAGATCGCAATCCAGAAACCATGGGTTGGGGTGCTGGTTTTACTGTGCTTGTTTATAAAGCGCGAAGTTGATGTCTGGCTATGGTCGCATTTAGATTTGATCCCTGCCTCTGATTATCTGATACGGCTTGTTAAAATTCTGACTTACCTTGGGTATGGCTTTGTGGCGGCCGCGGGATTGGGCGTTTATAAAAAATCCGGGATCAGTGGGGGCCTTTTGCGCTATTTTAATGTAGTCTTGTTTGTTGGCGTTATCCTATACCTGCTGAAACTGGTGTATAGTTTTCGCGTTATTGAAATTGGAAACTGGCAATACAATTATGCGCCCGGATTTTGGGCGGATTTTTTAATGCCGGTTGTTCTGTTCTTTTTGTTCATGACAAGCCAACGCATAAATCAGATAAACTGGTTTTCACGATTGGCCCCGTATAGTTTCGGAATATATCTGATACATCCGGTTTTTCTGGGTTTGGCGGAGATTGCTTTATGGGACTCTGCCTTTACGCCGATTGTTTTCGTCCTGTTAAAAGTTACCTGGGCGATTTTCATGTCCAGCATTACTGTTGCGATTTTATTAAAGACGCCGGGGCTAGGCTGGACAGTTGGCTTGGGTAGATTTCCAAATCTTAGTCAAATTTCAAGATTTGTGCGCTCTAAGATAATTAGGGCTACAATTACAGGAGCAAAAGATGAACCTTGAAGCAACCCAACACGGGGCAATTACACATTTACTATTATCAGAGATGCGTTTGGATGCCGCGCATGCTATCCAATTTAAAGAGGCAGTGCGCGCGATTGCAGATGATGGTGCAGATTATATAGTTCTGGATATGACGCATGTAGATTTCATGGATAGTTCTGGATTGGGGGCATTGGTCTCTGTGATGAAATATATGGGTGCAGAGAAAAAATTTGAAATCACCGGGCTGACACCAATGGTGGAAAAAGTTTTCAAACTTACACGTATGGATGAAGTATTCTGCGTACATAATAGTTTTGAAGATGCGATTCAAACCGTGAAATGCACGGAAGAAACTATATCGTAAATGACGACGGATATTGATAATAACGCGGTGCGTAGTGTTCAGAAATTTCGCAAAAGCATAAAAAATCGCCAAGTATTGGTGCCGAATCTATTAGATGCTGCCAGTTGGTGGTTGGCACGGGCCGGTGTGCAGCGCGAAAAAATTACCGACATCCAAATTGTATTGGCCGAAGCACTGAACAATGTGATTGAACATGGTTTTTCGTGTGATAACGCTGGCAATGTGCATGTCGATATTGAGGTGTATGGGAAAAGTGTTGTCGTAAATATCAGTGATAACGGTGTGGAATTTTCACCGCCTGAAGCCACACAAACGCCGTTACAGAGCGCAGATGACATAGATCACCTTCCTGAAGGTGGGTTCGGGTGGTTTTTGATCCGGCAAATTACCACATCTTTCACATTTCAACGCATAGCGGATAAAAACTGTTTGGTTCTAAATTTTCAGTAACTAATGAAAATTTTAGTGAACTTTCCTTGGTAGTTATCACGAAATTTACTGAATCCACTTAGAAACATTTCAGAAATACGACTTAATCACCGCTTATTGGAGATACTCTTGTTATCGATAAATCTGGAAGTTCGTAAAATAGCAATTGGTATTGGGGCCATATTGGTTATCTGTGGGTTTCTTGCGGCAGTGCTTATTCTGGGCGAAGCAGTTGGCGAAACTGTTGTGGGCAACATCGCAATGGAAAAAGCACGTGTTGAAAGGGAAAAAGACCTGCAGGAAAAAACAGACAAGATAAGTTCACGCCAGCAACTATCACTCGGTAAGGGGCCAAATGATATTACTTTAGCTGATGATAAAATTTATGATCCGGCAAATTTTGATATGGGGGCTGCAATTTTAACACCGCAAGCCAAAACAAACCTACGTCAATTACCAAGCTTAATGCGTGGTACAATCCCCATAGAAACCCTAGCTTCGGATACTGGTAGACCAAAACGGTTTTCACCACCCAGAATGTGTGAAATGCCAAAAGATTATTTTGAAAACCTTGATGAATTGAATGCGTCCGTGAATCCCGGATACAAAAAAGATAATACATATATTCGCAGATTTAAAGCACGTCGGGGTTTTTTGAATAAACGGGAGCTGACAGCGGCCAAAGTGGCATGGGGCTATTTTGAAAAATTTACGCAAGAAACAACAGGTCTGGTGAATTCAGTTGGCGGATACCCATCTACGACCATGTGGGATACAGCATCTTACGTCAGCGGCCTAGTTTCCGCGTATGAGTTGTGTCTTATAGATAAGTCGGAATTTGACAACCGTATGCTTAAATTGCTGACAACATTGCGAAATTTGAAATTATTTCGAAGTGAGTTACCTAATAAAGTTTATAATACAAAAACTGGCGCACAAGTTGACTATACAAACAAGATCGGTGAAATTGGATATTCAGCATTGGACCTTGGGCGCTTCCTGGTTTGGATGCGCATTACCCGAAATCGATACCCGTATCTGGCAAACACCATTGATAATCTGCTTTTGCGTTGGGATTTTTCAAATGTCATTGATGCGGACGGCGTTTTATACGGCGCAGCTGTGGATAAAGAAACCAAAGAAACCATTTATGCACAGGAAGGCCGGCTTGGTTATGAGGAATATGCCGCTAAAGGTTTTGCGCTTTGGGGTTTCAAGCCATATTTTGCACATCGGGCAGAGCCGTATTTAACTACGAACATCTATGATGTGCGTGTCCCCTATGATGGCAGGGATCCGCGTATTTTTCACTCTCAGAACTATGTTGTGACGGAAAGTTATCTATTGGACGGGTTGGAACTGAACTGGGACCTTCCGCATGATGATGCATCAAATGATCAAGAGCATACAGACGGCTGGCGTGCTGAGTTTGCGGACCGTATCTATCAGGTTCAGCAAAACAGATACGAAATCGAAGGATACATGACTGCGCGTTCCGAACATAATGTCAAAGGGCCGCCATATTTTACCTATGATACAATTTTTTCGGATGGATACCCATGGAATACTGTGACCCCAAGGGGCGACTATTCACCGGAACATGCAGCGATTGCCACAAAAGCGGCGTTTGGATTGTGGGCATTATGGGATACGCCATACACAGATATTCTGTATGAAGCTGTGATCGAATTATTTAACCCTGAAAGAGGGTTTTATGAAGGGCTGTATGAGGGTGGGAATGGATTTATCGAAATCCAAACCGCGAATAACAACGGCATCCTACTCGCAGCTTTTTTACATAAAGTTCAGGGCCGTATTCTAACAGCGTCAAATGCCACATCTGAAGTCTGGTTTACACAATTTCGCGACCGTGATCTGCGTATCAAGCGCGGCCTGCCAGACCCGCCGCAAAAAGCAGACTGGTTACCCGCATATCGACATCCGGCCCAAACAAAGGAAACCCAATGAAGATTATACCATGCATCAGTATCACCGCTTTTATGACGTGTTTATTGCCTTTGGTTAATTTGGCATCGGCACAAGATGTTAATGTAGACAGCCGAGAAACATCAACCGCGATTTTGGATACATCGATACCTTTTGCCATAGGATCGCGAGAGGGAGAACAGACAATTCGGGGGTCTTTTGGTTGGCCAACGTTCCAAGAGGGTTTTGTTGAGGGAGTTTACTTCCGTTTTGATCCAGATGGTTACGCGCGGTTCAGTACAAGTCCAAGATTGGATGAAGATGTTTTTGAAGTTATTTGCCAAATCGCTACAACAATTTGCGTGGCACAAAAGAATGGTATGGAAATTGGATTAACTGCCCAAGGAAAACCTCAGATCCATATTTCCGGGATTACACCCACCGATTTGTTTTTATTTCTGACCGCAAGAATGAATTACCTTTGCCGAATTCGATTTTAGGCCCGGTTGATCAGGGGCTTGAAGCACTTTTATCAACAGGTGGTGATTTGATTATCCGGCGTGAACTTGAAACGCTTCAAACGCATTCACTTTCGGGTTTTTCCGCAACTGTTACATATTTGCGATGGGTAGCACAAAATCAGGCATCTTTTATATTTCCAAGGGGCTGGCCCGCCCCCAGCCAACAAACTGGCCAGCATAATAACGGATTAACCTTATCAGAAACCTGGGCTAATGCGGGATCCAGCATCCAACCTGCACAGAATATACCAAAGCAGCTAAGCCGACAGATAAATGGACGTTTAAACCGAACTTATAATACACAATACGTGCCAAACAGAAATGTACAATTTGCGCCACGACAATCTCGCGCAGAGGGCGAGAGTGAATATGAAACTTCGGCAAACATATTTGCCCAAGAGGCACAGGGGCGCAGTTTACCTGCTAATATTAACAGGTTTGAAATATTGCCAACACAAAACTATCAACGCCAGGTGGATGATCAGACAATGAGGCAAAACGCATTTAATACAGAGTATGCCTCGGGGGGAATTGCACGAGAGCTGGATGCTTTGAACCAGTCTTTGCGTAATCTGGAAACGAAAATAGATAACCTGACCTTACGACTTTCATATGAATTACGGTCCAGTGGTGCTAACGCACCAAGGCAAAACGGGTCAGGATTACAAGTTTATCAAAGTATAGATAAAGGTGTGAAAAGTGCGTGGATAAACCCAGATGCTGCAATGGAACGAATATCTGAAGAAGAAAGGTTACGAGAACTTGTTGTGGAAAGTATTTTAAAACAGTCCCAACAGGTCAATCCACCAAGTGTAATTGCATCGCGCAAATCAGAAGTCGGAGAAATATCAGTAAAGAAAAATATCGTTGAACGCTTGCTTGAAGAGCTGAATGGCACGGAAAAAGAAGAAAAACCTATCCAATCTGTAGCTGAAAACCCAGGGGAGTTTGTTTCTCTTTCTGATTACGTAAATAAAATAATGCAGGCGGAAAATCGTAACTAAGTTTTGTTGATTGGCGGTAAGATTCATTTGGACCCAGGAGATATAAAATGCTGCAAAACTTAGCAGTCCCTCAAAAAGATATAAGTTACAACGCTGCCCTTGGCATTTCAAAAAACAAGGCATGGACACAGGATTTGCCGGCATGGATGCGGCTGACATCGGGTATTTTAGGCTTTCTGACAAGTTTTTTACTGGTTGGCTTACCTGCAATAGCATTAATTATTATTGATAGAGTGATCCCATCTGGCAGCAGCAATGCTCTGTTGAAGTTTTTTTATCTGGGTGCGACAACTGTTATTTCTGTCTGCCTTATCGAACTGATGCGTATGAAAGCATTACAGAGATATGTCGTGAATGTTCGCGGTGTGATATTTTTCCAAGATTCGTGCTTTGCTTTGTTCTGGGCATTCTTAATTGGATTTATCCACCCATTGCTTGCTATGCCTTCGGTTGTCGGGGCCGTGGTTCTGTTTATCGCTTGGAAATTACGGAAACCATTGCAAAAAGAATTACTTCAGGAAACTGATCTGCCGGATTTTGAAGCTGAAAAAATTGATGCATGCGGCTTGGGGCCTGCATTCTATGAGATGGCTGCACAAGGCAAATTTCCATCCATACAACGTCTTGATTTTCAAACCCTAAGCCAATGGCTAATACCAATGAACATAGTATCTGACTCATTTTCAGGGTTCCCTTGGCGCGGAATATGTGAATCAATGTCCCGACAAACATGGGGGATATTATGGGTGCAGCGATACCACTTCGAGATGACTTTGACGGCGACAGACTTCGCAGACTGGCGCGGTCGAGCCGTGACAGCGATCAGACGCGCCGCCTTCTGGCACTGGCGTCAATTTATGACGGCGGTCGGCGGACCGCAGCGGCGCGGATCGGCGACGTGACACTACAGATTATTCGTGACTGGGTGATGCGGTTCAACGTGGACGGAGCAGACGGGTTGATCACGCGCCGGTCTGTCGGGCCAAAACCAAAGCTGACAGCAGAACACCGCCGGGCGCTTGCGGAGATGGTGGAGCGCGGCCCAACCCCCGCGATCCACGGCGTGGTGCGGTGGCGGCGCTGCGATCTGGCGCGCTGGCTCTGCGAAGAGTTTGGCGTTTCAATCGCCGAGGGCACGGTGGGGCGGGTTCTGCGCGAGATGGGTTACCGGAAGCTCTCCGCCCGTCCGCGCCACTACGCGCAGGACGGGGACGCGATTGTTGCGTTTAAAAAAACTTTCCCGCCGAGGTGGAAAAGATCAGGGCCGGTCTGGCCCCAGGCGTAGAAATCGAGCTCTGGTGGCAGGACGAAGCCAGGATAGGTCAAAAAAACAAGATCACGCGACGGTGGGCCAAACGTGGAACCCGACCCAGTGCGCCGCACGATCAGCGAACCCAATGGGCCTATATTTTTGGCGCGATCTGTCCAGCAAAAGGCAAGGGTGCCGGACTCGTCATGCCGTACTGCGACACACATGCAATGGACGCCCATCTCGCCATCATCAGTGGTGAAGTCGGCCCCGGTGCCCACGCTGTAATTCTCGTCGATCAGGCCGGGTGGCATACAACGCCCAATCTCGACGTTCCCGAGAACATCACCCTCCTGCCGCTGCCGCCCCGATCCCCGGAACTGAACCCCCATGAAAATATTTGGCAATTCATGCGCGATAACTGGCTCTCCAACCGTGTATTCAAAGACTACGACGACATTGTCACCCATTGCTGTGAGGCTTGGAACAAGCTCATGAACCAACCTTCGCGCATTCGATCAATCGGTATGCGAGATTGGGCGCATAGGTTGTAGGCCACGCTCGTTGGTATAACTACAAGTTTTCTAAGGCGGATAACATTTGTTGTGGTTTTGATTGTTACTGCCTGGCTAAGTATTGAATCCAATCTTTCTTTAGGAACTGCCATTGCGACGATACTTATAAACCAACTGAATATAGAGGTTTTTATCCGGTGTTATCAAATTCAATCCTTGCACACCCCAAGGCACGACATAGATCAGTTGGAAAGAATATTGTCCTTCAGAGAAAAGGCAAGCATAAGAAATACAAAGCCCGCTGACAGTTCAAGGATACTTTCAATTGAAGCAATTAAATCGGAAGGGTTTGTAGATTTTTCGTGCGATGTCTTTCCTGGCTTGTGCTTGGCGTTTATAGGCCCTTCGGGCTGTGGAAAATCCAGAATTCTAAAATCGATTGCAACCGGGCAATTTGATAGTGGGCATATTGAATTTGGTGGAGAGAGAGTAACTCGAAACGGATCCGGTTTCTGGTCTATTGGTTATATTCCATCCAGTCCGATCAATTTACCGGGCTCTTTTATTGAGAATGTTACTGGATTTGATCCCCAATCAGATGAATTGGCTGCATTGGATTTAATAATGCAGCTAGATCCCTATGAAGATGTCTTCCGCAACGAAGATTTATTAAACGACAGGCTGGACAAAAATTACACTGCGCAGGGTCAAATTGTATCGATTGCAAGGGCGTTCTATAAGAATCCAGCAATTTTAATCTGTGATTCACCCGAATTATTTCTGGATAAAGCGTCTAAATCAGCACTGCTAGCTTTGATTTTGAAAGCAAAGACAGATGGCAAGATAGTCTTGTTGGCAACCGATGATGATTATTTGATGACTGCCGCTGATGAGGTTGTTAAGCTGGATCGGGGCGAGGTCACAGACCGTGGCCCTGTGGATGAAGTACTAGCACGCCACCATGAACGGTGGGTGCGCGTTTCATTCAAGCCAACTAAAAGAGATGCATTTCGATTAAGCCTTTGGCTGGATGCACAATTAGGGCAGGCTTATACGATTGATTTTCGTGAACGTTTAAAAACTGCGGCGAATGATTTATTATTTTTAGCACCGCGGAACAGTTTTGGTGAAAAAGATGAAAATAGTATTTTTGATTTAAAGGTTAGTGCGCAATCAGTCACAATTTCCTTACACGACCGGGGTGAGCTTCTGGAAAGCCAAGTCGAAACGATACAAAGCGCAGAAACCAATAATAAGGAAGTGGCTCGGATTTTATCAAATGCAGATAGCTTTGAGCAAAGATTGAAAGCGGGATATCGCCAAATCACCATCCAATTTCTGAACGTACCAACGGATGGTAATGCAATTGAACAGGCAATTGGTTAAATGCCTAGGTTTAGCGAAAAAAGAAAAAGTTTGGGAACTTTGCCTTTATCGCTGCAGAATTTGGAAAACTTTATTGCCGTTGAGCAAAAGAAGGCAGCGATATCCCAGTATTTTCAAGCAAGTGTATTTCTACTGTCAGCGGCAATTATATTTGTCATCGCCGCCATTATATTGGTGTTGAATTTTTACGCATCTCCCGTTCATTTTTCAAAACGAGGCTGGGTGAATATACGAAACCTTACACCTGTCGTGGCAGTTAAAACGCGCGTTGACGGTGCCTTGGAGCAAGTTTTTGTCAGTCAAAACCAGATTGTTCAAAAGGGCGAATTATTGGGTGCGGTTCAAACTGATCCGATAAAACTAGATTATAAGGAAACCCAACGAGAGTTTGCATTGAAAGTTGTTGAGTTGCACTGTTTTGTGTCGCTACAGTCGAATAAGTCGGCTTTTGAACTTCCATATAACGCACAAATATTAGTTGATAAAATGGGCGAGCAGTATGATGTAACTCACAGAGCCAAACAGTGCGAAAGGGAAGTACAACGCAATGCAATTGCCGACCAAGCCCTTGAAGAATCTATAGCAGCTTTTGATGATCAATTCAGGTTTTTGCAGAACATTGTAAAGCAGCACGGATTTGGCGAAGAATCAGCAAGCCCTATTCTGGAAAATGTATATGAAACAAGTGAGGGAAATCCGTCTTCAACCCATCAAAATCTGATTGACAAAGAAGCCGACGAGAGTGGCCAAAATAACCCCTTGATTCAGTTTGTTCAAATCCATCAGGAGTTGCAAAAAACAAGGAAAGAATATCTTCTGAGAAGATTGCAAAAACAAGAAGAATTGGATTCTGCAATTCAGCAGGCAACGCAAGAATTACGCTACCTGGAGAAGCGTTTGCGAGAATTGAATGAGCAACTGGATAATAATTTTATATATGCAACAATCACAGGAACCGTTGTTGGTACAAATATTGCAAAACCCGGAACTTTTTTTGAAAAATTTGAGTCAGTGTTTGAATTACAACCAATAGAAAATGAATTTCAGGTTTCAATTCCCGTTGAAGAAGAAGATGTTGAAAAATTTATAACTGGTACACCTGCTATCGTTACTTTGGATAGTAAAACCCGAAATAATGCAGGGCAACTTATTGCAACAACTGTAGCTGTATTGCGCAAACCCAATGGCAAACTGGAAGTGGTTTTGGATTTAGATGGCGATACAAAAAGAAATGCAAAAACTATATTGGCCTCTGGCTATCGTGGGGAAGGGATACAGCGGCTATCGGCCAGTATCACAACCGGTCAGGAAGAGATATGGAAATCAGTTGGTGATATTGTTTTGGGTAAGGCTGTTATGAATTCTTTTTAGCTGTCGCGGCCTAAAATTAATCCGACAACGGATCTTAGGCGCGGATTTTATGTCACTGGCAAAGACCTTTAGATTGGTACGAACGTTAGTTTTATCTGGCAATCTTGGAAAAAACTTCGGTCCTTTTGCGATTGCAAACCAGTGATGGCTCTCATTGGTGGCAAATGTCGCCAAAGGTGGGATACTTGCGTCGGTAGTTGGGGTAATGAAGAATAAGTGTAAATGACCGATGACTGGTTTGAAAAAGTAATAATGTTGCACCCCTTATTGGTTGTTAAGATGAACCAGAAATCCTCAGTTACATCAAACCCTCAAACTGGTCCAATAGGTGCTGACCTCAGACAAGTTGCTACAGTAACCTGTAATGATTAGGTGAGATACCCCAACCGGCTGTTGTTGTCGCGCGGTACGATCCAGACATGAAGCGATTTTACAGCCATAATGCGTAAGCTCAGTGGGTAGCGATACTATTGTTTCATACACGTTCCAAAATAAGCGCAATGCCTTGGCCTACACCGATACACATGGTGCAAAGCGCATAACGTCCGCCACTGCGTTGCAATTGGTATGATGCGGTTGTAGCTAGGCGCGCCCCGCTCATGCCTAGCGGGTGGCCCAGTGCAATTGCGCCGCCATTGGGGTTCACACGGGAATCGTTGTCGTCCAGACCAAGATCGCGTGTCACCGCAAGAGCCTGTGCGGCAAACGCTTCGTTCAATTCGATCACATCCATATCGTCCATCACCAAGCCTGCACGCGCCAGTACTTTACGGGCAGCGGGCACCGGGCCGTAGCCCATTATGCGCGGTTCCACTCCTGCGGTGGCCATGGAGACAATGCGTGTTATCCGGGTCAGGTTATGCTCTGTGATCGCCGCCTCAGAGGCCACAATCATCGCGCAAGCCCCGTCGTTGATACCTGATGCATTGCCTGCAGTTACGCTGCCGCCTTTGCGAAACGGCGTGCCTAGCTTGGCTAGACCTTCCAACGTTGTACTTGCGCGTGGATGTTCGTCAGTATCAAAAACGACCGGAGTGCCTTTGTGTTGCGGGATGTTCACTGCGATTATCTCATCTGCAAATACACCGGCCTGTTGTGCCTTGGCAGTCAGTTCTTGTGAACGGGCGGCAAAAACATCCTGATCCTGACGGGAAATCTTGAATTGCTCCGCAACGTTTTCAGCAGTTTCTGGCATGCTGTCCACACCGTATTGTTGCTTCAGCAGTGCATTGACAAATCGCCACCCCATCGTGGTGTCATAAACCTGATTTGCACGGCTAAACGCAGTCATAGCCTTTGGCATTACAAAGGGTGCACGTGACATACTTTCAACGCCGCCTGCGATGATCAGATCGGCCTCACCCGCTTTGATCGCGCGTGCCGCTGTGCCAAGCGCGTCCAGTCCGGAACCACATAAACGGTTCAGTGTCACGCCAGAGGCCGATGCTGGCAGGCCAGCCAATAGGGCGGACATGCGCGCTACATTGCGATTATCTTCGCCTGCTTGGTTGGCACATCCAAACATCACGTCGTCTAGTTTCGACCAGTCAACGCCTTGATTTCGTTCCTGCAGGGCCTTTAAAGGTAACGCTCCAAGATCGTCTGCACGAACAGATGACAGGCTACCGCCATAGCGACCAATGGGGGTACGGACGGCATCGCAGATATAGGCATCAGACATCGGTTAATCTTCCTTGATAGGCAGCACCGGTGCTGCGGTTTTATCGCAAATTTCCTGATAGCTAACGCCTGGGGCAAGTTTGACCAATCTGAATCCCTCTGATGTTACGTTAATAATCGCTAGGTCTGTATATATCCGACTGACAACGCTTTGCCCCGTCAACGGAAAACTACAAGCTTCAACGAGTTTCGCATCACCTGTCTTTGTTGTATGCTGGGTGATCACAAGGATGGTTTTTACACCTGCCACCAAATCCATCGCACCGCCAACTGCCGGAATTGCGTCAGGTGCACCTGTTGACCAGTTCGCAATATCACCGTTTTGAGCGACCTGCATCGCCCCCAAAACACAGACATCAATATGACCGCCGCGTATCATGGTGAAGCTGTCCGCATGATGGAAGTAGCTGGCGCCCGGGATCGCGGTAATAGCTTTTTTGCCGGCATTAATAAGTTCTGGATCCTCTTCACCCGTAGCAGGTGCAGGCCCCATACCCAACAGGCCGTTTTCGGTGTGATAGATAAATTCGCGCCCCTCTGGCACAAATTTCGTGACGAGTTCCGGAATACCTATACCTAGGTTTACAATCGCGCCATCAGGGATGTCATGCACGGCCAGCTCTGCCATTTTCTCGCGGTTCCAGCCTTTTACAGAATTAGTCATGGGTAACTTACCCCTTTAGCGATAAGATCTGATTCAACTTGTGGGTTTGGTACTTCTACCAAGCGGTTCACATAGATACCCGGTGTAACAACACGCTCTGGGTCAATGCTGCCAACCGGCACAATCTTGCGAGTTTGCGCGATTGTGACTTTTGCAGCGGTACACATAATCGGGTTGAAATTACGCGCAGTTTTATTGTAAGTTAGATTGCCCATACGATCAGCAGTCTCACATTTGATCAGCGCATAATCAGCCATCAGCCCATACTCCAATACATATTCGCGCCCGTTGATATTGCGCAGCTCTTTGCCTTCGGCCAAAGGCGTGCCGACGGTTGTGGCGGTGTAAAATGCCGGAACCCCTGCGCCACCTGCGCGGATGCGTTCGGCCAATGTGCCTTGCGGTACTATTTCCAATGCGATCTTTCCAGCCCGATAAAGCTCGGGGAAGATTTTGGAGTGGCTTGAGCGCGGATAGGAACAAATCATCTTATTGACCTGCCCATTGCCAATGAGTGCCGCTAGCCCAACCTCACCGTTGCCGGTGTTGTTGTTCACAATAGTCAAGTGTTTAGCACCGTGGTCGATCAGGGCATGGATAAGCTCGGTCGGGCTGCCGGCCTCGCCAAAACCGCCGATCATAATAGTGGCCCCGTCCGGAATGTCGCCAATAGCCACGGTTAGCGAATTTATGCGTTTGTCAATCATAGCAACCAGTCTTCTTTAATGGTTAATGTTTCGCTGTAATCTAGTACAAGCAGTTTGGGAACGTACTTGACAGTTATGACCCAATATAGACATAAAACTCATACGTGATAGGCAAATCAATGCCATGTAATCATGATAACGTGGGGTTAATCTTGCCAAGTCCATCATCTCAAAGGCGGCTTTTACCATCACATGCAATCTTGCGCAGTTTTGAATGTGCAGCGCGTCATGAAAGTTTTACCCAAGCCGCAGAAGAATTGCACCTGACCCAAAGCGCAATCAGTCGACAGGTTAAAGAGTTGGAACAGGCCATTGGTACCGAATTGTTTCGGCGTTCTGGTCGGCGGGTCGTACTGACCGAGGCCGGGCAAAATCTGGCAAAGGAGCTGGCAGTTGATCTGGAAAATATACGCCAGACAGTGTTGCGCGCAATTGCATCTGGTGATCACGGAGCATCATTGCGTATTGCCGTTCTACCGACATTTGCCAGTCGCTGGTTGATCCCCCGGTTGCAAAGCTTTACCGAACTTTGTCCCGATGTCACGGTTAATCTGGCAACAAAGTTGAAGCCGTTCGATATGGAAAAAGAACGCTTTGACCTGGCAATCCATTTTGGCACGGACGACTGGCCAGATACAAAAATGGTCAGGTTGTTTGAAGAAGAGATGATTGTAGTTTGTTCACCGGGCTTCCGCATGCTCCATAATATTGTGGATGCCGGCCAGCTGGAAACCCTGCCGCTGTTGCATCTGGAAACCCGTCCGACAGCATGGTCTGACTGGTTTTCAAAGGTCGGTATGGATGATAAACGGGCCTATTCTGGTAAACAATTTGACCAGTTTTCCATGCTGATCGCCGGTGCGCTGGCATCATTGGGCGTAGCTTTATTGCCCAAATATCTGATCGAAACTGAATTGTCTGCGGGAAGTCTTGTGCATTTGACCAAGACTAGCCTGACAACCAAAAATGGCTATTTTATTGTAACAGCGGCCGGCAGCAACCAACCTCATGTCACGGCTTTTTCACAGTGGATAAAATCAGCCGCCAGAAAATAGGTATCACATCAGATGTTTTACTTTGCGCAAGCCCTCCAGAATGGTTTGCGCAAACATATCAATTTCCATTTTTGTCATCGCGGTTGATAATGTGCCCGAGCAGGTTTCAATCATTAAAAAACCATTGCCAAACAAGTGATCCAACAGCAGTTTCAACACTTTGCTTTCTTCCGGCGAGACATAGGCTGAACGGTAGGAGGTAGGTGGTTCAGCCTTCATATGAACCCGAAACATAGAGCCTTTGCCAGTGACACAGGCTGGAACATCGGCAATACGAATGGCATCGGCAATGGTTTTGCGGGCATAATCAGC
The DNA here is from genome assembly GCA_965261565.1 of Amylibacter sp. Classification (GTDB taxonomy): domain Bacteria; phylum Pseudomonadota; class Alphaproteobacteria; order Rhodobacterales; family Rhodobacteraceae; genus Amylibacter. Next base: position 911,109 of record OZ253460.1, read on the forward strand.
CAGATTGTTCAGGGCATTGACCGCGTCCTGATCAAACATTTCCATCGACACACGACCTGCAGTCATGGTGATCGGGTTAGCGGAAAATGTGCCATAATGTGGAAACAACAAACGATCAGACAGCGGGTTCATTACATCCATCACATCGGCGCGACCGGCTAATGCGCCAACTGGAAAGCCGCCACCAATCATTTTGCCCATTGCGGTTAGATCAGGCGTAAAATCATACCATTCCTGTGCGCCGCCATAGTTTGAGCGAAAGGTGATTACCTCGTCGCAAACCATCAAAGCGCCGTTGTCAGTAGTCCATTTACGGATTGCAGTCACGAATGCGTCACTTGCGGGAATGACACCGATACGATGCGGCAGAAGATCAAGCAAAACACAGGCAACCTCGTCTTTGTGCTGGTTCAGGATTTCAATGGCGCGTTCCGGTTCATTGAACGGAATAACAACCACATCGTCCAGCGCACCTTGTGGAGTGCCGTGGGAAACCGGCACGCTGCGCGGTTCTTGGGAATTACCCCAGTTCGTGGGATTGGCGGTTTGGCTAACTTCAGCGTAGTCATAAAGCCCGTGGTAAGAACCTTCGGCCTTGGCTATTTTGGCGCGCCCCGTATAAGCACGCGAGGCTTTGATACAACTCATCACCGCTTCGGTGCCGGAGTTAACAAAACGCATCTTTTCAAAACCTGCGTTACGCTGGCAGATATGTTCAGCGTAGACCACTTCAGCCTCGGTTCCGACCGTGAAGGCAGTGCCTTTGGTCAGTTGTTCGCTGACCGCGGAAACTACAGCGGGATGGGCGTGGCCGTGGATCAGTGAGGCCACATTATTGGCGAAATCAACCCGTTTAACGCCTTCAATATCAGTGAGGTAACACCCTTCACCACGCTCGGCATAAATCGGGTGTGGCTTGCGCAGAATAGTGTTTCGGCTACAGCCACCCGGCATTACCTTTTTCGCGCGCTCATAAAGTGCTGCAGATTTTGTTGCCTGAGATTGGTCTGTCATTTACTTCGCCTAAAGGAATTCGAGGGGCATAAATCGTAGGTTGGTCAACGTTTCAGATGTTCCAGCTTGCCGTCAACGCCATCCCATTTCTCTGCATCCGGCAGAGGGTCTTTTTGATCTGTGATGCTGGGCCAAATCTGCGACAACTCTTCATTCAACTGCAAAAAATGCTGCTTGTCTTCAGGCAAATCATCATCTTTGAAAATCGCCTCAGCCGGGCACGCTGGCACACAATCATCGCAGTCAATACATTCGTCGGGATTGATCACAAGAAAATTTTCACCTTCATAGAAACAATCAACCGGACAGATATCCACACAGTCGGTATATTTACATTGAATGCAGTTATCGGTGACAACATAAGTCATTTATTAGTGCTCCGTATGTCGGGTTAGTGGGTGGGAAAACACCCCGATGTGAGCCACCGGGGGGTGAATTCATTATTCGGCGGCCTTCAGGGTCGCAAGATTGATGCCGTACATGGAATAAAGCTCGGCTTCATCGTAAATCACCCGGTCATCGTAACCACTGAACCAGATTGCTTCGGGATTACGGCCAACAATGGTCACTTTGCAACGATCAGGCGCATCGGCGGCAGAGCGCAGAAGTTTCAGGATCACCACACCGTTTTCACCACCCGGCACACCCATCATCGGCTCATTAGTGACCGCAGCGACCTCGGTTTTACCTTTGTAGTGGGTGATCGACAGACGCGCGTGGGCCTCAACACCAGACAGACCTTTTTGCGACTCGTTCAAAATCTGCCAAGCCGTTTCAATAGGCAGATTAAAGGCTTTGTGGCCGACAATATCACGACCGCAGAAGAAGTAGTGGTTTTCAATGCCATTACGCTTCAGCTCGCGTTGCATGATGCGCAGCGCATCCGGGTCATCATTGATACCTTTGATCAGTGGTGACTGGTTATCAATGTTGATCCAGCTGCGCCGCGCCAATTCTTTAACTGCAGCACGGGTTTCGTCAATCCATTCCAGACCACCTGCGGGGTTTTCGATATAGCTACCGTCGGGCAGTTTTTTCAGGAATTCGTCAGGGTGATTGAAATGCACCATCATGCGCAGATTGGTTTGCGGATAGGCTTCGTGGAAATTATCTAGCATTTCCATGAATGTTGCATCGAAACGTTCCGGATAAAACGCCAGTTCCTTGGTGCCGATCCGGATAGACTCGATGCCGACCTCTGAAAGGGCAGCCAGCCATTGGGCGATGTTCTTGTTGCCCAACACCATCGGATCACCACCGGACATTAGAATTTCGCGCAAACGTTCACGGCCTGTATCAGGATGACGCCCACCGTTTTCGTCAACCAGACGGTTGTGTTCTTTCACATAGGCCACAATCTCGCTTATTTGAGCAAGACCTTTGGGCGCGGCTGTACCGTCTTCGCGCTGGATGACTTTTTTCGAAATCAGCTCTTCACGATAACAAAAACGACAGTGGGCAGAACAGGTTGCAGCCACATAGATCAAGCCTAGCTCGTATTTGTGAATTAGACCCTCAACCGGGCTGTATGACATTTGTTTGCCAGGGTCTTCGGCACCGTCAAGATCATATGTTTCTTTCGGACTGGCCTTCACAAGTGTTTGGATTGCCTTGCTGGTTTTGGCCTGTTCAAAATAATGCCTGGTAATTTTCACAGGCATGCGGGCTTGAACATCACGTTCAGTGCCATCAAGTTCGACAATGGCCTGAAGTTCTTCAGGTGTGTAAAACCCCTGCATGTCCTGCGGAACCGTGCCCTCAATGAATTTCTTAATTCCGGTGATAATCTGGCGGTCATATTTGCCGTTTACCACTTTGCCCAGAAAGGCCTGTTCCCACGCAGATGGGATATGTTTTTCAGCTTTTGCCATTGGATTTTCCTAAATAGTTTGGGTTAGTCCGTAATTTCATCTGCCGTGCATTCAGACTTAGAGAGTTTTTCCCTTTTAGGGCTTACACCGTTAAACCACCGCATGACCATCTGATCTTTGATGAATTGATTGATGAATGCAAACAGCAGTTTATCACCAACCTGTGACTATTTAGAATGTATAGTTTGCATTGGGATTGTTAATCAACTCGGCGATCTCGATTGTTTTGCGATAATAGTACGCGGTGCAGTCAGGCAAACCTTGATTAAGACGGATACTATTCATGACTACACCTGTGGTTAATAAGGCTTCATCAAAATGACCAACGGGTGCAAAAACATCGCGTATTATCTGGGGGAAATTCAAAAAGCTCCGAGTGTAAAAAACAGCGCGCCTTCCAGCTTTTCTATGGTGGTGAAGATTTTATCGATAACAGCACAGGCCTGATGAAAATGGGTGTTCGGATGGCATCCGATTGCTACCCAGTTGGTTTTGTTGAGACTTGGTACACAGAACATAATGCACAAATTTTCACGGCGGTAAGCTGCACTATGTTGAAACAGGCGATTCCATTCTAGTATTTGGTGAGTTGGGGTGCATGAAGGATATCGAAAACTCTACCTTTGATGCTTACCGGGCAATCTTTGTAATGTTCCATGCAAAAGGTTATCATTCCTTGCTTCGATCATGTAATTACTGAAGAAGGTATTGAAAAGTATCAGATTTTTTGCAAAATCCGAGCACTAGATTTTGCTGAAGCCGAGCGCGGTCTGACCCTATGCTACGGTATTATGTTTCTAATCGTTTGATCCGCGGTCCAGAAAAGAAAGACCGGAGCGGGTGGCGGTTGCCCGGACCAGAACTTGTAGCCAAGCATCTATGTGCACCTGAGATAGTGGCCAATATTATAGAAGATGCTACAACCGATGAACTTGTAGGTCTAAGTGAACGCTTTTCGCTACCTGAGGTAACAAGCCCAGATACCTACACCTTGGTAGGCCGTGTTGATATATCACCAGGCAAAATTACGATTGCGTTATGTTCATCAGCTGTTTCCGAATTTCTTGGCGAGGAGCAAAGCGCATCAACAGTGACCTTCCGGTATCGCAAGCGCGGTGTCGAAACCAAAACTATTCTCGCCGATGCCATATCTCCACGCGATGATGTTTTGTTCAAGAATATCGCCAGAGCGCATTGCTACTTTGCATTGGTTCGGTCTGGTAAGACATATGCGGAGATTGCCAAGGTAGAAGATGTGTCCAATGACCGTATCCAGAAATTGATCGAACTGACTTTTCTAGTGCCGGATGTCATTCGCGACGTTTATGAAAGCGGCCAGCCGTTAGGATTGACGGCTGAATGGTTATTGCGTCATGCCTTTCCATTCATCTGCATCCCAACGTTTCTATTGGGACATTATCGACATTTTATATAATCTATGCACTGATGATGGGATCACTTCAAACGTAGCTTATTCTATCACCATATGTGCAATTATGCGCGTTGCCATTCATTATAGATACATTATATCTATAACTGCGTCTTAATTTACTCAAGACACAGATGTTTTATAAACCCTCCCAAGGAATACTAACCATGATGTTTCGTATTTTTATTGCAATGTTTTCACTCGCAAGCTTTATACTCCCTGCGAGTGCCCAACAAACACCGCCACCTGTTACGGTTGCTAAACCAGTGGTTAAAAATATCATTGAACAGGATGAATTCGTTGGTCGCTTTGCATCCAAGATAGAAGTGAAGTTGCGCGCGCGTGTTTCAGGATATTTGAGTGCGGTGCATTTCAAAGATGGCGCATATATTAAAAAAGGTGATCTTTTATATACGATTGACCAGCGTACATTCAGAACTGCATTACGCCAAGCCCGTTCACAGATCAGCATTGCGACAGCCGCGCATAAGTTTACCAAAGAACAATTAGAACGCGCCGAAACATTGGTTAAAAATGGTAATATATCCCGTAGTAGTGTCGATGAACGCCAAGAAGCATTTTTGGCGGCACAAGGAGCTTTAGAGCAATCTAAGTCAGCAGAAGAGTTGGCACAAATCGATTTAGATTTCACAGAAATTCGTGCGCCCATTTCTGGGCGCATTGATCAGAACTTAATTTCTGCGGGTAACTTGGTTAATCAAAATGAAACGGTTCTGACAACCATCGTTTCAGGCGATCCAATCTATTTCTTCTTCGATATAGATGAGCGTTACTACCTAGCTTATGCACGAGACGCCCGCTTACGTGGGAGTGTATTGCAAGAAGGTGCAGGAGGGCTTGAAGTAACAATCGTGTTGTCAGATAAGAAAATACCACCACAAAAAGGCTTTCTAGACTTTTCAGAAAACCGCATAGACGAACAAACAGGTACAATGCGTGTCCGCGCAGTTCTGGACAATCCAGATCGGATATTAACACCAGGTTTATTTGGTACAGTTGTCGTACCTGGGTCTTTGCCCTACGAAGGCATTCTTATTCCAGATGCTGCGTTGACCACAGATCAGAATAGACGTGTTGTGATGGTGATTGATGAAAACGGCAAAGCATTTGGTAAAGTTGTAAAACCTGGCCCAATGCATGATGGGTACCGGATTATCCGATCTGGTCTAGACGGTAACGAACAAATTGTAATTGAAGGTTTACTGCGCGCGCGCGCAGGCGCGATTGTAACGCCTGAGCTGGTCACGCTGCCAGCGGTTGCGGAATAACAAAATGGGAAAGTTTTTTGTAGATCGCCCCGTTTTTGCGATTGTTCTATCTGTTATCATGACAATTCTTGGTGCGATTGGGTATACCCAGCTGCCAGTAGAACAATACCCACCCATTGCTCCGCCTTCTATTGTGGTACAGGCAAATTATCCTGGGGCAGATGCTGAAACTGTAGCATCGACTGTAGCGACACCGCTTGAACAAGTCGTCAATGGTGTCGAAGGCATGTTGTATATGTCTTCTTATGCCACTGCAGATGGGTCGATGAGTTTGACCGTCACATTCGAAATTGGCACCGATTTGGACTCAGCTCAAATTTTGGTTCAAAACCGTGTAACCACAGCATTGCCGAGATTACCACAAGAGGTGCGTGATCTTGGGGTAACGACAACAAAATCCTCACCAGATTTGATGATGGTGATCCATATGCTGTCACCTGATGAAACATATGACCAACTTTATGTATCGAACTATGCACGTGCGCGGGTTCGGGATTTGTTGGTACGTTCGGATGGTGTTGGCAATATATTAATGTTCGGTGAACGTGAATTTGCGGCCCGCGTGTGGTTGAACCCAGATAAGATGTCATCTTTGGGACTTGTGGCAAGTGACATTGTAGGGGCCTTGCGAGAGCAAAATGTACAAGTTTCCGGTGGCTCCCTTGGTGCGCCACCAAATAATAGCGGTAGTGCATTTCAGATTACTGTCACAACGGCAGGACGTTTGGAAACACCCATAGAGTTTGGAAAAGTAATTGTTCGCGCAACCGAAGATGGCCGTATTGTACGGGTTCAGGATGTTGCGCGCATTGAAATTGGGGCGAAGTCCTATGTGAGTAATTCCTATTTGAACAACAAGCCAGCGGTTGCTTTGGGTATTTTTCAGCGCCCAGGATCAAATGCTTTGGCAACAGCCGAAGAAATCATCGCCAAAATGGATGAGCTGAGTAAGGATTTTCCACCGGGGTTGGAACATCAAATTGTTTACAACCCGACGGAGTTTATTTCAGCGTCGATTAATGCCGTATACAAAACGATCTTTGAGGCCGTGCTGTTGGTGATTGTCGTCGTAATCGTGTTTTTGCAAAGCTGGTGCATGGCAATCATTCCGCTGTTGGCTATTCCAGTGTCATTGGTTGGCACCTTTGCTGTAATGCTTGTCTTGGGGTACTCATTAAACCTTCTTACGTTGTTTGGCCTTATTCTAGCGATTGGTATCGTGGTGGATGATGCCATAGTCGTGGTGGAGAATGTTGAGCGTAATATAGAAGAGGGTAAATCTGCACGCGATGCATCTGTTCGCACTATGGATGAAGTATCGAATGCAATTATTGGCACATCATTGGTGTTGATTGCTGTATTTATTCCATCTGCATTTGTTCCTGGGATTACGGGTCAATTCTATACGCAATTTGCTGTAACCATTTCAGTTGCAACAATCCTGTCGACCATTAATTCGCTCAGTTTGTCACCAGCATTGTCCGCAATCTTATTGAAAGCAAAAAGCAAAGAAACAAACCGCAATCCACTAATGCAGTTTCTGTCTATTTTTACGAACGCGTTTAACAAGGGTTTTGACGCGATCACGCGTATTTACGTAAAGATAGTCACGCTCCTGATTGGATCAAGGAAAATGATTACCGTCAGCTTGATTGTGTTTGCGGGACTTTTGGCTGGTACAGTATGGATAGGTCAAAAAGTTCCAACAGGGTTTATTCCGCAAACGGACCAAGGTTACGCAATTGTTGTTGTTCAATTGCCTGACGGTGCTTCTTTAGAACGTACAGATGAAGTGATGCGTAAGGCATCCCAGATTGCGCTTGAAACACCTGGTGTGGCCAATGCGGTTGCCTTTGCCGGATTCTCTGGGGCTACATTTACAACTGCATCTAACCAAGGTGTAATTTTCACGCCTTTTGACAGCTTTGATGACAGGTTACAAAGCGGCCTGAATGCCCAAAAAATCGTTGGGAATTTATTCGGCCGTTTGCAAGGGTTACGAGAAGCCTTTATCATTGCGATCGCCCCACCATCTGTTCGGGGTGTCGGCAATGGCGGCGGCTTTAAACTACAGCTGAAAGAAAACGAAGGGTCGGATATGTCCCGCGTTTTAGGCTCTGCTTATGCGATTATGGGGGCTGCAGCCCAATCCAAAGAAGTTACAGGCGTCTTCACAACATTCTCTGCAGGCAGCCCACAGGTATATTTGGAAATTGACCGTGTCAGAGCACAGATATTGAATGTGCCTATCGGAGCGATTTTTGAAACATTGGCTATTAACTTGGGATCATCCTTCGTGAATGATTTCAATTCATTTGGACGGCAGTTTCAGGTGCGGGCTCAGGCTGATCAAAATTTCCGCCTTGATAAAGCGGATATTGCGGCATTGAGAGTACGCTCTACAACGGGCGCTTTGGTGCCCCTTGGAACCATAATGGATATTCGCGATTCAGCGGGACCTTCGCTCGTACAAAGATACAATCAGCGTGTGTCTGTGCCAATTCAAGGGTCCGCGGCGCCAGGCGTTTCAACTGGGCAAGCGTTGATTGCGATGGAAAAATTGGCAGAGTCGATCTTGCCCCATGGTGTTGATTATGAGTGGACAGAACTTGCCTACCAAGAACGATCTCAAGGCAATACAGCGATTTATATATTTGCTTTCTCGATCCTTTTTGCCTTTTTATTCTTGGCGGCTTTGTATGAAAGCTGGACGCTACCATTTGCAATTATCTTAATTGTACCGCTGTCTGTGTTTGCAGCACTATTGGGTGTTATGGCGCGAGGAATGGATAATAATATCCTGACACAAGTTGGTTTGATTGTGCTTGTAGGTCTGGCGGCAAAGAACGCGATTTTGATCGTAGAATTCGCTAAGCAAGCCCAAGATGAAAGAGGCTTAAATGCAGTTGATGCCGCGATAGAAGCAAGCCGCCTGCGGTTGCGCCCCATCTTGATGACCGCCTTTGCGTTTATTCTGGGGGTGGTTCCACTGATGATATCAACGGGTCCAGGCGCCGAAATGCGTCAAGCTTTAGGGACCGCAGTATTTTCCGGAATGCTGGGGGTGACAATTCTTGGGTTGTTTTTTACGCCCGTGTTTTATGTGGCTATCAAAGGTTTATTTGTAAGGCGTAATTGATTGGTGATTTTTGTGCAAATTTAATACAGATTGTATCTGATGCGCAATAAAGGCCCTAGATCACCTCAAAGTTTGAATCTGAGCAGGCTTCAAAGACTCTTCTTTAAGATGCCAAGGCGTCTAGTAAACTAGCAACTGTATTTAATTTGAGCACCAGAGTTGGTTTTTAGCCACCAGAGCATTGGCGATCACCAGTAGTTTTCGGGCAACCGCGATCAAGATGACTTTGTGGGGTTTCCCTTTTTCCTTTAACCGTTTGGCAAATACTTTGAGATGCTGATTGTGTGTCGATGCTACCAATGCTGCCTGATAAAGAAGGCAACGCACATTGTATCTGCCGCCTTTGATTGATCTTTTTCCGTCGGAACGGCCACTGTCATTATTTATCGGTGCGACGCCAGCCAACGCTGCGATTTGTTTATCGCTAATAGTGCCCAGTTCGGGCATTTCACCAATTAGAACGGCGCATAGCACAGGACCTATTCCTGGAATTGAGCGCAGTATTTTAGCATGCTGTTTCATCTGTGGGTCAGCTTTGATTTGTGTCTGCACCGCATCGTCCAGTACCTTGATCTGGTGCGACAGAAGGTCGAGAAGTTCTATGTCCAAACCCACCAATTCAGCATCGTGGTGCTGTTGAATTTGACACTTCAGTCGTTTGCGCAATTCCACCAACTGGCGACGCTTTGTGCTCAAGGCATTGAGATGGCGTAGTTTCTCCGCAGGTAATCTTCGCCCACAGTGAGGACGGAACGCCATGAATTCTGCAATCAGGCGTGCATCAATCGGATCCGTCTTTGCTAACGCCCCCGTTGCGCGGGCAAATGCACGCACGTGCGCCGCAGAAACTTGCCTGACATCGTAACCCGCAGTATCCAGTACTTCCCATACGGCCCATTCATAGCCACCCGTTGGTTCCAATGCGATTATCTGGCCTTGTGGCTCACCCAGCTTACTCTGCAGACTGACATGGCCAGAGGGTGTATTGGGAACCAAAAAGCAAGAACCAGTTTTGCTAATAAATACGTAAATTTCAAACTTGCCAACATCCAAGCCGACAAAACCTTCATTATGTGTCATAATCTAAATCTCTTTCTTATGCTCCGGGGTCATGTGCCCCAATCAACTGTTCGAGTTTGAAGAAAGAGAAGGGTCGCCAACCTAGGCTACGTGGTCCAACCACAAGGGGCTAACGGCGAACACCTTCCCGATCCGACATCTTGCAAAACGTCGGATCGGGCGCAGGATAACAAAGCTTAGATACATAAGGGGCTATTCAAACAGTAAGAAACACCCAAGCGTGATGATGAAATAGCTTGTCCGGCCGGGAGAATGTGGAATGTTGGTCATGCCATGTTTCGAATAATTACAAGAAGCTAACGTCTCGGCATATAGTTTTGAGTGTATCTATTTCCGCCCGATAATTCCAGCAACTGTTTGTTTTTTATTATTTCAAAGTACTTTTGCGATCCGTCATAGGACATCCCTTTGTAGAGGCTAAGCCATTTGAGGTTTTTTATTCTCGTAACGGGCTCCAATGTCTCCGTGATGGTGTTGCCAATATCCAATCGTTCCAACCTTGGCATCTCTGCTACAGGTCCCAAGTCCCGCACGGGCGTACCGTAAATTTGCAGAGCCTTTAAGTTCGGCAATGAAGCAAAGGGGGCGATGTTTTCAATTTTGGACATATTTGCAGAAACCCATTCAAGTGTCGGGATTTCCGCGAGAATTGAACCATCTGAAATCTGGGTTCCATTTATGCTCACTCGAGTTAAATTTTTGACCTGTTTGATCTCTTCTGGAATTGCGGTCAGGTGTGGAAATTTATTTAATTCTGCGTACCACATATTTGGTGTGGATGGATTGAGCAAATACGCGATCGCAGCCTTTGTATCTCGTTGTGTTTGATATTTCGGCCAGCCGACAAAATATACAACAGCGCTCAACGCCAGTAAAATAAACACCCCTAATATTCGCATATTTCCCCAGCTAAATTGCGTCTAATTTCAAGATCATAAATAAGCTATTTATTTGAATTCCAAAAGTAACGTTTTTGTTATTTGAATAACCAGCTTTCGAAAATTTTATTGATACCGTGAATATAGAAATACGGGATCCAATTGAGAGCCTGTTGGAGACTAGGCGGTGTAACAGCCAGTGGCCTTCTTTGGGCGTTTTAAGACACTGAGTATTGGCAACTTAATCCCCATAGCGGTCATTAGATCAGACACATTAGGGCTTTAAGTTCCGTTCTGATATTTTTGAGATAACTGCCTTATTGCTTCAGAAAGAAACGCTTTTTCGGATTTGAAAAGATTAGCTACGACAGGGCGATCCTGCATGCGGTAGTAATGACCGATAAGTTTAGGATAATCTTCCTGAGTGGGAAGGTGTTGGGCGTGATCGAGATTGACCATTTGTGAGTAGACAGCAATGTCAGCGATTGAGAGCTGAACACCAGAAAACCAGTTATCAGCGCTCAGTTGGGCTTCCAAATAAGACAATGGCTCAGGTAACCGGTTTTGAATGGCATCTTCCACTGTAGCAAGATCAGGGGCCTTCCCAAAAAATTGATTGATAAAAATTGGATGAAAAACCCCTTCGCTAATAGCTTCAAACAGTTTTGTGTCGGCATATTTTTCAATCCAAAGCGCTGACCCTTTTGCCTTAGCATCATTAGGTAACAGCGCTTGCATTTTGGGAAAAGCGGCTTCGAAATAGCTGCAAATTGTGGAACTATCTGCAAGTGTGAATTCATTATGCTCGATAATCGGAATTTGTTTTAACGGATTGAGATTAGCAACCCTTTCTGTTTCTGAATAAGGATTGAGGTCACGACTTTGAAAGTCTATATTTTTCTCAAGTGCTGAAAGAGTCACTTTTCTAGTGAATGGCGAAACTGGTGATCCGTGAATAATAAGTGTCATCCTAATTTCTCCCGTGAACCACAATTGCATGTCCGCGCACCAAGCTAAATAGAAGCATCGCCGTGAGGGGGACGACGATCAGTACGGCAACATTGATGCCGCCCAGTGTCATTTGCGTGCCGTCCGTATGCAGCATCGAGCCACCATAACTCCCGCCCAATGCAAAGGCTGTCAGAAATGAAAGACCAATGATGAGGGAGAGCACAATTGCGATCTTTGGCGCTTTACCCGTCCAGGCCAGATATAACGCTAATGCAGAGATAGCTGTATTGGTGATAAGTTGCCAAGCTTCATGGAGCCGGGCATGAGATGGCCATTCAGAATTAAAAAGGTGAGTTTGATTAATTTCTAATATTGGAATCAAAAGGCCAAATACCAGGGACGTTAGCAGCACTGATATTACAGAAAAATTTCTCATGGTTATGCGACCTCACTTTAATTGACAGTGTCAATAATAGCAAGTTGCGTATCTAATCGTCCTAACCCCCCATGCATACCGTTGACTCTGAAGCTGACGGCATCAATATGATTTGATGACGAAAGGCAAACAATTTTATCATGGCGACCTTAAACTGGCATTACTGAGGGCCGCGCGTGATCTTCTCGATGAAGTGGGTGAAACTGGCGTCGGGGTTCGCGCCGTTGCACGAAAAGTCGGCGTTTCTCATGCCGCGCCTGTAAATTACTTCAAAAACCGGCGAACCCTTCTCACGGCTCTAACCGCCGAACTGATCGATGATATTCGAGTTGATATAGATAAACGCTTGAAAACCGTATCCGAAGATCCTGTTGCAAGGATTGAAGTGATCGCAAATGCTTTTATCGACTATGGAGCCCGTTACCCAAATCGCTACTCATTGCTATGGCGCTATGATGTGGTAGATCATGAAAGCGAAATGATGCGTTCCAGAGCGGATGTAATTTATGAGCTCCTCTGTGATGAAATCGACAAATTGACATCTGGCCGAAACGTTGACCGAGACACAATAGCCATTGGTCTTTGGTCAATGGTGCATGGGTATGTTGATCTTAAAATCGTTGGCATGTTTGAAGATCGGATCGACAGCGTTACAGGTGAGGATCGCCCGAAAGCTCTGGTTAAAATGTTTCGCACAGTGTTGGATAATTACGGTCTATAAGCACCGCAAGGACGATCACTTCCTAATTCACTCCGTAAATGCCCTATCGTCGCCTCTCAGGCGATTTTTAAAGAAATTCAGGATAGTCCCTTGCTATCAATCACCTCATTTGCAAGTTCTGATTGCCGCGCATATATATTTTAGTAGCGGCAGATGCTTCATGTTGGCGTACAAACAGTATTCGCATAATCTTCGGGCGACTGAGAGCGAATGCTAAAAATACGTTTCTGAGAGTAGCGAGCGTAATTATTAATAACAATTTTCGCCAAGAACTTCATTTCCGCCCGCATGGTCAAAATAGAATGGGTGTTGATCAGGAACGCGCCGCCTTTTCCGATCATTACGATGATATTCCCATCATGTACAGACATCCGGCGTCATTTGGCGGGCTGGCTTCTTATTGTGGTGATGTGCGCAGTCTGGAGCTATCCAGTCTGGGTTCGAAATTCCCTGTTAACAGGGAATTTACAGGGAATATATACGTTTTTCGCGTGATTTGAAGAATCTAACCTGTAATGTAGCCGTGATTACAGAGTGTTATGGGCGATTTCCCTAAGATAAATAACAGGGAAAATAATTTCGCGAACAGGGTAATTATTTCGCGTATCAGGGAGTGGTAAATTTATAAATCCAACTAAAGCGCATAAGTGCGGATATGTTAATTCGCACAGAATGAATATTTTCAAGATTAGTTAAAGTGGTAAAAAGGACTCTGACTGGCACTAATCTGGGACAGGTCCAAAGCGTGCAACTGCTCTTACGGAGTGGCTCAGTTTCTGTGCCGCATGATGTTGATGCTGGTGTGTCTTCTGAGGCGTACTCAAGTTTGTTTGACAACACCCTATTAAAATAATCAAGGACCCTCTGGGGCAAACCTTGCCAGAAGACGTTGAATACCTCCACCAATCAGGGCTCCCAAACAAGGTGCTAATATGTAAACGCTTAACCAGCCATTGCGTGGTCCAGGGATCGCAATTTCTCCCCAACCTAGGAAATAAGAAACAACACGCGGCCCAAAGTCACGTGCAGGATTCAAACCAGCTTGCGTTAGTGGGGCAACAACAGAGATGATCGCAGCTACTGTAATACCGATGATTACAGCGGTAATTCCGGAATGGGGTCTTGCCATGTTGCGCTCACTGGTAAGAGAGCCAACCATAAATGCCAAAACTGCGGTTCCGCACATTTCAGCAATGAAAGCTCTATTTACAGATACAACACGCCACGCAGCCTCATCGGTGCCAAAAACCGCGGGATTAGGGAAATATTCACCGAACATCATCGCGGAAAGCTCGCTTCCTGGGCCTCCCCTTAGCAATCCATTATGGCGTTCAAATTCAACAATCGCATCTGCAAACATTGCGTAAAGGACTAAAGCTGCAAGCATTGCGCCGATAACCTGCGCCGTCCAATATACCAACACTCTGACAATAGGCATTCGGTCATAGACCCATGCAACTAATGTTATGGCCGGATTGATATGCGCACCAGAATAGGCGGCTGTTGCATAAATGGCTAAGCTGACACCAATGGCCCAAACAACTGCCACTTGCCATAACCCCGCCTGTGCACCAGTGGCGACTGCTGCCTGTACACTGCCGACACCGAAGAAAACCAGAATGAAAGTACCGAACATTTCACCCAAAGCTGCAGTAGTTAAACTTGGTTCCTTGGTTTCCACTGGATTGGTCTGAGATGTTTCATTTTCAATTGTTGTCATTTCTCTGCTCCGTCAAGAGAATCGGTTCCGGTTGCTCCGTTGGTTCGAATAAATTCGATACTAGCACCGGAAAAGTTTGCACCGTTTAAGTTAGTTAAGGTTAGGTCGGAAAATTGTAACAAGACATCTGTCAGGTTTGCATTCGAAAAATCTGCGCCAGCGGCGCGGATCATTTCCATATTCGCGCCTTTAAAACTGGCTTTACTTATGGATGCACCTTTGAGGATGGCACCAGACAAGATTGCTTTGTCAAAATTAGCACCTTCTGCTTTTACCCAGAACAATATGGCGTGAGATAAGTTTGCATTGTTGAAAATTGCTCCTGTCATCATTGTTTCTGTTAAATCTACATTGATCATATCGGCACCAGAAAAATTAGCACCAGAAAGGTTAGCACCCCGAAAATTAGCTGGCGCTGGAGCTTCGACGCCTGGAGCAAGGCTCCCAATTTTTGCATTGGTTAAGTTTGCCCCAGTTATATTTGCCTGAAAGGCTGTAGTATCCCGCAAGAATGCATTACTAAGATTAGCATTGATTAACCGAGACCGGGTCAGATTAGCCCCCGGTAAAAACGCCTGCTCTAGGTTTGTGTTTTCTAGATTGGCTTTGATCAATGTTGTTCTAATCAAGATTGCGCCGCTTAGATTTGCACCGTCAAGCTGGGCCAATGTTAAGTCGGCTGCTGATAAATTTGCGCCGGATAGATCAGCACCGCTAAGGTCTGCATTTCGGAGATAGGCCTCGCGTAAGTCAGCATTTTTCAGATTGGCCCCAGAGAAGTTAGCACCAGTAAGATTTGCGCCCTGAGCGCTGAGATTGTCGAATGTCTGGTTTGAAAAATCATAACCCATTAAGTCAGCACCAGGAGCAATCGTTTGTGCGGCTGCGGGAAAAACCGCAAGAAGACAAATGATTATGAGCGCTTTGAACATCGATCTACCCTGCAAAATTTGTTGGTTTGAATGACACAGTTCGTGACAATTCCGGAACAGGGCCAATACGCCGGATATCTGCCCAAACGCCTTTGTACCAAGGAATTGTTGTGTCGGGATCAACATGATCAGACACAAGATCTCCGGCGGCTCCACGTGGTTGACCAAAGAGCATGAAACAATGATCCCGCTTTACAGAGTCTGCTGGATAAGCCATCGCCTGAACGGAACCCATATCATTAAAGACTTCGATCAGATCTCCAGGCTCTATACCCATCGAAGTTGCATCGTCGGGATGCATCTCTAGATAGGGCACAGGGACGCGTTCTCTATAAAATTCCAAATACCGGTGATGGTAAGCTGTTTGCCATATATGGTTGGATCGTCCATTATTAATCCAGAACCGGTGATTTTCGCGTTGTCGTTGGACTACGGCTGCGTAACCTGGCCAAGGCGGTGGGGCTGGAATGAATTTTGCTTTGCCTGATTTCGTTCCAAATACCCGATCTTCAAACAGACGTTCGGTTCCAACAGGTTTGCCATTTACCAACTTTGTTGGTGTTTGAATGCCGTTGTTTCCGAGGCTGCGTAGCAAATCGTAGGTTACACCAGCATATCCTTCCATAGGGTCGGATGGCTTGCCAGAAAACGAATAGCGGGCATCAATGAACACAGCTTCTGCATCGGCCCATTCAAAATCCACGAACTGGTTGGCCATTTTTGGATTATTTTCATCTGAGTAAAGTTGCTGCAAGCGCTGTGCGAATTTGGCCATGATCGCCCAATCAGGTAAAGCGTCACCTGGTGGCTGCATGAATTTCTGATACAGCCTTAAGCGACGTTCCCCGTTAATAGAGGTCATATCAATTTCACCCCATGTAGCAGCTGGCAGAACCAAATGCGCTTTTTCAGTTGTGGCAGTGGGGTAAATATCCTGACCAATAGTAAAAATGCCACCGTTTTTAAGAGCCTCAACAACAGCAATGACACGTTCAGTGACTGGTTGACCTTTGGTTGCTGCAAGTGCTTCAGCAACTGGCCGCCCTCTGTCTTCCAGTGTGTTTGCCAAAGCCTCAGCACGCAGCGTCGTCAACACTGGATTACATCCGCCAACCCAGAAAATTTTGGTTTCCCCGCGCCGAACAGCTTCGTCGATATTTCGAGCTGGACGACTGGCCAATGCGGGGGGGCGAACATAACCTTCTTGATGTCCACCCAGTCGGCTGCACCCAGTTCCAGGCTTACCAATGTTTCCCGTTAGTAAAGCCAGATCAACGATACTCGCAATGTTTTCGTAGTTTTTTAGGCCCCAGATCAAACCCTTTTCATAATGGATAAGTGTACGCCGACGGGCGCCATCTGCCTTGGGTTTGGCAATCCATTCTGCGGCTTTGAAGATCTGTCCTGCATCAATTCCGGCGCGATCTGCTGCTTCTGCGATGATATCTTCTGTTGAGCGTTCACTCATTAACGTCGAACGTTGGTACGCTTCATAAGTCTGGGTTTCCGTATGCTTATGAATAAATCCATGGTCGTGCCAATTGCGCTCTAGAATGACCCTAGCTATGGCATTGAGCACCCATAGGTCGGATCCAGGTTCAATTTGTAGATGCAATACGTTGTCTGGGCTGCCAGCGGTTTCTGCAGTGGCAACAGTCATGGTCCTACGTGGATCAATAATGATCATTTTGCCAACATCAACATCTTCACCGGGTAGGGCGGTTTCTTTTAGGGCCAATGATTCACCTGACAGGTTCTTGGCCATGTGATTTATAAAGTAATTGGTTTGAGTTTCATAAGGGTTTGCACCAACAATCAGAGTTGTGTCGGCCAATTGGGCATCAAGATAAGAATTGGTCAGCGGTGCTAGTCCCGCGTCCCCAGCTGCGTGAACTTCTGAATTATATGCGGGCCTGTTGTGAATTGAGATAGTTTCTGTACGAATCCCATCAAAGAAAAACCTGCCAACCGCCCAATTATTTTCAAAACCGCCACCGCCACCGCCATGATCAAAAAACTTCATTCCAACTGAATTAGGCCCCCAACGATCAATAACTGCTTTAATAATACGGGCTCCAAGGTCAGTCGCTTCATCCCAATTTACCGCATCGAATGCTTTACCAGCCCGTATAGCTGGAGATGCAAGCCTTGCTTTTGTTGGGCCATCGGGGCGGTATAACGAAGCAGCCAGACCAGCGCCGCGTACCGACGCCATGCCAGAATTCACCAAGCATTCATCATCTGGTAGGATTGCAATGTTATGTTTCCCGTCGGATTGGGTAATGACCGTATGTGCTAACGGAGGTACCCATACGCCAAAGGCTGGTTGCTGTTCGGTGAAGTCCACGCCAAAAGCATTGTCTTCCGGTGATGTTCCACCATCTTGTCCCATGGGCCACTTGTATACTTTGTAACCACAACCGACGATACAGAACTGACAAACAGTCTGAAACTTCTGAGCATTCTTAGGGGGTAGAGGTGAGTCGCTCATAATACATTCGTCTGGCGGCCATAAATCAATCCACTGACACCAATGGCGTGCACGGTTCCATCTTCAACTGTCAGCGTTATTTGTGGCAAGCTTTGGCTTGCCTGCCCGATCACGATACGTCCATTTTTTGCCGGATCGAAACTAGACCAATGGCATGGGCATACAAGCATTTGCTGATCCTGAAACCAAGAGACAGGACAACCTTTGTGGGTACACAATATTGAATAGGCGATAATGTTTTGGTTTGGACCAACGCCATCTTCGAGGGGGCCATCCAAAGCTAACAGAATTGCTGGTGAGTCTTCATCAGGGTAAGAAAAGTCAATTTCTGTCCCAGGCTCAAGTTCAGAAAGCTTTGCGAGCTCTAACTTGGGCATAGTTTTGTCTTGTGCTTGTACCGATTCACCAGTTGCTGCATTCATACCAACGGCCAACCCACTTACAGCGCCAATAGAAAGAATTTGACGCCGGCTTAGCATTGCGTTCTTATTTTTTTCAGTCATCGCATTCACCTTTTTATGGTACTTTATGGTTGCAAATCTGTAAGGCTAAATCCGTTTTTATTCAGCGTCACAGCTCCGTCAGAAACTGCATAGCTCCATGCCGCGGACTTTTTTAGGCCACCTAGTGGATACATATGAACACCTTCAATTCCAGAGTTGGGGTCCGTAGCGCAGTAATGCGCCAAATCTAGAACTAGCTTATCCGGCTCCTGCTCCATTACAAGTTTTGTAATGTTACGTGCCTGTTTTTTCAAGAATTTTATCGAATTTCCGACTCCGCAGGCCATGGAATATTTTATTAAAGTTTGCAGCTTAGCAATCCCCGGAACTCCGACGCGAATAGGTAATATGTTACCATCAGCCTGTAGGGCTTTGTCCCAAGCAATAATTGGGTCGGCTTCAAACGCAAACTGGGTTACGATGTGGAGTTTGGCGTCTGTGCGGTTTAAAAATCCATTTTTCCAGGCCAATGCTTCTGAGATAGCTTTGTCTGACATATCTGGACTGCCTTCAGGATGCCCCGCAACACCAATTTGTTTAACTCCATATTTGTCAAAAAGCCCTGTTGCCAATAACTGTGATGAATCCGCGTATGGACCAATAGGTTCATCAACTGCCCCGGCAATTACCAATACATGATCAACGCCAGCTTCGCCTGATGCGCGGGCAATATAATCCTCCAGCATGTTTTTGCTTTGTATCGATCTGGCTGCAAAATGTGGTGCCGGTTCAAAACCTTCAGCGCGTAACCGTTTAGCGACAGCTATTGTATCCTTATAATCTGAACCTGGTAGAAAAGTTATATAAACGACGGTTCCCGGTCGTAATATATCACGAAAATCAGTAATCTTGTTTGCTGATACAGGTGTGGTTTCAACCGTAAAATCAGACATCAGGTTCATGATTCCTGAAATCTCAGGTAAGAGCTTGTCCGACCCGTTTCTTACTTGATGCATCTGGTAATCCTTTGAGGTAACCGTCTGTTCTAAACGACGCTTGATAGTTAATTCCAACTCAGCATAAAGCAACTATCGTGGAAATTATCGCCGCCTTTATCGCACCCTGCCATGACCATATATCCGTTACCGCCATTCGAAGGTGACCAATCTGTATCAATCATTAATCGATTACCCCTGTGACCGCCCTCGAGTATTCGGCCACTCAATAAGTATAGAACCGTCTGGTCAACTTTGATGCCTTCCTCTGGACCCAGTCGCGTATTATGGGTCCTAGGCGTTCGCCAGTCATACAAAACAGTGGCGTGTGTATTGTTACCATCCAGAATATAGACCCGTTGATTAAACCAAGCCATCGAGCGGGCTAACAAATGACCACCGGCACTAGGTAGCACGCACATGATCATTTGACGGTAGTCTCCACCAAATGACAGTTTGTCGAGCAAAGCCTCGTCTGGTTCTACAGCATATGCACCTGCGACGGTTTCGTCGCCCGATAGTGCGGTTGATTTGATCTGATCCTCTTCGTCTTTCGACAGAATTTGCGGAGGACTGTAATTACGCCCCTTCAAAGAACGGTGATCAAATTCCGGAACTGGAAATCTTTTCCAAGCCATCTTTTTCCCCATTGAATTAAGTGCAGAATAAGCATCCATAGCATCAACTAGCTCTTATTAATTCTCCAGCCCTGTGTTGCATATGGGGGGTGCATTTAAAGAATATCTGATCCCATAAATGTTGAGACATGCAAGGTAATAACCTTTGAATTTTCAAATTCAAATGAGACGGGACAATCATATGTCGCCAGTCTGACGACGTCTTTGCGGGGGCGGAATGACCTATTCACATCTGCAAAAATAGGACTGGAGGATGTCAATTGAAGCTTACGTAAAACTGTGGTCGCATATCGCCCTGTAAAAGCGTCATACCAGAGATCACCTGCCAGAATTATGGTTCTAGGTAAGGGTTGTAAAGTTTCTAGAGTCTGAGTTGAAACCTCTAATTCGAATCCGTTTATTCGGGCAGTTTCTGTAGCACAAACAAGGGCATTGGGATCAATATCGATGGCTTTAACTGATCTTGCACCAGACTTAAGCGCGGCAATTGCCGCTAGGCCATTTCCGCAGCCGAAATCCACAACGTTTTTGTCTTTTACCAATTCTGGATTGTCCAGCAAGTGTCGCGCAAGTGCTTGTCCACCGGGCCAAGAAACTGCCCAATAAGGGACGGACAGGCCCAAGCAGCCAGAGTGTCGCTCGCGAAAAGAATCAAATGTTTCTTTTTCAGGAATACCGAGAATTTCGAATTCAGGAACTAGCTGCGTTCGACGTTTTCGAGTGATGCTCCAAAGTTGATCAGGGGTCATATTTAAATGATAGTGGGTTTAAATAATATATCAATCATATATAATTAACTAAATTCAGTATTTATAAGGATATGTGAAATGACTAAATTAACCGCATTGTGTTGGCAAGAAATCCCTTCTGTAGTTGAAGCAAAAGAAGGGTCAGCCAAGCATAAAATTGAGCTGACACTGCGATTTCAGGAGCTTATTGATTTAATAGCTATGAAGCGCAAGCTGGACGGATCGGATGAGTACTTAATGCAGTGGAATAAAGCTAAGCAACCTGATTCTTTGGATGACCCAGAAACCGCCGCTAAGAAACTTGCAGCAGAAATTGAAGCAAATTATGAGAAAATAAAGTCGGATTCGATTGCAAATTGTTGATAAATAGAGCTGGATCAGGTTATGAACCCATTTTATACAGTGAAAGATTGGACTTGTGAGGCGCCGTTGATCGAAGCTAAAGAGATTCTTCGTATTCACAAATACAGGGATCAAAGTAAGGTCCGAAAAATCATTAGATTAGCAGCTGAAGATGCAGTGAAAAGAGCATTTGAAATATCTAAACCAAGTGCAAAGTTTGTTTGTTGTCAAATAAAATCATTTAAAAACAATAAGATAGTGATATCAAGTGAAATCGTTTTTGAGGCGGAAGCTTTTGATAAATATCTGGGCGGTAGTGAATGCTTATTGGCTTTTATTATGACTATTGGTCCTGAACTTGATTCTACTGTTGTTGGACTTGTGAACGACGTTTTTGAGCCGTTGGATGCTTTGTTTCTAGAGACAGCGGGTTGGCTTACAATTGAGCGTGCTACAAAACATCTAGCGAGGCATCTCAAATCGCAATTCTCTGAACAGGGTTGGAATTTGTCGCTTCGGATGGGCCCTGGGTATGATTACCCAAGCCGGAACGGAGGTGCGCGCACAAGCTGGGATCTTTGGCAGCAGCGCGAACTTTTCAAAATGTTTGGTGATAGTTCGCTGCCAATCTACTTGTCACAATACTGTGCAATGTCTCCAAAAATGTCTCGCTCTGGAGTTTATGGCCTCAGCCGAATCTTAAGTTGAAAATAACTATTGGTTTTTTTTTATTTTAGTATAAGAATATACACAGAATATATTCTTATACTAAAGGAGATATCTTATGAAAGAGTTGTTGCCAAGGGATCGGTTTGCCAGAGCCATACGTGGTGAACCCGTAGATAGGGTTCCAGTAATGTATCGGATGAAAGCCGAAGCGAAGGCTAAACTGGCAAGGATTTACGGAATCGATGATGCTGCCACGGGCCGGGCGCACAATCCTGAATTGGAGCTTCGGCTAGGGAACGATGCTATTATTTATCAAATCGGCATCAATGCTGATTTTTCGCATCGACATATTGAAATCGGAGAATCATGGCACAACCACTTTGATGTTGGGTACGGGAAGTCTGGATTAGAAGGCCGGACAGAAGAAGAAGAAGAAAAATTTATGAAAACGCAAGATTTCTGGGGACCTGCAAAAATAGTCCCAGAAAACTTCCCTAATTTTCATCCCATCAAATCTGAAGAGGACTTGAGAAATTATAAATGGCCTGACCCTGCAGACCCTGCAATGTTGGCGCCAATTAAAGCGCTTTGTGATGAATATCAGGATGATTACTTTATTATAGTGGACTTATCGTCGACCTTGATTGAGGCTGCTTATGCGCACATTGTTGGAACGCAGAATTTCTTTTTGATGATGTTTGATAGGCCAGATCTTATTAACAAGGTTCTGGATGGTTTAATGGAGTATTACACAGAGCTTGGTAAAAAAGCGATTGCTCTTGGGATCGATATGATCCGAGTTGGCGATGATGTTGGTGCACAACAGGCAATGATGATT
Source organism: Amylibacter sp. (assembly GCA_965261565.1). Taxonomy (GTDB): domain Bacteria; phylum Pseudomonadota; class Alphaproteobacteria; order Rhodobacterales; family Rhodobacteraceae; genus Amylibacter. The sequence goes on from OZ253460.1 coordinate 933,734, forward strand.
TCTCCAGATCAATGGAGGGAATTGGCGAAGCCACGGTTTGCCTACATGTTTAATGAGTTTAGAAAAGCAAACAGTGATATATACATAAAACTACACTCCTGCGGTGACTATTCTCCTATCATTGGCGATCAAGTGGAATTGGGTGTTGATCTGACTGGTTTGATGCAGCCGACTGGCGGCAATAAAGATCAGGTTGGGTTGAAGCGGAAGCACGGTAATGACATCGCTATGATTGGTGGGTTTGATGTACAAAATCTGTTGCCTCGCGGGCAAGTAGAAGCAGTGCGGGCTGGTGTGCTACAGACTATGAAGAATATGGCAGTCGGCGGCGGTTATATCTTTTCTCCCTCACATTACATTTTGGCGGATGTTCCGATCCAAAATATTTACACCATGCTGGAGGCCCAACGTGAATTTGGGACTTACGGCAAATATCCGTTGAATTAAGGAGACTTAGATGAGTGATGAACCTGAACTTGAATTCCCACATGGATGGGAAGACCGCGCCCCCGAAGGCTGGGAATGGGAAACGTTGTGGGTTGCTGTGGAAGAAGGCGATCATACTTACGCACACGATCGTGTTGTAGAAGCAATTGATGTCGGTATTGATCCGCGAGTTATCCTTGATGATGGCCTGTTTCCTGGTTTCAATTTGCAAGGTGACCGGTTTTCTGCGGCTATTATTTTTATCCCAGAAATGCTGATCACTGCACGAGCAATGAAAGCAGGGCTTGCGCTGATTAGACCTCTGCTTGCGGCTAATGACGAAAAACCGCTTGGTGTGTTTGTTATGGGAACCGTTCTTGGTGATATGCACGATATTGGTCAATCAATCGTGACGATCATGCTTGAAAATGCTGGGTTTGAAGTGACAAACTTAGGCACGGATGTACATCCTGATAAGTTTATCGAGGCTGCGGCAGAGTTGAAAGCTGATATGATTGGTTTTTCTGCACTGTTGTCTACAACTGTCTACTATCAGAAAGTTACCATTGAAGAATTCGAAAAAGCGGGCCACCGAGACAAAGTTCATATCTTGATTGGAGGAGCTCCAACGACGCAAGAATGGGCTGATGAGTGTGGTGCTGACGGATGGGGCCGTGATGCTATGCATGCTGTAAAACTTGCTAGAGTGCGCATTGCTGAGGACCGAGTACCATGGCCCTAGGTCCTGATTGATGACGGAAGCAATAACTCTTCAGATCAAGAATGACGGTGGAAAAACAATCTCTGTGCCGGCAGTGCGGGGTGAAACAATATTAGAGGCGGCACATCGTTCTGGTGTTGAGATTGTTGCTACCTGTGGGCTACGGGGACGGTGCCGAAGTTGTCGATGTAAAATTGTTAGCGGAACTGTCCCTCCACCAAGTGTTGCAGATAATGTTCAGCTTGGTCATGAAGAAGTTCGCGAAAGGTTTCGGCTGTCGTGCCAAACCAAACTGGTTGAAGATACAATCATTCAGCCTATGCCACCAAAGTCTGAATTAGGTCATCAATTATTGGGTGGACAAGTTGGAACCGAGGCGATGGAGTTGGTGTCTGGTGTTTCCAAAATATTGATAACGGCACCACCACCACAATCTGAGCATCATCAAACCAGTGATATTGAAGAAGTTTTTAGTGCACTGGGTGAGGCTGTAAAAACCCGCAATATTAATAATGCGCTGATTCAGGTTTTACCCCCCAAACTGAGAGCGCAAAAGGGAAAGCTGACCGCGACGTTGTTTCGGGGCAAAGTTGTGGATATTGAAGTGGGTGACACAACTGAGTTTTGTTATGGGATGGCATTTGATGTCGGGACGACATCCATTGTTGGATCATTGTTGGACTTAAAAACCGGTGAGGAACTGGCAGCGGTGGGAATGGTAAATCCACAATCACCGTTTGGTGCTGATCTGATGTCTAGAATTGCCTATGCACAATTCAAACCCAAAAACTTGGCACAGCTTCGCGGGAAAGTTTTGAATGGATTGAATGAACTGGTAAAACAAGCTGTGTCTAAAGCTGGTGTTTCGGCTGACCACATTTATAAAATTGTTATTGTTGGCAATACCTGCATGCATCACATCTTGCTTGGCATTGATGTCAGCTATCTTGGTTTGGCGCCTTATGCGCCAGTAATACGGGATGCGCAGGCAATACCAGCCACTGATTTACCACTTAAATCCGCGCCTCGGGCGCATGTGTGTACGTTGCCGATTTTAGCTGGGTTTGTCGGTGCGGATGCATTGGCCTGCGTACTTGCAACACGGATTTACGAAAGGGATACCATTTGTGGGTTGGTTGATATTGGGACTAACGGCGAAATGGTTTTCGGCTCCAAAGACAAATTGATTGCCTGCTCTGCACCCGCTGGACCCGCCTTTGAAGGGGCACAGATACGCCACGGCATGCGTGGTGCTGCGGGGGCCATAGAGCGCGTTACTATAGACACGGATGTTACATGTGGCACGATTGGTGGTGATGCCGCTGTAGGGATTTGTGGGTCAGGCCTAATAGAGGCCTGTGCAAGTATGTCAGATGCAAATGTGCTCAATGCCATGGGCGCAATCAAAGCAAAACCAGATTTACCTCAAGCTATCGCAAGCCGGATCAATACAGGCGAACATGGTCTGGAGTTTACATTGGTTTGGGGAAAAGACAGTGGCATCAGCGAAGATGTAACGCTTACACAAACTGATATTCGGCAATTGCAGCTCGCAAAATCTGCAATTTACTCTGGTGTCGCAATGCTTATACAAGAGATGGGGGTCAAGCCAGACGAGATTGATGAGATGTTGTTATGCGGTGGTTTTGGAAATTATGTTGATATTGCCAGTGCTGTGCGCATTCGCTTGCTGCCTGAAATGCCAGTGGAAAACATCACATATGCTGGCAATGCCGCGTTGATGGGCGCACAGATGGCGACCCTCTCTGAAAAAGAGATTGATACAGCAAACAAACTTGTGAGTAAGATTGAGCATATCGCATTGGCTGCGCGTCCTGATTTTCAGGATTTATTTATTGACGGAATGAATTTTGGCCCACCGGGGGTTCAGCAATCTAGCGTTCAGAAAAAGGCAATCGCCGTATGAAAAAAACACGCATAGATCTTCTTTTTGGGTTTCTGGGCTCTGGTAAAACCACCCTAGCCGGTCGAATATTGCGTGAATATGGTGAGACGCGCCAACTGGCGCTGATCGTCAATGAATTCGGTGATGTTGGTGTCGATGGCGAGATACTAAAAGGCAATGACATTGATGTGATTCAGCTCTCGACTGGATGTTTATGTTGTACCTTAAAAGGATCGCTTCTGTCGGCTATTTATGAGTTGGCCAAGACATCAGAATTAGATCATATCGTAATAGAAGCAACCGGGATTGCAGAGCCTGAAGATTTATTGCAATCGTTTTCCGAGCAGGAATTCCGAGACCAATTTGAATTAGGTCCATTGGTTACAGTTGTAGACGGACCCAAATTTCTGAAAATACGAACAATGCTAGGACCATTTTACGAAGCACAGGTAGAAAAGTCTGATTATCTGATCCTGAATAAACTGGATATGGGCAGTACGGCTCTATTCGACGAGGTTCGTGAGGAAGTGGAAGATATCAATCCAGATGCGTTAATTCGATATGCTGAACGATGTGATATTGATCTTGCTGAAATAATTGACGGACCTCTTAGCGGTGCATTGGATCGTTGGGCGAGTTCAGAACACAGTCACGACGATCATGATCATGATCACGACCACCATCATGGGGCGCAGCATGCTCCGGCAGAATCGTTCGTTTTGGATGTACCGACAGACATAAGCCGCGAGAGGCTTGAGACCTTTTTTTCTCAGGCTCCCGAAACGCTTTGGCGGGCGAAAGGATTTGTCAGGATAGATGGAGCAGATCATCTTGTTCAGGTCGCTATGGGAGTTGTTGAGATTACTTTGACATCCCCCCGAAACAGGCATTATCTGGTGTTTATCGGCGACAAGCTGGATCGCTTTTATTTTGAAGAGCGTTTATTTGGTGCAAACCAGACAGAGGCTATACAGAAATGACACTCACTGTGACAAAAAATTCACCACAAAGTTCGCAAGCAGAGCGTGCCTATTGGCTGCTGGTTGAACGGATTATCAATCTTGAATTGCCACCTGGTGCTGTACTGATGGATCGGGAACTGACGCGTGAACTGGATGTAGGGCGCACGCCCATGCGTGAAGCATTGCAGCGGCTGGCAGTTGAAGATTTGGTTGTTCATTATCCCAACCGGGGAATGGTGGTTTCTGAAATAAGTGCGCGCAGTACACGAGATATCTATGAATTTCGTGCCTTGATTGATGGCGAGGCGGCAAAGTTTGCCAGTTTGCGCCGTTCTGATGAGGAAGCCAATAACCTAGTTGGCTTGGCGAAAGAACTTACGCGTTTGTCTGAAGGTGATAATGTTTCCGAGTATGTTACGACTGACCGGATTTTTTACGCAGAATTAGGTAGCGCATGTAAAAATATGTACATTGAAGAAACGATTCCACGGATTTTCAACCTGCATTTAAGACTATGGTTCTTCATCTCAAAAATTCGGGGTGATTGGAAAAACCTAGCTCACGCCCATTCGGAAATGGCGACCGAAACGGCAAATGCTATACGCAATAAAGATCCCGAAGGCGCGTCACTGGCTATACGTGCCTATGTTATGCGACGACAAAGAGACATGAGAGAGTTAATTTAACAAACTAGATCACCGGAGGAAAACATGAGTAGAGATTTAACCGAAGACGAATGTAAGGAATTCAATAATCTATACGGCACCGGATCATCTTGCAAAAAATGCGGAGATGTAAGTGTCAGTATAAAAATCTGGGAGAAGTATGGTAGTAATGCCCATGAAATTGGCGGCGATATTGGCCCAGAGGGAATTGTTGGTGCCCTAATCGCTTGTGACGTTTGTGAATACACAGAAACTGTTGAACGCAGCCATATTTTAAAAGCTGGTTAAAGGCGGTATCAAGGTATTTTGAGCCTTTGAACGCTACAATTTATACTGCGCAGAGCCAGTTAATCAATCGGCTCAGCGTTTAGTAGAGACATGGTCATTTTAACTGCGTTCGGACATATTTAAGATATTTCAGGCCATATTCGTCTTCTGCCGTCATTACTGCGGCCGCGATTTTAAATTCTTCTTCGTTTGCGGGCAGTGCTTGGATCTCCGACAATGGGTTCATTATTGGATCAATCATCACCGTATCGCAACCTGCATCCATGCATAAACGGATAAAAGCATCGTTTAAAAGTTTACGGCGGGGCATGCCGAAAGAGACGTTAGATAATCCTCCGAAAATATGGGCATCCGGAAACTTTCGATGCAGTTCTTTTACTGCGTTAATGAAATGGACGCCGAACGTAGGTCCCGCACCAACAGGGAAAACTAATGGATCAAGGAAACGGTCTTCCATTGGAACACCTTTCTTATCCATCATTGCCATCAGCCGAGTTAGGTTGTCGACACGCTCATGTTCATCCTGAGGCATGCCAGAGTCACCTGAACCGTTTGCAAAAATAAGCGCATTTGCCTCTTTTCCAATATCAATTATTATGTCACGTCCAGGCTCTAAACTGACTGAGTTTACCGCAGGGCGGGACAGAGACATATCATAGACTTCCAGTCCTGCCTTTAGTGTTTCAGGGTCGGAACTATCTACTGCAAAAGCAACGTCGGGGCAGATCTTCTGGGCTGTTTTCACCATCCAACGCATAAATTCATGGCGTTCTTCGGGATAAACCGACAATTCATCAACGCAAAGATCGATAATATGTGCCCCTGCATTCACTTGCGCCATGATCGCCCAAGTTAGAAACCCCAGGTCTTCATCACGTACACCTTGACCGATATGTGCAATACGAGCTGCCTTCACCTTTTTTTCATCATCTGGATATTGTGATGTAACATCTAGATGCCCGTCGGAGCCATCTAAGCCTGGATACCGCCAGAAGATTTTACCATCGTGTTTTACAATATTTTTGGAGTCAGCGCGAATACGCCTCGTAGTATTAATATTCTCGCCGATTACGATTGGTCGGACACCATTAAAATCTAACATATCAGCCTTACCTATTTTTCCTTATCGCTCGCGCTATAAAGAGTGAATATTGCCGAGGCATAGTTTGATTCCACGGCAATAATTTCCTTGTTATCAAAGAAGACTTCACAGCACCCATACCACAAGGGAAGGGGGGGTATTCTGGGTGCGTGCCGCATTCTAAGAAATATAATGTATAGTGAGGGTTCGCGAGTTTAAGGCGTATCAGAAGCTATGCTCCGCGCTTTCAGTTCTAATTTGTAAATCTGATAAGACGGATCAATTGGCTTAGCATATTTTGAGGAGAGTTTGAAAGTTGACAATGCAAAACGATAAGCTTTCCGCAAGAATCGCGGAGATTAAAGGAGCAAAACTCGTCAAAAGCTTTTGTTATTCATGTCCTTGGAACTGCCCGACAGAAGTGTATGTGAGGGATAGAAAAGTTGTTTACGTTAAAGGAAATGAGGACGCTCCGAACAATATTGGAACACGGTGTTCAAAGGGCATGGCTAGCTGGTGGATGACACAAGATCCAGATCGGTTGAAATACCCGCTGCTCAGAACGAATCCCAAAGGTGAGCCTGGTGAGTTTAAGAGAATTTCATGGGATGAAGCCTATACATTTATCGCAGATAAATTAAATGCCATTGCGAAGAAATATGGTCCGGAAGCTGTCGCGCTGACTTGTCATCATGATCCGAATACGCAGTTTTATCGGCATCTTCTGGGCGATCTGTATGGTTCGCCCAATATGTATTCTCATACATCTGGCTGTGAGCAAGATCGCCGTTCAGCATGCCTGACGTTGTTTGGTCATGTTTTCCCGATGCATGATTTTGCGAGTTCCAAATATGTCATCCTATGGGGGATGAATGTGTTGGGAGCCAACCAAGGTTTGTTTGAAAGCCGCGCTTTGCTGGAAGCAAAAAAACGCGGTGCGAAAATCATTGTGATTGATCCATCGTTTACTGAAACGGCGCAAAAGGCGAATGAATGGATTCCAGTTAACCCAGGTACAGATGGTGCAATGGCATTAGCTATGTGCAAAGAAATTATTGACAACAGTTTGCAAGATGATGCGTTCATTTCCAAACATTGTCTTGGTTTCGATGGGTTTCGTGATCACCTGAATGAAAAAGGATACACGGCAGAATGGGCATCTGAAATTTGTGGTGTTGGTGCTGAAACGATCAAGCGACTAGCATTGGAATTTGCCACTACCAAACCCGCGATGTCGGCAATTTTTAAAGGATCCGGTTACTATACTAACGGTCACGATGCCGCCCGTGCTTGCTATATTCTGGACGCTATTTGTGGCCAGGTTGATGGTCCAGGAAACTTGCATCTTAAAGATTGGGCACCTGTTGGACTGCCGTTGAATATTCCTGAAGAGGCAAAACATAAGCCAGAAAAAGATCCGCTGCATATCGCAATGGGATACCCTATCGCCCCGGATCTACCAAATTCACAACTGCCCAAAGCAGTAATTCATGGGGATCCTTATCCAGTGAAAGGATTATTTGTCCATTCGACAAACCCGGTGATGAGCGATCCTAATCGAGATGAAGTTCAGGATATGTTCAAGCATCTTGAGCTTGCTGTTGCGTGCGAAGTTTTGATGAGTGAAACAGCACTTGAATGTGACATCGTACTGCCTGAGACCTCTTTTTATGAAATGGCAGAAGTGCGGCAGGGTCTTTGGTTGGGCGCAGAAGCGATCATTTGTCAACCTGCCATCGATCCCATTGGTGAGTCTAAACCACCATATGAAATTGCTAAAGGGATTGCAGAAAAAATGGGCTGGGGCGAGCATTTTGCCTTTGAAGACTGGCAAGACTGGGCACGCACAGCCACTGCCGACTTGCCGGGGGGCTTAGATCAGCTGAAAGAACGAGGTTTTTGGTCTGCGGCCCCTAAATTCAACAAGCTTCCGGATTGTCTAGACACGGCTAGCGGGAAAATTGAAATATATTCGAATGCTTATGCGGATGCAGGTCAGAACGCGTATCCTGATTATGTAGAAAGAACGGTTTTACCTGATGAAAATTACCCAATGCAAGTGACACATTCAAAGTTGTCAATGCACTGTAATCTTGTGACTCAAAATAATCCATTGTTGATGGAAATTTGTCCGGAAAATTGGGTTGAGATCAATTCTGTTGATGCACTCAAATACGGTATATCTGATGATCAGATGGTGATTATAGAAAGCCCAAAGGACAATATTACGATCAAGGCAAAAGTCGTAGAGGGGCTGGTTCCTGGTTGTATTTCTATTCGTCATGGGCATGGGTTTGGCCATTGGGCGATGGGATCAATTGCCAAGGGTAAAGGTGCACATTCAAATAACCTAATGGACACACACACAAACCCAGTAACCGGGGCTAATTGTTATAATGAATGCAAAGTCCGTGTTCGACCAGCTTAAGAAAGGATAGTTACATGCAACATGGTTTCTATTTTGACGCAGAACTTTGTGTAAAATGCCATGCCTGTGAAATTGCGTGCAAAACTTGGAATGAAGTCGATGTCGGGCCACGCTGGCGCGAAGTTGTAAAAGTCGAATCTGGTTCATTCCCAGACGTGAAAGCAATGAATGTTTCAATGGCATGCATGCATTGTGGGGATGCGCCATGCCAAACTGCATGTCCAGTTGGTGCAATAACAAAACGATCAGAAGACGGCATTGTTTTAGTTGATCAAAGCACTTGTATTGGTTGTGGGTTTTGTTCATGGGCATGCCCATTTAACGCGCCTCAATTAACTGCATTGATTGGGAAAATGGAAAAATGCAACTTTTGCCAAACACCAGGCAGTGAACGGCCATTAGATATGCCACGGGCGTGTGAGGAAGTTTGCCCAACTGGCGCAATAAAATCAGGAAACCTCGCGCAACTTGCCCAACAGAACAGACAAGAAGTGGCGGCTAAACTTGGTAAAAGTCAAGGAATGCAGGGGTTTCCAGATGTCGTTGTTGATGGGGTGCAGCGATTTGGGGTTGATAAATAGTGATAGGACCCTCTGCAGCCTTAGCGGTGAATTGGAGCGGGTCAGTAAAAACTGGCCCATTAAATGCTGTCTATTTTTTCAAAAAAAAGCAATATATTCGCTGGAATATTGATAAAGAAGAAATATTTCCGGGGTACCCAAAAAATATATCGGAGGGTTGGCTTGGGCTTCTTGACCAATTACCTGACGCCGAAGTTTCTGGTGCAATTTATGTTCCGGGATGGAATAACAGGATTTGGTTCTTTTTCAAAGGCCAGACACAAGTTGCAAGTTGGGACGTTGTCAACAACTGCGCAGATTCTGGTTTGACGCCTTTACAAAAGATAATGCCTAGCGGACTTGTTTCTGGTGGAGGACAATTTGCACCAATTTATGTGGATCGTAATGACACTCAAATGGTCTATGCATTTCGCGGCGATGAATATACGCGCTTTACCGTTAGTGATGGCGAATTTCCAGATAGCGAAGACAAAGGTTATCCACGTAAAATAGGTGATGGCTGGACTGGCGGATTAACAGTTTCGCCAACATGTGGTGTAAGTGTAAATTGGCCGAACCGTAGTAAGGCGCAGGCAAATCACAAGCTGTATTTCTTTTTGGGAAATCTTTACACTCGGTGGGATGTTGCCAGCCATTCCAACAATTACAGGCTTGATATTCCATCTGGATGGAAGGGTTGGCTTGATTTTGAGTGAGCTCGTTCATGCTTGACTTGGAATAAACATCTCGATATCTCTAGAGTTATGGAGAAATTAGAAGTAATCGGCAGCCTTGCAGCCTTGGCACAAGAAACACGGCTAGACATCGTGCGGTATCTTGTTCGTATGGGACAGGACGGAGCAATAGCTGGGCGAATAGGTCAGGAATTAGGGATATCTTCGGCAACTCTGGCATTTCACCTTAATATCTTGACTGCGGCCCGATTGCTGATCCGTCAAAAAAACGGCCGTCAAAATATTTATCGTGCTGATATCAGCGCAGTTCATTCACTGAATGCCTATCTGTTGGAAAACTGTTGTGCAGGCCCAGATGTAGATCTGGAAACTGATGACACTTCATCTGTGGCATAAACCAAAGGAGAATAAAATGACGTCAATCAAGGTATACGACCCTGCCCAATGTTGTTCGACTGGGGTTTGTAGCCCTGACGCCGACGCAAGTATCGCACAGTTTTCCTCAGCACTGGAAAAGGCGCGGAAATCAGGCGTTGCGATCGATCGGTTCACACTCGGTCACCAGCCCGGTGAGTATGTCAAAAATTCTACAGTAAAGTCCTTGCTAGACAGTGAGGGTGTCGATTGCCTACCGATCGTATTTGTAGACGAAAAAATTCTTTCAAAGGGCGATTATCCGTCTCGGGCAGACCTCTTGTCTAAAGTTGGGATCGCGGATGATCAGGTTGCGGAGGCATCTGCGTGCTGTACGCCCGAAGAAAAAAACTCAACAAGCTGCTGTTAAAAGGGAACGATATGATTTTTTTGGATAACCCGACACCGAATTTATTTTTCACTGGAAAAGGTGGCGTTGGTAAAACATCGACTAGCTGTGCAACTGGTGTTCGCCTGGCACAAGCTGGAAAGCGTATTCTACTTATTTCAACTGATCCTGCTTCCAATCTGGAAGAAGTCTTCGATCAGGAAATTGGTAATGAACCGACAGAAATCGCGTCTATTCCGGGTGCTTATGCGCTGAACGTTGATCCAGTCGCAGCTGCTGAGGCCTATAGGGAAAAATTGGTTGGTCCTTATCGGGGAATATTGCCTGAATCTGCGATAAATGCGATGGAGGAACAAATGGCAGGCGCTTGCACTGTCGAAATTGCTGCATTTAATGAATTCGCTCGGCTATTGGGTGATCCGACGACCGTAAAAGGATTTGATCACGTTATTTTTGACACTGCCCCAACGGGCCATACTTTACGCCTGTTGACCTTACCAACAGCTTGGTCGGGTTTCATTGATAATGCAAGTGCGGGCACGTCATGTTTGGGCCCACTTCAAGGTTTGGTAGAGCAAAAGGATTTGTATGCATCTACAGTTGCTGCTTTGGCGGATGGCGCTAAAACCACCATCGTTCTAGTCAGCCGTCCAGAAAAATCAGCGCTAGCCGAAGCGGCAAGAACAGCGGAAGAATTCGGTGAATTGAGTATTTCCAACCAACAATTGGTTGTGAATGGTGTTTTCAAAGCAAATGACCTTTCGGACAAGATTGCGGTTGGACTTGAAGCAATCGGCGATGACGCGTTGAATTCAGTTCCCGATACGTTACAAACTTTACCCCGGATTGATCTTCCACTTCGCCCCAGACAAGTTGTAGGGCTTGCTGCATTGGAAGCATTTTTCTCTCCGGATATTGTGTTGCCAGAAATTACTTCACAGTCTCCTGTGACCCGAGAAACACAAAGTTTTGAGTCCCTTGTGGACGATCTTGACGCCGATGGGGGTGTGATCATGACAATGGGTAAAGGAGGAGTAGGCAAAACCACTGTCGCCGCTGAAATTGCCCGTGCACTTGCAAACCGAGGTCGAAATGTTCTGCTGACAACAACTGATCCCGCTGCTCATGTTGCTGATGCTGCCGGTGAAGTACCGAAAAACCTAGAAGTATCTCGGATTGACCCAGAGCAAGAAGTTGCAAATTACCGAGAACGAGTTCTCGCAACAACTGGAAAAGATCTTGACGCTGACGGGTTGGCGCTGTTGGAAGAAGATCTTGCATCACCGTGCACCGAGGAAATTGCCGTTTTTCAGGCTTTTGCAGAAACAGTCAACTCGGCCACTGATCGCATCGTAGTAATGGATACAGCACCTACTGGTCATACCATTCTATTGCTTGATGCAGCGCAATCCTATCACAAAGAAGTTAGCCGTCAGGCGCAATCCGTTTCAGATTCCGTTTTGAATTTATTACCCCGACTGCGCGATGAAAAATTTACCAAAATTTTACTGTGCACATTGCCAGAGGCGACACCAGTTCATGAGGCAGCTCAACTGCAAACAGATTTACGGCGCGCGGACATAGAACCTTTTGCTTGGATCATTAATCAATCTTTGATGACCTTAACAGTCACGGATCCAGTTCTGGTGGCGCGGCGAGAACAGGAAGTGCGTTACATAGACGAAGTTCAGAATGATTTGTCGTCGAAATCGGTTATTATCGAATTAAAGACTGGTGCGGCTGTACTGTCAAATTTACGTCAGTCGGCGTAAAATGTTTAGAGTTTCTTGAGTTATGCAAAGAACTTAAACGTGCTTTCTGGGATCCTTTTATGTCTTCCTTTTGGTGGTCGTTCTGTATGGCGTCCTAGCCTGTTCAACCTATAGCAGCAATTGTGTATTTTATTGCTTCATTGCACATCTTAAACGAGTTTTACGGATCACCGTCAGTCTAAAATAGCAACGACTCTAAGATATTTTCTCCCAATTCGTAGGGGGTATACTCCTATGGAATGTATTAACAGTGGTATTTGTTTCATATGTTATAGCAGATGTGTTTCAAAAGTTTGCACTCAAAACTTAGGTGAATCCCTGATTTCCCTTTAAAAGTGAAACAATATCGCAGCGTTGATTTTCAGGGAGAGGTTTATATAAATTTAGTAATGGGGGTAAAATGCTCGGTCAGCAAATACTCAGTGGTCTAGCAACGGGAAGTTTATATGCGCTCACGGCAATTGCCGTAGTTGTCGTCTTCCGGAATACAAGAACAATCAATCTTGCGCAGGGTGATTTCGCGATGGTTGGTGCTTTCTTGGGGGTAATCTTTCTCAAAGAATGGGGTATGAATTATTATGCAATGCTCGTGCTTGTTGTTGCCTGCTGCATGTTACTGGGTGCTGTTGTAGAGCGGGTTATAATGCGACCTGTCGCAGACTCTGACTGGCTTACTCTTTTTACAACTACTATTGGCGTCTATTATATTCTTCACGGCATGGCCGGTTGGATTTGGGGACGGGATACCAAGGCTTTTCCTGTCAGTTTTGATCCAACGCCCGTTGATATTCTGGGGGCATTGATCAGCACTGGCCATCTGTACAATATGGCGACTGCGCTAGTGATCGGAGCGATACTTTGGGGGTTTTTTACCAAAACAAAACAAGGTATTGCGATGCGCGCGGTCACGGACGACCCAGAGACAGCTTATCTGATGGGTATTCCCGTAAGGTTTATTGTGACATTGACTTGGTGCATGGCTGGGGCAATTGCTGGTTTTGTAGGTATTATGGTGGCGCCTATTATCTATGTATCACCTGAAATGATGGATGAAATTCTTATTAAAGGTTATGTCGCAGCGGTTTTTGGCGGTTTATATTCTTTCCGTGGAGCGATCATAGGCGCGCTTCTTATCGGCGTCGCTGAAAACCTCGCTGGTGGTTACCTAGGCAGCCATTACAAGACATCAGTGGCATTTGTTATGATTGTGGCCCTTCTTGCGATCAGACCGCAAGGACTTGTTGGTATTCAACAACGTCGCGAAATCTGAGAGGGCTGTACATGTCAAAAACCACTGAAAGCGGACTAAGCCGAGTCCAGTCTGTTCAGTTTTTGAAGCGAAAATTTGCGCGCAACGATTTTATAGCATCAGCCATATTTTTCGCAATTCTTCTGTTAATACCTGTGCTGCCGACTGTGAAGGGATGGATGTTAAGTCAGGCATCTCTGGTCATAATCTATATTATTGCAGCATTGGGTATTCTAGTTCTAGTTGGTTTTACCGGGCTAGTTTCAGTAGGGCACGGAGGTTTCCTAGCAATAGGGGCGTACACCTCTGCGCTACTAACAGTTCATTTAGGGGTAGATCTGGTAGTTGGGATAATTTGCGCGGCGCTCATGGCGGCATTCGTGGGGGCTATGCTTGCATTAATTTTCCTGCGTTTGACGGGTGCATTCATGGCAATCGGCACGTTGGGTTTTGCTTTCTTTGTAGGTACAGTGATTAACAATGTTCCACTTTTCCAAGGGCGCGATGGCATATTTTTGGACGACAATATCGTAATCGGAATTGAGATTGGCGACCATGGGTTTTACTATGTTTCACTGGTCTGTCTTATCCTAGTAACGCTGTTTATATTTTGCTTGATCAATTCTGGCACAGGTCGTGCATTTATGGCACTGCGGGATGCAGAAAAAGCAGCCATGTCTAGCGGTGTAAATCGATTAAAATACCGTATGCTGGCCTTTACAATTAGCGCCGGAATAACGGGTATTGCGGGCGCCCTAAATGCCCACGTGGTGAATTACCTTTCAGCAGAAGTATATGCCGATATCTGGTATTCAGTTGATATTCTAATGGCCGTTGTAGTTGGTGGATCGACGGTTATCTTTGGGCCATTTCTTGGTGGATTCTTTGTTGTAATGATGCCGTTCTTTTTTGAAACTCTCGCTGATTTTTCCTTTATTCTAAAGGGAGTTGTTTTAATCTTAGTATTGCGGTTTGCACCGGCAGGTATAATCGAATATCTGCTTCGACCGATCCGAAATGCTCGTAGCCGCAGATTGCGCCGGGCTGGTGGTTCCTTGGCCGAAAAGGACCAGGGGAATGGTTGATCATCTGAATTGTGAAGATATTCGCGTGACCTTTGGTGGTGTGGTTGCCTGTGATGGTATTTCTTTATCGGTCCCTGAAGGAAAGATTGTAGGCTTAATTGGCCCAAATGGCGCTGGGAAAACCACATTGTTCAATGTACTGACCAGATTCCAAGCATATGAAGAGGGGTCAGTGTCCTTCCAAGGTGAGAAAATTGATGATCAGTTGCCTCATCAAATGGTACAAAAAGGATTGGCGCGGACGTTCCAAAACATCAATCTTTTTAAAGATCAAACCACTTTGAGAAACATAATGACAGGTGGGCATTCCTTGATGGGAAATCCGATTGAGGCAATGTTTTGGACGCCATCAGCCCGTCGTAAAGAACGCATGATTGAAGATCGGGCTTTAGAGATTGCGGAGTTGTTAAATCTAACTTCAGAACTGGAAACCGAAGTGGGAAATTTGCCCTATGGTTACCAGAAACGCGTTGAACTGGGGCGAGCTCTTGCATCAAAACCCAAGCTTTTGCTGCTTGATGAACCTGTTGCGGGTTGCAATGATGATGAAACCGCCGAACTAAAGGACGTTATTCACAAGATTAATCAAGAGATGGGCGTTTCGGTATTACTGGTTGAGCATGACATGAAGATGGTGATGCAGGTTTGCGATTATCTTTATGTGATTAATTTCGGTTCAAATCTAGCCGAGGGAGTGCCCAGTGATGTGCGTGCAAACCCTGAAGTCATAAAAGCGTATCTGGGGGAGGAGGAAGAATGAACCACCTTCAAGTCACAAACTTGCAAGCAAATTATGGACCAATTACTGCGTTGCGAGGAATTTCTATCGAAATACCTGAAAATACTATCATGACCTTGCTGGGGGCAAATGGTGCCGGAAAATCTACGACGCTAAAATGTATATCAGGCGTGGTTAAGCCAAGTGGTGGCAGTATCAAGTGGAATGATAAAGAAATTACAAATCTGTCCCCGAATGAAGTTACAAGTATGGGCATTGCCCAAGTTCCTGAAGGGCGACGGATATTCAAAGACTTAACTGTTACCGAAAATTTAGAAATGGGTGCCTATACCCGTAAAGATCGCACTAAAATCGAAGAAGATATAAGTGAAATTTACGATCTTTTCCCACGACTGAAAGAACGTAGCTCACAGCTAGGTGGTTCCCTTTCGGGAGGGGAGCAACAAATGCTGGCCATAGGTCGTGGGTTGATGGCAGCACCGAAACTTCTGATGTTGGATGAGCCGTCTCTTGGGCTTGCTCCAATAATTGTAGCACAAATTTTCGAAACTTTGCAGCGCCTCGTGGAGGAGAGGAATCTCGCAATTCTACTCGTAGAACAGAATATGAAGATGGCTTTGAAATACTCAAGCTTTGGGTATGTCATGCAGTTGGGGCAGGTGATGATCTCTGGATCATCTACCGAATTGAAGAACAATAAACAGGTATACGAAAGCTATTTAGGAAGCGCCTGAGCTGATTTAAAAAATTGCCAGGTTTTATTGCGCATTTGCGTAGAAACAATAGGAGGAAATAATGAATAGTTTTTTAAAGACTGCATTCATGGTTGGTACGGCGATGTCCGTTACAGCCTTTACAACACCCGCGGTGGCTCAAAATGGTCCGGGGGTTTCAGATGATAAAATCTTAGTATGCTCTTACCAACCAATGACTGGCAAGGTTTCCAGTTATTTTAGAATGGGTAAGGGTGCAGATGCTTGGTTCAAAAATGTGAACGAGAATGGTGGCATAAACGGCCGGATGATCGAGTATAAGATGGTTGATGACAAATACGAACCAGCCAGAACAAAAACTGCTGTAAAGCGGTTTGTAGAGCGTGACGAATGTTTTGCAATAGTATCACCATTGGGGTCTGCGCCAACAAGTGCCGTTATCGATTATATCGTTGAAAAGAATATGCCTCTAATTGGTGCCGGCACAGGCGCTGAGAAGAACCTGACTATCGAAAGTTCTTGGGTGTTCCCATTGTACCCGAGCTATCATACAGAAGGTCAGCAGTTGGTGAAATTTGCAAAAGAAGTTTTTGGCGCAAAAAAAGTTGCTGTGTTATATCAAAACGACCCATCGGGTAAAACCCACATGTCTGGAATAGAATCCGTTTTGGAAGCCGAAGGCGTGGAAATTGTTGCGGCCGAAAGTTATGAGCCCAAAGAAGTTGACGTGTCATCTCAGGTTATCGCAATGCAGGCATCTGGAGCAGAAGCAGTTATTTGTTCCTGTGCTCCTGAACCTGCAGCAAAATTTTACACTGAGCGGGCTAAATTGGGTTGGGATGCACCGGTTGTAAACGTGTTCTTTGGGAAAAGCCCTAAAGTTGCAGAGTTAGCAGGGGATGCTGCGGTTGAGGGTGTCTACTTTACGACCATATTCCGTGATTTCGACTCACCTGCGCCGCAAATTCAGGAAGCGAAACAAATTCTGGCGAAATACTATCCAGAAGAAGAACCAGATGCGATTCACCTTTGGGGATTTGCTGGTAGCCAAGTCTTTACTGAAGCAATCAATCGTATGGGCGATGGTCCAATCACGCGTGAACGGCTTGTTGAAACACTTGAAGGGATCGATGATTGGAAAGGTAGCGTGGTACCGAGTGTTACAATCGGTGAAGGCAATGCGCCTAACCATTTTATCGTTAAAGATATGTCTTTTGTGAAATTCACAGGTGGTAAGTTTGAAGAGTTTACACCGCCTTGGGCAAACTAAGGAAGACTAACAACGAAGGCCGCTCTCTTAGTGGTGGCCTTCGTATATCTTAGTCGCCCATGCAACTGATGCACAGGGGGACCGAGCCAGTGGATATATCAAAAGAGCCTTGCTACTCATATGATTAATTCAAACAAACCGTGCGTTATGTTTTAACCACGCGGCCGTAGGAGATTTGAATGACTGCAACTATTGGAAGGGCAATATCGCCCCAACGTCAAAGAACTTTAGATGCGCTTTCCCTTCGTGAACCTGACAAGGTGCCCATTGGATTATGGGGTACGGTTGAGGGATATCAAAATCTTCGGGCCGGTCTTGGTATGGGGTATAACGAAGATTTTAAGAATTACAGAACGGGATCGACAACATGGACAACGGACGTTGCATTTGAAGTTGATCTGGCTGAGAAGCTGGATATCGATTTTTTAAGAGTTTCGATCGGACCCTCAGGTGGCTCTCCAGGATTTAGAACACTGGATCACAATGATATTCCAGTGCCGCTTCAGGTCCCATCCCCGCCTGATAGCGCGGAAATAAATGTCGATGAATGGGGTGTTGTTCGAAAATATACGCCGCATGAAAATGGTGGGTACTACGAAATGATTGGGTATCCGCTTTTCGAAGCAACAAGCGCGCCTTTGGAAGAAGGTTTGGAAATTCTACGAGAATTTCCTTGGCCCGATCCATGGGATGAAGCCATGTGGCAAGACAGCCCTGTTCCAGGTATGAGCTTGCGGGAATACTGTAAGTACATACGTGAAGAGACACCTTTTGCCTTGATGGGGCAGGGTGGACGTGGTGGGCTGTTCGAGCAGGCAAAATATATGGTCGGTTATGCTAAAATATTCTCGGATTTTATTGAAAGCCCAGAATTTTTGGATGCAATGCTGATAAAGTTGGTTGATCTTGAAATAGAACATAACAAAGCTTTTCTTGCGCAATGTGGGGAGTACATTGATTGGCTTCGTATGAGTCCGGAGGATTTGGCGTCTGAAAAAACAGCCTTTATGTCATTGTCCATGTTTGAAAATCAACTTGTCCCACATTACAAGCGCACAACTTTGGAAACCAAAAAATACTTCCAAAGTAAAAATCCTGACGGTAAAATTCAGTTTCACAGTTGTGGAGCAATTCCAGAGCCGTTTATGCGACACCTGATGGACTGTGGTGTTGATGGTTATGACAGCATGCCACCAAAAGTTGCGCGTCATTCAAACCCTGCAGCCAAAAAGCGCCAGCTGGGTAAAGAAATGTTCTTTTATGGTGGGATTGACGTTCAGGAAACTTTGCCTTGGGGTACGACAGATGATGTTCGCCGCGAAGTACGGCAGCGCATATGGGAAATTGGTCACGGAGGTGGTTTTTTGCTAAGCTCATCGCACCGACTAGAGCATGATGTACCGGTTGAAAATACATTGGCAATGATTGAGGAAGCGCGGGAGTACGGGACTTATCCTTTACCGGATAAGCCACCTGAGGGAGCAGACGATGGGGTTGATTATGAGCCTTGGGATCCGAATCCAAAAAGGAAAAAAAGACACAAACCTAAAGAACCAGTATCAGTAAACAACGGAGCAACATGATCTATGACCATAATCATTGATACCGAAAAAGAGAACGACCTAGAAGATCTGCAATATGATATTGAGGACTCACTAGAGACTGATCGGTGGAGCGACGCACCTGAGGCGATAAAAATATTATTTCATCATCTAGAATGGAATATTATCGATGGTGAACACGCCGACACTGTCGGGTTCATAAATGAAGCGCTAGAAGGAAATATTACCGCTCGGACTTTAATTTCCGGACCGATGGCGGCGGGAATTGCAGAAGTTGGGCGCCGTTTTAAAATGGACGAATATTTCTTACCCGAAGTTATGATGTCCGCAAAATGTATGCATGAAGCGCTTGCGAGATTAAAGCCGTTGATTTTGGCCGAAAAAAGCGAAGAAGTTGGTACGGTCGTTGTTGGGACGGTACAAGGTGATCTGCATGATATCGGCAAAAAAATCGTTGCGATGATGATGGAAGCGGCAGGATTCACAGTTCACGATTTAGGGGTTACTGTTCCCCCCGAAACGTTCATTGAGGCAATCAGAGAACACAAGCCAGACATAATTGGTTTTTCTGCCTTGTTGACGACCACTATGAACATGCAGTGGGAAACTATTAAGGTGATAACAGCAGAAGGACTGCGTGATGATGTAAAAGTCTTTGTCGGTGGTGCACCTATTAGCCAAACTTGGTGTGATAAAATAGGTGCTGATGCTTACGGCATGGATGCTTTGGTTGCTGTTGATAAAGCGAAAGCGTGTGTTACGCGTCTTAAAAACCTGAAAGGCGGAGCACCTGAATTGCACGAAGCTATGCTGGAAATTGATCGCGAACGGGAGGAGGCTAAAGCTGACGCCGCGCAATAACTTGAGCTTGGATACTGATAATTCCTCTGTTTCGAAAGTTTTCAAAATTGGTCATGTGTTGATCGGTTTCGCGGTGGCTTTGATTGGATTGGGTCTGTTTGGTCAAAGTCACGCGGCTATTGGCTATGCGTTGTTTCTTCTTGCGTCTCTCTTAATACTGTCGGGTGTGTTTCTATTCTCAGTATTTGCGCTAACACCTTGGTTTAACTCAGTTGGCCTACGACGAACCTATTCCATAGCTTTTTGGCTTGGCGGTTGGACATATGTTTTGGCGGTTGCAGCTTTAACTGGGTATTACGTTTTTGAGGCGTTATCGGGTCGAATAGCTCTGCATTATATGTTGTTTGGACCAGCTATTCTTTTAGCTATCGTTATTTTAGACATTGGTATTTGGCGCGTTATAGTGAAAAGAAATTTACCAACTATCCAACGATTTGGAAACCTTTGGCAACGTGATAATCTAGATCAGGTTGCACTGCGTGAAACACTTGTTAATGAAGTTATTCTTCACAAAACCCTGTTTCAGGTTAGCCCATTTCGTTGGTTACGCCATCAGCTCATTTTCTGGGGATTTGGCCTAATGTTTCTTGTCGAACTGGTTGTTGTGCCCATTCGGGAGGCCTTTCCTGCCTTTGGCTGGACCGATGTCTGGCATCAGAAAAACTCACCGTTACGATTGGGGTTTGATATTGCATATGATCTGACCGGCCTGATGGTTCTGGTGGGTTGCCTAATGGCGCTGGGATACAGGGTGGTAGTTAACGGAAAGGAAGCTCAGAAATATACTGATACGCCAACAACAATTTTTCTGTTGTTTGTTGTTCTGACGGGATTTTTTGTTGAAGGTATGAGACTAGCTGCCGATCCTGAGAACCCAGACGCTTGGGCCTCTTTTGTCGGCCGAGCATTCGCAACAGTAACCCCATCAGGTTTGCAGGCACATAACGTTGTCTGGATTATCCATGCACTGGCAGCATGTGGTTTCATTGCATATATTCCACTTAAGAGGATGATCCATTCGTGCGCAACGCCAATCGGACGTATGCTTACGTCGCAAAAGGGATTGATGGTAGAAAAGAAAGCCAGAGTTATTAAAGGGTTAGCGGCCAGATTTGGTCACAGATAAAAAATATTATCATTTAGTATTAAATTTGTTGGATTTTAATTCAAATTAAGAAAGTATGATTAAAAAGTAAGCTCCAGAAAACAGGAATAAACTTGCCGACATTGAAAGACATATTAGACACTGAGTTAACCAGTTATCCGACTGGTGCCATACGCCTATCTGAGCTTACGGCGGAAGTGCAGGAATTTTACCTGACTACTGGAGCACCTTGTACGTCACATTCAGAATTGTTCAAGGACTGGCCGGGATCCGATCAAAACGTCAAGCGATGGTATGTCCTAGACAACGGGGCTGCAATTGGCCTGAAAGGTTCCATTGATGCACCAGATGGGATTGCTCGTCACGCGTATAAAAAAGCAGGATATCTTGACTGGAATCGATTGCGCAATTGTAGAATTGTTCATCAAGTTGGAAGCTTTACAAAAGCCAGCGAAATCATAGGAATAACCCAATCTGCTGTAAGCCGGCAGATCAGTGCAATTGAAATTAAGCTGGGATTTCAGGTTTTCATTCGAAACAGAGAAGGTTTGATTGCAACCGAAGCGGGGGAAGGTTTACTTGAAGCGATAGATCAGATGTGGGAGTCGCTTGAGCTTGGTTTGGCAAGATCGAACGAATTAAACGAAACACCCAAAGGGCCGCTCAAATTGACAACAACGGAGGGTTTTGGCGGAGCCTGGCTGTCTTCCCGCCTTGTGAAATTCAAGAGAAACTTTCCAAATATAGATGTGACGCTACTACTTATTGATAATGTAGAACTCGATTTGCGGCATCGCGAAGCCGATTGTGCAATTCGATTTCAACACCCGACTGAGTCAAATCTGATACGCAAGTTGATTTGTGAGTTTTCTTATCGAATCTATGCCTCAAAGACGTATCTGGAACGAAATGGAACTCCAGAATCGCTACAGGATTTGGATAAGCACAGGCTGATTGTTTATGGATCTGGTCTGGGTCGCCCACCAATTAAGCAAATGAATTGGCTACTTCGTGAAGGGATGTCCGCCGGTGAAATGCGAAAACCTGACGCTGAAATCAATAGTGTTTACGGTGTTTACAGGTCAATTGAGAATGGCCTTGGGATCGCGGCGTTGCCGTTTTATTTCAGTGAGCGTTCTGACCAACTTGTTGAAATTCTTCCTCAAGTAAAAGGGCCATCAATACCTGTTTACTTTGTTTACCCAGAAGAACTAAGCCCTTCTCGTCGGATTGCATTGTTGCGGGATTTCATAATTGATGAAATACGGGCCAACTGGAATGACCATAAGACGAACAGTTGACTTGCGTATTCGGAGCAGGGGCTATGTGCTGTCGGTATGCAATGGGCCGTTGATTGCAATGTAGGATAAAGTTGGCCCTTTAAGAGCTTATTTTCCTGTATTGTAACTGGACTTGGATTATGGCTGAAACTGCAAAAATTGTTTTTATGCCTTCTGGAAAACGGGGTAACTTTCCAATTGGCACATCTATTTTGGAAGCGGCCCGTGAGTTAGGTGTTGATCTCGATACTGTTTGTGGTGGGCGTGCTGTATGTGGTCGCTGTCAAATTGTCCCGTCTTTTGGAGAATTTGCAAAACTGCAGATCAGTTCGCAACCCGAAAACCTGTCAGCTCCAGAGTCAACAGAAGAAAAATATAAACACATCAAGGGCTTGAAGGATAATCGACGGCTGGGATGTCAATCTGAAATCCATGGCGACCTTGTTATTGATGTCCCTGAAGAGAGTCAAATTCATCGGCAAGTGGTTCGTAAAAGTGCAGATGAAATTCGCGACCTAAAAATTGACCCAATAGTCTCGTTACACTATGTTGAAATGCCAAAGCCAAGTATGCAGGATCAGCGCGCCGACCTTCAACGAATATCAGAGCAGTTGTTAAAGGATTGGAACTTGATTGACTTGCAATGGGATATTTCATGCCTCACAAAGCTTTCGGGTGCTCTGCGCGCTGGGGAAACATACGGTGGGGATTTTAAAGCCACTGTTGCCGTTCGCGCTGGAAAAGAAGCGATTTCTATATGGCCTGGTTTCAAAGAACGCCTTTACGGAGTTGCGGTAGATGTAGGAACGACAACAGTAGCAGCGCATTTATGTGCATTGGACAGTGGTGATGTATTAGCGAGTTCTGGATTAATGAACCCCCAGATTAGATTTGGCGAAGATCTGATGAGCCGGATTTCTTATCTTCAGCAAAATGAGAATCAAGCCCATAGGTTAACTGCCGCAATTCAGGAGACGTTAGCCGATCTTGTAAACTCGTTGTGCCAGGAGACGGATATAACTTCGGATGAAATCGTTGAAATGACGCTGGTTGGCAACCCAACTATGCATCATCTCGTGCTTGGCATTGATCCAACGCAGTTGGGAATGGAACCCTTTCCGTTGGTTTTGGATAAAGGCACCGATGTCCGGGCGAGAGACCTTGGAATTCCAATAAATGAGGGTGGCTATGCATGGTTTCTGCCTTGCATTGCTGGTCATGTAGGCGCCGATACTGCAGGCGTCATTCTCAGCCAGGCACCCCATAACAATACTGAGATGACATTGGTGATTGATGTTGGCACCAATGCAGAAATTGTTCTTGGCCATAAGGACCGTCTTATTGCTTGTTCGTCTCCGACGGGGCCGGCTTTTGAAGGCGCACAGATCACATGCGGCCAACGAGCGGCACCTGGCGCGATCGAACGTGTTCGTATTGATCGCGAAACATTAAAACCCAGATTTAAAGTCATTGGTTCTGATTTGTGGTCAGATGAGGAAGGATTTAACGTTGCGATCAAAAGCATCGGCGTCACTGGAATTTGCGGATCAGGAATAATTGAAGCGGTTGCTGAGCTATACCTATGTGGAATTGTTGATACCACAGGACGGATGCAGGCCAAGAACCTCGATGTAGTGGACCATCCAAACTTTCGCGCGAAAGGGAGGAATTTTGAATACATTTTGCACAGTGTTGGTGACCGTGTGGTATATGTTGCATCAGGGGATATTCGTGCAATCCAACTTGCAAAATCAGCCTGTTATTCGGGAACGCGTCTTTTGATGGACCGTATGGGAACGGATCATATAGAAAAGATCTACCTTGCTGGAGCATTTGGTAGCTACATTGATGTTGGCTATGCCATGGCAATTGGTTTGATCCCAGATTGCAAGATTGATCAGGTTTCATCTGCTGGAAATGCAGCTGGGACCGGTGCCCGTATCGCCCTTTTATCGTCAAGTGCCAGACAGGAAATTGATCAAGTTTGCCGTCGCGTTGAAAAAGTCGAGACAGCAATTGAAATGGACTTTCAAGAGTATTTTGTTGCTGCAATGAATTTACCGCACTCAACCGAACCGTACAAAGAACTTCATAAGTGGTTAGAGCAAGAGGGGTTGGTGAAAAATGAATGATCGTCGAACTCTTCCCACTGCTGAAAAAGATGACCCCGAAATGCCTAAGCGGGGGCCGTTCGTTGTGAATGTTCAAGCAGGTAAGACCTATCTATGGTGCAGCTGTGGACGTTCGAAAAATCAACCATGGTGTGATAACAGCCATGCTGGCTCTAAGTTTCTCCCGATTGAATTTACGGCACCTATCGATGGCGAATTTCATATGTGCGGTTGCAAGCAATCTAATAATAAACCCTTCTGTTATGGAATATGCAGGGGCCATACCAATGAGAATTCAAAGTGGAGCTTGTTTTAGTTATGCGCCAACAGGTTTTCAGAGTTGTAGTTCGCAACAATATGGTTGTTGAAATCCAAACGTTAGAAGTCGATGTTGATGTATTGGACACATCGCTTGAAGATACTCTGGCCATATCAACGATTTTGGCTAACAACAATAAGACCAATGGAAAATTGGATGGCGATTATGATCTTGGAACCTTTGAAACAGCCCGACACTTTGCTGCGCTGTGCTTGGGGTATCAAAAGCAGCTTTGCGAAAGAAGTATAGAATCTCTCGCAAATGCAAATCTGGGCGTAAATGGCGTTTGGACGAACAAATATATCCCTACTCCAAAATATGAATAAATAGCAGATCTTCAAGTTACAAGGCTGTAAAGGAAAACGAATATGCTTCAAATTACACCGGATAATATCCAGCAGAATACCACTGTACCTCGTCTAGCCCACACGCATGCCATGAGCGATTTTGTTTTTGTGTCTGACAGCACGGCCGAACAATGGCCTGTGGAGGCATGTATTGAAGTACTGCGCTGCGCAAATATGTTAATAGGGACGGGCACTTACACCTGGAGGCATTCTGTTGGCGTCGATAGTTTTCTTAAGACCAGTTCAAATTCGTTGAAGGAAACGATAGTTTTAATCGGCTCAACAGACAAAAGATGGGTGCTGCAAGAATGCTATCAATCAAAAATGCGGCAACGACTGAAACGTGCTAAACGAGTATGTTCGGTCGGTGCCGGACTGTTTATTCTACATGATACTGGTTTGCTTGATCTTAGGAGTACAGCGGTACATCAAAATTTCCGTACGGCGTTGGCTGAAATTGAACCGATGATCGAGTTTGCGGAAGTGACGACGAGCCACAAACAAAATGTCAGCAGTTCAGTCAGTGGAATTGCAGCAGTTCAGATGATGATCGAGATGTTGAATTTCGAACACGGCAGTGTCGTCACTTCCGCCATATGCAATTATTTAGGGTTTGAATCTACTAAGAAAAGGGTAACTACAAAGACACAATGGAGATTATTAACCTATGCGGCAGATGATCATATTGTCATTGAAGCGATTGAAATTATGGCTGAAAATTTGGAACAAGTCATGTCAATCAAACAAGTGGCACAAGCGCTCGGATTTTCTGCTAGGCATCTTGAACGACGTTTCACAAATAGCATCTCGATAACGCCACATCAAGTATACGTAGATATGCGATTGGAGCGAGCGCATCAGCTACTTAGCCAGTCTGACCTATCTGTAAGTGAGATAGTATATGCTTGTGGTTATAGCGCGCTGCCGTCAATGTCGCGGCCATACAAGAATAAATATGGGGTTATACCTAGCGAAACCCGCAATATCGCCCGTTTTGGGCCAAGTGGTATTGTCAGACAAACTTGACGGCTTCGGAACCAATCCGTAATTTTGTCCAATGACAACACAGAATGTATTCAAATATTTCAAAACTAGCCCAGCAACCATCCGTTTGGCAGTGATGCATTACGTGCGCTATCCACTAAGCTTTCGCCAAGTTGAGGATATACTACATGATCGCGGGATTGATATTTGCCACGAGATTGTTCGATTTTGGGTTGGGCGTTTTGGATCAAAGTTCGCGCGAAAGATCAGTAAGAAAAGGGCAGGGCGCCAATCAAACTGGCAGTGGCATTTAGACGAAGTTTTTGTGAAGATTAATGGTGAACGCTTCTATCTATGGCGCGCGGTTGATCACGAAGGTGAAGTTCTGGAATGCTTTGTTACAAGGCAGCGAGACAAAGCTGCTGCTAAGAAGTTTCTTATAAAAGTAATGCGCAAACACGGTTCGCCAAAGGTTATCACAACTGACAAGTTGCCGTCATATAGAGTCGCTTTTCGTGAGGTTGGCGCTGCCGATCGTCAATTATGCGGTAGTAGATCAAATAATAGGTGTGAGAATTCACATCTGCCGTTTAGACGACGAGAGCGTGCGATGCAGAAGTTTAAAAGCCCTGCGGCGCTTCAGAAATTTACAAGTTATCACGCCCAGATATACAATCATTTTAATCACGAGAGACACTTGGAAAGCAGACAATCTTACAAACGAAAACGTGCAACTGCTCTAACAAATCGAAATGTGGAATAGAAAATTACTTTCTGTGATGACTTTGAACCGCGAACTGCCATTGGAATGTTATTTCTAGCGTCTTAAAATGTCGATTCATGTTATTTGAGACTGGACTTCCTGCGCACGGGAAGCCTGTGTGTGGGTATGAATGAACTTGAACGAGATAAAATATCGGAGCGATTTGCAGATCTGACGGCATTGCTTGAGGTTGCAGCGGGGCTTTCGATAGGGGGACAATCGGGCAAACGTTCACTTGCCTTGATGAGATCAGACATTGCACAAATCTGGCCCTTGTTGCGCGCTTCTGAGATAGTTTTGACAACTATTGAACGTATCATCGGAAAGGATGAATCGGGCCGGGACAGATAGACCAGTTTCTATTTGCCCACGTCGCCCAGGATGTCTGGGCTCTACTCAGTACAAAGCGCTGGAATGGCCAGTGCCAAATGAGTGGAGATAAAGATGAATAACATACCTGGTAAAATGACACCTGGAAGGGCCGTAGACTGCAAAAAAGCACGGGTACCAAGGCGTCCCAAGACCACCAAGAAGGCTAGGTTGATTAGCTTTTTGAACAAAGATCGCGGAGCTGATATAGGCAGCCTCAGTAAGAGATTGGGCTGGTTACCGCATACAACACGCGCGGCCCTGAGTAAATTACGTAAATCAGGCTATGTGATTACCTCCGCCAAGCCTAGAAACAGCAAACTCATGCGCTACCGCATTACAAGCCTACCTGAAGGGCAGGGTTCCTGATGGTGGGCGACGAGAACATTCAGACGCGGATGCTGGAATTGAATGATTTGGGTCGTATTGGCCTTCGTATAGCATGGAATGATGCATTTGGGGTGCCACCGCCACGTCACATATCTATGATGTTTATGCGTAAAGCGTTGATCTGGAATGCGCAGTGCCGTCGTTTTGGTGGAGTTTCCACTTCCTTAAAGCGGGCACTGAACATAGCAGTGGATGGCAACTCTTTGAACATACAAGCTGCCATAACAGTTAAGCCAGGAACGCAGTTGATCCGTGAATGGAACGGTCGACGTTACAGCGTTGAAGTGAAAGGGGACGGTTATCTTCTTGCGGGTGAGCATTTTAAATCACTGTCCGCAATAGCCCTTCATATTACCGGCACAAGTTGGTCGGGCCCACGGTTTTTCGGCCTGACAGGCAAGGCAGGTGCCCGCATATGAATAAGATCCGTTGCGCCATATATACCCGCAAATCATCCGAGGATGGTTTGGAGCAGGACTTTAATTCGCTCGATGCCCAAAGGGAGGCTTGTGCGGCCTATATTGTAAGTCAGAAAAATGAAGGCTGGGTGTTGGTGCTGGGAGCTTATGACGATGGTGGCCTGTCAGGCGGAACATTAGAACGGCCTGGATTGCAACACTTGCTTGCTGACATCAGATCGGGAAAGGTCGATCAGGTTATCGTCTACAAGATTGACCGCCTGACGAGGTCTCTCGCAGATTTTGCCAAGATCGTTGATGTTCTGGATGAAGCAGGCGCGTCTTTTGTGTCTGTCACGCAATCGTTTAATACAGCAACCAGCATGGGTCGTCTGACATTGCATATGCTCCTGTCATTTGCCCAGTTTGAACGTGAAGTCACAGCCGAACGCATCAGGGATAAGATTGCGGCCTCCAAAAAGAAGGGGCTCTGGATGGGAGGCAATGTGCCTTTGGGGTATGAACCCGATGGACGAACACTGAAGATCAGTGAACCAACCGCAGAGACCATACTGACTATCTATGATCTTTATCACCATCATGGGAATATCCGCCTAACCAAGGACAGGGTTGATAAATTGGGTTTGAGGACAGCGGTGCGAACGTTATCTTCAGGTCGGATAAAGGGTGGTGCGCAGTTTAGCTTTGGTCACATCTATCATATTTTAACCAACCCGATCTATGCGGGCAGGATCCGACATCATGCAGAGGTCTATCCCGGGCAGCACGAAGCTATCATCAATCCTTATGTTTGGGATCAATTGCAGGAACAGTTAATAGCAAGCGCTGTCAAACCGCGGACAGGGAAAAGGCAAACCGATGAATGTGGAAAAGAACAGGCACCCTTGCTCATAGGTAAAGTCTTTGACGAAACTGGGGATCGGTTTACACCCAGTCATACCAAAACAGCGAAGGGCCGCAGATTACGTTATTATGTGTCTCATCGTTTAGTCCGCGGCGCCAAACAGAAAAATCCAGGTGGGTGGCGTTTACCTGGGTCAGAACTTGAAGCTGTAGTTACTGAACTTATCGCCAAGCATCTATGTGTACCTGAGATAGTGGGCAATATTATAGAGGATGCTACTACCGATGAACTTGTGGATCTAAGTGAACGGCTTTCGCCATCTGAGTTAACAGCCCCAGATACTCACACCTTAATAAGTCGTATTGATATCTCTCCAGGCATGATTACGATTGCCCTTTGTGCAACTGCCGTCGCCGAACATTTGGGCGAACCACGTGAGCGCATAAACAGCGACCTCCTGACATTCAATTCGGAATTCCAACATCGCAAGCGCGGTGTTGAAACCAAAATCATTCTCGCCGATACCATATCTCCACGCGATGATGTTTTGTTCAAGAATATCGCCAGAGCGCATCGCTACTTTGCACTGGTTCGGTCTGGTAAGACATATGCGGAGATTGCCAAAGTAGAAGGTGTGTCCAATGACCGTATCCAGAAACTGATCGAATTGGCATTTCTGGCACCAGACGTCATTCGCGATGTTTATGAAGGCAGCCAACCGTTAGGATTGACGACTGAATGGTTGTTGCGCCATGCCTTTCCAACCGTCTGGCATGATCAGCGCGAGATGTTTCGCCATCTATAATAGCCCAGAGTCTCTTTAAAACCTCTACATTACCATCATCACTGCATCGCGAATTCGCAAACGGCGACCGAGCAAAAGCCATTCCCAGATTTTTGATGGATTCTGACCGTTATTGCTGCCTGTTTAGGGTCTGGGGCTTCGAGACATATAAGAATGCCCCTGAAAACACGGGATAATATCAAGTATAGTATAGCTATATCATTATCTTAGTTATTGTGGTGATGTGCGCAGTCTGGAGCTATCCAGTCTGGGTTCGAAATTCCCTGTTAACAGGGAATTTACAGGGAATATATACGTTTTTCGCGTGATTTGAAGAATCTAACCTGTAATGTAGCCGTGATTACAGAGTGTTATGGGCGATTTCCCTAAGATAAATAACAGGGAAAATAATTTCGCGAACAGGGTAATTATTTCGCGTATCAGGGAGTGGTAAATTTATAAATCCAACTAAAGCGCATAAGTGCAGATATGTTAACACGCTACCTTTTCCAATTAGCGGAAATGGCAATATCAGGGTGGGATCGTGACACGTCCAATAATACGGGAATATCTTCAGATTTTATACCTAGTATCTAGGGATTCTTTTCTGAATCTTTGCTCGCAGTCACTGATGTCGGGATGATAAATTATTTCTGACGCGCCGTATCACCCGATAAGCGACGCTTACCAACCTCCAGAAACTCTTTTGGCCAACTGTAATACAAGCTTTCTGCAATGCCCTTTCGGGGTACTAAGCGGAAATACTTTCCTCGCAACGCAGGCCCGCCAAAACTATGCGAATCTTGTTTTACGGCGATTGTTCATAACTAATTTATCTGCAGCCAATTTGCTGCTTCCGGACTTTTTATTCATGTCGTCGGAAAGCACTTTCTACAAATTTGACATCAACATTTGCTTCCAGTACCTGAGCATGAGAGGCTTGTAATTCTTGGCGTCCTTTTCAAGCAAATCCTGCATGGACATGCCTCTGAACAAGCAGATGGTCATCCGCATCAGCGTTTCAGTTTTTTCGTCGCTATGGTCAGTGCCAAAAATAGACCGCCAAATTTGCAACCGGGTTACACTTAGCTGTTCTATCAATGAAGAAAGGCTTTCTTGTAGTTTGGGATCTCCACGTGCTGCTAACAGCATTTCCAGCACTGCAACATAATTGGGATCATTAAAAATTTCCTGCCACATAAAATCTGCATAATCGCTCGCATTCAATAGGGCATGATTCTGAGAGACGAATAATCTTCTCTTTTCTTCCCAATCGTTAACAAGAAATTCGAAAGCTGCTGTAACCATTTCAAACTTGGCTGGGTAGTGGTGAGTTTGAGCGCCACGTGAGACACCAGCTTTCTTTGATATCATTGGAGTTGTGCAATTGTGATATCCCACACGGGCAATTTCTTCGAGCGCGGCCTTGCACAATTTGATCCGTGTCGAGTTGGTTCGTTCTTTTTGTGATCTGTGGTATTTCAATTAAATGTCTCCTTGGCACTCTAAAGTAGGGCAGCATTTTTCATTGATAAAAAACTGTGCATTGGTGTCACCATAACAGTTTTTAGCTTTAGAACAAACCAGAATGTTTGTTTTTATTGACAAACAAATAAGTTTGTTTTTAATATGAGGGCGAATCAGAGGACTTTATTAAATTCAAGGTAGGGTCTCTCTAATCAGATCAATATCACTAAGAAGGGAAGTATGGTCGTGTTTGAAGTTCGAAAAAAATTAACTTCAGCAGCAGTTCTCGGAGCCGTGTTGTCAATGTCAACTGGCTTGGCGTTAGGTCAAGAGATCAAACCTATAAGCGGTGGCATGGGAGCCGCAGCAACACACGATACAAAGGCAGCAGTCAAGTTCACTGAGATTGTTAAAGAAAAAACGGACGGGCGGATCGAAATCACTCACTATTCTGGTGGTCAACTTGGAAAGGGCCAAAAGCAGATGGAGGCTGTTTCCATTGGGACTCAGCATTTCTTCATCTCATCGGGATCCCAAGCGTCACGTCTTGTCAAAGCTTTCGGCGTAATGGACTCGGCATTTCAGTTCAAGGATTTTGATCATCTTACTCGTTCCATGGATTCTGATATGGGACAGCAGCTTAACCAACAACTAGGTGACGAATTCGGGGTTCGTGTTGTCTCAGCCAGCTGGTTCGGTCTGCCTCGCCATTTGATGCATCGCGATAAGTTCATTTCTTCAATTGAGGATGTTGTTAGTGTCCGTAAGCGCGCGAGCAGCGTGCCTATGTTTGAGAAGGGAAAAATGAACAAAATTAAAATGTTATTAAGTGAAAGGAAGCTGACGTGACGAAGCTAAATAAGTTGGGTGTTTACTCCTTCTACCTCCTATGTGCTCTGGTGCTATCGTTCCTTCTTTTGCCTGTGGTTTTCGTTGTGTGGGTGTCTTTTTTCGATAGCCCGTTCCTGACCTTTCCGCCAGAGGGATACACGACGGATTGGTACGGTGTTGCTTTGTCTAGACCAGAATTTCTGACCGGATTTATCACAAGCGGTATCGTGGCGATATCTTCATCTTTGATTGCGGTAAGTAGCGGTGTTATGGCTGCCATCGCTTTGACGCGTTACGATTTTCCAGGACGCGATTTACTTAGAGCCCTGTTGCTATCACCGCTCTTGATACCGAATATCGTTTTGGGTGTGGCATTGTACATATTCTTTATATTTGTAGCTGATACGTTTCTAGTCGATCTGACATCCAATTACACGGGTCTTATTGCCGCCCATTCTATGTTAGTTCTCCCGTGGTCGGTCCGGTTGGTTGGTGCAAATCTCGTCAGTCTTGATCCTTCTTTGGAAGAGGCAGCCATGAACCTAGGCGCAAGCCGCTGGACCGCCTTTTTTCGCGTTACTCTGCCACAAATTCGCAGTGGCATTGTCGCGGCCATTTTGTTTAGCTTAATCATTTCATTCGAAAATTTAGAACTGTCGTTACTGATTGTAAGTCCAGGTCGAACCACGCTTCCAATCGCGATCATGCAATACCTCGAATTCAATATGGATCCGACAATTTCAGCCGTCAGCACCATACAAATCGTTGTTATTGCGACACTTCTTCTTATCAGCGACCGCTTCGTTAAACTCAGCAGGATAGTATAAATGTCACGTCTTAATATTTCTAATCTTACCAAAAAATTCGGTGAATTCACCGCAATAGATAATGTGTCGCTTTCTGTCGATGGACCAGAATTAATAGCACTTTTGGGACCAAGCGGTTGTGGCAAAACCACTTTGTTACGCATGGTTGCGGGATTTGTCGAAGCCACATCGGGTTCGATACAGATTGGCGACAAAGATGTCACCAAGACACCGCCAAATCTTCGCAACACTGGCATGATCTTTCAGAGCTATGCCCTTTTTCCTCACATGACCGTGGCCGAAAACATAGGGTTTGGTCTCGAGATGCGAAAAGTAGGGAAAGCTGCCCGCATACAGAAAGTTAATGAAGCATTAGATTTGGTGCATCTCAAGGGGTATGAAACCCGATTCCCTCGTCAATTGTCCGGTGGTCAGCGACAGAGAGTAGCGATTGCCAGAGCGCTTGTTATTCAACCAGATATTTTTTTGCTGGACGAGCCTTTGTCCAACCTGGATGCAGTCCTGAGACAAAGTGTGGGCCTTGAAATCAGAAGTATTCAAAAGAAGCTTGGATTAACTTCTCTGTTTGTGACCCATGACCAACAAGAAGCGCTGACTTTAGCGGACAGGCTTGTTGTGTTGAATGAAGGTAGGATCATGCAAACAGGTAGCGGTCCTGATATTTACCTAAAACCAAACTCACGCTTTGTTGCTAACTTTTTGGGAAAGTCAAACCTGTTCAAAGGTAGAAAAATCTCCAAGAACCAATTTGAAACCGACAGTGGAACAAAAATCCACATCAAAGGACTTGCGAGCAGCGAGTCCTTTGATGATTTACTCTGCGTACGGCCAGAAAATATTGAAATAGGTTCTGGCTCAAGTAAATTCCGAAATAGCTTTGCTGCAACAGTAAAGCGTTTGACCTATCTGGGATCGATTTGCGAAGTGGTCTTGGACTCCGTGAATGGCGATGAAATCAGCGTACAAATTCAAAATAAAGGTAAGACACACCTGTCTCTAGAGGCAGGTGCAGAAGTGAACATTGGTTGGCCGGATGATACCGGTCACCTGTTGCATGACGACTAATTAGAAACTCAAACAAAGGAAAATTCAAATGACCAATTCTGATCTTAATCGCCGGCATTTCTTGCAGCTGACTGCTGCAGGTTTAGCTGGAAGCACGGCATTCAGCGCTGGAGCTGCATTTGCTGAAAATAAAAAAGTAATTATGGCAACTTGGGGCGGTGATTATTCTCGTTTGTTAACTGAAATCGTAGCTCCAATTGCAGACAAGAAATCAGGCGTTTCAATGGTGTTTGATACCGGCGGAACTAGTGCGCGTCGCACAAAAATTATTGCTCAGGCCAAACGCCCACAGAATGCAATCGACGTTGTAAGTTTCTCTGACACCGATATGTCACTGATGGGGCGAAAGGGTTTTCTGTCAGAAATCAGTACTGACAATGTCGCGAATATGGCAAATGTATACCCACAGTTTCAAAATAGTTATTCTATCCCACATATTTATAGTGCGCTGGTAATCGTCTATAATCCTGAATTGGTTCCAGAGCCAACCTCTTATAAAGATTTGTGGTCTGAGCCGTTTCAAGGAAAAGTCGGGTTCGCTAATGCACTTTATCGCGAAGCTATTCGCGCCGCATCAGCAGCATTTGGAGGGTCAGACGAAAACTATGAGCCTGGTTATGATGCGCTGTTAGAAATTAAAGAACAGGGTGTGAAAGTCTTGCCGTCAAATGAGGCAGTAGCAAATGCTCTTAAGTCTGGCGAAATTGCTGCAACTCTGATGTGGCGGGCACGTGCATTCCAGTGGAAGAATGCAGGTCTATCCGTTGCTTCTGCCGTCCCATCTGAGGGAGCTATGCCGGTGATATTCGAAGCTGCAGTCACTAAAAATTCGACTAATCAGGAAGAGGGCCTATCCGTTTTGGACGCAATGCTTAATGCAAACGCGCAAGCGGCTTTTGCTCAGCAGATGGGATATATCCCGACGGTCGCGAATGCCAAATTGCCAGTAGAAATTGCTAAGGAAATTGGATTTACAGATGAGGACCGCAACAACTTCTTATCACCAAACCATGAATTCAAAATCGCGCAGACACCAAAGATGTTAGAGTGGTGGAACCAGACGTTTAAAGCATAGGTGTCTGACATGTCAAAAACAAGTAAATTGCCTGTAGTCGGTGTACTTAATTTGGCTCCAGCTTTCATCATCGTGGCGGCACTTGTTGTCGCCCCGACGTTGATTTTAATCCGGTATAGCTTTAATCATTTTGACCCATTTGAGTTAATGGTTCATGCGTTTACGTTCGAGAATTACATCAAATTTTTCTCTTCCAGCTATTTCCAGAACAT
The DNA here is from genome assembly GCA_965261565.1 of Amylibacter sp. Lineage (GTDB taxonomy): Bacteria > Pseudomonadota > Alphaproteobacteria > Rhodobacterales > Rhodobacteraceae > Amylibacter. The sequence continues at coordinate 968,672 of OZ253460.1, forward strand.
CATGTTTTCGACTGTGCAAATCTCTATGGAATGCACAATAGCAGCGCTGCTACTTGGTTTTCCTGTGGCACTGTTTTTAGCACGAACACGAACACGGTTCAAAAGTTTGATCATTATTATTGTGTTGTTTCCGCTTTTGGTTGGAAATGTTGTGCGCGCAGCAGGGTGGATGACCCTGTTTGGAACTCAGGGGTTCATCAATGTGATATTGATGAAATTTAATCTGATATCTTCGCCATTGGAATTGATGTATACGCATGGTGCAGTGTTTGTCGGTATATTGTGTGTGATATTGCCTTTTATGATCCTTACTTTGCAAGGAGTACTTGAAGGTATTGATCCCGACCTCGTTGAAGCGGCGCAAAACCTTGGAGCTACGCCAAGTCAGGCTTTTAGGCGTGTCATCATCCCGATGTCATTACCCGGAGTCGCGACAGGTTCAGTGCTCGTTTTCATCTTGTGTATGAATGCGTACTCGACACCAGTACTGTTGGGTGGGCCAAGCTTCTCAATGATGGCACCCGAACTTTACGACCAAATTACCGAAGGTTCCAACACACCTTTTGGAGCTGCATTGGCGATGCTTCTAACGCTTACAACCATTTTAGCGACGATCCTTTCAAGTCTGTTTTTCAAGAATAGATTGGCTCGGCTAAACAGTTAAATTTCCACCTTACAAACAAGAGGCATAAAATGGCTTTTCTTTCTTCTGACGTCTGCCGCTATAGGCAACAAATGTTATACACGTATATGGACAAGCATGAACTTGACGGTTTTATTGTCTTTTCAGTGGACTTCTTTCAATTCTTTTCCAATTTTCATGTGGATGTGGTTCCATGGGAGCGCCCAATTGCATTAGTTATTCCCCGTAACGGAGAACCCCGTGCAATAATGAACGCACTGTCTACCAACCACTTGGGTTTTGCCCGTGAACGTAATAGTCTGTGGCTTAATGACATTGATATTTATTGCGAATTTCCACTTGATAAGCGCGACAGCCGAAGTGGAAAAACTTTCGATCAACTACTTCACATTGCTATAGAAGACACGGGACTTAATGGGCGCAACATTGGCACGGATTCCGGTTCGAATTGGCCTGCCGGTATCACCGCTGCTTTTCCAGGCACTTCATTTGAAACGCACGTTGAAGGTGCTCGGAGTCTTCGGTTTGTTAAGCACAAAGAAGAACTGGCCATTATGCGAGAAATTGGCAGATTCAGCGACTGGATCCAGGAAAGATATTTGGAAGAAATACGTCCTGGTCGATTGATGCATGAGTTAGATCTTAGTATTGCTAGGATGGCTTTTGTAAAAGCTGCAGATGAATATCCAGGCGAAAATCTTGAAATTCGAAACTATACACTCAGTGGGCCGTCATCAGCTTCTCCGCACGGTGATGGCGGGCAAGTTGGTGCCCGTATTGAAGAGGGACACGGGCTTGTTAACATCATCATACCCCGTCTTAATGGCGTTACTCTTGAAAACGAACGAATAATGTTTTGCGGGCCGCCATCAGATATACAACGGCGCGCCTTTGATGCAGCGCTCGCAGCTAACGAAGCATCCATTGAACAAATGGTGGCGGGAAATGCAGTTCGAGACATAGATGCCGCGGCTCGGAAGGTCTATGTCGACGCTGGTTATCATGAAAACATCATGCACCGTACAGGGCATGGTGTTGGTTTGCTGGGCCATGATTACCCAGGTGATGTACCAGTTCTTGAAAGACCTCTTATGGAAAACGAAGTGTATTCTGCTGAACCAGGCATATATTTGCCAGGCGTTGGGGGATTTCGGATAGATGATACGGTTGTGGTTGGCTCTGAACGCCCTGAAGTTTTGACCAAAGCGCCTAAATCATTGGAACACGTAATCGTCACATAAAATTGCAAATTTACGCTAACCACACGAAAGCTCGAAGAAAATGACAAAGATTGGTAATTCCGATCAAAACATGGCGCTTGCTGGAGTCAAAGTATTGGATTTGAGCCGCGTATTGGCTGGACCGTGGTCTGCACAAGTACTGGCAGATCTTGGTGCAGACGTGGTGAAGGTTGAGCGCCCAAATAAAGGGGACGATACCCGAAGCTGGGGGCCGCCGTTCGTGTACTCTGCCGGTGACGCGCCTAAAGACGGCGCTTATTTTACATGTTGTAACCGGAACAAAGAGTCTGTCACAATTGATTTTTCTAAACCTGAAGGAGCTGAATTAATTCGTAAAATTGCGTCTCAAGCTGATGTGCTAGTCGAAAACTACAAACTTGGTGGGCTGAAAAAATATGGGTTGGATTACGAGAGCTTGAAAAAGATTAATCCACGACTGATCTATTGTTCTATTACTGGGTTTGGACAGACTGGGCCCTATGCCCACCGACCTGGCTATGACTTCGTTATGCAGGGAATGGGCGGGCTTATGAGTGTAACTGGCCCTGCAGATGGATGCCCAGGTGGCGAGCCAACTCGAGCGGGCGTTGCCGTTTGTGATTTGTTTACGGGAATGTATGCAGCAATCTCTATGCTTGCGGCACTGTATTGGCGAAACCAATCAGGTAAAGGACAGCATCTCGACTGCTCGTTACTGGGAACTCAAGTCGCAATGTTGGCAAATCAAGGTGCCTCGCATCTAATCAGTGGCGTCACTCCCGGCCGTCTTGGCAATGAACACCCGACTATCGTACCATATCGAGTGTTCTCTGTGAAGGACGGGCATATCATCATTAACTGTGGTAACGACGATCAATTTTCACGTTTATGCGGTGTTTTGGAGAGGCCAAATCTGGCACAGCAAGAATGTTATTCGACAAATGAGATGCGGGTAATTAATCGCGAAGATCTAGAAAAAATCTTAGTTGAAATGCTCACCCATTTACCGCGCAATAAAGTTCTTGGGGATCTAGAAGCCGCCGGGGTTCCTTGTGGGCCAATTAATTCAATCTCTGATGTATTTGCTGATCCTCATGTACAACATTTAGGCATGCGTGTTGAATTGCAACGCGAAGATGGCACCGTGGTTCCTACTTCTGCCTTCCCAGTCAAGATGAGTGAAACTCCAGCCAGCTATAGACAGGCTCCACCGTCACTTGGAACAGCTACAGAGACTATATTGGTTCAAGATTGTGGCCTGAGTTCTGAAGATATTGCTCTGTTAAAGAAAAACGGAGTCATCTGACATCGTCTAGATATTGCTAGGCGGGTTGCGTTTCATAATGAGTGTCCAATCTGAGTGCCATAAGTGAAGGCTAGCTTGAACAGAAAATTTCAAATTAAGAGGATAAGATGCTAAAAATAAATAAATCAAATCCAGTCAATTTAGTTTTTGACGGTGACGTTGCCGTAGTTCAAATCAGAAACCCACCTGTGAATGCACTCTCGCATGGGGTGCGCGCAGGGTTGCAGGAGAGTATTCGTACTGCTTTGGCAAATAAATGCAAAGCTATTGTAATTAGTTGTGAAGGCCGAAGTTTTTTAGTCGGCGCAGATATTCGAGAGTTTGGTAAGCCCTCCAAAGCTCCTTTGTTATCGGATTTGATAAATGAAATTGAGGCATGTCCTATTCTGGTAGTGGCTGCTGTACATGGTTCCGCATTAGGCGGTGGTTTAGAGATTGCTCTAGGCGCCCATTATCGAATTGCAGTGGCGAGTGCCAAATTTGGACTTCCTGAAGTTACACTTGGGCTTTTGCCAGGCGCTGGTGGCACGCAACGCTTGCCACGAATTATTGAAGCAAATGAAGCTGCCAATATGATCTGTGGGGGCAAACCGATCACTGCGGCCAAGGCACTGTCTCTTGGTTTGATCGACAAAATCGTGTCAGGCAATGACATATGTAGAGAAGGGGTCGTTTTTGCTAACAAACTGATTGCCGATGGTAAGTGCACACGTCCGACTCGTGAGCTTTCTTGCAATTTGTTAGATACTGAAGACGTCAAAACTTTGCGTATTAAAGTTGGTAAACGTGCGCGCGAAGCTATTGCACCGCTAGCATGCTTAGATGCGCTTGATGCCGCTATGTCCTTGCCTTTTGAAATCGGTTTGAAGCGAGAGCGAGAGCTATTCCTTGAATTGATGGAAACAGAACAACGAACAGCATTGATTTACGCATTTTTCTCTGAACGTCAGGCTGGCAAGCTTCCCGAAATAGAAGGTGTAGTTCCACGTTCAATCGAAAAAATTGGTATTGTAGGCGGTGGCACCATGGGGGTAGGCATTGCAGTAAGTGCTTTGTTGAATGGACTAGACGTTACACTTCTCGAACGTGATATCGACGGTGTATCAGCCGCCAATATAAATGTCCGCAAAATTCTAGGCGATGCTGTGGTCCGAGGCAAACTTTCAAACGAAAGCTTGGAGCTTATTCTAAGCAACAGTTTCCGAGTAACTATGGACTATGTCGATTTTTACCAAGCAGATCTGGCAATTGAGGCTGTGTATGAAAACTTGGAAGTAAAGCAGGAAGTATTCTCGAAGTTGGATGAAGCCTGTCGAAAAGGTGCGATACTGGCTTCGAACACGTCATATTTGAACCTCAACCAGATTGCCGCTATGACTAGCCGACCAGATGATGTAATTGGGCTGCACTTCTTTTCGCCGGCTCATATTATGCGGCTTTTGGAAGTCGTCGTCGGAGAAAAATCCTCTCCCGAAGTGGTCGCCAGCGGGTTCGCACTGTCCAAGAAACTAAAGAAGGTTGCTGTGCGTGCCGGTGTCTGCGATGGTTTCATCGGCAACAGAATTCTCGCGCATTGTGTTAAAGCGAATTTCTACATGGTTCTTGAGGGCGCGAGCCCGTTTCAGGTGGATAAGGCCTTGACTGACTTTGGTCTAGCAATGGGACCCTTTGCCGTTGGCGATCTTGCCGGCTTAGACATTGGCTGGGCCAACCGTAAACGTTTAGCCGCAACTCGAAAAAAAAATGAGACTTATCCAGAATTTGCAGACCGCTTATGTGAAAAAGGCCGGTTCGGTCGTAAGACCGGACGTGGTTTTTACATCTATGATGAAGGTGAGCGGAACGGTAGGCCTGATCATGAGGTCGAAGAGATCATCGCTGCCGAGCGCACAAAAAAAGGCATCGTTTCTCAAGCATTCAGCGCTGAAGAGATCGTAGATCGATACATGGCTGCGATGGTCAACGAAGCATCCAGAGTAGTCGAAGAAGGTATTGCCCTTAGACCGTTGGATGTCGATGTAACTCTCCTAAACGGATATGGCTACCCACGCTGGCGCGGCGGTCCTATGCAATATGCAGATACAGTCGGCCTGGATAAGATTTTAACCGATATTAAGCGTTTCGCTAAAAAAAATGCACTTTTTTGGCAGCCTGCGCGTTTGTTGGAACGCCTTGTTGTTGAAGGTAAACCTTTTTCTAGCCTCAACGACTTAGGAGAAAACTTATGAAACAGGCAGTAATCGTTTCTACTGCACGCACAGGGCTTTCCAAGTCATATCGTGGCGCTTTCAATGAAACGCATGGCGCTACATTGGCAGGCCATGCAATTGAGCATGCTGTAAAACGTGCTGGGCTGGAGCCGGCAATAATTGAAGACGCTTTTATTGGCTGTGGTTACCCAGAAGGCCGGACTGGTTCTAATATCGCTCGCCAGTCGGTAATTCGTGCGGGTCTGCCGGTGTCAATCGCTGCCGCTACGGTGAACCGGTTCTGTTCCTCTGGGCTGCAGGCAATTGCTATGGCGGCGCATTCTATTGTCATCGAAGGCACGCCAGCCGCCATAGGTGGGGGTGTCGAAAGTATAAGCCAGATGCCACCAACACGCCCGCCACAATCACGTGAGAATTGGATTTCAGAAAACAAACCTGAAATCTATTCTTCGATGATTGAGACCGCTGATATTGTTGCATCCCGATATGGCGTTACTCGTGAAGACCAAGATAAATTAGCTTTGGAAAGCCAAATGCGAACTGCAGCTGCACAAACAAGTGGTAAGTTTGACGATGAAATTGTGCCTATTAAAGTGACACAAGCTTTCAAGGACAAAGAAACAAACGAAATTACCTATAAGCTTGTGACGTTGTCGAAGGATGATTGTAACCGTCCGAATACCACACTTGAAGGGCTTCGCGGATTGAACCCAGTTCGCGGCGAACAGCATTTTGTAACACCAGGAAATGCCTCGCAACTGTCAGATGGTGCATCAGCACTGGTATTGATGGACAGTGATATAGCAGCGCGTCATGGAATTGAGCCTTTGGGTGCATTCAAAGGTTTTGTTGTGGCGGGATGTGAACCTGACGAAATGGGGATTGGCCCGATCTTTGCTGTGCCGCGGATTTTGAAACGCCATGGACTGAAAATTTCTGACATTGATATATGGGAGTTGAACGAAGCCTTTGCCTCTCAAGCGCTTTACTGCCGTAACAAGTTAGACATCGATCCTGACGTCTGCAACGTAAATGGGGGTTCTATTTCAATTGGCCACCCATTTGGCATGACCGGTGCGCGGATGGCAGGGCACCTGATGCTTGAGGGGCGCCGTCGTAATGCAAAATTGGGCGTTGTCACACTGTGCATAGGTGGTGGCATGGGCGCCGCAGGGCTTTTTGAGATATTTTAGGAGATAGAACAGATGCATTTGAACTTTACCAAGGAACAACAAGCATTTCGTGCAGAGGTGCGAGAATGGTTGCAGAAAACGTTACCTCGAGATTTGAGTGAGAAAGTCCGTTTGGGTAAACGTTTGGGAAAAACGGATATCGAGTTATGGCATAGATTGTTAAATAATCGTGGTTGGTTAGCGCCAAATTGGCCAAGTCAATATGGCGGATGTGAATGGGATCCTGTGCAAAAGCATATTTATGAGGAAGAAGCCTGTTTGGCCAATGCACCACGCAATCTGCCCTTTGGCCTTAGTATGTTGGCTCCAGTACTTTTAGAGTTTGGTTCAGATGAACAGCGACAACGGTTTTTACCTCGCATCCTGAATGGCGAAGATTGGTGGTGTCAGGGTTATTCTGAACCGGGTGCTGGTTCTGATTTGGCGGCGGTAAAGACCAAAGCAGTGCGCGATGGCAATGAATATGTGGTCAATGGTCAGAAAACATGGACGACATTAGGTCAGCATGCCAACTGGATATTCTGTCTTGTGCGAACTGATCCAGATGTAAAAAAACAAGCGGGGATTTCCTTCCTATTGATCGACATGAATACCCCAGGCGTTACGGTGCGGCCCATTATTTTGATTGATGGCGAGGCGGAAGTGAACGAAGTATTTTTCGATGATGTATGTGTCCCATATGTGAACCTTGTCGGTGAAGAGAATAATGGTTGGACCTACGCCAAGTATTTGCTGACCCACGAACGCACAAATATCGCTGGCGTAGGTTTTTCAACAGCAGCTCTTAATACGCTTAAGCTTGTTGCAAGTCGGGAAATGTCTGGTGGTCGGCCTCTTTCAGAGAATCCACTATTTGCAGCCCGCATTGCCCAGGTTCAAATTGATTTGATGGCTATGGCAACAACTAATCTGCGAGTTGTTTCTGCATCGGCCAAAGGCCAAGCACCTGGGGCTGAAAGCTCGATGCTCAAGGTCAAAGGCACAGAGATCCGCCAAGAACTGACGTCGTTGTTACGTCGTGCAATTGGACCGGATGCAATGCCTCTCCAGAGCAAATACCTGAACGATGAAAGCGATGTCGATGAAATGGCTTGTGAACACGCCGCCGCCGCCGCACCGACTTATTTCAATATGCGAAAGTTATCGATCTTCGGAGGTTCGAACGAAGTGCAGCGTACCATCATAACCAATGCCATTTTAGGGTTATAAAGGGGATCAAAATGGATTTCAATCTGACCGATGAACAAGGTATGCTCCGTGATACTTTAAAGCGGTTTCTGGCAGACAAGTATAGCCACGAAAATCGCCAAAAACTGATTTCCTCTGGCATGGCCTATAGTCCCGAATTGTTTGCTAGTTTAGCTGAACTAGGCGTGCTGGGAGCTATGTTTACCGAAGAACAGAGAGGGTACGGAGGATCTGGCTTTGATTTGTCGTTAGTGTTCGAAGAACTGGGGTTTGCCGGTACCATCGAACCTGTTTTACCAGCAGTGCTTGCTGGAGGGTTACTTGCTGAGCTCGGATCACAAGATCAGCTTGCGTATATTGATGAAATAATTGCTGGATCGCAGATTGCAGCATTGGCCCATGTGGAGGCCGGTGCACGGTATGAGCTGTCTCACGTGGGAACCACAGCTACAGTGGATGGTAATGCCTTAGTTCTGAATGGTACTAAAACGCATGTTCTTAGCGGCGCTCAATCGCAATTGCTGTTAGTATCGGCACGTGAGGCAGGTGGTATCTCTGACACGGGAGGAATTTCTTTGTTCCTTGTGCGCGTTGCCTTGCAGGGGGTGAAATGCGTGAACCAAGTCAACATTGATGGTACCTCCTCTGCGACTATTTACCTTGAAAATGTCCGGTTGAAAAAATCAGATAGGCTAGGGGCCCCTGGTGAGGCCTTTGCCCCACTAGAACGCGCGGTTGCCCGCGGAATGACAGCGATTTGTGCTGAAGCATTGGGGGCTATGGAAGCGGCAAAAGCTTTGACGTTAGAATATTTGAAAGACCGCAAACAATTCGGCGTCTCAATCGGGAAATTCCAAGCCCTCCAACACCGTATGGCTGACATGCTAATTGAAATAGAACAGTCACGTTCCGCAGTGATCAACCTCTCGGGCAATTTGCACCAACCCCGTGAATGGCGTGAGCGCCATGTTAGTTCTACCAAGAACCTTATTGGACGTGTTGGTGCGATGGTTTCCGAGGAATGCATCCAGATGCATGGCGGCATAGGGATGACCGACGAATACGCTTTGTCTCATTTCACCCGGCGACTTATAATGATCGACCACCTATTTGGTGACGCGGATTATCATTTGGAACGGTTCATCTCGTTGACAGCTGCCTAAGTTAGCCCGGATCTCTAGATGTAACTTACTTGGGTTTTAAGCTATCCGCCTTGATTGGCGTAGAGACGGTTGGGCCATGTTAAGTATAAGATTCATGCATATACCCAATGCATGAATCTTATATGTATTTCCTGCTCTTTGCCTGCTACAAACGACTGTTTAGTTGTTCTTAGGAAAATTTCCTAACAGAGCTAAGGTATTTGTAGCTACTCGAAAGACCCACTAGACGGACAAAGGCATGCCATCGCGTGCTGGGTCTGCCCCGCCGACCCATTTATCTTTGTCAAAATGCACAGCGTGAACCGCCCCCAAAGTATAGCTAATATGGCTCCTAGCTATCTTATGGCCCATAGCTTCAAGTTCATCAGATATGTATCGAGGTATCCGGTTCACGATATCAATGGTATTGCTCGTGGCGCAAAATCTCGGCGCGGCTACAGCATCAGAGATAGTCATACCAAATACCACAACGTTAAGTATGGCTTGTACATTTGCCATTGTAATCGCGGTGCCGCCCGGCGCTCCAAGTGCCATGATAGGTTTATCATCATCAAACAGGATTGTCGGCGACATAGCGGTAAACCGACTTTTACCCGGTTGCAGCGATCCTGTTCGACCAGGGCGTGGATCAAATACATTCATACAACCATTGTACATAAACCCAAGACCGGGCGTAATAACACCAGAAGGGAAACCTAAGGAATGGGTCATTGATACGATCCCTCCGTATTCGTCCACAGTTGTTGTATGCGTGGTATCCTTGGATTCTTCAGGTCCACCAACTCGTGAAACGTGTACCAATTGCCTTGTGCGGATGCGATCAGCTAACGTTGCGGCATATCCCTTGCAGCAGAGTCGATCCAAGGGGGCATCGACAAACGCAGGATCACCGACGAATTTATCTTTGTCGATAGTGGCTAATTTCATTGCTTCTGACACAGTATGAATATACTCGACCGAATTGTGTCCCATAAATCGCAGGTCAAAGTTTTCTAGTATGTTTAGTATTTCTAATATCAGAACCCCACCACCTGGCGGTCGGTTGGTGGCGATGCGCAAATCACGAAATTCCCCCCACATCGGCTTTGTCGTCGATATTTGATATGAACTTAGATCTTCCCTGCTGAGCAGCCCGTCATTTTTAGCAAAGTCTTCGACAATTACATCAGTCAGTGAGCCGTTGTAAAAAATCTCCGCGCCACCACTCGCAATTATACTCAGTGTTTCGGCCATACCTGGGTTTCGCAAGATTGTCCCAGGTTCTTTAATTTCGCCATCCGGCTCGAAGTAAAGTTTACGGCCTTCCTCGCTAAACCGCAGTTTATCAAGCATATCAACCCGACCTAATTTACTCTCCTTGGCTTTCCAATAGGTATGAACATGTGGACGGATCACAAAACCTTCGCGCGCCAATTCTATTGCCGGAGCAATCAAGCGATCCCAAGGAAGCGCGCCATATGCTGAATGGGCGTGCCAATATCCTTTAAGATTTCCCGGAATCGCGACTGATTGATAGCCTAGGTCGTTGACGCGATCCTTCAAAATGAACCCAAATCCGTCGCGTGTCTCTCCTTCAATTATATCTACCCATTGATCTTCGCGAGTTGCAGCCGGGGCTTTGGCGTGAAAATCAATTATTTCATGCACATTCTTGTCAGGTAAATATACTTGCATTGTTCCAAAGCCAGCGATTCCGGCCATTTGCGGATCCACAACACCTTGTGCGAAAGCACATGCAATTGCAGCATCAACACAGTTACCACCGTCCTTAAGCGCCAATGCTCCTATTTCAGTCGCTTCTGGTTGGGGTGCAACAATTACGCCGTGTGTCATACTTGCCTCCTAGCTGGCTTGACTAAAGTTCCAGAGCAATGACCTATATCGCTTTCACTAAATTGCATAACACCATAGTGTGTTTTCGTCTCAAAGATGGGTAGTTAACTAGTAAATTTGTTTGTCAAACTTATCACTAGCCGTAACTACTTAGAGGGTGGTATTTTCAATACAAGGCCCGTTCATTACATAAATATAAAATATAAACAAATTTGTTTGTTTGTAAATGACTAAATCAATTTTATTGAGTGTCCGTCATCAGAGTTTTTGGAAACAAATGCAGTCTAATCTAAGCGAGTATCTGGCTCATCTGGTTGGTTTCATTATGCAGCGAACTTCCAGTATGGACGTGTCTCGGTTTAGTGCCGCTCCGAGTTTTCAGTTAAGCTGCCATTCGTTCGAAAGCCAAGCAACTGTATTTAATTTGAGCACCAGAGTTGGTTTTTAGCCACCAGAGCATTGGCGATCACCAGTAGTTTTCGGGCAACCGCGATCAAGATGACTTTGTGGGGTTTCCCTTTTTCCTTTAACCGTTTGGCAAATACTTTGAGATGCTGATTGTGTGTCGATGCTACCAATGCTGCCTGATAAAGAAGGCAACGCACATTGTATCTGCCGCCTTTGATTGATCTTTTTCCGTCGGAACGGCCACTGTCATTATTTATCGGTGCGACGCCAGCCAACGCTGCGATTTGTTTATCGCTAATAGTGCCCAGTTCGGGCATTTCACCAATTAGAACGGCGCATAGCACAGGACCTATTCCTGGAATTGAGCGCAGTATTTTAGCATGCTGTTTCATCTGTGGGTCAGCTTTGATTTGTGTCTGCACCGCATCGTCCAGTACCTTGATCTGGTGCGACAGAAGGTCGAGAAGTTCTATGTCCAAACCCACCAATTCAGCATCGTGGTGCTGTTGAATTTGACACTTCAGTCGTTTGCGCAATTCCACCAACTGGCGACGCTTTGTGCTCAAGGCATTGAGATGGCGTAGTTTCTCCGCAGGTAATCTTCGCCCACAGTGAGGACGGAACGCCATGAATTCTGCAATCAGGCGTGCATCAATCGGATCCGTCTTTGCTAACGCCCCCGTTGCGCGGGCAAATGCACGCACGTGCGCCGCAGAAACTTGCCTGACATCGTAACCCGCAGTATCCAGTACTTCCCATACGGCCCATTCATAGCCACCCGTTGGTTCCAATGCGATTATCTGGCCTTGTGGCTCACCCAGCTTACTCTGCAGACTGACATGGCCAGAGGGTGTATTGGGAACCAAAAAGCAAGAACCAGTTTTGCTAATAAATACGTAAATTTCAAACTTGCCAACATCCAAGCCGACAAAACCTTCATTATGTGTCATAATCTAAATCTCTTTCTTATGCTCCGGGGTCATGTGCCCCAATCAACTGTTCGAGTTTGAAGAAAGAGAAGGGTCGCCAACCTAGGCTACGTGGTCCAACCACAAGGGGCTAACGGCGAACACCTTCCCGATCCGACATCTTGCAAAACGTCGGATCGGGCGCAGGATAACAAAGCTTAGATACATAAGGGGCTTTTCCAACCTAATGCCGAATGCTTTCGACACGGATTGTAGAAGCCATTGATGTATTCAAAGATGGCGAGCTCAGCTTGCTGAAGCTATCGGGGCGGCAGCGGATATGGGTGATCAAGGCGTGGAATTTACCCCCTATGAAATGACGGTGCTGGCACCGATTGCCTAACATGAACTGATCAGCCATGCCGTGTTGATGTACGCAAAATTGCATTCATAACGGCGGGCCGTCCTACCGTAGTAGGTGCCCACGTTTGGCGTGTTTCTGAACGGGTTGAAACTGTTGTATCAATTTGGTCTAGTTGTTCGACGTTTTCTGGTGGTGTACCATGAAAGTTCCAACCCCTAGTTGTTACTGTTCCGCCCGAGCTAAACATCAGCACGTCCGCATAACTCGCTGCAGGACAAAATATAACCAGACCCGATAGTAATGTCGCCGCCAACACCCAATTCTTTGTGGTGCTTAACCAAGCCTGGCCAAAGGCTGAGTATTGGACATAATCGAAGATTTAGATATGGGAGGGTTTCTGGTTCATATTAACCATTAGGAGTTAATGGCGAATAGTAAGCGTATGGTGTACACGCTCCTATGCGGGCTGGCTAATTATGCAATTGTGGCTTATACCAATGAACATAGTATCTGACTCATTTTCAGGGTTCCCTTGGCGCGGAATATGTGAATCAATGTCCCGACAAACATGGGGGATATTATGGGTGCAGCGATACCACTTCGAGATGACTTTGACGGCGACAGACTTCGCAGACTGGCGCGGTCGAGCCGTGACAGCGATCAGACGCGCCGCCTTCTGGCACTGGCGTCAATTTATGACGGCGGTCGGCGGACCGCAGCGGCGCGGATCGGCGACGTGACACTACAGATTATTCGTGACTGGGTGATGCGGTTCAACGTGGACGGAGCAGACGGGTTGATCACGCGCCGGTCTGTCGGGCCAAAACCAAAGCTGACAGCAGAACACCGCCGGGCGCTTGCGGAGATGGTGGAGCGCGGCCCAACCCCCGCGATCCACGGCGTGGTGCGGTGGCGGCGCTGCGATCTGGCGCGCTGGCTCTGCGAAGAGTTTGGCGTTTCAATCGCCGAGGGCACGGTGGGGCGGGTTCTGCGCGAGATGGGTTACCGGAAGCTCTCCGCCCGTCCGCGCCACTACGCGCAGGACGGGGACGCGATTGTTGCGTTTAAAAAAACTTTCCCGCCGAGGTGGAAAAGATCAGGGCCGGTCTGGCCCCAGGCGTAGAAATCGAGCTCTGGTGGCAGGACGAAGCCAGGATAGGTCAAAAAAACAAGATCACGCGACGGTGGGCCAAACGTGGAACCCGACCCAGTGCGCCGCACGATCAGCGAACCCAATGGGCCTATATTTTTGGCGCGATCTGTCCAGCAAAAGGCAAGGGTGCCGGACTCGTCATGCCGTACTGCGACACACATGCAATGGACGCCCATCTCGCCATCATCAGTGGTGAAGTCGGCCCCGGTGCCCACGCTGTAATTCTCGTCGATCAGGCCGGGTGGCATACAACGCCCAATCTCGACGTTCCCGAGAACATCACCCTCCTGCCGCTGCCGCCCCGATCCCCGGAACTGAACCCCCATGAAAATATTTGGCAATTCATGCGCGATAACTGGCTCTCCAACCGTGTATTCAAAGACTACGACGACATTGTCACCCATTGCTGTGAGGCTTGGAACAAGCTCATGAACCAACCTTCGCGCATTCGATCAATCGGTATGCGAGATTGGGCGCATAGGTTGTAGGCCACGCTCGTTGGTATTAAATAGCGATTGATAGTGACCTGAGCAAATGGGTTTTGAAATTGCCCGAAAATATTGTCCGTCATCGATTGATATAGTTGCTCAGGTTGGTCGGAACGATGGAAACCGTTGCGTATCCAAAATTTACTTACCTCAATTAGATCTTAAAAAATAAAAAGAAGGTGAGTTGGCCCAATAATTAAATGCTTCGTTTTGTTGTTTACTTAGAAAGATTAGTGGATGAAATTCAGAAAGCCGGCAGCCCAAGCTATCTTTAGTTGTGTAAAAAAGAGGCGTATAGCCATTCACGATCGTTCGGCTTGTGCTGTTAGGAAAACGAATTTAGGCGAAACAATCTCTTCAAATCCATGGCGTAATTCAGCGTCGACGCTGATGCTATCGCCCGAGTGCAGAGTGAATGTTTGCTGACCATAGCGATATGTTGCTTCACCCTCAAGCACGTACACGAATACTACCCCGTGCCCTACATAATTTGGTGGCGGTCCTCCCTCTTTCAGCAGCGTCACATGGCGGACTTGAAACCGCAAATCCTTACGCGAATGTAAAGTGAGGTTGATGAAATCGTGACTATGACCTTCCGCCTGACGTGTGGATTTCAATCCTTCACCACGCCGAACTAGAGTATAGTCAGTGTGATCAGTACTAGCCTCACGAAATAGCGAAATGATAGGGACTTCCAGAAAGTTTGCTAAAGCTTCTAATGTTCCGATAGAAGGTGAAACTAACCCGTTCTCAATCCGACTGACCATAGCCGCTGAAACGCCCGACCGTTCGGCTAACCAGCGCAGCGATAACCCCCTATGTAAACGTAATTCCTTTAGCGAGTCTCCTATAGCCTTGTCGATACTCTTATTGGCCAGTTTCGTTTCCATTGTCTATCCTGTCAGTCGCTTTGGTAATACCCTACAATATCACCACTTGACGTAACGCCAAGCCCGTTAATCAATCGGTTGGCGTAATTGAAATAGCTGGCAATTTGGTTGATTTCCAGAATTTCGCCATCATCCCAACCTGCTGACCGCAAAGGAGTTACGTCCTCTTCTTCGATGCGACCAGGACGAAGGGTTAGCTTTTCGACATATTGTAATGCAGCTAACTCTCTATCGGTGAATGCATTCTCTGGATGCTGTGCGCGTAACGCATTTTCGATTGCTGTGGATCGGGCTTCGTCTCCAAGAAGATGGCGTGCATTTGCCCAATGATTTGCGTAGGAATACGAACAACCATTGAGCAAAGAGACATATGAGCCTACTACTTCTTGAAACCAAGTAGGGACAGTGTTGGCTTTGTCATGCAAGCAAGCTCTGTAAAGTTTGACATGTCCATTCATTGTGCTGGGTCGCAAAGAATGGACGCGCATTACATTGTCGACCGTACCGTGTGGGGTGCGCGCAAAATCTAGTGCTGGTTTCAATTTTTGATCTGCATCTTCGTCGGAGATCATCTTAATCCAAGCTGACATGAGTTGTTCCTTAAAGTTATTTGGAAGCCTGCTGAATCAAAATTCGGGAGCAAGCTGTGATTCATATCTTGACATTCTATTGCGTGAGATGCAACAATGTTTTATAATATGCAACACTTTAAGTTTAAGTGATGTATGGTTCGAACAAAAAAGGGGGGGGGTGATGGATAGCAGAACTGGATCACGCACTTGGTCAAGCACCATTGACGCAGAGCTTATAGCTAAGGTCGTGTTGCCCTCTTTGAGGTGCATTGCTGCTTTTAATTATCGACAGGCATTTCGCGGAGATCTTTTTGCTACGAATTATGTTTTCAGCCTGGTTCATAGGATTGCATATAGTTTGTGGGAAAAGTGTTCTAACCGCGTAAACCGTTTTATTTAGGGTTTACGGCGGGCACACATAAAGATTGAAGGTAGGAAAATCATGGCCAACAAAGAACTCATGATCAAGGCGACGAACTTAAACAAGTTCTACGGTTCGTTTCACGCGCTCAAGGATGTCAATATTCAGGTCGCCCAAGGAGAGAGGGTCGTGATCTGCGGTCCTTCGGGATCTGGTAAATCGACACTGATTCGTTGTTTTAATGGACTTGAATTTCATAATTCGGGAGATTTGATTGTAGATAAGATTGAGGTCAGCGAAGATTCCAAGAACATCAGAAAACTACGCCAGGAGGTGGGTATGGTGTTCCAGCAATTCAATTTGTTCCCACATCTAACAGTTCTTGAGAATCTGATGATTGGCCCGATGAAGGTTAAAAAGGTTTCAAGAAAACAAGCTGAAGAAATTGCGCGAAACTATCTTGATCGCGTCCATATCCCCGAGCAGTCCGACAAATATCCTACACAGTTATCTGGTGGGCAGCAGCAGCGTGTAGCTATCGCCCGCTCACTTTGCATGGAAACCCGAGTGATGCTGTTTGATGAGCCGACGTCCGCGCTTGACCCCGAGATGATCAACGAAGTGCTCGATGTCATGGTTGAGCTGGCCGATACCGGCATGACTATGGTGGTGGTCACCCATGAAATGGGCTTCGCGCGCAAGGTTGCGGATACTATGGTATTTATGGAAGAGGGTCGGATCGTCGAGGTATCACCGCCGAGTCAGTTTTTCACCAATCCATCAAGCGAACGGTGTCGGATATTCCTTAATCAGATTCTGGAGCACTAGAGATGACGGAATCTGAAACCCACTCCCCAAAGAGCCAGACGCTACCGCGCCCACTGACCTTTAAGCGAATTCTCAATTCGTTGCCAGTTGCCATTACCATCTATCTAATCGTTATTAGTGTGATCACCTATGGTTCTTTCGTTGGCTCTCAAAGCATGGGCTACAATTGGCAGTGGTATCGCATTCCGCAATATATATACTCTTTCACTGACGATGGCTTCCAATTGGGCGAACTTGTCTTGGGCCTCGCTGCAACGATCAAGCTTTCCGTCACGGCTTTTGTGCTTGCTTCAGCATTGGGTTTGCTTGTTGCCATGTTGCGATTGTCGGGGCTGATTGTCGGGACGGCAGTCGCCGTAGGATATCTGGAATTGATCCGTAATATCCCGCTCTTGGTATTGCTCTATCTATTCTACTATGTGCTCGGTCCAATTTTCGGGTTCGACCGCTATACCGCAAGCGTACTAACGTTAGCGGTGTTTCACTCCGCATTAATATCCGAAATTATCAGAGCGGGTATCAATGCGGTGCATGTTGGTCAGCAAGAAGCTGCCAAATCTATCGGAATGTCTACAGCACAGGCTTATCGGTATATCATCTTGCCACAATCGGTGCGGTTTAGTTTGCCACCGATGACGGGTGAGGTGGTGCACCTGATCAAGTCTTCGGCCGTTGTCAGTGTGATTGCGGTCGTAGAGCTTACGACGATCGGGCGAAATATTATTTCTAACACCTACTTGAGCTTTGAAATCTGGTTCACCATTGCCGTAGCTTACATGGTGGTGACGCTGGCTCTTTCGATCGGAGTCTCAATTTTGGAAAGGAGATATACAGTCAAATAGAAACGTAACTACGAATATGAAATCAACTAAGGAGGAAACAAATGAAACTTATACAAAAATTGACCCGGTTCGTCATGGTGACGGCCATTGCCGCGGGGATTACGGCGCCAGCAAAAGCGCAAAGCACAACCCAGACACTGTCATCGGAAAGTGTGATCGAATCAATCAAACGTGAAGGCGTCCTGCGTGTTGGACTTTCGCTATTTAAGCCGTGGTCTATGCGTGACAAGAATGGCAATCTCATCGGCTTTGAGCTCGATGTTGCGCGTAAGCTGGCTGATGATATGGGTGTGGAAATCGAATTCCAGCCAACTTCTTGGGACGGGATTATTCCAGCACTTGTATCTGGCAAATTTGACGTGATCATCTCTGGTATGTCAATTACACCAGCTCGTAATCTCACGGTGAATTTCTCTGACCCCTATGCTCTCTCAGGCATGGTAATCCTTGCCAATAAAAGTAAAACTGAGGGTTTCAGTGAGGCGGATTACAACAGTGCAGATGTCACCTTTACTGCCAGACGTGGTGGTACTGCGTCAACTGTCATAAAAACGGTTTTCCCTGAAGCTCAACTGCTGCTTTTCGATGAGGACGGTGCTGCGAATCAAGAAATGTTAAATGGTAACGCTCATGCAACTCTTGCGTATGAACCAGAACCAACACTGGAAATCAACAAGTACCCAAATGTTTTCCACAAACCGTTTGACAATGAGTACCTGCCGTCCGGAGAAGCCTTTGCGCTACGCAAAGGAGACCCTGATGCCTTGAATTACTTCAATAACTGGATTGCTACTCAATATCGTAACGGATTTCTGAAAGATCGTCAGGACTATTGGTTCCGCTCGCTTGAATGGCAATCTCAGGCAGCTGAATAAAATAACACACTGAAGCCGGCTAGTCCGTCGGCTTCAGAACTCGATTGGGACTTGATACATGTTAAAAAAACAGAAAAAACTACTATGGCTCGACTATTTGATCCTTGTGTTGTTGGGGGTTTTTGTTGCCTATGTATGGTTCCAAATTGATGGAAAGCTGAACTATAAATGGAATTGGGCCGAAATTCCCAACTACATTTTGCGTTGGGACGAAGTAAGCAGAAGCTGGGTCCCAAATTTATTGTTACAAGGGTTTACCGCAACAATTCGGATCAGTATCTATTCTGGAATTCTTGCCCTGATATTAGGCACTGCTATAGGTATTGGACGTTGCTCCGACAATCTTACAGTGCGTTTGTTGACCCGAACATATGTCGAGGTACTGAGGAATATCCCACCTGTCGTGGTTGTTTTTATCTTCTTCTTTTTCCTATCAGATCAGTTGATCCAGGCGCTTGATGTCGAACGCTGGGCGCGGGGTATTGCACGCCAAGAGGAACAAGGCGCATGGACTTTCTTCTTTGGCGAAATGCGGCACTTTCCCTCGTTGATATCTGGGGTTATCGTGCTCGCGTTATTTGAAAGCGCATTCGTCGCCGAAGTTGTGCGGGCTGGAATCCAATCCATTTCTCGCGGTCAGCGCGAGGCGGCGGATTCTATCGGTATGAGTAGTTTGCAAAAACTTCGCTATGTAGTACTACCGCAAGCACTAAAAAAGGTCACGCCGCCACTGGCCAATCAATTTATTTCACTCATCAAAGACAGCTCAATCGTATCGCTGATTTCTGTACAGGAATTGACCTTTAAAACCGTGGAACTTGTAGCTTCTACACGGATGATCTTTGAAGCCTGGATCACCACAGCTGTATTCTATTTTATCGTGTGCTTTTCCCTTTCACGATTCTTTAGCTGGTTGGAGGATAGGCAGAAGATCGGTGGTAATGAAAATTGAATGTAACTGAACCATTCGTACTCGCACGAGCATGACGGCAGCGACAAACTTATTGTTCATTAGTCAGAACACTAACCAGTAAAAGCTGCAAAAATAAACCACGATTTGAAAATTCGAAATATGGACGGATAGGGCAGCTATCGGAAAATAGGAAGTTTAAACCACCCAGCCGAAATTTACGTTGGGTATAACCAAAGAGGAGATCAATATGAACGAAATCAAAGCAGTTTGTTGGGGAGGCTTGGCGGCCGATGCAGCAACAATGGGGTTCCATTGGCTTTACGATCAAAGCAGGATCAAAAAGGCTGGTGGGGATGCTCCAGAATTTCTTGACCCACACGCTTATGAAGAACTGTATGAGCTGAATATGGAACAGGATTCATTCTTTGTTCATGAGGGGAAAGAGCCTGGCGATCCGACACACTACGGAGATCAACTTTTAGTCGCGCTAAGAACTTTGGCCAATAATAATGGTGAACTTAAGCAAGCTGAATTCGAAAGTGAATTCGCGCGCCATTTCGGCCCTGGTGGCCAATACGTTGGCTATATTGATCGGCCGACAGAGGTTGTTCTGTTCAATCAGAAAAACCGCGAAAGAGAAGCCTATGCCGAAGCCAGAACGTTCGATAACGGCCTGTCTGAAACAGAAAAAGGTGTTCTGGAAGACGAAGTCATGGTGGCCTTCAAGTACTACCAAAAAGACCTGAGTATGAAGGAAAACCTTGATATTCTAGATCGTTGGGTTCTGATCAAACAAGACTATAAACGGGATGATGCGAAAGACGAAAAGCGTATCGAATACTGCAGAAATATGTTTAATGTTGTTTTGGGAAGCAAAAACTACCTGTGTGGCGACGTGGGCGATGATCAGTTCCCGGCGACGACAAAACTTCCTGCTGTTGTTTCGCTATTTCATGACCGTAAAGATTTTTCCAATATCGTCGAATTGAGCGTTCGGTTAACGAACAATAATGATCATGCGGTAAACTACGCAAAAGTTTACGCTGCAATGTTGGCTGCAGCAATTCGTACAAAAAACAAAGATGCTGTTTTGGCCGCTGGTAAGGAAGCTGCGACACCTGAAATTAGGGATGCGATTGATGCTGCACTGAATATGTCCTCTCTGCCAAATACTGAGGTTGCGGAATTTTTTGGACTTAGCTGTCATATGCCATATGGCTTGCCGCAAACATCACATCTGATCGCGACTACAGATAATTATGTAGATGCTGTCAGAAAGAACATTCAGGCCGCAGGGGACAATGCTGGTCGGTCAGTGATGGTAGGTGCTATTTTCGCGGCGCTTTATGGCGTTGGCACCAAAAATGGTGTGCCGCAAGAGTGGATTGACAAGCTTTCTAAGAAACAGGAAATATCTAACTTGCTGGAAAAACTCGCTACCTAAGTATCTAAGGCATGGTCGGGCTGTCCTTCAATGGCTAGCGAAAGCCATGCTAACTAGGATGATCAAGAACGGTCAGGCGCTTTTGGCGCCTGATCTTTTTTAAGGTTTTATGAACTGCCTGGATAAGACAGCCTGACACACAAAAATTTAGACTGGCAGAGCTACCTATGCAAAATCATTCTGCGGAGTTCATAAGCATGCGCAAATCTCTTTAAAAAAAACATGGAAGGTCTTTGCTCTCTCGCATTAATAATTTCCAGAACGGAGATATAAAGTGACGACACCCAAAAGAAACCGCCATGACCTTGCGACACGCGTCATCCACACCGGACAAGAGCCAGATCCGCTCACAGACGCGGTAATCACGCCGGTCTATACATCTTCAACATATGTGCAGGATGAAATTGGACGAAATAAAGGGTACTCATATTAGCGAGGAGGCAATCCAACCAAGAGTGCTTTGGAAGCTTGTCTTGCTGATCTTGAAAACGCTACGGCGGCTTTTGCTTTTCCTAGTGGAGTATCAGCAGATGCAACAATATTGGAATATTTGTCTGCTGGTTCAAAGATTCTAGCGCATCAGGATGTTTATGGCGGCGTATATGAGCTGTTGGTGAATGTGCGTACGCTTTCGGCTGGGCATCATATTTAATTCGTAAATTTCGCTGATAACGAGGCTTTGTAAAAAGCAGCAACTGACGATGTTGACATTTTGTTGTTTGAAACAGCTTCAAACCCTCTGTTGCGCATTGTCGATATTCAAGAAGTTGCCAGCATTGGTAAGGAAATTGGAGCTATCACAGTTTGTGACAGTACGTTTGCCTCGTCTTGTGTACAACTGCCGTTGGATTATGGGATTGACGTTGTAATGCATTCGGCAACCATTTTTTCTAAATGGCCATGCAAACCTAATTGGCGCCGTTTTGGCAATTTCCGAATATGCACCAGAGGGGCTTGCAGAACGGATCGAATATATTTAATGCGTGACAGGGGCAATTATGTGCCCGACGGGATGTGCCTTGCTCCTTAGATATTTAAAAACACTGTCAGTGCTCGTCGAACGCCAATGCGACAATGCAGCTTTTCTGGCAACCGAGATGCAGCGTTTTGCTGCCATGTTGGGCATCGCAGAGGTAATTTACTCTAGTTTGCCTACGCATCCGGAGCATGTAATTGCGCTCAAACAGATGAGCAATTTCGGAGCTATTATTTCGTTGCGATTAGAGGGTGATGAGGCTCGGATCGAAAAGGTTTTGACAGCCACCCATCTTTTCAAATTCGCGGTTAGCCTGGGGGGGGTCGAAAGCCTTATCCAACGCCCCGCATCATTTACCCATTCAGAGGTGCCTGCCGATCAACGGTCGAAATTTGGTATTGGGCCCGAAGTCATACGTTTGGCCATCGGGATCGAAAATAAGCACGACCTATGGGATGATTTAAAACATGTATTATTGAGCTGACGAACCTAGTCTAGCGTAAGAATTCAACAATTAGTTAGGCGATAGCTGTTAGTGCGTTAATCTGTGGAGCAAGATTAACGCACAGTTTTCTAAACTCTGGTTTTGATTGTAGCGCTTTCATCCAAAAATATAAGCGAACAAGGCCTAGTGCCCATAAGCATTGACGTTGAAGCATAACTTGGCTGGCGCTTCAAACAGGGCAGAAACGCATTGCAATGCTGTTACTCAGAGACCACGATTCTTGCCAAATCTCCGCCACTCTTACGAATGATCACAGTTGAGAAGCTTTTTGTGGCCGAATAAATCACCATATATCGACCAACGAGATGCGAGTCAGCGTGGATTGCCCACGGAGCCATCAGGATTCCATAACCAAAGGGGATGCTAAACGCACTTACCCTGCGGGTTCCGTCGTCTTCGGTCTTCCCAATAAAAAGATGACCGCCAGCTTCTTCGTCTAGCGGCATATGGAAGTGCGGGCGATCGTGCAATTCTAGATATTCACCACCGCCGTGCTTTGTATCCAAAAGGTAATCTACAGCGTAGGTTTGACCAATCGTTGTCACGGTGATTGGCAAGGGAGCATTTGCTTTGAAACTCAGCAGGCCACCAACAGGGACAAGCTCACAGTCATAATATGCGAGATGTTCGGGCGTTGCTTCGGCTTCAGGTATAACGAGTTCTGCCCGGCCCTCAGGCATGGTATAACGTCCATTTCCACCCAGGATATTGGCATCTTCAATGGTTAGATCAATTTCTGTATTCCACTCGCCGTCTAACACTGCATGTGGAGGTTCAATGGGGGATGGTTTGTCTTCGATGGTCGTGGCCGTATCTTGAACCATTCCATCCCAACCGAGCCTGTAAATTTGATTTGGAAGGACGTGGCCCATGAAGCGTTCTGTTCGCATGAATGCATCTTCTGATTCACCTGTCCTATCAACAATAAGGGTAGGTAGATCACGCTTGATTTCGATTGGTAAACGACGGATGTGGGCGAGGGGATCGTGTTGATGTTCCATAGTATGTTCAGCTTTCTGAAGGTTAAATAAAGTTTCGATTTTCAATCTTCACGCAGTGGTTTCGGTATTTATCGATAGGCCAATGATATTCAAAAGGGCGTTGTCATACGCGAGATATTATGTAATGCCACTGGTCGCATCAGATGGTGGTGCTAATCTGATTTCAATTCTCTTGACAGTATTTGTCTACAGTATCGTAGCCCGGCAATCCGATTCTGCGGTCTGGTTGGTCAAAAGCACGTTTCACGCAATTGTACTCTTCTAGAATTTCTTTTCCCCCAGTAATCCGATCTACATGGAGTCTGCCATTCTCCCATATAGCTTCATTGTCGACGGTGATTGATGGATCAACCACATTCCAAGAAATTTCACCGGGTGCATAAGCACCACATGTGTGAAAGTGTAGAATGCGAGGGTTTCCAAATCCTGAGCCGCTCCACCGCTCATAATTCTCGTGGGCAGGGCGAGTGTAGCCGCATCCTGGGTGTATGCCAGCATGCCATGAGTGTACAAAATTACGGTCGATGTCGAACATTTCTGAAACCCGATCATAGTGAGCATTAGCTCTGACAACATCTTTTAGGTGACCTTCAAATCCGGTAAGTAGCCCCTTATCAAAATGCGCATACAAGGTTTGATCAAACTCGACAGTATAGTCATCGTAGTAAAGTGACCCAGTTCCTGTTAGAAAATTGCAAAGGGCAACTCTGCCACTGAAATTATGCGCAGGCACGGGTGTAAACACTGACATCGGAAAACGTAAAATTGACGTATCGCCATCTGCGTTGAGGTTCATTTCTGGTTTGCCACTAAAATCAGTTCCGATCGGGCAGGTCACGCGAACATTTTCTGCCTGATCCAATACTGTTGCGATACAATTCTTCAGCTTCAACATTGCGGAATGGTGTATGGTTCCGAATGTGGATCCAAACTGACTGGCATCTAGGGCATAGCTGACAAGTGTACGTTTACCCTTTGGCATCTTCGAAAACCGCAATTGGTCACCAAGACGGGCTAGAAAAAGAACTATATCAGCTTGTTCTATCTTGTTTTTTAATTCGTCGTCTAGATACGGGCTGTTTGGGGAAAATCCAACATCATGCTTTTCGACAATAAGATTTAGAGCCGCAGCGGCAGCCTCAACGCATGATATGGCGTCGGCCTCATAATATCCGAAACTTGGCGATTCATAGGCGATTAGCAACCGTTCTCCCGAGGATGCGTTTGCGCAATTAACAAGCATGTTTTGTGCACCCAGCTGCGCACATTTACCAGGATCAGAGTTCTTGTTCATTGGTTACTCCTTGAATGGCAAAACCTTACCAAACGAGTACAATTATGCTACTTGAATTTATTTATCATATTCATTAGGAATACTTATATGATTTTGAACTTACCCTATTCATCACTTCGCGTATTTGAGGTAATGGTTCGTCATGCAACCTTTAGTGCGGCGGCAGAAGAGCTTGGGATAAGTCAAAGTGCTGTCAGCCAACATGTTAAGTTATTGGAAGATTGGGTAGGGCAAGAACTGATCACTAGGGGTGGGCGGCGTTCAATTCCGACAGCAGAGGGTAGACTGTTAGGTCACGCGGTCGCTACTGGATTAGGCCAAATATCCGATGTTTGCCAAGAGATCCGTGATAAAAAGAGAGCCAATAATTCTATTGTCATAAGTTGCCTGCCGGGGTTTGCGTTCATATGGCTTTTCCCAAGATTGCAAAAATTTGACCAGGCTCACCCAGAAATGTCGATTTCAATCAACACTGATACAGGTGACACTGTTTTTGATCTTGCTCAGGCAGATATCGGTATCCGGTATGGCGTGTACGACAGATCGATTTTACATGTTGAACGCCTGATGGGTGAAGTGTTGTTTCCAGTGTGTGCGCCATCGCTGTTAGTGGGCTCTCACCCGCTGCGAACAATTGCGGATCTTGCTTATCACACTCAGTTGCGCGACGAGTTGGGCAATACAAAGGGCAAACAACCGAGCTGGGAATACTGGGCGGCTGAAAATGATATAGCCCTTCCACGTCCAGCACGTATCCGTAACTTTGGGCAATCTAATATGGTCGTACAAGCGGCCATAGATGGTGCTGGTGTCGCGCTAGGGCGAAGCCCCCTTGTTCTGGATGCTCTTAGTGATGGGAGATTGATCCGACCTTTTCATCAAACTGCAAATTCGCATTTGAGCTACTGGCTTGTGTGTACAAATCGCAAGCGTAATCTGAAAAAAGCCAAACTGTTTATGGATTGGATCAAGAGAGCAAACGCTGAACAGCCAGAATTACCTCCATGTTATTCTTAACTCTCCGCAACTTAATAAGGAGAGCTTATAGATCTTATTACTGCTTTGCGATGGAGCATACCTAAAACTCCATTATAGTCGAACGGGTATTTTGTGAAAGAGGAGGGCAGTCAGTGTTTCTGAAAAACTGTTGGTACGTCGCGGGTTGGTCTGCTGATTATGGGCGCGAACTTAAGGCGGAGATGTTCCTGGGCGAGTCTATCGTTATCTATCGTACCGAGGGTGGCAAGCCAGTTGCACTTGAAAATGCTTGCCCACATCGTAAACTTCCTCTGTCCGAAGGTAACCTGATCGGTGATACTGTCGAATGTGGTTATCATGGCTTGACCTTTGACTGCTCGGGGACTTGCGTTGAGGCACCCACTCAACGGGCTCAAATACCACGTCGAGCGGTCGTTAAGTCCTATCCAGTTGTCGACCGGTATCGGTTGATTTGGATTTGGATGGGCGATCCCGAGTTGGCGGATCCTGATCTGATCTTCCCAATAGAAAATTTTGATGCACCAGATTGGGGGTGTACTGAAGGTGGCGCGCTTGACATCCATTGTAACTATCTTTGGGTTTGTGATAATTTGTTGGATCCAAGTCATGTCGCTTGGGTGCATGTAACATCTTTTGCTGGCGGGGGTACTGATGATCAGCCTCTGGATGTGAAAAAAGTGGACAGAGGTGTTGTTGTGTCACGCTGGATTTACGGCCAGCCACCATCACCTTATTATGCTGAGATCGTAAAATTCGACGGTGATTGTGACAGGCTACAACATTATGAAATGTGTTTGCCAGGCATTGGATTGAACAAATCAATCTACACGCCAGTTGGTACGGGGGGCCTTGAAATGGAATCCACAAATGAAACCCTTATCAATATTTCATATAATTTTATGACTCCAATTGACGAAGACAGAACACGCTATTTCTGGTTCCAGCATCGCAATACCGATCCACACGACAAAGCCATTTCAGAAAAGATGAATGCTGGTGCGCGGATGGCTTTCGAAGAAGACCGTGCCGTTTTAGAACTGGTTCATTCGGGAATGAAAAATCCCTCCACAGCCTATATAGATCTCGGTTTGGATGCGGGTGCGAAACTATTCAGGCAAATGTTAAATCGTAAAATTGAAGCAGAAGCACCTGAATGAAGCCGCTTAATTTATGAAAACATCCACAGATTTATGAATATTGAGGCTGCGAGTAGCCTCTGACGATGTGGTTTAATGCGCAGTATCACCTGGCAGGCAAAGCTTACTAGGTTCAAAGAACTCAGCAAAGACGCAGGATTTAATTGCACTCAACATGTTGTGCCGCCAAGTTTTTATAAACAGCATTATATGTTGTTCGCTTCTGTAAAAGAGATCAAAAAATCACTGATCGGATGTAAGCTTTACAAAACGTCAGGAGAATTAAAATAATGTTATCCAATTCCCTCATAGAGAAGGATCGTGCGCACTACATCCATCCCGTGGTTGCGATGCGCGCACATGAAAAACGCGGTGTGACCGTAATGCAATCAGGCAAAGGTTGTTTTTTGACCGACACGGAGGGTAATACTCTGCTTGACGGATTTGCCGGCCTTTGGTGTGTCAACGCAGGTTATGGGCACGAAAGCATTGTTGAAGCCGCGGCTGAACAGATGCGGCGTTTGCCTTATGCTACTGGTTATTTTCACTTCGGAAGTGAGCCAGCAATTGAATTGACTGCCAAACTAGCAGAGTTATCCCCAGGTGATCTAAATCGCGTGTTTTTTACGCTGGGTGGATCTGATGCGGTTGATACTGTGATTAAGATGGTGCGCTACTATAATAATGCACGTGGTATGCATGAAAAAAAGCACTTTATAGCTTTGGAAAGAGGATACCACGGGTCAACTTCGAGTGGCGCAGGCCTTACTGCGTTGCCAGTGTTTCACGATAAGTTTGATCTACCGATGCAATGGCAGCACCATATTCCGTCTCCGTATCCTTACCGAAATGATGCAGCAGAAGATGCTGCCATTATTGAAAAATCGGTAACTGATCTCCGAAACAAAGTTGCGGAATTGGGTCTAGACAAGGTTGCGGCTTTTATTTGTGAGCCAGTGCAGGGTTCAGGTAGTGTGATTGTATACCCCGAAGGTTTCTTGACAGCGATGCAAAGTGTGTGCCGTGAGCTTGGAATTTTGTTCATCGTTGACGAAGTTATTACAGCTTTTGGTCGAACCGGCCCCATGTTCGCTTGTGAGCATGAAGGTTTGGAGCCAGATTTCTTGACTTGCGCAAAAGGTCTTACATCTGGTTATGCTCCTATGGGCGCAGTTCTTGTGTCTGAACGGATATATCAAGTTATGGCAGAGGCTGTTCCAGACGGCACGCCATTCGGCCACGGGTTTACCTACTCGGGTCACCCAGTTAGTGCGGCTGTGGCGTTAGAAGTGTTGCGCCTTTATACTGAAGGTGGCATGATTGAAAACGCGAAAACCATTGGTGCGTATTTTGGAGAGCAATTGCGTACTCTCAATGACCACCCTCTGGTTGGAGATATTCGCAATCAAGGGTTACTTGCAGCAATTGAAATTGTCACTGATAAAGAAGCTAAAACCAAACCTACCAAAGAGATGAATGTTGCAGCACGACTTGCAAAATCAGGATATGAAAATAAAGTAATATTCCGTGCTTTTGCCGATGATTGCATTGGATTGGCACCACCGATTTGCATCACCAAAGACGAAGTTGATCTTTTGATAAGCCGACTGCGCACAACACTGGACACAATTCTAGATATAAAAGGATAATATGATGAAACTGAGTGATTACAAAGCACTGACATTTGACGTTTACGGCACCCTTATCGATTGGGAATCTGGTATGATAACAGGGTTGAAACCTTTGGTTGACAAAGTCAGCCGTACTTTGTCTCGTGACGAAATTCTGGAAGCACATGCATTCTATGAAAGCACCGCGCAACGCTGGACGCCTGCTAAAAAATACTACGAGCTTTTGCCAACAGTATATCGTCGCTTGGCCGAAGAATGGGGTGTTGATGTTACTTGGGAAGAATGCACCGCATACGGCACCTCAGTTCGTCACTGGCCTGCATTCGATGACAGTATTGAAGCACTGTCATATCTTAAAAAGCACTTCAAATTGGTCGTGTTGACCAATACGGACAACCTAAGTTTTTCCGGCTCTAATGGGCGGTTGGGTGTGCATTTCGATGGCGTTTATACCGCCGAGGATGTTGGTAGCTATAAGCCATTTGATCGTAATTTTGACTATATGTTGGAAATGTTGGCGCGACAGGGTATAGATAAGGGTGACATTCTGCATACGGCTGAAAGCATGTTCCATGACCATGCTCCTGCCAATAAATACGGTCTGGCAAATTGTTGGATCTATCGTCGCCACGATAAAGAAGGCTTTGGGGCAACGATGAACCCTGGTGATATGCCGAAGTACGACTTCCAGTTCACCAGTATGATTGAAATGGCCAAAGCCCACCAAGCTGAGTTGGCCGAATAGAAATAAGGAGGGACAAGATATGCACGGTCTGCCAAAACTCGACCGGATTGACATCAATATCTTGTCCCAACTACAACGTAATGGGAAGCTTACTAACGTAACTTTGGCCGAAGCGGTAGGTTTGTCCCCGAGTCCGTGTTTGCAACGGGTCAAGCGTCTAGAGAAAGCGGGATATATTGACCGCTATGCTGCGTTAATCAATCTTCGTAAACTGTCGGACCATGTCATCGTTTTCACCGAGGTTACGCTGGCTGACCATAGGCGCAATGATTTCATCAAGTTTGAAGCAGAAATCCGCAAACATCCTCATGTTATGGAGTGCCATTTGGTCAGCGGAGGCTATGACTACATTATTAAATTCGTTGCGCGGTCAGTACCACAATATCAGGAGATCATGGAGGTGATCCTTGAGCGCAACATTGGTCTGGATAAGTATTTCAGCTATGTAGTGATCAAGTCGGTTGTGTCCTATAACACTATACCACTTGAAGAAATTCTCAACCTGCCATAGCAGGCACCACAGCGTTAGATGCAGGATAAAGTGTTCACTCACAGATGCCAATTTTATTCATGGCTATACACGTTAAGAAATTCTGTGCCAATCCACTTAATAACTAACTCTCCTCCTTTAGACCACCTGATCCAAGTATCTGCAGATGATCGTTAAGTTAGGTGAGGTACTCTCATTCTCTTAATCGGCAAGCCAATATCACAAGTGAGCATTCATCAACGAAAGTTGGCAAGGGGCAAACAAAAACTCGAGAATGACTCTCAATCCACTCGGATTCAGCGAGCATCGCTCAGTGCATATTGCTCGTTAGGTAAGTTGCCAAGCCACATGCCGCAAAGACGAAGATGACAAACGCCCAAACCAAGATGAGTTCTTGCTTGGTTGCTTCACCTTTAAACTTCGCGTCCCGTTTGGGAATATGATCAGGTCTTTGTTTCATCTTTAATCTCGCCTCCAAACGACTAACAGGTCCATAGAACTCATATACCATCAATGTGGATGGCTTTTTCTTCAAGAAACTCGTCCAAACCTTGCCGCGCACCTTCCCGGCCTAAGCCAGAGTCTTTGACGCCTCCAAATGGTGCGGCCTCAGTTGCTATAGCTCCGGTGTTTAAGCCAACCATACCGACCTCAAGATCTTCGCTGACCCTCAAACTGCGAGAAAGATCGTTTGTGAATACATATGCAGCAAGGCCAAAGTCTGTGTCATTAGCAGCAGCCACGACCTCTTGTTCAGTCTTAAACCGGAACAAAGGCGCCACAGGGCCAAAGGTTTCTTCATAAGACAATTGCATATCATGGGTGGCGCCAGTCAAAACCGTTGGTTTGTAGTATCTAGAACCATCGGTAATGCGGTGGCCTCCAGTAATTATCTTAGCACCCTTTGCGACAGCGTCTGAGACATGATCTTCGATTTTATCTAGTGCCGCGTTGTTAATCATCGGGCCAATTTCGCTACCTTCATTAAGTCCATCACCTACCTGCAAAGCATTAACCACTTCGGCCAAGCGGGCAGAAAACTTGTCGTAAATGCCGTCCTGAACGTAAATACGATTTGCGCAAACGCAGGTTTGGCCACCGTTACGGAATTTGCTGGCCATCACACCATCGATAGCGCGTTCGATATCTGCGTCATCAAAGACGATGAGAGGCGCGTTGCCTCCAAGTTCCAAGCTGAGGCGCTTCATGGTTGCGGCGGATTGTTCCATTAGGATTTTGCCGACACGTGTAGAACCAGTAAAGGACAGTTTACGTACGGTTTTGCTTGCTGTCATGGCGCCACCGATGGCGATTGCATCACCTGGTAAAATGTTAATCACACCTTTCGGTATACCTGCTCGTTCAGCCAACACGCCAAGTGCCAAGGCTGAGTAGGGTGTCAATTCAGAGGGTTTAATGACAATGGTGCAACCCGCGGCAATAGCTGGTGCAGCTTTACGAGCGATCATAGCTGTTGGAAAATTCCAGGGCGTGATTGCGACTGCTACACCGATGGGTTGTTTGATAACGATGATGCGTCGGTCAACAACAGGTGCTGGGATGGTTTCCCCATAAACACGGCGCGCTTCTTCGGCAAACCATTTGACGAAAGAAGCCCCATAGGTGATTTCACCTGATGCCTCAGCCAGAGGTTTACCTTGTTCAAGTGTCATAATCATCGCTAGGTCATCACGGTGTTTGATCATTAAATCATACCACCGCATAAGTGCTTCGGCACGATGCCCAGCCGTTGTTCTACGCCAAGATTTAAAAGCAACATCAGCGGCAGCAATTGCTGCTTCAGTTTCTTGGGCACCGCAATTGGGAACGGTGCCAATGATTTCACCGCTTGCTGGATTGTCGACATCAAGTGTCGAGCCATTAAATGCAGCTACCCATTCCCCGTTGATAAGCGCGGCTTGTTTAAAAAGGGCAGAGTCTGCAATGGAAGATAGGATTGTGTCAGACATAGATTGGTCTCCGATAAGTGTTGATGAATTATCCCAAAATTAGCCAGCATGATCTGCTGATTATCGCACAACTCACGGCATTTATGTATGAATTCAAATCATAAATGAGATTATCTAGCGTAGTTACAGATGCTAACTTCAGCATGAAATATGGAGCATGTTATGACAAAAGATGAAATCGTGTACGATGACTTTGCCAAAATTGAATTGCGCATTGGAGAGATCAAAGAAGTTCTACCATTTCCGCGTGCTAGAAACCCTTCTTATAAGGTGTGCGTATCATTTGGTGATCTGGGGGATAAATGGTCTTCTGTTCAGATTACAAATTACTCTGAAGAAGAGTTGATAGGGCGCCAAGTTGTATGCGTTGTAAACATGCCGGCACGAAACATAGCAGGTTTCATGTCTGAAATCCTTATCCTCGGCGCCCCGAACGAAAAAGGCGAAACCATCTTACTAAAACCTTCATCTACCGTTCCCATCGCAGGCGAGATTTTCTAAATTATGAATACAAACCGTATTGGAACTGGCCTTGGTATTGGTGCGATTATCTCTTGGGGAACTTTAGGGGTTCTTGGAAAAATGGCGGAAGGTATATCGCCTTGGCTTGTGTTAGCTTTGTGCTTTGGTTTTGTGGCAATCCTAGGTGGTATAATATGCACTGTATCGGGTAGACGTTTTACTGGAGTATCTTTCTCGCGCATCTTGATCTTTGCAATGCTCATTACTGGATATCATGCCCTATATTTGACAGCTTTCCGCTATGGGCCTGCACTGCATATCACTTTGTTAAATTACCTCTGGCCTGCGTTTCTTATCATATTCGGCAACATGTTCTTTGATCTAAAAGGCGGCGTGATGAGCCTATGTGGCGCAGCACTCGGCTTTGTCGGCGTTACGATTTTGATAGGTCCATCGGCATTAGAACAAAGCGGTATGTTCGGGTATGCTCTTGCGTTAGCAGGAGCTATGCTGTGGGCACTTTATTCTAACTTACGACGTTTAGACACAGATGACGCGCTTGTTTCACTGACACTTATTTGCGGTGTATCTGCATTCGTTTGTGCCACCGTTACTGTGGCTCAAGGGGTTTCGGAATTACCTACCCAGGCACAATGGATCACCATAACATTATTGGCACTGGGGCCAGCAGGCGGGGCATTTTTCCTATGGGACGCGGGCATGAAAACAGGAAACGCACCGCTCCTGTCAGTATTAGGATATGCTGCACCCGTCATATCATCAGCGTTAGTTGTTGCCTTTGGATACGCTGATCCGTCTTGGGTCATAGTTGCTTCAACTGGGTTGATCGCAGCAGGTGGGTTGTTGGCCGGGCGGGT
The DNA here is from genome assembly GCA_965261565.1 of Amylibacter sp. Taxonomy (GTDB): domain Bacteria; phylum Pseudomonadota; class Alphaproteobacteria; order Rhodobacterales; family Rhodobacteraceae; genus Amylibacter. The sequence goes on from OZ253460.1 coordinate 1,001,561, forward strand.
TTAACTGTTTACGACTTTTCCTGGATTCATAAGGTTTTCGGGATCAATTGCCCCTTTGATAATCCCCATATATCTCAAGTGTACAGGATCGCCATAGCGTGCAGAGAGTTCAAGCTTGTCTTTGCCCAACCCATACTCAGCACTAAATGAGCCTTCCATTTTAACCACCAAGTCATATATCTTTGGCGAAAGTTCAGACGTAATCCGATCTTTAAAGGATTGGGGGTCTTTCCCTTCTGGCGGTAAAATGTTGAAATGAACATTGCCGTCCCCGATATGACCATAAACCGATAATCGCACCCCACGTCCGAATTGATCAACGATATTGGACGCTATGTCGATGAATTCCGCCATGCGAGAGGTGCGGACAGAGACATCATGTTTAACGGACCCACCATTTAGAACTTCACCTTCTGGTATATGTTCGCGCAGGTTCCAAAAATCCATTCGCTGTTGTTCGTTTGCGGCAATTGCGCCATCAAGGATCATACCACTTTCAAACATTTCTTCGAGCAGCTTTTCTGTCGCAGTATTAAGATCTAAAATGGGTGAACAAGTTGCCGCCTCCATTAGCACATAGCGTTCTGCCCGTTCCCCAAGCGGGTGCCTTAGATGAGGCATAGCAGTTAGCAATCGTTGTAATGACTCATCAGAAATGTATTCAAATGAGGTGATAGCTTCACCAGTATATATCTGAGCATTGGCGAGTAAAGGCATAAGATCTTCTGCTGCCCGGATGGCCAAAAAACCGGTGACAATTTGTGATGGTTTGTGTCTAAGCCGTAAACTGGCTCCTGTCACAATCCCAAGTGTACCTTCGGCGCCAGCAAAAAGATTACGGAGCGCATATCCACTGTTATCTTTTCGCAAAGGATGTAGGTCGCTGAGAATCTCCCCATCAGGTAGGACGACCTCTAGACCCATGACCAATTCACGCGCCATACCGTATCGCAAGGCCGAAACCCCACCCGCATTGGTTGAGATGTTACCACCGATTTGGCAGGATTGCTGAGAACCCAGAGAAAGAGGAAGGTAACGTTCGACTTCGGTGGCTGCGTCTTGCAAGTCAGACAGAATGCACCCAGCATCAACTGTCATTGAAAGGTTGCCCGTATCTATTTCGCGAATTGAATTCATGCGCTCTAAGCTCAAGACGAGCTGGGTGCCCGTCTCATCTGGGGTCGCTCCGCCACAATAGCCAGTATTGCCTCCTTGAGGTACTAGAGGTACATTATGCGTGTTGCAAAGCTTAACGATCTGCACCACTTCACTTGTTGTGCGCGGGCGAAGAACTGCGGCAGATTTCCCCTTATATTTCATCCGAAAATCGACGAGATAGCGCTGTGAAATATCTGGATCAGTAACAAAGATATCGCTAGCAAGCGCGGTAAGAACTTTTTGTACGGAGCTCATAAAAAAACCTTTCTGCATTGGAACAAAATTAACACTGCGGGCGTAATCGAATATGCTGTACTGCATAAAGTTTCAGCATGTTTTGCCAAAATCCCTGCATCATTCAACGGAAATGTTCAGACTACTGATCAGAACATCTATTGCTGGGTAATTGACTTAATCTTGCTCCTATAGGGTTTAACTTAAAAGTGTAGCTCTCAGATTAACTTACTATTATCGGTTTGACCGCCTTAATCTTAATATAAAACATTGAATGAAAGCCGTTTCCTCGCATTAGATATAGACAGCCAGCACTAGTTATAGGACAGATTTTCACCTCAAAAGTAATGGTCAAAACTGAAGCTCTACCAAGTGCTCGTCACACCTGGTAGAACTTTCAGATTATGCAGATTTAATGCTGTTTAGAATGGCATTAGTTGCTGCTGCTGTGTCGGCATTTCCGCCAAGATCTTTGGTTTTTGTGGCAGCATCAGACAAGGAAACCTCAATGGCCTCTTCGATAGTTTTGGCTGCTTCTGTTTCTCCAAGGTGTTCCAACATCATTGCTGCGGTCCAAATAGCGGCAACAGGGTTGGCAATACCTTTGCCAGCTATGTCTGGGGCGGAACCATGTACTGGTTCAAACATGCTTGGATATTTACCTTTTGGATTGATACTTGCCGATGGAGCAATCCCAATAGATCCAGCAATTGCAGGCCCAAGATCTGAAAGAATATCCCCGAAAAGATTAGACCCTACAACCACATCGAACCAATCAGGGTGCTGCACAAAATGGGCAGTCATGATGTCAATGTGGTATTGGTCTGTTTTTATCTCGGGGTAACGTTTAGCCGCTTCTGCAAAACGCTCATCCCAAAATGGCATTGTGTGAATGATGCCGTTTGATTTAGTCGCTGAGGCTACATGTTTAGCGTTACGTTTTTGAGCGATTTTAAACGCGTAATCCATAATACGATCAACGCCCCTGCGTGTGAAAATAGACTCTTGAACAACTGCTTCGTTTTCTGTCCCAGCATAAACACGGCCGCCAATTTCAGAATACTCGCCTTCCACATTTTCTCGTACCACGATGAAATCGATATCTTTAGAGCTTCGTCCAGCAAGTGGTGATTTAATCCCGCGCAACAGCCGGACTGGCCGAACGTTGGCATACTGATCTAGTTCACGCCGTAAAGGGATAAGAAGGCCCCAAAGTGAGACGTGATCAGGAACACCTGGAAAACCAACTGCTCCTAGGTAAATAGCATCGAAATTCTTTACCTGTTCTATACCATCCTCTGGCATCATGCGCCCGGTTTCTTGATATCGTTCGCACGACCAATCGAATTCAGTCCATTCGATCGAAAACCCATGTTTTTTCGCAGCAATATCTGCAACGCGCTGTCCAGCAGGGATGACCTCTTTACCGATACCATCACCTGGTATGGATGCTATCTTATATATCTTATGTGTGTTCATACTTAAAGTCTCCCGATAAAGCGATTGCTAGTTCAAAGCGTGTGTCTTCGGAAACCGATCCAGCCGAAATCAATCCTGAGCTTCAGCTTTTAAATTTCCGTGTCTTACAGATTTACATTCGCATCCAGCTCTTTTGTCTCTGCGAAGTAAAATTACGTTGTATGGTTTATAGATTAAGACCCATCGCTCAACATTTTGTGCTCTTGTTTGCTGATATGGCGCATTATGTGCGTTTATTTGAGGCATGGTAGTACTGGGTATTCGAAATACACAGCACGACTTTTAGAGCTTCACCAAATAATAAAGAGATGTAACAGCATACTCATGCAAGTGCTTAAGTACCCATGGCCGCAACCATGGAAAATAGCACCCTTAGCGTAAAACCCTATTTCCCAAACTTTTGACGGCACGATCTTTTGTCTCAATCACAAATTCAGCGAAAGCTACTGTGCCACTTCGGTAATTTGTATGTACGGAGAACTCAGGGAGGAGCATCTCAAAAGATCTGAGATTGCGGTCGGGGTTGTCCAAACTCAACAGGAGGAAAAAAGAATGGCATCAATAATAGTCGTTGGATGCTGTGGCGAGTCTGCAGACGAAAGATCGCTTGCCTATGCAAAACGCATGGCCAACCTGATCGGGGATTGTGAGGTCACACTAAGCTTTGTGATTGAATGGTCTCCATTTACATTTCAAACACCCGAAGAAAATGCAAGGCGACACAAACGTCGACAAGAGGAAATCGAAATAGCTGAAGAACGTATTCTTAAACCATTGGTTGCCAATATGGAATCGGCAGGTGTGAAAACAACCTCAATGGTTCGGCATGGTGATGTTGCTGAGATTTTGAATGCTATTGCCGTTGAGAAAGGGGCAGAACAACTTATTGTTGCGCGCGCTTCTAAGATTGGTCTTTCGGGTCGCATCTTTGGCTCTGTGGCTAGCAAATTGGGTGCGTCTGCCAGCGTTCCTGTAACGATCGTAGGGTAAAAATATGACAAGTTTTAACAAAATATTAACACCTACAGCCGCCTTTTCCGTATTAGCTGTTCCAGCGGCGGCTCAAGACGCGGGCTGGGATGCTGCCATCAATGATGTATTTGCAAGTTCGACTGGTTGGTTCGTCAATTTAATCTTCGCACCATTGCCCGGAACTTCATTTCCTTGGATTGTGTTGTGGCTCGTTGTTGCTGCTCTGGTATTCACCACTTATTTTGCAATGATCCAGCTACGAGGATTTGGGCATGCAATCAGCCTTGTAAAAGGGGACTATACTAATCCTAACGATTCAGGTGAGGTTAGTCATTTCCAGGCACTCGCAACCGCACTTTCAGGTACGGTCGGTTTGGGAAATATTGCAGGTGTCGCTGTCGCTGTCGGTATCGGTGGCCCAGGTGCCACATTCTGGATGATCCTTGCTGGGTTGCTCGGCATGGCTACGAAATTCACCGAATGTACTTTGGGCGTGAAATATCGTAACGAAAATGAAGACGGCTCTGTCTCGGGCGGCCCTATGTATTATCTGTCAAAGGGTTTTGCAGAACGCAATCTGCCCGGCGGAAAATTCTTGGCGGTCATGTTTTCTATCTTTTGTATTCTGGGTGCTCTTGGTGCCGGAAACATGTTTCAAGCAAACCAAGCTCACGCACAACTAACTAGTGTTTTTGGAGATTTTTCTGGCTTGATCACGGGCTGCATTCTTGCGGGTGTAGTGTTTATTGTGATCGTAGGTGGTATCAAATCCATCGCGAGCGTTACCGAGAAAGTAGTTCCAATCATGGGCGTTCTTTATGTAGGCACAGCGCTGATCATATTGCTCTTGAACTATGATAAAATCGGTTGGGCGTTTGGCCAAATTTTTGGTGGTGCTTTTACTGGTCTTGGTGTGGCTGGCGGCTTTGTTGGGGCCTTGATCCAAGGATTTAAGCGGGCAGCCTTTTCTAATGAAGCTGGCGTTGGTTCTGCGGCAATTGCGCACTCGGCAGTAAAAACCAGTGAGCCTGTCACAGAAGGATATGTCTCTCTATTAGAACCCTTCATTGACACAGTTGTGATCTGCACGATGACAGCACTTGTGATTATAATCACAGGGCAATTGATCATTGATCCGGAAACAGGACTGTATGTCTTGAATGAGGCTGGCAACGCGATTGCTACAGTGGACGGAAACTCTGGTGTTGCTTTGACATCTGCTGCCTTTGGATCGGCTTTCAGTTTCTTCCCTTATATCCTTGTGGTCGCCGTAGTGTTGTTTGCATTCTCAACGATGATTAGTTGGTCTTATTACGGTTTAAAATCTTGGACTTATCTATTCGGTGAGGGAAAAACTAAGGAACTAGTGTTCAAGGTTATTTTCTGTTTTTTCATCATTGTTGGTGCCGCAGCTAGTCTTGGCCCTGTGATTGATTTCTCAGACGCCGCACTGTTTGCGATGTCCGTAGTCAACATCATCGGGCTTTACTTCTTGATGCCGATCGTCAAGCGGGAACTGAATAGTTATATTTCACGCTTAAAGAGCGGTGAAATCAAACGGTTTAAGCAATAAAAATATGGTTGCCTATCTTAATAGATGGGCAACCTATCCTCAATTTTCCAAGATGCTCAACTCACACAAATACGTTATTTCGGCTTGGTCAATAAATTAGGTTTGAGCTTTATAATCTGTGAAGGCTATTCGAATGGTTCGATATTATTCCAGCGTTACGTAAAACCAAAAAGAAGAGCTTTATTACATTTGAGAAAGGCTATCACTGTTGTGCATCTTTTAACGGTCTTAGTCTAACTGCGCTGCCAGTGCTTCAACTCCCTGGGCACTGGCAGCATCATATTACTTTCCCAAATCCATATAGAAACAATATGGTAGGCGATGATAAGATAGTCATAAATTTAGCTCTTTTATTTCGAGATACGATTATTCAACTGGTAGTAGATAGATACTTCAACAACATTGCTATAAAAACCATTACTACGAGTGCTGCGGTCTCACTGGGGGAAATTTTTGAGGGATGGATACTATTCACTTTTAACTAGAAAATACGTAGCTACGAACCAGTTAGGCCATATAGATATAATGATGTTTATAATTTTAGAATCACATGGCCAGGTGAATAGCTAGTTTATGTTTTTGTATAATACTTTGGTTGAAAATACTTAACTATTTGATTAATAATAATAATTTATTTATGACACATAAAAAATAATCAAAACGTTGACTTAGAATGTTTTTTTAAGTAACAATCAGTCCAGACTGTATGTTAAGGAAAAAAAATGACCGCGGAACACATAAACCGTTTAGCAAAATTACAAAGTTTAATTAAGGAAACTAAGCTAGATGCTTTCTTAATTACATCAACAGACAGCATTTTTTATCTCACTGGATTTAAATACGAACCATTTGAACGCGCTTTTTTTGTAGTCGTAAGAGCTGAGGGTCCAATTCAAATTATAACTCCGCGCATTGAAGCGGAGAATATGGGAACTATTAAGCTCTCACATAAAATCGTTGAGTATGATGATTACCCTGCCAATCCAGGGGCTACATATATGGATGCATTGGGTGAAGTTATTTCAATGGATGATGCCGTTGGTGTAGAACCTACGATGCCAGCTGAACTTGTTTTTGCTTTGGGAAAATATAACCCGTCTCCTAAGTCACTTGTTGAGAGATTGAGGTTGGTGAAGTCGGAATATGAAATTCAGAAAATTCAGAACGCTGCTGCTTTTTCTGATTTGGGCCTTAAGATGATTATGGGTGTTTCAAAGATGGGCGCTTCTATTGAAGATGGTTATAATTGTATACCAAAGCTTAAAAATGAAGTTATCGGCAAAGAGGGGCATTTTGATCAATACATTAGTAATGTTTGGCTTGGTGTTTGGTCGGCTCCCTATAGCGCCCAACCTCATCGTTTCCCCGAAATAGAAGATACCATTCAAAATGGTCCAAATGTTGGTTTATCGTTTCTCAGGATAAATGGCTATTCAGCAGAAACTGAAAGAACTTTTTTTGCACATGAGCCATCGCCGGAGCAAGCTGAAATATTCAACACAATGGTTGAGGCTGGAGAAATTGCTTGCCGCCTTCTTAAGCCCGGTATTAGCGCCCATGATGTAGATCATGCAGTGATGAATTTTCTTAGATCAGAAGGGTTTACGAACAATCTTTTGCATCGGACGGGTCACGGCATAGGTCTTGGAGGTCACGAAGGACCTTGGGTTGCTGAAGGTAGCGATGACGTTCTGGAAGAAAATATGGTGATCAGTGTCGAGCCAGGAATTTATTGGCGCGGTCAAGGGGGGTATCGCCACTCTGATACAATATTAATAACTGCTGACGGTTACCAAAAGTTGACCAATTTGCCGTCAGATTTAATCTCAATGACATTATCAACATAGTCAACAAAATGAAGCAAACCAGTTCTTTTAAACCGTATTTAGCAAGTACTTTGAAAGAACAACCTTAGATCAAATGGGAGGAACCAAAATGATCAAAAACATAACAACTATCGTAACCACTACCCTAATGGTAGCTGGGTTTTCTGCTCAAGCAGCAGATTTTAATGCTAACATCTTTTTTCCAGACAAGCATCCACTTGCTAAGCATGGATATATAGAGTGGGCAGAGGATCTAAAAGAGCGAACTGGAGGTAATCTTAATCCTACTGTTTATACAGGTACGGTATTACTAGAGCCGCGGGCTGGTATGTCTGGCGTACGTGATGGTATTGCTCAGGTTGGATACCATGCGGGAACTTATACACCAGCGGAATTACCCATTTCTAATGCAATTCAAGAACTTGCATTTAATTATGCTGACCCCCTTGTTGCAAGTCTTGCGGCAACAGACTTTAATCTAAATAATACTGATGCACAGGCGCAATGGCAGAAGGCTGGCATCGTATATGGCGGGGGATATAGTACACCTCCTTATAATCTAATGTGCAGTGTTCCTATACGGGCGATTGAAGATCTAAAGGGCAAGCGCTTGCGTACACCTGGTGCGGCTATGTCTGCATGGGCAGAAAGTATTGGTGCTGTTCCCGTTAATGTACCCTCAAGCGAAATGTATCAAGGGCTTGAAAAAGGCACAATTGATTGCGCTGTTAATGTTGCAAGTGATTTAAAGTCACGTAGTCTTTGGGATGTTGCTAAATATACAACGATGGCACCTTTAGGTCTATATTGGGCAGGGCCGATGTGGGGTTATAACAAGGATTTTTGGAATGGCTTGTCTGACAATGATCGTTCGGTGATGCTTGAAGCACAAGCTCTTGCTATGGCCAAGCTATACATTGGTTACCAAGCAAGCATTGATGAGGCTTTGACAGAAGCAAAAAATCACGGTGTCGAAATAATACAACCAGATGAAGCTTTTCTTTCATCAATAGGTGGGTTTGCCGATGCTAACGTTGCGCGTGCTGGAACATTGGCTAAAGATAAATACGGTATAGAGAATCCAAAAGCTATTTCGGATGCGTTTGACGCCTCAATCAAGAAATGGAAAAATCTGCTTGCATCCGTAAAGCGCGATGACGCTGAGGCGATTGCAGCAATAATTCAGGAAAACATGTTCGATAATATTGATGTGTCTTCTTACGGAAAATAATATTACCTCCCCAGACGTGCTGCTATCGCTGAATTGATAGTGGCACGTTGTTAAAGCCTTCGCCTTTTCATCTGGTGTGACGCAGTGGCTGTTAAAATAATACATCTTTGATTCAATACAAAAACTTGTGAGAAATCTTTATGATAAATTTTGACATATTAGAACTTAGTGTAAAAAAATTGGCAAACTTCCTGATGCTTATTGCTGGGTTTTGTCTTGTGCTAATGATGGCCCATGTGGGACTTGATATTGCTTTGAAGCTTCTCCTTAATAAGCCATTGATTGGTACCCTGGAAACAGTTTCGTATTATTATATGGTTTCCGTTGTTTTCCTGCCATTGGCTTACATTGAACTGCGACACGAGCATGTGAGCGTCGACTTATTTTTTGGAATGATGTCGAATAAATTTAAGATAATTGCATATGTATTTGGAGGGCTACTTGGTATTTCATACTTAGGTGTTTTTGCCTATCAAACTACAATCGACGCCATCAAAGCTTCAACCGAATTTGAAACGATTATGTCGAATTATTTGTTTTATGTTTGGCCAAGTAGATGGGCACTTCCGTTTGGTTTCCTTTCTTTCGCATTAGCAGTGCTCCTCAATATTACTAAAGTTTTACGTACCGGCGTTATTGAAGAGGCCGAAGCATATACAGGGAATGAACTATGACACCTACATTAATTGGCTCCATCGGCATTGTTACTGCGCTTTTATTACTTGCTTTAAGGGTTCCTATTGCTATCGCTTTGGGATCTGTTTCTTTAGTTGGAATCGCATGTATTATCAATGTGAAAGCGGCCTTTGGAATGATATCAAGCATGCCGTTTAATTTCATTGGTAACTGGGCTTTAACAGCTGTTCCAATGTTTTTAATGATGGGTTTTGTTTGTACCAATACAGGCCTAACAGTTGGCCTGTTCCGGGCCATGAGGATATTCTTGTCAAGATTGCCTGGCGGCCTGGCCGTGACTGGTGTTGCTGCGAGTGCATTATTTGCTTCTGCTTCCGGTTCAAGTGTTGCCACATCTTCTGCAATGTCACGTATCGCAGTACCAGAAATGCTACGATATAAGTACGACCCAAGTCTTTCATGCGGTGTTATCGCAGCATCTGGAACACTGGGTTCTTTAATTCCACCAAGCATCCTTATGGTATTATACGGAATTTATGCAGAAGTTTCGATTGGAAAACTCTTCCTTGCAGGGTTCCTTCCTGGGCTCATATCAGCGTTGCTATATATGGGGATGATTATTCTTCGGTGCAAAGCCAACCCCGCATTGGCTGGTAAAACGGATGAAGTGTATTCAACAAAAGATAAAATAGACGCCATTAAAGATATTTGGCCTCTCCCCGTTCTTATTTTCAGTGTTCTCGGGGGTATTTTTGTGGGCTTATTCTCGCCTACTGAAGCTGGAGCGATTGGAGCAATCGTTGCGCTGTTTATTGCTGCATTTAGACGTGTATTAACATTGAAAGCGTTTACCAAAGCTGTGAAAGACACAATTGTTGGAACAGCGAGTATTTTTATTATACTTATAGGAACTCTGTTTTTAACACGTTTTCTTGCTCTTAGCCGTTTGCCTACGGAAATTTCTGACATAGTACTCTCTACAACAGGCGGAAATCCATACTTAATCATAATTGGCGCAAGTATCATCTATATCATTTTAGGTATGTTCATTGACTCAATCGGCCTGCTTCTTTTGACGCTACCAATAATGCTGCCTGTGGTTATCGGTGCTGATATGAATCTAATATGGTTTGGCATTATCATTATCAAACTACTTGAAATTGGAATGATCACACCGCCAGTTGGATTAAATATTTATGTGATAAAAAGTGCGCTTGGCAAGGCCGTAACCCTTCAGCAAATTTTTAAGGGTGTACTTTGGTTCATCGTAATGGACGTAGTTGCATTAATCATTCTCGTTGCTTTCCCACAAATATCTTTGATTTTACCATCAATAATGTGGCAATAATCTATATACTCGGTGTGTTTGGCACTAACTTTGTGTAGTATAAATAAGGAGTAAACTTGAGCATTCGTCAAAAAAAGAGTGGGGTGAAGGTGAAAACAGTAGCAGAAAACAAACCACGGAGAACGCAAGCTGAGCGATCAGCTAAAATGCAAGAAACGATTTTATCGGCAACACTAAAATGCATTGGCAAGCAAGGATTACAAAACGCTTCAACACATGAAGTGTGTCGCGAAGCAGGTATATCACGCGGGGCATTATTACATCATTACCCAAGTCGATATGAATTGCTAAAGGCGGCTTTTGGTAAGGTTCTTGATGATGAAGTGGAAAATCTATCAGATTTCTCAAAAAACCTTAAGCAAGACGGTACCAGCATTAGATCCACCGTTGAATATATTTGGACGAGATATAAAGGTTTACTGTTTATGGTAACTGTTGATTACTTATCTCAAGCGCGTGTAGACGATGAAACGCTGAAAGCAGTAACAATAGAAGCTACGCGCTTTAATGCTAAATTAAATGACGTTTGGGATATGAGCCTTTCTGAAGTTAATGTTACTGCGGATAGACGCAGATCTTATATGAATCAAACTCAATGTTTAATTAGAGGTATGGCTTTGCAGCGTATTTGGCGAAAGGACGAGATCTATTTTGATACAATGCTAAGTGAGTGGGTGGATTTTTTGGAATTGCAGTTTAAGAAATGATTTTTGTAATAATGAAGATTGTCGCCGGGCAATTTTGAATTTATCACTACGCGCCTAAACGGCGCGAAACCTCCACAACAGTGTAACCACGAACCGTCATTTTTTCTACAGCGTCGCGCTTAAAATCTTCCGTAAACCTTAGACTTCCCATAGTAGTCTGCCTAGCCTCATTTTTAGATCAGAAAGTGTCTACAATTCTAGGGGCATCTCAATTGTAATAAAAAAATCACCCCAAGTAGACTTGCCCCGGAGGGTACTTTATCCGTGGCACGATGCGGGTGGCCAGAAAGAACCCAATCGTGAGCGGACCAACACGTCCAATAAACATCGTTGCAATAATGATTGCCCGACCGAAGTCATCAAGCTCGCTTGTGGTGCCGCGTGACAAACCGACGGTGCCAAAAGCCGATGTGACCTCAAAGGCAAGGTCAATGAACTGCCCATCGTGACTGATTGAGATTGCAAAGATACCCGTCAGGACGAGCAACATTGAGATCATCGTCAAGGCGAGCACTTTCATGACCTCTTCGACGCCCAGAGATCGGCCAAACACATGGAGTGTCGTTTGACGGCGGAAAAACGCGACCGTTGCAAGAAGCAGTACGCAAAGCGTCGTTACTTTGATACCCCCCGCTGTCGAGGTGCTGCCGCCACCTACCAACATCAACGTCATTGTAAGCATGGTGGAGCTATCATGCATACCGCCCGTATCAATCGTGTTAAACCCTGCGGTTCGAGGCGTGACACCCTGAAACCAACTCGCCCAGAGCTTTTCTCCCGTGCTCAGTGTCCCGAGTGTTTCGGGATTTGTCCATTCTAATAAGCCAAACACAAAAGTCCCCCAGACGATCAAGACGGCCGTACCAACAAGCATCAGTTTGGAATGCAGGGTAAGTTTATGCCATTGCCGTTTTTGATAGATGTCGCCCACAACGACGAACCCCAGCCCCCCCAATATGAAGAGCAGTGGGATGACGATATTGATCACCGGATTGCCGACCCACTGTGATAGACTATCGGGATGCAGGGCAAACCCCGCGTTGTTGAAGGCTGAAATTGAATGGAATACTGCCTGCCAAACCCCATTCCAACCGAACTCCGGAACAAAGACGAAGGTCAGGAAAATCGCCCCAAATACTTCACAAATGAGGGCGATGATCAGGATGATCCGCGCAAGGTAGATCAAGTTCGACAAAGATGTCTGGTTCAGGTCTTCACGCAATATAAGACGCTGCGGCATGCCAACCGGAATACCAAGCGCTCCCAGCAGCAGGACCGCAAAAGTCATCAGACCCAGCCCGCCAAGCTGAATGAGAATGGCTATGACAGTTTGCCCGAATCCCGTAAACACAGCCCCCGTATCAGCCAAAACGAGGCCAGTGACGGTGACCGCCGAGGTCGAGGTGAAAATTGCCTCACTCAGTCCGATATCGCCGTGATGGGCAATAGGCAGCCACAGCAAGATTGCGCCCAAGGTAATGAACGCCATATAGAATACAACCAACAAGGTAGGTGGTGGTAGGCTGAATGTCCTTAGGCGCTCAATTCGCTTTCGGAAACGCGGGTGCATTCTCTAAAGGCTCGCCGCAAAGCTGCGAAGGTCATTTCGTTGTCCTAACAACAGTAGCAAATCATCACGCTCCAACTTGCACCCTGTCCCATCTTGTCCAACAAACTCTGTTCCGCGCATGACTCCGATACAGCGCAAGTTGAACGTGTCGTTATGCCGCAAATCGTTAAGGCTCTTGCCTTCCAGGCTTTCGAGAATCCGGAAGTTCACAACATGGTATCCATTCCCGAGACTGACATAGTCGCGCACAAACGGGTTATGCAAAACCTGAGCAATGTGATGGCCGACCTCGACCTCCGGATGAATAATACGGTCAACGCCAAGTTTGCTGAGGATGCGATGGTGCGTCTTGGTTGTCGCCTTTGCCCAGACAACGGGCACACCAATGAGTTTAAGATTGATGGCGGTAAGGATGCTCGCCTCTAGATCAGAGCCCATAGCAACAACTCCGATCTCGCAATCACCAAGCCCAGCTTCACGGAGTGCCGCATCATCCCGCGCATCCACGATCATAGCCTGCGACAATAACTCTGCATGGGTCAAGATGCGGGCCTCCGAGATGTCGACCCCGATGACGTGATTGCCAAAGCGCTGCAATTCTTTTGCAACGGTACTGCCGAAATTGCCCAACCCGACGACGCCAAATATTCGACTGCCTTTGCTCTTTCTATTGCTGATCAATGATGTTGCTCCAGCTTGTCAGTTAGTGCTCTTGGCCTTTTTTGAAGCCAATATAATGGCAGCAAGGCTCACTTAAGGTAAAGCACTTTCGGTGCTCGCAATTTCCCTTTACGGACATTCGCCGTATTGCAGAAATATGTCAACAATTCATCAATACGCACCCAAAAGTAATACGCGATTGCTTAGCCGTGTAATTGAAGGTTTTCCTAGTTGCGGTTTTCCAAAAAGGGTTCTTGCATTTCGTTTGTGATCGCTAAAGAAAGACTTTCTTCCAATTTTTTGCTGACAGACTTTCCAAACCGCAAGACATGGCAAACCCTAGGGAAGTGGGGCAGATTCGAATGAATTACTTCCAGTTCGTCAGTCAGGTTGCGACCACTAATCAAAGCGATTCCCAAACCGCTTACAACTCCTGCCCTGACGCCAGCCGCGCTTGGGCATTCCAGCACGACATTCAGGCTGCGCATTAACCCAGAAAGCTTGTGTTGTGCCGTTTGACGATAAAAGCAATTTTCATCAAATGAAACGAAGGGGATTTTTTGCTCCTGTGGCGTAGGCATATCCTTTGCTTTCACCCACACGAGGTTCTCATTCCATAGTGCTATGTCTCCGGTTTTCATCTCGTCCTCAAAAACTTGAAGAATAGCGCAATCTATTTTTTCCTGCTGCAAATATTGATCTAGTGTCAGGCTTTGGGCCACACGAATAGACAATGAAACCTGGGGGTGTACGCGGTTAAAACGTGCGATAACGGTTGATAGTTTTTGAGCAGTTGCATCTTCTGTCGCTCCTATACGCACAGCACCGTCTATATTTGAAAGCCGATACTGGTCCGTCATCTCATCATGCAGGGCAACAAGCTTTTGAGCATAACTGAGCAACTCTTGCCCATCGGGTGTTGGTAGAAATTTATGCTTATCTTTAACAAGGATTTTGCGACCCAATTGATCTTCTAGCCGGGACAATTTATGGCTGATGGCCGATTGGCTAAGATTCAACCGACTGGCTGCTTTGGTGACGCCGCCTATGTCTAAGACAGTTACAAATGCTCGTAGCGATTCTATATCGATTTTCAATTTAATTCTCATGACAAACTTCGATGGTTTTTATGAAATAATGACATTTGTGTCAAGTGCGTTGTGCGTATAAGCCTTCAGTAAAAGTACTAAGGAGTGGAATTGAAATGTCCCTTAAATCTCGAAAAATCCTGACCTTTGATGTGGTTGGAACCCTTGTTGATTTTGAAACTGGTGTTGTAAATTATATCCGGTCAGTTGCTGGAATTGACGGTGAAGTATTAAAAGAGTCTCAAATTCTTGAATGTTTTGCAGCAATCGAAGATAGGTTGCATATCGAAACACCGGGCCGGAACTTCACTTCTATGCTGCCTGACATCTATCGTGCTATGGCGCAGGATTTGAACCTGCTAACCAGCGAAGAGGCTGTTGCCGGACTGCGGTTGTCTATGGCAGATTGGCCTGCGTTTCCAGACTCAATCCAAGCCATGAAAGCCCTGCGAAAACGGTACTATCTTGTTGCAATGACCAACGCTGACAACTGGGCGCTAGAGCAGTTTTCTAATACGTTAGAGCATCCGTTTGATGATAAGGTCACTGCCGAAGATGCAGAAACCTGTAAGCCCGATCCACAAGTTTTTGGCTACGTGCGCGGACTTATGGCACACAAAGGTTATACAATGGATGACTATGTGCATGTCGCCCAAAGCCAATTCCATGACATCGTCATCGCCAAACAACTTGGCTATCAGGTGGCGTGGATCGAACGCCGCAAAGATAAGGATGGTTATGGTGGTTCTCCAAGTGTGTCTGAGGCCGCGAAACCTGACTATCACGTTGCCAGTATGGCAGAGTTTGTAGCCCTTGCAGAAAGCGAAAGCTGAACATGAAACTTCCCAGTCGTGCACAAGTCGTCATCATCGGTGGTGGCATCATTGGCACAAGCATCGCCTATCACCTGACCAAACTGGGTTGGCGTGATGTTGTTCTCTTAGAACGTGATCAATTGACCAGCGGAACCACATGGCACGCTGCAGGCCTTGTGATGCAATTGCGCACGACGCACACAATGACAGAGTTGTGCCGTTACGGCACAGTATTATTTGATGCATTGAAGGAAGAAACTGGGCAGGACACAGGTTTTCGGCGGGTCGGAAGTTTACCGGTTGCGCGAACC
Organism: Amylibacter sp.; assembly: GCA_965261565.1. GTDB lineage: Bacteria > Pseudomonadota > Alphaproteobacteria > Rhodobacterales > Rhodobacteraceae > Amylibacter. The sequence continues at coordinate 1,017,169 of OZ253460.1, forward strand.
GAAGAAAGGCTAACAGAAATTTCTCGACTGGTTTCATTGGGTAAAACCTTTGGGGTGGAGGCACATATGCTGTCGCCATCCGAGGTCAAAGAGCATTATCCGATACTGGATGACAGCCGTATTTTAGGCGGTGCGTTCATTCCTGATGACGGCCAAACCAATCCAATTGATACCACACAAGCCCTTGCAAAAGGTGCCCGAATGGGAGGAGCCAATTTGATTGAGGGCATCTCTGTCACTGGATTTCAAACTGAAAAAGGGGCGATCAAAGCCATAGAGACCGATCAAGGCACGATCGAATGTGATACCGCTGTTCTGGCTGCTGGGGCATGGTCGCGGGAGTTGGCCAAACTGGTAGGGGTGAATGTCCCACTTTATGCCGCCGAACATATGTATGTTACGACCGAGCCTGACGCGGCCGTTCCCCATAATTTGCCTGTGCTGCGGGACACAGATGGGTATGTCTATATCAAAGGTGAATCTGGTAAGCTTCTGGTCGGAGCGTTTGAGCCAAATGCCAAACCTCTGCCGATGAACCGCTTGCCTGAAAAATTCAGTTTCGGTGAACTGGGAGAAGATTGGGAACAGTTTGAATTGCCGATGACGAAGGCAATGGAAATGGTTCCAGTATTGGAAAATATGGGCATTCGGCATTTCCTGAATGGGCCGGAAAGCTTTACACCAGATAACCGTTTTATCCTTGGTGAAGCACCAAACTTGCGTAAATTTTTTGTTGCCGCTGGCTTTAATTCCCAAGGGATCTTGAGTTCTGCGGGTGTTGGCAAGGCCATGGCCGAATGGATTGTCGAAGGCGAACCAACAATTGACCTGTCAGAAATCGATATCGCACGGTTCAACAAGTTTGAGATCAACGAGCGTTACCTGAATGATCGTATATCCGAAAGCCTGGGATTGCTCTACGCCATGCACTGGCCAAACAGGCAATTTGAAACCGCCAGACAAATTCGTGAAACACCTCTTTATGCGCGACTGAAAGAACACAATGCTGTCTTTGGTACCTCTGCAGGGTGGGAACGCGCCAACTGGTTTGCCACAGGTGATACAAAACCGGAATATGTCTACAGTTTTGGCAAGCAAAACTGGTTTGATTGTGTTGGGCAGGAACACAAGGCAGTGCGTGAGCAAGTTGGGTTGTTTGACATGTCAAGTTTTGGCAAGACCTTTATCGAAGGGCCAGATGCCGAAGCAGAATTACAGCGCATTTGTGCAAACAACATGGCGGTGCCTGTAGGCAAGGCGGTATATACTCAGATGTTGAATTCACGTGGTGGGATTGTTGCCGATGTGACATTCACACGTTTGTCTGAAAAGCGCTTCATGATGATCACCGCTGCTGCAACGCAACAGCATGATCTAAGTTGGATAGAACGTAACTTGACAACAAATGCGTCGGTCACGATTACAGATGTCACATCTGGCTATGCCGTCTTGTCAGTGATGGGCCCCAATGCGCGGGCTTTGTTGGAAGAACTATCTCCAGCAGATTTCTCAAATGATGCTTTTTCATTTGGTACCGCGAAAGAGATTGAGCTTGGCTATGCTTTGGTTCTGGCACAACGCCTAACATTTGTCGGTGAGCTGGGGTGGGAGTTGTATATCCCAACTGAATTTGCAGGCCCTATCTTTGACCTGTTGATGAAACACGGAGAACATCATGGGCTACGCCTTGCAGGATACCACGCATTAGATTCGTTGCGCAGTGAAAAGGGCTACCGGCATCTTGGGGACGATATCACACCCGGTGACACGCCCCTTGAGGCCGGATTGGGCTTTGCTGTCGCGTTAAAAAAGGGCGTGGATTTCATCGGTAAATCAGCGCTGGAAAAGCAAAAGCGTAGCGGCATCACCCGACGAACCGCGTTTTTCCGGTTGGAAGATTCTGAACCATTATTGCTGCACGATGAACCGATCTATCGTAATGGCGAAATCGTTGGGCGCACAACATCGGCTGCCTTTGGTTATACAGTGGGAAGTTCAGTCGCCATGGGTTATGTGAACATGCCCAAAGAAGCTACTGGGGACTGGTTGTCCAGTGGGATGTATGAGATCGAACTGGCGGGGGAAATGTTTAAGGCCGTTTGTTCAAATAAACCATTTTATGATCCGCAAAACATCAGGATCCGTTCTTGATATCAAGTAAACAATCCCCATACGCGTTGCTTGATGAAGCCACATTGACTGCAATCGAAGCTCAGGCCACGCGAATTCTTGGCGAGATCGGTGTTGAACTTCAGGACGATCCGCAGAGCTTGGAAGCGATTGCATCCCTCGGTGCGCGGATTGAAGGAGAGCGTGTCTACGTTTCTGCCGAAATGCTACGTGATACCATCCGAAAGGCTCCGACCGCGTTTACGTGGTTGGGTCAAACCAAAGAAGCCTCTGTTATTGTTGGTGGCCCAAGGCCTGTGTTCGCGCCGGTCTTTGGCCCACCGAACGTGAAACGGGCAAATGGTGAAATTTGCCCCGGCACGCTGGAAGATTACAGGGATATTGTGCGCTTGTGTGATAAAACGCCCGTGATTGATAGCACTGGTTTTCTGTTGTGCATTGCACATGATGGCGACCTTACCGTGCCCTACATGGAGTTTGCTCACGCGCATATTGAGCTATCTGATAAGCCAATGATGGGGACAGTTATTTCCGAAACCGCCTTAAGGGACGTCGCCACAGAGATGGGGGTCATTGCAGGGCAGTGCAATCCGTGCCGCCTTTTGCATATGGTGAACCTGACGCCACCTCTTGTTTATCAATCTAACCCGTTAAGATGTCTTCGTGCGTCAGCCGAACTTGGTCAGGCAACAGTGGTTTCCTCATACATGATGATGGGTGCAACCGCGCCGGTCACGATGGCCGGTGCTTTAGCGCAAGGGCTTGCCGAGACAATGATTGGGCTTGCTCTGACACAAGTATACACTCCAGGTGCACCCGTTGTGGGCGGTATTTTTGCAACCCCGTTTTCAATGCAATACATGGGGCCGGTGTTTGGTACGCCAGAATCGTACATGACCCAACTGGCCGCCTGCCAACTTGTCCACCGCCTTGGTATCCCATGCCGTGGAGATGGCCTATTGACGTCTTCAAAACTGAACGATGCGCAGGCCGGATATGAGGGCGCAAGCGCAATGATGGCTTCGCTTCAGGGTGGTGCAGACCTTATAGTGCACACAGCGGGTTGGCTTGAATTTGGTAGAATGTTCTGCGCGAATAAGTTCGCGTCTGATGTGGTGTTACTTAATAAGCAGGTCCAATAGTGGGCTCAGAAATAATCGCTTGGCATACGAGCAATAGGCAGTTTAAGTGGAATATGTAAGAACAATTCTGCGGCAGGCCTATGTCACAAGAATGTCGAGGCAATGCCTACGAGCTAAACGAGGAGAGTATCATGAGCGTTTATAAAGAAAGAAGCCAAAAGGTTATTTCGACTATGGAGAAAATTCACAAAATAGTTGGAGACACTGCAACAATTGAAAACCTCAATGAAGCTAAGTCTGTATTGAATGCTTTGGCTTTGCAGCGTGAGCTATTTCCTGCATCAGATTTCCCATGGCCGTCAGAAGGTGAAAACAATCATATGTATTGTATCTTCCGAAGCGGCGAAGAAAAGTTCGCTCTTTATGTCGATGTTTTGTTGAAAGGTGAAAGCAATACGCCACATGATCATGGCGACTCATGGGCCATAGTCGCAGGCATTGAAGGTCAGGAAAAACATGATCTTTACACACGAATTGATAATAACACTGGCCCAGGCAATGCAAGCCTTGAGTTGTCTGCAAGCGTAACAATTGATGCGGGCGAGGCAGTTTCCATGTTACAAGGCGGAATACATTCCGTTGAAGCAATTGGTACAGGGCCAGTATTAATGCTGCATTGCTATGGCAAGGCATATGAAGACCAGTTATTACGATTAGAATTTGATCTCGGAACTGGAAAAAGCGCTTACGGAACCACTGCAACCGGCGCTATTTCTGATTTACCTCTGCATCCTTAATCAGTTCATTGAAAGGTAAAATTCTGATGAAAGCCATTTCAATTATAGATTTTCGGGAGCTCTACAAAAGCAAAAGTGAGTTTGCAGTTATTGATCCTCGTGAGGAGCTGTTCTTTTCAAGGGGGCATCTCTTTGCAGCCACTAACATGCCCCTTAGCCGTTTGGAATTAATGATTGGCCCGTGTGTACCTGTCAAGCAAACAATGATCATACTCTGTGACGATGGCGATGGGCTTGCTAGCAAAGCAGGACAGGTGTTAACCGACCTCGGCTATACACAATTACTTGTTCTTCAAGGCGGGCTGCCTGGTTGGGCGTTGGCTGGTGGCGCAGTTTTTAGCGGAATGAGTGTACCAAGCAAAGCTTTTGGTGAAGTTGTTGAGCGAGAATTGGCGACACCCACGATTACAGCGACTGAATTGCATCAAAAGCTAAAGAACAAAGAAAATATTTTATTGTTGGATGCCCGTCCCAAGTCAGAACACCAGGAATATTGTATTCCAGGCTCTGTAAGCTGCCCAAGTGCAGAAATGATTTTACGTTGTGCAAACTCTGAAAACGCGCAATCTGCAGAAATTATCGTGCATTGTGCAGGTCGAACCCGCTCAATTATTGGTGCGCAAACACTGATTGATGCAGGGATTTTTAAATCTGTGCATTCATTAACCAATGGAACGCCCGCTTGGGAGTTTGAAGGTTGGTCAACCGAAAAAGGAAGTGAATGCGAATTACCTTTACCAAGTGCAAAGGATAGTAAGTATGCCAAAGAGGTCGCAATGAAAATCCGCGATAAATGGGCTATTCCTATGCTTGAAACTAAAGAGCTGGAACAGTGGCAAAAGGCTGGCGGTACACGGTATGTATTCGATATTCGAAGCTTTGAAGAATTCACTGCTGGACATTTTTCGACATCAAAACACATCGCTGGCGGGCAGCTATTGCAAACGACAGACCGCCACATTGTTGTTCGTAACGCGCATATAGCACTGGTGGATAATGACGGTGTTCGCGCAGTTACAACCGCAATGTGGCTTAAGCGCATGGGGTGGAAAAATATTGTCACCATACAGATATCTGATCAGACGCATGGGTTGATAACTGGCTTAGGTATTGAATCCAGCGGCTCTGATATCAAAATGATTGATGTCGATGAAGCCGCAGTTATGCATGCTAACAAATCAGTGGTTTTCTGTGATATTAGAAGAAGTTTTGACTACCGGCGCGGCCATATTGCAGGTGCTGCTTATTTGACGCGAGAGAATTTGGTTGCAGACACTGCACATTTATCACTCAGCACTCCCATTGTTCTGATCGCAGATGATCATGGCTATGCGGGCATAATCAGTCGCGACCTACGAGGATTGGGTCACGATATTATGTTGCTGAACGGTGGGATAAAAGCTTGGATCGAAATGGAAAACCCAACTGAGGACGGGTTCGGTTGGTTGATTAGTCGCCCTGCAGACACCTATTACGAATCTGATCACTTTGATGATTTTCAAGTCCATATACGCGAGCATCATGCATACTTGAATTGGGAGGTTGCGCTTATCGATCATATTGTTGATGAACCGGCCGCAGTGTTTAATATTCATTAAATGCATTTAAAACCCCTCTCAATGAATTACTAGTCACTTTGTCCATACTGTACTGGCAGGTTTCCTCGGTGGCGTTCTTCAATACTCAGTTGTGTGTAAACGGCTCCCATGGCATGATCTCCTTATCAGATAACCCATTGTTATCTAATAGGAGTCGCACTTCACGGTAGCGCGTACAACCTGTCATACTGCGAGACGGATAAATACGTGAACGGGCCTTACTCGCATGTGCCGTTGTCAACCCGCTACACTATGTTCTGGCCAGCTAGAAACATTGTTGACGTCGATCTTGAGAAAATTCAAGTTCTCTTGAGATGAATACTGCTTGCGCGACGCTCGTTTGATGTCCTTGACGATCTTCTCAGATGCTGAGCGCCTTGTTCCAGTTGTCTGTCTCATGTTACACTCCTTGGTGGTTACGATGAGCCATTAATACTCTCTTATCAAATACAACTATTTGGACCCATAGGTGCTGATGTCAGACAGGGAGTACAACTTATCGATAGATCACCAAAAATCATACGAATAAGTCACTGAGCTGAAGATTCGTCGTATGAAGTCTCGAACAACCGTAAACAGTAAGAAAAGCCGTAATGGTTTATATTACGGTATATTCTGTGGTTTCAAGCACACATTAAGCACATCAGACGTTATTCCAAGATCTATCCTTTTTGAAAGCTATAAGGAAAAGGGAGAGCCTTAGGGCGGCCATTAATTTGGTTTAACTAGCCGAAAATTGCCGCAGGTGCATAGCCTGACGACTGATTTCGATGAATGGTTACCATATCATAGGTCTTCGCTCCCACTACGCAAACGACTAATCGGCACAAAAGAACACCGATTAATCACTATAGCTTCAACATGAGGAGAAAATTGAAGATGAAAAAACTACTTAAATATGCTGCTGTCGCGTCCGTCGCACTGCAAATTGGTCTACCGGCATTCGCCGAAGACATAACTTTGCGTTTTGCGGGTGTTTTCCCGATCGACCATCAGGGAACTAAGATGATGAACCAAGTTGCCGCAGATGTTGCGGCCGCGGATGTTGGTTTGACTTTGAATGTATTCCCAGCAAACCAGCTGGGGTCAGGTGAATAGGGCAATCGCATGAGTTTTATCCATCTATTATCTGGAAAAGAAAAACCTCGTCCCAAGCGGCCAAGTGTCGTTTTAGCCTGAGGCTTTGATTTCCTTTTACGGAGCGCAGCATGTTGCTGGCGGCGTGCTTGATCGTTGTAAAATTAGCAGGTGCGTTTCCTTTACGGATACGACACTCATCATCACGAAACACCATATCCATGACCCAGTGCAGCCCGTTTTCAATACCCCAGTGATCGCGGATAGCTTTTGCGTGGGTTTCGGCGTCACAGGTCATGGATGAGATGTAAAAGCGTGTCTCTGAACGGGTCTTATCTTGAAGTGTTGCGCTGTATTGGACCATCACGATGCTTTCCAATCCTGGCCAATTGTGCCGCGCCTTCAACCACTCAATATCCGAGCAAACAGTGACTTTTCTTATCTCAATACGGCCATGAGATTTTTCTACGGTTTCATGGTAAGTTACTGTTGTGTTTGCAAAATATACAGCGTCCTGTTCTTTCATAAACAATTCTGTGTCTTTGCGAAGGGCCCCTTGATTACCCTTTAAAGCCAAAACATAATCCGCTTGTTTGGTGATGATTTTATCGGCAATATCACGCTGACATCCCATAGCATCTATAGTGACAATGGCCCCCTTGAGCGTCAGGAGGTCTAACAGTTCTGGTATGGCCGTGATCTCGTTGGATTTGCCGTCCACCTGCCGTTGGGCAAGCGTCAGGTTCAACTCTGAACTCCATGCCGAGATCATGTGAATTGCAGCCTTGCTGCCAGCCTTATCCAAGCTGCGACGTGAGGTTTTACCATCTATCGCCACGACCCCGCTAAGGGTGCTGCTTAAGGAAGCGACCCAATCCATAAAGCAGGCCTGAAAATGATTGGCATCCAGTGCGGCATAGATGTTTCCCAGTTGATCATGTGAGGGTGTTCCGCCCGAAAATGGCAAGAATTTCCGTAAAAAAGCCAGTTTCTTTGTCCCAAACGCAGAAATAGCGACCCAGTCATTCGCCCCGGACAACACGGCACATAACGTCAAAAGCAAAATCTCGGCCAAAGGGTAAAGCAGCTTTGTTTGTTGTCGTGGGTCAGATAAAGTTGAAAAATGCGTAAGAAAATCAAGGGAGTGGCTGTCGGGTGCGTCAGTATTTGACATGGAAGGTGACCTCATTAAAATCTGAAAGATCACTTATTGAATCAACCTTTACCTCATTTGTCGCCTGCTAATTTATTCATGCGATTGCCCTGGGTCAGGTGAAGCGCTGTTCGAAGATGTCGCTCGAGGCAATATTGACCTAGCAGCTGCGTTTATTTACGCGGACACAGACCCACGCCTTGAGTTCTTGTCAATGCCATTCCTACTTGGCGGTTGGGACGACATGGACAATATCATGCGCAATATGGATTCCGAATTTAATACGATCCTACAGGAAATTACTAACGAATATGGTGTTCAGGTGATTGCTCAAAACCCTGAGGGTTTTGTTGGTATCGTGGCAACGCAAGAACCTAAAAATTGGAACAATTTTGAAGATAAGGGCATGAATATACGTGTCTGGTCGTCTAACGTTGTAAAGTCTATGGTTGAAACGCTTGGCTATCAGGCAACCACAATGGCATGGGGCGATATCTTTCCAGCAATCCAGTCTGGAATTGTTGATGGCGCCATCTGCTGTACTAAGACTGCAACCTATTCCATTTTTGCAAAATCTGACGTGGGTACCCACTTTGTCGAGTACAACTCGATCTCAGAATTGACTGCGTACTACGCATCGCAGCGTTCGCTTGCAAAACTAAACGATGAACAGCGTGCGGCTCTCGAAGCAGCAATGAGCAAAGCTTCGGATGACTTTTTCGCGTACAATCGTGAGAATGACGAAGTATTCGGTCAGAAATTGGTTGAAAGCGGCTACACGATCTTAAGTTTGAGCGACGAAGAGCAGGCAGCTATGGCAGCACATGTTCAAGAGAAAATTTGGCCTTTGATGGCTGACAGCGTTGGCCAAGACATCATTGACCGTCTATTGGCGGCCAAGAACAAATAATCAAAAAACAACAAGAGCCGGCAATTTGCCGGCTCTCTTTATTTCAAAAATACGGGGAGAGAGGTATGTCTAAAATAACAGATGAGCTACCAACGGTCATCGGCTTGCCTATGAGTTGGATGCTGGGGATCATGAAATTTATAGTGACGGTATCTGGCTTTGTAATGGCGATCACATTTGGCATGGTCGTGATCATTCGGTATGGATTTGGAGGCGATTTGTTTGCCTATGAAGAATGGTTGTTAGGCATCAGTATCGTTGGATTTTTCGCAGGTGCCGTTCTGGCATCAGAACGAAAACTGCATATTAACGCCGACATACTTGGTATTATAATTACAGACTCTCGGAAGATCTGGTGGCGCGGCTTTATAGTTTTATCGATTGAAGTTTTAGTTACGCTATTCATGCTTTATGCATGTTATATTTCGCTCCTTGACGACTTTTCGTTCCCGCGATTAAGGGCAACACCAGTTCTGCGAATTCCTTTCGTGTCATGGCGGATCGCTATCATGATTGCATTCAGTTTGATGGCGACTTTTTCGGCAGCGCATCTTTATGTGCATATCCGGAAAGGGCTCGGACTTTCCCTAAAATCCGACACAGTTAAAGGAACTGCAAAATGATCATTATTGGAAGCCTTACAATCGTTTGCGCTATGCTACTTCTGGGCGTCAGCGTCTATGTCGCTTTTGGTGCCGTATTGATATTCATCGCTCTTGTGGGAGACTTATCCATATCAGGATATCTGCCGACTGGCTCGACGGGTATCCGTTCTCTAGTTTTGCTGGCGATTCCACTTTTCATGATCGCTGGTGGCGTCATGGAAAAAGGAAAGATTGCTGCTCCCCTTGTCGCACTGGCAGAGTTATTTATCGGCCATATAAAAGGCGGCTTGAGCGCTGCGGCCGTTTTGGCATGCGGGGTGTTTGGATCGATTTCTGGAGCTGCAAACGCCACTTTGACCTGTATTGGTGCTATTATGATGCCGCATTTGCGTCAGGCAAACTATCCAGAAGGGCAATCAGCAGCACTTATCGTATGTGCAAGTCCGCTGGGACTCTTGATTCCACCTAGCTCCTCACACATCCTGTATGGTTGGGTTGCGCAGCAACACGTTTTGAAATGTTTTCTGTCGACGGTGATCCCAGCATTTATTCTTATCAGTCTGCTGATCATCACAAACCAGTTCATGTTGCGTAAACATGACAACATCAACCTGACAAACCGTCCCCAACCGTTCATGCCAGCACTACTTGGGCAAGGGCGCCTCGCGGGACCAGCATTGATGATGCCCATTATCATTCTGGGTGGAATCTATGGTGGCATTATGACACCAACGGAAGCAGCAGGTATCGCGGTTGTCTATGCGATTCCGATCGCGATATACTTCTATCGCGGGCTAACTTGGAAAACTCTGGCGAAGACTATCCAAACGTCTGGGATCACCATCGGGGTCGTGATGACAATGATCTTTATGGTTCTCATTGTATCAGACAATCTAATCGCACAGGGTGCGCCTCAGCTAGCTAAGGATATGGTCTATTCTGTGTCGGATAACCCTATCGTTATCCTGTTGATGATCAATGTTGTTATGATCTTGATTGGGATGCTTATGGATGACATCTCCGGCCTCCTACTAGCTACGCCTATTTTGCTGCCAATTGCACAAAGTACTGGCATGGATCCGATACATTTTGCGGCTGTTATCGGGGTAAACTTGGGAATGGCAAACATTACGCCACCTACTGCTCCGTTACTATATCTTGGGGCACAGGTCTGTGATACTCCAGTAGCCAAGATGTTGTGGCCAACACTAATGTTTATCGTGTTTGCTTGGTTGCCAACTTTATTGTTGACCACGTTTATCCCTGAGCTTGCGCTTTGGTTACCGAACCTACTACTTGGCTAGAACAGCGAAGACGAATTTTCGATTGAACAAAAGTAAAGGCCGCTTGAACAAGCGGCCTTTACTATAATTGGTTTAGGCGCAATTCCTCGATGCCTGATCTGTAGGCGCAACAAAGATGAGTTGGTGTTTGTGAGTTTCGCATAAACGTACACCAAAACAAAGAAAGCCGACCTTCATGGTCGGCTTTCAAATATTTCTTAATTCAGTCTTGGAGCAACCGCGTAGTCTTTGAAACTTCATGAGAAGTAAGCGATAACCAAGACCGCAATGCCAGAAAGTCCAGCAGCGACAAATCCGATAAATTCAGCGGTCTCTTTGTAGTTTTTAATCATCAGAGTGTTCCTTATTTTGCGTTGTTAGTGGGGTTCATTTCGAACGCTTGACCTTTACTTAAGGCACTGCTTTTACAATATAAATGGTAAAATCTGCATTCCTGTTATGTCTTTTACGCATGTCTTTTCAAGTAAATTGTTCGCAATGAACCGCCGCCGTAAATATTTTGTGCTGAAATGAAAATTCGAACCGTAGATTTTGCGGATATTCGCCCGCTGAGAAGTTTCAGATGCCGATTTGTGGGTATTTCTTCTGCACGAGAGCTCGGTGCTTATTGTGTCTGCTCAATAAAAAATCGCCCCAAAAACGACTTGCAGCCAAGAATTGTCAACGGTTTTCTTTTTGGTCGGTAGTGTTTGTCAATTTGTTGGCATGTAAGGGCATAAATCAAGCCCATCCAGTTCAAACATGGGGTGTATCATTCCTTTAAGCCAACACGACCTTAAAGTCTAAATATCTTGTAAAGGTAATTGTTATCCTTCTCGGGCATGTAATGCCGTACAATGCTTGGCTTTTGAACGAATGGACGCGCAACTGAGAACTGGGAGTGGTACTAAAGGGGACACGCCCAAACAGTATTTATGTTAAACTATCCCTTTAATATGCAGAATTATTGACTGTTATCATACTGAATTCGGCATAATATCTCATTGAGGTCGGTATATATATTAAAATAAGTTTTGAATTGAAGATGGTCTAGGGTTTTGTACAGAGTGATTATGGTTTGGTTTAATACCCCCGCCTAATTCTTAACTCATTTTCCTGATCGCAGGGAATACTAAGTTTATCACAAGTGATAAATAACCCTTAACTGGAGTAAACAATGTACAATAATATCATAGTAGCCCTTTCTTTGGAACATGGCATCAGTGAACTGGCACTCAATGCAGCGCATGCATTAGCTTCTGAAGGCGGAAGTATTACCGCGGCACATGTCCACGAACCACCAAACAGTTCAATCTTACTTTATCTAGACGAAGATGCTGTTGAAAAAACTCACCTGCAAGCAGAGTCAAGACTAATTGAACGTGTGAAAAAAGAATCTCACGTAACTCCAGTCCTGCTCGAAGGCCAATCTGCCGGTCGCATAATTACCGAATACGCTTACTCGAATAAGGCTGACTGTATTGTTATTGCCTCACATCAGCCTGGCATGAAAGATTTCTTCCTGGGTTCTACGGCAGCGCGCGTCGTTCGCCATGCTCACTGCGCAGTCCATGTGTTGCGCGTTTAACCCTTACTACATTGAAGTTTATACCGCTACTAGCATAAATAAACCCCTTTTGCGTTAAACTCTCAACAACCTTACCCATCACTGGTTTAGTTCTCTTATTGGGATTCTTAAGCAAGACGGTAAAGCGGCTAACACATTCTACGAGAGAGGGCACATTACTTTGTCCAAGTTTCTGTTTGAACAGCATTAAACCTTCCTCCTAATGCGTATGGTGTGCCTGTTCCTATGCGGGCTGGCTAATTATGCAATTGTGGCTTAAATAGCGATGTGCAAATGGGTTTTGAAATTTCCCGAAAATATTGTCCGTTATCGATTGATATAATAGCTCAGGTTGGTCGTGACCTGAGCCCCAAGTATCCTCCAGTTCTAGTAGAGTCTTTGGTTTTATTTGATGGCGTTATGCGGCCAATTTGCCCATCTTGAATTTAGCTATAAATTCGAATGGGGTTAGGTTTCCAATCGATGAATGTGGTCTGTGGTGATTGTAATCATCCCTCCATTTGGTGAGTTCTTCGCGTGCATCATTTAGCGAGCTGAACAGAGTTTCGTTTAGGCATTCATCGCGCCACCTGCCGTTGAAGCTTTCAATGAATGCGTTTTGTGTGGGCTTGCCCGGTTGGACATAATGCCAGTCAATGCCGTTATCCTGCACCCACTTTAGAATGGTCATACTGGTGAACTTAGTGCCGTTGTTTGAAACGATTGTCTTTGGCTGGCCACGTTCGGTAATTGCTTGATCTAGCTCACGCGTCACACGTAGCCCCGAAATCGACGTATCTGGCACCAGCAGCACGTTCTCTTTGGTGAAGTCATCTACCACAGTCAGAATGCGAAACCTGCGCCCGTCCGTGAACGCATCACTAACGAAATCAAGGCTTCCCTTTGGCCGACAGGTGATTGTAGGCAATCACCGAGAGGGGGCGTTGATTAGGGCCATCAGGCACTTCGATTGGGCGCCGTGTTCCCAATGCACGCTTACGTCTTCCCAATGCACGCTTACGTCCGTCACGACGACGCACCTGCATCTTCTCTTCCGCATAAATGCGCCTCAGCTTCTTATGGTTCATATGAATGCCCTCGCGCTGCACGACATCATCAATACGTTTCGATTGATACCGAACCGTTGACCTATCGATTTGCAAAATATCACACACCCGAAGCATCGCGTTATCTAACATCTGCTCCGCCAACAACTTCTTCAGTTTGGCGTTCTCATCTTCCAACGCCTTGAGTTTGCGTGCATCGGATGGCTCCTTCCCGCCGTACTTCGCTTTGTATTTGTAAAACGTCGCCTGATTTATTCCATGCCGCCTGCAAACGTCTGCTGTGCGTTCGCCAGCCTCCTGTTCCTTCAGCATTGCAATGATCTGCTCGTCCGTGAATCGCTTCTTCATTTATCCGTCCTTTTGTTGGGCGGACTCTACATCATTTTGGAGGAGTTTTAGGGGCGCAGGTCACAGGATTATCGCTCCACGTTGCAAGTCTGTCCATTAACATTGCTGAATCATTGTACTGCAAATGATTCCTATCCGTGATGTCAGGCATAATTCGGCCTGCAACGTGAGTTTCCGATGCCGTAGTTGAAGCCTTTTCGGCCGATGCTACGATAACTAGGCCATATCGGAACTCTCGCAAAACAGGCAAAGCTGACCTTAGGCGTCGGTCAGGTAAACGGCAGCAATACTTACAAAGCCGCCTTTTGCTGCAGTTGCGCCAGTGTCAACTTCCAAAATTATCAAATTAGGAAATGGAAAGCGAGAACCTTTTCCCAAGCCATCCGCATTATTCACTTCGATAGGGAGGAAGTTTTGACCAGCGCGTGACATCTCTTGCCATCTTATCCAGCAGCTGCGTTAGGGTTGTTTTTTCTTCATCCGAAAGCGCTTCAAGGATCGTGCTTTCGGCCTGAACAAACAACTCCATGATCTTGTCATGCATTTTGCGGCCATCATCCGTCAGATATAACAGCATCCTACGACCATCGTTGCTATCAGCAGATCGCGTAAGAAACCTCTTTTGTTCAAGTGCCGCGACGCCGCGACTGACTGTGTTTGAGGGTTGTTCAGTAATCTGACAGATATCCCGTGAATTCAGACCATCTTGATAAGACAGACAGATTAGCGCCGTCCATTCAGGGCGCGTTACGTTAAATTCGTGCTCTATTTTGCGCAGCAATGGTTCGCGCCAGAAGTTGGTGATGAAAGCGATGCGGTAGCCGATAGGGATCGGTGTTCCATCCAAAATATCAATCAACTTCATCGCTAGATCCTTGTTTGGTTCTGTATGACAGATTTTGGAAAATAGCTCCACATGGAATTTAATAGTTCCATGTGGAGCTATTTTAGATTATATAACGAATCACGTACTTGGATTCGGGAAAAGTCATACAATGACAAAAAGGCCTTTAGGGAAATTGGAACGTCGGTTTATGTCGATCATGTCCGTTTTGATTCTTTGCCTGATGTGTTTCATCGTATTGCAAGTCTTTGGCAGCTTCTTTGATTTGAACCCACTTGTGACCTTCGTAGAGACTTGGCCATTTGTTGGCCAGGCGATCACCCTAAACTCTCTTCTTGATTTTCAGTGGCATCTTCTTGCTGTAATCTCGCTGTTGCCCGCTGGTTATGTCTGGTGGATCGATGGGCATGTGCGTGTTGACTTCTTATATTCAAATTATGGCCCCAAAGGGAAAGCGCGGGCCAATTTGACTGGCGACCTTCTCTTTGCGCTGCCTTTTCTGGTAGCGAGCATCCCTGCAGCCTATCGCTTTGCGTTGCGGTCATTAACGTCGGGTGAAGGATCGCGCAACGGCGGATTGAACGAACTTTTCGTGATCAAATCATTGCTGCCTCTGGGCCTAATCGTTCTGCTGGTTTTTGTTGTGCTTGAATGCTGGCGTTTGTTGCGGAGGGTGCGTTGATGGAGAATTTGTTGCCAATCTTGATGGCTCTCATCACCTTGGGCGCAATTCTGGCTGGATTACGCGTGGGTATCGTGCTGGCTGGCTCGGCAGCTCTGTTCATTCTCGGCACAGACTTACCACTGGCATTTTTCAATCTCATCATTAGCCGAATTTATGCCAACGTCCTGACCAACTGGCTTCTGGTGGCTGTCCCAATGTTCATTTTCATGGGGTTGGTGCTGGAAAAGTCTGGTGTCGCCGAACGGGCCCTAAAAGGTGCACAACGTGCATTGGGGGGCACCACCGCCGGGCTAGGTGTGTCCGTTTTGGTGATCGGTGTGCTGTTGGCGGCCTCTTCCGGAATTGTCGGAGCATCTGTTGTTTTGCTGGCATTGCTTGGATTGCCACGGCTGAAAGAAGCCGGGTTTCCAAACCCTTTAGCTGCCGGACTGGTCGCTTCATCAGGAACGCTCGCGATCCTCATTCCGCCGTCTGTAATGTTGATCGTGCTGAGCGACCAATTGCAAGTGCCGGTGCAATCCATGTTTGCAGGGGCCGTTGGCCCTGGGCTGCTCCTCGTTGCCTTGTACGCTGTTTACGTCATCATCAAAACCTTCGGATTGCCAAAACTTTCAGCGGAGCGATTGCCACTCCTGCGCAATTTGCTGGCACTCACGGTTGATCTCGCGCCTCTCCTATTGCTTGTTGTGAGTGTCCTAGGATCGATTGTCGCTGGTCTGGCAACACCGACAGAGGCCAGCGGCCTAGGCGCGTTTGGCGCTATCTTGATCACAGCACTATACCGCAAATTCTCGATACCCGTCATCATGGACGCCGCGCGCGAAACCGTGATCGCCACATCCATGGTGATGTTTGTCATCATCGGGGCAACGTGTTTCTCGGCCGTCTTCAAAGGCATCGGCGGAGACAGCCTGATCCGTGATAACTTACTCAGTCTTGGCGGTGGTCCCTGGGGTGTTCTGTTTGTGGTCATGGCATTGGTCTTTGTCCTGGGGTTCGTACTCGACTGGTTGGAGATCACTCTGATCCTAATGCCTATCCTGGCGCCGGTGATTGCAGGCCTTGATTTTGGAAACGACTTGACGAACGAAGCTGTGTTGATCTGGTTCGGCATTCTTGTTGCAGTCAATTTACAAACGTCATTCCTGACACCGCCTTTCGGCTTCTCACTCTTTTATCTGCGCGGCGTGGCCAAAGACCAGCTGACCACCAATGAGGTCTACCGCGGCGTCCTACCGTTCATCGCACTACAAATCTTCGCCATGGGAATTTTGATGGCTTTCCCTTGGTTCATCGTCTGAGCCGTCTCGCTAACTATAATTCTCTGGGAGGAACACATGAGAAAATTCGCAATTGCTGCCACACTCGCAGCCTTCTCAGCAGCACCAGTCGCTGCCGAAAATTACAACCTGCAAAGCGCGTTCGGGACAGGCTTGCCGATCATTGGTCCGGGTGCTGACCGCTTTGTCGAACGCGTCGCTATACTCACAAATGGAGAGGTCACATTCAAACACCTTGGCGCTGGTGAATTATCCCCTGCCTTTGAAATTTTAGACAACGTTGGGGTCGGCGCGATCGAAGCAGGTTGGTCTTATGCAGCCTATGCCAGTGGCAAGGCCCCAGCGGCTGCGCTGTTTGGCTCTATGCCGTTTGGCCCAGATGCGATCAAATACGTTTCATGGCTGCATCACGGTGGCGGGTTGGAATTGTGGCGTGAAATTTATGAACCCTTCAACGTGGTTCCTACAGCTTGCGGTGTAATCATTTCCGAAGCTGGTGGATGGTTCACCAAACCAATCAACAATCCCGAAGATTTCCAAGGCTTAAACATGCGTATTGGCGGCCTTGGTGGCGAAGTCTTGGGCAGGTTGGGCGCAAACGCAATGTCACTGCCAGCAGGTGAGATTTCTACGTCATTGGAAACTGGGCGTCTGGATGCGACAGAGCTGTCTTTCCCCATGGTCGACGCGCTGCTTGGCTTTGATAAAGTTGCCAAGAACTATTATTTCCCCGGTTGGCACCAACCATCTGGCTTCATGGAGTTTTACATGAACAAGGATAAGTGGGATGCACTAAGCGATGCAAACCGCACAGCAATCGAAACAACATGCGCGGATATCAATCTTTACACCATCGGTGTGGCAGTTACCACGCAACAGGAATATTTGGATAAGTTCCGTGCAAACGGTGTGAGCGTCCAACGTTTCCCCAACAGCGTTCTTGAATCTTTGCGCACAGCAACCGCAGAAGTTTACGCCGAGAAA
The DNA here is from genome assembly GCA_965261565.1 of Amylibacter sp. Classification (GTDB taxonomy): domain Bacteria; phylum Pseudomonadota; class Alphaproteobacteria; order Rhodobacterales; family Rhodobacteraceae; genus Amylibacter. The sequence continues at coordinate 1,034,579 of OZ253460.1, forward strand.
TCAGCAGAAGACCCAATGTTCGCACGTGTTGTGGAAAGCTATCAGGCATTTTCCGCAAAGTATGACGAATACGAAGCCCTTAGCTCTCTCAATTAAGGACAGGGGGTGTCTGGGAATACCTCGGCACCTCATCCAGACCCCATGACATATAACCTCAAAGATTTTGGCAGCTATACCGTGGGTGGCCGACAGCATGCTGTCACCAAGGGTGAGGTGCGCGATGTTCAGTTCACACGCGACACCAGCTATACTTATGATCCTAAAGGAACCTTTGCGGTCGAGCATGTCTATGTTCAGTATTTCATTCCCGAGCATCGAAACGACGAGCCGCCGGTTGTTTTGGTTCATGGGGGTGGAATGCACGGCACGACATGGGACAAAACCCCAGATGGTCGCCCCGGCTGGATGCATTTGTTACTTGATCGCGGTTCCGAAGTTCATGTTCTAGACAATGTTGAACGTGGTCGATCTGGGTTTATGCCCAGCCTGTGGGACGGTGAACCAATCATGCGCTCTATCGAAGAGGCTTGGAGCATTTTTCGATTTGGTTCACGTGAGGGGTTTCAAACGCGTGCACCTTTCCCCAATCAGCAGTTCCCAATCGAATTACTTGATCAATTTGCCCAACAGTTTGTTCCACGCTGGTTGTCGACAACGCCTTTGCACGTGGCAGGTCTGCTATCCGTATTGGAACGTACAGGGCCGGCAATTGTCATCTGTCATTCACAAGGCGGCGAGATTACTTTTGACGCCCAAGCAACCGCGCCTGCTTTGTTCAAAGCAATCATCGCCGTTGAACCATCAACGGATGATTGCAATTTCGCGACAATGCAGCATTGCCCTCTTGTTCTGATGCAAGGTGATCATTTTGAACAGGATACCAAAATGATCAAACGTGCAAATCGCTGGAAGACCATGGTTGACAAATTGGTGGCCATTGACGCACCCGCGCGCCTATTGGATACCACCCAAGAAGTCGCGCCAGGGGGCAGCCACATGCTAATGATGGACCGACATTCCAAAGAGTGCCTCAACGCTGCTTTGAAATCGCTCAACACGATGGCGTAAGGTAACAGGCAAGCCACTTAGTTCCATATCCTCATCGCAAGTTGCAAGATCCAATGATACGTCTTTCCATAGATTTTATGATTAAAGAGTGCCGAAAGGCTATAAAGCATTAAACCTCAATCAGATCGTATATGCGAAACAATCTAATGAATAAGTAATAGTCATTTCATTGACCTAAGATACATTTCTGGAGCGTTTCAGGGTTTTCCCCTAAACAATTAGAACCCGAAGTCATTAAGCACTGCAAAAATTCACCACAATACACAGCTAATATTACAATCATTTCAATTTTCAAAGGTACTTTATTTCACAAATTTTTTCTAGCAGAATCGCAACGCGACTCTCACCGAGTGGCATTAGCTTTGTGTTATGTAGATTTGGCGTGGCTTGAACATTCAAATTCAGATCAAGTTTATCTGACAATACCCTGTTGAGCATAGTTTTGATGCCAGTTTTCCTGCTTCGGGGAAGAACTCAACAATTGTTTGCTCGAATTCCACATGAACGCGTTCCACTTGGACTGGCGTTAAAACATCAACCCATCCGCCATGCTTGCCGGTACGAAAGAACGTCTCCATGCTGGGCGGTTTTTCCGAAAACCCTTCGATAGTCTCTTGTTTTTGTAGTACTTCAAAGGATGTTTCATCTATTGATTTTAGGATTTTTTGTTTCTGTACAGGTACTTGTAAGAAATCTAACAATTCACTGAATGCGCTATTGGGATTATCCACCATATCCTCATAACGTATAATATGATGTGGTAAGTCATGCGCTTTTGACCAGCTTTTGATATGCTCATCCCACCGGCCCAATACTTCTAGAATTCCAGTCTCTTTCTTATTTATATAATTTAAATTACACATGCGATCGATTGAAACATCAATTGAAACGCTCATGTGATAGGCAAAGGATACAGCAACATCAAAAGGATTTCGTATGATGTAAATAGCAGCCGCGGTGACTTCTGGCGTTATTAAATCAATGTCACACATGCGGTCAATTTTTGAATGGGTTTTCACAAAGCAATGCCCTGATGTAGATTGTGCTATTAATCTTAGAGCTTTTGGGCGCAAATAAATCCAATCAACGAAGTTTTCACCTACAAACGGTTTGCCCGCGGCCTGATCGAACCATACTGACCACATATCTGATTTTGTCATTGAAGACATTTCATTTATCGACAGCGCCTTGTCTGCGGTCGAAAAGTAACTTTCCAAAAAAGCACGTACCCATGTATTCCCAGACTTAGGGTACGACCCAATCCAAATAATCCGACGTAGATCGCTCGGATTGCTCATAATTCGCGACCTATCATTGTGTCTATCGAATAGAAACCGCCGCCTTTGACAACGAAAAGTAACGCAGATAACCCAATAAACACCAGATGCTCAATACTGTCGATCGCCCAAGGATTTAACTTTGTTTCAGGCAAGGCAATTGCCCAGACAATAAAAATAGCGGCTATCAGTGCCGAAGGGCGTGTCAGAAAACCGAAAGCAATCAAGAAGCCAGCAATTGAAGTTAGACAGCAAACTATTACCACTGGGCTACCTAGTGCAGTAGTCTCAACAGCTGATAGGCTTGCCGCGTTTGTCATTTCACCGACTGTACCTAATATTCCAAAAATAACTCGAACTCCATGTCCGATCAAAATGATGCCCAAAAAGAAACGAAAAATTACAAGTGCGAATTTATCCAGATACCAATAGGCTCGTCCAAGCAAAGGAAAATAGTAACTATATTCTCCCCTTATGTATCGGAAATCGGTCATTTTCATTATTTTATTCATTTTTTTCTCCTGCACGGTTGAGTGAATCTCTGTCGCGACAACGCCAAAGGATATTTCTCGCTGCGAATGGGACTAGCATTTTGTGAATACCTCTGCCGGACCGCCATTAAGCGCGTTTGCGATCCATTCAAGAAGGTTCAGAAACGAAAGACCTAAGCTGTTTGGCGAAGTCAGCAGCAATTCGAAGCTTCGCCAAATCAATGCCGGTCTCAAATAGGATCATAAGTATAGCTGGTGTCGCGTGTGAACTGAACATCGCGCACCTCACCCTTGGTGACAGCATGCTGTCGGCCACCCACGGTATAGCTGCCAAAATCTTTGAGGTTATATGTCATGGGGTCTGGATGAGGTGCCGAGGTATTCCCAGACACCCCCTGTCCTTAATTGAGAGAGCTAAGGGCTTCGTATTCGTCATACTTTGCGGAAAATGCCTGATAGCTTTCCACAACACGTGCGAACATTGGGTCTTCTGCTGATTTCTCGGCGTAAACTTCTGCGGTTGCTGTGCGCAAAGATTCAAGAACGCTGTTGGGGAAACGTTGGACGCTCACACCGTTTGCACGGAACTTATCCAAATATTCCTGTTGCGTGGTAACTGCCACACCGATGGTGTAAAGATTGATATCCGCGCATGTTGTTTCGATTGCTGTGCGGTTTGCATCGCTTAGTGCATCCCACTTATCCTTGTTCATGTAAAACTCCATGAAGCCAGATGGTTGGTGCCAACCGGGGAAATAATAGTTCTTGGCAACTTTATCAAAGCCAAGCAGCGCGTCGACCATGGGGAAAGACAGCTCTGTCGCATCCAGACGCCCAGTTTCCAATGACGTAGAAATCTCACCTGCTGGCAGTGACATTGCGTTTGCGCCCAACCTGCCCAAGACTTCGCCACCAAGGCCGCCAATACGCATGTTTAAGCCTTGGAAATCTTCGGGATTGTTGATTGGTTTGGTGAACCATCCACCAGCTTCGGAAATGATTACACCGCAAGCTGTAGGAACCACGTTGAAGGGTTCATAAATTTCACGCCACAATTCCAACCCGCCACCGTGATGCAGCCATGAAACGTATTTGATCGCATCTGGGCCAAACGGCATAGAGCCAAACAGCGCAGCCGCTGGGGCCTTGCCACTGGCATAGGCTGCATAAGACCAACCTGCTTCGATCGCGCCGACCCCAACGTTGTCTAAAATTTCAAAGGCAGGGGATAATTCACCAGCGCCAAGGTGTTTGAATGTGACCTCTCCATTTGTGAGTATAGCGACGCGTTCGACAAAGCGGTCAGCACCCGGACCAATGATCGGCAAGCCTGTCCCGAACGCGCTTTGCAGGTTGTAATTTTCGGCAGCGACTGGTGCTGCTGAGAAGGCTGCGAGTGTGGCAGCAATTGCGAATTTTCTCATGTGTTCCTCCCAGAGAATTATAGTTAGCGAGACGGCTCAGACGATGAACCAAGGGAAAGCCATCAAAATTCCCATGGCGAAGATTTGTAGTGCGATGAACGGTAGGACGCCGCGGTAGACCTCATTGGTGGTCAGCTGGTCTTTGGCCACGCCGCGCAGATAAAAGAGTGAGAAGCCGAAAGGCGGTGTCAGGAATGACGTTTGTAAATTGACTGCAACAAGAATGCCGAACCAGATCAACACAGCTTCGTTCGTCAAGTCGTTTCCAAAATCAAGGCCTGCAATCACCGGCGCCAGGATAGGCATTAGGATCAGAGTGATCTCCAACCAGTCGAGTACGAACCCCAGGACAAAGACCAATGCCATGACCACAAACAGAACACCCCAGGGACCACCGCCAAGACTGAGTAAGTTATCACGGATCAGGCTGTCTCCGCCGATGCCTTTGAAGACGGCCGAGAAACACGTTGCCCCGATGATGACAAACATCACCATGGATGTGGCGATCACGGTTTCGCGCGCGGCGTCCATGATGACGGGTATCGAGAATTTGCGGTATAGTGCTGTGATCAAGATAGCGCCAAACGCGCCTAGGCCGCTGGCCTCTGTCGGTGTTGCCAGACCAGCGACAATCGATCCTAGGACACTCACAACAAGCAATAGGAGAGGCGCGAGATCAACCGTGAGTGCCAGCAAATTGCGCAGGAGTGGCAATCGCTCCGCTGAAAGTTTTGGCAATCCGAAGGTTTTGATGATGACGTAAACAGCGTACAAGGCAACGAGGAGCAGCCCAGGGCCAACGGCCCCTGCAAACATGGATTGCACCGGCACTTGCAATTGGTCGCTCAGCACGATCAACATTACAGACGGCGGAATGAGGATCGCGAGCGTTCCTGATGAAGCGACCAGTCCGGCAGCTAAAGGGTTTGGAAACCCGGCTTCTTTCAGCCGTGGCAATCCAAGCAATGCCAGCAAAACAACAGATGCTCCGACAATTCCGGAAGAGGCCGCCAACAGCACACCGATCACCAAAACGGACACACCTAGCCCGGCGGTGGTGCCCCCCAATGCACGTTGTGCACCTTTTAGGGCCCGTTCGGCGACACCAGACTTTTCCAGCACCAACCCCATGAAAATGAACATTGGGACAGCCACCAGAAGCCAGTTGGTCAGGACGTTGGCATAAATTCGGCTAATGATGAGATTGAAAAATGCCAGTGGTAAGTCTGTGCCGAGAATGAACAGAGCTGCCGAGCCAGCCAGCACGATACCCACGCGTAATCCAGCCAGAATTGCGCCCAAGGTGATGAGAGCCATCAAGATTGGCAACAAATTCTCCATCAACGCACCCTCCGCAACAAACGCCAGCATTCAAGCACAACAAAAACCAGCAGAACGATTAGGCCCAGAGGCAGCAATGATTTGATCACGAAAAGTTCGTTCAATCCGCCGTTGCGCGATCCTTCACCCGACGTTAATGACCGCAACGCAAAGCGATAGGCTGCAGGGATGCTCGCTACCAGAAAAGGCAGCGCAAAGAGAAGGTCGCCAGTCAAATTGGCCCGCGCTTTCCCTTTGGGGCCATAATTTGAATATAAGAAGTCAACACGCACATGCCCATCGATCCACCAGACATAACCAGCGGGCAACAGCGAGATTACAGCAAGAAGATGCCACTGAAAATCAAGAAGAGAGTTTAGGGTGATCGCCTGGCCAACAAATGGCCAAGTCTCTACGAAGGTCACAAGTGGGTTCAAATCAAAGAAGCTGCCAAAGACTTGCAATACGATGAAACACATCAGGCAAAGAATCAAAACGGACATGATCGACATAAACCGACGTTCCAATTTCCCTAAAGGCCTTTTTGTCATTGTATGACTTTTCCCGAATCCAAGTACGTGATTCGTTATATAATCTAAAATAGCTCCACATGGAACTATTAAATTCCATGTGGAGCTATTTTCCAAAATCTGTCATACAGAACCAAACAAGGATCTAGCGATGAAGTTGATTGATATTTTGGATGGAACACCGATCCCTATCGGCTACCGCATCGCTTTCATCACCAACTTCTGGCGCGAACCATTGCTGCGCAAAATAGAGCACGAATTTAACGTAACGCGCCCTGAATGGACGGCGCTAATCTGTCTGTCTTATCAAGATGGTCTGAATTCACGGGATATCTGTCAGATTACTGAACAACCCTCAAACACAGTCAGTCGCGGCGTCGCGGCACTTGAACAAAAGAGGTTTCTTACGCGATCTGCTGATAGCAACGATGGTCGTAGGATGCTGTTATATCTGACGGATGATGGCCGCAAAATGCATGACAAGATCATGGAGTTGTTTGTTCAGGCCGAAAGCACGATCCTTGAAGCGCTTTCGGATGAAGAAAAAACAACCCTAACGCAGCTGCTGGATAAGATGGCAAGAGATGTCACGCGCTGGTCAAAACTTCCTCCCTATCGAAGTGAATAATGCGGATGGCTTGGGAAAAGGTTCTCGCTGCTTAACGTAGGATTCCACACTCTCCTGCAACAGACCCCTTCAAGTATCGCTCACACCTGAAGGCCAAAGATCGACAGTGTGATCTCGTTGCTCTGCAGGCTTTCGAAATCCACAGTGTAGATGCGATCCATCAGCGGGATGGTCAGGCCGTGATACTTAAATATGTAATCGGCCTTACGCGGATTATCGAGACCCGGGAACCGTTCGATGTAATAATGCATGAGCAACGGCCCTCTGCGGTAGATGCAGAATGCTGCGCGCAGGATTTTTCCAGGATAGATGCTAGAATACTGGTAGCGCTCATAGCAGCCCACAAGCTGGTCGGCGATAGTTTGATCCATGGCCATGATCGCGTCCAGAACGCCTTTGCTTTTCGGGGTGCTGCGATGCTTAGTTGCTTGTATTTAGCTTCCATGATAAACTTCCTTTATTCCATATCTATCTGATATTTAGAATAAAAGTCGCACTTCAAGGTAGCGCGCACCGATGTGGATAAAATTCCCGCATAATTTATCTTATGTTAATTAATGTGAATATAGCTAAATATAATCTTGCTGGTTTTAAGCACTTTATCTTTATCACATTTCAGAATTAATGCCTAGGCGTCAAACATTTGTAGGTTAAGTTCAACAATGTTTTAATGACCACCAAGGCCGAGTGCCGTAATCGGTGCAAAACTAACGATTATCAGTGTGATAAACATCGCAAGAATGAACCATTTAACATAGCCCATGACTTCTTCAATCTTCAGGCCCGTCGCAGAACATACCGTAAGGAGAACCGAGGCTACAGGTGGGGTTTGTTGGCCAATGCCCAAATTCAAACAAACGATAACACCAAAATGAACGGGATCTATACCCATCTGTTGGGATAAAGGTAATAGCATTGGAACAACTACAATTATCGCTGCGGAAGCATGCAAGAACATCCCTAAGAACAGCAAAAATAAGTTGATTAAAAGCATTCGAAGAACAAAGCTTTCGGTTATTCCGCCTAATCCCTCAGCTATCTTTTGTGGGATTTGCTCGTTTGCCAAAAACTGACCCAGAACTGCGGAGCCAGCTATGATCATCATGACCACAGATGTTTGACGTACGGTTGTGGATGCAAGGCCATAAACGATCTTTAGATTCAAATCCCGTTGCATGACCCACCCAAAGAACAACGCTGCAACAACACCAAGGGCTGCCGCTTCTGTAGGAGTTACGAAGCCGCCAATTAATCCGCCCACAACAAGGACAGGAATTAAAAGAGGAATAAAGGCACCCTTTAGGGCGACACCCAGACGTTGAACTTCAAACTTCTCGTCAACGGGATGCCCCTCTTTTCGCGCAAAAATATAACTGGTGATCATGAATGCCCCACCCAGTAAAATACCGGGTACAATACCTGCAACAAACAAATCCTTGATCGATGTGTTTGTGGTCACACCATACAAAACCATTGGAATAGAAGGTGGAATGATGATGCCAAGTGTAGCACTTGTTGCCGTTACTGCCGCTGCAAAGGGCTTTGGATAACCTTGCTTTGCCATTGATGGCACAAAAATCTTGCTCATAACGGCTGCATCTGCCACGGCAGAGCCAGACATTTCAGCCATGAACATGGATGTGACAACGTTCACGTGCGCCAACCCGCCACGCATCCATCCAACCAGCGCACGGGCTAGGTTAATAATACGATCTGAAATTGATGTGGCCCCCATTAACTCACCCATAAAGATGAACAACGGAATGGCCAAAAGAATAACTTTGTTCACACCAGAAAACATCTGGATAGGAGCCATAATCAGATCAATGTCCGTAAGGAACATCGCGATTGTAGCGGAAATCATTAACGAAAAGCCGATAGGCATGCCAATCGCAATGAATAATAGAAGAAGTGTTACAACGACCCAAGCCATGTTATTTACCCCCACTCAGGCGATGCCATGAGTCATAAAAACGTGTTAAAACTGCTATCAATAATAATACGGCTGCAATTGGAATTATTGCCATGAACCAGCCTTGTGCAATTTCTGCTGTTTCAATTTCAGTTCTTCCTGCAACTTTTATCATTCGTACAGATTGCCAGAATAAAAGAACCAAAAAACCACTAATCAGGACTGCATTCAGTGCCGCTAATAGTTTTTGTCCTCCACGGGACAAGGACTCAGCAAGCATGTCAAATGCGATGTGGCCTTCTTTTCGCATCGCCAAATAGGCTCCCAAAAAGGCGACCCAGGCCAGTAGAAAACCAGGCACCTCGTCTGCTGTCACAACGATGGATCCAAGCGCATCGCGTACTGCAAAATAAGTATCCCGAAAGCCTTCATTGTCCTTGGCCAGGTTCCGCATAAAAGTCAGAACAATATATCTGTTTAAGACATTCAGAAAAATGAAAAGTGAAGACGCGACAAATGCTGCCACCGCCACGCCTTCAACTATTTTGTCTAGGAGACGAAGCGGTTTCACTTCGCTGCGCCCCGAATGATGGTTAGATATTCATCACCTTGGCTACTCGTGTAATCGTCGTAAGCTGATGCCGTTGCCTTTTGGAACGCATCCAAATCCACTTCGTTTACTGATAATAGACCTTTCATTTCTTCTAGGTACTTTGTTTCCAACGCGGCAGATGTTTCATAAGCTTTGGATGTAATTGAACGCCCGACTTCTGTGAACACCGCTTTTTGCTCGTCTGTTAGACTGTCAAAGAATACGTTTGATGACAGCAAGAAAGACGGCGTGTAAACATGCCCCGTCAATGACAGGTTAGTTGCGACTTCAAAGTGTTTTTGCTCATAAAAGCCATAAGCGGCGGCTTCTGCGCCATCAACAACACCAGTTTGTAGTGCCGTAAAGGTTTCACCCCAGGATACTTTTTGCGGTGTCGCTCCCATTTTTTGGAATACAGCTTGGCGGAATTTACCACCAGAGATGCGAATTTTTAGACCTTCAAGATCAAAAGGCTCTTTCACCGCTCGTTTTGTATTTATTACATGGCGAAAGCCGTTTTCGTAAACGCCAATTACTTTTAATGCACCGACTTCTTCAATACGTGTGCGAATTGCATCTTCCAGGCCTGCATCCATAGAGCGTTGCACGTGGGCGCGGTCAGAAAAGAGCCATGGTAGATCAAATACACCTAGTTTCTTATCCAGCTTCATCACGCCAGATGCGACATTGATCATCTCAATTGACCCTGCCTGAACATTGGTCATCAAATCTTTTTCTTTGCCCAGTTGACCGCCAGGAAACAAGTTGAACTTAAATTGCCCTGGTAGACGCGCTTCTATTTCGGCTGCAAAAAGCTGCGATTGCGCATGAAGCGGAGAAAATTCCGAAACATGGCTCGCAATACGCACTTCACGCGGTTCTGCGAATGCGGTTGTAACTGACACAATCCCAGCAAGCATAGTCATGCTGATTAATTTTAAAGGTTTCATGGTTTCCTCCCAATGCCGCTCCTCAGCGGATTTCTGTGTGATAATGAAATTTATTGGCGCTCCCGCGACTGCGCCGCCATTCTAGCGGGGTATCGTCGTAACCTTTGGCTAGACGATCAATGACAATGACAGGCGATCCCGTCGTAATGCGCAAAGGTCGTGCTATCTCGGGGGCTGCTTGTTCTGCTGTCAAATCTTCTTCTGCACGGGCAATAAGTTGCCCACAAAGAGTGTCGTAAATTGGGTAAAGTAAATCTCCAATCTCTTTTTGATCAACATCCAGAAACGCTTGGAAACGTTCCAGCGGCAACCAGATTTCTTCGATTAAGACAGGCGCTTCATCAACAAAGCGCATGCGGCTCATTGAAATGGCTGGCTGTCCATCCTTCAAGCCTAGCTTACGTGCAACAAAGCTAGGTGCTGGTTCCACATTTCGTTTCAAAATACGTGCTGTCGGCATAGACCATTCACCTGATGGGCCTCGGAAGCGGAAAAAACGGAATAAAGACTGATCAAAATTTGGGCGGCGCACAAATGTTCCACGCCCGTGGAAGCGCTCCATCAAATTCTCTTGCACAAGAACATCTAGTGCTTTGCGTGCTGTACCTGTAGAAACACCATAATCTTCGGCAAGGACATTTTCAGATGGAACGCGATCCCCAGGTAACCGAACGCGACTCACAACCTCGTCTCGCAGGGTGTCTGCAAGTCTTTGGTAAATTGGAAGGCGCTCGTCTCCTTTTAAATTACTTTCAGGCATTTTTTTCGAATCCTTGTGCTTTTCAACAACTTCTATATAGAAGTATAAGACATAGGAGTAAAGAATGAAATTATTGGGCGCAAATCTGCTTATGCGAGAGCCTATCGGTCATTTTGATGGTCATGCGCATATTTTCAGGGCTGATTTGCCATTAGCCAACGTCCGTAGGTACACGCCCACCTACGATGCAAGTTTGAGTGATTATATTAAAAATCTTCAAAATTCAGACCTACACGGGGCTATCTTGGTACAGCCGAGCTTCTTGGGTTCAGACAATTCATTTCTATTGAACACTTTAAAAAACACTACGTTTGGTATTGGACTGAAATTTAGAGGAGTTGTTGTTCTTGATCCCACAGATGCAAAATTAAGCAGTGATTATTTTAAAGAAATGGCTGATGCAGGTGTGATTGGTGTTCGGTTAAATCTTGTCAAAAAGCCAGACCAAGAAGTTCTTGATTTAAGTATATGGGACGCCATTTTAAGGAAAGTTGATGCTTTAGGTTGGCACGTAGAGATTCATTGTGAAGGTGCAAGATTGCCCACAGCGCTTAAACAACTTCTCGCGCGTTGCAACCATATCGTGGTTGATCACTTTGGTTTACCTAATGCGAAAGACCCAATGAATTGCGAAGGGCAGTCCGCAATATTGGTTGGGCCAAAGGATCGGATTTTAGTCAAAGCCTCTGCTCCTTATCGCGTATTTGAAAATCAACATTCTGATGTTGCCGCTAATAACTGCACCCCAATATTTGATCGTTTACTTAATGAACTTGGTCCCGATCAACTTCTCTGGGGCAGCGATTGGCCTTGGACACAGTTTGAAACAGCACAAAGTTACAAACAAGCCGTTGCTTGGAATAAATTATGGACAAAAGAATAAACGGCTACTTTTTCAGCGGATTCAACAACCCTACTCACAGCGTCAATTTTCAGTAAATAAATGAGTCGATCTTGATACCCAAAAAACGCGTAACGGGTCTTATGTTAATCCAACCCGACATATATCAATCTCGCGCCTTTGCGCTTTCAGTATTCCAGATCGCATAATCAAGCCTGCGCGGTGACCAGTCCTGCCCACGCTGAACCAATAATTGCGCCGCACCTTGCAATAGCGCCCGTGCTTTGTCTGGCCCTACCTGTTGCGGCACCTCATCAAAAGCCTTCGCGATATATCGTTGCACCATCCGGTCGGGCTTTATCAGTGTGTCGTCACCGGCCAGCATACGGAAATAATCAAAAGAAATCCTACTTGCCTGACCTGGTATCTTTCGAACAAGGGCTTCTGCCCTAGTAAGGCAGCCCTCGTTGATATCGCTAAAATCATCAATTCCTGCTTCCATCAAAGCAGTTGCGAACTGCTGGACTGCTTCTGCTTTCAGAATTCCCGAACGCGAAGATGTGCGCTGGTGATTACCAAAGAGGTTGGTGGCAAGTTGCTCGGGTGAATGGCCTTCGACCAAAGCCAGAAATTCCGATATTGAATGCTCGCCTTTCACTCGCGCCATGTCTGACCCTAGCGACATACTCCAGCTCTGCTGCTTACAAAACCGCGTGACAGTGTTTCGGGTGGATGTGTATGTGACGCCAATTGAAAATACGGCATCGATCACACATAACGGTAGTGATGCATAGAAGAATTCTTGTGGTAGGGGGAGCGGGTTTAACGCGGTGTTTTGAATGTAACCCGCAAGGCGCACTATATCTGCGTCGAGATTGTTGCTGTTCTGATTGCGTGGTGTATCCGTATTTACCATTTTATTATCCTTTGTCGCCTATAAGTGACGTCACGAATGCTTCCGGAGCATCAAAAGTCAACCGTTAATGTCACTGATCGTCTATATTAAAGGATTGCTGAACCTGGTTCTAACGAGTGAAGTGATGGAGAGAATCATCTATGGTTTAATGTGTACCCAGAGTTGAGTTGCTCGGACTATTAGAAGAAAAAACCAGTTGATCTATAAGTAACGCTGCCTAAGCGGACTTAGATATCAAGAAAAACCCATCAAGAAGCGCTTGTTTTAATTCGATAATTTGAAGGCAGGGCGTTTAAACGCTTGGTAACATTGAATAAAATATGAAAATTAGGGAATCTTTTTCTTGCGGAACTCGAATCAACAGCATAAGTCTGTGCTACACACTAAGAACGCGAAGTGAGATGGCTCGAAGGCCTTCCTCTCTTACGCCGCGATTGCGGCCCTTCGTATTGGACTGATGTTGGTCCAGCCTTCCATACATCATATAAACTGCTGTGCCTCTTTGGCGTCACAGTTGAATCTATTGCGCATTTTTGCGCACATAAACATGATGTAAAAGGAGACTTAAATGTCAAATCATCAAATAGATCTTGAAACTTCAATGGTTGCGCCAGAACTGCGTGACAAACTGTATCGCATAGATCCCAACACACTGAACTATAAATTCCAAAGGTATGAAGAAGAAACTGAAGAAATTATTTCGGATGTCATAGCTGCTGTGACTAATGTTGGTGTCGTTACGCCAGTGCTTCTTGATGAACACGGTGATGTCATTGCTTGTCAGAGCCTAGTAGACGCAGCAATTAGGATCGGGCTCGATGATATTCCAGTAATCAACTTCAACGAGTTGAGTGCAGAAGAGCGCATTATCTGTTTACATTCTATGCGTGATTACTTCGATATTGCTGATCTGGATCACGATATATTCCTGTCAGAAATACAAGAAGTTCTTTTCTTTGTTTTACATGAACGCAATACCCTCGATAATCTGACTAACTCAGGTAAAGCAGCATAGTTAGATCTAAAGTGCTGCGCATATTGCGCAGCGCTACTAAAACCAAGCGAAGTAATCGGTGGGTAGGCCTGCTGATCCATCGCCGGAGGTATTCGGCTTTTCGCAAAGAGCTATAAATGGCTCGGCCTTCACATTCATTGAAACTGACTGCGTTTTTAGACAAAAACGCGGCCCGCGTTAAATCCGGCATGCCCGGAGACGCATAATTAGTGAGGTACACTCATGTCTAATAATACTAAAGGAGCCCAGGCTCTGACCCTTCCAACCGAAACACAGTTGAAAGTCGTAACCCAAAACCCGGATAAACTGATTGCTTACGACAGTAATGCGCGTACGCACTCAGACAAACAGATTGCGCAGATTGCCGCATCGATCAGAAAATTTGGTTTCGTAAATCCCGTTCTGATCGGTTCGGATGGCATTGTTATCGCAGGTCATGGCCGTGTTGCGGCGGCAATACAGCTTGGTTTATGTGAAGTACCAACGATTGAACTAGCACATTTGTCAGGCGCTGAACGGCGTGCCTATGTTATTGCCGATAATCGCCTGGCAGAACTTGCAGGCTGGGATCGCGATATTCTCGCAATTGAGTTGCAGTCACTTGGGCGTATGGATCTGGACTTTGATCTGGAAATCACCGGCTTTGAAACGGCAGAACTGGATTTGCTGCTTGATGATGATGGCATAGATGAAGACCCGGATGATGTTTTGCCGATAGCAACGTCTGATACAGCAGTAACACAGCCTGGCGATGTCTGGTTACTAGGTGATCATCGCCTGATCTGCGGTGATGCACAGCTCGCTGCAACCTATACCAGGCTGATGTTGGATGACCGCGCCCAGATGGTGTTTACTGATCCGCCCTATAATGTGAAAATCAGCGGTCATGTCTGTGGCTCTGGCAGTATCCAGCATCGGGAATTTGCTATGGCGTCAGGTGAAATGGACCCGGCAGGCTTTACGCAGTTCCTGGTGAATGCGCTTTCCGGCATGGCTGATGTTAGTGTGGATGGTGCCATTCACTTTGTGTGCATGGACTGGCGCCATATCGACGAATTGCAGAAAGCTGGCAATGAGATCTATTCCGAGTTGAAGAACCTCATTGTCTGGAAAAAGTCGAATGGTGGCATGGGGACATTTTACCGCTCGCAGCATGAATTGATCTTTGCCTATAAAGTTGGAACTGCATCCCATATCAACACTTTTGGTCTTGGCAGTACCGGCCGCTACCGTACCAATGTCTGGGAATACCCTGGTGTAAACAGCTTTGGTGCAAACCAGAAAGATCTGGAATTACACCCGACAGTGAAACCAGTGGCTCTGGTTACCGATGCTATCAAAGATGTGAGCAAACGCGGTGATATAGTACTGGATGGCTTTGGTGGCTCTGGCACAACATTGATTGCGGCCGAGCGTTGTGGACGCATCGCACGTCTTGTAGAACTTGATCCGTTATATTGTGATGTTATCTGCCGTCGCTATGCAGCGCTGACTGGCGTTGATGCGATATTGGAAAGCACAGGTGAAAGCTTTCCTACCACGGCTTTGCAGCGGGTAAGTGAACTGCCTGCTTCAAAAGTGGAGGCTGCAGAATGAACAACTCGTGCAAATCACAGGTGGGCTATATGAGCCCACCGACAGATAGTCGTTTTAAGAAAGGTCAGTCTGGCAATCCAAAAGGTAGGCCTAAAAAGCAAGACGACATCTATACGCTTATGCAACGTGTACTAAAACGAAAGGTACGGATTAAAGACGTAGAAAAGAAAATACAGATGAGTGAAGCGCTCATTCGAAAATTAAAGGAACTGGCGCTTTCAGGTGATAGGCGTGCGCTGGATCTACAACGGCGCATTATGGACGAAGCTGGTGTTAACCAGACGGATGTCGATGATGACGAAGAACTTAAAATGAGAATACTCAAAGGTTTTGAAAACATGGGTGTTAAAGTCATATATTCGGAGGAGGGTGATGCCTGATGATTATAACACTGGTTACCGCAAACCACCAAAGTCGAACCAATGGCAGAAGGGTCAGTCTGGCAATCCTAAAGGGCGACCCAAAACCAGAAACGATGTGGTATGTGATGCCGCGGCGATCTTATCGGAGCCTGTTAGTGCCAAAACGTCGAACGGTCGCGTGGTAAAACTCGACGGATTTGAAGCGGCCTACCTGGCGCTCTGTAAAAATGGGTTAAAAGGCCATGTGCCGTCGTTACTCAAAGCGATTAACATCATGCTTGAAGTACAGCCTGTTGTAGATGCCCGCGAAAACGAAGAGCAGCAGCAAAAAGAAGACGTGATCGCTCTGTTCGAAAAAATGGGTGTGAAGGTGGATGGCATTGAATAACGATCAACTGATGGAGGCTGATCGGTAAGCTTACAGTTGCCAATGTGGGATCCGTGTCGACGGTTCCCGCTAACACTGAACTTCGTGGCAAGGGCAGGGTGCGTATAAGTCTAACGTCTTACAGGTATGTCACTGATCGTCTGTAGACTGAACGCCGACAGTACAGTCTGAGTTCAGTCATGTATATTCGACAAAAACTCGGGAAAAACCTGCGCGCAGAACGTGATAAAAAAGACTGGTCCCAGGAAGAATTGGCGCATCGTGCAGATATCCATCGTACATACATCAGTGATCTGGAACGTGGAGCACGTAATCCTACTGTAATGGTGGTTGATAAGCTCGCTAAGGCGTTGGATGTGTCGATGGGGGCGCTGTTGGATTAGGGTAGATGGTTCATTCGCCGTAATCACTGACTTTTATCCATTAGACCTTTAATCGATGCCAAATGAGTATGCACCTTTTGGAGCTCTGTTTTGATTTCTTTTGTAAGTGAACGCGCTGTTTCAATGTTTATTGAATGTGATTGACCAGATACGGCTAATGCGGTGGTATCTTCGAGTATCGCTGTGATGTTGGCAAAATGTCTTCGGACCTTGTCTTTATGAAATCTATCCATTTGCTGCCTTCCCGTATCAGGTGGATACAGCAATGCTTGCGGAAGAGCAGAAGTCGAGTGGTTTATGTGGTGTAAGGTTGGTTCGTTTGTATACACATTCATTTGAATGAAACATTTAAGATATTTGCAAACATATCCCAATGGAAATTCACGGGCCATAGCGGAAGTTCGTGCCATGCTGAGATGTCGCATTGAAGTTTTTCTAGCGGGCGTTGGTGCATTACTGCGGCATTTCTGAGGTGTTAATGTCTGACGAGATGAACAAATCCGCCAATTGGCCAACATCAACTTTGGAGAAAACTGCATGGGTTTCGGTAGGCATAGCACATATAGATGTTCAGCTACGTTTTATTTCCCCCAGTCTACCTTTAGCTCATCATCATAGCTTAAAGTAAGCAGCATCATAGGTTCGTGACTTGGGAACAACCGACCAGTTCTCTGTCGTGTGGAATCAAAACCAAAGGTCGAATCTTCAATCATCATCTCAATTTCTGCCCGTGGTTGGCGGGCGATTAGACTGTTCAGATATGCGATGAATTCATGCACGCGGTTGTATCGTTCAAGAACACCCACAGTGTCGTAGACCGTTTCCATATTCTCAAACAGTTTCAATATAGCGTCACCACCTTCTTCGTACAGCGGTGTGTATTCGTCAAAATAAACGGTTTCGATTGCGTCCTTCACTGGGTCGATATTGCCATGTATCCGGTGATTGCGCCGATCCATGACTTTTTTGAAGTTCTTGTACTCGTCGCAATTTTCGTCAACGCCGCTATTAAATTGGTCGCACTTGAGATGTAGATCAAAAACTCGCGTATCAATAGGTTGCCGAACATAGGATTCGTATTGTCGTTTGTTGGCCTTTAGCTCGTCTTTTCGCATCATGAAAATCAGTAAGTTTATATAGGACTCTGCCAAAACGGGAGTCAGCAGATCTAGGCAGATTGATGAATTGAATATTTGTGAAGCTCGCTTGCCGATTCCTTCAATCTTTTTGACGTAGCGGTTTACGCCACGCTTAGTCGTTCTCTTTGGTGGTGTGAAGTCTGGAATGTCTTGATTGTCGATCAGCACTTCATGGTGCTCCGCACATGCGTCTGCGATCAATGAAAATCTGTTGGAAACAATCGTCCACTTCTGTAGCCGCTTCCCAACAACTGCCATTTCTCCACCGCACCGACCGAAATCGGATTTTAGATTTCGCGCAAACTTCGCCCATTCTGTAGGGCGCATTCTTTTCCCGGTTATTCCGACATGAACATCACGATTCCCGCCTTGGAACCAAACACGATGTTCGCCCGCCATGATCATGAAATCCCAATGTATTAGATTGTCGCTGTCATTTTTCTTTTTGATGAAAGTTTGAATGCCGTTAGGTGGACCGAAGCGCCCGACGAGATATTTATAGACAGCCACTGGGGAGAGGTGCTCACGGAAAATCAGCAAACTACCTTTACCAAAGTCCGATGCAGAATCGCCTTTGAATTGACTTAACCAGTCGAGCATTTGGTCTTTATCTGGTGCAGTCCAGTTTTCAGGTTCAAAAATCAATGTTGCCTCATGATAGGATTTTCAAAAAGGTATTTGATTTTCTGTCTTTCGCACAGCGGAAATTCATATTTCCGGTATAAGTTTAACCATAGTGATTTCCTCCGCCTGAATGATTTAAATATTCGGTTGTGGTGTAACGGTGATTATGATGTAGTGATCGCAGAAGAGTTGACCGAAAAGACCGATTTTTAACTACCCCTCATATTACTAACTGAAGATTTATAGATTTACTGGGTAATTCACTATGGACGATTTACTTGATACTTGGCTCGAAACTTCAGAAGAGATCGACGATAGAAAAACACTGTGGCGTGCAACTGAAATTGTTGGAAAACGTTCAGATGTTCTTGGGGAATTGGTCAAGCGGACCCGCTCACATTATGTTAGCGACGATGAAATAGCCACGTACCTTGATATTCTCGATTACCCTGAAGCGGCTGACTTGGTACGTGAGAACTATCCTATCGGACCTACTGGCAGATCTGGAGACGTTGGCGAAATTCTTTGCGCCGAGATGATCGAAGAATGGTGCGATTTTGAAGTGCCTATCAGAAAGCTTCGTTACAAAGATCATCGAGAACAAGCAATGCGCGGTGAAGATGTCATTGGATTCCGACAAGACGATGCAGGTCGCCTCCACCTATTGAAAGCCGAGGCAAAGAGCGCCCAATCGCTGTCGACAGAAACCGTGTGTGAGGCACGCAAAGGTCTTGATGCAAACTCTGGGAGGCCAACGAGCCACGCAATGACTTACGTCGCACGTCGCCTCCTTGTACAGGGCGGCGAAGCAGAGGCGCTGGGTAAGACGATTCTGCTAGAATCAGTTCGGAGCGCAGTCCCCAACGCGCGCATAACACATTGCTTTTTCGCACTGACTGGGAGTGCATCCGGTGAAATGATTGATCAGGACTTTCAAAATGCGGAAGGAGGACGGGACCAGTTTATCGTTCACATCCGAATTCCGAAACATGCTGAATTTATAAAGGAAGTTTTCACGGAGGTCGCAAGCCTTGCGCTCGATTGAGGAAATTGAAGAGCTTCTGAATGAAGCTTTAGTAGGAAATGCTCGAGGTAGCTTGGTTGCGCGTGGAGAAGCACGGGCAATCATCCGTCGCGAAGGTATATTGCCCCAGGATGCCCCACCGTTTGCAACAACTATCGAGGCTGATCTGGCGGACCATGGGTTCGCAGTACTTGATGCTGCATTGGAATTACGTGCGCTAGACCGTGAGCACGCGCTACTAAGACCATCCTTCCTAACTGCTGGCAAGATATTCGAATCTATCGTTAGAAATGGTGACCCGTCACGTGAGGATCGCGGTTTTTTGAGAATCATTGCCGGAGCGTCATATCACTTGGCGAGCTATACAGCTGTTGCGTACGCACTTTTTTCTATTCATGATGACCAGAACTTAAACCTGAGTCCTGTTGAAGAATGTTTGGTCAGGCTCATTCTTAGGGACTTGGATGGCGTCTTAACGGTTTCCAGGGCCTGGTTGGAAAACTCCGACAATTCTGACGCCAGGTTGGTTTCTCAGCTGACAGACGGGAATTTGAAACAAGAAGACTTATACGCAATAGCAGCCACGACGGGTTTAATGCGAGGCTTGGCGTGCTATGAGTTTGCGCTCAGAACTGGCGATGAGACCTTTTTAGCCCAAGCTCTAGCTCAGATAAGCGCTGGATATGGCATTGCTAGCAAAACAGGCCATGTACTGCACTGGTGGATACTTCGGCTCGCACGCGATCTAATTGAAGATCTTTGGGCTTCTTCTCTTCACAAGATAGTGCCCATTGTGCCTCCGGATAGTGCTATTGACTACGTATCCAAGCGAAATCTATTCATTGCGTCTCTAGCTTCCAAGGCAACGGCACAGATAGAATTATGGCCTAGCCAGATTGAAGCTGCACGCAGAGCGGCTGACCCTCATGACGATCTAGTAGTCGCGTTGCCAACCAGCGCTGGAAAGACTCGAATTGCAGAGCTTGCAGCGCTTACGGCCCTATCATTAGGGAAACGCATACTAATTGTAACACCTCTCAGGGCATTATCTGCTCAAACAGAAATGTCGTTTCGAAACGTATTTGCACCGCTGGGCGCCTCGGTCTCCTCACTTTACGGTGCGAGTGGACTTTCCGCTGGTGATGCGAATGCGCTTGAAACGGACAATATCGTAGTAGCGACGCCAGAGAAGCTAGATTTTGCGTTGAGATCAGATCCATCCATCATCAATGATGTTGGGCTGATTGTTCTTGATGAAGGGCACTTAATCGGACCTAGCGAGAGGGAAATTCGCTTTGAAACCTTGATTCAGAGACTGTTAAAACGCCAAGATGCAAACGATCGCCGGATTGTTTGTCTATCGGCTATTTTGCCAGAAGGTGAGCAGCTCGATGATATGACTGCGTGGATCAGATCTGATGCGGTGGGAGAGCCTGTTCGTTCGGTTTGGCGACCAACTGAGCAGCGCTTTGGGACACTTGAGTGGTATGGTGATCGGGCGGCTCTGCGGTACGACCTTGAAGAAAACGGCCCATTCGTTTCGAACTTCATTCGTGCAAGAGATCCACTCGGTGGCCACCGGGTTTCCCGACCCACAGACCTAGGGGAAACAACTCTTCTAGGAGCATGGCAATTTGCAGAAGAGGGTAAGAAGACACTCATTTTCGTAACTCAGGCAAGCTGGGTGGAGGGTTTTGCAACACGTGCTTTGAAGTTAGTCAAAGCCGGTTATCTTGAAAAGTTGCCAGTCGACAAAAAAGCTATACAAAATGCCATCGTCATCGGTGAAGAATGGCTTGGCCCAGATCACCCAGCGGTAGCCTGCCTCAAGATAGGGATGGCGATCCATCATGGCGGGCTACCAAGCCCGTTCCTTCGCGAAGTGGAGAGGCTGCTGGCTTCGGGAGAAATCCAAGTAACGGCGGCTTCTCCTACATTGGCTCAAGGGCTCAACCTTAATGCAGCTGTTCTTTTGGTCCCTTATCTGGTTCGGTCCGGATCAACCATATCTGGGGAAGAATTTGCGAATGTCGCGGGAAGAGCAGGAAGAGCATTTGTAGATACTGAAGGTTTAATTTTACATGTCATGGAGGATAATTATGCCTTCAGGCGGAGTGAATGGAGACAACTTGTTCAAAGTGCCAAGGTCCGCTCTTTGCGTAGTGGATTGAGCCAAGTAATTGATCAGGTTGTAAAAAGGCTTTCTAAACGAGGGATTGATCGAAACGAGGCATCCTATGAGTTTCTGGTCAACTCGAGAGAAGACTGGTTAACTGAACCGGACGACGTGGACGGCACTCCACTTGAAGATCTGGTATCTCGATTAGACGCGATCATTTTTGGTCTGATTGAGGCGCTTGAGACTGACGCCGACGCGCTGCCTGAAATGTTGGATCATGCTTTGAGCGGTTCTCTTTGGGACAGGAGAATGGAACGCCTTGATCCTGGAGTGAGGCGAATGCAGCTCATTGTCCTCAAATCAAGAGCAAGGCTTATTTGGTCGTCGACGACCGCGATCCAGCGAAGGGGTTATTTCGCAATGGGTATTGGCTTAGATTCTGGTGTGCAAATCGACGAAATATCGACGGAATTAGAGGCCTTGCTTGATTTAGCAGATATGGCAGCGCTTCAGGGTGATCTGGAACAACTTCAACAATCCATTGTTGGGATGGCCAGGCAATTACTTCTCGTTAAGCCCTTCGCTTTGGAAGCCACGAATGGTCTTCCGAATGGGTGGGAAGGTGTACTTGAACGTTGGCTAGCAGGCGATCCCATCTCTGAGATCGGCCCAGAACAAACAGGCCTCATCGAAGATGCACTCGTCTATAGGCTGGTTTGGGCGATTGAAGCCGTTCGAACAAGGCGAGTGGCGCATGGCTGGGATGGCGGAGATGTAGCTAATTCCGGCATGGCTGCTTCCTGTCTCGACACTGGGCTTTCAGATTTTAGAATGGCCATGCTTGTGCGCGCAGGTCTTCCTTCAAGAAGTGCAGCAAAAAGAGTGGTCGAAGATCTAGATCCTTTCTTTCTCAATGGTGCCGATTTGCGAGATTGGCTGCAGTCACCAGAAGTTGTCGCAAAAGGCAACAATCCAGACTGGCCAAGGGCAGAGACTGCATCACTGTGGGCTCGTTTTAGGAGTGGTTTGGTTCGACAAGCTGATGAAACCTGGGCCGAGACAGTCACCTCAGCAACTCTGGCAGGTGATTTGAACTACGCTGGGCTCTGCCGAATTGACACCGTTGAGGAGCTTGGGGCCTTTGCAATAACTCCTGATTTTAAACACCGAACCCCGATAGTGGAGGATGTGGTTACGTTGCGAGATGGTATTCGTTACGGCCGAATAAATCAGAACGGTGATTTTCAAATCATACAACTGGGTCCAGTCTAAAATCTAATTCCTTTTCGGTTGGGGGAGCTATTAGTGATTTGACTGCCTCGCCAATGTCTGCTTCGGCACAATTTTCGCGGCTGCAACGAACGTCTGCTTTCCGCCCTAAGTACCCAATTACCAAAAATCGCAAACAAGACTGGACTTTGATCTCTTAACGAGCGGTACTGACGCCAGCGACACACTTGGTTGTGCCGCCTCCTTCGCCCGAACACTCGGGCTCTGATCAGTAGCAGGTCTAGCTGGCTTTGCTCTATGATCAAGGAGAACATCATGACAAACATACCAATTAAAAAGACGCTGGAGCTGACGACAGCACCCGTAAAACCTGGCAAAAAAGCACGGGCGCCACACCGCACCAAGCTGACCAAGAAAGCAAAGCTGATCAGCTTTCTGAGTAAAGATCGCGGTGCTGATATAGGCAGTCTCAGTAAGGAATTGGACTGGCTACCACATACAACGCGTGCGGCCTTGAGCAAATTACGCAAATCAGGTTATGTGATTACGTCTGCGAAGGCGCGAAACAGTAAACTTACACGCTACCGCATCACAAACCTGCCTGAGGGACAGGGTGCCTGATGGCCGCCGGCGAGAACATTCAGGCGCGGATGCTGGAGTTGAATGATCTGGATCGTATTGGTCTTCGTATCGCCTGGAACGATGCGTTCGGGATGGTACCACCACGTCACATATCGATGATGTTTATGCGTAAGGCGTTGATCTGGAATGAGCAGTGCCGTCGGTTTGGTGGACTTACTCCTACTTTGAAGCGGGCACTGAACGCAGCAGCGGATGGCAACTCTCCGAACATATCGGCGGCGGTTGCCGCCAAGCCAGGAACGCAGTTGATCCGGGAATGGAATGGGCGAAGTTACAGAGTTGAAGTGAAAGGGGACGGTTATTTTCTTGCGGGTGAGAGTTTTAAATCACTGTCCGCAATAGCCCTTCATATTACCGGCACAAACTGGTCGGGGCCACGGTTCTTTGGTCTGACGGGCAAGGCGGGCGGGCGCATATGAAGAAGATCCGTTGCGCCATATATACACGTAAGTCATCAGAGGATGGCCTGGAGCAGGACTTTAATTCACTTGATGCTCAACGGGAGGCTTGTGCGGCTTATATTGTGAGTCAGAAAAATGAAGGCTGGGTACTGGTGCCGGGAGCATATGATGATGGGGGTTTATCAGGCGGAACATTAGAACGGCCTGGTTTGCAACACCTGCTTGCTGACATCAGGTCAGGAAAGGTCGATCAAGTTATTGTCTACAAGATTGACCGCCTAACACGGTCGCTCGCGGATTTTGCCAAGATCGTTGATGTTCTGGATGAAGCAGGTGCGTCTTTTGTATCTGTCACGCAATCCTTCAATACAGCTACCAGCATGGGACGCCTGACATTGCATATGCTCCTGTCATTTGCCCAATTTGAACGCGAGGTTACTGCCGAACGCATCAGGGATAAGATAGCGGCTTCCAAAAAGAAGGGACTCTGGATGGGAGGCAATGTGCCTTTGGGATATGAACCCGATGGGCGAACACTGAAGATCAGTGAACCAACCGCAGAGATCATACGGACTATCTATGATCTTTATCACCAGCATGGAAATATCCGAGTAACCAAGGACAAGGTTGATGAATTGGGTTTGAGGACATCGGTGCGAACGCTATCTTCAGGTCGGATAAAAGGTGGCGCACAATTTAGCTTTGGCCACATCTATCATATCCTGACCAACCCGATCTATGCAGGCAGGATTAGGCATCATGCAGAGGTCTATCCCGGGCAGCACACACCAATCATCAATCCTAATCTCTGGGATCAATTGCAGGAACAGTTGAAGGCGGGAGCGGTCAAGCCGCGGACAGGGAAAAGGCAAAACGATGAGCGTAGAAAGAAACAGGTGTCCTTGCTCATAGGTAAAGTATTTGATGAAACCGGAGACCGGTTGACACCCAGCCATACCAAAACAGCCAAGGGCCGCAGGTTACGCTATTATGTTTCTCACCGTTTGATCCGCGGCACGGAAAAGAAAGATCCAGGTGGATGGCGTTTGCCCGGACCAGAACTTGAAGCAGCGTTTACTAAGCTTACCGAAGCGCATCTGAAACGACCTGAAGTCGTGGCTAATATTATGCTGGACGCAACAACTGAAGAACTTGCGGATTTAAATGTCCGCCTGTCGAAACCTAGTCAAAGCTTTGATACGCAAGGTTCTGCCAGCCATATCATAGTCGACCGTGTTGATGTCACACCAGGCAAGATCACGATTGCCCTTTGTTCAAGTGCCGTCGCCGAGCATCTGAACGTAACACAAGATCGCATCAACAGCGACTTCCTGACATTCAGCTCGGAATTCCAGCATCGCAAACGCGGTGTTGAAACCAAAATTATTCTTGCCGATGCCATATCACCGCGCGATGATATTTTGTTCAAAAATATCGCCAGAGCGCATCGCTACTTCGCAATGGTTCGGTCTGGTCATACTTATGCCGAAATTGCCAAGGTAGAAGGTGTATCAAGAGACCGGATCCAGAAACTGATCGAGCTGGCTTTTCTGGCACCAGACGTCATTCGAGACGTTTATGAAGGCAGCCAACCGACAGGGCTGACGACTGAATGGTTGTTGCGTCATGCCTTTCCAACCGTCTGGCATGATCAGCGCGAGATGTTCCGCCCTCTGTAATAGCGCGAAGTCTTTTTAATCCTACAATTCACCATCATCATTGCATCACGACACCTCAAACGGCGACCGTGCAAAAGCCATTCCCAGACTTTTAGAAGATTTTGGCCATATCACTGCATGTTTAGAGTCTGGGGTAATATTATACCTTCTTAACGTCCTGAAATGTGGGCTAGTTTAGTTAAAATAGTGTGTGATATCAATGTGTTAAATGCGGTGGTGACTCTGGCGGGATTCGAACCTGCAACCTGCCCCTTAGGAGGGGGCTGCTCTATCCAGTTGAGCCACAGAGCCACTGCATCTGAAAGCCATAAGTTTTACATGAATGCAAGCCATCTTTTATTGCTAATTGATTAAAAAAGCTGTGCTATCGTATAGCCTGCGATAGTAAATACAAACGCCAAAGATAGAAATTTCAGGACTGCCATACCTGAGGTAACGTGTTTTTGCTCATGCTTGTTATCATTCCGCGTTAAGAACTCTTCAATGATTTCGGGTAGTTTTGGCCCGAAACGAGACAGAACCATTGCAGCTTTCGCTATATCTCGAACCATCGCGCGCGGGCCCAAATGTTCTTTAATGTAACTTTCAACTTCAGGCTTTGCTGCGTCCCACATGTTCAGGTCCGGATCCAAGGTGCGTGCAACCCCTTCCACCACAACCATTGTACGTTGCAGCAAAATCAGTTCTGTGCGGGTTTCCATACCAAAGCGTTCAGTGACTTCAAAAAGATGCGCCAGCAAGCGCGCCATGGAAACCTGGCTGGCACCGTGACCGAAAATCGGCTCGCCCACCGATCGTAAGGCCTGGGCGAACGCATCCACATCCTGACCAGCGGGAACATAGCCTGCCTCAAAATGCACTTCGGCCACGCGGCGGTAATCTTTGCGGATGAATCCCATCAGAATTTCCGCGTATACTCGGCGGGTATATTCGTCGATACGCCCCATGATGCCGAAATCAAGTGCAACCAAGTCACCGTTGGGGGCTAATTTCAAATTACCCTGATGCATGTCCGCGTGAAAAAATCCGTCGCGCAGAGCATGGCGTAAAAACATGTGAATGATGCGTGTGCCAAACTCGCTTAAATCACGTCCGCCGGCCTGTAATCTTTCGACATCACCCAAAGGAATGCCATCTGCCCATTCAAGTGTCATCACACTGCGGGCAGAATGATCCCATAGTAGTTTTGGTACAAAGAAACCTACATCATCAACTGTGTTGGCCTCGAACTCTGATGCGGCAGAGGCTTCCATTCGCAGATCAAGCTCACCTTTAACAATCGTATCAAAATGCTCAATGACCGCCAGTGGGCGCAAACGGCGGGACGCTGATGATAGAAACTCTATGGTGCTTGCGGCAAAATAAAACGCATCAATATCTTTGCGAAAATCGCGTTCAATATTGGGCCGCAGTACTTTTACTGCCACATCTTGCCCTGTTTCACGCAGAGTTGCCCGATGCACTTGCGCGATAGAGGCTGCCGCAACAGGCTCGCTGAATTCGGAAAATAGCTCGTCTGTGCTCTGGCCAAGTTCTTTTAATACTTCGGCCTTTGCCAGATCAGTTGAAAATGCGGGCAGGCTGTCTTGCAATACTTTCAGTTCAAGAGCCATCTCCGCACCGACCACATCGGGACGTGTCGACATCAGTTGCCCGAACTTGATGTAAGCGGGCCCAAGAGCCGTGATGGCGCGTAAAACCGGGGGCTGTGTTACATCCCCCTTCAACCCCAGCCATTTAAACGGCCACCCCAAGACACGTGCCGCAATGCGGATGCTGGGGGGAAGGTCAAGCATTTCCAGTGCTATTTTCATAGCACCCGTGCGTTCAAACGTGGCGCCGGTGCGGATCAACCGCCATATGTTATGAGGGCCGCGCATGTTGTTAAATCTTCCAGCCAGAGTGCAGACAGGCGATACCCATCGTCAGGTTACGGTATTTGGCTTTTTCAAAGCCTGCATCCTTGACCATTTGCAAAAACGTATCCTGATCTGGGAATTTGCGAATGCTTTCGACCAGATACTGGTAGCTATCCGCATCATTCGCAATCAGCTTGCCCAAGGGCGGGATCACGTTGAAGGAATATTTATCATAAGCCCATTGCATTGCGGGGTTGGGGATTTGGCTGAATTCCAGCACCATCAAACGACCACCTAGTCTCAGCACCCGGTAAGCTTCATTCAGTGCATCCTGCGGGCGGGTCACGTTGCGGATGCCAAAGGATATTGTGTAGACGTCAAATGTGTTGTCCGCGAACGGCAGAGCCATGGCATCGCCGCATATCCAATTCAAATGGTCGGCCATGCTGGTGGCCTCTGCCCGTGTGCGACCTGCATCAAGCATATCTTGGGTCATGTCGAAAACCGTGGCATGCGCATTCGGTGCGCGTTTCAGGAACCGAAACGAAATGTCGCCTGTGCCCCCAGCTACATCCAATAGTTTCTGATCGTCACGCGGAGCCAGCCAATCCATCATCGCCTCTTTCCAGATGCGGTGAATACCCATCGACATGGCGTCATTCATCACATCATATTTAGACGCCACATTGGAAAACACCCCATGCACCATGCCCGCCTTATCGGCCTCATCCACGGTTTTATATCCGAAATGTGTTGTGCGATTGCCTGACATTTTAGTAGTTGCCTTTAAATTCTGATATTTGGGGTATATCTTGATTACTGAATAGGCAAAACAGAAATAGTGTCACGGCGGTATTTATTTATGAAGTTTATAAAAGATTTTATTATATTATTCTTAATTTCGTCTTTTTTAGTATTGGTTGCGGTGTTAATCAGATTATCGTTTGAAACACCGTTTGACCAATGGTCACAAGAAGTTGTTAGAATTCTGACAACTAGAATGCGGGATATAGTTCTAATTGGATTAATAATCACTTCCACATTAGTCATATTTAGACTTGGCCATACCGTCAAACCTGCCAAAGTAGGCGGAAAGCTCATATTTAAATACACAATCGGTGCCCGCTTGCTTGCTGGCGTATTCTTTATACTTCCAGCAGTTATAGGTTTTGGGCTATTATATCTATCGGGTGACTTCACTGCTAATGTTGGTTTAGGAATAAGTAGTCTTATATTTTTTACTTTAGTAATGATAATGTATATTGGACTATATTTGCAGATCTACAAGCTGGTTGTAGATGGTGATAAAATCATGCATCTTGGAATGCTATATCGATGGCGTACCAGATCATTGGAAAATTTAACAACATATGACGCAAAATCTAATGGAAATGTTTGCGCCCTATCATTTAAGAATGAAAAACCGCTGGGCTTACCGTTCTTTATAAATGGTTCGGATGCTTTTCTGAAGTTATTAGACGCACAAATCGAAAAGAACAAAAATGCCTGAATTGCCCGAAGTTGAAACTGTCCGCAAAGGGCTGGAACCCTATATGACGGGTCATGTGATCACGCAGGCCGATATTCGTCGCCCTGATCTGCGCTGGCCGTTTCCTGTTAATATGGCCGAACGGCTAATTGGCAAACGTGTGGAACGGTTGCGGCGGCGTTCCAAATATATCCTGTGTGACTTGGATAGTAGCGAAACCCTGTTGATCCACTTGGGTATGTCTGGGCGCATGACTATCTCGGCCCCTGAAAAGGTCAAAGACATGGCAGGGGATTTTCACCATTTGCACCCTGCTATAGAGAAACATGACCATGTTGTGATTGATATGGATAACGGTGCGCGGATTACGTTTAACGATGCGCGCCGGTTTGGGGCGATGGATTTGCTGGATACCAAAGCCGCTGAGCAGCATAAGTTGCTGGCTTCCATCGGGCCGGAACCGTTGGGCAACAGTTTTGACGAAGCTTATTTTATAGCAGCCTTGAAAGGTAAAAATACCCCGATCAAGTCTGCCATGCTGGATCAACGTATTGTGGCGGGCTTGGGTAATATATATGTATGCGAAGCTTTGTGGCGCACCGGCATCTCGCCCTTAAACAAAGCAGCGAAATTATCGAAAGCCCGTGCAGCATCCCTTGTGCCCGCGATTCGCGCAGTTTTGAATGATGCGATTGCGGCAGGCGGGTCATCATTGAAAGATTACCGACAAGCGGACGGTGAACTGGGGTATTTTCAGCACAGCTTTGCCACTTATGGTCGCGAAGGCGAGCATTGCAAAACGTCGGATTGTAAGGGTCGGATTAAACGGGTTGTACAATCGGGCCGCTCAAGCTTTTATTGCCCCGAATGCCAGCGATAAATATTAAGGAATACAAAATGGCTTACAACACACTTATTGTTGAAATTGAAGGTCATGTGGCTTTGATCCAGATGAACAGACCTGACGCACTGAACGCATTGAATACCGAAATGCTGGGTGAATTGGCGCAGGCAATCACAGATCTGGATAACAACACCAAAGTTCGTGCGATCGTCTTGACCGGAAACGAAAAAGCATTTGCAGCGGGTGCCGATATTAAGGAAATGAAGGATAAATCCTTTGCCGATATGTTCGGAAGTAATGTGCATGTGGACGATATCGAGACATTTCTGAAATGCAGGAAACCTATCATAGCCGCGGTTTCAGGTTATGCGCTGGGCGGCGGATGCGAGCTGGCAATGATGTGTGATTTCATTCTGTGTTCTGAAACCGCGAAGTTCGGTCAGCCGGAAATCAACATTGGCGTAACTGCAGGCTGGGGTGGCACACAACGGTTAACCCGTATAGTGGGGAAGTCCAAAGCGATGGAAATGAACCTTACCGGCCGGTTTATGGCGGCAGAAGAAGCTGAACGCGCGGGACTTGTCAGCCGTATCGTTCCTGCAAAAAATCTGGTAACCGAGGCCATAGCGACGGCGGCAAAAATAGCGGATAAATCCAGTATTGCCGCAATGGCAGTTAAAGAATCGGTTAATCGTGCATATGAGACCACGCAATCAGAAGGTCTTTTGTTTGAACGGCGAATCTTTCACGCACTTTTCGCCACAGAAGATCAGGCCGAGGGGATGTCTGCCTTTGTGGAAAAAAGAGAGGCACAATTTAGGGATAAATAACTGTGCAAATATGCGCAGCGACGGTTGACTTTCATACGTAGCGGTTCTAGAACGCCGCTTCATCGTCAGACACGATAACAGGATTCTATCATGGCCAATTCGCCGCAAGCAAAAAAACGTGCCCGCCAAACTGAGCGCCGCACATCTGTAAACAAAATCCGCCGTACACGGATTCGTACTTTTTTACGTAATGTAGAAGAAGCGATCGCCGGTGGTGACAAAGCAGCAGCATCAGCAGCTTTGAAAAGTGCACAACCCGAAATCATGCGTGGCGTGACAAAGGGAATTATGCACAAAAACACAGCAAGCCGGAAAGTATCACGCTTGTCCGCACGGGTTAAAGCACTGGGCGCATAAGCCGAATTGTAAAACTTGAATGACGAACGGGGCTTTTTGCCCCGTTTTTTATTATTAATTTGGATGTTCTATTTTTGGCCACCTTGTTTGGCGCCATGAGTCGCTTTACGTTATTCTCAGCAACCAAAGGGATTCTGTACCTTTGCACTTCCACATCGATGCTTATTAGTCACCCGCCTTGATTTCAATGCGGGATTAACTGCTTGCCGAGATAAAATGTATATAAAACAGGTAGTTATATGTGTTTTGGGGATTCGAACGAATTATCTTTGAGTCAACAGAGAAGATTCATTGAAAGGGTTGTGCCAAGCACGCTAACGTCTATCTAGTGATTCAGACATTGGGGGAAAAGATGGCCGCGACACATAGTGTAAATGTAACCGAGGAAACGCCTCTGGATACATGGAACGGCCTGAAAAGCTCTACCGATGCTGTTTTTGTAGATGTCAGAACTAAACCGGAATGGTCGTTCATTGGCTACCCTGACCTAACGGCTTTGGGTAAGCAGGCCATCTTACTGGAATGGCGGCAATATCCGGACATGTCTGTGAATGAGAGTTTTGTAGTGCATTTACTGGAACAATTGGGTGGCTCTGTCCCATCCAAGATATACTTTTTATGCCGTTCCGGTGTGCGCTCAATGGAAGCCGCACAAGTAGTGAGTGAAGCCTTTTCTGCGAAGGGTTTATCTACTTTGTGTGTAAACGTGAAGGAAGGATTCGAAGGGGATTTGAATTCAGGCCGGCACAGGGGATTAACAAACGGGTGGAAAGCCCGGGGTTTGGCTTGGGGCCAAACCTGATAACTGTATGAGACTGAACAAATGGAATTTGACTGCTGGGGGCGCGTTCGCGACCAACTACCAAGTATTATTGGCGATGACGCCTTTCAAAACTGGATCAAACCGCTTGACCTGTTGAAGGTAGTGGATGGCGTTGCTTCATTTTCATCACCGACAAGTTTTATCGGAACATGGGTGAACCGTAATTATGGTGATAAAATAGCTGCCATGATGACACAAGAAGGTGTTGCTGTAGATCGGTTGAACTTCAAAGCGGGTGTATTGATGAAGGCGGAAGCTGAGCCAAGTATTAAACCTGCAATTGCTGCAAATAAAACGCCTGTACCAACAGGATCTGGTGATTTGCTTGGCGCACCACTTGATAAACGCTATACTTTTGACGATTTTGTTGTTGGTAAACCAAACGAGCTGGCGCACGCTGCGGCTAGGCGTGTGGCAAAAGGCGGCCCTGTTACATTTAATCCGTTATTCCTTTATGGCGGTGTGGGATTGGGTAAAACCCATTTAATGCATGCAATTGCCTGGGAAATTCAGGAACGAAATCCGAAGGCGAAAGTTCTGTATCTTTCAGCCGAGCAGTTTATGTACCGATTTGTTCAGGCCCTGCGGTTCAAGGATACAATGAGCTTCAAAGAAATTTTTCGCTCGGTTGATGTGTTGATGGTTGATGATGTGCAGTTTATCGCAGGCAAGAATAGCACACAGGATGAGTTTTTTCATACATTCAACGCGTTGGTAGACCAAAATAAGCAGATTATTATTTCGGCTGATCGTGCACCGGGCGAAATAGATGGGCTTGAAGACCGTATCAAGTCACGACTTCAATGGGGATTGGTCGTAGATCTACACCCAACGGATTACGAATTGCGGTTAGGTATTTTACAGTCAAAAGCAGAAACACAATTAAAGCATTACCCGGAAGTTAAGCTTTCCGATGGTGTTCTGGAGTTTCTGGCGCATCGCATTTCAAATAATGTACGTGTATTAGAGGGGGCTTTAACCCGCCTGTTTGCTTTTGCATCTCTTGTTGGACGCGAAGTTACTCTGGATGTCGTACAAGAATCGTTGGCGGACATGTTGCGTGCCTCTGATCGAAAAGTCACCATTGATGAAATTATCCGAAAGGTGGCGGATCATTATAACTTACGAATGACCGATATCTTAAGTCCGCGCCGTGCGCGGTCAGTTGCGCGCCCACGCCAGGTTGCAATGTTTTTAGCAAAGAAATTAACGTCTAAATCATTACCCGAAATTGGCCGTAGCTTCGGTGGCAGAGATCATACAACGGTGATGCATGGTGTGAAACGAATTGAAGAATTATGTGCCGTTGATAACCAAATTGCTGAAGATGTGGAATTGTTGCGCCGAATGCTGGAAGCATAAGATTGAAACATGGTTATATAGACCTCATTTTCATTGCGGTCTTGACCTTGAGCTTAAACCCGTAAATTGTATATTTAATGTTGAATAAACCGATATATCGGGTAGGGTCGTGATCCCACACGATCAGG
The DNA here is from genome assembly GCA_965261565.1 of Amylibacter sp. Taxonomy (GTDB): domain Bacteria; phylum Pseudomonadota; class Alphaproteobacteria; order Rhodobacterales; family Rhodobacteraceae; genus Amylibacter. Next base: position 1,067,582 of record OZ253460.1, read on the forward strand.
GAGCGGGAAAATGAAAGTCAGTATCGAACGCAGCGCATTGCTGAAAGCAATGTCTCAGGCGCAATCTGTTGTTGAACGGCGTAATACGATCCCAATTCTGGCGAATGTCTTGATCGAAGCCGAAGGTGATGCGATCAGCTTTCGTGCAACAGATCTGGACATTGAAGTGATCGACAAAGCCCCCGCGATGGTGGAACTTGCAGGAGCCACAACGGTTGGTGCGCATACGCTGCACGAGATTGTACGCAAATTACCTGATGGCGCGATGGTCGAACTTTCAGATGATGGCACTTCCGGACGCTTGGAAATCAAAGCCGGCCGTTCCAGCTTTTCACTTGCAACGCTTCCCAAAGAAGATTTTCCGGTTATGGCGTCTTCTGAATATGATTGTAATTTTACAGCCGCCGCACCGGTATTGCGCCGCTTATTTGACAAGTCCAAGTTTGCCATATCAACAGAAGAAACCCGCTATTATCTGAATGGTGTCTATATGCACGCATCAGATGGGGCGGATAGTAAAGTATTGCGTTGTGTTGCAACTGATGGCCACCGTTTAGCACGTATAGATGCACCTTTACCCGAAGGGGCGGAAGCTTTACCTGGTGTAATTGTTCCTCGGAAAACCGTTAACGAATTGCGCAAGCTGGTTGATGATGATGAGATGCAGATTGCAGTATCAGTGTCCGAAACTAAAATACGTTTTGCAACACCCGAGATCACATTAACATCGAAAGTCATTGATGGGTCTTTCCCCGATTATACGCGGGTTATTCCTGTAGGCAATACGCGCCGCATGGAAGTGGATGCAGCAGAATTTGCCCAAGCTGTTGATCGGGTTTCGACAGTTTCTTCCGAACGTTCGCGTGCCGTAAAGCTATCATTGGAAGAAGACCGGCTTACGTTGACTGTAAATGCACCGGATAGCGGTGCGGCAGAAGAGATATTGGCCGTTGCATATGGCGATGAACCACTGGAAATCGGCTTTAACGCCAAATACTTGCTGGAAATTGCAGGGCAGGTTGATCGTGAAAATGCGGTGTTCCTGTTCAACTCTTCAGGTGACCCAACATTGATGCGCGAAGGCAATGACGAAAGTGCTGTTTATGTTGTGATGCCGATGCGGGTGTAACCGCTTGGCGGGCCTTGCACTACAAAGCTTAACGCTTTCACATTTCAGGTCTCATAAGCGGGTTTCTATTGAAACCGACGGGCGGCCCATTGCTATTTATGGCGCAAACGGTGCCGGTAAAACCAACATTCTGGAAGCGATTTCTTTACTGTCACCGGGGCGCGGCATGCGCCGGGCAACGGTGGATGAAATGGCGCGGTCACCTGAAAGCCTTGGTTGGAAAGTTTCTGGCCTTCTTGAAAGCCTTGGTCACCTGCATGAAGTTGAAACCAGCTATCAGGGTGAAGGCTCTCGCAGTGTTTTGATCGACGACAAACCCGCGCCACAACTGGCCCTTGGTAAACTGGCGCGCATCGTTTGGCTGGTGCCTGTAATGGACAGGCTTTGGGTTGAAGGTGCTGAAGGTCGCAGGCGTTTTTTGGATCGTTTGACCATGAGCATGGAGCCGCGCCATGCGGAACAATCGGTGATTTACGAAAAGACCATGCGCGAACGGAATCGGATGTTGAAAGACGGGGTGCGTGATCCATCTTGGTACGCAGCCGTTGAAAAACAAATGGCAGATGCTGGTGCCGTCATCGAAAGCAACCGTGTGATGACTGTCACCCGATTGCAAGAAGCGCAACAAGGTGCTGATACTGCCTTTCCAGCGGCAGAGCTTTCGCTGGTTGGGGCAGATACAGGCGCAATCATCACTGATAGCGATGACCTGTTAACCGCCTTTGCCGATAGCCGTCTGCGTGACATGGCGGCAGGCCGTACGTTGGTTGGACCGCACCGCGATGACCTGCATGCGATTTATACAGCCAAGGGTACCCCCGCTAAACAATGCTCAACCGGCGAACAAAAAGCTTTGTTAGTATCTCTTATCCTTGCCAATGGGCGTGCTTTATCGCAAGATTTCGGTGCGCCGCCAATTTATTTACTGGACGAGGTCGCCGCCCATCTGGATGCTGACCGCCGTGCCGCCCTGTATGACGAAATTTGCGCTTTGGGTGCACAGGCGTGGATGACGGGAACCGGAGCAGAATTGTTTGATGCAATGGGTGCGCGCGCGATGTATTTAGAGGTTACGGACGACGCAGGAGTTTCAACCGTTCGGACACATTAAGGAGTGAGGCAATGACCCCACAACGTATAACGATGGTTACGCTGGCGGTCGCTGATCTGGAAAAGTCGCGCATATTCTACGCGGCCCTTGGCTGGGTTGAGGACAAAGGTGGTAATGACAAAATTGCGTTTTATAAAATCGCGGGTCAGTTTTTTGCACTTTACAATAAGGGTGCTCTGACCAAGGATTTAGGGTTGCCTATTCATGAACGTTCAACGGGCACAATAACACTGGCCACAAATTACAATTCACCTGAAGATGTAGATCAAGCTTTTGCCGATGCGCTTGCAGCAGGTGCGATTGCTATCACCAAACCGACGGAAGTGTTCTGGGGCGGCTATTCCGGTAATTTCGCTGACCCCGACGGGCATTTGTGGGAAGTGGCGCACAACCCATTTTGGACGCTGGATGAGAGCGGGCAAATTGTAGGCGACGCTTAATTGCTTAGACACAAAACCTTGTGGTTCAGGCGTGACAATCACCCTGAAATACGGTATATTTAGCGCAAAATATAACGGGATAGACAAATGTCTGACGAGCAGCAAAAACCAGAAGAATACGGCGCAGATTCCATTAAGGTTCTCAAGGGCTTAGAGGCAGTTCGTAAGCGTCCAGGCATGTACATTGGTGACACTGATGATGGCTCTGGTCTGCACCATATGGTTTATGAGGTGGTGGATAACGGTATTGATGAGGCTTTGGCTAAACACGCAGATTTTGTTTCCGTTACGATACACGCGGATGAAAGTGTTTCTGTACGTGACAATGGCCGTGGGATACCTGTGGGTATCCACGAAGAAGAAGGCGTATCGGCGGCCGAAGTGATTATGACGCAGCTACACGCAGGTGGAAAGTTTGATAGCAATTCCTATAAAGTGTCGGGGGGGCTGCACGGAGTTGGTGTGTCTGTTGTGAACGCTTTGTCAGATTGGTTGGAGTTGAAAATTTGGCGTGATGATAAAGTGCATATTGCACGGTTTGAACATGGCGATACGGTCAAGCGTCTTGAGGTTATTGGTCAAGCTGAAGGTGAAACAGGCACAGAAGTGCGTTTCATGGCCACACTTGATACGTTTTCCAATCGGGATTATGTTTTCAAAACTTTGGAAAACCGCCTTCGCGAACTGGCGTTTTTGAATTCTGGTGTGAAAATTATCCTACGCGATGAACGTCCTGCTGAACTACTGGAAACTGTGTTGTTTTATGAAGGTGGCGTGAAGGAATTCGTACGCTACCTGGACCGTTCCAAAACTGCGGTTTTGGAAGAGCCCATCTATATCACTGGCGAAAAAGATGACATCACGATTGAGGTGGGCATGTGGTGGAATGACAGCTACCACGAAAATGTTTTGCCTTTTACCAATAATATACCACAGCGCGATGGTGGCACCCATATGGCAGGGTTTCGGGGGGCTTTGACGCGGACGATTAATAATTATGCGGCGTCTAGTGGGATTGCTAAGAAAGAGAAGATTTCGTTTACGGGCGATGATGCGCGTGAAGGGTTAACTTGTGTTTTGTCGATAAAAGTGCCTGATCCCAAGTTTAGTTCACAAACCAAAGATAAGCTGGTGTCCTCCGAAGTGCGGCCTGTTGTGGAAAGTTTGATGAACGAAAAACTGGCGGAATGGTTTGAAGAAAACCCTGTTCATGCCAAAGAGATTGTTTCCAAGATTGTGGAAGCTGCATTGGCCCGTGAAGCGGCGCGTAAAGCGCGCGAACTGACACGGCGCAAGACGGCGTTTGGCGGCACATCCCTGCCGGGGAAACTAGCGGATTGTCAGGAACGCGACCCATCGAAATCTGAAATTTTTATCGTGGAAGGGGATAGTGCCGGAGGTTCTGCAAAGCAGGGCCGATCACGTGAAAACCAGGCGGTTCTGCCGTTGCGCGGTAAAATTCTGAATGTGGAACGTGCACGGTTTGATAAAATGTTGACTTCAGAACAGATCACCAACCTGATCACTGCATTGGGTACGGGTATCGGACGTGACGAATTCAACATCGAAAAACTACGTTATCATAAAGTGGTCATTATGACAGACGCGGATGTTGATGGGGCGCATATCCGCACATTGCTACTGACATTTTTCTTCCGCCAAATGCCTGAATTGATTGATGGCGGATATTTGTATATTGCCCAACCGCCGTTATTTAAAGTGGCGCGTGGCAAATCTGAGGTCTATCTTAAAGACCAGTCATCGTTGGATGATTACCTTATAGAACAAGGTATTGATGGTGCATCGCTGGATTTGGGAAATGGCAGTGTTATCATGGGAGCTGACCTTGCACGTGTGGTTGAAGAGGCGCGGCAGGCGCGGACAATTCTGGATGCATTTCCAACACATTATGATCGGCATATACTGGAACAATCTACCATTGCGGGGGCGTTGATGCCGGGCGTGGTAGATAATGATCCGCAAGGCACTGCCAATTTGGTAAGTGGGCGTCTGGATCGGGTAAGCTTGGAATATGAACGTGGCTGGTCAGGCCGACAAACTCAGGATCACGGGTTGCGATTCAGCAGAATTCTGCGTGGTGTTGAAGAAAGTCACACCCTGGACGGCAGGTGTTTGCATTCCGGTGAGGCCCGTAAATTAAGCAGCATGACAAATACGCTGCAAGAGGTATACGGACAACCTGCAAAGTTCACGCGTAAAGATAAAACAACCATTGTGCATAGCCCGACGGGATTGCTGAGTCTGGTTCTGGCAGAAGGCGAGAAAGGCCTGTCTTTGCAGCGTTACAAGGGACTGGGTGAAATGAATCCGGGCCAGCTGTGGGAAACCACGCTTGACCCGGACGCAAGGGTATTGTTGCAGGTGAAAGTAAATGATCTTGCGGACGCTGATGATCTGTTTACCAAGCTGATGGGCGATGTTGTTGAACCGCGTCGCGAGTTCATTCAGAAAAATGCGCTGTCAGTGGAAAACCTTGATTTTTAAGATGGTTTATTAATGTAGCGCACGAGTTGTTTAGCATCTTGCCTTGTCGTAAATTATACTGTGCACAAAGCGTATGATCGGCGTATGGTTTGTGTATGACAAAAACGGATGCATCTTTCGTTAACGTATTATACCTGTAGCGCGGATATTTCAGCCATTTGGAGAATAGATTAGTGGTTACGCTCGCGCCAAAGCGTATAGGCCCCCATGGTGATGACGATGGTCATGCCGATCAATGTCCAACCATCTGGAATATCGCCCCAGATCAGCCAGCCCAGCAGAATGGCCCAGATCATAATCGTGTAGCGGAACGGTGCTACAGAGGCGATTTCACCTACGCGCATGGCGGCAACAGAAGCATAGTAACCACCAAACAAAAAGATGGCGGCCAAGGCCAGAAGGGCAAGCTCATTATTGGAAACGGACGTCCATTCACCCAGTAGCACGGTTGCAATGCCGCCTGTGATTGTGATGACGACTGCGGTAACGAAAGAGACATAAAGAGAAGATACATTTGAAGAAAATCGCCGAACGGTCAGGTCTCGCCATGTGACAAAACCGACGGCAGCCAAACCGAACAGCGCGTAGGTGTTAAAGCCATCAGCACCTGGGCGAACGATAATTATAATTCCGCAGAACCCAACAAGAATGGCAATTGCACGACGCCAACCAAAGTATTCACGCATGAATATGGCAGCGGCTATGGAAACGGTAAGTGGCAAAGCTTGCAGGATTGCCGTTATATTGGCAATAGGCATATTGACCAGCGCAGTCAGGAACATCATCGTTGCCCCCACTTCTGCAACAGAACGCCATGCGATAAGTTTTTGATCAGTACGGTTTGGCAGCGCTTTGAATGTACCGCTGAAAAGCGCAAAACTACCGATGAAGAGAATGGTAAAAAGTCCGCGAATGAAGATTGCCTGATAGACATTCATGTCGGATGCAGCAGTTTTGATCGCGGCGTCATTCAAAGCGAACCCTGCCATCGAGCCGCACATGAATGCGGCACCTATCATATTGTCGGATTTCAGAATACGCATGAAATTACTTTGTTTTGTTATTTTATGAAGTCGTATCTGGGAATATAATTTATAGCGAGATAATAATTGTACCCCTTTAGCAGTTTAAATACGCCGATAAGATACTATATACTAACCTGTGGATTAATAGTGGAGGTCAATATGAGCTTAATGGGAACATTGGCAAAAGTTGCTGTCGGTATGGCTGTGGCAAAAGGTGTGAAGAGTTTAGCCGGCGGTAATCGCCAATCATCGGGGGGTGGTCTGGGCGATTTACTCGGGCAATTGGGTGGCGGAAACCGCGCCGCCAAATCTGGTGGCGGTTTGGGCGATTTGCTTGGGCAACTGGGCGGTGCTGCGGGCGGCGGTGGTAAAGCTGGTGGCGGTCTGGGTGACTTATTGGGCCAATTGTCTGGAGGATCGTCTTCTTCGCCACGCGGGGGTGCGGGTCTGGAAAACATCATGGGCGATGTATTTAAAACCGCACCTGCACAGGGTGCAGGTGGCATTGGCGGTTTGGGTGGCATGCTTGATAGTCTTGCGGGCACAAGCGCACGTGCGGGAACAGGTGCAGGTGGTATAGGTGATATGCTTAACCAGTCATTTGAACGGTTTGGTGAACCAGAAGTCGCCCCGACACCCGAACAGGATGAAACTGCTGGTGTGATGCTAAAGTCAATGTTGCAGGCAGCGATGTCTGACGGACGTATTGATGCAAGTGAAAAGCAAGCGTTGTTCAAGAACCTAGGCGAAGTCAGCAAAGATGAGATGGCGTTTGTGAATGCAGTAATGGATGCGCCGGTTGATCCGAAAGCTTTGGCACGTGAAGTGCCGCGCGGAGCAGAGGCACAGACCTATATGATGTCATTGATTGCAATAGATCTGGATAGTGATGTGGAGGCACAGTATCTGAACAAGTTTGCAGTGGCTTTAGGGCTGGAAGAACGGCAAGTTAACCAAATACACGCGCAAATGGACGAGCCACCGCTTTACGGGTAAGCCCACCTGCATTGAGATAGTGATTTGCCTATTCGTTATGTATACATTTTCTTTTTGCGTTGCCGTGTTTTCAATGTAGCATCTTGTGATCCATCGTGGAAAGTTCCGAACCAGCGATCCCAGGGCATTTCTTGATTGCCATAGTTACATTCAAAATAACGGTGATGCAGTTGGTGGTAAAATGTACCAAGGGTAAGTTTCCGTTTATCCTTGATCAACAAGTTCTCATAACCAGTGTGGGTCATGGCAGCGCCTGGACCTTGGTAAATAACATGAAAAATCAAATGAATAGGATGCGATGCCACAACCCAATGGATACAAAGGGTCGTCAGATATATAAAATGCTCAACCGGGTGCATGGCTAAGCCCGACCAAGGTCCGATATTGATGTTGCGGTGATGTAGTGAATGGTAGCGGGTGTAGAAAAACGGGATATGCAGCAATCTGTGAACCCAATAGAAATGAAATGCCGACCAGATCGGCAACAGCATCAACCAGACGATAAACCATACAGGGTTTGCTACAAAAGTGATGGTTGGGGTGTAGCCATTGGCCATCAACCACATTGTGACAACCTGAAAAGCAGTCAGTTGGGCAACACCACTTGTCAAAGACCAAAACATGTTGTCTTTGACTTGATCCGAGAACAGAAAACTACGGTTTTTGCGCGTTAGGTCGCGGTGGTCAAATTTAAGGATTTTTTTCTGACCTTTGCGCATGTAAAAATACCAGTGCAACCCGCCTGCAATGACTAACATCAGGCCCAAATTTATCACCCATATTTGAAATATCCAGCCAAAGTTAAAAAATTGCGCGGTTTCAAGCGAAGGGTAGGCCAGATACCAAAGTGCTGTAGCCAATATCACCATTAATATCCGTTCTGAAAGGCTTAGCCAGTTATGGCTCAACCAGTTGATCAGAAACCGCGGTTCTTTAAGGTGGGTAAAGGGTGAAGGGTCTTGCAATGGCAGGTCGGGATGATAGTTCCATTCCCTGTTCTGTTTCTGCTCATCGCTAGTTGGCATAATTCGACCCTTCATCATCCAAAATCGCCTTGAGTTCTGCTAGGTGCTTGTCGGACTGTTCGGGGTAATTTTCTAATTCTTGGGCAGTTTTTTCGGCGACCTCATCGGATAGAATGCGCAATGGCTGGCCTGTTTGCAGGGCGCGTATATAGGTTTCGGCGGCACGTTCAAAATAATACATGCGGTTGAATGTGTCGGCCACACTGTCACCGATCACCAATACGCCGTGGTTACCCATGATCATGACTTTGTGTTTAGGGTTGGCGAATAGCTGGGCGCAACGCGCGCCCTCTTCTTCGAAGGCTAGGCCGCCGTATTCTTCATCAATGACGTAGCGGTTAAAAAACGTGGCTGAGTTCTGATCGATAGGCAGCAGGCGACTGTCGGTAAGGCTGGCCAGAACCGTGGCGTGAATGGAATGAACGTGCATGGCACAACGCGCTTGCGGGCAAAGACGGTGGATAGCACCGTGCAAGCCCCATGCTGTGGGGTCGGGGGCGTTGGGGCCGCTCAAGGTTTCTGGATCATTGGCGTCGATCAACAGCATATCGCTAGCTTTGATCCGCGAAAAATGCTTCTGGTTCGGGTTCATCAGGAATTTGGTGCCATCATCATTTACCGCCAGAGAGAAATGATTGGCAACGCTTTCGTGCATGTTCAAACGGGCCGTCCAGCGGAATGCGGCGGCCATATCGATGCGTTCATGCCAATGATCTATATTGGTGCCAATATGTGTGACGTCTGGTTGATTAAGCATTGTTATGATCCTTTGGAATGATTCACAAACACCCTACGCTTTTGTGTTTTTGCTTTACCAACGAAAAAACTTACGGCATGTCAGTAGTGTAGCTTATAGATAACTTATGAGGTGAAAGATGGCACAACCAGATTTGCCGCCACTGAACTGGCTGCGCGCGTTTGAATCAGCAAGCCGGCACCTGTCCTTTACTGGTGCTGCGGTTGAACTTGGCATGACCCAATCAGCAATCAGCCAGCAGATTAAAAGTCTGGAATCATTTCTGGGTAAACCGTTATTTTACCGCCGTACCCGGGTACTTGAAATTACTGAAGCTGGCCATAATTACTTGCCTTATGTACAAGATGCCTTTGTTGGATTGACGGCCGCTACCCGCCAATTGCGTGGGCCAAGACGCGACGATGTTTTACAGGTGCAATCCAATTTGGCCTTTACAGTATATTGGTTGGCACCCCGCTTGCCCCGCTTGTTCAGGCAACATCCATGGTTGCGAATATTAATGAATACGCCACTGTGGGAACCCGAACGCACAGCATCAAGCGCAGACATTGAAATCCGGTTTTGTATCGGCGCACCTGATATATCTGCAGATTTATTGGTGCAAGATGTTTACTATCCAGTCTGCGCACCTGAAATGAATGTTACCGAGGGTAATTTTTTTGAGCATTATTTCTTTGATGGCAGCGGGTTAAATGCAAACTGGGATCGCTGGTGTGCATATCGTGGTATTCTAATGCCTGAAGGCAAACGCATTACCTATGCTACGGCTTTAACGGTTCCGTTTCACGCAGCGGTTATGGGTGCCGGTTTGGCGCTGGGGCATGATTTTCTGGTGCGCGATTTATTGCGCGAAGGCCGATTGATACGGCCTTTTGAAGGTGAAGTGCAAATGCTGGATGCTTATTATCTGATTGCACCGGAACGATCAAAAACCCGCGCGCAAACCGCTTTTAGGAATTGGATATTGGCGGAGATTGAAATGAGTAAGACCAGCCCGTAGGGGCTGATCTACTATTTGATTATGGATAGTGAAAATCTATGACTTAAGCTTCTATATGATAGGCTTGCATTCCCAACTCGGTTTGGTCCAGACCTGTAATTTCTTCTTCTTCCGTCACGCGGATACCCGTTGTGGTTTTCAGAATGTACCAAGCAATGCCGGATACAACGAATGTGAAGATGCCGACCACCATTATGCCGTATAACTGTTTGACTAAAGTGGCGTCACTGTTCGTGAAAACCACAGCAATAGTTCCCCAGATGCCACAGAAAAGGTGAACCGGTATGGCGCCGACCACATCATCGATTTTTAGGCGGTCAAGGAACGGTACGCCAAAAACCACGATGCACCCGCCAATGGCCCCGATTAACGATGCGGCACCTATGCTTGGGGTTAAGGGTTCCGCCGTGATCGAGACCAAGCCAGCCAATGCGCCGTTCAGCACCATTGTAAGGTCTGGCTTTTTGTAAATAATCTGAGTCATTATTAATGCGGCGATAGAGCCAGCCGCAGCAGCTGCGTTTGTATTCACGAAGATGCGCGAAATATCTGCGATATCGCCAATACTACCCATGGCCAACTGTGAACCGCCATTAAAGCCGAACCAACCTAGCCACAGGATGAATGTGCCAAGTGTGGCTAGTGGCAAGTTGGACGCGATCATCGGTATAACTTTGCCGTCTTTGTACTTGCCGATGCGTGCGCCAAGGATCAGTGCGCCGGCAAGGGCTGCCCAACCACCAACCGAATGAACGACTGTTGAGCCTGCGAAATCAAGAAAACCGTTTTGGTCAAGGAAGCCTCCACCCCATTTCCATGAGGCTTGGATAGGGTAGATCAAACTGGTCAGGATGACCGTGAATATCAGAAAGGGCCACAATTTGATCCGTTCAGCAACGGCACCTGATACGATTGAGGCTGTGGCAGCACAGAACATCAACTGGAAAAAGAAATCGGAACCAACAGTTGCGTAGGATAGGTCAGCGTCTGCCGCGGGCAATCCAACGACTTCTAATACTGTAGGCGTGAAATTCCCGAGCAGGTTTGGAATAATCCAGGCATCGCCCGGGTACATTAGGTTAAAGCCGATCAGGTAATAGAAAATACAGGCAAGGCCAAAAAGCCCCATGTTCTTGGTTAACTGCATGGTGACGTTTTTTGAACGTACAAGCCCTGCTTCCAGCATGGCAAAACCACAGGCCATGAAGAAAACCAAAAATCCACCGATCAGAAACAACAGGGTAGTTAAGATGTAGCTGACCTCGGTTGGCACTGTGGCGGTATCTTGGGCAAATGCTGTAACAGGCAATATTGATGCAAGTAGGCAAAGGCTAAGGGTATTAAGTGTAAGTTTCATTTTTATTTCCTCAGGTTAGAGTGCGTTCGCGCCGGTTTCACCCGTGCGCACGCGTATGGCTTCTTCGACATTCAGAACAAAGACTTTCCCATCACCGATTTTTCCGGTTTTGGCAGTAGCTTCGATTGTGGCGAGAATGGTTTCAACCAGATCGTCGGCGACGACCAGTTCGATACGCACTTTGGGGACGAAGTTGACGGCGTATTCTGCGCCGCGATAAATTTCGGTATGCCCGGATTGTGCACCATAACCCTTTATCTCGGTGACCATCATGCCTGTGGCGCCAGCTGCAGCCAACGCTTCACGCACCTCTTCCAATTTAAATGGTTTTATCGTTGCAATGATGAGTTTCATTTATCCTCTTTTCCGCATTTGCCTTGCTGGCGTATAGTTTGATGCAGACTAAGAAGCAGAAAGTGTTAGGCAGGTTCAATTGAATGGAGCGCGATTGTTAGATTTTTTGAATATATTGATTATTAATTAATCACTGATAAAAAAAAGATTAATAATTAGGCAAAACAAATATATCAATCCTGAATTATGCTCTCTACAAACAGGTATAGAACGCCTAGATTCGCTATAAGAAAGAGCAAAAAAGTATCAACATGGCCAATAGCGGTAAAAACAAGCCTCCTTTGATAGCACCTGCCAAGCATTTCGCAGAAGTACCAAAGAAGGCCAAAAAAAAGAAACGTGCAAAGAAAACCAAGAAACCGCGTGGCGGTATCCTTGGTTTATTGCGATGGTTCTTTCGTGCCATCGGGCGCATTATGTGGTGGGTTGGTCTGCGTGTTGCAATTGTATGCGCATTGATATTAGGCGCGGGCGTTGCCTATTATTATAAAGACCTGCCGGACGCGGGTGCCTTGATGGATGACCGCGAACGCGGTTCGGTCACTTTGATGGACTACAAAGGCAATGTATTTGCGTGGCGAGGCGATCAGTTCGGCGGCCTTGTCTCGGTTAAAACGGTTTCGCCGCATTTGAAGAATGCAGTAATAGCCACCGAGGATAAACGGTTTTACCGGCATTTTGGAATTTCCCCCCGAGGCATTTTAGGCGCAATGCTTATCAATTACCGTGCCGGACGTTCACCATTATCTGGAAACGGGGGCTCAACGATTACGCAACAGGTTGCCAAGCGAGTATACTTTTCTGATCTGCGTTCAATCGAGCGTAAAATTAAAGAAGTGCCGATGTCCATCGCGATGGAGTTGAAGTACACCAAGGATGAAATTCTGGCGATTTATTTGAACCGTGCCTATCTCGGCGCGGGGTCGTATGGGTTTCAAGCTGCAAGTCAGCGGTATTTTGCAAAATCGGCCCGCGAGGTGAATGTATCCGAAGCGGCGATGTTGGCAGGATTGTTGAAGGCGCCTTCGAAATTTGCTCCAACGCGTGATATTGGTCGCGCACAGGGTCGGGCTGATTTGATTATCGGGCTTATGGAAGACCAAGGTTACTTGACCATGGCAGAGGCAATTACCGCAAGGAATAACCCCGCGAAACTTTCTGCGGTTGCTGAAAAACGTGCGGGCGGGTACTTTGCGGATTGGATCATGGAAAGTGGCCCAGATTTCATTTTGAAAGAAACGACTGAAGATATTGTTATAAAAACCACTTTTGACAGGCGCATACAAAAAGCCGCAGAAGAGGCGCTGGATTTTATTTTTGAGACGAAAGTCAAGGCAGGGTCGAAAGCGCAAGCGGCAATCGTTGTGATGTCACGGGATGGGGCCGTGCGTGCAATGGTCGGCGGCCGAAATCTGGGTATTGCAGGTGGATTTAACCGGGCAACGCAGGCTTTGCGACAAACCGGTTCGTCGTTCAAACCTTTCGTTTATGCTGCTGCTTTGGAAAACGGATTTTCGTATAATTCTATTGTTGTTGATGAACCATATACGATTAATATTCCAGGTTCAGGGCCGTATTCGCCGAAAAACTATGACCGTAAGTTCAGAGGCCCGATTACATTTACCCAAGCACTATCTGGATCAATTAATGTAGCAGCTGTAAAGATATCTGAAACCATCGGCCGGGAAAAAGTACGGTTTCTGGCACAGGACTTTGGTATTGAAAACAAACTTGCAAGCGGCCCGGCAGTGGCGCTGGGTGCATCAGAATCTACGCTATTGGAAATGACCGGGGCCTATGCGGGTATTTTGAATTCCGGCATCAGTGCGAAACCATACGGGGTGATGGAATTAACCATTCAAGGCGATAATGCGCCTTTGATGGGCAAATCATCTGAACGTGGTAAGCGGGTCATTAATGATCATGCGGCATCAGAACTGATTTATATGATGAATCAGGTTATTGAAGTCGGAACAGGTCGTCGCGCCAAATTAACAGGTCGCGAAGCTGCGGGGAAAACGGGAACAACCCAAGGTGCGCGTGATGCGTGGTTTATCGGTTTCACGGCCGATTTTGTTGCCGGCGTTTGGATGGGCAACGACAACAACTCAAAATTAACAGGTGTAACAGGCGGTGGTTTGCCCGCAGGTATCTGGCGAGAAACCATGACACGTGTTCATGAAGGATTGCCACCAAGCCCATTACCGATGATTGATCCTGCACAAAATGTAGCGGGGCGTGAATTGGAACCGGGCGAAAGAGATACAAATCTGCCGCGTAAAGTTGACAGAGAGTTGCGTAAATTTGAAAAGGATGCTGAAGCAATAATGAATAAGTTACTTGGTATCTTTAGCAAGAAGTAATGAAGGCCCTAACTGGTTTTGTTCAAGCGTGCGATCAGCTTGTCAATATTACCACCGCTTTTATCAAGCATACTTCCGACCTCTTCACGTTCTGACTTAATCATGCTGATGCCTTCGATATACATGTCAAACATTTGCTGTTTGCCGTTGCGTTCGAAAACCTGCCATTCAACAACGAATGGTGCTGAACCCTTGAATTTGACAACGCTCTTAACCAAGACGCCTGATTTTACCTTTTTTGCACTGACGACCTTAATTTCCGAGCCGATAAACTCGCGGAAACGTTTGCCGTATTTACGTGAAAGATAGCCACGAAAAGCTTTTGTATATGCTTTTTGTTGTGCAGGTGTAGCAGTGCGCCACGGCGGGCCTAATACAGTGCGGGATATAGCGTTAATGGCAGAATATTTACCCAGAACGCGATCAAAGTCACGGTACATTGCATTACCGGTCTTACCCGAGTTGATGACGGTAAAGATGTCGGCAGACAGATTATTGATTATTTTTTCTGCAGCGGCCGTTGTTAATGCGAAACCAGTAGTTGGAATAGCTGCAAAAGCAAAAGATGTGGCTATACCACTCAGAAATGCTCGGCGATTAGGTAATTTAGAAATCAGCAAAGGGATCCTCCAGGCCGTCTTCGGATACACCCTTATTTAGGAAGAAATTCCTGTTCTGCAAGTAAAGATTACGTGCAGTGGCGTAACTATCTTCAGAATTATAAAGCGTTTCCTCATAAAAGGTCGAATACTGGCTGCGGTCGCTTAATCGATCCAGAACATAGAACCCGACGGCTGACCAGCGTACTTTTGCAGAATCAGTTAAGTTCAACGGATTGATAACCAAATCAACAAAAAAACCAGTTGTGTCACGTGTTGTGCTTGGGCCAAGCAGAGGAATTTCATGATAAACACCTTGACCGACGTTCCAAGTGTGCAGGGTTTGACCGAAATCAGCGTTATTGTCGGGAATTCCGGCTTGGGTCGCCAAATCGCCTAGGCCGAAGGTTAAGGCATTGACGGAAAACCGTAATACAGTTTCGCCAAAGCCTTTGGCATCACCCTGTAAGATATTATTAACCGCTTGCACGCCATTACCTAAAAAACCCGAAAAATTGCTGAGCACACGAACTAAAAGCGGAGGTGTGATTGTAATATAGCCTTCTGCTGCTGGCCCGTAGACTGCTTTGTCGAAAGCCTTGTTGAAAGCATGGACTTTACGGCTTGAGGCTTCATATGGATCATTGAATTCACCTTTTGCGACGGGAGCGGCACAAGCGGACAGGGCGCACAAAGCTGCAAAAACGACAATGATTCTACGGGATAAGCCGAAATATTTTGACTGTTTTAAATTCACGGGATCACTCATATTGCCTAAATCAAACCTTATCATAACCTATTGTAAGAATCTGTCCATAAATGCTACGAAATTGTGACAATAATAGGTGACGCCAGTAAAAATCTGTTGCAACTATGCATGTAAGTACTTTTTGTAAAGGAGAGCCTGATGGCTGGAAAGATCGAAACACGTTTGGCGGAATTGAAAATTGAATTGCCAGAGGCGCCAGCGCCGGCAGCTAACTATGTTCCGTATGTTATTATTGGCGATTTGGTCTATATTTCAGGTCAGATTTCTAAAGATGCCGATGGTCTTATTTGTGGTAAGCTGGGGGATAATACATCTGTCGAACAAGGCGCTTCGGCGGCCAGAGTTTGCGGGTTGAACCTGATTGCACAATTGCGTGAAGCTTGTGATGGTGATCTGGATCGTGTCATGCAAGTTGTGAAACTGGGCGGGTTTGTGAATGCAACGCCGGATTTCACTAATCACCCGGCAGTAATAAATGGCGCGTCAGATTTGATGGCGCAGGTATTTGGCGATTTTGGCGCCCACGCGCGCGCGGCTGTTGGCTGTGTATCTTTACCATTGGGTGTTGCGGTCGAGGTTGAAGGCATTTTCCAGATTTCCGAATGATGATACCAAAAATATTTTTAGATGCCCCGATTGCGCATCGTACATTGCATGATGTGGCAGATGGGCGGCCGGAAAACTCGCTGGCGGGCGCTGCGGCGGCCATAGAGCACGGCTACACGATTGAACTTGACCTGCAAATGTCAAAGGATGGCGTTCCGATGGTGTTTCATGATTATTCATTGGAACGGCTGACGGATGAAGCCGGTGCTGTTGGACAGCGTACGGCGGCAGAATTAGGTGCGATTACCCTCAAGCATGGGGATGAAGCTATCCCTACGCTTGACGCAGCTTTGAAGTTTATTAACGGTCGTGTACCGTTACTGATCGAGATTAAAGACCAAGATGGGGCATTGGGCCCGAATGTCGGGGCATTGGAGGAAGCAACCTGTAAGCTGTTAAAGGGTTACGGTGGAACGACGGCTTTGATGTCGTTCAACCCGCACAGTATTGCCAAATGCGCCACATTTGCCCCGAATATTCCACGCGGCTTAGTGACCGGCCCCTTCTTAGATAAAAACTGGCCTGTCCTAAACAAAGCCCGCCGTCTGGAGTTGGCAGATATCCCGGATTATGACCGCGTTGGTGCGTGCTTTATCTCGCATCATGTCATGCATCTGGACGATGTGGTGGTAACATATCGAAAACAACAGGGTGCATCGATCCTGTGTTGGACAGTGCGCACGGCAATGGCCGAAGAGGTTGCACGAAAGGTAGCGGATAATGTTACCTTTGAAGGGTATTTAGCCTAAGGCGAACCCTGATGATTGAAAAAACGGATGTGACTGTTACGGTACTGGAAGGCCTGTCAGATATTACGCAGGCCGACTGGGATGCCTGCGCCAGTATAGGTGACCCGTTTACAACCTATCGGTTTTTGCTGGCGTTAGAGGATAGCGGCTCGGTCGGGCGCGGAACCGGTTGGGAGCCGCATCATCTGGTTGCGCGACAAGGTGACGAAGTCATTGCCGCAATGCCGCTTTATGCAAAATCCCATTCACAGGGCGAATACATGTTCGATCACAATTGGGCGCATGCTTATGAGCGGTCAGGCGGACGGTATTATCCAAAGCTGCAAGCGGCAGTGCCGTTTACGCCCGTCACAGGACGGCGATTTTTGTGCCGTAAGGGATATGAGCATACAGGCCGAGCCGCATTGGTGCAGGGGGCTGTACAGATGGCGGCATCCAATCGACTGTCTTCTCTTCACATTACCTTTTGTGCGGAAGAAGAGTTTCAGGTCGGGGCCAACATCGGGCTGTTGCAACGCACGGGTCAACAATTTCACTGGCTGAATGATGGTTATCAAAGTTTTGATAACTTTCTGGCAGCTTTGTCATCGCGCAAACGTAAAAATATCCGCAAAGAACGTAAAACAGCACAGGCTTTTGGCGGGCAGATAATTTCACTGACTGGCGATGGTATTCAGCCTGAACACTGGGATGCTTTCTGGCAGTTCTACCAAGACACAGGTATGCGTAAATGGGGCACACCATATCTGACCCGCCAGTTCTTTGACATCGTACAAGAACAAATGCGCGATGATGTTCTGCTGGTTATGTGCAAACGCGATGGTCGCTGGGTGGCGGGTGCGTTGAATTTCATCGGGGGCGATTGCCTTTATGGCCGCTACTGGGGTTGCGCCGAAGATTACCCCTGCCTGCATTTCGAAGTGTGCTATTATCAGGCGATAGATTACGCTATAAAACAGGGGTTGAAGCGGGTTGAGGCGGGTGCGCAAGGGGCGCATAAATTGGCGCGCGGTTATTTACCGAAGCCAACCTATTCGCTGCACTGGATCGCAGACCCCGGATTTCGCAACGCGGTCGCAACCTATTTGGATGCGGAACGCGAAGCGGTGGATGAAGAAATTGAAGTCTTGACGGATTATGGCCCGTTCAGGAAAAGTGACGGAGAAGAGGATGGGTGAATAAGCCTGCATCCATCTAATGTGGGAGCCAATTATGCCAGATCGTAAGAACGCGAAAAACCTGTTGATTATCATTTCGGACGAACACCGTAAGGATACGATGGGATGTGTCGGGCATCCCATCGTAAAAACGCCTCATCTGGATGCGCTGGCTGCACGCGGCACAGTTTTTGAAAACGCATATACCCCGTCCCCGATGTGTGTACCCACACGCGCCAGCCTTGCTTGCGGCGATCATGTTCACAAAATTGGCCATTGGGATAGTGCCACACCCTATGACGGCAAGGTGCGTAGTTGGATGCGGCAGTTGCGTGATCAGGCTGTAGATGTGACTTCAATCGGCAAGCTGCATTTCCGTTCGGACAAGGATGACAATGGTTTTTCCGAAGAAATAATACCGATGCATGTTGTCGGTGGGGTTGGCTGGACTGTTGGTTTACTGCGAAAAGACCCGCCTGATTATACCTCGTCGTCGGAACTGGCGGCAGATGTAGGGGCAGGAGACAGCAGTTATACGGATTATGATCTGGCCATCACAAAAGCGTCTGAAAACTGGTTGAATGCGCGAAAAGGGTCGCAGAAACCATGGGCAACATTTGTGTCGTTGGTCAGTCCGCATTATCCGTTGACCGCACCGCAGGAATTTTACGATATGTATGATCCTGCCGATATTGATCTGCCTGTGGGGTACGGCCGAAATGTGGGGCCTGACCATTCAGAACTTAAAAATGTGAAGAATTTCTTTAACTATGATCGGCATTTCGATGAGCAGAAGATGCGTGAAGCGAAAGTTGCTTATTACGGGCTGACAAGTTTCATGGATGATTGCGTGGGCCGCGTACTAACCGCATTGGAAGAAAGCGGTCAGGCTGACGATACGGTTGTTGTTTATATCTCGGATCATGGCGACATGATGGGGGATCAGGGGTTTTGGACAAAACAGGTTATGTATGAAGCGTCCGTTGGTGTTCCGATGATCGCGGCAGGCCCAGGCATTCCTGCGGGGCGGCGGGTTAAAACCGGAACGACCCTGCTTGATATTGCCGCAACCGCGGTTGACGTGACCGGTATTAGCTCTGATGTGGAAAGTTTGGCATTGCCGGGCATTTCCTTGTTGGACATTGCGAATAGCGCGGATGATCCTGACAGAACGATCTTTAGCGAATACCATGATGGTGGTTCAACCACGGGAACTTTCATGGTGCGCTGGGATCGTTGGAAGTTTGTTTATTATGTTGACCACGCGCCGCAGTTGTTTAACTTATCTACTGACCCAGACGAGTTGATCAATCTTGCAATAGAAGGCGTGAATGACACGGATATTCGAACAGCGTGGAAAGAGGGCGAGAAGCGATTGCGGGCCATATGCGACCCGGAAAAAGTAAACGCCCGGTGTTTCGCTGATCAAAAGCGGCGTATTGCAGAGCTTGGCGGGGCGGAGGCCTGTGCGACTGGTTACAGTTTCAACCATACACCGACACCGACTGAGCAAGAGGATATGGGATCTATTTAGGAGGGGATGATGGTAGAGAGATTAACACAGACAGAGCGTGCAGGCGCGTTGGCAGATTTACTGGATGGCGGCTGGGAAATGACCGCTGGTTGTGATGCGATCACCTGCAGCTATAAGTTCAAAAACTTCAATCAAGCCTTTGGCTGGATGACCCGGATCGCGATGTATGCCGAAAAATGGAACCATCATCCCGAATGGTCAAACACTTACAACCGTGTGGAGGTGGTGCTGACAACCCATAGTGTGGACGGGTTGTCAGAGTTGGATATTAAACTGGCCAGAATGATGGATAAGCTGACTTAAAGCAGGTCTAAGATGGTTTCGCCGCCTGAGATATCACACACACCTGGCGCGTCTTCTTCGTTCAGTGCGGTAATGATGCCATCTTCAACGATCATCGCATAACGTTTCGAGCGGTTAATTAAACCAGCTGGTGGGGCGGAGAAATCCATCCCAATCGCTTTGGTGAAGCTGCTGTCGCCATCTGCTAGACTGTGAATGCCTGCATCTGTTGCCCCCATTGCGTTACCCCAGGATTTCATCACGAATACATCATTCACCGAAACACAGATAATCTCAGCCAGACCTTTGGCGCGCAGAGCGTCAGCATTTTTCACGAAACTTGGCATATGAGCCGAAGAACATGTGGGTGTATAGGCGCCGGGAACAGCAAAGATGACAACCTTTTTGCCCGCAATCAATGCATTCAGATCAACCTGCTCTGGCCCATCCGCGCCAAGGCGGCTAAGGGATGCAGAGGGTAGTTTATCGCCAACGGATATTGTCATGATATGTAACTTTCTAAGTTGAGTTTGCGTTGCCCTGATATATAGATTGTGCATTGGCATTGGGCCAGAAGTTTAACAAAAGGTTTACGACGATGTCACATGTAGTTGTAATAGGCGCGGGACAAGCTGGAAGTTCGCTGGTTGTGAAGCTGCGTAATATGGGATTTGAGGGCAAAATTACCCTGATAGGGGCTGAAAATGCACCGCCCTATCAACGTCCGCCTCTGTCAAAGAAATACCTGCTTGGTGAGATGGAACTGGAACGATTATATCTGAAACCAGAGGCGTTTTACGGTGAAAATGGAATTACATTGCGCAAAAGTGAAACCGTGACGGATATTTCAGAGGGTCAGATCGCGCTGGGCGATGAAACGCTTGCCTATGATCACCTTGTTCTGACTACAGGTTCTACCCCGCGCTATCTACCTGCTGCAATCGGCGGCACGTTGGAAGGTGTCTATGTTGTGCGCGGGCTTTCGGATGTGGATGCAATGGCGCCAGAGTTTGGCGAAGGTAAACATGTGCTAATCATCGGTGGCGGTTATATCGGGCTGGAAGCGGCGGCGGTAGCGGCCGCTAAGGGATTGCAAGTAACGCTGGTTGAAATGGCCGATCGGATTTTACAACGGGTGGCCTGTGCACAAACCTCAGATTATTTCCGCGCTCTGCACACTGCCAAAGGTGTGAAAATCATTGAAGGTGTTGGCCTTGATCATCTGGTGGGTGAGGGCCGTGTGACGGGCGCGAAGCTGACCGACGGCACCGTACTCGACATTGATTTTGCGATCGTTGGCGTGGGTATCATGCCCGACATTACCTTGGCCGAAGCGGCAGGTATAGAGATTGATAATGGTATTAAAACAGATGCACAGGGCCGCAGTTCAACCCCGAATATCTGGGCGGCAGGCGATTGTGCATCTTTCCCATATCAGGGTGGGCGTATCCGTTTGGAAAGTGTGCCAAACGCGATTGATCAGGCTGAGGTGGTGGCGGAAAATATCATGGGTGCATGCAAGGAATACAGTGCAAAACCATGGTTCTGGTCAGATCAGTTTGATGTGAAATTGCAAATCGCGGGTCTGAACACGGGCTATGATGATGTGATCACGCGCAAAGGTGATAAGGACGGAATGGTTTCGTTCTGGTACTACAAAGGTGATCAGTTATTGGCAGTGGATGCGATGAACGACCCGCGCGGTTACATGATCGGCAAGCGGATTATCGAGTCTGGCAAAACCCTGCCAAAGGATGCTGCTGGCAACCCAGAAACCGACCTGAAACCGTTCATGTAATGCGTATCATTGGCGGACGTTTCAAAGGCACAGGGTTGGCCTCGGTCGGTAAGGGCGATGTGTCTGCACATTTACGCCCCACATCTGACCGCGTGCGCGAAAGCATCTTCAATCTGTTGATCAACGGCGGCTACGGCGACCCGATCACAGACACCCGCGTGCTGGACTTGTTCGCAGGCACGGGCGCACTGGGATTTGAAGCTCTGTCGCGCGGTGCGGTCTATGTTCTGTTTATTGACGAAGGTGCAAAAGCCCGCGCACTGATCCGCCAAAACATCGATATTCTGCGCGCCATAGGCCAAACAAAACTGTTTCGCCGGGATGCCACCAAAATCGGTCCCGTAGTAGGTGAACCTTACGATTTGATTTTTCTAGATCCGCCTTACGGCAAGGGTTTGGGTGATAAGGCCCTGATAGTTGCCCGTGATGGTGGCTGGCTGGCGGACGATGCGCTGATCGTCTGGGAAGAGGGTGCAGAGCAAGCGGTTCCCAACGGTTTTGAAATGCTGGATGCGCGTAAATACGGCGACACATGGGTGCATATTTTGCGCCAATCATAACATCCATGCTATATTTGCACTACAAACAGAAGGCAAAGCATGCACAATTATTTCAAGGATCACTGGACAGGACAGCTTGGGTTCGGGATGACCTTGTTTGTCAACCTTCTGGCAATCAGTTTCATTGCATCCTCAATCACAATTGAAGAGTGGCCACTTTGGGCGGCAAGTTTGGGTGTTGCAGCCATTGCAGCTCTGTTGGTTTGGCAGATTGTAGGTGGGTTGCGCTGGGTTGCCATTGCAAAACAAGACCCCGCAACCGGCAGCGACACCATGGGGATATATCTAGGTATGGTTGTCGCTGTGGCGATGATGGGTTTTCAGATGCTAGATGTGGTGGCCACCCGTTATTTCCGTGAGATACCCTTTAAAACCATCTTCGGCGACGATGATTTCACAACGGTTCTAAAGGGCGATACAATCTATCTGGGTGGTGAGGTGAATTACCTGATGTATCACGCCATGCTGATCATTCTAAGTGAAAATAACAATGTGAAAACCATCTCATTGGAAAGCCATGGCGGTATTGTATTTGCCGGACGTACCATTGGTAAACTGATTGAGAAAAACCAGCTGACAACGGAAGTGCAAACCTACTGCTACTCGGTTTGCACACTGGTCTTTGCCGCAGGGCACAAACGGATTGTAGCGAAAGGGGCCGAAATAGGCTTTCATGGTTATAGTTTTGATATTCCCGGCCGTTTCCCAACGGTGGACCCACTTGAAGAACAGAAAAAGGATCAGATTTATCTGGAAAGCCGTGGCATTGAAGCGGGGTTTTTGAAACGCGCTTTTGGTACCGATGCCCAAAGTCTGTGGAAACCCACGCGTGTTGAACTTTATGAGGCGGGTTTTACTACTGAGCCCTAAGATCACCCTTGTTCATGAATTAGCAATATGCGAGTCTTATGGTTAACGGGCAGCACAAAAGAAAATTATGAACGCGCACACCTCTTTTTTAAAAGATGTTTTTGGCTTTGACGATTACCGCGAGGGTCAAGAAGAAATAGTTACAGCTGTAATGGCGGGTACCGATGTGTTGGCTATTATGCCAACAGGCGGCGGCAAGTCACTTTGTTTTCAACTGCCCGCACTTTGTCATGATGGCCTGACCGTAGTGATTTCACCCTTGATTGCCCTGATGCGAGATCAAGTGAACGCGCTTAAGGCGGTCGGCGTTGCAGCGGGAACGCTGACAAGTGGCAACACTTCAGTCGAAACCGAAGAGGTTTTTGAAGCTATTGATAATGGTAGCCTAAAACTGCTCTATATTGCTCCTGAACGGCTAGCGAACCCCGGCACCACCTTGTTGTTACGTCGTGCCAATGTGTCGATGATCGCGGTGGATGAAGCCCATTGCGTCAGTCAGTGGGGCCATGATTTTCGCCCGGATTACCTACGTATCGGTGCTTTGCGCGATGCTCTGGATGTTCCCCTTGCCGCGTTTACCGCAACCGCAGATCAGGAAACCCGTGACGAGATTGTAGAACGTCTGTTTCAAGGCCGCGACTGTCAGATTTTTCTGAAAGGTTTTGACCGCCCTAACATCCATCTGGCCTTTGTGCCAAAAAACAAACCGCGCCAGCAACTGCTGAATTTCGTGGCTGAACGTAAAGGCCAATCGGGTATTATCTATTGTGGATCGCGCGCAAAAACAGAAACATTGGCACAGGCTTTGCGCACGGATGGCCATGTGGCATTGCATTATCACGCGGGTATGGATCCTGATGATCGCCGCTTGGCGGAAGTAAGGTTTCAACGTGAAGATGGCCTGATCGTTTGTGCTACCGTTGCCTTTGGCATGGGCATAGATAAGCCTGATATCCGCTGGGTTGCCCACGCTGATTTGCCAAAATCCATGGAGTCTTATTATCAGGAAATCGGCCGCGCGGGCCGTGATGGTGCTCCTGCTGATACACTAACCTTATACGGTGCCGACGATGTGCGTTTGCGGCGTGCCCAAATCGATGAAGGTTTGGCGCCTAATGAGCGCAAACAGGCAGATCACGGGCGGTTAAACGCACTTTTAGGGCTGGCCGAAGCGCGCCGTTGCAGAAGGCGGGTTTTGTTGCGCTATTTCGGTGATGAAATGGAAAGTTGCGGTCATTGCGACCTGTGTGACAAGCCGCCTGAACTGTTCGACGGCACCACTGCTGTACGCATGGCCTTATCCGCGATCCTACGCACAGGCGAATGGTTTGGCTCAGCGCATCTGATCGATATATTACTGGGCAATGCCAACGCTAAAGTTCGCGCCAAAGGTCATGAAACCTTACCGACCTTCGGGGTTGGCAAAGAATATGATCGGGCACAATGGCAGGCGATCTTCAGACAGATGATGGGTTACGATTTGATCCGCCCCGATATGGAACGTTACGGTGCGCTGCGTATGACGGATGCTGCACGCCCAATTTTGAAGGATGAAGCCACAATTGAGTTGCGCCGCGACACCATAGTGAAGAAATCGCGCAATACCCCCCGGGTAAAAGCGCTGGTAGCAGAAGAAGACGAGGCATTGATGTCTGCGCTTAAAGCGAAACGCCGCCATTTGGCTGAAGCTATCCAAGCCCCTGCCTATGTGGTTTTCCCTGATAGCACCTTGATCGCAATGGCCACACAAAAACCTGCAGATCTGGATGCTTTTTCGCGTATCGCAGGTGTGGGGGCTGTGAAATTGGAGCGTTACGGCAAAGCATTTTTGGAAGTGATCGCAGGTGCTCAAGAAGAGGTGCATCCAGCGCGTCGCCGGTTGGCAGGCCGCGATGCCGGCGGTTTGTTTGATAAGTTGCAAGAGACACAAGTGCGTTTGTCCAAAGGTGAAAGCGGTTTTGATACCTATCTGAACTGCACAAGTTCCACCCTGTCCAAAATCGCGCAACAACGTCCGTGCAATCTACAGGAACTTGAAATCATCCAAGGCATGGGTGCCAAAAAGGCGGAACGCTTTGGGCTGGCATTTTTAGATGTGATTGTCGCAGAATAGGCCTTGGCGCGAGGCGTAAGATTGTTATGTTCAGTTTGAACCGATAGGGAATGCCATGCTTGCCGTTTTATCACCTGCCAAGAAACTGAACTTGGACCCGCTGGACGAAGGCTTTGCCGAAACTATGCCTGACTTTCAGGCGGACGCGAACAGATTGGCAAGAATCGCCCGCAAACTGTCTGTGCCTGATCTGCGTGGCCTGATGAAGATCAGCGAAGATTTGGCTAGCCTGAACAAAAAACGCTTTTCCACCTTCGCTTCTGTTTCAGATGATACGAACTCGAAACAGGCTGCTTTCGCTTTTGCAGGCGATACTTACACGGGGCTTCAAATCAATAATATGGAAGCGGCTGATGTGAGTTATGCACAAGATCACCTGCGTATTCTTTCCGGCCTTTACGGTATCCTGAAGCCCCTTGACCGTATGCAACCTTATCGTTTGGAAATGGGCAGCCGTTTGCAAAATAAATCAGGAAGCAATCTGTACGCTTATTGGGGCGACCGCATTGGTGTTGATTTGGACAAAGTAGCAAATGGGGTCGTGGTCAATTGTGCGTCAGCTGAATATTTTAAGGCTACGGGCAAGAACATGACATCGCGCATCATAACCCCCGCTTTTAAAGAAGAACGTGACGGCGAATTGAAAATGATCGGATTTTTTGCCAAAAAGGCACGTGGTATGATGGCCCGCTTCATGGTTTTAAACCGCATTGAAGATCCCGAAGATTTGAAGGATTTTGATCTGGAAGGCTATAAGTTTCAACCGAAACTATCGGGCGATGATGACTGGGTGTTTACGCGTAAAGCGGCTTAGGCGCGCTCTGCCATCAACCTTGCCATATCCAGCATTCGGTTGGAAAACCCCCATTCGTTGTCATACCAGCCAAAGACCCGCAGCAGGCCGCCTACGGACACAGATGTTTCACGCTCGCTGATAATCAGCGATTCTGGACGCGCACGTAAGTCGCATGAGACCAACGGTTGGTTTATCCAGCCGAAAACGGGGCTTGTTTCAGCGGCTTGTTTCAAAACTGCATTCACGGATTCTATTGTGACATCCTGTTTGGTTTGCACCGTCAGATCTATTGCCGAAACACTTGCCGTCGGTACCCGAATGGCGCGTGCCTCGATACGGCCCTTCAAGTGTGGCAGAACCATATCTGTCAACCGCTGCGCACTTGTGGTTGTGGGTACCATCGACAGGCTTGCCGCGCGTGAGCGAGCCAGATTGCCGCGTGGTTTATCCACCGTTGGTTGGCTGCCTGTGTAGCAATGTACTGTTGTCATATGCCCACTTTCCAGCCCAAAATTCATATCCAGAATTTGCAATAATGGGGCCAGTGCATTGGTGGTACATGACGCGTTCGAAATAATTTTATGCGTGCCCATTTCCGCTTCATTCGCACCTAAAACGAGTGTCGCATCAGCGGCGTCAGACGGGCCGGAAATTAATACTGCCATTGCCCCGGCATTCAGGCCACGCATGGCGGAATTGCGCGTGTTTACCTCTCCTGTGCATTCCAACAGAACATCAACGCCGCTTAGATCAAGCGTGCCTATATCTTCGGTTTGATAAAACGGAATGGCTTTCCCGTTCACAATCAATGTATTTTTACCCGTTTCAACAGTACCCTGAAACGGCCCGAACACACTGTCGTACTGAAACAGATATGCGCAGGTTTCCAAAGGGGCGATATCGTTGATCGCGACCAATTCAAAACCTGTATTGCATTGCGATAATAGACGAAGAATGGGGCGGCCAATGCGGCCGAATCCGTTTATGACAATTCTAATAGGTTTAGCCGATTTATGTGTGTTCATTGAAAAGGTCTACCTTATGGGTACAGCGTTTATTTGGACGCTAACCACAACTGATAATCGACGCAACCAGTGAAACACTTATTGATTGTCTGCCACAACCTGACGCAATTGTATAACAGAAGGAATTCTCAGGCTACGTTTTTCCCGGGTAATAATGCCGGCCTTGCGCAGGCGCCCCATTTCGCGCGCGACACCTTCGCGTGAAGAGAAAATATAAGCAGCCAATTCGCTTTGTGTCGGCGGGCGTTCTATAAGAACACTGTCTGCACCATGACAATGCTTTTCCGCAAGATCAAGAAGTAATTCCTGTAACCGTAAATCCGCTGATTTTGTATTAAAGCCTAATACCCGCAGGGCAATCGCATGAATAAATTAGCAGGCGACAAATGAGGTAAAGGTTGATTCAATAAGTGATCTTTCAGATTTTAATGAGGTCACCTTCCATGTCAAATACTGACGCACCCGACAGCCACTCCCTTGATTTTCTTACGCATTTTTCAACTTTATCTGACCCACGACAACAAACAAAGCTGCTTTACCCTTTGGCCGAGATTTTGCTTTTGACGTTATGTGCCGTGTTGTCCGGGGCGAATGACTGGGTCGCTATTTCTGCGTTTGGGACAAAGAAACTGGCTTTTTTACGGAAATTCTTGCCATTTTCGGGCGGAACACCCTCACATGATCAACTGGGAAACATCTATGCCGCACTGGATGCCAATCATTTTCAGGCCTGCTTTATGGATTGGGTCGCTTCCTTAAGCAGCACCCTTAGCGGGGTCGTGGCGATAGATGGTAAAACCTCACGTCGCAGCTTGGATAAGGCTGGCAGCAAGGCTGCAATTCACATGATCTCGGCATGGAGTTCAGAGTTGAACCTGACGCTTGCCCAACGGCAGGTGGACGGCAAATCCAACGAGATCACGGCCATACCAGAACTGTTAGACCTCCTGACGCTCAAGGGGGCCATTGTCACTATAGATGCTATGGGATGTCAGCGTGATATTGCCGATAAAATCATCACCAAACAAGCGGATTATGTTTTGGCTTTAAAGGGTAATCAAGGGGCCCTTCGCAAAGACACAGAATTGTTTATGAAAGAACAGGACGCTGTATATTTTGCAAACACAACAGTAACTTACCATGAAACCGTAGAAAAATCTCATGGCCGTATTGAGATAAGAAAAGTCACTGTTTGCTCGGATATTGAGTGGTTGAAGGCGCGGCACAATTGGCCAGGATTGGAAAGCATCGTGATGGTCCAATACAGCGCAACACTTCAAGATAAGACCCGTTCAGAGACACGCTTTTACATCTCATCCATGACCTGTGACGCCGAAACCCACGCAAAAGCTATCCGCGATCACTGGGGTATTGAAAACGGGCTGCACTGGGTCATGGATATGGTGTTTCGTGATGATGAGTGTCGTATCCGTAAAGGAAACGCACCTGCTAATTTTACAACGATCAAGCACGCCGCCAGCAACATGCTGCGCTCCGTAAAAGGAAATCAAAGCCTCAGGCTAAAACGACACTTGGCCGCTTGGGACGAGGTTTTTCTTTTCCAGATAATAGATGGATAAAACTCATGCGATTGCCCTACTAATACCCGCGTATTCAGTTGACGTAAGTGTGCTACTAAAACTTTCAACAATTCAAAGGAAATATCCGGATGGGTTTTCAATAAATCCCGAAACTGCTTAGCGGTCAATACTCCCGCATAACATTCATCGGATGTCACTACGCTGGTGGAGCGTGGTTCACTATCAATAGCGGAAAACTCACCAAAGCTATCGCCCGGTAAAATTGTCACAAGTGTGACTTCGCGTCCTGACGCAGAATATATTGTGACGCGTGCAGATCCTCTTAAAATAAAATATACATCCGCGTTATCATCATCCGCCGCGATTAGAAACTGACTTGGCTTATATTAGACCCGATTCACAATAGGGTCGAATATTTTTAGACACAAGTATCCCCACCCGTTTTGTCAAACTGTTTTCAAATTCATATTTGCGAGTGCTCCGACATTCTTGGCAATCATGTTTTGTTGTTGGTTGTTGCGGTGAATATCCGAAAATATATTGAACTTTTTCATGCGGCCAATACCGTGCTCTACGCCAATGCGTAGTTTTGAATGCCATGTATTGTATTCTTGTTCTTCTTTCGTAAGTGGTTTTTTCTTTGATGTTTTCAGGGGGATTTCCAGTGATGTCCCCAGATATCCTAAATCCCCAAGGGTAAGTATATCAGGGGGCCTATCCACGCGGGTCTCATCATAAATACGCTTGTCATGTTTGCGCCCGTCATGGGCGCATCCAACAGCCAGTATACACTTCTTGTCATCTGTGATGATCTGGTGGGACGCCGTGTGCTTCTTTTTCTTGCCAGAATATTTTGCTTTTCGAGCCGAGGGCTTCCCGGGCCGTTGAACTGGACGCTCAGTACCATCAATCATCAGGTAAAGCAGATCAGCCTTTTCCACTTCCGACAACTTTACTTTACGTTCAGGCATCCGAAAATGGCCTGCCATCAACTCTGTCATGGCTTGAATGCGGCGGCAAACTGTCGGAGAGGATACATTGAATACAAGCCCCATAAAAGCATGGCTGGTATAGGTTCGGTAATACATCAGGCAGAGCAGAAGCTGTTCTGCGAACTCCAGGCGATAGTTCATCCCACCCCCAATCGCACGTTGCCTGTCTTTGCGGGACAGGCGTTTCTCCTCACTTTTCAACCAGATCGGATGAAGTGTCGCAACCAGGGCGTTGAAATCTGTAAGGCGGATGCCCGATAGTCGAAAAAACAATGCAGGTTGTGCACTTAAAATCTTCAAAGCTTTCATAAAATGATACCTCCAGGCACTTCCTCGCATAAAAATAACCTATTGTGAAGCAGGTCTAATGCTTTG
This sequence comes from Amylibacter sp., assembly GCA_965261565.1. GTDB lineage: Bacteria > Pseudomonadota > Alphaproteobacteria > Rhodobacterales > Rhodobacteraceae > Amylibacter. Next base: position 1,097,410 of record OZ253460.1, read on the forward strand.
TTGTCCATATTTTTGACAAAATATCCCAGCTTTCCTGGCTGATACTGCCAAGAAAAGAATCTTTCGGGAATGTATGTTCGTTTCGAAGCATGGGCATAAACTGTTGATGAGTCGGTAAATGTGTGACATTCGTCACCTTTTTTAACGAGTTTTACAACACTAATTTTCATCTGCGACAAGAAAGGTCGCATTCAAACAAGCTACATTTTAGTTTTCATGAAATTTATGTGTAAAATTTCACGGTTGGCTATGAGACATAATTCGCAAAATTCTGGTTCTCTTGGTGCGGATCTTCGCAGTATCCGCAAATCCAGGGGTATTACACTGATAGAAATATCTGAAAAGCTGGATCGCTCTGTGGGATGGATGAGTCAGGTTGAACGAGATATTTCCGCCCCTTCTATTGATGAATTACGTGACATTTCCGCTATTTTGGATGTGCCGATATCAATATTTTTTGGCCAAACCGAAACTGAATCCACAGAAGTTGGGCGTGTTGTACGCAAGGAAACGCGACGTAAAATTGGTAACGGTACCAACGGTTTGATCGAAGAGCTGCTGTCCCCGGATCTGACGGATGATTTTGAGGTCATTTATTCGGTATTTGAACATGGTGCTGCGTTAAAAGAATTTATTACACGGCCAACGCAGGAAGTTGGCTATATTATTTCGGGCCGTTTGACCGTCTGGATTGGGGATCGGAAGTTTGATCTGGAAGCGGGTGATAGTTTTCGCATTCGCGAAGAGCCGCATAAATGGGCCAATACACATGATGAAAAGGCGGTTGTGATCTGGGTGATCGCCCCACCAGTCTATTAGGAGAAGAAGATGAAAGATCTACATAAAGGCTCATGCGAATGCGGGGCAGTGACATATGAGTTACACGGAGAGTTGCGCGCAGTATCTTCTTGCCATTGTAGCCAGTGTCGTAAAACCAGTGGCCATTTCTGGGCGGCAACGTCGGTGCCGGAAGACAAGCTCGTTCTGACCAAAGACACCGGATTGAAATGGTTTCGCTCTTCAAAATCCGCACAACGTGGATTTTGTACTGAATGTGGATCAAGCCTGTTTTATAAACGTGATGAGAAGCCTAGCGTCGCAATCGGCGCCGGCACCCTTGATGGGGTAACCGGATTAACCACGGCCAAACATATATTTGTCAGAGATAAAGGTGATTACTACGATCTGGATGATAATTGTGAACAGTTGGAGACTTGGTGATGTGGCAAGTCATAACCAGTTTTGACCCCGCATTAATCTCTGCATTTATAGCCGCAGGATTAATCTTGAATCTAACACCTGGGGTTGATTTTCTGTTCATATCGGCCAGTGGCATATCAGGCGGGCCGCGCATTGGCATGGCGGCTGCTTTGGGTGTGAATATCGGGGTTACTTTGCATATTTTACTGGCTGCCGCAGGGGTTTCTGCGATTTTACTGGCATACCCTGCATCTTACACAGCGATCAAATATCTGGGGGCTGCTTATCTGGCCTATCTGGCAATACAAACATGGCGCAGTTCGGGCGACATTGGCACGGGGCAAGCTGCCCCAAGTGTCAAAGCCGCCATCAAACGCGGTTTTATAACCAATGTCCTGAATCCCAAGACCATGCTTTTTATCTTCGCCTTCATTCCGCAATTCACTGACCCTGCCGTGGGTCCAATATGGATGCAAATTCTGATCCTTGGCGCGATATTCCAATTCTTCGGTTTTCTGTTCGCGATGGCGTTGGGCATGGCTGCGGGCCTGTTTGCCAATGTGTTGCGCGCGCGGGTGAAAATCTTGAATAAAATTTCTGCAATCGTGTTTGGCGGCTTGGCCGCGAAACTTGTTATCGACTAGGAGTACTGACATGTCTGATTTTCCAACCACCGCAAGGGTGGTCATTATTGGCGGTGGGGTCGTTGGGGCCTCGGCGCTTTATCATCTCGCAAAAGCAGGCTGGACGGATTGTGTTCTGTTGGAAAAGAACGAGCTGACTGCAGGCTCAACATGGCACGCGGCGGGTAATGTGCCAACATTTTCAACCAGTTGGTCGATCATGAATATGCAACGCTATTCAACCGAACTTTACAGCCGTCTTGGCGAAGAGGTTGATTATCCGATGAACTACCACGTGACGGGATCAATCCGCTTAGCGCATTCAAAGGCGCGGATGCAGGAATTTGAGCGTGCTGCTGGCATGGGGCGTTATCAGGGCATGGATATTGAAATCCTGTCGAACGAAGACACTCAAAAACGCTATCCATTTTTGGAAACCCACGACATGGAAGGATCGCTTTATGACCCGCATGATGGCGATATTGACCCTGCTCAATTGACCCAAGCCTTGGCCAAAGGTGCGCGGGATATGGGGCAGAAAATCTTGCGTTTTACCCCCGCAACAGGCGTCACACGTGATGGCAAAGAATGGATTGTCCATACGGAAAAGGGCGATATTCGCTGCGAGTTTGTGGTCAATGCTGCTGGTTATTATGCCCAGCGTGTCGGCGAATGGTTCAAGCCTTACGGCGGGCGCACCGTGCCGATGATGGTGATGAGCCATCAATACATGCTGTCCGAAGAAGTGCCGGAACTGGCAGCACACACCAAAGCACATGGCAAGCTGCCGCTATTGCGTGATGTGGACAGTTCATATTATCTGCGTCAGGAAAAGAACGGCTTTAATCTTGGCCCATATGAGGGCAATTGTCGGGCGCATTGGGTTGATCCATCTGACCCGATGCCGGATGATTTTAGCTTTCAACTTTATCCTGATGATCTAGACCGCATTGAATGGCATATCGAAGATGCAATGGCGCGTGTGCCGCTTCTGGGTAGTGCGGGCATTAGCCGCGTGATCAACGGGCCCATTCCATATGCGCCTGACGGCCTGCCGTTGGTTGGGCCAATGCCGGGTGTGCCAAACGCATTTGAAGCATGCGTCTTTACCTTTGGTATTGCGCAGGGTGGCGGTGCCGGCAAGGTGCTGGCGGAATGGATTACCGAAGGCCAGACCGAATGGGATATGTGGGCCATCGACCCACGCCGTTACACCGATTACACCGATCAGGATTACTGCAATCAAAAAGGGATTGAGGTTTACGGCAACGAATATGCCATGCACTTCCCGCAACATGAATGGCCAGCGGGGCGTGATAAAAAACTGTCACCCATACATGATAAGATAAAATCCCTAGGCGGTGTGATGGGGGCCTATAACGGTTGGGAACGGGCTAACTGGTTTGCCAAAGATGGCGATGATACTTCGCTGGAGGCAACACATACTTGGGGTCGTGCAGGGCCTTGGGAGGCACGTATTCGCGCAGAATGTGAAGCGGTGCGCGACGGCTGTGGTGTACTGGACTTGCCGGGCTTCTCGCGCTTTGAGGTCACGGGTGATGGTGCGGCAGAATTCCTGCGTGGTTTTTGTACAGGCGGTCTACCCAAAGTGGGCCGGATGAACCTGATTTATGTCTCGGACAGTCGCGGACGGATACTATCTGAGTTGTCATGTGTGCGTAGGGGTGACGATAATTTCCTGTTGATCACAGCAGCTACGGCACAGTGGCATGACCGCGATCTGCTGGTAAATGCGGCCCCTGACGGGGTGTCGGTTAAAGATGTCACCACCACCCATGATACGCTGATTGTAACAGGTCCTAAATCACGTGGGCTTCTGGCAGGCTTAACTGATGCGGATTTACAAAGCGGTTGGCTGACCCATCAAGCGGTAACCGTTGCGGGCCAAGATGCCTATCTGATCCGCGTGTCATTCGCAGGTGAACTGGGCTGGGAAATACATGCCGATAATGAAAACATGTCTGCGATCTATGATGCGATACTCAATGCGGGGGCGACGCCGTTTGGCATGTATGCACTTAATTCCCTGCGCATGGAAAAAGGCTATCGCGCTTGGAAAGGTGATCTGTCTACCGATTACAGCCTGCTTGAGGGCGGTCTGGAACGCTTTGTGAAACTGGATAAACCGCAGGATTTCACTGGCAAAGCCGCCATTCAAAATGAAAAGCAACAGGGCCGCAAAAAGGCGTTTGTCACTTTGCTGGTCGATGTGGATGATTGCGATGCGCCCTATATGTCTACGATTTGGGATGGTGATACCGTGGTTGGCGAAACCACGTCTGGCGCATGGGGTTATCGCATAGATGCCAGCATAGCACTGGGCATGGTGCGTGTTGATCTGGCGGTGCCAGGAACCGAGCTGGAGGTTGAGGTTTACGGGCAGCGCTGCCGCGCTGTTGTGCAAGAAGACCAACCACTTTGGGATCCAACAAACGAAAGGTTGCGGGCGTGAGTATAACCATCCTAGACGGTGGCATGGGCCAAGAACTGATTGCACGGGCTGGCAAAGCGACCTCACTTTGGTCAGTGCAGGCCTTGCTGGATAACCCTGAAATGGTGCGCGCTGTGCATGACGCATATTTTGCAGCGGGCGCGCAAATTGCCACGACCAACACCTATTCAGTTTTGCCTGACCGCCTGATGAAACATGGCTTAGAAGACCGGTTGACCCTGCTACAACAATTGGCCTGCCAACAGGCGGTTGATGCACGTGATGCACATGGTTCAGGATGGGTTGCAGGTTCTTTGGGCCCGCTTGGGTTTTCCTATCAACCGGATAAATGCCCGCCTGCGCATGAAGCCGCTGAAATCTATCATAATATTTGCAATATCCAGAAAAGCTTTGTTGATTATTACCTGTTCGAAACCATGTCATCAGTTGATCAGGCGCGTGGTGCTTTGATGGGATCATCGGGTTTGGGAAAACCTGTTTGGTTGTCATTGTCTGTGGATGACAAAGATGGCACCAAACTGCGTTCGGGTGAAAACTTGACAGATGTTTTGCCGCTGCTGGAAGAATACAAACCCGCGACAGTTCTGGTAAATTGTTCCGTTCCCGAAGCCGTTACAACCGCAGTGCCTTTGCTAACGTGCAAGGGCATTCCCGTAGGGGCCTATGCCAACGGTTTTGTCAGTATTGCAGATACGTTTAATCATATCGGGGCCACGGTTGATCTGCTGGAAACGCGCAAAGACCTGGGGCCAGTTGCTTATGCTGATTTTGCCCAAAGATGGGCAGATGCGGGGGCCACGATCATAGGGGGATGCTGTGAGGTAGGCCCTGCACATATCGCGCTTTTGGTGCAGAGGTTTAGAGGATAGGTGATGAGTTTCACTAGTTCTACTAATACGATAAGCACTAAGGAAATCTGCGTTGATATCATTATCGCGCAAGATTATGTGTTAGTGGAATTTGCAGTTGCGATTGAAATTTTACGCTTGGCAAATCGGGTGCTGAGCTTTGATAAATTCAAATGGCAACTCTACTCTGAAGACGGTGGAACTATTGGCTCAAGATCTGGTGCCAGTGTTGAAACACAGATAATACCGAAATCGCCCAGGCCGGATTTTGTTGTATTTATTGGAAACTCTGATCCCTTTTATACAAGTTTGGATGTGGAAAAATACGTGGCCCGTTATCGACATTCTGGCGCTAAAGTAATTTTACTGGCCGAGGCAGCAAGCCGCTATATTGCTTCAAACTTAGACAATGCAACCGAGCATACCACACATTGGGAAAACCGGACTTTGCTTGAAGAAAAACAAGGAATTTACGGAATTAAAACCTCTTTGGCCGTTTCAGATGGCCAAATCGTGACCAGTGCGGGTATGAGCACAACCGCTGATATTATTTTGGCTTTGATTGGGCAATATATATCAAGTGCGAAATTATTGATCGTTTCCAAAATCCTTTTGCACGATGAGATACGTGCATTTGAAACTCTACAGCCTGAGATTGTTGCAACCGCGCAAAAAGGTGCGCGTACGCTAAATAAGGCTATTAAAATTATGCAAATGAACATTGAAGAGCCCGTGGCGATTTCTGATTTGGCCAACCAAATAGGTCATAGTTCTCGCTGGTTAGAGCGGAATTTCAAATCGGTGATGGGGTGCAGCCCAAGCAGATATTACCGCGAATTACGTCTGAACCATGCGCATAGTCTGTTGTTGAATACCAATATGAGCATTCAAGAAGTAGCATTGGCAAGCGGGTATCAATCAGGCTTCTCAATCGCATATCGACAGTGTTTTGGCAAAACCCCCAGCCAAATGCGCAAAGGCTGAGAAAAGCCAATTTAAGAATAATAAACACGATTTTTCACACAATTTTGTCGCATTTGCGTATTTGTAATTCATGAAACGGATTAATGATTTTGATAACATAGTCAAAGGAACTCGAAAAATGCCAAATCTTCCAAATAAAGCCCGTGTAGTCATCATAGGTGGCGGTGTTATTGGCTGCTCTGTAGCGTACCATCTAGCCAAACTTGGCTGGAAAGACGTGATACTGTTAGAACGTAAGCAATTGACATCTGGAACAACTTGGCACGCCGCCGGTTTAATCGGTCAGCTACGTGCGTCATCCACAATGACAAAGCTCGCCAAATACACAACTGACCTTTATCATAAATTAGAAGCTGAAACTGGCATCTCAACAGGTATTCGTGCCAATGGCTCAATCTCGCTTGCGATCACCGAAGAGCGTAAAGAAGAGCTTTACCGCTCAGCGGCTATGGCCCGCGCATTTGGTGTAGATGTTGAAGAAATCTCACCTGCCGAAGCAAAGAAAATGTACCCGCATGTCAACATAGGCGATGTGACTGGTGCTGTTTATCTGCCAAATGACGGCCAAGGCGATCCTGCAAACATCGCATTGGCTTTGGCAAAAGGTGCCCGCCAAATGGGTGCAAAAACTGTTGAAGGTGTGAAAGTTACAGGCATTTCCAAAGACAACGGCCGTGTTACAGGTGTTGATTGGCAACAAGACGGCGAAAGCGGTCATATTGATGCGGATTACGTTGTGAACTGTGCAGGCATGTGGGGCCACGAAGTTGGCAAAATGGCTGGCGTTAACGTACCATTACATGCTTGTGAACACTTCTATATCGTTACAGAAGCAATTCCAGAATTAACCGAGCTGCCTGTGTTGCGGGTACCTGATGAATGTGCGTATTATAAAGAAGATGCAGGTAAAATCCTGCTGGGTTGCTTTGAGCCCCATGCCAAACCTTGGGGCATGGACGGTATTTCAGAAGATTTCTGTTTCGACCAATTGCCAGAAGATTTTGACCACTTTGAACCTATCCTGGAACAAGCAGTGAACCGTATGCCGATGTTGGCTGAAGCGGGCATTCACACATTCTTTAATGGGCCAGAAAGCTTTACGCCTGATGATGCGTATCATTTGGGTGAAGCACCGGAGTTGCGCAATTACTTTGTGGCAGCTGGCTTTAACTCGATCGGCATTCAATCAGGTGGCGGTGCTGGTAAAGCCTTGGCTGAATGGATGGAAGCTGGCGAAAAACCCTTTGATTTGGGCGGCGTGGATATTGCGCGTATGCACCCATTCCAAGGCAACAAGCACTACTTGTATGAACGCTCAAAAGAAACCCTTGGATTGCTTTATGCGGATCACTTCCCGTATCGGCAAAAAGCAACTGCGCGCGGTATTCGGCGTTCGCCTTTCCATGAACATCTAAAATCAAACGGCGCGGTATTCGGTGAATCCGCTTGTTGGGAACGCGCAAACTGGTTCGCGGACGAAGGCCAAAAGCCTGAATATGAATACAGCTGGAAACGTCAGAACTGGTTTGAAAACTCAGCACGTGAACACCGCGCCGTACGTGAAAATGTCGGCATGTACGATATGACCTCTTTTGGTAAAATCCGTGTTGAAGGCCCAGACGCAGAAGCATTTTTGAACCGCGTTTGTGGTGCAGATATGTCCGTGTCTGCTGGCAAAATCGTCTACACTCAGTTCTTGAACTCACGTGGCGGAATTGAGGCGGATATTACTGTCACACGTCTGTCTGAAACAGTTTATCTGTTGGTCACACCGTCTGGTACTCGACTTGCCGATGAAACCCACCTGCGTCGTAATTTAGGTGAAATGCGTGCTGTGATTACAGATGTCACAGCCGGCGAAGGTGTTCTGGCCGTTATGGGGCCAAATGCCCGTGCGTTGATGCAAAAAATATCTCCCAATGATTTTTCAAATGAGGCGCATGGCTTTGGCTGGGCGCGTGAGATTGAACTTGGTATGGGATTGGCCCGCGCGCACCGTGTTTCCTATGTCGGTGAGTTGGGTTGGGAGATTTATGCTTCATCCGACATGTCTGCCCATATGTTCGAAACCATCTGGGATGCAGGCAAGGATATGGATCTGAAGCTTTGCGGTATGCACATGATGGACAGCTGTCGTATCGAAAAAGGTTTCCGCCACTTCGGTCACGATATCACCAGCGAAGATCATGTTCTGGAAGCGGGACTGGGGTTTGCCGTGAAAACCAGCAAGCCTGATTTCATCGGTCGTGACGCAGTTTTGCGCAAGAAAGATGAAGGTTTGAAAAACCGTATGGTACAATTCCGCCTGACAGACCCAGAGCCGCTGTTGTATCATAATGAGCCGATCTTGCGCGACGGCAAAATCGTTAGCTACGTTAGCTCTGGTAATTACGGCCACACATTGGGAGCGGCTATTGGTATGGGCTACATTCCTTGCGAAGGCGAAACCGTAGCGGATGTTCTGGCATCGTCCTATGAGATTGACATCGCAGGCGTTCGGGTGAAAGCCGAGGTAAGTTTGCGCCCTATGTACGATCCTAAATCCGAAAGGGTAAAGGTTTGAAGTTTCCCTATGGGCTTGGTAAAGCCTAGTCTTAATTGATCAAAGGGGATGCGGGATGACAAAAGAAAAAGCTGTACTGGCGGTTAAAAACGGTGTTGTTATCGCGGGTATCTCTGGAATGATCTCGCTGTTTCATCTGGTGATGACAGTCACGAAGATTAAGGGTGATTTCGGGTTGTTAAGTGCCAATGAACTGGTACTTTTCATCAACCTGATTGTTTGTGCATATGGGGCTTATGGTCTTTCTAAAAAACAACATTTAGCCGGTGTTGTACTAACGCTTGTTTCAACTTTACTGCTAATTTCGCACGTTCTTCTGTTTGGAATGAATACAAGCGTTTTGGTCTTTGTACTGTTCAGGTTGTTCTTTATATATACATTTTCACAGGCAACTAAGGGATGCATTGCATTGCACCACTTAAGTGCTGAAGAAACGTAAACATTAAAAACCAGTCATGAACCCGCTTTTTATATATGCGCCGCCCACAGGCCCGTTGGATGTGATCCACCATGACGATCATATTCTGGCAATAAACAAACCTTCCGGTCTGCTATCGGTCCCGGGTAAAGCCTTTGAACACCGTGATTGTTTGGAAACGCGCGTGGTGATGACCTATCCTAATGCGCTGTTGGTGCACCGCTTGGATATGGATACCTCTGGTGTGATGATATTTGCCTGCACCAAGCAAGCGCAGCGGCATATCAGTTCTCAGTTCCAAAAGCGGCAAATGCAAAAGACGTATATTGCGCGGGTTCAGGGCTGCGTGGCGGATGATACAGGGCAGGTGGATTTGCCGCTGATCGTAGACTGGCCCAACCGCCCTTTGCAAATGGTGGATTTTGAACGCGGAAAACCATCAGTCACTGACTGGTCAGTGCTGGAACGTGAAGGTCTGTTCACCCGCATGGAGCTGCGACCCCAAACTGGACGCAGTCATCAGTTGCGAGTGCATATGCGTGAATTGGGCCACCCGATTTTAGGTGATCGATTTTACGCGGACGCCGCAACTATCGCAGCAGTTGATCGCCTGCAATTACACGCACAAATCTTGCGTTTGCGTCACCCCGAAGGGGGCGAATGGCTAACCTTAAATGCCCTCTGTCCTTTTTAGTCTGTCCTTGCTGTACAGCTTTGAAAAAGCTATTCGGGAACTGAACCTAGGAATACACCCATGACCATTGATCCAGTAGACCTGACTGCCAAATTGATCCGATGCCCTTCTGTCACCCCTGCTGAAGGCGGTGCCCTATTGTTGCTTGAAACACTCTTATCAGATGCGGGGTTCACCTGCACCCGTGTGGATCGCGGTGAAGTTTCCAACCTATTTGCCCGCTGGGGTGCGGGGGCGAATGGACGCACGTTCGGTTTTAACGGCCACACCGATGTGGTGCCTGTGGGCAACTTGGATGCCTGGACGGTTGATCCGTTCGGGGCCGAGATCAAGGATGGGTTTATGTATGGCCGTGGTGCGACAGACATGAAATCAGGCGTTGCGGCTTTTGCTTCTGCCGCGATTGATTTTACCACCGAAACCCCACCCGATGGTTCTATTGTTTTGGCAATAACGGGCGATGAAGAAGGTATTGCCGTTGATGGCACCGTTGCGTTGCTGGACTGGATGAATAGTCATAACGAACGCATGGATCATTGCTTAGTGGGGGAACCGACTTGCCCCAATGAAATGGGCGAAATGATGAAAATCGGCCGTCGCGGCTCGATGAACGCATATTTCACCTGTAAAGGTGTGCAAGGCCATTCCGCCTATCCTCACCGGGCAAAAAACCCGATGCCTGCGATGGCGCAACTGATGGCAAACCTGTCTGCACATGAATTGGATCAAGGTACCGAACATTTCGATGCCTCCACACTGGCGGTTGTCACTATCGATACGGGCAATGCGGCCGATAATGTGATCCCTGCCGAAACCCGATCAACGGTGAATATCCGGTTCAATGATACCCATACATCTGTAACGCTGACCAAATGGTTGCAGGCAGAAGTAGATGAAGTTGCAAAGGCCACAGATATTGAAATCAACATGCGAATACGCGTGTCGGGCGAAAGTTTTGTGACACCTCTGGGTGAGTTGTCCGATCTGATCTCAAAGGCGGTCAAAGCGGAAACCGGTGTTACCCCTAAGCCATCCACAACAGGTGGCACATCGGACGCACGTTTCGTCAAAAGCCACTGCCCTGTGGTGGAATTCGGGCTTGTGGGCCGAACCATGCACGAGGTCGATGAGCGGGTAGAGGTCGCAAATATCCACAAATTGAAAGCGATATATACACGGATATTGACCGATTACTTTGCATGAATAACCGTCAACTTTTCATCATGGTCAAAGAACCCCACGCAGGCCGGGTGAAAACCCGACTTGGGGCAGACATTGGTATGACACGGGCCGCGTGGTGGTTCCGTCACCAATGCAGCAGTTTAATCCGCAGGCTTGGGCGCGACCCGCGTTGGAAAACTGTTATGGCGGTCTCACCCGATCACGAAGGCTTGCAAAGTCACATATGGCCTGCTGACTTGCCGCGTTGGCCGCAAGGACGTGGGGATTTGGGGGATCGAATGGCGGCGATTTTTCAGAATGCGGGGCATGGCCCTTTGCTGATTATTGGTGCAGATATTCCAGGGATTACACCCGCGCTGATCGAAAAAGCTTTTCGTGCGTTGGGTGATTATGATGCGGTTTTCGGGCCCGCAACCGATGGGGGTTATTGGTTGGTTGGGCTAAAGCGCGGGGCGCGCGCAGTGCCCGTAAGCCTATTCAAAAATGTGCGCTGGTCTACCGAACATGCGCTGGCCGATACTGTGGCTACACTGGGTGATGCGCGGGTTGCAAAGATTGCTTGTTTACGTGACGTGGATACAGTAGCAGACCTTGCCCGTATAAAATGTGACGGCCCTAAATTTACCTGTTAAGTGTGGCACATGAAAAAATTCCCCAGCAAAGCGGAGATCCTGACGTGGATTCAGGATAACCCGACAAAGACCTCAAAACGTGATATTGGCCGTGCCTTTGGCATCAAAGGGGCCGCGCGTATTGATCTAAAACGTATCTTGAAAGAGTTGACCGTCGAAGGGTATCTGATCAAGGAACGGCGCAGCTATGGTGGCAAAGGTGATCTGCCGCCTGTTTCGGTTTTACGGGTTCTGGCACCTGACAAAGACGGTGACCTATGGGCCGCTCCGATGGAATGGGACGGTGATAACTCCATGCTAAAAATTCTGTTTGTGGCTCAAAAGGGCGATCCTGCATTGAAAGAAAGTGATCGCATCTTGTGCCGCCTTAGCACTTCTTCTGATCCTGAAATTACTTATGAAGCCCGCCTAATTCGGCGTATTGGCACGGATCAGGAAAAGATCATCGGCCTGTTTCGCCTTGGTTCCGAAGGCGGACGCATTGTGCCTGTCGACAAGAAATCATCACTGGAATGGCAAGTTACGAAAACGGACAGTCTGAACGCCAAAGATGGTGAGTTGGTCGAGGCGGAACGCATCGGCCCCAAGGCGCGTATGGGTTTACCCAAAGCGAAGATAACCGATATTCTGGGTGATCCGATGGCGCCGAAATCGGTGTCACTGATTGCTATCCATCAACACGGCATTCCCGATCATTTTCCAGATGCGGTGGTTGTTGAAGCCAACGCGGCACAACCCGTTGCTTTGGGCAAGCGCAAAGACCTGCGCGATTTGCCGCTGTTCACTATCGATCCTTCTGATGCGCGTGATCATGATGATGCGATTTGTGCGCAGCCTGATGATGACCCCAAAAATGATGGCGGTCATATCGTTTGGGTCGCCATCGCTGATGTGGCGCATTACGTGACCAGCGGTTCGGCCCTTGATCGCGAAGCGCGCAATCGTGGCAATTCCAGCTACTTCCCCGACCGTGTTGTGCCGATGTTGCCTGATGCACTATCGGGTGATTTATGTTCGCTTCATGAAGGCGAAGATCGCGCCTGTATAGCGGTGCGCATTGTGTTGAATGCCAAGGGTAAAAAACTGGACCATGCGTTTTTTCGTGCGCTGATGCGCTCGCCCGCGTCCCTGTCATATGAACAGGCGCAAGCGGCCGCGGACGGTACTTATGATGATGCAACGAAACCATTGGCGGGGCCGATTAATGACCTGTTTGCAGCTTATGCAGCTGCCACAAAAGAACGCAATCGCCGCCAACCTTTGCACCTTGACTTGCCGGAACGTCAAATCGTTTTGTCGGACGAAGGTGTGGTCACATCGGTGTCTTTCAAAGAGCGATTTGACGCCCATAAGCTGGTGGAAGAGTTTATGGTTACAGCCAATGTCTGTGCCGCTGAAACGCTGGAAACTAAAAAGCAACCACTACTATACCGTGCCCATGAAGAGCCATCCGCTGAAAAGCTGGACCTGCTGCGAGAGGTCGCCGATGCATCGGGATTGCAACTGGCCAAAGGGCAGGTTTTGCGCACACAGGATTTGAACAAATTGCTGGATGCCGCAAAGGGATCGGAAGATGCTGAAGTCATCAACATGACTGTTTTGCGGTCGATGAAGCAGGCTTATTATACGCCCGATAATCTGGGCCATTTCGGGTTGAATTTGAAACGTTATGCGCATTTCACTTCCCCCATCCGCCGCTACGCCGACCTGATTGTGCACCGCGCTTTGATCGCCGCACACGGTTGGGGTGATGACGGATTGAAATCGAGCGATATTGATCACCTGAAAGAAACTGGCGAATGGATTTCAGAAACTGAACGCCGCTCTATGTTGGCCGAACGCGACACCACAGACCGTTATCTGGCAGCGTTCCTGTCAGAACAGGTAGGTGCAGAATTTGAGGGCCGCGTTTCTGGTATTGCCAAGTTCGGCCTGTTCGTGAAACTGCTGGAAACGGGTGCCGACGGGATCATTCCGCTTAGCCAACTCGGCCGCGAATATTGGCGGTATATTGAACGTGATGGTACGCTGAAAGGTGAAGACAGCGGACGGGTGATCGCGGTTGGTATGCCATGTAAAGTATCACTTGTGGATGCCACGGCTATCACCGGCGGGCTGACGCTGGAAATGTTGGAATTGAACGGTAAACCGATGCCTAAAGCTAGCTCGGGCCGAGGGCAGTCACGCGGGCGTAAATTTGGTAAGAGCAAAGGCAAAAAGCGCAAATTGCAAAAACGCCGCTAAGGCAGGTTGCCGCCTGACTTTTGTCAAAGCTATTCTTTTATACAGCAATATCAATATATTATATGGTGTCCCAACTGGGACACGTACCAGACAGGTACAATTTGTAACTATGTTTGCTTGTAAGTTAAGGCGTGCTCGATCATCAAACGCAGCTTTTCTGGTTGAATATCTTCAATGCTTTGAAACACGACAGCGCGGTTTCCCTCAATCTTGTAATCTGCTCCAAAAATTTCGGCAAACTGCGAAATAATCGTGCTTTGGCAATGGGCATATAGCGCAAACCCACCTGATTTGGGGGTGCCTATACGCAATGTTGATCCTATTGGCGTGATGTAAGAAGGCTGCCCCCATCGCAAGCATTCAATCGGGGCGCCGATACCTTCAATCCCCTTGGCAGTTTCATAGATCAATGCGCGCAAAGCCAGTGCGCCACTTTTCACAGCAGGGGGAAACGCATCAAATGCAGTCTGAACTTCGGGGTTTGGTATGGCAGGGGTCATTTGGGGTAAAACGTCTCTTTCCCGCGCGCAATATAGGCCATCAAAACTGGTCGTGATGTGATCAATTCCTTTAATGGGTTTTCAATCGGGAAACAGGTTATTGCGCGCAACATCGGTACGGTGGAATAATCTGCGGCTGTTGCTGTATTCCCAAACAGGAACTTTTTATCGCCAAGGATAGCTGCTATTGCCACAATATCTTTTTCGGCACGATCAAGTTGTTCCGATTCACTATGCCGCCCCACACCCTGACCGATCAGACTTTGGATAACTTTTTTGCGGATTTGGTTGGGGACGATTTTGTTAAGTAGTTTAGGCATGCCACGAAAAAGTTCCGCCCGGGTGGTTGGCCAATGCGTATCATTTTGCCATCTGCTGGCAAGAATGAGGAAGTACATATGTTCATCAATCATACGGATTATACTGCGGGAATGGCCACGTTCTGTGGCTGTCAGCCCTGCATCATAATCGACGCCAAAAGTCTGTTCCATATAATCCCTGATTTGCTCGCTATCAGGAATAATTATTGACCCGTGTGTCAGAACAGGCAGTTTCCCTTTCGGGGCTTTGCGTGGATCGGGATCAATTTTTACTGTGTATGCTTGCCCGGAATGTTCCATCATGCACATCGCCTTGACAGTGAACGGGCTGCCGGTCATTTCGGAAAAGGCTGGGGGAAATACTGTAAGTTCTAACATGTTGTCCTCGTTATTATTCAATGATCATATAACAATTAATGCTGACAGAAACTGTCAGTAGCTGTTAGTATTGTCTGATTATGGCAAAAAGTGACCGCCTTTTACAATTGATGCAACTGATCCGTACCTTGCCTGCACCTGTGACGGCAGCACAACTGGCGCAGGAATTGCAAACATCTGAACGTACAATCTATCGCTACATTGACAATTTACGCGTAGCAGGTGCGGTGATTGATGGTGAGGCGGGCTTTGGTTACACCGTTGTAGAAGATGCCGCCATGCCGCCGATGATGTTCAACGCGGATGAAATAGAGGCATTGGTTCTGGGTTTGCGCGAAGTGCAACAGGTCGGCGATCCTGTTCTGGCGAAAGCGGCTGAAAATGTTTTGTCGAAAGTGAATGCAACTTTACCCAAGCGGGTGCAGGCACAGTTGAAAAATGCAGTTTTACGTGCGCGAAAATTCCACAGCCGCTATCCGATTGAAATTGATATGGCAAAGCTGCGCAAAGCTACGCGTGAAGAGCAGGCCGTGACAATAGCGTATTGCGATGTAAACGGGGCTATGAGTACGCGCGATATCTGGCCTTTGTCGATCGTGTTTATGGATGAATACCTGATGTTGTTAGCGCATTGTAAGCTACGCGATGATTACCGCGCGTTTCGGGCGGATCGTATCAGATCATTCCATTTGACAGGTAAATCATTTCAACCGCACCGTGTCACAATGCTGCGGGACTTTCTAGAACAGCTAAAGGCCTGTTCCCCACCTGAATAGGCGATCTATTGCACTGCATTAAGCAAGGGTCGTTTTTGGCTTTGGTCTTTGCTGTAATTTCGTTACACTGATCACAATGAAAATAAATCTCGAGCAGGAGATACTGATGAGACTTGTAAATATAGGGCTGGCTATAGCCACTACCCTAAGTGTAACGTTCACAGCACACGCGAATAGCGTCCCCGAAACCGATGAAATGATCATCGCGCAAACCCAGTCGGGTTTTGAACGGTGGGTGAAATCTTTTCGTGCGGTGGCTTTGAAAAATGGTGTTACCGCACGCACATACGACCGCGCCTTTCGCGGCGTTAAACTGAATATGCGGGTCGTACAACTTGATCGAAAACAGGCGGAGTTTTCACGGCAAATCTGGGATTATCTGGATACGGCGACCTCACCTAAGCGAGTGAAAAACGGTAAGGCGATGTTGGCAAAGCACAAAAGAACGCTCAATCAGATCGAACAGAAATACGGTGTTGATAAAGAAGTGGTTCTGGCCGTCTGGGGGCTGGAATCGTCCTATGGCAAGAACATGGGCGACATCAATATTATCGAGGCTTTGTCGACTTTGGCATATGATGGGCGACGCGAAAAATTTGGCCGACAACAGCTATTGGAAGCTTTGCGCATTATTCAGCGCGGCGATATTACGCCTGACCGTATGATGGGGTCTTGGGCCGGTGCCATGGGCCATACGCAGTTCATACCCACCAGTTATCAGGCTTACGCACAAGATTTCACTGGCGATGGCAAACGTAATGTCTGGGATCCGCGTGATCCATCCGACGCACTGGCATCGACGGCAAATTATTTTAAAAACTCGGGTTGGGTTAAAAACCAGCCATGGGGTGTTGAGGTTAAACTGCCCAAGGATTTTTATTTTGGCAATGCCAGCCTGAAAGTGAAGGCGACACCTGCACGTTGGAACGAGTTAGGTCTGCGGACTGTGGGCGGTGGTAAAATTCCCAACCACGGGAATGGTTCTGTTTTCCTGCCTGCCGGATCGGACGGGCCTGCATTTATCGTTTTCAAAAACTTTGCGGTGATCAAGCGCTATAACAACGCCAATTCCTACGCGATGGCCGTGGGCCATCTGGCGGACAAGATAAAAGGTGGTGGTAATTTCGTAAAAGAATGGCCGCGTGGCCCGGGTGCGTTAAAGCTGAATGAAAAGCTGGAGGTGCAGGAACTGCTGAACCGCGCCGGCTATGATCTGGGCGATCCCGACGGCATTATCGGGCCGAAAACCATCGACGCGGTCACAGCCATTCAAATCGCATGGGGCCAACAACCGAATGGCAAAGCGGATCAGAATTTCTTGAAAGTGCTGCGTAAGAAGGTGCGTTAAGTGCCCCAATCCGAAGATTGCATTTCGCGTAAACGGCTGGCGGTGCGTTCAAATTCAAAGGCGCCTCGGCCGTCTGTGTACAGCTTTTCAGGTTTAGCATCGGCACTGGCGATCAGTTTTACTTTGGCCTCATAAAGCGCATCGATCAGGGTGACGAAACGTTTGGCCTCATTATTATTGGCTTTGGACAATTTGGGGATACCTGTCAAAACCAGTGCGCGCAGGGCTTTCGCAATAGCAAGGTAATCCCCTGGGCCAAGAGGTTTTGCGCAAAGATCGTTAAAACTGGCACAGCCCACACCACTGCTGTAGGCGGGGATGGTAACATCGCGGCCTTTGCGCTTGATGATAAGTGGTTCAGATTTACCGCTAGACAGTTGTTGCCATAGATGAGTGACAGCAAAATTCGTAGCTTCATCCAAAGGATGGAAATAAAGTTGTTGATCGGTAAGGCGGTTCTGGCGGTGGTCAGTCGGGCTGTTAAGGCAATAGACAGTCAGACGGCTTTTGATCATGTCGATAAAGGGCAGAAACAAGGAACGGTTCAGCCCGTCTTTATAAAGGTCATCAGGCGGGCGGTTTGATGTGGTGACAATGACAACACCAGCCTGAAACAAATATTCAAACAATCGCCCTACAATCATCGCATCTGTTATGTCATTGATCTGCATTTCGTCGAAACACAGAAGATCTGTCGACTGGATGATTTCCTGGGCTACAGGTTTTATAGCGTCTTCCACACCTGCCTTGCGTGCCCTGTGCATGGCTTCGTGTACTTTTTGCATAAAGCCGTGGAAATGCACCCGTCGTTTGGCGTGCGTGGACGCTTGCTCATAAAATAAGTCCATCAACATTGATTTACCGCGTCCGACACCGCCGTAAAGGTATATGCCTTTGGGTGGGCGGCGGTTTCCCGCGAAGAAAGACTTCAGGTAACCAAGTTTTGAGGGTTTGTATTCTGCAAGATCCTTATGCAGTTTATCCAGTAACACCAACGCTTCGCGCTGATTGGGGTCGTCGTTTAATGACCCTGCCGCCACGCGCTGTTCGTATTCTATGATCGGTGACACGTGGTACCCGCCCCTTAGATCTAATTTGCCTTTGACGAGACATATCAATTCCAGCACAATCCGACAACGGAGAATACGATGTCACAAATAAAAACCCCAATTTTTACCCCGGTTCTAATAGCAGGCTCTCTGATATTGATGACAGGGTTTGCGATACGTGCAACTTTCGGTGTTTTTCAAATCCCGATTGCCAATGAATTCGGTTGGTTGCGGTCGGAATTTTCGCTGGCCATTGCCATTCAAAACTTAGCATGGGGCATAGGTCAGCCACTTTTTGGTGCATTTGCAGAAAAGTTTGGTGATCGCAAAGCGATTGTGCTGGGGGCGATCATCTATGCTTTGGGCCTTGTTCTGTCAAGCTATGCAACGACCCCAGGTGCACATCAATTGTTTGCCATACTTGTTGGCTTTGGAATTGCGGGAACCGGGTTTGGCGTAATCCTTGCCATTGTCGGGCGGGCGGCATCGGATGAAAACAGATCAATGGCACTTGGCGTTGCAACCGCATTTGGCTCTGCCGGGCAGATTGTCGGCCCGCCAACTGCAGAGTTTTTATTGGGCTATATGAATTGGAGTTGGGTCTTTATCATTTTTGCAGCGCTGATTTTAACCTCTCTATTGTTATTGCCGTTTATGCGTTCGCCGCAGATAGCAAGCAACGCAGAGTTGGATGAAACGTTAACCGCAATTTTAGGAAAAGCATTTCGTGATCCATCATTTACCCTGATCTTTTTGGGGTTCTTTTCTTGCGGGTATCAACTAGGCTTTATAACCGCGCATTTTCCTGCATTTATTACAGAGATGTGTGGCCCTATCGCTCAGGACGGTTTGTTGGCAAATATCGGTATCAAGACAACGTCAGCGTTGGGTGCTCTATCAATTGCAGTGATTGGTGCGGCGAATATTGCCGGTACTATTTTGGCAGGAAAGCTAGGGCAAACCTACACAAAGAAGTATTTGCTGGTGATCATTTATACATTACGCACTATTATTTCTGCTTTGTTTATAATGGTGCCGATGACGCCCGCTACCGTTCTTTTATTTGCCTCTTCAATGGGGTTTTTATGGTTGGCGTCTGTGCCACTGACCTCTGGTCTGGTTGGGTATATATACGGATTACGTTATATGGGAACACTATATGGGATAGTGTTTTTCAGTCACCAACTCGGGTCATTTATAGGGGTTTGGATGGGGGGACGGTTGTATGATATTTACGGCAGCTATACTGCGGTTTGGTGGGTTGGCGTGGGTGTTGGTGCATTTTCTGCAATTGTGCATTTGCCTGTGATTGAAATACCCTTGAAGCTGAGAAAGGCTAGTGTCGCAAAATCAATGTGAGTGAAGTGATCTTCTAGCCTATATGCTGTGTGCCACGCGCTTTAGCTAGCTCAATCTGTTTTTGTCGCTCACGAAAGCGGTTTTTCCTGTCTTCACTATGGCTATCAATACACTGATGGCAAGTTACACCATGTTCGTATTCCGGACGGTCAAAATCTTTGGGCGCAAGGGGCATGCGACAGGCAAAGCACAGTTCGTATTGACCTTCTTTCAGTGCGTGCTTTACCGATACCCGGCTGTCAAAAACGAAACATTCACCATTCCAGGTGCTGTTCTCTTCCGGGATGTCTTCCAAATATTGCAGTATACCGCCTTTCAGGTGGTATACATCTTTCATTCCTTGGCTCATCAGATAATTCGTAGATTTTTCACAACGGATGCCACCGGTACAAAACATGGCGACACGTTTGTTGTGAAAACGATCCTTGTTCTTTTCCCACCAATCGGGAAATTCACCGAATGATTTTGTTTTCGGGTCTATTGCCCCTTTAAATGTGCCGATCTCGACCTCATAGTCGTTACGCGTATCAATCAGCACAACATCGTCCTGCGTGATAAGATCATTCCAATCTTCTGGTGCTACGTAATTTCCAACATGTGCGGTCGGATCGACAGATGGTTGACCTAATGTGACGATTTCTTTTTTCAGTTTCACCTTCATACGTAAAAACGGCATCTGGTGGGCAGTGCTTTCCTTGTGTTCAAAAGCCACACATCCCGGCAATGCGCGGATGGCGGCAAGAACTGCATCAATGCCTGAACGGGTTCCAGCAATGGTGCCGTTGATACCTTCATGGGCAAGCAGAAGGGAACCTTTTACGCCATGTTTGTCGCAGACAGCCTGAAGCGGTGCCTGCAGGGTTTTGTGATCCCCCAAGTTGGTAAAATGGTACAGAGCGGCGACAGTAAATTTAGACATGGGCGATCATATACGCCCCGTTGCCGTAATCGTCTAGAGGCACTAGGTGCATTTAGTACAGTTTGCGGGCTAATTGATATTGATTACCAGAATGCTGTTACCCAACTTTCTTGTGGGTTGTACTACAATACTCGAACGAGTAGCCTTATTCCTAGCATGTAGCATTTAATATTAAATCCGAGAAATATCCCGATGCCCAGCAAGATACCCCAATCGCAATCAGTTTCGATCAGCAATTTGGAACGTGATGCAGAAATAAGAAGACTTGAGCAAAGATTGGTCGATCATCCTGACGATAGAAACGCAGTCAGAAATCTTGTTCTGATTTTAGACTACTATACGCCAAGTAAGCAAGGAATCGGTGCATTTACTGATTGCCAACGTAAGATTGCAGCGCAATATCGAAGGGATGGTTGGTCTACTGATTTATTGAATCACGGGAAAGCGGCACAGCACTATCAACAATGGCAAGATGGTCTCGACTCAATGAGTGTGCGGCCTCAAATTGTTATTACTCAACTATTTATGGGCAAATTTATCGCAATTCACGGTGTGCCAGGGTACTGTAATTTTCGTTTGACTTTGTTCAAAAATGAAGGGGCGATTTCGCGTATTTGCCACGATTGCTATAAAGTTCAAATCTTAGCACAAGATTTGGCAACACTTATACAGGTTTACTTTATCATTCACGGGCTGAAATTACCCAGAGACAATGCAAGAAAATGTATGGTTGAATTGCGCGAAAACATCCCAAATCCATATAAAGCATATATTTATTGTGAATCCGAGGATGAGGTAAAATTTTGCCATAAGAAGTTTCAGCAAGCGCTGCAAATCTTTGGCGTATCTGGTGTTCAAATCGGGACTTCCCATGGTTGTTCGGAATACGGGCTTAAATATCCGGAATTCAAATTTTCAAATGATGGCATCCACCGTTCGTTTGAAAGACCTGATTCATGGGATCTGCAGGAATCTGAATTCTTCTCTGAGATTAAAATACGGCAACCCGATAGGGTAGATAACAACAAACAAGGTATTATTACCATTCGGGATATTATAGCTTTTCAGACATGGGTTAAATATGCGCAGATCATTGGCGATCAATCTTGCAAAATGTTTACCGACAGATCGAATGTAGTTATGCCTGAACCATTTATCACTCGGGTTGGAAAACAAGCACAAATGCGAAACACCCAAATGAAAGAACTTCGTGACAAGCTTTCATCCTAAACATAGCTTTCGAAAACCTTGCTGGCCGTTAAAACCGTATTCTTTGTGCCAGTTACAACTCCTTTGGATGTGATGATCTAGAACGATCTATACCAGCCACCAAAAACTACCGGACCATATTCGGTTGTTCCCAATATCCAGCGGCGATCAATGGCATATTTTATGCCCAGATTAACCTCACCACCTTTAATGGGCATGCGAAATTTAAAACCGACAGCGGGAATAATTTTGTTGTTGAAAGAAAGCTTATCGCTATCTTTTGCAAAGATTAATTCTGCAAATGGAACATATTGCAGCTTACCGGATGCCCCGACAAATGCTGTCGCGGCCTCTAGGCCAGTGATGAAAGCCAGGTTCCTGTTGCCGGGGTCCAGATTTTCGGGGAATGTAAAAACACCCCATGCCCTTGTCCACGATTTCTGCCGAAACCAGCCCTTATGGCCGCTAGGAATATTTCGCCACCAGCTTTTGTAATAAAAATACGAAACGTTCACCCTGAATCCGTTTTTGGTATCGCCTGAAATCTGCCCGTAATCATGATCATATTTCAGCGAAGCTTTAACACTGAATGTTTTGTGCAGTTTTCTTGTATAAGAAAGCCCAACCGAGACTTTGCTGCGGTTGTTAAAGGTCAAGGCCTGACTGTCTTTGCTGTAGAAAATGCGTGTAAAAATAGCAACCGTTGATTTTTTCGCTTTCCAGATCGGTAATTCGACATGAAAAAAGCTTTCAAAGTACACATTGCCTTTGTCACCGGGTTGTAATGAATATGGAAACCGTATGGCACCACCTGTGATATATGTTGGTTTTGGAAACTTGAAACCGGATGCCATAAGCGGCGTAGAAATCAGGCAAATGCAAAGGTACAAATATATTCTTCTGAAAACCAGTAACTGAAGCATTTTAAGTGACGACCTTGTGAGCCCCCACAGTGAAAAAATAATGTAAATAAGCCGTTAATTTTTAAATATTAACACTTTGAATTCATTTGTAGTGCGGTATGAGCTACGGAAAGCCTGACCGGATTTTAGAATATGCTTCTTAAACAACCCTAATCGTCAGTCACTTTCCCTCGAAGCGATTTTACCTGAGCACGTTGTTTTTTGCCTTCTAGGCGACGGCGTTTTGAAGCAAGCGTAGGACGGGTCTTTACCCGAAACTTAGGACGTTCCGTTGCTTTTTGGATTAGCACAACCAGCTTTGCGACCGCCAGTTCTCGGTTCATCGCTTGCGATCGGTGCTTTTCGGCGGTGATGATAAGGGCACCATCTTTTGTCCATTTCCGTCCCGCCAAAGTACGCAGGCGGTTTTTGACGAATGGTGGTAGATTGGGCGAGCGGGCGGCTTCAAACCGTAACTCCACCGCCGTGGAAACCTTATTCACATTTTGCCCACCCGGCCCGGATGAACGGTGAAAACTTTCGCTGATCTCCCAGTCTTCCAGCGTGATTGTGTCAGTTACATGGATCATGTCAGAGCGTGTCGCCAATTTCTATTCTAGGTGTGAAAGACACTTTTTCATGGCTGCGCTTTTGATGAAGCGCTTGGGCTGCAACAATCATTTGCGCAGCCTTTTCACCGGTTTCTTTACGATATGCATAAGTGGTGGCTGTTAGTTTAGGTAGACCTTCACGTAAATCCAACCCATTAAAGCCCGCAATTCCCAATTGTTCAGGAACTGCAATATCATGTGCAAGGCAATGCATAAGGCCACCGGCTGCAAGCAAATCATTTGAACAATATACACAATCAATCTGCGGGCTGCGGGCAAGCAGTTTCCGGGTCACATCTTTACCAATACGTAAGGTTGAGTTGCCAGTATAAAGTTCTTTATCGACAATCTGCAGCCCGTCTTCGGAAAGCGCGTGCTCGAATCCGCGCAATCTTTTACCGGCCCTGAAGTCAGTTTCGATTTTGGTGCCTGCAAATCCGATATTCCTATAACCTTTCTCTACGATAAGTTTACCCATATCATAACCCGCTTTTTCGTGCGAAATGCCAATACTCATATCAATGGCATCGCCATCAACATCCATGATCTCAGCAATGGGAATGCCGGAATTTTCCATCATACTGTGGGCTGTTGCAGTGTGTTCCAGCCCTGCGATAATCAACCCGCTGGGTTGCCATGATAACATTTGCCTGACCACGGTTTCTTCTGTGTCCAGATTGTACCCCGTTACCCCGAAAACCGGCTGAAGCTGGGTCTCTTTTAAAACACTGATGATACCGGTCAGCACTTCCGAAAAAACCGAGCTGCTTACAGATGGAACAATAACGCCGATCAGGTTGACCTGATTTGACGAAAGTGAACCTGCGATCTGATTGGGGACATAGCCCAGAGTTTTAGCCGCTTCGCGCACCCTGTCGCAAGTGTAAGAAGATGCTTCGCCCTTGCCGCGCAAAACCCGTGACACAGTCATTTCACTGACCCGTGCCATTTGAGCGATATCTTTTAACGTCGGGCGCCGCGCCATGTTGATTATCCTTCGTCTTGTGCCGATAATATACGGGTAAAATCAAAGGACTACAAATGAAAGAGCCCGCACCAAGGAATGCGAGCTCTTCTCGAGATTTAGAGGTGGCAAGCAGGATTGAAAAACCCTGAGGCCAGGTTTTGAACAGAGGGGCTGCCCTCTAGGTCTTTACCTCGCTCATATCCTTCACCAGCTTCTCTTGTTTCCCAATAATCATTGGCACCTCCTTTTCTGAATGTTTCTTATGATCGGTCACAGCCGATAACCGAATCATGCAACGAGATTGCCAAATTACCAAATGTTTTTTTGCAAAACTTTTGTGAACGGTTGTTATGCAGAGGCTTTGGACAGCTTGGAAACCATTATTTTAAAGGGTAAAAGCGCGATTAAAGATAACGCAATTTTTACAAGCCAATCGGCCACTGCAAGGCTGACCCATAGGGGGGCTGCGGGGCCAATACCCAAGATTGGCAATATTGTGCCTGCCCAGCTGACATCCGTTGTTGGATCAATAAAGCTTAAACTTACGGCAAATGCGATAGAGAAAAACAGGGCTGTGTCTAGGCTGGAACCAACTAAAGTGGACACAAGTGGTGCGCGCCACCACGCCCCTTGGCGCATTTTGTCAAACACAAACACATCCGTCAGTTGGGCCAACAGAAATGCGATACCTGAACCAATGGCGATGCGTAGGGTAACGATGGGGCCAAACTCACCCATGATCTGGGTGCCGATAAAGGAACAGGCAATGCCGATGATAAAACCTGCCAACACAACTTTACGTGCGGATTTGGCACCATATAGACGGTTCATCAGGTCGGTGACCAGGAAGGCGAACGGATAGGTGAAAGCCCCGTATGTCAGCCAGTCATTGAACAGGAATTGCACAAGGATGTTAGAGGCAATAACAATCATTGTCATTGCGATAACGCCAAAAAATAAACCACGGTTCATCATAAGCCCCGTATTGAAAAGGTAGCGGACACTTTGCCCATAGAGGACGCGCCCGCTTACCTGTCAAAACCGGTGATGGCAAGGGTTAGCTGATAACGCTTGCAACCGCTTTGGCAATGATCGGCACGTTGCCCTTGTTCAGGCCTGCGATATTAATGCGGCTGTCGTCGACCATGTAAATTGCATGCGTGTTGCGCAGGATCATCACTTGATCTTTGGTTAGGCCAAGACGGGAAAACATGCCGCGATGTTCAGCGACAAAACCAAAGCGGTCTGAACCTGTTTCGGCGCGCAGCGCATCCGCAAGCATTTGGCGCAATACCAACATGCCCGAACGCACCTCTTCCAACTCCGCTTCCCAATCGGTGCGCAGTTCAGGGTCTGTCAGAACCATCGTGACAAGCCGTGCACCATGGTCGGGTGGAAAGCTGAAGTTTTGACGGTTCATATGGGCCAAAGTGCCTTGGGTGATTTTGGCGTCATCCGCGTTAGCAGAAATCGCCAGAACGATGCCTGTACGTTCACGGTAAATACCGAAGTTCTTGGAACAGCTTGCCGCGATCATCATTTCAGGAAATTTAGATGCCAGCAGGCGTGTGCCATATGCATCATCATCCAATCCATCGCCAAAGCCCTGATAGGCGATGTCGATAAACGGTGCAGCCCTTTTTGCCAGCACCAAATCCGCAACTTCATTCCATTGTGTCCGGTTCAAGTTCGCACCTGTCGGGTTGTGACAGCAGCCGTGCAGCAGCACGGTATCGCCCGCTTGCACATTTTGCAGGCTAGCTATCATGCCGGTAAAATCAATCGCGCATGTATCTTCGTCGAAATAATTATAAGTTTCAAACTTGATGCCCAAGTGTTTCAGGATTGACAGATGGTTACCCCATGTCGGGTTGCTGACCCAAACAGTTGTGTCGGGGTTTGCCATTTTAATGGTTTCCAGCACGTTGTGAATGGCGCCCGTACCACCCGGCGTGGCGCAGGCAGAAAGCCGTGCGCGATCAACGCTATCATCCAGCACCATATCTGCCATGGCTTTGTGAAAGCCCGCATCTCCCGGCAAGCTGGTGTAGGTCTTGGTATCTTCTTTTTCCCACAGTTGCTTTTCGGCTTTTTTTACCGCACGCATAATCGGCGTATGACCACTGGCATCCTTATAAACACCGACGCCAAGATCGATCTTGGTGTCACGTTCATCGGCACGAAACAGGCTGGAAAGCATCAGGATTTTATCTGCGGGAAGCGGTTTTAAGTTGTTCAGCATAGTTGTTCCTTTTGGGCCGTTAACCCTGTTCAATAGGATAGTCGTGAAGTGCACCCCATTCCGACCAAGAGCCGTCATAAAGCGCGTGATTTTCATGTCCCAATTTCTGCAAAGCCAGCGACAGGACTGCGGCTGTTACACCAGAGCCGCAAGATGTGATGATTGGTTGTGCCAGATCAACGCCTTGATCTTTGAAAACCGCTGCCAGTTCGGCATCGGATTTCAGGGTGCCATCCACATTCAACAGCGATTTGAAGAAAACATTTTGCGAGTTTGGAATACGGCCTGCGCGTAATCCAGCGCGGGGTTCAGGAGCTTCACCTTTGAAACGCGCGGGCGGGCGGGCGTCTATGATTTGTGTCGCGGTTTCGCTTGCGGCCAAAACCTGTGCGGCGTCGCGCACAAGGTGGTTTTGGGTGGTTGCAGACAAAGTGCCGGATACGGGTGTAATTGGTGTGTTGCTGGTGGGGCGTTCTTCTGCTTTCCATTTGGGCAGACCGCCATCCAGTACCGCGATATTGTTCAGCCCGAAGTGCCTGAATAGCCACCAGACACGCGCGGCGGAAAACAGGCCTTGTGTATCATAGACAATAATTTGGTCATCATTTGAAATACCCAGATCAGCCACCTGTGCGGCGAATTGTTCCGCTGTCGGCACCATATGCGGCAAATCAGATGTGGTATCACTGATCCCATCAATGTCGAAAAACTGCGCACCATGAATATGGTCTGCACGGTATTCTGCCAATGGGTCACGGTTTTCGGTGGGCAAGTGCCAAGAGCCGTCTAATATACGCAAATCCGGATTTGACAAATTATCTGCCAGCCAGTTGGTCGAAACCAGAATGCTTGGATCAGAATGTCCCATGATTTACGCCTTTTTGAAGGTTTATCTTCAATTAGACCTGTAGGATAAGGGATGCAAGTGGGCAAAGAAAAACGCGCGTATAAATTGCTACGCGCGTTTAATAAGTTATATATCAGTCGCCTCTGCTCAGCATATTTTTAAGCGCACCGCCAACGGCCATTAGAAGAACACCGCCGACACCGCCGCCTGCGATTTGGCCGACAATGCCGTCAAGCCCGCCAATACCCAAATTACTTAAGAGACTACCGCCGATGCCGCCGCCGAGAATGCCCGCTATGGAGTTTCGCAAAACGCCCATATCGAAAGTTTTCAGCAGATTACCTGCAATGTTACCGCCAATAGCACCCGATACGAGTTGTACAATTAATGCTTCCATAAGATTTCCCTGTCTATTTTATCCACTTCGGTGTGGATTGTAAGCTCATCATAGGGGCATATAGATATATTTCAAGATTTCTGTCTATATGTAGTATTTACCCGAAATCACGCATCAAACGTGATTTCTGGCGCTGCCAGTCGCGTTGCTTCTCTGTTTCACGTTTATCAGCCTTCTTCTTACCCTTGGCGACACCCAGCAGCAGCTTCACGCGGCCCTTGTCGTTGAAATACATCTTCAAGGGAACCAGCGTCATGCCTTGGCGCCCAATCGCCTGCCAAAGCTTGGATATTTCGCGTTTTGAAGCCAGCAATTTGCGCCGCCGGCGTTCTTCATGGCCAAAGTTACGGGCCTGTGGATAAAGGGCGATATAGCTGTTGATCAGCATTAGCTCACCGTTTTCAACGTCGGCATAGCTTTCAGTCAGATGCGCCCCGCCACCACGCAGGGATTTCACTTCGGAACCCATCAAAACCACACCGCATTCAAGCGTATCTTCCACAGCATAATCGTACCGCGCCCGCCTGTTTTCGGCGATCAGTTTGTTATTACTGTCAGATGGTTTCTTTTCTTGGGCCATTAGCTTGTTATTCGTTTTCCTGCGTAGGTTTGCATCTCTTTGAGACTGGGTGCTTCCCAGATTGTTTCGATAAAGTCAAACATTTCACGGGTAACTTCAAACTGAAAAGTTTCCGCCTGTTCGCGATTTCGATTAAGCACGCGCTGCCAGCGGGTTACTGTTGGGACATCCACAAAATGCAATTGCACGGCATATCCGTGGTTATCGGCCCAATCGGAAAATATTTTGCGTTCGTCTTTATTTGTCAGTCCACAATCAAACACGGATGGAACACCCAAAGGGACCAATTTTTCCGCCGTATCGCGCATTTGGGCGCAATTGCGCTGGACCCGTTCATAGAACCAGTCAAAGCTCATTTCAGCGGGTTGATCCATATTGTGCAACCGCTGCAGCCATTCGTCTATGGAAAAGCGTACCCCGCCAACGGATTGCGCCAGAGTTTCAGCATATGTGGATTTGCCCGCACCTGTTGCGCCACACACAAGATGTATGTCGTATGTGCTTTCGGCCATCGTCTAGTTGATTAACCCTGCATGACGCATGGCTGCATCCATCTTGGCTTTTGTACCATCGGTCAGGCCGGTTAGCGGCAAGCGAACTTCGTCACAGCATTTACCCAGCTTGGAAACGCCGTATTTCGCCCCTACAAGACCAGGTTCCGTGAAAATAGCGTTGTGCAGTGGCATTAGGCGATCTTGAATTTCAAGGGCGGTTGCATAGTCACCGGCAAGTGTTGCCGCTTGCAATTTCGAACACAGTTTCGGGGCCACATTTGCAGTCACCGAGATACAGCCAACACCGCCTTGGGCATTAAACCCGTGTGCGGTTGCGTCTTCGCCAGAAAGCTGAATGAAGTCCACGCCGCATTCAATGCGCTGCTGGCAGACACGTGCCAAGTCACCTGTTGCATCCTTAACGCCGATAATATTTTCCAGCTTCGCCAGTTCCCCCATGGTTTCGGGAAACATATCTACTACTGACCGTGGTGGAATGTTGTAAATAATGACCGGCAAGCCAACTTCGTTCAGGGCGGTGTAATGTGCAATCAACCCGTTTTGGGTGGGTTTGTTGTAGTAAGGTGTTACAACAAGGCCCGCATCTGCACCTACGTCTTTTGCGAACTGCAAAAACTCCAATGCTTCGGCCGTGTTGTTGGAACCTGCGCCTGCAATCACAGGAATGCGGCCTGCGGCAGCATCCACCACGCATTTAATCACTTCCATATGTTCGGCATGTGTCAAGGTCGGGCTTTCACCTGTTGTACCCACAGGGGCCAGGCCGTTAGAGCCTTCGGCAATATGCCATTCAACCAATGCCTTAAGCGCATCAATATCTACCTTGCCGTTCTTGAACGGGGTGATCAGAGCTGGGAATGAGCCTTTGAACATGGGTGTAACCTCCGAATTGTGATGCGAGTCGCGTTGCATTACAGTGAATTTATCACTTTAGCACGATCAAAGTGAGGTTTGCCAAGAACATCCTAGAAAAACAAGGGAAACTTGGGTAGTTATTTAAAGAAATAATTGGAAGCAATTTATGGAACGTTGGTTCAGGATATTAATTGCCTTTGTAATTTTGGCAATGCCCGTTGCATCATGGGCCAATACTGAAGATGAAAACGGCGATCTTTTATCGGCGTCATTCAATGCTGCGGATAATGAAGACTGGGTTTCGGCCGACCATTATGCAGCTCAAATCAGTGATCCTGTTGGTGTAAACCTTGTCATATGGGAACGGTTACGCCAAGGCGAAGGCGACTGGCAAGAGTATTTGGATTTTTTGGAAAGTAACGCAGACTGGCCGGGTATGAAACGGTTGCGACGCAAAGGTGAGGCATCAATCCCGAAAGATGCAGATCCAACTGTTGTCCGGGCATATTTTGAAAAACAGTTGCCACAAACCGGGACGGGGTCGCTGCGACTGGCACAAGCGTATGCATCACAAGGGCGTAACGCCGAAGCGCGAACCGAAGCAATACGTGCTTGGTCTGAAATGTCATTATCAAAGAGTGGGGAAAAAGCGCTTTACAAAAAGTATAACGGAGCACTGTCAACGTATAATCTTAAGCGATTGGATAACTTGTTATGGCGCGGCCTGACACGTGAAGCAGAGCGTATGCTGGGCAGGGTTTCAAGCGATTATGTAAAGTTAGCGAAGGCACGGATCGGTTTGCAAAGGGCCAGCAAAAACGTGAATGCGCTGATTGATGCTGTGCCGGCTGATCTTCAATCAGATCCCGGGCTGGCTTATGATCGATTTATCTGGCGCGTTAAAAAAGGCCGTTGGGACGATGCGCAGGAGTTTTTGGCGCATCAAACAGGTTCCGTCAAGAAACTGGGCCGCCCTGAAGCCTGGTCAAACCGTCGTCGCGGCTTTGCCAGACGGGCAATGCGGGCGGGTGATGCGGATTTGGCTTATTGGCTGGCCAGCCAACATGATTTAACCGAAGGATCGGATTTTGCCGATCTGGAATGGTTGTCCGGGTATATCTCGCTAATAAAGCTGAATGCGCCTGAACAGGCTTTGGCACATTTCAGGAGTTTCAAAAAAGCCGTGAAAACCCCTATCAGCCTAGGGCGTGCCGGGTATTGGTTGGGCCGTACATATGAAAAGCTTGACCAATACGATAATGCATCAGAAGCGTATGGGTTGGGCGCTAAATATCAAACAAGTTTTTACGGGCAGCTAGCAGCCGAGAAATTGGGATCAGGTACAGAACAGTCACTGAGCGGAGCGGAAAATATACCGAATTGGCGACAAGCGGATTTTTTGAATGCGGCACCGGTACGCGCCGGACTATTATTTCACTATGCTGATGATCAAGGGCGAATGCGCTGGTTCTTTGCCCATGTAGCAGAAAGTCTGGATAAAAAGGGATTGAGTCAATTGGCTGAATTGTCTTTGGAATTGGATAGGCCGAATGTGGCACTGGCAATTGCAAAAGAGGCGGCAAAGCGGGGAATTGTTTTGCCAAAATCGTATTTCCCCGTGACTGAACTTGCAACGTATTCTGTGGATGTGGCGCCGGAAATTGCAATGGCCATAGCGCGGCGAGAAAGCGAACTCAATTCATCTGCAATCAGCCCTGCGGGTGCGCGTGGATTGATGCAGATCATGCCGGCAACCGCCCGCCAAGTGGCAAAAGATATCGGTGTTTCATATTCCAAGGCACGGTTGACCTCTGACTGGCGTTATAATGCACAATTGGGGACGGCGTATTTGGGTGGATTGCTGGAAGTGTTTGACGGGTCATATATTCTGGCCTTTGCAGGCTATAATGCGGGCCCGCATCGTGCCGAAAAATGGATAAAAGAGTTCGGTGATCCGCGTGACAGTCTGGTCGATCAGGTTGACTGGATAGAACATATCCCGTTTCGCGAGACCCGCAATTATGTAATGCGGGTGATGGAGTCACTTCATGTGTATCGCGCACGCCTGAAGGGTAAAACGCCACCGCTTCAATTGACACATGATTTAACCCGCGGTTAGGACTTCGCGGCGGCCCGTTCACGCCAAAGTGTAAACAGACCCGCGCCGATTACGATTGCACCACCAATTGCGGTTCCCCAACGCAGATTGTCGTTGAATATCATCCAACCCAATGCCCCGCCAAACACCAGCTGCATATAAGCGAAAGGTTGCACTGTGCTGGCCTCGGTTACGGCGTAGCATTTGATTAGCAGGAAATGGCCCAATGCACCCATGACAGATAGAGCGGCCATCCACCCCCAATCGCCCGTAGTCATTGGTTGCCATTGGAATATACCCACTGCCGTCATCCCGACAGCACCGATAATACCTGTCCAGAAAAAGCTGGTTGCGGCGCTATCTTTGCGTGCGGCAAAGCGGGTAAGAAGACCGTAAAGTGCAAACATCAATGCAGACGCCATTGGCAGTAGGGCATATGGGCTGAATACGCGAAAACCGGGTTGCAGGATAACCAAAACACCTATGAAACCGATGCAAATAGCTGCCCAGCGCCGCCAACCAACTTTTTCACCAAGTATGACACCTGAAAGGGCCGCGATGATTAACGGGTAGGTGATAAATATCGCATAGCTTTCGATCAGGCCAAGATAAACAAAACCCAAGACCATTACGCAGATTTCGGCGATCAGCAACAAAGCACGGGTGATTTGTAGAAATGGTTGGCGTGTAACCGCAACCTTGCGCACTGATCCATGTTGCATTCTGGCCCATGTGATGACAAATAATGCAAAGAACCAGTAGCGGATCATCACCACCATATAGACATTGTACTCGCTAGCTAAATGCCGTGAAATACCGTCTTGCACGGCAAAAACAAACGTGGTGGCGATCATTAATATAATGCCAAGGCGGGGGTTGTTTTCAGGCATGGGCTATCTTTCACAAAGTGCCGGTAGTCATGTGCCGCTTACGGCCAAAACCTGTTACCCTTGTGACTGCAAAACCAGCTCTTGCCAAGCTTTGTCTGACATGACCTGCGGCGGTATATGTGGCAATGGTCCCGCCCTGCAATGTGTGGTCGGCAACCGCCTGCATTAGGGTGGGTTCCCAAAGTTCCGGGTTTTTAGCGGGGCTGAAACCGTCAAGAAACCAAGCGTTTGCAGAGTCTTGCCATGCGGGAAGTGTTTGACGCGCATCCCCGACGATAATCTTAGCCGATAAGGTCTGGGTCCTTATTTCAAAGCTTCCGTTTGCCAGTTGGCATAGTAACTCGTTTGTAAGCCCGTGTAATTCAGGCCAATTTGAAAGGGCTTTGCGCATCGATGGAATGTCCATCGGATATGCTTCAAAACCGGTATAACGCAGTGGTGTTGTCTGGCCTGACATGACCCATGCGTGCCATGCAGCCAGCAGATTTAATCCTGTGCCAAATCCAAGTTCAGCAATGTGGAAACCATCTATAAATCGTGCGGGCAAGCTGTTGCCTGACAAGAAAACATGTTTTGTTTCCGCAAGCCCGTTATCAACACTGAAGTATGGGTCATCGAACTGGGTCGCCACGGGCGTTGTCCCGTTGCGCCATTCAAGTTCCGCTGATTTGCTCTGGTCGCACATAGGGGTTTCGATTAAAGCATTACGGTGATCATGCAAAGGAAAAGCAATGCCCAGATGGGATGTGATTATTATCGGCGGCGGCATCTGGGGCCTGTCATGCGCCTATGCATGCGCCAAACGCGGGCAAACCGTTGCAGTTTACGAAGCAGGCGAAATCGGGCAGGGCGCCAGTGGTGGTGTGGTTGGTGCGATGTCGCCGCATGCGCCTGAAAGCTGGAATGCGATGAAACAGTTCCAGTTTGAAGCACTCTCATCAGCCGAAGATTTCTGGGCAGAGGTTGATGCGAAATCAGGTTTGCCATCAGGCTATGGGCGCATCGGGCGCGTGATGCCGATAACAACCGAACGCGATCGTACATTATGTGAAGAACGTGCAGAAAATGTCAAAGAGCTATGGCTGGGGCAATACGAATGGAATGTGCTGGATGCGCATCCGTTGCTACCTGCCCATGCCACACCATTTGGTGTAACCCATGATACATTGTCGGCCAGAATGTTTCCAGCTTATGCGGTTGCATCACTTGCTCAGGCCTGTTTGCACATGGGTGTGAAAATCATAGAACAAAGCTTTGTGGCTGGATTGGATAGCGGTGTTGTAACCGGTGATTGGGGCAAGGCACATGCTAATGTGATTATTTTGGCTGCGGGGTTGGGCGGCTTTACATTGCTTGATCACCACCTGAATTGCACAACGGGAACGGGGGTAAAGGGTCAAGCAGCTTTACTGGAATGTGATCTGAAGAATGCCCCACAGCTATATGCGGACGGCGTCTATGTTATTCCGCACGCGGGTGGTGTGACCGCCGTAGGGTCAACAGCCGAGAAGACATGGGATCATGATGCGGTTGATGAAAAGCTGGAAGCAATTATCGCAAAAGCCCGCAATATATTCCCCGCACTTAGTAATGCTCCTGTATTACAGCGCTGGGCGGGTGTAAGACCCAAAGCGCGGCGGCGCTATCCGATGTTGGGACCCATTCCATCGCTAAATGGCGTTTTCAGCGCTATGGGGGCTTATACGATTGGGTTCGGGATTGCCCATGCAGTTGGCGATGTTCTGGCCGATTTTGCAGGTGGCACCACGTATGATTTGCCGAAGAACTTTACCGTAGATTGGCATATGGAATAGCCTTGGCCCGCATGTTCAGTCTGCCATCAGGCCCACGCACCCATAGATCCAATCCTGTTTCATTCGGTTTTGCACATAAGGTTGCAGTCTCGGTGACAAAAGCGGGGCAGTTGCCTGACAACCTAAGGGTTGCAAGCAGTGCTGTTGCGCGTGCTGGATCAAATAAGCCCAAAGTTTCCATGGCTACAGTCTTTGCGCAAAGTATCATTTGTGGCAAGGTTGGTTATAAAGGAAAGATTATGCCAAAAATTACCAGTATCGATCATTTCGTTTTAACCACTGCTGATATTGATGCAACGGTTACCTTTTATACCCGCGTGTTGGGGATGAAGGCCGAGCAGTTTCATCCTGCGGATGACAGTACACGTTGGGCTTTGTGCTTTGGGAATAATAAGATCAACCTGCATCAGGCGGGGGCTGAGTTTAAACCGAATGCGGCCGTTGCCACTGTTGGCGCGCAAGATGTGTGCTTTACCTCGGATGATCCGCTGGATGTTTGGGCGAAGCATTTTGCGGATTGTGGCGTTGTGCTTGAAGAGGGACCGATTGCGCGTACCGGGGTGGCGGGTAAGATCATGTCGCTTTATATCCGCGATCCTGATGGCAATTTGATCGAGGTTTCGAATTATGTTTGATACGTGCGAGGGGCGCGTGGGCTGAAGCTCACTCTACGCCTGATACGGTTAAGGTTTTGTCTGATCAGAAATAATCGACAGAATTTCCGTGGCCCAGTCGCCGATGATCGGGATGAAATTAATTTGGCTTAGAAAATAAACCACTACCGAAACCAGAACCGTGGCCCCGATAACCGACCCCAGGCCAAAGGCCAGGCCGCGCATAAAGTTGAACAACATCAGGCGGGGCAGCGAATTATGCATCCGTATAAACCGGTGACTGTTCAGGTGGGCCACTTCTTTGCGCAAGGATGCCAGATCGTTATGCCATTGGTCTTCGCTCAATATTCCACGCCTATCTGCGCTTTCACACCTGATCTGAACGGGTGTTTGATCAACTCCATTTCAGTCACCAGATCAGCGATCTCGATCAGGTCGGGCTTGGCGTTACGGCCTGTCAGAACCACATGGGTCATGTGGGGCTTTTGGGTGGCCAGAAACTCGATCACCTCATCTACATCCACATAATCATAGCGAATGGCGATGTTAATCTCGTCCAGCAGCACCATGGAATTGCTTTCATCCAAAATCAGTTCCTTGGCCTTAGCCCACGCGGCCTGTGCCATTTCGGTGTCACGGGTTTTATCCTGTGTTTCCCATGTAAATCCTTCGCCCATAGTGTGGAACGAACACAGATCGGTGTGGTTTTTCAAGATAAGGTCGCGCTCGCCTGTGGACATACCACCCTTGATAAACTGTACAACGGCGGATTTCATGCCATGTGCTATATGGCGAAAAATCATGCCAAACGCAGCCGAGGATTTACCTTTACCCTTGCCTGTATGGACAATGATCAGCCCCTTTTGTTCGGTCTTGGTTGCCATGATCTTATCTCGCGCGGCCTTTTTCTTGGCCATTTTCATTGCGTGGCGGTCGGTATCTTCTGACATGTGTGTAATCCTTACGTCTTGGAGTGGGGATATTTTGGCAGATCGTCGCGAATATGCAACCAATCTAATTTACTATCGTAATGCACGTGGAATTTTGGTTCAAAATTTTGCGGGTTTTCCAGGCTTGCGGCATATAGATGAATTTCACCTGCGTAATGTTCCGCCTGAAACGCCATCGGTGTGCCGCATGTGCCGCAAAAATACCGCTGAACGCCTTTTGAAGAGTGATAGGTTTTCGGTGTTTCAGCTGTCCATTTAAAATTGCTCAACGGCACACCGATAAAGGCTACAACAGGGGCAGCACAATTCCGTCGGCAATCATCGCAATGACAAAAACAGGCCCATGTCTGTTCGCCTGAATATTCCCAAGATGTGGTGCCGCACAGGCAATGTCCCTTGGTCATGTCAGTACCTTAAAAATGCTAATTTTGAAGTTAATATGTCAACCAGTTCAGGCTGCATATACTCATAATTGTCGGGAATGCCCAAACACCTGACCGTTTTATCGTTCAAAGCGGATTTAAAAAGACTGTTAAGCTTTTTCTTTTGCTTAAGCTCCATCACGATAATTCTATCGGCCCATTCGATTTCGTTCAAAGATATGACTGTATCCGCATCATTGCTAACACCTGCGCAATCGGTGACGGCAAAGCCCCAGTTTGCCACAATAACCGCCGCTGTTGGGCTGCGTTTGCGGGCTTTGCCGCAGACGAATAAAACGTGGAGCTTGGTCATAACAGCCGCTCAATCAAGGCCCGCGCTGAATTGGATTTGGGCACCCATAACCCACGGTCTATCGCCTCTTGCAAGCGTTCGGCCATTTCGCGCAGGGCGGCGGGGTTGTGCTCTTCGATAAAGCTGCGGGTATCATCATCTTCCAAAAACGCGTGGTGCACCAGATCGAAATGATGGTTCTTGACCGCCCCCGTGGTAGCGGCAAAGGCAAACATGTAATCCAGTGTCGCGGCCATTTCAAACGCGCCCTTATAACCGTGACGTTTCACGCCTTCGATCCATTTCGGATTTATCACGCGGGAACGCACAACACGGCCTATTTCTTCGTCTAGTGTGCGGATGACGGGTCGTTCGGGCCGCGAATGGTCGTTGTGATAGATCGGGCGATCTACCCCTTGCAATGATTTCACGGCAGCCGCTGCCCCGCCTTCAAACTGATAATAATCGTCGCTGTCCAGCACGTCATGTTCGCGGTTGTCTTGGTTTTGCACTATCGCATCCACACGTGAAAGCTGGGCTTCCATTGCACTGCGTGCGCGCGTTCCTTGCGCGTCCTTGCTGTAAGCGTAGCTACCCCATTCAAGGTAAGCGTCGCCCAGATCAGCGGCGTCATTCCACAAACGTTCATCGATCATCGCTTGCAGACCCGCGCCATAGGCGCCGGGCTTTGCGCCAAACACGCGGTACTGCTCTTCGCCTTTGGCGTGTGCTGCTGCCGCAGGGTTCATATCGTGTGGTTCATCTAGTTCCATCACCGCGCGGGCCGCACTATCAACCAATGCAATCAGTTGCGGGAAAGCATCGCGGAAAAAGCCCGAAATGCGCAAGGTGACATCCACGCGCGGGCGATCAAGTACGGAAAGCGGCAGAATTTCAAAACCTGTCACACGGCGGTTGGCACCGTCCCACTTCGGTTTGACCCCCATCAAGGCCAAGGCCTGCGCAATGTCGTCGCCGCCGGTACGCATATTGGCAGTGCCCCATGCAGTCAGCAACATTGAACGCGGCCAGTCACCTTGGTCTTGCAGGTGGCGTTCGATCAAAAGGTTGGCGGATTTCCAGCCCAATGCCCAAGCAGTGGGGGTGGGTACTGCGCGACTATCGACCGAGAAAAAGTTCCGCCCCGTAGGCAATACATCCAACCGCCCGCGTGTGGGCGCACCGGATGGTGCAGGGGCAACAAATTGCCCTTCTAGGGCGGCAAGAAGCCCCTTTATTTCCGAAGGCCCGCAAGCCTGAACTGTCGGGCGTACTTGCGCGTTTATACCGTCAAGAACCGCCTGACTGTATTCGCCAACGGCCCCTTGCCCTGTAATCATCAAACCTGCCAGCAACTCAACCCGCTCAACGGTATCACCGTTACTGCGCCATGTATCCGTTGCAACCGCAGCCAGTTCTTGTGGTTTCCCAGCTGTCCATTTTTCCGCCATATCACAATCCAGCGGGTCAAATGCCAAGCCCAAATCTTTGACAATAGCCCGCTGCAATGATGCATCCGCCGCTTTGCCAGTCCCACGTGGTACCCGCACTAAAGCCTGAATAAGATCAGCCTCTAACCCGGCTTCAGGGGATTGCCCGAATATATGTAATCCGTCGCGGATTTGCGCTTCCTTCAACTCGCACAAATACTCGTCAAGTTTCGCTAGGTCGCGGTCTTCGTCATCCCCCGAAAGCCCCGCATCTTCATCCAATCCCGTGACGGTTGTCAGCGCCAAAATCTCGCGGCGGATATACTCTATACGGCGCGGATCAACCCCTGCGGCTTCATAATATTCATCTACCAAAGCTTCCAGATCGCGCAATGGCCCATAGGTTTCGGCGCGTGTCATCGGCGGGGTCAGGTGATCTATAATCACCGCAGAGCTACGCCGCTTCGCTTGCGTGCCTTCGCCCGGATCATTAACGATAAACGGATAAATATGCGGTGTTGGCCCAAGGATCACCTCGGGCAGGCAGGTGTCTGACAGGGCCAACGCCTTACCCGGCAGCCATTCCAGATTGCCGTGTTTGCCCATGTGTATCAATGCGTGCGCACCAAATTGATTGCGCAGCCAAAAATAGAACGCAAGGTAGTTGTGCGGCGGTACCAGATCAGGCGAATGGTAGGTGTCTTTGGGGTCAATGTTATAGCCGCGTGCGGGTTGCACCCCGACAACTACACTGCCGAAACTGAAGATCGACAGTGAAAACCGTCCGCAATCCACTTCGCCAGGTGTATAAAACGGATCTTGTTCGGGCTTACCCCAGCGGTCTTCGATCTTTTCACGCACTTCCCATGGCAGTTGTCCGTAAGCGATCTGGTAATCCGCCATCGACATATCCACACCGCCCACACGCGTGGCGCGATCGGTTAGCCAGTTGGTCGGGCCAGCCATGATTTGATCCATCAGAGCTTTGCTGTCTTTGGGGATGTTATGCAGATTATAACCTTGCTCTGCCAGTGCGTTCAGCGTGTGAACCGTGCCCGCAGGCGTATCCAACCCAACACCGTTCGCCAGCCGCCCGTCCTTGTTGGGATAGTTTGCAAGGATAATCCCAACCTTGCGGTCAGCGGGGGCGGTGTGGCGTAGCTTGGTCCAGTTTTTTGCTAAGTCGGCAACAAATTCGATACGGTCACCACGGGCGCGGTAGGTGGCGATGGGGCATTGGGTGGCATCGTCGAAATAAGCCTCTCCTTTGAACGAAACCGCACGTGACAGAATGCGCCCGTCAACTTCAGGCAGGGCGACGTTCATCGCGATGTCGCGGGCAGACAAGCCGTTTAAACCGTCTTCCCACGCTTGTTCCGATGCTGCCGAAAGCACGACTTGAAAAACGGGTGAATGATTTGCAGCGGCCATAGCCAATGGGTTAGCAGCACCTTGTCCATGTTCATCCTGATGCGGGGAACCAACCGCAAAGCTGGTGCAGTTCAAAATGACGGATGGCTTTGCGGCTTCAAACAGGCTTTGCATGGTGGCAACTGAAACTTCGTCTTTCAGGGATGCCACAAAAATCGGCAGTGGGTTCAATCCGCGTTTCAACAGGCTTTTGACCAACCTGTTGATCGGGTTCAACCCTGCACCTTGCACCAGTGCACGGTAGAATATAATCGGGACGATGGGTGCGCCATCTGTCCAGTTTGCTTGTGCCGCGCTCAAGTCAGCGATGCCCGCACCTGGCCAGTAAACCCCTGCACGCAACAGCGGTTTCGCCCCTTCGGGCTTGTCAGAGCCAATGAGCATCGCATTGGCATAGCGCAGAAAGTTCTCGGCATTCTGCGGTCCGCCTTCAACCATATAGGCCCATAGGGCTTCCCAGTTTTCGCGGCCCACAGTGGACAGATCCCACAACTCTTGATCAGGTTTATCGTCGCCTGGCAGGGCAACAAAGGGGATGCCCGCAACGCCCAAGCGGGATGCGTATTGTTCCAGCCCGTATTTCCAATAACCTGTGCCGCCCAACACACGGGCGATGACCAGTTTTGATTTTTGCGCACAGTTTTCAATGTGCAGATCAACCGACATCGGGTGTTGCAGGTGCATCATACTGGCAAGCCGCAAGCTGCCCGTATTATCCAGCACTGAATGCGCTTCAGAAAGGCCCGCAAGT
Source organism: Amylibacter sp. (assembly GCA_965261565.1). Lineage (GTDB taxonomy): Bacteria > Pseudomonadota > Alphaproteobacteria > Rhodobacterales > Rhodobacteraceae > Amylibacter. The sequence continues at coordinate 1,137,737 of OZ253460.1, forward strand.
TCAGTGTCCGCCGCCGAGATAAATACGATATCGGCAGGGGTTTGGCCCAGATCAAAGGGTTCTGATCCGTCGTCTATACTTCCGGGTGTTGCGGCCAACAGATGCATATTACAGGGCCTTTTGCATGAACAAGCTGACAGGGTCGTCTGCGTAAGGGCCGAATTTTTCGCAAACCGTGTAACCTAAAGATTTGTAAAGTGTGACAGCGGCGGCTAACTTATCACCCGTTTCCAGTTTTACCGACTGCAACCCTTGCGCCTTTGCTTGTGCTTCAAGATGCGCCATCAGGATTTTGGCCATACCCAGACCCCGCGCATGATCGGGAACGTAAAGCCGTTTAACCTCACCATATGCGCCTTCATTAACTAAGGCGACACAACCCATGGCTTTGCCAGCTTTACGCGCAACAAAGAAAGCAACTTTGTCATCCAGCAATTCATCGGCCGTGAAAGTGAAACACTCATCTGCCGAATAAACTGCCCGCAACGCGGCCTCACTGCCATTGATCAGCCTATGCCCGTCATCAGTGACGGGGCTTTCCTGTGAGACGTAGATTTGCGTCACGCTTGCAGGGCCTTAGTTATGGTGTCTTGGTCCAGTCCGGCCTGCCCGATCACAACCAGCCGTGTAATACGCGGGCCACTGCCGAACGGTTTGTCGAAATAACTTTCAATGCGCGGCCCGACGGCTTGTACGGTCAGGCGCATCGGTTTGCCTGCAACTGCGGCAAAACCTTTCAAGCGTAAAATATCGTGTTCACGGATGATGTTTGCGACCTGTTCGGAAAACGCGGCAATGTTTGTAATCTCACCCCGTTCCACAACAAAGCTTTCAAACTCGTCATGATCGTGGTCATGGTGGTGGTGATGATCGTCGTGGCCCTCTTCATGGCCGTCGTCATCGTGATGATGGTGATGATGCGCGTGGCGCATTTCCATATCATCTTCGGCGCCAATGCCTTGACCCAATAGAACATCCACAGGCAATGCCCCCATGGTGGTCTTGATCACCTGTACACCTGCACGGCTATCATTCTTCAGTTTGCTAACAAGCTCGACGGCTGCGGCTTCACCCAACAGATCGGATTTATTCACCACGATCATATCGGCACAAGCCACCTGATCTTCAAACAATTCGGACAGCGGCGTTTCATGATCCAGATTTTCATCCTGCGCACGCTGCGCATCCACAGCTTCCACCGAATGGGCGAAACGACCTTCGGATACGGCTTTGCCGTCAACCACCGTGACCACGCTGTCAACGGTAACTTTGGTTTTTATGCCGGGCCAGTTGAATGCCTGTACCAGCGGTTGCGGCAGGGCTAATCCCGAAGTTTCAATCACGATATGATCAGGCTTTGGATCACGTGCCAGAAGCTGCTCAATGGTCGGGATAAACTCATCAGCAACAGTGCAGCAAATGCAGCCGTTGGATAGTTCCACCACATCGTCTTCGGTGCAGGTTTCATCGCCACATCCGGTTAGAATATCGCCATCCACACCAAGATCGCCAAATTCATTGATGATTAGTGCAATACGCTTACCGCTTGCATTTTGCAACATGTGGCGAATGAGGGTGGTTTTACCTGCGCCCAGAAAGCCTGTGACAACAGTTGCGGGTATTTTTTGGGCCATTAGGGGTTCCGATCGACAAAGTTCTGGAAGTTATAGTAAATGAGATAAGCAGAGTCATTAGCCATGTCTTGCCGCAACCTGACAGGTGCGTTAGTGGGATATGCAACCGAAGTGCTTAATGTGAAAGCTAATAAGTTGCGCCATACAGTTTTTATCTGCTCGACATGCCTTAAAGATGATGAAGACACTCCGAAAGGTGTGGCTTTGGCAGAGGCATTGAAGGGTGTTTTTGCTGCTTCCAGTAAGGCCGAAATCCGTGATTTCAACATAGAAACTTTTGAATGCATGTCAGCCTGCGCTAACCCTGTAGCCGTTTCATTTCGGGCTAAAGGTAAGGCTGCATATATGTTTTCAGGTATTGATCCCGCTAAAGACCAGCAGGATATCCTGGCCTTTGCACGCCTGTATATTGCAGCAAAAGACGGCTGGATTGAAGATGCACGACCCTGCGGGCGATTGCGCTTTTGCCTGTTGGGGCGCATTCCCGCAGATCCCATCACGGCACCTGAATAATCGCATCAGCACTTAAGGGCTGATCGCCAACACTCAGAGGGCTGTGGTCGTTTGCGTACAGAGAAACGGTTACTGTAGTTTCACCGGACGGCAGGCTGCCGATATGCATCCAAGGCGCATAAATACGCGCCAGTTTTTCGCCATTCACATAGACATGCGCATGGCCTTCGCCCGCGATAGGGGCCTGGTTTACGTTTTTCGGTGTGAAGGTGAAGTTGGTTGTGATTACTTCAAGGTTCCAACCAGCCGCCGCATCAGGGTGCAGGGCGATTTTTATGGTTGGGGCATCGTCGCCTTCAGGCAATACGATCATTTTCCCGTGGCCATGGCCATGATCCGTGGTGGCATTATGATCACTACCGTGATCGTGGCCGTCCAGTGTGATGCCGTTTGCGGCCGCCAGAATAAAGCCCAGGCCGCTACCAAAAAACAGACCTATCAGTAAAAGTGCAAATGGTTTACGCATTTTGCCCTCGTAATATTTGATGGGTTAAGGCACTGCCCGTTATCGGGCAGCCCTAATTTTTAGGCGTCTGCTTCGCGTTTCCAGAAATATGCTGCCATCAGGCCAAGCATGGCCCATGCGGCAAGGTTCACACCAAACACGCGGGCGGCAAACAGGCTGCCCAGCTCAGGCGGCGTGGTGCCGGTGAACATATCCGGATGTGGTGCACCGATTGCATGGGGCAGTACCAGCAAAATGATCGCCAACCCCCAAGCCTTCCAGCTTTGACCGAAAGCCAGCAACGCCATTGCAAGGGCTGCCGCCGCTACCGTTGGGAACCACCACATTTGACGCATGGCAACCTCTGCCGCCGCACTGCCGGGAACCTCTGGTGACAGGCTGATGCCAGGGGCTAATTGCACAGCGATAAAGCCTGCTAAACCCCAAAGGATACCTTTGCGCGGGGTTATTTCCACACCGCGCTCATCGGCCAGAGCCATAGCTGCAACCAACATCAGACCGTAACCTGTAAAGATCAGCGCACCAAACAGAATGCTTAGGCTGTTGCGTACCATCTCATAGGAAATGGCTGGACCATGGGCCATACTACCAGTTTCACCGAAATGTACCTTGGCACCGGTTTCATAAAGTTCTGCATGTAGCAATACGGGTTGCACAAAGAAAAATTGCAGCACGGCGAAAATCAACCCTGCGGCAAAACCAGCGAACACTGCGCTGGTCAATATGCGTGAGAGCATGTCTTAGTGGCAGGGAAAGCTTGATGCGTGGCGCATATCATGTGCGGCATCGTGCAATGTAGCAGCTTGTAGGTGACCAGCGAAAATCATGATGCCAAGGCCCATGAATGCCGCGAATGCGATAGCAAGTGTGCTTGAAGTTGCGCGTGTTGTTGTTTGTGTAATCGTTGTCATAATAATCTCCTATGCCGTCACTCCCGACAGCTTTGGTTAAAGTCACGCAAGGCTGGTTTCCTGACTTATGGATCATTGCGCGCCGTCTGCCTTCCCGGTGTTGCCACCAGTGGCTTGGTCGACGGGCGCTCACCACATACAGTCGCGGGGGCGGTTGCGGCTTTAGGCCCCCCTTTTGGGTCGGCCCTGTCCACATTCCCATTTGATCCCCGAACGCTTTGCGCTCTAACGGGGAACCATGCCCTTCCTTATTGGCGATTTTGATACGCTCGGTCAAGAGGGTATGCGACCCGGATATGCACAATAGCGTCATATGGGTGGATGGTCGAAAGGGTTAATATAAGCATAGAATAGCAATATATTGTGGATAACTCACCAAAATACGCAATATAGAGGGTATTGAAGGTTGACTCGCAGGGGGTCTACCCGACATTTTATAGTTTAACGGAATCACCGGGAGCAGACGCATCTATGAAGTTCAGTAAGCTCAGACTGACCGGCTTTAAAAGCTTTGTTGATCCGACGGAATTGATTATTTCCGACGGGCTGACAGGTGTTGTCGGCCCCAATGGTTGCGGCAAATCCAATTTGCTGGAAGCTTTGCGCTGGGTTATGGGCGAAAATCGCCCAACCGCAATGCGTGGCGGCGGCATGGATGATGTGATCTTTGCAGGCGCCTCGGCACGTCCTGCGCGCAACTATGCGGAAGTTTCACTTTTACTGGGCAACGAAGATCGGACAGCACCGCCTTCGTTTAACGATGCGGACAATCTGGAAGTGATAAGGCGCATTACCCGTGATGTCGGGTCGGCTTATAAAGCTAATGGCAAGGAAACTCGCGCCCGCGATGTGCAGATGTTGTTTGCCGATGCATCGACCGGTGCGCATTCACCTGCTTTGGTGGGTCAGGGAAAAATATCCGAGCTGATCAATGCCAAGCCAAAAGCCAGGCGGCGTATACTGGAAGAAGCCGCCGGTATATCCGGTCTTTATCAACGCCGCCATGAGGCAGAGTTGAAACTTAAAGGTGCAGAAACCAATCTGGTACGTGTCGATGACGTGGTCGAACAGATGGACGCCCAGCTAGGCACATTAGCGCGTCAGGCGCGTCAGGCCGCCCGTTATCGTGAAATCGGTGAACAATTACGCCATGCAGAGGGTTTGTTGCTGTATGGGCGCTGGAAAGAAGCGGAACATGCCAGATTGGCGGCAGAGCTTGCATTGACCCAAGCGACCAAAGAAGCGGCTATCGCACAGGGTGCCGCGACACAAGCGGCTAGGCAACGCGGATTGTTGGACGGCAAAGTGCCGCCACTGCGTGAAGAAGAAGCTATAGCTGGCGCAATTGTGCAAAGGCTGATTGTCGAGCGTGATACGTTGAACGATCAGGAAAACCGTGCACGTCAAACAATTGAAACGCTGCAATCGCGTATTGAACAACTGGGCAATGACATTGACCGTGAGCGGGGTTTGAATAAAGACGCGACTGAAACCATCGAACGGCTGAACTGGGAAAAAGAAGCACTGGAAAAAGCCTCGCATGGGCACGCTGAAAAAGTTGAAACGTCGAATAAAGATGCGCGTAATGCAGCGGCTATCATGCAGGAAAAAGAAGCGGGTCTTGATAAACAATCCGAAGACGTGGCGCGTCTGTCTGCCCGTCACCAATCGGCACACCGTAAACTTGAAGAAGCACAAACAAACCTGGGTAAACGTGAAGAGCAGAGTTCGTCCGCTTCACAATCCGTGGTTTCGGCGCAAGATGGCTTGAAAAATGCCGAAGAGCGTTTGCGCGAAGCACAAACAAAATATGCAGTGTCCCATGAAACAGCTTTGCGTGCAGAGCAGCTTTTGGCTGATATGGATCGCAAACGTGTTGATGCACAAGCTGCCGAAAGCGACGTGCGCGGAGCACTGTCAGAGGCAGAGGGTGAATCCAACGCATTGGGTGCGGAAGTTGCCGCTCTGCAACGTGTTATTTCAAGAGACCGCGATACAGGCGCGCAGCTGATCGACGATGTTCGCGCGAAGGCGGGTTATGAAGCCGCCTTGGGTGCTGCTTTGGCTGATGATCTAAAAGCCCCTATCGTCGGGCCTGAAGGCGTTTCCGGTTGGGCGCGGTTAGCCGATTACGCGTCGAATGCACAATTACCGGGTGGTGTTGAAAACCTGACAGCATATGTAACAGCCCCAGATGTTTTATCACGCCGCCTAAGCCAGATCGGTCTTGTAGCGCGGGATGATGGTGCGCGTTTGCAGGCAGAACTGAAACCTGGCCAAAGGCTGGTCAGTGTCGAAGGTGATTTATGGCGCTGGGACGGATACCGTGCTGGTGCAGATGATACCCCAACAGAAGCGGCATTGCGCCTGCAACAGGAAAACCGCTTGCTGGCACTAAAAGAAACCCATGCTCAAGCCGAAACAAAGGCGACAGCGGCAAGGGATGCTTTCAATCTGGCGCATGCAACATTGCAAGCAGCAACAGAAGCTGACCATGAAGCCCGGCGCAACCGTAAAACGGCTGATGATGCGGCAACGGACGCCACGCGTCAAATGTCGCGCGCGGAAGCGGATCGCGATATGCTGTCGGGTAAACTGGAAACGCTGCAATTGGCCAAGGCGCGTTTGGAAGAAGAAAGTGCCGCCGCACGTCTCGCGCTGAAAGAAGCAGAACTTGGCATCCGTGATCTGGGTGACTTGGAAACCGCGCGCAATCAGGTCGAAGCTCTTAAAATTGCGGTTGAAGCCGCGCGAATGACAATGCTGACCAAGCGGTCTATGTACGATGAAACCCGCCGTGAAGGGGAAGCACGTACAAAACGCCAACAAGAAATCACGAAAGAGTCTAGCGGCTGGCGTTATCGCCTGGAAACCGCAGGTAAACGGATTGCAGAACTGGAAGACCGCAAAGTAACATCTGAAGAAGAATTAAAGCAGGCAACAGCAGCACCGGAAGTAATTGCCGCCAAACGCGATGAGTTATCCAAATCAATCGCAACAGCACAAGATCGCCTGAAAGCAGGATCCGATGCTTTGGCTGTTGCTGAAACGGCCCTGCGTAATGCTGAAAACGCAGAACGCGAATCCGAACGTGCAGCCTCTGGTGCAAGGGAAGCACGCGCACGTGCCGATGCGGTATCTGATGCCGCGCGTATTCAGGTTTCAACAGCGGCTGACCGTATTCATGAGGAACTGGAAACCGATCCTGCCAGCCTGCTGGGGCAGCTGGATATTGATCCGGATAAAATGCCGGATGCAGAGCACGTTGAAAACGATGTTATGCGCCTGCGCCGCCAACGCGATGCGCTGGGTGCTGTGAACCTGCGCGCCGAAGAAGATGCCCGGGAAGTGGCGCAAGAGCGTGATATGCTGGCGACCGAAAAAGATGACCTGGAAGCGGCGATCAGAAAATTGCGCACAGGCATCGCAAGCCTGAACAAAGAAGGCCGCGAACGCCTGTTGGGTGCGTTTGACGAGGTTAACAAAAATTTCAGAAACCTGTTTACGCATCTGTTCGGCGGCGGTGAAGCCAATCTGGTTCTGGTTGAAAGCGATGATCCGTTAGAGGCTGGTCTGGAGATTATGTGTCAACCGCCCGGCAAACATCTGTCAACATTATCCTTGCTGTCGGGTGGTGAACAAACCCTGACAGCGATGTCGCTGATCTTTGCGGTGTTCCTTGCCAACCCATCACCGATCTGTGTGCTGGATGAGGTCGACGCACCATTGGATGATGCCAACGTCACGCGGTTTTGTAACTTGCTGGACGAAATGATCGAACGCACAGACACCCGCTTTTTGATCATCACGCACCACGCGATAACCATGTCACGCATGAACCGCCTGTTTGGTGTAACTATGGCCGAACAGGGTGTCAGCCAGCTGGTATCTGTTGACTTGGTCGAGGCTGAAAAGATGGTGGAAGAGGCTTAGGTTGGTATAATTCGAAAACCATAGGCAATATCTGCTATGTGGGACGAAGCTGCCGTTCGTCGCGATGACGAAATGGGGCGCAAACGGTCCATTTTCTCGGACACAATGCCCTTGATAGTTCTATCTTGTGCGTAAGTATATATGGTACAAAGATAAACTCAAAAGCGCTAGATTTGACTATTTTGAAAACCTATTGCATTTTCTAATATCTTTGTGACGAACCTTTTTGTAACTTCAAATTTAAATAACGACGTAATGAATTAAGGACATAAAATGAATAAAAAAAGCGGTGACGTAACTGTAGCTTTAAATGCATATAGTGATCTATTAGTGCGGACAATTTGTAACATGATATATCTTGACCCCGCACAGAATAAACGCAGGCTTATTCCTAAGTTTAAATTGTATCGACAAATAGTTGATGAAACAGATGAGACTCGGGAAAAGCGTATGGAAAGTCGCATAAACGGAGCGGATTGGCCTTCTTGTGCTCACAGCATGGCTGGTTACAAAAGGCTTCGTAATTTAGCAGATTGCATGCTCGAAGTGTTGAAAAATGACATACCCGGTGATTTTATCGAAACAGGTGTTTGGCGGGGTGGAGCTTGCATATTAATGCGCGGTCTATCTAAAGCCGCAAATCAAGAAAAACGGAAAACCTACGTTGCAGATTCATTTGAGGGCTTACCACCGCCCAATGCCGAAGAATACCCGGCCGATAAAGGTGATACCCTTTACACCCGTTCGGATATGTTGGGGATTACTTTGGAATCTGTCCAAGATAACTTCCGATCTTATGATCTATTGGATGATAACGTTGTGTTTATGAAAGGCTGGTTCAAAGACACTTTACCACAGCTAAAAGCCAAGAAATTTGCAATCATTAGACTAGATGGGGATATGTATGAATCTACCATACAGGCTATTGAAGAACTCTATCCCAAGCTTGCTGTAGGTGGATATATTATTGTGGATGATTTTGGTGCCGTCAGAGGATGCAAAAAAGCTATTAACGACTATCGCGAATCCCATGGCATTACTGATCCTATTGAAAAGGTCGACTGGACTGGTGTTTATTGGAAAAAAAGCGGTGAAATCTCTAAAGGTTAATACTGTGAACCGGATTACACTGGTGACAGAACCTCTGTGACACAACCAACCATCAGCCCCAACTCATCACCCGTGTACCCGCCAACCCTTCAGTGAAAGGCCTCAGAGGCTACCCAGTATCAGTGCCTCCAGAACGGTCAATGAGGCGATCTCCGGGGGCGGGAGGTCACTCTTTTTCAAATGTGGCTTTGGGCTCAACGCGGATATCTGGGGTTTTATTTTAGCTATAAACAAAGCCTTGTGATCTTTTATGTAAGGTGCTTTGCGTCAATCACAACCAGATGCAGCCCGATAAGAAGCAGCTATAGCTTCTTAGCTAGTGCCTGTGTAGGCCAAGCGTCTGCAGGGAAACCCAAACGCAACTGCTCTTTTTGCACTGCGGCACGGGTTTTGGCCCCCAGAATACCGTCAACTTTGCCAACATCATGCCCGCGGGCTTTCAATTTCTTTTGCAAAGATTTCATCGCACTTGCACTGAATGCGGGGTCGGGCTTGCCTTTGTTGAATACAGGCGCACCGTCCAGCCGTGTGGCGAAATAGGCTGCCGTAGTGACATAGACCAGTGATTTGTTCCATTCAAAATAGACAAAGAAATTGGGCATTGCCAGAAACGCGGGCCCTTTGCGGCCTTGCGGCAGCATCAGGGCGGCTTGCAGATTGCGCTTGGGCAGTTTGCCGCTGCGCGCTTTGACACCTTTACCGGCCCAGTCGGATACCGATCTGGTTTTATCTAGCCCGGTGTCCGCCCAGTTCAGGTTTTTGGGTACGCTCACCTCTACCAGCCAAGGCTGGTTGGCAGCCCAGCCCAAATCTTTCAGTAGCCGCGCACCTGTCATCAATGCATCGGGTGCACTGGTTTTCAAACGCACACGGCCATCACCATCGCCGTCAACGCCACGGTTCAGAATGTCTTCGGGCAGCATTTGCACCATGCCGATTTCACCTGCCCACGCGCCTTTTGTTTTCACGGGGTCGAAATTACCGCGTTTCCACAGTTCCAACGTAGCAAAGATTTGCGGGCGAAACAGATCAGGGCGGCGGCAATCATGCGATAGCGTGATCAGCGAATTCAGCGTGTTGAAATTACCCTGCACCGCGCCGTAATCGGTTTCCAAAGCCCAGAATGCGGTCAGAACTTCCGGTTGCACGCCATATGTTTTTTTGGCTTTGGCAAAAGTTTTTGCATATTTCTGCATGTTCTTTTTGCCGTTGCTCATGCGGCCTGAACTGATCGCCCGCCCGGCAAATTCTGTAAACGTCAGGCGAAACACGCCTTGGGAACGGTCCGCTTTCAGAACTTTGGGGTCAATGCGGGCAGAGCGAAAAAACTTATTGACCTGCGCTTTGCTATGACCCTTTGAAACAGCCTCGGCTTTCAGTTCTGACATCCAGCTGTTGAAATTACCGCCGCAGGTTTTAGCGAAAACGGTAAGCGGTGCAGCGGTTAACATCGCAGCACTTATTAAAACACGAAATGAAATCATTTTTTCCTCAAAAGGTCAGGGTTATAGAATTCCTAACTACCTAACCCGGACACGTGTTTGACCTCAAGGAAATCTTCCAAACCCCAAATGCCGCCTTCACGTCCATTCCCCGATTGTTTGTACCCGCCAAAGGGCGATGGGTGGGCTGAATCACTGCCATTGATACGCACCATACCCGAGCGCATACGGCGTGTGACACGTTCCGCTTTGGCCGGGTCTTGCGTTTGCAGATAATTGGTCAGGCCGTAAACCGTATCATTGGCAATCCGAACAGCTTCTTCTTCACTGTCAAACGGGATCATCGCCAGAACCGGGCCAAACACCTCTTCACGTGCGATGGTCATGTCGTTGGTGACATCGGCGAACACGGTTGGGCGTACATAATAGCCACGGTTCATGCCTTCGGGGCGGCCCAAACCACCTGCTGCAAGGCGGGCTTCACCCATACCGACCTCGATTAATCCTTGGATTTTATCGAACTGCAGTTTGTTGACAACAGGGCCAATGTGGCGCCCGCTTTCAGAGGGGTCACCAGCGGTGGTTTTATTGGCAACATCGGCGGCTTGTTGCACAGCTTCGTCATAACGGCTGCGTTCCACCAACATACGGGTTGGTGCGTTGCACGATTGACCGGTGTTGGCAAAACAATGCCGCGCGCCGCGAATAACGGCTTTTTCATCAGCATCGGCAAAGACGATATTCGCCCCTTTGCCACCCAGTTCCAGCGTCACGCGTTTAATGGTTTCAGCCGCCGCTTTGGTAATCAGACGACCTGCGCGTGTTGACCCTGTGAAGCTGATCATATCAACATCTTCGTGACTGGAAAGTTGACTGCCAACGCCCACACCGTCGCCGTTAACCATATTGAACACGCCTTTTGGGAAACCCGCTTTGTCAACAATTTCCGCGAAAATGATGGATGATAGCGGCGACTCTTCGGATGGCTTTAGCACCACGGTGCAGCCTACTGCCAGTGCCGGAATAACCTTCAAAGTGACCTGGTTCATCGGCCAGTTCCACGGTGTGATCATAGCGCAAACACCGATGGGCTCGCGGTAGATTTTTTCGCCGGGGGTATCGGGCCAAGGAGTGCTTTCAAATTCTATTTCATCAAAGCTGTCGATGAAGCCTTTGATATGCCAGATGCCCGCACCGACTTGTGCCGCGCGCGCCATATCGATGGGTGCTCCCATTTCTTGGGATATTGCCTCGGCCATATCACCGGCGCGGTTTTTATATTCTGCATAAAGGGCCTTGATCAAATCAAGGCGTTCTTCTTTCGGGGTCATGGCCCAAGCTTCAAACGCGGCCTTGGCGGCGGCAACAGCGGCATCGGTATCGGTTTGATCGCCCAACGATATAACCGCGCATGGCTCTTCATTCGCAGGGTTTATAACATTCAGGTCGTTTGCACGGGCTGGCTTAACCCATTGACCGTTGATATAAAAGTCGCGTTTTTCAAACATGATAATAACCTTATTTTCAGGGTGTATTTTGCAGGACAGTTGCATCGCCTGCGTGTTATGACAAGAGTAGTTTGATAGATTTACAAAATTTGATCAAATTGTTGAAAGGGAACACGTGACATCCACAGAATACTACATACTTATTGCCGTCTTCCTTTTTGGCGGAACCGTTAAAGGTGCGCTTGGAATAGGTTTACCGACACTTTTGATCGGTTTTTTGACCTTTTTTTATGAGCCGCGCATGGCTGTGGCGATGATTTTGTTTTCTATTATGGCAGCCAATATGAGACAGGCCTTTGTCGGCGGCGATATGTGGCTGATCGTGAAGCGTTATAAATATTTTTGCATATTTGCCAGCGCTGGAATATTTTTGGTCGCATTGATCGGATCAAAAGTACCCTTACCGATCTTGCAGATCAGTGTTGGTATTTCGATGTCAATTTTTGCGCTTAACGGTTTGTTTGTGAATAGCCCGCAACTGCCACAAAAGTATGATAAGCCCGCACAGGTTGTCGCTGGCATCGGCAGCGGAATTCTGGGCGGTTTAACCGCAATTTGGGGCCCGCCACTGGCTATATATCTGATGTCTTTAAAGTTGCATAGAGATCAGTTCATCCAGGCATTGGGCGTGATGTTTTCAATTCAATCACTTTTCCTGACTGCAGGATTTATTGTATCGGGCGAGCTGACAATGGACATTGCGCGCATTGGTGCCGCATTATTAATCCCCACGTTTATCGGCATGTATGTGGGTGAGAAAATTCGCAAACGAATGAACATTAAACAATTTACGCGCGCATTTTTATGTTTGTTTCTAATACTAGGTTTAAACCTGATCAGACGCGGCATTATGGATGCATAGCTTACACGCAGATCAATTGACCTATTGGATGAAGACTTCTAACCTCATTGCTGAGCTTTAAAGGAGAATCACCCATGTCTTTACGTATCAATGATGTCGTCCCTAACTTCACAGCTGTGACCGATCAGGGAACTTTTCACTTTCATGACTGGATTGGCGATAGCTGGGCTATTTTATTCAGCCATCCAAAAGATTTCACACCCGTTTGCACAACCGAGTTTGGTGCCGTGGGTCAGTTGGCAGCAGAATGGAAAAAACGCGACACCAAAGTGATGGGTGTCTCTGTAGACGGGGTGGAAGAACACAAAAAATGGAAAGCTGATATTGAGCAGGTTTCCGGTGCAAAAGCCAATTTTCCGATTATTGCGGATGAAGATCTGGCCGTGTCAAAAGCCTTTGATATGTTGCCTGCCGAAGCGTACCTACCGGATGGCCGCACCCCTGCGGACAGTGCAACCGTGCGTTCCGTGTTTATCATCGGGCCGGACAAGCAGTTAAAACTTTCAATGACTTACCCAATGACTGTGGGTCGTAACTTTGCTGAGATTCTACGCGCACTGGACGCTTTGCAAACCACAACCAAATACGGTGTTGCGACACCGGCTAACTGGGTGACAGGGCAAGATGTCATTATTCCACCAACTGTGAATAATGATGATGCAACGGCCAAGTTTGGTGAATTTAATACGGTTTTGCCCTATTTGCGGACAACAAAACTACCAAGTTAAATAAAAAGTTGCGGGGCTGGTTTTCAGCCCCGCAATCGATGTGGTTCTAATTATAGTTACCGCTCACTAAATTGTTGGATACTCGCTAAACATATTACGCTACTACAATTTATATATTGCCACACCTCCCCAACGCAGAAATTGGGAATTCTAGTTTCTTAGAATGCGTAACGCAGACCAAGATTAACGCTCAAGTTATCAATATCATCTTCAACAATGGCTGTACCACCTGGGCTAACGCGTGATAATTCAACACTAAACGCACGGCTGTAACGTGCATCTAATGTTAGATCTAAGGTATCAGATAATTTGTATGCGGTACCTGCAATTAACTGCGCTGAGAATACTGAATCGTCATCGTCGATGCGCACTGGGGCTCCGCCGTAGGATATACTGGAGTCGATGAACGATACGCCGATACCTGCACCAATATATGGTGTGAATTTGCTGTTTGTTTTGAAGTCATACAATACATTTGCGCGGATTGATGTTGAGCTGATGTCGCCATTAACATTAGCTTCGGCGGCTGGGCCGTTGCCTGAGAAGTTGATCGTGCCAGCATCGTTTTCGCTGTAAGATAATTCAACTTCTGCACGCACACCGGGCCATGCTGGGATGTGCTTGCCAATGGCTACGCTGATGTTGTAGCCGCTGTCATAATCTGACGCGACTGTGCCTGGGGCACCTGATTGGTCTGTGTCTTGCAATTGGTTAAAGCCAAGTGACCCTTGGATATAAAAGCCGCTTTTTTCTGCAAAGCTGGCTGAAGTTGTGAGTGCTGTGATGATTGACACAGCGGCGATAGTTTTAGTGATACTCATTTTGTAAGCTCCATAAATACATTTGTTTTACTGGGCGCATTTGCTGGCCAGTTACGGTGTAAACACGGGGCGAAATGAATATATTCGTTCACGATTATTCACGGGTTTGTTAGGGTTGGGGTTTATGTGCAAAACGTATCAAATTATCAAACCACGGTTGAGCGGGTGCCTGAGATCTGTGACGGCCCGTCGGGGTGGAATAGGTGCGTGGAATTTACACGCACCAAATAAGATAACTAATGTGAGAACATCACCGGCACTGTCATGCATTTCAGAATATGGCTGGTTGTTGCCCCCAGAACGAAATCATAGACCCGTGAATGCCCAAAGCCGCCTGTGACAATCAGATCGGCACCCATATCGCTGGCCTCATTCAATAGTTCATCCCCGATGGAAATGCTGCTTGGTTCACGGTGAAGCACATTAACCTTCGCACCGTGGCGATCCAGCCCTATAGCCATCTCACGGGCGGTTTGTTCAAGGTAATGCGTGGTTTCATTTTGTTTGCCAACCCAGAAAATCTGTGTGCTTTTGGCGGCTTTGATAAAGGGCAGCGCATCATGTGCGGCACGCGTACTTTCGCGTGTCCCGCTCCAGCCCAGCAGGATGTTTTCGCCGACAGTTTCATACTTGCCGGTATAAGGCAGCACCAGAACAGGGCGGCCAGAATTGCGCACCGCATTTTCCACATGACTACGCTGATCGCGTCGGTCACGGTCGGGGTTCGACTGACCGATAATGACAAGATCTGCACCGATCCAGTCAGCCATCAGATGATGTTCAGAACCTAGATATTGCGCATCCACCTCACGCCACTCGGATACAAAATCTTCGGCCTGAACCGCATGTTCAAAGATTTTCTTAATCTCGGCGGAATTCTTTTTCTGCTTGTCATGATAACCCGTCATCTGACTAAGGCTGGCAGGGGCCATCATGCCGGGGTAAACTTCCATTGCCGGCACGGTATGCACCCCGATCAGATGGGCGTTAAACTTGCGGGCCACCATGCAGGCATAAGCACAAAGCCGTTCCGCATTTTCCAGATTTTTCAGGCTAAGGGTGATGGTTTTGTATGTCATTGGGGTGCCTTTTGAGTTGTTGTTCGGTGGTATTATAGGCGGTGGGATGGGGTGGTGCGTTGATTTGGATCAAGGTCACGAATTGCCACGAAGTGTCTGACGTCCTCTGGGAGTATGGGTTGTTTATATTAAGTTATATTGAGTTATATGTAGTTATATGCTATTTGGTGTATAACTAGTTAGAAGTAAGTATAACAATTATGGATCAAGTAAGAAACCCATTCGCCCCAGGAGCTGGCTCCCAACCTCCAGAGTTGGCAGGCAGGGATAACATCTTAGATGGTGCAGATGTGGCAATTCAACGTGTTTTATTAGGTAAGCACGCACAATCTCAGATATTATTGGGGCTTAGGGGTACAGGAAAAACTGTGCTGCTAAACAGGATAGAGCGAATAGCAGAAAAACATTCTCACTTATCTTCGTTTATAGAGGCGCCAGAGGAAAAAAGTTTAGCTGAGTTGTTGTATCCAAAGATCCACCAAGTACTTAGGAAACTATCAATAATTGATGCGGCGAAAGCGAAAGCGGTTGCAGGTATGCAGGCATTAAGAGGTTTTGCAAGCGCATTCAAAATTGAAATGGGAGATGTATCATTATCTGTAGACCCTGTGATTGGAACGGCTGATAGCGGTATACTTGAATACGACCTGAGCGATTTATTTGTAAGGGTTGGAGAGGCTGCAAAGGCCGGTGGGAAAGGGTGGACGCTTCTAATAGATGAGGTTCAATATCTTACTAAAGAAGAGCTCTCAGCTATAATTGTTGCTGTACATAAAGTGAACCAAAGGCAACTTCCAATTTTATTCTTTGGAGCAGGCTTGCCGCAAATAGCAGCTCTTTCAGGTGATGCTAAGTCATATGCTGAACGACTTTTTAATTACCCTCCAGTTGGTCCACTGATGAAAGAAGTGGCAACAATAGCAATCAACCAACCAATCGAAACAGAAGGCGAAACTATCGAGCCACAAGCCGTCAAAGAGATTGTAAGGCAAACCGAAGGCTATCCATATTTTTTACAGGAATGGGGCTTTCAGTCTTGGAATGAAGCAGCTCAATCTCCAATAACTATAACCGATGTCGCTGCGGCATCTAAAGCTGCTTTGCAGAGGCTTGATGAAGGGTTTTTTCGTGTTCGCTTTGACCGATTGACCCCTAAAGAACAAGAATATGTAAATGCGATGGCTGAGTTGGGGAAGGGGCCATATCGCTCATCTGAGGTTGCCGATATTTTGGGAGAAAATCCAAATAAACTTGGGCCTCGCAGGGCTCAAATTATAAGTAAAGGTATGATTTATAGCCCATCTTATGGCGATATCGCATTTACGGTTCCCATGTTTGAAGATTATTTGAAACGAAGGTTGGAGTGACCTTCTTTATATAAGTCGATTATAGAAAAGGCCCCGCAATTTGCGAGGCCTTTCTAATCTTTGTTAATAGCGAAAGCTTATTAAAGCTTACCCTTCTTTCGTAATCTCTTCACCAGTTTCCTGATCCACAACCTTCATGCTCAAACGCACTTTGCCGCGGTCATCAAAGCCCATCAGTTTCACTTTTACGCTTTGGCCTTCTTTGACCAGATCGTTCGGGTGGTTGACCCGCTCGTTGGCCATTTGGGAAACGTGGACAAGTCCGTCGCGTTTGCCAAAGAAGTTCACGAATGCACCAAAGTCCATAACCTTCACAACTTTACCGGTGTAGATCATGCCTTCTTCCGGCTCTGCTGCAATTTCCATGATCATCGCACGGGCTTTTTCGATCTGTTCACCGTTTGAAGACGCGATTTTGATCACGCCGTCGTCGTTGATGTCAACCTTGGCACCGGACACTTCACAAATCTCACGGATCACTTTACCGCCTGAGCCGATCACTTCACGGATTTTTTCCGGGTTGATCTGGATGGTTTCAATGCGCGGAGCATGTTCACTAAACGAACCGGCTTCGGTCAAAGCATTGGCCATTTCGCCAAGGATGTGCAGACGCCCATCTTTGGCCTGCGCCATGGCTTTTGCCATAATATCGGATGTGATGCCGGCAACTTTGATGTCCATTTGCAAGCTTGTGATACCTTTTTCAGTACCCGCCACTTTAAAGTCCATGTCACCAAGGTGATCTTCATCGCCTAGGATGTCTGTCAGGATCGCGTATTCACCGCTGTCTTGCAGGATCAGACCCATAGCCACACCCGCAACAGGTGCTTTCAACGGAACGCCCGCGTCCATCATAGACAATGAACCACCACAAATGGATGCCATAGATGATGAACCGTTTGACTCGGTGATTTCAGATACAACACGGATGGTGTAAGGGAAATCAGTTGCAGCAGGTAGAACCGCCTGCAATGCGCGCCATGCCAGTTTACCATGACCTATTTCACGACGGCCGGGGCCGAAGTTACGACCACATTCACCAACCGAGTACGGAGGGAAGTTGTAGTGCAACAAGAATGGTGAACGGTATGTGCCTTGCAGCGCATCGATCATTTGCTCGTCATCACCGGTGCCTAATGTGGTCACAACCAAACCTTGGGTTTCACCGCGTGTAAACAACGCAGACCCGTGGGTACGTGGCAGAATGCCGGTTTCAGATACGATTTGGCGCACTGTCGTCAGATCACGGCCATCAATGCGTTTTCCGGTTTTAACAATGTCACCACGAACAACTTCAGCTTCCAGTTTTTTCAGACAAGAACCAAGGTTCGTATCTTCCAACTGCTCTTCTGACAAGCTTTCCTTGATCAGATCGCGTGCCGCAGAAATAGCAGCAGTACGTTCTTGTTTATCTGTGTTACCGAACGCGGCACGAACAGCCTTTTCACCAGCTTTTTTCACAACTTTATAAAGATCGCTGTAATCAGGCGCCTGATAGTCATACGGCTCTTTAGCTGCATCTTCTGCCATGTCGATGATCATATCAATGACAGGCTGGATTTGTGCATGGGCAAAGTTGATCGCGCCCAGCATTTCATCTTCAGTCAACTCATAAGCTTCAGACTCGACCATCATGACCGCGTCTTTTGTACCTGCCACAACAAGATCAAGACGTTGCTCTGGTTTATTGCGCAGATCGTGCATGTCGTCCACAGTCGGGTTCAGCACATAATCGCCATCTTCAAAGCCAACACGGCAAGAAGCGATCGGGCCCATGAACGGTGCGCCTGACAATGTCAGCGCGGCAGAGGCGGCGATCATCGCAACCATATCTGGGTCGTTAACCAGATCATGTGACAGTACTGTCAGCGTGACTTGGGTTTCGTGCTTGAAACCCGGAATAAACAACGGGCGGATCGGACGGTCGATCAAACGTGCAGTCAGCGTTTCTTTTTCAGTAGGACGCGCTTCGCGTTTGAAAAAGCCACCGGGGATTTTGCCGGCAGCATAGTATTTTTCTTGGTAGTTCACGGTCAGTGGAAAGAAATCCATGCCCGGTTTTTCTTTTTTGGCAAACACGACGGCTGCCAGAACTGAAGTTTCACCCAAAGTGGCAATCACAGTGGCGTCAGCTTGACGCGCGATTTTGCCGGTTTCGAGTGTTAGGGTTTCTTCACCCCATTCGATTGATTTTTTAACAACGTTAAACATATATGTTTCCTAGTAAGGGAGCACTCCTTGGCCTTCCAAGGTCTCCCGATAAAATAGTGGCCCCATTGCCACCGACCCCTGTTCCTATGCGTCCGCCAGGGTCAAAGCGGTGCGTTTCAGATACGCGGGCGTATATAGGGAAAATATCGGTTTGGAAAGGGGGGTGTGATTTGGGCCACTTGCGAGTGTCAAAGCAAACTTAACATACCCATTAAAATGCAACACGTTTCAACGTGTTTGACCGTGTCAGGTGCTCAACGATTTTTGCGGCTATCGCTATATCTTGTAAGGCAATGCCTGAGCTGTCAAAGATCGTGATTTGCCCCACATTTTCGCGGCCCGAATGGCTGCCTTCTAAAAGCAACCCAATTGGCACAATCATTTCAGGTGAGATTAGTCCCTGTTCTACGGCGTGCTGAAACTCTCCGATTTCACGGGATTGTTTCGGGGCATCCGCGAATAACGCGGCCTTTGCCATGAGCATCGGTTCCAGTTCTTGCTTTCCTTTACGATCCGCCCCCATAGCAGAAATATGTGTGCCAGGTTGCACCCAATCTGCTTTGATAATGGTGGATTGGGATGGTGTGACCGTCGTGATAATGTCAGCCTGACGCGTGGCGGCCTCCAGATCAATTTCAATGGTGACATCGGCGTCACAGCATTGTTGCAAATCCTCTGCCAATGCCTTGGCCTTTGCCACATTGCGGTTCCAGATCTTGATATGTGTCAGGGGGCGCACATCGGCCAGCGCCAATGCTTCGCACCGGGCTTGGTGTCCCGCACCTACGATCAGCAGTGTTCTCGCATCTTTTCGAGCCAGATGGTCGGTTGCAACGGCATTGGCAGCCGCTGTCCGCAATCCGTTCAATGCAATCGCGTTAACCAATGCGGTGGGCATTCCAGTTTCTGGACCAAGCAATAAGGTCGTTGATCCGTGATTTGGCAATCCGTGCTTTGCATTGTCGGGCCAATAGGTGCCTATCTTAGCCCCAACGATATTTGTTTCGGCATCAAAGCCTGCTTTTACGGCAACCATCGAATTTGGGTCTTGCCCACGCCCGATGGAAACCGGAAACAACAGGCTGTCCGCATTGGCTGCCGCTATCAGTGCGGACTTAACCGCGTCATAAGCCAAGGCACGGGTCGCCACCTGTTCAATCTGATCTTTGGACACAATTGCAATTGTGCCGTCCTTGCCGTGATCTACCATCCTGAGAACCGTTCCCAAATATCAGTAACTTCGTTGTTATCACCCAAAACATGGTAACATCCGTGTTGTGTGGCGGTGGCGCAGGCGTGATTGGGTAAAATGCGCAAGCGGGTGCCGATAGGAATGTCTGGCACACGCACATCTGTTCCTGCTTTTGCAGTGATTATGCCGTGTTCTTGTTGCGCCCAAGCGACGTAGATATCAGGCAGTAGTGTTCCGTCCTCTAGGCACACCCGCCCATAACCCCAATCATTGACTTGTTTGGCTGTGCCACGGTCAGATGACAACGCCATCCAACCGGCGTCAGTGATTAAACGGTTTTGCTTTAAATCAACGCTGATAACGCTGGTCAAAACCGATAATGCGATGTCGTCGGTGCTACACACGCCAATGCCTGTTTGAACCAAGTCAAAAAAGGTAAAGACGCCCGCGCGTAATTCTGTGACTTCTGGGTGAATATCACCACTTAGTGCCGTTGGTGTCGATCCGATACTCACAACTTCACAAGCGTAGCCTGCGTCACGCAAAACCTGTGCCGCGGCGCAAGTTTGGTCTGCTTCTAATTTGGCCATAGCGGCCAAAGCGGTGGCATCTGATAGCCCGTAACTTTCACCTGCATGTGCGATCAGGCCCTTTAGCAAGTTCTGTGGCTGTAAGGTTTTGGCAATTTCGCATAGGCGTTGTTCGTCCGCAAAGGGCACACCTGATCTATGGCCGTCCAAATCAAGCTCGATCAAGGCTGGAATTGTAATGTTGTTGGTTTGGCAAAACGATGCCAAACAATCCGCCATATACGTACTATCCAGTATCACCGTAATCGCGATACCTTCTTGGATTATATCAGCTACCCTTTGTAACTTTTGCGGGGTAATACCAACAGCATAAAGAATGTCGGTGTACCCATGCGCACCAAAAACCTCGGCCTCTTTCAAAGTCGAAACCGTTGCGCGCCCCTGACTGGCATCAAGCATAAAACGCGCGGCATCTGGACTTTTTAAAGTCTTAAGGTGAGGGCGAAAATTCGCCTTACGCGCAGTGCAAGCTACCAGCATCCGTTCAAGGTTTGCCTGCATTCGGGTCTTGTCCAATAACGCACACGGCGTAGAAAGGTCTTGTAAGTATTGCATAATTTAGCCTCCAGCTAGTGCTATATCAGACCTACATAGAAATGAAATAGAGGGCAATAACACCTGATATAAATTACCTAAGGCACGTGCGACCAGCACGGGCCGCGCCCAATCCCGCTGATGTGGCAGGAGAGTGCGCCGCAATCACAGAGAGCATTCCCCAACGGGAGGGCGCATTGCAACATCTCAAATCAATGAAAGGTTAATGCCCGCGACACAATAAAATACAAAACAACACCACTGCACCACGCCCGCCCGAGGTTGGGCGCGACCCTTAGCTCTGCAACTGATTGATGTAATACGGTGAATGGCAGCTATGTGGACAAAACGGCTGTTCGTCGCAAAGTTGAGATGTGGCCCAAACGGCACTTGAATGCCATTAAACCAAACCCTACAACTAACCTCCGCAACGCTCTACATAAGAGTATGTCGTGTGCCGTTTGGGCAATGTCGCAAACTTGCGACCGTAGCCGGAAGAGCATCTGATATTCACCAAGATTAATTGACATAAGCGCATTGCTCGCTGCAAGTGTAAGTCTGTTGCTTTTGAAAGGTTGAGCTATGCGATCACCCACCAGCAAATTGACTTTGACAGGGCCCCGGGTCGAAGTGCTAGCCAGCGACGCCGAACAGTTGCTTGTTTCAATCTTCGAGCGGCTGGGCTTTGCAAGCCGCGCAAGTGAACAGGTAGCAGCACATCTCGTAGAAACAAGCCTGTGTGGAATTGAGAGTCACGGGATCATGCGTGTTCTGGAGTATGCAAAACAGGTCAAAACCGGCTACTTAGACCCTACTGGTACGTCCAGTGCTCAACAAGACGATCATGGAATTTACCGTGTTGATGGCGGCGGGGGCATAGGCATCCCAACCATGCAACTGGCCTATGAGACTGGTGTCCAAGAGGCCCGGGGAAAAGGCATCTCTGCTCTCTCCATCCGTAATGTCGGCCATACTGGCCGGCATGGCGCATTCGCAGATTTAGCAGCCGAGCAGGGGTTTCTGACAATCTGCGTCGGCGGTGGAAATCGAAAGACATGGCGGCAGGTAGCGCCCTACGGCGGAGCTAAGGCTCTTTTGCCCACGAACCCTTGGTGTGTTGGAATTCCAGGCGGCGACAAGGGCCCGGTCGTCCTGGATTTTGCCACTTCCAAGATTGCAGGCGGGTGGATCTACGCCGCACATTCTGCTGGCGCATTGCTACCTGAGGGATGTGTCATCGACAAAAAGGGGAACCCGACCCGTAATCCTGATGATTATTTCGACGGAGGCGCAATACTGCCTTCGGGTGCGCAAAAGGGCTATGCATTGGCTGTGGTGGGCGAAATCATAGGAGAGGCAATACTTGGTCCATCTACAACCGAATGCAACTGGCTACTGATTACATTGGACTCGACGCGTTTTCGCGAACCAAGTGCAATCGAGGCTTCGGCCGAGGAAGTATTGGCTGAATTACGTAATTGCCCTCCGGCTCCGGGGTTTGAGCGGGTTGAGGTGCCCGGTGAGCGGGAACGGAACCATCTTGCCGCCTCTAAGGGGTGGATTGCGGTTCCAGATGGAACATGGGCGCAAATTAACAAGCTTGCGCATGACCTGGGCGTGACGAATGTCTCGGCTACTAAGCAGAATTAGCAACTCGTTTTGCGTGGCCCACGCTGAAGTCGCATTAACTCGCCGCATCGGGACACCGTGATGCGTCCTTAATGTTCATTTAGTATCTTCATTCCAACTTTCGCTATGTGGGCAAAGTGGGCATACACCGCGACCAAAATCGATCAGCGCAAATATTGAAAAACTGGTCCCTGAATGCTAAACTCACTTTATGCCATTAATATTCCATCGAATAATTCAGATACGTTCTAGCATAGAAAATTCCAGGATTTGGGAGTTCGCCACCAAAACCGTGTTCCGGTTAGTTGTCAGCGGTGTAAGCGTTTTTGCCGCTGCTATGACTATGATGGTTAGTTCCCTGTTCCTATATTTCTACATGCCGTTTTTGGGCATCGTTGCCTTTGCCGCGTTCGTGGTGCTGATGATACTGGTCGGATTACTCGCCTCTGAGGCGAGGCGACGTGAAAATCGGACCTAAGGGCTCGAAGCTGCCGTTCCTTCCCCTCCTTAGATGTGATTTTAAATATATTCAGTCCAACTTCCGCTAAGCGGACTTTGCCGCCGTTCGTTTGGGTTCCGTTGATGACGGCTTTGCATAAAAGTAAGGGAGCATGTCCTACGTTTTAATCCCAAATTTTGAACCACGTGTTTCCGTGCTTGAGACGAATTCTATGTCCTTTACCTCGAGAGCGCTAAACACCTTGGCGGGGTTGATCCCGCTTAACTGAGGATGGATCTCCCTTTTTCGCCCGTCGGTAAATTCTATATGGAACGTGGTCTTAGGTGACCTCTTGGAATTCTTGTATCGGATTAGCTTTTTCTGAACTGATGCAATGTCGCTCAGCTTTGCCTCAAATGGTTCCATTTGATCTGGAAGTGGCGAAAACCATGACAGCTTTTCATCTGTGATCTCAACTTGCCAGTTGCGCCCATCTTTGAGAATAGTGAACGCCTCTCTTATCAGCTTGATGGACATGATAAGAGCAATCACCACTGCAATGGTTGAGGCAATTTTGACGATCATGGGCGGCGTTTCCACGAACCAAAAGATTGAACTGAAAACAAGGCCAACGGCAACGGCAACGGCCAAATAGGCGAATTTCTCAAGCGCCAAGCTGGTTGCAGTTCTGGTAAAAACGACAGGCATAAGCTTCGGCCTTCATACTAATTATACGACAGATTTAAAGTAAATATGGGTAGCGTTGATGGCAATGAGATTCAATTCAAAATGCTTCACGATTTCGTGAGTTCGAGCACCATACCTAACGTCTCTCTGTCTAGGGCTAGGTCAAATGATTTGTTGAATATTGAGGCCACATAACTGGTCAGAATTTAATTCTGTTCGTCATTGAACAGCTTCCTAATAGCTGCCATTGGCTCGACCTCAGAAAATGGACAGTTTGGGCTCTAAACAGACGTTCACTGTCGGATGTCCTCGATCATATTTAACCCTATCACGCCATTATAAAATTTTTACTTTGGTTACGTTTTAAAAAATTGACTGTTTAATCGGGACGCAGCAAGTTGATGTAAAGTAGGGGAATCTAATTGCGAGTTGTTGGATCAAAAATGACCACCGCTGAGGACACGAACAAAGCGTTAGCGCTGCGCCTTCGAATTTATCTGTGCGAAATTGCCGGACAATCAAGCTCCATCACCTATCAAGCTCTTGCCAGAGATTTGGGACTGTTGCCGCCGAATACAATTCATCAACTTACAACCGCGTTAGAATACTTGATAGAAGAGGATGCTGTCGCCACCCGTCCATTAATCGCAGCACTGGTAGTCAGTAAGGCACGAAATGGTTTGCCCGCGCTTGGCTTTTTCGATTGTGCGCAGCGCGTTGGACGTTTCGATGGTGATCCTTCGGGGCCCGAGGGCTCAGCGTTCCACAATGCAGAGTTCAACAAAGCCGTCGAATTCTGGCGCGCTCCCCAGTGATCGGCCCTTAGTAAGCTTTGGATGTAGTATAGCCGAAGGTAGCTTTGTTTGGATTTGTGAGGTTTCAATAGAATCTGAATAAATCGAATGTCGGATTTGAGCTCAAAGCGGTCATTCAAAGAAATTATTCTAACAACATTTTTGTTATTATTTAGCTATAAAATTAGTTATTTTACTATACATAAAATTAGATAATATAATAAAAACAACATACTAACCCCCCGTCCCAACTGGGACACCCCAAAACGAAAAAACCCGCTCCAAACGGAACGGGCTTTGAATTCTTGCAGGCAGTCCGAATTAACGGCGAATGCCAAGGCGTTTGATCAGGTCTTTATAACGGGCCTCATCTTTGCTTCTTGCATAGTCCAGCAATTTACGGCGCAGGGCTACCATTTTCAAAAGACCACGACGAGAGTGGTTGTCTTTTTTGTTGGTTTTAAAATGCTCTGTCAGCGTTTTGATACGGGACGTAAGGATCGCAACCTGAACTTCCGGTGAACCAGTGTCACCTTCTTTGGTTGCATATTCTTTGATAAGCTGTGCTTTCAGCTCTGGTGTTATCGACATCGGGGTCTCCTTGAGATTTAGGTTTATGGCGCATACCGGGGTGTCGTCCAGCAAGGCCCGTGGAGTCCCGTGAATTTGCACGGGATGGCGGCTTTTAAGCGCGAATCGTTGGGAATGAAAGCAGAATCTTCAGAGGATTATATATGTTGCTTTAATATTGCTAGAAAGGCTTGCACCTTTGCAGTGCGATGCAGGTCTACGTGGGTGACCAGCCATGATGTGTTGCGCCACTCCGCGCGTGGGGCCAGAACCTCGACCATATCGTGCATTTTGGCATCTTTTTCGCGCATGAAACCTATGCCTGTGCCTGACAGTATCGCCTGATCCAGAATACGTTGACTGTTTGTGCGCAGGTGTATTCTGTCTGACGGGATGTTTTCACGCATCCATGCGAAGAACGGAGCACCGGAATTGGGGTTATCTGTACCAGCAAAACGGTGGTTGAGGTAATCTGCGGGGCTTTTTGGGATGCCGTTGCGGGCTGCGTAATCTGGGCTGGCATATAGGCCTGTTTCAAACCGGGTGAAGGGTTGCACAATATTGTCCGGATCTTGCGGCTTGGGGCCAGCTCGTATAGCGATATGGGCTTCGCCGTATTCCATTTTGAAAACCCTGTCACTGGTGATGTAACGGATCACGACATTTGGATACTGGGTTTGGAATGCGTTCAGGGTGGGCAGTAATTCCTGGGCAAAAAATTCTAATGAGGTGACAACCAGTTCGCCTGACAATTCCGTAGCACGCCCCTTGGTGCGCCCAACTAGCTGGCTGAATTGTTCATCTGTGGCTTGGGCGACGCGTAATAAATCCTGTCCGACTTCGGTAGGGGTGTAGCCGCGGGCGTGGCGTTGGAACAGCTTCTCGCCCAATGTGGTCTCTAATGCGTCTATATGGCGGATGACCGTTGCGCGGTGCACACCTAACGCTTCGGCGGCGGCGCTGACTGTGCCTAAGCGAACAACGTGATAAGCTGTTCTGATTTCATTCCAATGATCCATATTAACCTTTGTAAAAATGCACATGTAATGTGTATTTGGATGTATTGTGTATATTATAAATACATATATGTTTGTAAAAAACAACGAGGACACTATGAAAATTTTAGCTTTTGCTGCAAGCAGCAGTTCCAAATCGATTAACAAGCAGTTGGTCCGCCATGCCGCCGATGTATTGAAAGCGGATATTATCAATGATGCAGAAATCGAGATATTAGACATCAACGATTATGAAATGCCGATATACAGTAGTGACCGCGAAGAAGCAGGTGGAATACCTGATCTAGCGCATCAATTTGCGGCTAAAATCGGTGCAACTGATGCATTGCTGATTTCATATGCGGAACACAACGGCAATTATTCGGCGGCTTACAAAAACCTGTTTGACTGGACATCACGCCTTGAAGGTAAGGTGTTTCAGGATAAACTCATGGTTATTCTTGCAACTTCGCCCGGCCCCGGTGGTGCGTCGAATGTTTTGGCAATGGCGAAAACCTCGGCGCCGTTTTTTGGGGCGGATGTAAAGGCGGATCTATCGATTGCTAGCTTTTACGATGTTTTTGATAGTGAAGCCGGGCGGATTAAGAATGCCGATATTCAAGCGCAATTACATGCGGCTTTGACGGCCTTCAAATAGCATTAGCCGGGCCGTTTCCGCAGCAGCACAATCATGTTTGAGGCAAATAATACGCTGATAACGATAGCCCCGCCGATGATGGCCCAGTTTCCCGACTCTTCGCCTATCGCGAACCATACCAGAAGCGGCGATAGTACAGATTCCAACAAGATCAGCAAAGCAACCTCGGCTGATGGTATGTAGCGTGGACCAAGGGCCAGAAAAGTTGTGCTGATCAGGATGAAAAAACCGCCGTGCAGTAGGATCAGACCCCATTGTGATGGAATAATGTCCAATGGTGACGTGAATGGCAGGACAGCGAGGGCAGCACCTATATATGCGATAGGAATTGCGGGAACCATTGAAATGGCTCTGGCTTTTCGCGCGGCGGTTAAACCGACGGCGAATGAAGCCGCCAGCCCAAGTGCCATAAGGTCGCCTGTCCAATGGGCGGTTGTGCTGTTACTTGATCCAAAGGCGATTACGGATAAGCCAAGCGCGACTAAAACAATAGTCCAGATCATGCGTTTGCTGATGCTTTCATTCAGCCAGAACCAGCTGAATATGGCTGCGAATATTGGCATCGACGCGATGATGAAGACAACATTTGCAACGCTGGTATTCGAAACAGCCAAAACGAATAGTATTGAACTGAAGCCTGTGAAGCCTGCATAAATCAGTCCGTTTTTACCTGTACCTTTGATCATAGGGACGGTTTTTGTACCGTAAATGGCAAAGAGACCAATCAGTGTGAATAGACCTGTCAGAAAGTTACGCCAGAACGATATGGTCAGGGCATCGGCCTCAATCAGACGCACGAATAGGGCGTCGGGAACGACAAACAAGACGCCAAGTGTGGTGATCAGCAGGCCTTTGGCTTGGTTATTCATACCAAGTTTCCGGCTGCACTTTATACCCGATGTAAAGCGGATGTTTGGGGTGGCCTGCAATGCTAAGACCCAGATGGGTCAGCGGCTTGGGTTGGTTGCGCAACATGCGCTCAACAGTCAGGCCTCGATCCATGTGTGCGCCGTGCGTACCCCATGCGCAGACGATGTCATTGGCCCAAAGGGCAGCATCCGTAATAGCGGTGTCATTTTCAGGGCCGACAGGATTGGTTTGCGCGCGCATGATTTTGGGATCTGTAGCGCGGTAAGCGAATATGTTGCACACGCAAAAGGCACCATAACCAAGGGTACGGGCGCGGCGTTCGCAGCGTTCGACAGTTGGATCGTTTTGCACTTCGGTGGCGGTGGACGGGTTCAGCATAACGAATAATACGCGCGCGGCGGTATCGTCCCAGATACGGGTCAGGCTATAGCGGTAGTTTTCGCAATCTGAATAGATTGCGGTAGAAGGTGCGTCACCTTTGGTATGGTTTTTTGTGATCATGAGTTACGTTGTAGGATGACACGCTTGGGTTTAAAAGTGCCAAGTTCGATTATGCCTATGGCCTGCGCTTTACCGTTCAGCGCAGCCCAAACCGGGGTATCGGCCCCCGATGGATCGTCTGTTACAGGGACGCTCATACCGTGTTGGATGTCTGTTGCACATTGGTCAGTTATTGCGACGGATACGATTTCGGCAAGCCCTGCTTCGATGGGCAGTAATAATGCTTCGCGATCAGCCAGGTCTTCGATAGAAATCAAGACATCAAGGGTGATGCTTTGAGCAATGTCAAAGGGGCCCGTGTCAAGGCGGCGTAACCATTTTACATGGGCAAGGCACCCTAAGGCTTCGCCCAAATCACGGGCGATGGAGCGCACATAACCGCCTTTGCCACATTGCAGGACAAGTTCGACATCGTCATGCGACAGGCGTTCCACGAATTCCAACCGGTTAACGAATAGCTCGCGGGCGGCCAATT
Source organism: Amylibacter sp. (assembly GCA_965261565.1). Lineage (GTDB taxonomy): Bacteria > Pseudomonadota > Alphaproteobacteria > Rhodobacterales > Rhodobacteraceae > Amylibacter. Next base: position 1,166,256 of record OZ253460.1, read on the forward strand.
CAACATCATCGCCACGCCGTGCAATGGTGTAAGCCCGTTCCCCGTTGATTTTAACGGCGGAAAATTTTGGCGGCGTTTGTGATATCAAACCTGTAAAAGCAGGCAAGGCAGCCTGAATATCCGTATCATTCGGACGCAGCTCATTGCTGTTGATAATGTCACCTTCGGCGTCATCAGTTGTGGTGGCAGCCCCCAGTGTGATGACAAACTCATAGGTTTTCAACCCGTCGGTAATATAGGGGATGGTTTTGGTGGCTTCGCCGAACGCCACAGCCAGAAGGCCCGTTGCATCAGGATCAAGTGTGCCTGCGTGACCGGCCTTTTTTGCCTGAAACAGCCATTTGACTTTGTTGACGACGCTTGTGGAGGTGATGCCCGCAGGCTTGTCGATGATCAACCAACCATCAACATCACGTTTTTTAGACTTGCGGTTCATCGTCGTCTAAATCCCGTGTCACATTTGTCTGATTGAGCAACCTGCTGGTTTCATCCATTTGATCGAAAGTTGTATCAAGCATGAACTTTAGTTTCGGGGAATGTTTCAGCGTTACGTTTTTCGTTAGTGCATATCGGACCTCGCCACTGCTTTTATTAAGCGCGATAACCATATCTTTGGCATTTTGCCCACCAAGGGGGTAAACGAAAACGGTGGCGTTTTTCAGATCTGGTGATGTGCGAACCTCACCTACTGTGATGGAGATATTGGCCAGATCGGGGTCATAAAGATCGCCACGCGCAAGAATATCAGAAATCGAACGTCGCAACATTTCGCCGACGCGCAGCTGTCGTTGACTTGGGCCATCGGGGCTATGCATGCTATATATCCTGTAAATCGTTGGGTCGGACTCATTTAAGAGACTTAGCGGGTGACTGCAAGCTAGCCTTTGTATTGAAGTCAAGTTAAAGGAAATTGGAAAGTACGGAGTGTAAACATGTATGACCTGACACATATTGCAATTGTTGGTGCCTCTGGCCGTATGGGACAGATGCTGATCAAGGCTGTTGACGATAATACCAATGCGGTTTTGTCTGGTGTGACCGAACGTGAAGGGCATGCGTGGATAGGTCAGGATTTGGGGATTTGTATGGGCGGGCACGCAACCGGTGTGATCGTATCAGATGACCCACTTAAGGTTTTTGCAAAATCTCAGGCAATTATTGATTTTACCTCGCCTGACGCAACTGTGGCGCATTCAGAGCTAGCGGCACAGGCGCGCGCAGTTCATGTCATCGGGACAACAGGTTTTAATAAAGGTCATTTGGCAAAACTTGCGGCTGCGGCGCGGCATTGCGCCATTGTACGGGCGGGTAACATGAGCTTGGGGGTCAATTTGCTGATGCAATTGACCAAGAAAGTGGCCGCCGCTTTGGATGAGGATTTCGATATTGAGATTATGGAATCACATCACCGTTATAAGGTTGATGCCCCGTCCGGCACGGCTTTGATGTTAGGCGAAGCCGCAGCCGAAGGGCGAGGTGTGTCACTAAACGATGTGGCTGATCGTGGTCGTGATGGTATCACAGGCGAACGTAAGCGCGGGGATATCGGGTTTCATGCGTTGCGCGGTGGTGATGTTGTTGGTGAACATGATGTTATCTTTGCAGCCGACGGTGAGCGGATCGTGTTGAGGCATCTGGCAACGGATCGCCAGGTATTTGCACGCGGTGCGCTGAAAGCCGCCCTTTGGGGGCAAGGTAAACCGCCCGGGGAGTACGATATGCTGGATGTCTTGGGGATGAATGAAGACTGACATCATAATCGTTCTAGCTAGACAGGAATAGCTCTTTTCAGTAAGCTTAAAACAATACCTCCGTAGATAAATCGAACTCAAAAGAGGCTATGTAATGGATTGGAACTGGGCTGCAATCGAGGCAATATCAGCCGTGGTCGCCAGTGTCTGCGTTATAATTTCAATTATATTCCTGGTGCTTGAATTGCGCCACAATGCCAAAGCGATCGAAGGCACGACGATTCAATCACTAATGAGCCTAGAGCAGGAAGTATTCGCACTTCTGGCGGCCAACGCCGATCTTTTCACGCGGGGTTGTCAAGATGTGTCCGTGCTTTCGCCTGCTGAGCAATTTCAATTCGAAAGAATCATCGGCGCGCAATTGTCACTGACCTACAGTGCCTATGTGCAACACCGCCGAGGGTTGATGGATCAAGAGGTATGGGATGCGTACCTGAATGCAATCAAACGATATATCGCCAGCCCGGGTTTTGTAGAAATCTGGGAGACCATCAAAAATAACTACCCGACCAGTTTTCGCCGCCATATCGGCCGCCATATTGACGGCACGGCAATACCCAAAACCTGATTTTTAATTTAAGAATTCAAATGGTTTTCCACACGGCTGTCTATCCCGAAGTGAATGCGATATGCTGGATGTGTTGAGCCTTTGGCTACCCTGCGTTGGCACGTTTGTAATCATTCAGAAATTTGTCAATAACGCGCAGTATAGCACCCATTTCATTTGAATTCGGGTGTTCGCCCGATACCCCGCCCGATGCGCCCCAAGTACCCACCTTTAGTTTTACGGTGTGATTTCGGGTTAACAACATGGTTTGTGTGAAGCTGACAAAAACGCTGTATGTGCAGCCGGTTTTTGGCTTTGTGTTTGAGAAATAGACATTCAGTTGCGGCTTTCCCGAGGTATGTTCCATCTGTTCTTCGCTTAAGACTGGTAGGCCCGCGGCACGAAAGCGACCCTCCATTGTGCGCTGTAAATCGATGCCGAACATGCCGTCATATCCTTTAGGGCCCTTTATGGCTTGAACCGAAAAATAAGCACCTTTTAAGCCCTTCAATGCATCAAGTTTAGCGCTCATATCCCAAAGTTCCGGGTCGAAACCCAGAATTTTACCGGCTTCAGTATGATGACATATTTTCGGCTCGTCCGGATGTTCAACAGGAAGGCCACGCATTCTGGCAAGCTGATCAATAGCGCCTAACACCTCACGGGCTTTTTGTTCGGTGGGTTCTTCCACAAGACGGGTGATAAATTTTCGTTGCGGTGAGCACACACCTTTTTCGTGGCATAGATGTTGGTTGATTGCGCGTTGCTCCCAAACCATCCAAGTGTAATTTTTGCTTTGTGCGCTTGTCATAAACGGTGCAAGGGCAAAGCCGATAACAAACGTAAATAGATATACTGTAGGTCGCATAGCCCATCCTTGAATTTGGGCAGAATAGAACGATAAGCGGTAATTATAGAGTTAATATGGGGGTTATTTTTAAGTGCAATTTTCTAAAAATCGGATGTTATTCCCTTTTTTTCCCAATCCCCGAACCGGGTAGGCTCAGGGCCATCTCTGCCGCCTAATTCGGTTGGACGATCGGATTCTTTTTTACGCATTTTGCGTTCGGTTGCTTCGGACAAGGCGCGTTCAGCTGCATCTGATATGCGCTTGTATTTGTCCGCTGAAGTTTTTTCCATCGTGAAACCTATCTTTGCTGGGCACTCTTTAACGCAGTTTGCGCAAATGCGCAATTTTATGCTCTGGTTGTTATATATTCTTTCGGGCATAAGCCCTGACAAGTTGAAATTTATATGAGTTAGGCAAGATATAATGGCAAAGGCTGGATTGTCCGCGCGTATCGCGGCTTTGAATCTGTTGAACGGGGTTTTGTTCGAACGCCGCCCATTGTCTGAAATGACAGATGCAGGCAGTGATATATTGCGAAAGCTGTCAGGGTCTGAACGAGCGCGGGCGCAAAGCCTAGCCCTAAGCACGTTAAAACATCTTGAGCCGATTGATATGTTGCTGGATTTCTTTCTTAAGAAAGAGCCGCCTTTGCGTGCGCGCCATATTTTGCGCCTTTGCGCGAATGAGTTGCTTGTGGATGGGATCAGCCCACATGCGGCAATAGATTCGGCGGTCAATCTGGCGAAGTTATCACGTAAAACCGAGCATCTTTCGGGATTGGTCAATGTGGTGTGCCGCAAGCTGAATGTTGAAGGCCGCGAACATTGGGCCGAACATCCAATCCAGCAATTGCCGTATTATCTGCGATCCATCATGCTGAAAGATCACGGGGAAGATATAGTGGCTTCTATAGAAGAAGCGCATGTAAGGGCCGTGTCGCTGGATATTACGGTCAAGAAACTGACTGACGTGCCGGAATTGTTGACGCTTCTGGATGCTGAAATGGTTGGTGAAGGCAGTTTGCGTTTGCAAAGGGCGGGGCAGATTTCTTCCCTTTCTGGTTTTGAAGAAGGTGCCTGGTGGGTACAGGATTTTGCCGCAAGCCTGCCTGCGCGATGTTTGACCGGGTTTGAGAAAAAAAAGGTTCTGGATATTTGCGCGGCCCCTGGTGGTAAGACTTTACAACTTGTAGCGGCTGGCGGTGATGTGACGGCTATGGATTTGTCTAAACACCGGCTGGAACGTCTGCACGAAAACCTGCAACGCACTGGTCTAACCGCCAAAGTTGTAGCTGCAGATGTTCTGACGTGGAAACCGGGTGTGGTGTATGACGCGATATTACTTGATGCGCCTTGCTCGGCAACAGGAACAATCCGTCGGCATCCTGACTTGCCGCATTTGAAAGATAAAGATGCGATTAAAAGCCTGGTGGCTTTGCAAAAACAGATGTTGGAGCGTGCTTTTGAGTGGCTGAAGCCGGGTGGGCAGATGATTTACAGCACTTGTTCATTGTTGAAACAGGAAGGTGAAGACCAGATTGCTGACTTTCTTGCACAGAATCATCAAGCAGAAATTGATCCGATTGATACAGATGCGTTGGGTGTGCCGAACGAATGGATGACTAAGGCAGGTTGCTTACGGACGCTGCCATCTTATTGGCCTGAAAAAGGCGGGATGGATGGGTTCTTTATTGCGAGGTTGCTTAAGAAAACTGGGTGACAGCAATGGGTTTGCCCCTTAAAATGATAAAAATCTAAATCAGGTATTCTCAAGCGTGCCAACAAAGGTTCAAGAGCTATTTCAACAATTGAAATACGACCGTCAGGATCGTAAGACAAAAGCTGTGGCGCGCAGTACTTTGCGTGGTAAATCCGCAAGGGCATTTATTTCGCAGCCAATAGTGCATAACGTAGGCTCTGCGCAAAAAGGCCTGCAGTTGGCTGATGGCAATTTTTTAGTTGCAGGGTATTTGATTAGAGACCCAGATGAACCGATCTGGAATATAGAGGCTGACAATCTGACTTTTCAGAAAAAGGCCCAAGGGTTTTTCTGGTTGGATCACTTGGCAGCCAACGGGTCGGTGGATTGTTGTCTTACTGCAAGAGAATGGTTTGCAAATTGGTTGGTTCGTTTCGGAGATGGCCATAGTTTTGCATGGACCCCAGAATTGGCAGGTGCGCGCATTATCTGCATGATAAACCATGCTATTATTTTAATGGGCAATACATCCGAAGAGGCCCAAAGAAATTATTTTGCATCAATCTCACATCATGCGCGGTTTTTGAAAAAACGGTGGCAATATGCCCCAGAAGGCTTGCCGAGATTTCAGGCTTTGGTGGGCTATGTTTACAGTGCTTTAGCTTTGGAAGAATTTACTAAAGACTTAAAATACGCATTACGTGCCCTGACAGGCGAATGTGAAAGCTATTTTGCACAAGACGGAGGAATTCCTACGCGAAACCCGGAAGAGTTGCTGGATATTTTCACCTTATTGGTCTGGGTCGATCAGGGCATGACATCCGCGTCATTTCAGCCTGATCGCGCATTGTTGAATGCTATTGAAATAATTGCGCCTGCAATACGTACACTACGGTTAGGGGATGGTACTTTAGCAGAATTTCACGGCGGCCAGAGTTCAGCTGCAGCGCGGATCGATCAGATAATTGAAGATAGCGGTGCGCGCGCGACTTTTACAGCAGAAGAAATAATGGGTTATTCGCGGATCGAGAAACGCGCATCTGTGTTAATTATGGATACAGGTCAGGCACCAGATGCGGACAGACACACGCATTCGTACGACTGCACACTGGCAATTGAATTTTCATCAGGGGAGTATCCGGTTTTTAAAAGTACAGGACCAGGTCATGAGTTAAGTGACCTACAAAAACGCGGCAATCAGGCCGCAACAGCCTTTACGGTGGCCTCATTGCAACCGGTTTTTACTAAAGCGGTAGATCAACACGATACTCTACCAACTGCGTGGCTCCCGAAAAGACATGTCACATGTGTTCGGTCTGAAAGCTTATTGGATGCCACGGCAATCATCACGGCGACCCACACGGGGCATCGGTCAGACTATGGTTTGATTTATGAGCGTAAATTAGAGATGATTTCTAATGGCTACGCACTTTCCGGCAAGGATCGTTTTTACTGTGAAAAAGAAAAAGATCAGCGCCGCTTTAACAAAGCAATCCTGAAACGGGAAGTGCAGACTATTCCATTTGTCGCGGTCTTTCATATAGCACCGGATGTGAAAGCCGCTTTGGATTTAGGTGGAACAACAGTGTCTTTGCAATTACCGAATAACGAGATGTGGATATTCAAAGTAGCGGGCGGAATACTTGCATTAAACGACAGTATGTATTTCACATCCGAACGCATCAAGCCGCGCGCGACAAAACAGATTGTGGTAACTTCGCATGTTGTGAATTATGAAGGCGAAATTAACTGGATGCTGACTCGTTTAGAGAGTTTGCATTAATAGACCTGCTTCACAATAGGTTATTTTTATGCGAGGAAGTGCCTGGAGGTATCATTTTATGAAAGCTTTGAAGATTTTAAGTGCACAACCTGCATTGTTTTTTCGACTATCGGGCATCCGCCTTACAGATTTCAACGCCCTGGTTGCGACACTTCATCCGATCTGGTTGAAAAGTGAGGAGAAACGCCTGTCCCGCAAAGACAGGCAACGTGCGATTGGGGGTGGGATGAACTATCGCCTGGAGTTCGCAGAACAGCTTCTGCTCTGCCTGATGTATTACCGAACCTATACCAGCCATGCTTTTATGGGGCTTGTATTCAATGTATCCTCTCCGACAGTTTGCCGCCGCATTCAAGCCATGACAGAGTTGATGGCAGGCCATTTTCGGATGCCTGAACGTAAAGTAAAGTTGTCGGAAGTGGAAAAGGCTGATCTGCTTTACCTGATGATTGATGGTACTGAGCGTCCAGTTCAACGGCCCGGGAAGCCCTCGGCTCGAAAAGCAAAATATTCTGGCAAGAAAAAGAAGCACACGGCGTCCCACCAGATCATCACAGATGACAAGAAGTGTATACTGGCTGTTGGATGCGCCCATGACGGGCGCAAACATGACAAGCGTATTTATGATGAGACCCGCGTGGATAGGCCCCCTGATATACTTACCCTTGGGGATTTAGGATATCTGGGGACATCACTGGAAATCCCCCTGAAAACATCAAAGAAAAAACCACTTACGAAAGAAGAACAAGAATACAATACATGGCATTCAAAACTACGCATTGGCGTAGAGCACGGTATTGGCCGCATGAAAAAGTTCAATATATTTTCGGATATTCACCGCAACAACCAACAACAAAACATGATTGCCAAGAATGTCGGAGCACTCGCAAATATGAATTTGAAAACAGTTTGACAAAACGGGTGGGGATACTTGTGTCTAAAAATATTCGACCCTATTGTGAATCGGGTCTAATAATCAAATGCTAGGCCACGACTGAATATGGCCGATATAAAGGACTGCTCTATGTCTAACAGCCCCGTCGCCATCCGACGTGCTTTACTTTCCGTTTCCGATAAAACCGGCCTTATTGAACTGGCAACAGGACTTGATGCGTCAGGCGTCGAGTTGCTGTCCACTGGGGGGACGGCAAAAGCAATTCGTGATGCGGGTTTGCCCGTGAAAGACGTTTCCGAGATAACGAGTTTTCCTGAAATGATGGACGGGCGCGTGAAAACTCTGCATCCTATGGTGCACGGTGGGTTGTTGGCATTGCGCGATAATGCAGACCATGTGGCTGCTATGCAGGAACATGGCATTGGCGATATCGATCTGTTGGTTGTCAACCTGTATCCATTTGAAGCCACCGTGGCGGCTGGCGGGTCTTATGAAGAGTGTATCGAAAACATTGATATCGGCGGGCCGGCAATGATCCGTGCAGCATCAAAGAACCACGGTTTTGTGGTGACGGTAGTGGATGTGGAAGATTACGAACCCTTGCTGGAAGAGATAAAAGCGCACAATGGCACGACTTTGGCGTATCGTCAGAAAATGGCGCAAATCGCTTATGCGCGCACCGCAGCCTACGATGCCGCAGTTTCAGCCTGGATGGCAGGGGCAATTGGTGATGCACAGCCAAGGCGCAAGGCGATAGCAGGGACACACACACAAACATTGCGCTACGGCGAGAACCCGCATCAGTCAGCAAGTTTTTACAGTGATGGTAGCACACGGGCTGGTGTGTCCACGGCGGTGCAGTTGCAGGGTAAAGAGCTATCATACAATAATATCAACGATACCGATGCGGCGTTTGAGATGGTGGCTGAATTTGACCCTGCGGATGGGCCTGCTTGCGCAATCATCAAACACGCAAACCCTTGCGGTGTTGCGCGCGGGGCCACATTGGCCGAAGCTTATAAATCAGCATTTGATTGCGACCGTACTTCGGCCTTTGGCGGGATTATCGCACTGAACCAAACGCTGGATGCGGCAACCGCTGAACAGATTGTCGAAATTTTTACCGAAGTGGTCATTGCGCCGTCTATCAGTGATGAAGCCAAGGCTATTTTTGCGGCGAAAAAGAACCTGCGGTTACTGGAAACCGGCGGCTTGCCTGATATTCACACTGCGGGACAGGTATGGAAGCAGGTTTCAGGCGGCTATCTGATACAGGATCGGGATAACGGGTTTATCAGTCTGGATGATCTGAAAGTTGTCACCAAACGCGCGCCAACAGATGCAGAATTACGCGATATGCTGTTTGCCTGGAAAGTGGCGAAACATGTGAAATCAAACGCGATCATCTATGTGAAGGATCAGGCAACCGTAGGTGTCGGTGCGGGGCAAATGAGCCGTGTTGACAGTACGCGCATTGCAGCGCGCAAATCTATTGATATGGCTCAGGCAATGGGACTTTCAGAGCCACTGACCAAAGGCTCGGTTGTGGCGTCTGATGCGTTTTTTCCATTTTCGGATGGTTTGCTGACAGCGGCAGAAGCGGGGGCTACGGCGGTAATTCAACCGGGCGGCTCTATGCGCGATGATGAGGTGATCAAAGCTGCGGATGACGCCGGTTTGGCCATGGTCTATACTGGTATGCGCCACTTTAGGCATTAAGGGGCCAGATTTGGGCAAGACACTTATTATAGCGACATTTGCGTTTCTGATTGATCAGTTCACCAAATGGTATGTGGTATTCCACCTTGATTTGAAAAACACCTATGCCATCGATGTCTTGCCGCCTTTCCTGAACTTTCGGATGGGCTGGAATACGGGCATTAACTTTGGAATGCTTTCTGGATATCCGGAAATAATGCGTTGGGGGCTGACTGCATTTGCGGTTCTGATCTCATTTGCGATTTTGTGGTACGCGCGAAATTTCAAAGGTTGGGGTGCTGCCCTGTTGTTTGGAAGTATCATTGGTGGTGCCCTTGGAAATGCTTATGATCGCGTGGCTTATGGCGCGGTTGCGGATTTTTTGAACATGTCATGTTGCGGTTGGGGAAACCCCTATGCGTTCAATGTGGCTGACATCTTTGTTTTCTTTGGCGCATTCGGTTTGATATTCTTTTCCGAAAAGCTGAATAAGAGGGCGTGACGCGGACATGATTCTAGGTTAAACAGCTACACGAAAGAATTTGTCGAGGTATGGACAGCATATGTTTGTTCGGGTGCTAAAATTAATCGGATTACTATCACTTGTTGTCGTATTGTCAGCTTGCGATAAACAGCCGGTATTAGGCAAGAATGGCAACTTTAGGCTAAAAGATGCAGGCCCGGATGAATTTGCGGTCTTGCCAACCAAAGAACTGGTTTTCCCTGAAGACTTTGAAACATTGCCGGAACCCAAATTGGGATCTGTAAGTCGTGCGGATGTAACGCCGCAACGTGATGCCATTGCGGCATTAGGCGGAAAACCCGAACAGCTGGACAGTAAGCAGATTAACCGTAATGAGCAGCCCTTGGTAACAGCGGCGTCCCGATTCGGTGTGTCTCCGGATATCCGCGCGGCGTTGGCTGAAGAGGATAAAGAATTCAGCCATAAGAATCGTGCCAGATTTTATGATAAATGGTTCTACAGTGACAAAGGGTATTTAAGGCGCCGCAAAGCTGACTCTTTGGATTCATATAATGAGCTATCACGCCTGCGTCGTTTGGGCGTTCGTACACCGTCTGTTCCGCAGCAAGGCACGCAATAGCCGAATTGAATTCACAAAAACGTATATCTTATTGCCTGATCTGTAGATTGGGCTTAGTTAAACTTTGTAGATTTACTCAAAAGGTGTAACCAGACATGAAAACATTATCCGGGCTGATAGCATTTTTATCGACCGTGTTGCCATCTGTATTGTTGGCTGAAGCTGTGACATCTTTTGATTTAGAGAATGGTATGCAGGTGATTGTAATTGAAGATCACCGCGCACCTGTTGTAACGCATATGGTCTGGTACCGTGTGGGCTCGGCTGATGAGCAGGCTGGAAAGTCCGGAATTGCGCATTTTTTGGAACATTTGATGTTCAAGGGCACCAATTCGATGGCGCCAGGTGAATTCTCTGAAATTGTTGCGGCCAATGGTGGGCAGGAAAACGCGTTTACATCATATGATTATACCGGGTATTTTCAAAAAGTTTCAGCAGATCGATTGCCGTTAATGATGAAGATCGAAGCGGATCGTATGCAAAATCTGATCCTATCGGAAGAAGAGGTATTACCTGAACGTGATGTGATTATCGAAGAACGCAATTCACGCACGGACAACAATCCAAGTGCGCTTTTGCGTGAGCAACGCAGTGCATTGCAGTTTTTCAACCACCGGTATGGTGTTCCTGTAATTGGATGGAAACATGAAATAAATCAGCTGACTCAACAGGATGCACTTGATTTTTACAAAAAGTATTATGCACCCAATAATGCAATTCTAATTGTTGCAGGCGATACCACCCCGAATGAAGTGCGTGGTCTGGCACAGAAATATTATGCGGATTTGAAACCATCCATGAACCTGCCCGAGCGTGTGCGCACCAAAGAACCACCGCATCTGGCACCTTTGCGTATCAGTATGAAAGATGCGCGTGTACAGCAGGCGCAAATGGTGCGGACGTATCTGGCGGATAATCGCAAGTCGGGTGATCAAAAAGAAGCCGCGGCACTTGAAATGCTGGCGCAGTTACTGGGCGGTTCCGGAATCACCTCATATCTGGGGCAAGAGTTGCAATTAAAACAGAAAATAGCGCTTAACGTATCGGCATTTTATGATGGAATTTCGCTGGATCAGGACACATTTGGACTGTTCATTCTGCCTGCGCCTACAGTAACGCAAAAACAAGCCGAAGATGCACTGGATGCAACTTTGGAGACGTTCTTAGAGGTGGGCGTTGATGAGGCCCATTTGGCACGTTTGAAAACGCAGGCGAAAGCCGCACAGATATATGCTCGAGACAGTACATCAGGGTTGGCGCGCCGTTATGGTGCAGCATTGACATCCGGCCTGACAATTGAAGACGTTCAGGCGTGGCCGGATGTATTGCAAGCAGTGACGTCGAATGATGTCATGGCTGCTGCAAAGAAAGTATTTAATGCGAATAATTCGGTAACGGCGTGGTTATCACCACAGGTAGAAGGTTAAGATTATGCGTATTTTAATGATCATTTTCGCATGGATGTTTTGTACCACTGCAGTTTTCGCTGAAACCGATATTCAGGAAATCACCACGAAGGGTGGCATTAAGGTTTGGTTGGTTGAAGAACACAGCATTCCGTTTGTTGCTTTGAAAGTCAGCTTTAAGGGAGGATCTTCATTGGATGCGCCTGAAAAAGCCGGTGTAACTTATCTGATGTCAGGACTTTTGGAAGAAGGTTCCGGTGATATGGACGCAACAACATTCTCTAAGGCAACGGAAGAACTTGCGGCAAGTTTTGGTTATGATGCGGGGCGCGATAGCGTATCTATTTCAGCGCAGGTATTGACGGAAAACCGGGAACAAGCTTTGGCTTTGTTGAAACAGGCACTGATGGAGCCTACCTTTAACCCCGTGGCTTTTGACCGGGTGAAAAAGCAGGTTCTGTCAATCGTTCGCTCAAAGCTAACCGATCCCGGCGATATTGCCGGTCGTACATTACGTGAATTAGGTTATCCGAATCATGCCTACAGCCAGCCGCTTGAAGGAACGCTTGAAACCATCGAGACCCTGACTGTGGATGATGTTAGGGCTGCACATAAAGGCGCGTTTTCCAAAGACCTTATGTATGTCAGTGTTGTCGGCGATATCACTGCCGCCGAATTGGGCCCGCTACTGGATGATTTACTTGGGGAATTGCCTGAAACAGGGCCGCAACTTCCGTCAAAAACAGAGTTTGCCGCAAAAGGCGGGATAACTGTTGTGGACTTTGACACCCCCCAAGCGGTGGCCGTTTGGGCCCATGTGGGGATTGATCGCGATGACCCGGAATTTTTTGCGGCCTACTTGCTAAACCATATATTGGGCGGCAGTGGCTTTACTGCACGTTTAACCCAAGAAGTGCGCGAAAAACGCGGGCTGACCTATGGGGTTTATTCGTATCTGGCCCCATATGAATACGCAAGTATTGTCGGCGGTAGCGTGTCTTCATCCAATGACCGGATCAAAACCGCGATTGAGGTTATTCAGGATGAATGGCGCAAGATGGCCGAAAGCGGCGTGACAGAAGCAGAGATGATAGCTGCCAAGAAGTTTTTGACAGGAGCATATCCGCTGCGCTTTGACGGTAACGGACGGATTGCCGGGTTGTTGGTAGGTATGCAAATTCAAGGCTATCCAATAGATTATCCCAAGACGCGCAATGAAAAGGTTACTGCAGTAACATTAGATGAAGTGAATGCGGTCGCCAAACGGTTACTTAAGCCTGATGCACTACGGTTTGTTGTTGTGGGAAAACCCGAAGGGTTAGTTTCTACAGATTAGATTAAAACGCTTTAGAGCGCTGTCGAATCGCACGTATTTGTGCTATCCCTAGTAGTATGAACAAGCTCAGCCCCAATATCATGGGTTCTCGCCCGCAAATCCGCCAACTTGACGATGCCGCTGCAAATCGTATTGCGGCAGGTGAAGTTGTGGAACGGCCTAGTTCTGCTGTTAAAGAACTGGTGGAAAACGCGCTGGATGCGGATGCCAAGCGGATTGATGTGGCTTATGCGGATGGCGGTAAGACCCTGATCCGCGTGGCCGATGACGGGATGGGTATTCCCGAAGAACAATTAAAGCTTGCATTATCGCGCCATGCGACCTCAAAAATTGATGGATCTGACCTGCTGAACATCCACACTTTTGGGTTTCGCGGTGAAGCCTTGCCATCTTTGGGTGCAGTAGGCCGCTTGACGATTTCTTCGCGTATTGAGGGGGCAGAGTGTGCCGCTGAAATTTCTGTGAATGGCGGCGATATCTTACCTGTAAAACCTGCCGCAAGATCGGTGGGAACGACGGTAGAGTTAAACGATCTGTTTCATGCCACCCCGGCACGGCTGAAGTTTCTGCGCACGGATCGCGCCGAAGCAAAAGCTATTGCCGATGTGGTCAAGCGCCTGGCGATGTCAGAACCCTATGTTGGCTTTACCCTGCGCGACATTTCAGGTGGTGGACAAGGCCGTGTTACCTTTCGCGCCGATGCGCAGTCAGGCGATCTGTTTGATGCGGTTTTGGGGCGTCTGCGATCTATTCTGGGGTCGGAGTTTGCTGAAAATTCGATACGGCTGGATTTTGAACGCGAAGGGCTAAGTTTGCATGGCTATGCGTCATTGCCAACCTATTCACGTGGTGCTTCTATCGCACAATATCTGTTTGTGAACGGGCGACCTGTGAAAGACAGATTGTTGCTGGGGGCCGTGCGCGGGGCTTATTTTGATTTTCTAAGTCGTGACCGCCACCCCGTTGTGGCCTTGTTTATTGAGTGCGACCCTACTTTGGTTGATGTGAACGTACACCCGGCTAAATCGGAAGTGCGCTTCCGTGATCCTGCGGCGGCGCGTAGCCTGATTGTGTCAGGCCTGCGTCATGCGTTAACGGGTGCAGGGCACCGCGCCTCAACGACTGTGGCGTCTGCCACATTGGGGGCGTTCCGGCCAGAGGCCCCGAAATACCAGATGGATCAAGCATCGCTGCCAGAACGGTTTACGCCAGTGCAATCGGGGTTTGCAGAAGTGCAAACGGGTTACTCAGGACGTGTGGAAACCACTCCCGTTGTGGTGGAAGAAGTGGATGCACCGCTGGGGGCGGCGCGCGCGCAGGTGCATGAAAACTACATCATTGCACAGACCAAGGATGGTATGGTGATAGTGGACCAACATGCGGCGCACGAACGGCTGATTTATGAAAAGCTAAAGGCACAGATGGCGCAAAATGGCGTGGCTTCACAAGCCTTGCTTTTACCGGAAGTTGTGGAACTGTCCGAAAACGAACGTTTGGCATTGGTTGAGGCTTTGCCGGCCTTAGCTAAATTCGGTCTGGTGATTGAAGAGTTTGGTGGCAACGCGGTTTGTGTGCGAGAAACTCCGGCAATTCTGGGTGAAGTAAACGCGGATGGTTTGGTGCGCGATATTTGTGATGAACTCAGCGATCAGGACAATACGCAAACGGTACAGGATCAAATCGAAGCGATCCTGTCGCGGGTTGCCTGCCACGGTTCTATCCGGTCAGGGCGGCGGATGCAGGCCGATGAAATGAACGCGCTTTTGCGTGAAATGGAAGCCACGCCGCATTCAGGCCAATGCAATCACGGCCGGCCGACATATGTGGAACTGAAACTGGCGGATATAGAAAGATTGTTTGGTAGAACATGATTACAATCGGTGAACAAAGCTACGATCTGAACGACCCGTTGGTTATCGGCGGGTTGATCGGCACTGCCGTGGTTTTCCTGATGATCATCCTGCTGATTATGATTGTGCGCCGGGCCGGGCAATCTGGCGCGTCTGTAGATTATATGACGGCACAAATGAACCGTTTGAATGCGGATGTGCAAACCTTGGGTGCGGGCCAACAACAGCTGTCGGGTAATTTGCAAACTGTATCAGACACGCAAGTGAATGCGCAGGTGAACATCATCCAGACGATGGAAAAACGGTTGGCGACAGTGCAGCAACATATGAACGATACACTGCATACAAACGCTCTGAAATCGGCGCAGGTTTTGCATGAAATGCAAAAGGGTATGAAAGACAGTCTGCACGGCTCAACCGTAAAAACCACGCAATCGCTGACACAATTGCAGGAGCGGTTGGCGACGATTGATAAGGCGCAGACGAATATTGAAAAACTGTCGGGTGACGTTCTGGGTTTGCAGGACATTCTGTCAAACAAACAAACGCGCGGCGCGTTTGGCGAAATTCAGTTAAACGACATTGTCTCCAAAGCCTTAGCCCCTGATGCGTATAATTTTCAAGCGACGTTATCGAATGGCAAACGGGCCGATTGCCTGATCCATTTGCCGAACCCGCCGGGGCCGATTGTCATCGATGCAAAATTCCCGCTGGAAGCTTACGAAGCCATCCGCGCGGCTAAAACCGATGAGCAAATGAAGATTGCAGTGCGTTTGATGCGTGCCTCTGTACGCGCGCATATCAAAGCGATCAGTGAGAAATATATTATTGAAGGCGAAACCGCTGATGGTGCGTTGATGTTTTTGCCCTCTGAAGCGGTCTACGCTGAATTGCACGCAAACTTTGCGGATGTGGTGCGCGAAGGGTTTGATGCCCGCGTCTGGATTGTATCACCGACCACCTGCATGGCAACGTTGAACACCATGCGCGCAGTTTTAAAAGATGCCCGGATGCAAGAACAGGCAGGTGCCATTCGTAAGGAGCTGGGGTTGCTTTATAAAGATGTGGACCGTCTGGGAACGCGGGTGGAAAACTTGGACAAACACTTTAATCAAGCAGGCAAGGATATCGAAGAGATCAAAATATCGGCCACTAAGGCAGGCACACGCGCGCGCCGCTTGGATGCGTTTGATTTTGAAGAGTTGGAAGGAACAAGTGCAGATGTGGTGAAGCTGACGCCTAAGGGCGGGGCCTGATTTATTGGCGTAACAAATATTGATGGAAGACATAAAATACATTCATTTGTGTTATATTGCTAGTTTCTATATCTAGATATCATACCCTTCGGGGAACCTAGAAATGGAGAATAAAAATGACATCGCAAATATATACCAAAGATTTCGCCCAAATAAATTCCGGTAAATGGAACGCTACAATACGTGTTGTAGCGTTAATATTATCTGGTTTTTTGTTGGGGTACATTGCATCCGAAGTAGAACTGACAAGCCCATATATTGCACAAGATGCGCCTGTGAATGCATCTGAAGATTGGCATGGGAATGTAATGCGCTCTGATTGGGGACGCTAAGTTTACAAAGGTCGTTACAAAGGTAACGGCCTTTAGCTGCCCAGTTTCTTGGCCAGTGGTTCAAACCCCATATGCAGAATTTTCGCAGCTGCTTTTGTGCCTTTAGCGGTCGCCCCCGACCACGCTTTTATTGATGGGTCAGCGGCCCATATGTTGGCGAATAACATGCATGGCTCAGATGGAATTGCGCCGTCTTTTGCATGCCGCTGATAGATCATCTTATCCTCTACATACCAACGCACAAAATTTTGATCCCATTCAAAGGCATAGGTATGCGGACTGTCAGCCGCATCAAAACCCAAGTCTATGAATTTATTCCATATCTTGCCATTCACAAAGGTTGCCAGATGAATTTGGCGGGTGTTCTTACCCAAAAATTCGATATCTATTTCATCGTGACGAGTGCCATAATGCGGGCCAGTATAAGTGAAGAAACCAGTTATCACACCAGCCCCGCGTGCAGGTTGTATTGTCACTTCATAGCGACCAAAGCCGGTGGGCTTGTGACGGCGCAGGGACGCGCCGATATATGCGTTTTTATGACCCTTTTGGGGCGAAAGTCTAAGGGTTAACCCTGTTTCAGCGGTAAGTTGGTGGGCACTCCAGTCGGTATCGAAATAAGGGTGCCCAAAGGTGTAATTAGCCACTGACCAATCTTGTGCGTTAAGAGAGTCAAACTTATCTTCAAACCCATTTGCAAAGCAGGCCGGAACCAGAGCTAATGCCCCATTTATGATCAGCACCATGATACGCATTTCATATAATCCCGAAAATTTACCTAAAATAAAAGTAACATAAGGTTAATATTTAGCGACATATTTTTGCCATATTAGTTAACAGGGCAGCGGCATCGTGTAGCATTCCCACGCTTGTCTTTTTCGCGAAGTTTGCACAGAGTAATCTGATCGCTGAACAGGACAACCCTCATGTTAAAGAACCATCCTTTGCGTGTATCGCTTGCCGAAGAATTGCATGCACGCCCTTTTCCCAAAATAATGGCACCGACTTGTGCGGCTTATCTGGCAATTACCTCGGCAGGTTCTGTAGCTAAAGATCGCGCGATCTTGATGAAATTATTGAAAGCGATGGGGCATTCGGACCAACAGATTGAAGGTAGTCATTATTCTGTAGATTTAGGCGCGTATAAGTTAAAATGGGAACGACATACGGAATTTGTGACCTTTACGGTTTTTACAGAACGCAAGGCGAAGGTTTTGTTTGAGGATGATCCGCATGACGTGTTTCCAGCCGAATGGTTGCAGAAAACCAAAGGGGAAATCCTGACATCCTGTGTTTTGGAAGTGGCAGGGCCGTTTACGCAAAAGGCAGCGGAAAATATGGTGACGCAGGAATTCTTTAAATACTTCAAAGCTGAAGAACTGGCGGTGAATTATGTGCTGGATAAAGAAGCGGTGGTCGCCAGCGACTTTGCCATTGATGCGCGTGGCCATACACGGCTGGCAATCCTTGCAATCGGTCAGGTCGGTGAAAAACGGCTGGGCAGGATTGTGCAACGTTTGTTCGAGATAGAAATTTATAAGTCTATGGCGATGCTGACCCTGCCTGTTGCGCGGGATATTTTTAAGCAAGTCGGCGATTTGAATACAAACTTAACCAGTGCGGTTCAGGCGATTGCCGAAGGTGAAGGCACAACACAAGAGCGGCTGGACGCACTGTTATCTGTGTCTGCCAAGATCGAGTATTTACAATCACAAAGTACGTATCGTTTCAGTGGGGCTGAAGCATATAATACAATTTTAAACCAGCGCATGGAAGTGCTGCGCGAGCAACGCCTGCTGGGACGGCAGACGTTTACAGAGTTTATGATGCGTCGATTTGATCCTGCAATGCGCACCTGTCAATCAGCGCAAAAACGATTGAAGGATATTTCCAAACGTGGGGCGCGTGCGACAGATTTGTTGGCAACACGGGTGACTGTGCGTACCAATGAACAGAACCGCGCGGTGCTGAACCAGATGGATAAACGCGCACAGCTGCAGATGCGCCTGCAGGAAACCGTTGAGGGATTGTCGGTGGTTGCAATCACCTATTACGCGGTTAATTTGGCGACTTATCTGTTGGTGCCGCTTGCCAAGATGCTGGGGTTTGAAAAATACCAGCTTTCTGCGATTTTGATTGTTCCGATGGTTCTTATGGTTTGGGCGATGATCAGGCGAATTAAGATGCGTGCCAATAAAAACTGAATTTAGGTGGAAGCTGCCGCCGCTTTTTCATCAAATACCGTTTTGGCGCGCGCCCATGTACCATCTTTGTCCGTAGTAAAACTTAGCAGTAGCGGCAGTAATTGTGATGCGTAATCCTGACTGCTTTCAAGGGGCAGCATCGAAGGTAAATTATCGATAGCGACAACATCCATCGGTGGGTTTTCAGCCACGCGTAGTGCTGGTGTGCCAAAGCTGGTGACGACATCATATACGGGGACAGGATTGTAACTGCTGGTCGGGTCGCAGGATATATCGGTTATCACGCGCAGTTTGCGGTCTTTTGCGATGTCGTCTTTGCTAATGAACAAGGGCGTGTCCGGACTGGCCAGTATGCAGTTCAGAAAGACCGTATGATCACGGATTTCAGGGAAAGGCCCGCCAGATTTTGTCTCGGCCATGTCCCATTTTGTAACGGATAGCCCCAAAGCTTCAAACAAATCAGATGCGCCTGTGCCAACACGGCCCAAGGCACCGATGATCAGGGCGTCCGGCTGTTGGTTTGTGGCGGCAATATCGGTTTGCAGTTCTGCAATCAGGGCAGTTTTATCCGCGTAACTGGAAATCCCCCCCGCGGTCTTGTCCTGCATTTGCGCAATCCACGCCATCAGCCCTGCCGCTGCGCCTGCAAACCCTGCCCAATAGCCGAATGCGGCGTGGCGGCGGCCGTTTTTATTAACCAAAAATTCCAGATCATAAATCGTGCCACCCCCTGCATTGAAACGATTCAGATACTGACCTGCACCGTCTTGGCCTTTGAAAACATGGGCGAACTGGATGTGTTTGTGGCGCAAAGGGAAGTCTGCGACAGGAATATCCTTCAGACCCAGAATAACAGTATCCGTTGGCGCATCCACCCATGTGCCCGCATCAACCATATCGCAACCCAGAGTGGCGAAATCCGCGTCTTTGCAGGCGCGATCAGGGTTGCGCTCAACCGTGATGCGAATGCCGGCCTGCTTCAAGGTGCGGGCCTCTCGCGGGGTGATCGGGCTGCGGTGTTCATTCAGGTGAGTTTCTGCGCGAAGCCAGTAGTGCAGGGGCATGTTGAGTGTTCCTTGTGCTTTTTGTCGTGAAGATAGCCAATGAATGGCGTTATTCAAGCGGTGATTGTCGATTACGGATTTGATTGGGGCCATAACGTGGTCTAAGCTGCGCAGAACACCGTTAAAGGAATAATAACTATGGCTGACCAGATCAAATTTACGCTTGATGGCAATGAAGTTACTGCACAAGTGGATGAAACCATTTGGGAAGTGGCTAAACGCGTTGGCACAACCATTCCACATCTGTGTCATTCGGGCGAGAAAGGTTATCGTTCTGACGGAAATTGCCGTGCCTGTATGGTGGAAATTGATGGTGAACGGGTGTTGGCTGCTTCCTGCGTACGCACCCCGTCTGTGGGTATGGTGGTCAAAAGCCAGTCGGCACGGGCAGAAACCGCGCGCAAAATGGTGATGGAATTGCTGGTGGCAGATCAACCCGCGCAAGATATAGCCCACGATAAGTCTTCACATTTATGGAATATGGCTTCTGGGCAAGGCGTTACGACAAGCCGTTTCCCCAAGATTGAAAAGGCGCGTGTCCCATTGCTGGACGATAGCCATGTGGCGATGAGCGTTAATCTGGACGCTTGCATCCATTGTAACCTGTGCGTACGCGCTTGCCGCGAAGTGCAGGTCAACGATGTGATCGGCATGGCCGGGCGCGGCCATGATGCGCAGATCGTTTTTGACATGGATGACCCGATGGGCACATCTTCTTGTGTGGCTTGCGGTGAATGTGTGCAGGCTTGCCCTACAGGGGCTTTGATGCCTGCGGCGATTCTGGATGATGCCCTTGTGGGCGACAGTCAGGATTATGATCGCGAAGTAAAATCAATCTGCCCGTATTGCGGTGTCGGTTGTCAGATCAGCCTGAAAATCAAGGATGATAAGGTTGCTTGGGTTGATGGTATTGACGGCCCTGCCAATGAAAATCGTTTGTGTGTGAAGGGCCGATTCGGCTTTGACTACATTGATCACAAACACCGCCTGACAAAACCGTTGATCCGCCGTGAAGGTATGGAAAAGGGGCTGAATGTCGACCCGAATAACCCGCTGACGCATTTCCGTGAAGCTTCATGGGAAGAGGCAATGGAAGCGGCTGCAGGCGGGTTTGCAAAATTGCGTGATGACAAGGGTGGCAAATCAATTGCCGGGTTTGGATCGGCGAAATGTACCAATGAAGAAGCTTATCTGTTTCAAAAACTGATCCGGCAGGGGTTCGGGCATAACAATGTTGATCACTGCACGCGGCTTTGTCATGCGTCCTCTGTAGCGGCCTTGATGGAAAATGTCGGGTCGGGGGCTGTGACCGCGACGTTCAACGAAATAGAAAATGCCGATGTAGCGATTGTGATTGGGGCCAACCCGATTGAAAATCACCCTGTAGCGGCGACTTACTTTAAGCAATTCACCAAACGCGGTGGCAAATTGATTGTGATGGACCCACGCGGCGTTGGTCTTGGTCGCCATGCAACGCACCGTTTGAAATTCCGCCCCGGTACGGATGTGTCGATGATCAACGCGATTATGCACACGATTATTGAAGAAGAATTGTATGATAAGCAGTATATCGAAGCTTATACTGAGAACTGGGAAGCACAAAAGGCGCACCTGAAGGATTTCAGTCCTGAGAAAATGTCGGCGATTTGTGGTATTGAAGCTGAAGAACTGAAAGAAGTTGCGCGCCTGTTTGCGGGTGCTAATGCTGCGATGATTTTCTGGGGTATGGGTGTTTCACAACATATCCACGGCACTGATAATGCACGCTGCCTGATCTCGCTTGCACTGATGACAGGTCAAATTGGGCGACCCGGTAGCGGACTGCACCCATTGCGGGGGCAAAACAACGTACAAGGTGCGTCTGACGCGGGCATGATCCCGATGTTCCTGCCGGATTACCAGACCGTAACCGATGACGGGGTGCGCTCTGCGTTTAATGAAATTTGGAACAGTGATGTTGATTTCGGGGCCGAAAAAGGCCTGACCGTGGTTGAGATTATCGGCGCCATTCATGATGGCGATATTTCGGGTATGTATATCTTGGGCGAAAACCCTGCAATGTCCGACCCTGATGTTGAACATGCACGCGATGCTTTGGCCAAACTAGAGCATCTGGTGGTGCAGGATATTTTTGTGACTGAAACCGCCAATTATGCGGATGTAATTCTGCCGGCCACCGCCTTTGCCGAGAAAAACGGCACGGTGACAAACACCAACCGCCAAGTCCAAATGGGCCGTAAAGCGGTGCCTGCCCCAGGGGATGCACGTGAAGATTGGGCGATTACCACTGATTTGG
The DNA here is from genome assembly GCA_965261565.1 of Amylibacter sp. Taxonomy (GTDB): domain Bacteria; phylum Pseudomonadota; class Alphaproteobacteria; order Rhodobacterales; family Rhodobacteraceae; genus Amylibacter. The sequence continues at coordinate 1,188,325 of OZ253460.1, forward strand.
CGCAACGCTTGGGACTGGATTGGGATTATACCCACCCATCGCAAATCTTTGCGGAAATGAAGATGGGAATGCCGTCTTTGGATAATATCACATGGGAACGGCTGGAACGTGAAACCGTGACCTACCCTTCCTTATCCCCCACCGATCCTGGCCAGGCGATTGTGTTTGGTGACGGGTTCCCGCGCCCAGAGGGCCGCGCGAAGTTCACCCCGGCCAGCCTGATCGCCCCTGATGATAAGCTCGATGCGGACTATCCGATGATCCTGACCACAGGGCGTCAGCTGGAACACTGGCACACAGGGTCAATGACGCGCCGTGCAACTGTGCTGGACGCGGTTGAGCCGGAAGCAAACTGTTCAATGCACCCAAAGACACTGCGCGCCCTTGGTATGGAAGCTGGTGGGATGGTGCACCTGACTACGAAACGCGGCACGATTACGGTTATGGCGCGCGCGGACCGGGCGATTGCCGAAGATATGGTGTTCCTCCCGTTCGCTTATGTGGAAGCGGCAGCGAACATTCTGACCAACTCGGCATTGGATCCGTTTGGCAAAATTCCAGAGTTTAAGTTTTCTGCGGTGAAGGTGGAAAATGCGGATGCAACAATCGCGGCTGAATAGCATTAGACCCATTCAGTATCGCTTTATGGTGGGCATCTTGTTGTTACCATAAAAAATGCTGACACCAGAAATTAGGCTAAATTGGTACCGGAATTTGACATGAAAAAGCCTGATCAGGATTGGGACTGATCAGGCTTTCTTTATTTTAGTATATATGAACCCCGCACACCATAACGATGTATAGGGTTCATATTTCATCTGTTAGCTTAGAAGCTGAATGATGCAGTTACACCAAGTACTGTACCGCTAACGTCTTCGCCGCCATTAGCCACACCAAAGTCATCAAGATCCTCTGTAAAGTCTGTGTCTGCAATGAATGCACCCACTGAGAAGTTTGAATTCACTGTGTATTTGGCTGCCAAGACGATGGTTTCCAGCTCTTCATAAGAGTTAAGACCATTAACCAGAGCATTTTCATCATCGATGTTTTTACCACGGAAGTATGTCAATGAGTAGCTCATCGGACCGTTTGCATAACCGATACCAACATCATATGCATTACCGTCCATTAGAAGGGTTCCGTCTTGTTCGGCGAATGAACCACCGAAGGTGAACCCACTAAAGCCGATGCCAAAACCAGCACCCCAAACTTCAGGGTCAGTGCCTCCAGCAGGTGCAGACGCTGTACCGTAACGTGCAGACGCATTAATATCTACGCCACCAAATGAACCACTGTAGTTTGCAGCAATATCAAGGATGTCTGTGACAGTTGTGTTGTTGTTAACCGGGCCGTTTGTTTCACCTGCATCACGTGCGTATGAAATACCCAGCTGCAAACCACCAAAACGTGGTGAGAAATAGCTTAAACGGTTTGCGTCGTTGTTGCGGCCGTTTTCGATATATGTTGCACCAAGTGTACCGCGGAACAAGTCATTGCCGGCAAAAGCAACCGAACCACTATATGTACCTGTACCAAAGCCACCGGAACCAGAAATACTACCAGTACCAAAGCTGCCTGAGTAAGGAACAAACGCTGTCAAAGAGCTTGATTGCGCGAAGACCTGTGACACATCAGGCGCGGCAACAGTCATTTTGTAGCCAGCTGAGTTTTCTGAACCCAAGAGAACTTTACCGAAATCACCGGAAATAGATATGTACGATTCATCAATTTGGTCGCCGTTTGTGCTTGATCCAGCTTCCAGCTGTACATCAACACCGATTTTGATGCCGTTGTCCAATGTGATAGATGGTTTGAAATGGATCTCAGCATTTGTGTACATGTCAATGCCGTCGTAATCTGGGGTCGTACCGCCAAATCCACGCGCAGTGATACCTGCGCCTGTGTCGACAGAAGCGATACCAAGACCTTGTGTAAAGTAGCCGCTAAAGCCCATGTTTACAGCGCCTGCAGAAACATCTGCGGCACTTGCTGCGCCAGCAATGCCTGTCATGGCCAGTGCTGTTGTGCATAGTAGTGTATTTCTCATTAGGTTGTCCTCTCGATTTGTAATGCGAATTTGTTATTAATATTCTACATATTCGCTGTCAGGATAGCCCTGATCCCAGTAAAATTTATGGTCTCACGAAGAAGTGAGTGCGCTTGATGGAGCAGTAACGGGTCTGTGAATTTAGTTGAAAAATGAGTGCGAAAACGTGAGAATTTAACTCAAAAATGGCTGGATGCCGTCAAGTATTTTATCACACAGTTTTTCAACTATTTTATAATTGCGATAGGGTGTTGCTTTTTGATCGCATTGGGCCGGCGCCGTGGAATTTACATGTAAGAATCAATCTGTTTTATGCCGTAAATCATATGTTTGTGCGAACGGTAGATCATGATCCGATGATATATCCATATTGTAGCACCTATTTGTGATTGGGTCTTCAGCGAATGCCAAAGACCCAAAGGTAAAGGTGCATATCTGGATTAACTGATAACGATGATTGAAACATCGCCCGCACCGCGTCGTAGCGTGTGAACGGATGCAAGTTCCGGATCGTTTATCCATGCCATGGCGGCAGACTTGTCGGGAAAGCTTAAAATTGCTGCCATATCGGGTGCTTTATGTGCCCCTTCAATGGTTGTGTTGTCTTTGCCAGCAGCCAGCACTGCACCACCGTGTTTTTGCAATGCGGCCCCGGCAACTTCTCGGTATTGGCCAAGGCTTTCGGGATTTGTGATATTCATATCAACATATGCGTAAATCATTTTTTTCTCCTTTGATTTGTGTGGTTAATAGTAAAAACCAAGGCGTGCGAAAACAGGTGATTTATCAAGTGGAATATGCGAATATGCACGTATGGATGCAAATTGGGAAGATTTAAAGACAGTTTTGTATGTGGTGAAAGGCAGATCACTGGCATCAGCTGGCGCAGAGCTGGGCGTGAATTACACCACTGTGGCGCGGCGAATTACCCGTATTGAAGCGGCTTTGGGGGAACAGTTGTTTCTGAAGGCAAAGGCCGGATATACCCCGACCGAGGCGGGTTTGCAGGTAGCGGGTGCAGCAACACTTATGGAAGAGCATGATCATAAATTAATGCGGTCATTCTCTGCGTCACAAGATCAATTATCCGGATCGCTGACAATTACTGCACCACCGCTATTGGTCGGCCCTTATCTGGCTGAAGTGTTGAAACAGTTTCGAGATAAGTGCCCGATGGTTGATGTGGATATCCGCGCGACAACGGAAACTCTGGATTTAAACCGGCCGGATGCTGATCTTGCCATTCGGATCAGCAATGCACCAGACGGGGCATTGGTGGGGCAAAGGCTGGCTAGGCAAAGAACCGCATCATTTGCCTCATATGATTTTGCGAAAACCTTAACGGGCGACCCTGATCAAGATATTGCATGGGTAGGTTTGAACCATCAAGATGCTCCCCCTAAAGAGGTTATGAAAAAGTATCCGAATTCAAATGTCGCTTATCAGTTTGATGATATGACAGCCTTGATCGGTGCTGTGCAAAATGGGCTTGGTGTTGTTCGGATGACGATGTTTTTGGGCCATACGACACATGGACTTGTGCAGGTCCCATTTCTGCCTCCGCAACCATATAAGGATAGGCAATTATAAGATTGGGGCTTGACTGGAATCGCCAAGTCGCATAGCTCTATCTTATAACATAAAACTGGAACTTAAAATGGTACATTATAACGATACAAGCCTACTATTTATCGCCGGCTTATTTGGGGCGGGGATTTGTGCATGGTTGGGGTATACCATCTTAGGAAGGCCACTGGGAGGCTGGCTTGGCTTTCTGCTTGGTCCCATTGGTATTATCTGCGCATGTATCATGTATCATGAAGGATCAAGGAATAAATCATGACAAAAGGGCGCATAATTTTTACCGGTACCTTTTGGGGGTATTTTTTCACAGCAATAGGCCTCTTGGTTTTGTCTATAATTACCTTAGGTCTTTTTCTCCCATATTATATGTACTGGTCGCTGAAATACTTCTTTGAAAAGTTGGAAATTGAAATTTACACCACCGATAAATAAAGGAAACATCATGTCTATTGGATACTTTACACTAAAAAACACCAGTGATGGGCAGTTCATGTTCAATCTACATGCCGCAAATGGCGAGACTATCGCAACTTCCGAGCGTTACACGACAAAAGATTCAGCTAAAAACGGTATCGAAAGCGTCAGGAAGAATGCCCCAGACGCTCCCGTGAGAGACGAGACGTAAGAGGATGTCCAGGGATTGCCTTCTCGATTTTGAGGGTCATATCCACCAGATATTTCAAGGATGGATTAAGAGGCTCATCGGGAAACTGCATAATATGTGTCATCTCGTGAATAAGGCCGCGATCCCCTATAATTTCGCTTACTGTTGCCGCGCCAGACTTAATAGCCAGTTCACCTATAAACAGGGCATAATGCAGTACTTCCAGAGTGCAGCCATCACGCGCTAGTTTTTCATGCAGAGGACGATAATAAGGTGGTCTGCTTGATGGTGCAGAAATTGTCCATTCACCCATACATCGTGCGGCCAGAACCGCGTTTAGGGTTTCAGGTGTGGCACAGATGGTTCTTGAAGAGCGATAACCACGACCACAATTATATTCGCATAGGTAATATAAAATAGGCTTGTTCATTGTGCAATGTTCATAGAAGTTAACAGAAACGCGCTGAACCCATTGTTGAGACCTCGCCTATTGTACTTCCAACAGGCCTCAGCAACGTAAAGCGGCGTATAGGCTTTTGAATAGTGATGGTGTTGCCCAAGTAACGCACGTTTAAGGTGTGACCAAAAACCTTCAATGGTATTGGTATGTACATCACCATCAACATATTGTTTGCTGTGGTTTATACTCACACGCGCCATAACTACATCAACGGCATTGTAGGCACTGAACTCGTCTGTAACCAAAATGGTTTCTTTCGTATCAATCGTGCTTTTAATAAAGCGCAGTATGCCCTTGCCAGTAAGATCGCTGGCAACCTGTGCAACAACCCTTCCACCGCGCTCTACCGCACCTATGACTGGTGTTTTCTTGGTGCCACGTCCGCGCTTGGGTGGATTGTCATCGTCCCGCTTATTGCGGCGTGGTTTACCCCCAAGATAGGTTTCATCAATTTCAACAATTCCTGCAAGAAAACTGCGTTCCTCGTTAGCCATTGCTGCCCGGATACGCTGTTGCATATACCAGCATGAGGCTTGAGTTGCATCTATGTCTCGCGCCAGTTGGCAACTGGACAGGCTTTTTTTCGCATTTACCATCAAAGCAATCGCCAAGAACCACTTTTGGAGTTGTATCTTTGTTTGCTGAAATACGGTTCCTTGCAGGACATTAAAACTATTCCTGCAATCGTGGCAATTCCATCGGCCAACGCGATTATTCTCTTTTTTTCTGGCAACATGAAACCCACCGCAATGCGGGCAGTGGGCTTCGTCTCCCCATCGGATTTGTTCAAGATGCGCAATACAGGCGGCTTGGTCGGGAAACTTTTCAATGATTGTAATTAAGTTCATAGGTTGTCCTCCTTTTAACCTAAGTATATGATATTCCTCATTCATTTTCAAGCCCCAATCTTATAATTACCTAAGGATATTTGGGTGTTGACCCATAACGATATGCGCGCAGCGCCCAAAATCGCGGCTTTCAAAAAGGTTCTGATCCCGTATTTCAAGGCAAAGGCATCAGAGTTCTGGGGAGAAGAGGTTCAGTCTTTCTGATATCCGCGCCGCAAGTTGGTTTCGCGCACGTTGTCAGCGGCTTTGGATGCGCTCAAAAGATCAGGAAACAAACGGATAATCTGGCGACCTTTACTGCCAACGCGCCCCCATTCCCGCAGTACAGAAAACTCCTGAAACAGGTTTGCTGAAATCTCAACGCGATAAAATCGAGAGGTGCGTTTGGTCGGGTCGTTTTGGAACATAAGGCAGCATGTCATGGGGTGATTCTAGCAAGGAGAGAATCGCGGGGCAAGATGTAATCAGTTAAGTATCTCGAATAAGCCATCCTTGGTACCTGACCAGTAATCCACACAAGGGCGCGCTTAATGAAACATCAAAATGAAATGTCCCGGCGTCTTCAAATTCACGGGTCTCGCTTTTCGGCAAGAATATGTGTGGCATCGGAATGCCCAAGAACCAGCCACGTTTTACGGGCATATGTAAGGCTAGGTTTGAAACGGGTAGTTCCATTTCAAATGTAAAAGGGCCAAAGCGTTCTTTGAAATGATTTGGCCTTGATAAGGTTAAGACGGATTGAAAGGACTTACCGTCAAATATGCGATGCCAGATCTCTTGGTTTTCCTGACAGGTCATTTCAACCCGTACTGGGATTTCCATTCCTGATTTCGGGAAACCAAAAACTTTAGAGACAAGTCTACTAAGCCAATTTTGTCCCCGTATAACTTTGGCTTTACCAGAGAAGCTAGCAAATTCAATCTGGGAATGCAGCTCCTGCACACGGATGGGCAGGTTATGAAATACTGACACTAGAGCACGTTGAAATAAGGGGGCGTAAGGGGTTAGCTTAGAGGTTTCTGTTATAGACAAACCCTGAAAGGCCACTCGCAAATTATCAAGTGACACATCGGCAAGGCAGGCCCGGGCACCATAAGGGATGTTGGATTGCTTTGCCAAAATAGCACGGACTGTAAGTGTTGGAATATAAGGGCCATCACCATCTTCGGCCCATAATTGCCATCTGTTGCGATATATCTTATTCTTACATCGCCCAATGACATCAACAATCATGCCCCCAGTATTAGTGCCAAATACCTTGGTTGGTAAGGTTATTTTATGACTTAGCTGCAGCAACCAATCAGGCGGGCGTCGTGCAAGTATTTTGTTCAAGTATGCAACTATCTGTACTGCGAAGTTCAGTGCTCCCAGCTCCAACCCCGCCCGGAAGATTACGGATTGCGCATTGAAGTGAGCTGGGAAGAGCAAAAGGTCAGGTGCGCCGATTGTTTTGGCAATACGGCTTTCCCCATTTTCAAAAGTATATTTCCGTTTGTCACCCCAGCAAGTTTGACCGCGCCATTTTCCACCACGCCATAATGTTATGGGCAACCCAACTTGCGATAGGATGCTGGCGACCACAGAATATCCACGCGGGGCTTTGTTGCCGGGCAATATGGCAATCTCTATGCTGGCAAGACTGTCAAAACCTTTGGACAATTCGGTTACAACAGCAGCAGACACAGCTGGCACGCTTGAGGCCCCAGATAAGGCAAAGCATTTGTTTGCTTTGGCTAGTGCATCAAATTGCAAAATCCCTTTGGTGAAATTGGCGCTATCGGATAAGTCGATATAGTTAACCCCGTTTTCAAGGCAATATCGCACCAGACGATAAGGATCATTACCATAAGCATTATACGGGCCAGAGGCATCAATAACGGTTGCTACCTGTAAATTCTTAATCTGTGATAGATCGGCATTTCGATCCACTGAAACCGCAGATGCACCCAGCTTATCTGCAAGCACTTGCGCTTTATAAAGACTACGCCCTGCAATGATAACTGAATGTCCGTCTTTGCTTAGTAATTCACAAATACGGCTACCGAAAACACCATAACCGCCAAGTACAAGGGGTTTCATTTCAATAACCGCGCTTGTAGTTTTTTATTAGGTAGGGCGCACATGTCTGTGCGGCCAAACAGACGGTAGCGATTTTTGGCCATGCGTTGATAAAGCCAGTTCTGCCATGAGAGGGGTAAGCCGCGTAAAGGTAGCAACAAAGCGCCCCATATGCTACAGGTCCGCGCGACACGGATGATGGCATCCAAAGAAGAATAAGCCTGTCCGTTCGTTATATATAACCAGCTGTCAGGATCATTCGGGTCAAACCCGTAATGCGTAAGCAGTGTAGTACCTAGGCATGTGTTCACGGGGGCAATGCGGAACTGGTTTTTGCTATCCATCGCACAGATGATCCGCGCACCCCTGCTGCACAGGGCACAATTCCCGTCCATCACCAATAAATGAATGCTTTGATCAAACCCTGGTACGCTCGGATCGTTCAGGTAAGAGTATTTCTCGTATGCAGTTAAATCAAACATTGCCGCGATCCTGACACTTCGCAGATAAATTGCAACTTTGTGAATTGCCGCAGGCGTGCGTTAATGAAAAAAGCCGCCCAAAAGAGCGGCTTCTTCAAATAATGTTGTGCAGTGATTAACCCTGACGTGCTTTAAAGCGTGGTTGGGTTTTGTTGATCACATAAACACGGCCCTTGCGGCGCACGATACGGCAATCGCGGTGGCGCGCTTTCAAAGAGCGAAGTGAGTTCTTGACCTTCATGGTCTTCTCCTTAATCGCGGCGCAATTGCGCCATAAAATTTCATTTACCCTATGGTAAGGGTGGTGGGCGTAACTGGGATTGAACCAGTGACCCCTTCGATGTCAACGAAGTGCTCTCCCGCTGAGCTATACGCCCGAAAAGCGAAGGGCCGCGTATGCGACCCCAGTCGTTGGGCTTCTATAGGGGGAGTCGAAACAAGGTTCAAGAGGTTTTACACATGGATCATAAAGGTTATAGTGTGTTGCAAGGAAGGAACGTTTGTGAGTTTGAAGAAGTTTGATCTAAGATTGCCTGAAAAGGTGACAAACCCTGTTATCTTTAGCTCTCCTCATAGTGGGTGTGATTATCCCACTGAGTTTGTAGAGCAGTCGGTTTTATCTAAAACACAGCTGCGAAGCTCGGAAGATGCATTTGTGGATGAGTTATTCGTAAAGGTTGTTGATTTCGGATCGCCTTTACTGACAGCAAAGGCACCACGGGCATTTGTGGATTTGAACCGTGGCCCGGAAGAGTTGGATCCAAGTATAGTTGCAGGTGCCAAGAACCCATATAACAACCCGCGCATATCATCTGGTCTTGGGGTAATCCCGCGCGTTGTCTCTGAAGGGCGCCACATTCAGGGCGGGAAAATGTCTATGGAAAGCGCGCAGGCACGAATCAAAGATTATTACCATCCGTATCATGATTTATTGACAGAACTTCTGGAGCGGGCAAAACATTGGTTTGGCATGGCCGTGTTGATTGATTGCCATTCGATGCCTAGTGACGCATTGCAAAATGCTATGGCACCGGGCGGGCTGCGGCCGGATATTATACTGGGCAACAGATACGGTGCATCGGCCAGTGATGACATATTCAAGATTATAGAGGATGCTTTCAAGGATCAGGGATTTATTGTCGGTCGCAACGCCCCTTTTGCCGGTGGTTATATAACCCAGAAATACGGTGTGCCGTCCAGAGAACAACATGTTGTTCAGGTTGAAATAAGCCGTGCGCTTTATATGCATGAAGAAACAATTGAAAAAAATACGCAGTTTGATGAAGTGCGGCTGCGATTATCCAATGCCGCACAAGATATCTGCAAAAACAGTATACCGGAAATACGGTTAGCCGCAGAGTGATTATCGTAATGAACGACCCTTGCGGATTGCGGCCTTTCCGAATCTCTCTTTGATTGTATCCGTAGCGCGTTCAGCCTTTTCCCGTTTGCCCGCATCCGGATCCAATAAATTTCCCATGGATAGTACATCTGATATACCTGACAGGTTGCTGATGCCCACGCCTATTAAACGAAAAGGGGCCTTATCCAGAACTGTTGCCAATAGGGGTTTTGCGTTCTCATAAATCGCATCTGCCACTTGGGTAGGGTCGGTTAATGTGATGCGCCGGGTCAGGGATTTGAAGTTACTTTGTTTGACCTTCAACGTGACTACCTTACCCATCTGTCCTTTGATTTTGGCACGATCTGATACCTGCTCTGACAGGCGCCAAATGTAACCGTCCAGAACATCGGGGTCGGAAATATCCACGTTGAATGTGGTCTCCTTTGAAATGCTTTTAACAGGGGTGGAAGCGTTGACGTTGCGATAGTCTTCACCCCGGCAAAGGTTCCACAAGCGATCACCCATGGTGCCGTATCGATCGACCAAGGTCTTGCGGTCTCGGCGTCGCAGGTCGGCGAAAGTACGAACACCGTCTTTTTGAAGGGATGCCTGCATGACCTTGCCAGCTCCCCATATCTTTTTGATCGGCAGCGGCATTAAAAAACTTTCGGTCTCGGCTTTGCCGATGATCGAGAAACCTTTGGGTTTGTCCAGGTCAGAGGCAAGCTTTGCCAGGAATTTGTTATGGGACAGACCAACTGAGCCGGATATTCCCAGCTCATCCTCCATGCGTTTCACAAGGCGGGCCATCATCACTGCGGGTGGTGCGCCGTGTAGCTTTTCGGTGCCGGTCAGATCAAGAAAAGCTTCGTCCAATGATAGTGGTTCGATGGCGGGGGTGAGCTCTGCCATTAAGGCGCGGATTTGGGTTGAAACCTCGACATAGGCGGACATGCGGGGTTTTATGACGATGGCTTCGGGGCAAAGTTTGAGGGCCTTGAACATCGGCATGGCGGAATGCACGCCCTTGATGCGGGCGATATAACAGGCGGTGGAGACCACGCCGCGATGACCGCCGCCGATGATGACGGGCTTGTCGCGGATGGTTGGATTGTCGCGCTTTTCGACCGATGCATAGAAGGCATCGCAATCCATGTGAGCGATAGAAAGGATGTTGAGTTCAGGGTGGGCGAGCATGCGGGGGCTGGCGCAAGCGGGACATCGGCGTGCGTTATCATGGGTCTGGAAACAATCGCGGCAAAAGGCAGGCATGAGAGTAGTCTAACATGAGATGTCCCAGTTGGGACAGGGGGTTAAGCTGTTGTATTTGTTGTTTTTTAGGAAAATCTATCTTAGATAGATTGTCCGTCGTCAGAATAATATGGACACCTTTGGGCACTTCGCGCCATTATTCGCCTGTGCGGTTCGTAAACGGAAACGGCGGCAACCAAGACTCGCGGTGGATGGTCCAGCTTTCGTAGGTTGGCATCAGTTGGTCAGGGGCATCTAGGGCACCCAAATGGACTTCGATTTCGTCTGCGCTGCGTGCGAAAACGGATGAACCGCAACGGGGGCAGAAGCACCGCCCTTTGTAATCGTGTGTTTCGCCATCGATTGTCACCGCATCCTGAGGGAATATCGCAGCAGCGTAAAAAAGAGCGCCATGATGTTTACGGCAATCAAGGCAGTGACAAAGGCCGACCCTGTACGGGCGCCCCGTGGCCACAATAGAGACGTTGCCGCAAAGGCAACCACCGGTGTAACTGTCCATGATGTGTCTCCTATAAAAACAAGCTGTCGGAATGTTTACAACGAACCCTGCTGGGCGTCTATGAAAGATGCGCCAGATTTTTTTGATGGGTTGGCGCAGACGGGACATCGGCGTGCGGCTTTAAAACTTTCCAGACAATCACGGCAAAAAGCAAGCATAAGATATGTATAATATGAGATGTCCCAGTTGGGACGGGGGGTTAAATTGTTGAAATTGAACATTTTTTAATAAATGCGTTGAGTTATTTCTTTGTATGTTGTAAATGCTACAAAGCTTGCTTTTCTAGGATATGTGATTGAGAAAGCGGCTATATGTCCGTAATTAGCCTATGTCTGCTTTGAGCCCATTTCGACCTCACTAGGTAGCCCATCCTGTATTGTAAGCCACCTGCTTACGTATTAAGCTTTGGTATGTTTTCATGGGCCACTCTATTTTGGATAGCAGCACTAGTGTCAGTCGCTTGGTGCGGCTGGTTCTTCATAAGCATGGCCGTTGGTGAATCCTACCACCCGATGGCGGTACGGGGTGACCTATTTCATCTATTGCGCCAATGGGCAGTGGCCGCAACAATTCTCACTGCAATTGTGGTGTTTGGCTTATGGCTTTGGCGGCGCCCACTCGCCCCTCGTATTTATGTAATTGGCCTGTTTGTCATCGGGATCATTTCTTTAATTCCGCTCTTGCCGTCCATCGACAGTGGCTATCGGCAGGCCTATTTTCTTGGCGATGATAAGTATGAGATCCCTTGGCAGTATGGGCCCTATAACGGTGACCCAGAACGCGGCGGCCAGTATTTTCTTGTTAAGGTGTCTGTTGCTAACTTAGCACCTAAATATGAAACTCAAGAGGATACAATCATCATCGGAATGGCTGTCGACTTCAATTATGGGACTGGTGGTGGAGCGCCAGAGGAAATTTGTTTGGTGGATAATTACAATTTCAGTTGCCAATGGCAGCTCGGAAATTCGGTGTTCATGGCTTCTGGTGAGGCTAAACTTTTCCCAAGTGATGTTTCTGGTTTGTTGGCATCGGCACCTGACCTGCTCCAAAGTTTTAAAGTATCTGCGCCCTAAGGTGGACGAAGTGTTGTCGTGTTAGCTGGCAATTTGGTCAATGTCGGCTTTGTCCCGTATAGCTGACATAGATAATGATATACAATATCTACTATCCCTCCCGGCGGGTTCCATCGGGCAACGTTTTCAAATAAGGGATTTATGAAACCTATACAGGCCGCAGCCAGTGTTCGAACTGATCCAGCACGTCATCCACCAGTTTGCTGGTGGCGAGTTTGCCTGAGATGTGCAGGGTATAGCCTGTGCGTGATTTTTCGCGGCGAATGGTTAGGCCTTTGCCCGGGTAGGACAGGCGACGGGGGCATTTGGGGTTTGTCGGGCGGTTTTGGGCGATCAGGGTTTCGGCCTCTTGCAAGATCGGTAACAGGCGTTGCCATTGGGTGCTGCCGTTATGGTCTTTTTGTTCTGATATGGCGGTCAGGATGATGTCAATCCAACCCAGTCGCAGGCATTGTGCTAGGCGTATCAGTTGGTTTTGGGTTAAAAGCTCTGGCTCTTTTAGGTGGCCATCAAGGGTGTCTACGACCTCGGCTATCGCGCGTAGTTTTGAGCGTTTTTGACGGTTAAGGTGTGGGAAAAGTGTGGCGAGTGCTGCGTCAAGGGTATCAAATAACCCTGTGTTGCGCGTGGTGACTGTGATGTGCGCGCGTTCCCACGGGGACAGGTTTTGGCGGATTTCGTTTTCTTCGACCATTGCGGCAAGGGCGGCCTGTCTGTTTTCGGGGGTGCGGATGAGCGCGGGGATGGTTTTATAGCGGGCATCATGCGTGGCATCAAATAATGTTTGAAAGGCCATTAGGCGGCGGTAGCCAGAGATCAGGGCGAGGCCTGTTTCGGTTTGGTAAAGCTCAATTGGCAGGCGCAGGCCGTTTTGTGCGATGGATGCTTGCAGCTCTGCCTGTGCGTTGGCGCAGATTAAGGTGCGGTCGCGTGGCATTGTGGTGGTGTTGATTTGATCAAGCGGGATGTTTTGAGGTGTGTCCATAGGCGCGATGGTGGTGTCGCGCATATGAAGATTTGGTTAGCGGGGCGAACGGGGGTGGTTTAGATGTTTGTCAATTCGTTTGTCACGGATAGGGCAGCTTTGCGCGGGTCGGTTGCTTGCCAAATCGGGCGGCCGATGACGATGTGATCGGCACCGTCTTTGATAGCTTGGGCAGGGGTTGCAACGCGTTTTTGGTCGCCTAATGCGGTGCCTGCTGGGCGCACGCCCGGGGTGACGATCAACTTGCCTTTGGCTTCGGGCAGGGCGCGGATTAGGGCGGCTTCTTGCGGTGAGGCGATGACGCCGTCGGCCCCGGCGATAAAGGCATTGCGGGCACGTTTGACGACAAGGTCTTGGATGTCGCCGCTTTCGATCAGGCAGGCGTCAAGGTCGTTGCGATCAAGCGAAGTTAATATGGTTACGGCGAGGATTTTGGTGGCACTGTCACCACGCCCTGCGACGGCTGCGCGTACCACATGGGGGTCACCGTGAACGGTTAGGAAATCAAGGTCGTATTGGGCGATCCCTGCAACGGCTTTTTCAACCGTGGCGCCGATGTCGAAGAATTTCATATCCAAGAACACGCGTTTACCGCGTTGTTTCAATTCATTTGCAAGGGCCAGACCGCCGCCTGTAAGCATGCCAAGGCCGATTTTGTAGAAGGAAACGCTGTCGCCCAGTTTGTCGACGATATTTCCGCCGTCCAGCAGGTTGGGGACATCCAAAGCGACGATCAGGCGGTCATCTGCGGGCATTTTAATTCTCCTATACGGTTGGGTGTGGTTTGTGTGAAGGGGGGGTGAATGTCAACCAGCCCCGGACGTGGATGATTTGTATCAAATGGAAATGAAAAGTGACTGAATGCGCGGTGTCAAAAAAACAGTTTTCCAGTATCACTGAGAGTATCAGAGGCTAAGAATTTATGAAAACGCGTAATTTATTATTTCTATACATCATGGAGCTTTGTGCAGGTCTGGCGCGCGGATCATATCTGGTTTGTATCGGCTGGACGGCTTTGATTGTAAGCGGGGATGTGGCCGCCGTTGGTCAGGTTTTTATTGTGGCGATGATTGCGAACATGATTGCAGGGCCGGTTGTTGGCATTTTTGTGGATCGCTACAATCGCAAGCACCTGACAATATTTGCACATCTGGGTATTGCGGCAGCGCTTGCATGTCTTGGCATTGCATTGGCATATGATGCCGCGCTATCGATATTCTGGTTTTTCGTGACCGTGATTTTTGTGAACATCTTTCGCATGTTATATCAGGGCTCGCATGACGGATTAATTCACGCGAATGTCAGTACAGATGATTTGGTTCATGCGATTGCGCGGTTTCGTGGATTGCATCTACTGGCGACAGCGGTTGGTACTGTTTTGACAGGTGTAATTATTGAGGCGATGTCGCCGACCTCCGGGTTTCTGTTTTCGGCGTCGACCTCGCTTTTTCTGATCTTGTCAGTGATATTTGTGAAAGGTGTTGTAACCAAGGATAATGCCGCCGGGATCACAGGGTTTATACGGGATTTTTCTGAAGGGTTGAGCTTGTTTCGGGATCAACCAGAGTTGCGAATTCTGGCAGTGCTCGCAGGAATTGCATTGCCTGTCGGGCAACTGTCAAACGCAATTCTATCGTCATTTGTGCGCGATGATCTGGGCCGTGGAAGTGATGCCTTTGGTTTTGTTGACGCGGCGTGGCCTGTTGGCGGTATGCTTGCTGCTGCAGTTTTAAGCCTTGGGTTGCGCAGGTTGTCGGCTGCCAATATGGAATATGTGTTTGCGGTGTTGGTCGGGCTGACAACGATTGGGTTCTCGATGATGACAAGCATTGTGCCGTTGGCAATTACACATGCCGCTTTAGGGTTCTTTGTCTGGATGTGCCGTATTGTCATTGATGGGCGTGTTTTACAAATCTGCACACAGCAGACAGTTGGGCGCACGCGGGTTTATATTGATATGATGTTCAGTTTTTCGGCAATGCTGATGAGTCTGTCGCCAACATTGGTGAAATTACCGTCGACAAGTGGCTATTTTCTATTCTGGGGTGTCATTATATTCGCTTGTGCGGCGGCACTTTGGTTTATGCAATCACTGCGCCGGAAAGACCGTACTTAAAGCCTGCACCCGATCAAAAGAGATAATTGTTGATACCTGCTGTACGGGCAAAGCTGCTTTAGGTTAAGTTCGTTTATCTAGCAGGTCGAACGGCAATTGCGACATTGGCGCTGTGAGGGAATGCGAGCGATTCTCCGTCAAAACATGCCCCGAACGCCTTTAGCAAAGAGCCCTGCATGGCTTTTCGGGTATTGTTGTCCAGTGCTGCTATTGCATCAGAGACTGGGATTGCTTTCATAAGCCCGTTTACGAATTCAGCTGCATTTTTTGCATTAAGCGTAAGGACGACTTTGTTGACTTCTATGGGGTTGAAACCTGCATCTGCAAACAATGCTTGAGTTACTTCCGGATCTGTAAACCCGCAAACCGCTTGAATGGCCCCCGTTTTGTCTTTGCCTAGGTGGGCTTTGATGGCTTCGACTTGGGCAGTCATAAGTGGATTTTCTTCTAGTGCACGTGCGGTGCAGAAAATGGCCCGACCGCCGGGCTTAAGTACGCGGAAACATTCTGCCAGAGCCTTTGATTTATTTGGGAAAAATTGTAATCCTTGTTGACAGATGACAACATCGAACTTCTTGTCGTCAAAGGGCAAATTACAGGCATCTGCTTCTTGGAAGTCAATATTTAAGCTTCCTGAACACTTTTTTGCTACGGCAAGCATTCCTGCGTTAATGTCGCCCCCAGTTGCGATAGCACCTTTGGCGGCAGCTAAGCGACTTACAATTCCTGTGCCGCATGCCAAATCCAAAAGCTGGTTTTCTGGCTTCAACTTGGCGAGGCCAAGAAGTTTTTGGGCCCATGGCACAAAAATAACAGGAACCAGAAACTCTTCGTATCGTTCAGCCATGTTTCCGCTGAGTTGCCATTCGGTATTGAACATTCTTTCACCCTAATTAGCTTTGCTGAAAGTATAGGGAATAATGTATCGCAAAAGCAATAGAACTGCCTCGCGTGGTCATTTGCTATCCGATAAGGGCACGGTTTTCGCCATTCAACGCTCTTTAAAAATATGATAAATTTCCCATCTTTCATGCCCCAATAGGCAAAATTCATAAAACATTTCCTGAATATTAATTTTGACGGTTTGTCCCCTTGCGAGAACGATAAGATATTCTTATCTTAATGTCATAGGCCTGATACCTTGCGTGCCTCAATGAGGGCGCAGATTTCTTGAGCAGGTGCTTATATAAGGAGAAGACCCATGGACTTTGAAAAGTTCACAGAGCGGTCTCGGGGCTTTATTCAAGCTGCCCAGACCATTGCGATGCGCGAAAGCCATCAGAGATTTACACCTGAACATTTGCTGAAAGCCTTATTGGATGACGAACAAGGCTTGGCGGCTAATTTGATTGCGGCTTCCGGCGGGGATGCAAAGGCTGCGTTGGAGGGGGTTGATCTGGCATTGTCGAAGCAGCCCCAAGTGACGGGCTCGGGTGGCAGCGTTTATCTGGACACACAAACCGGCAAAGTTCTGGCCGAGGCTGAAAAGTTGGCGAAGAAGGCTGGTGACAGTTTTGTGCCTGTAGAACGGATTTTGACAGCGTTATGTATTGTCAAATCCGATGCACAGAAAATCCTGAAGGATGCGAATGTGACGGCCCAAGGGTTAAACGGGGCGATTAATGATGTGCGCAAAGGGCGTACGGCCGATACGGCGACGGCGGAAGAGGGTTATGACGCGTTGAAAAAATATGCGCAGGATCTGACGCAAAAGGCGCGTGACGGCAAAATCGATCCGATTATCGGGCGGGACGAGGAAATTCGCCGCACGATGCAGGTTCTATCGCGCCGCACGAAGAATAACCCTGTGCTGATCGGGGAACCCGGTGTGGGTAAAACCGCGATTGCCGAAGGGCTTGCCTTGCGTATTGTGAACGGTGACGTTCCCGAAAGCCTGCATGACAAAAAACTGATGGCACTGGATATGGGTGCTTTGATTGCGGGTGCTAAATATCGTGGTGAATTTGAAGAGCGTTTGAAAGCGGTTCTGACGGAAGTAACCGAAGCCGCAGGCGAAATCATTTTGTTCATCGACGAGATGCATACGCTTGTGGGGGCTGGTGCCTCTGAGGGGTCGATGGATGCCTCGAACCTGTTGAAACCTGCGTTGGCGCGCGGTGAATTGCATTGTGTCGGTGCGACCACTTTGGATGAATACCGCAAGCATGTGGAAAAAGATGCCGCATTGGCGCGTCGGTTCCAGCCTGTTTTGGTGGAAGAGCCTACGGTGGAAGATACCATTAGTATTTTGCGCGGCATTAAAGAGAAGTATGAATTGCACCACGGCATCCGGATTTCCGACAGTGCGCTGGTGGCCGCTGCAACCTTGTCTGAACGGTACATTACGGATCGGTTTTTGCCCGACAAAGCTATTGATTTGATGGATGAGGCGGCCAGCCGTTTGAGGATGGAAGCGGATAGTAAACCGGAAGAACTGGATGCGATTGACCGCGAGCTGTTGCAAAAGCAGATCGAGGCGGAAGCTTTGAAAAAAGAAACCGATACGGCATCCAAGGACCGTCTTGCAAAATTGGAAAAAGATTTGGCGAATTTGCAGGAGCAATCCAGCCAGATGACGGCACAATGGCAAGGTGAGCGTGACAAGCTGGCCTCGGCGCGTGATATCAAGGAAGAGTTGGATCAGGCGCGGATGGATTTTGAAACCGCGCGGCGTGCCGGTGATTTGACCAAAATGGGCGAATTGCAATACGGCATTATTCCAGAGCTGGAGAAAAAGCTGAAAGTGGCCGAAGAACACGGCGATGAAGTGATGGTGGAAGAGGCTGTGCGCCCCGAACATATCGCAAGCGTTGTAGAACGCTGGACCGGTATTCCCGTTGACCGCATGCTGGAAGGCGAGCGTGAGAAATTGCTGCGGATGGAAGATGTTATCGGCAGTCGTGTGATCGGGCAATATGATGCGATCCATGCGGTATCGAATGCGGTGCGCCGTGCGCGGGCGGGTTTGAATGACCCGAAACGTCCACTTGGTTCGTTCATGTTCCTAGGGCCAACCGGCGTCGGTAAAACCGAGCTGACCAAGGCACTGGCCGAGTTCCTGTTTGACGACGATCAGGCCATGGTACGTGTGGATATGTCCGAATTTATGGAAAAACATTCGGTTGCCCGTCTGATCGGGGCACCCCCCGGTTATGTTGGCTATGATGAAGGCGGTGTTTTGACCGAAGCGGTTCGGCGGCGCCCCTATCAGGTGATCCTGTTTGACGAGGTTGAAAAGGCGCACCCTGATGTGTTCAACGTATTGTTGCAGGTTCTGGATGACGGTCAGTTGACCGATGGGCAGGGCCGCACGGTGGACTTCAAACAGACGCTGATTATTCTGACATCCAATCTGGGGGCGCAGGTGTTAAGTCAATTGCCCGATGGTGCCGATACTGATGAGGCCAAAGGGCAGGTAATGGAAGCGGTGAAAGCACATTTCCGCCCCGAGTTCCTGAACCGTCTGGACGAGATTGTTCTGTTTGACCGGCTCAGTCGCAAAAATATGGACGGTATCGTTGATATTCAGCTTGGGATACTGGCTAAACGTTTGACAGGCCGGAAGATCGGGTTGAGTGTGGACGAGAAGGCCAAGACATGGCTTGCCGATCAAGGTTATGATCCGGTTTACGGGGCGCGACCATTGAAGCGGGTAATCCAGAAAGCCTTGCAAGACCAAATGGCGGAATTGCTGCTGAGTGGTGAAGTGTTGGACGGGTCTGAGGTTGATGTTACCGCTGATGACAATGGTCTGGTGATTAACGGCAAAGGCAAAGCACCAACAGTACCTGCCGACGAACTGGTACATTAAACGGAGTAAACGATGGGCTGGATCTTTCGAACGATTGTTTGGGGTCTGGCCCGTCGGCTTTTGGGGTTGCCTGGAATGGCGCTGCTGGGTGTGCTGCTTTATTTATATTTCACGCGTGATTTCAGTTTTTTCGGATGATGCTTACGGAACTTTACACTGTGTAAAGAATCGTATAGTTTACACAGTGTAAATTAAACAATCCTGAGGAATGATGTGAAACATAAAAACTCGGTAGTGTTTTCAGCACTTCTTTTTGCGTTAACAAGCCCTTTGGCTGTTACTGCGAAAGAGCGTAGCTTAATTATAACCGACCCAAATCAGGGCCATGAAATATTCAAGAAAGCTTTAAACAATAAAGATCTGGAAGCTCTGGTCGATATTTATGCCGACGATGCTGTTATGGTTGCAGTGGGTGGTCAAGAAATTCGCGGTAAGGAAGCTATACGCGTTTTTTTTACTGAAACCGTCAAGAGCGTTGATAATTTCACTTTTGAAACTGTATTTCGAGCAAATTACGAAGACACGGTTGTATTCCGTTCTAAATACACGGTGATTTTTAATACCCCTGGCGGCGATAAAGTTGTGCAATCAACCGGTGGTATTGAAGTGTTGCGTAGGCAGGCCGATGGAAACTGGTTGTTTGTCGTTGACCATCATTTTGGCAGTGCGGATTATCAGGATTTTATAGCGCTTGATAAACCACAGTAAAGAAAGAAGGGGCACGCCTACCCTCTTGCTTATTATATTCCGTTTGCTGCCTGTATCTCGCGTATATAGATAATAATTTTTGCAACTTCAGCGCGGGTAATTCCCGCAACCGGGGGCATGTTTCCGAAATTCCAGTGATGTGCTTGCGCCCCCATTTTGGCGGCACGTTGAAAGCTTTCGTCGGCGTGGTGGTTTTGCTCGTACACTTTGTGTAAAAAGGGTGGGCCTTTATCGGTGCCGGTACCGTTCATGCCGTGGCAGGTAGCGCATTTTGCATTAAAATATTTCTCACCGATTTTGGCTTCTGCCGTAAGTTCTGGCACTATAACGGAAGGTGATTGTGCTTGGTCGGTTTGGGTGGATGCTGTGTTGCCTGACTGGGTGAAGTACCAAGCGGCAAGCAGAAGGGCCGCGACAGCAACGATTATAAAATTTCGCATTAGACTTCCTTTTATCGACTCTTTTAAACCTTCCTGCAAGCGGAGAGTAAAGTAGTTTTTACAATAAGACAGGCAAAACCAAACTCTGTTCATTAGGTGCTTGGCGGTCGGATTTATTCGGTCTAGGGTTTCGCAAAATACGGGAGATAGTAAATGTTCTTTATGGACGTAGTCGCGGACACACTACAGGTTATAACAACATTATTTGTCATAGCATTGGTGTTGGTTGTACTGACAGCACTCGTTATGTTCGTCATTGACCGCAGCCAGACAGAGGATGCGGTGCGCCGCAACTATCCTGTGATCGGGCGGTTCCGGAAATTGTTTACAGAATTGGGCGAATTTTTCCGGCAATATTTTTTCGCGATGGACCGTGAGGAAATGCCGTTTAACCGTGCGCAGCGTGACTGGGTTGCGCGTGCCGCAAAAGGTAAGGGTAATACGATTGCGTTCGGTTCAACTCGAAATCTGACGCAGATCGGAACACCTATATTTGTAAACGCGCCATTTCCGCCTTTGGAAGAACAGGCCGCTAAAACGCAACCCTTAGAAATCGGGCCTTATTGCAAAGAGCCGTATATGGCGCCGTCTTTTTTTAACATTTCGGCGATGAGTTACGGAGCATTGTCAAAACCTGCTGTGCGGGCGTTAAGCTCTGGTGCCAAACAGGCGGGTATCTGGCTGAACACGGGTGAGGGCGGTTTGTCACCGTATCATCTGGAAGGGGAATGCGATGTGGTGTTTCAGATCGGCACGGCAAAATACGGTGTGCGTGATTTAAATGGCAAACTGTCGGATGAGCGTTTGCAGGACATGGCCGGGCATAAGAACGTTAAAATGTTTGAGCTGAAGCTGGCGCAAGGTGCAAAGCCGGGTAAAGGCGGGATTTTGCCTGCCGGTAAGGTGAATGCAGAAGTGGCGGCTATTCGCGGGATTGAAGAAGGCAAAGCCAGCATTTCACCCAATCGCCATGCGGATATTTCAAACGCCGATGAGCTGCTGGATGTGATTGTGCATATTCGCGAAGTTACAGGAAAGCCTGTTGGGTTCAAAACCGTGATGGGCGATTATCAGGCTCTGGCGGAGCTGTTGGATAAAGTTGTGCAACGCGGTGAAGAAACCGCGCCTGATTTTATTACCATTGATGGTGGCGATGGCGGCACCGGCGCGGCACCTATGCCGTTGATGGACTTGGTTGGATCGCCGCTGCGCGAAAGCCTGCCGCGCGTATCGGATTTGTTGTATGAACGGGGGTTACGCCAGCGGATTAAACTGATTGCTTCGGGTAAGCTGATTAACCCGTCTGATGTCGCCTGGGCCTTGGGTCTTGGCGCGGATTTTGTGGTGTCGGCACGCGGTTTCATGTTCTCATTGGGTTGCATTCAGGCGATGAAATGTAACAAAAACACTTGCCCAACCGGAATAACAACCCATGACCCGCATTTGCAAAAAGGCCTGGTGCCGAAGACCAAATCTGAAAAGGTTGCGAATTATGCTACAGGGCTAATTCACGAGGTGGAAACTTTGGCGCATTCTGTGGGAGCTTCCGAACCACGCGAAATCAGGCGCAAACATATCCGTGTGATGCAGGCCAGCGGGCGCAGTATTTCATTGGCGCGGCTTTACCCAAGGCCGGATGTGTTACCCGGGAATTAGGTGTGAGCCTGATGCGTTACTGCAAAATTTTTCAACCAAGAGAAACCCGGTGCGGGTGGGATTGATGCGGCTGATCCACAGTGCAGCTGCGACGTGAAATGGAAGCGGTATTTGTAAATTAAGCCGGCTGTAATATAGTCAACATATACGTGATCCTGAATGTTTTGTCTGTGAATGCCTTTAGAGCTAAGTCATAGTCACCCAAAATGGAGATATAGCATGCGTAAACTGACTTATTCACAAGTGACACCAAAGGCCGATTTTTTGAACCGCCGCCAAATTATGGCCGGTGTGGCTGGTGCGGGGCTTGTGCCTTTGTTTGCAGGTGCCGCGCATGCGAAGACATTAGAGTTTTCGAAAAGTGACTATAAGGTAGATGGGGATATCACGCCTAAAGACGCGGCTACGACTTATAATAACTATTATGAATATGGCACGGGTAAAGCGGATCCCGCTAAGTATGCGGATGTTTTGACCACAGACCCGTGGAGTGTTGAAATTGGCGGGTTGGTGAATAACCCTGGCAATTTTGCGTTGGAAGACATTCTGAAGGATGTGGCACTGGAAGAACGCATCTACCGGTTCCGTTGTGTGGAAGCCTGGTCGATGGTTGTACCGTGGATTGGGTTTCAGCTGTCTGATTTGATTGCCAAGGCTGATCCGATGGGAACAGCGAAGTATGTTGCGTTTGAAACGCTGAGCCGCCCTGAAGAAATGCCGGGCATGGGCTGGAACCCGCGTTTTCCTTGGCCTTATGTGGAAGGGTTGCGTCTGGATGAGGCAATGCATCCGCTGACGATAATTGCAACGGGTATGTATGGTGAAGAACTGCCGAACCAAAACGGTGCGCCGCTGCGGTTGGTTGTGCCGTGGAAATACGGGTTTAAATCAATCAAGTCGATTGTGAAGATCACCCTGACAGAAGAAGAACCGCCAACCACGTGGAACCGGATCGCGGATCGTGAATACGGGTTTTATTCAAACGTGAACCCGGACGTGGATCACCCGCGTTGGACGCAGGCCAGTGAGCGGCCTATCGGGGCCGGGCTGTTTGCAGGCCGGGTTCCGACATTGATGTATAACGGGTACGAAGAAGAAGTGGCCGGGCTTTATACGGGGATGGATTTGCGCAAGCAGTTTTAACAATTTGCAAGGTAAGGGGATAATGCAATAACGACCCCTTATCCACACTTCCCAATATGGGGTATGTATCCGCTTCGTTGCCAAGCTACTTTAATTGACATAACCTTGATCTAGCACAGTTGCTTGGGGAATAGCGGCTTATTCTTATGGCCTGTCATAATAGGAGGTATGTATGAAAGTTCGCAAGACCATGCTTATTAAAGAAACCGTTGACGCGGACGGCTTTGGCCAACCCTGTGATCCCATAACGCGGGTTTGTGCTGTTGCGGTGATCCAAAATCCATATGCTGGCCGTTTTTCTGAAGATCTATCAATGCTATTCGACATGGGCGGTGAGCTGGGTGAAAGATTAATGACAGAAGCAGTTAAAATGCTTGCGAATGCGCCTATTAGTTATGGAAAGGCGGCCATTGTTGGTGCCGCTGGTGATATGGAACATGGTGGCGCGATGATACATCCGAAACTGGGTAAGCCGATGCGTGCGGCTGTTGGTGGTGGCAAGGCACTGATCCCCTCGAACGTGAAAGTCGCCAGCGTTGGTGTAGCGATCGACATCCCACTCGGGCACAAGGATGAAGCGTGGTCATTCGATCACTTTGACACCATGACAATCATGGTTGCCGATGCGCCCCGCGCAGACGAAATAGTATTTTGCATGGCCGTTGCAGATGGAGGCCGACCGATCCCCCGCGTTGGCAATGGGCCAATCATCGACTGAATGGTGACCTGACCTGAGTTTCGGGTAATTGCTTGCTGAAAAGTATTTGTGCGGTCTTATTGAAACATTTTAAACAACTGCGTGAGGTATCGTGCTTTAGATATGGGACTTGTGTATTACAAGTATTCAAAGAGATTAATGGGAATGACACTATGTCTATAGTGCAAACGATCAACGCGACAGTGAAACGCATTCCAGCGTGGCCATTATATATAGTATTGGTCGTGCCGGGAATTTGGGTGTTTTACCAAGCGGTGAATAACCAGCTTGGGGCTGATCCGTTGAAGGCTTTGGAATTTCAGCTGGGGGTTTATGCCTTACAATTAT